>CAURBW010000003.1:0-398243 GCA_963523075.1 uncultured Clostridium sp.
AAGAAACTTCTTTTGAATATTTTTTATTAGCACGAAGGAGCATTAGGATCTCATTTGCTAGAGTCACAAGACGGCTCCCTGGAACCGAAGAGATAAAGATGAACGTTTTCTCCATCCCAGACCACCTGTTTCACCAATATCCGTATGGCCGCCCGTTTCTGTTCTACATCCATTCGATCTACAGTCTTTTCAAAAGTGGAAAGCGTTTCTTTTTGCAGTTCAAATTCCAAAGCGGTCAGTTCCTTCCCCATGGCAGTTTCCTTACACGTTCCTATCTGAAATAGAATTTGTTCTTTCTTTTTATGCAGTTCATCGATTTGTCTGACAATATAATCTCCGGCCGCCGTTCCTCCGGCAGTTTTTAAAGAGGCAACAAGACCTTCAATCTCTCTCCCGGTCTGTAAAAGCCCCTCTTCCAAACGGCTGATATCCATCTCATAATCCTGTTTTTTTTCCTGAAGCTGTTTTCTGCTCTCCTCCAGTTGTTTCGTAAATTCCTTCCTGTCTTCCGAAATTTTTTTTAATTCCTTAATTACCATGCTGTCCAGCAGATTCCCATTTGCATTCTTCATTGCACAGCATTTCATGCGGCTTTTTTCTTTCATGGAACAGAGGTAGGAATAGATCTGTTCCCCACGTTCATTATACCTGCCGGAAAGTTTCGGACGCATATAATCATGACATTTTCCGCAGATAAGAATGCCGGAAAGAAGTGCCACATTACTTCTGGGTTTGCGGTAATTTTTTGACTTATTCCGTTCCAGCTGACGCTGGACGCTGACCCACACCGCCCCCGGGATCAGCCCCTCATGTTTACCAATAGCCACAATCCATTCTTCCATCTCTTTCATCTCATGGGCTCTGCCCTGCTTTTGTAAGGTCCGGTTATACGCAATGACACCATGGATCCCCTTAAAATCAGACCGGTCTGCAAAAAGCTCCACCTTTTTTTCCCTCAGATATTCATATGCTTCCTGATCTGCAATCATATATACCGGGTTTGTAAGAATTCCCTTAATAGCAAAACGGCTGAATAACCGTTCCTGTTTTGTTTTGTATCCATTCTGTAAGAGATAAGTCTCTGTCTGTGTGAGGGAACCGGTCTCCAGAAACTTCTCATAGATCCGTTTTACCAGATTCGCCTCTTCCGGAATCCGTTTCAGTTTATATGCCTTTTTCTGCTTCCCGTCAATGGTAACAGACGTCACCCGTTCAGACTGGTAACCAGTGGGGGTGTTTCCGCCAAGCCACCTTCCGCTTTTAGAGAGCTCATGCATATTATCCCGGATTCGTTCTGCAATGGTTTCCCTCTCCAGCTGGGAAAATACGGAAGCAATATACATCATGGCCCTCCCCATGGGCGATGATGTATCAAATTGTTCTTTAATTGAAATAAATGAAATATCCAGATTATTCAGTTCTCCAATCAGGTTTGCAAAATCACCGATATTACGGCTGATACGGTCAAGGCGATAGCATACAATGGCTGAAATATTCTTTTTCTTTGCCTCTTTCATCATTTGCTGAAACTGGGGACGCTCTAAATTTCCTCCGGAAAAGCCCTCATCTTCAAAAATCATGGCACTGTCCGCTATGCCTTCCCCGTAATGGGCGGTGATATATTGTCTGCAAAGCTCAATCTGATTGCCGATGCTTTCCCCTTTCCCGGTAAATTTGGATTTTCTGGAATATATGGCAAACGGTTGATTTCTGTCTTCCACCACACAAACCCTCCTTGTTTTCTCATGGAAAACGCGTCCTCAAACATACCGGACACGCAGAATAACATACAAATATATAAACCCTGAATTTCAAGGCATTCTCTATGAATATGATCGTATATAATCCCCAGACGGAGGAAGATAAAAAAGAACTTGGCAGAAGAGCGGCCGTCATTCATAATCAGGTACTTATGCAGTCAGTCCGCCTGCTTCAATGCCCAAATGACCAGAAAAAAGCGCTGTTAGACGCAATAAAAGCAGAAAGTACTCAGGTGTTTAAACAACCTGAATAATTTTATCACATTTTCCTGGAACGAACACGTGAGTGGCACAGGAGATGCAGGGATCAAAGGATCTTATGATTCTTCCTATTTCCACCGGCATACTCTCATCTTTCACCGGGGCACCCATAAGTGCCTGTTCTGCCGTTCCCTTTCTTTGCCCTGTCTGAGTGGATAAGTTCCAGGCGGAAGGTGTAATAATCTGATAGAACAGGATCTTCTTATCTTCAATTGTCAGCCAGTGACCGAGTGATCCCCGGGTTGTATCGATGAGACCTTTTCCATCCGCCTTCTCCGGCACTACATATTCCTGCTGCATGGGCACATCCGGAATGAGATTTTCTAAAAGAGTATTCATAATCCGGGTAATTTTCTTTGCTTCCAGAACACGGGCAATGGTTCTGTCCATAGCAGATATCCCATGTCTGTACTCTCCAGAGAGCCATTGTCTTGCTAAAGGTCCCACCTCAAAAGGCATCCCGTTGTATCTGGGTGCTCTGATCCAGGAATAGGCGTCTGGCTTCTTCCTGTCTGGTTCATCCGCTTCATTAAACCACGCATATTCGTCTGACTGGGCGATAAGTGCCGGATCAAAATGAGAATACTGTTCATTTGTGTAAATATATGGATCTACATACAAAGTCCCCAACTCTTTATAATGATGAAAACATCCATAGGATAAAAGATTGCCATAGCCGCCCCCAAAATGATAGTATTCCGGATAATAAGATGCTATTTCATATACATCCGGCAGCATTTTTTCCGTTATAAACTGTTCAATCCCGAATAAAATAGATTTAATGGCAATAATCATATCAACCGAAACGGGTGAAGTGATTCCTCCTATAAATACTCCGTGATTGTGAGGTGCCTTTCCTCCCAGAATGGCTAACATTTTATGGGCATTTCTGCTATATTCCAGGGATTCAAAATAATCATTTACAAGACGTGTGTTAACCGCTTGGGGCAGCCTGTAATCATTGTGATCTGTTTTAAAAAGAGGATATCCCTCCGGCAGTTTCACATAGTCCGGAAGAGTATACTGGTAGAGATGCCTTAGATGATTCTGCAGAAATTCACAGGCATGAAGCAGATCCCTTACATACATTCCCTGCTCGGAAGGAACAATCCCAAGGGCATCTTCCAGTGCTAAAGAAGCAGCCATAGAATGGGCTGTGGAACAGATTCCACAGATACGCTGTGTAAAATACACTGCATCCAATGGACCTCTGCCTGTCAGCATCTTTTCAAATCCACGAAACATCAGGCCTTTTGTCCTGGCATCTGTCACAGTATTATTTCCCACCTCTGCTTCTATTTCCATAAATCCATTGATTCTGGTTACTGGATTGATGATAATTGTATCCGCCATATTATTCCTCCCTCATGGTATCATAAGTGATAAAGGGCTCCATGGCATCCGGAAATCCAAACTGAGCACATCCGATACAGGGAGTGTCATCTCCTACCGGCCAGTTTACGTGTCCATTCCATTTGCGGATGGGACAGTCTGTCTGGGTCACAGGCCCTCTGCACCCCAGCATGAACATACAAGTCTCTTCTCCCAGTTTTGTCGCAAAAATGCCCGCGTCAAAATAAGATCTTCTGGGGCAGCGGTCATGAATTGTTATGCCATAAAACATCAAAGGCCGGTCCATATCGTCCAGAGGCGGTTCCCCGTAAAGAATTAAGTATGCCACGGTTCCCATAAGCCAGTCCGGATGGCAGGGACATCCCGTCAGTTTAAGCACCTTCCGGCTCACAACATCTGAAATTCCAGTGCAGTCTGACGGATTGGGTCTTGCTGCCGATACTCCGCCGTAAGATGCGCAGTCTCCAACTGCAATGATATGGGAGGCATGCTCCCCCAGTCTGATTGCAGCTTCCAGACCTGTTACTTCGTTCCCTTCATGACGCCCAATAATATGATACAATCCATTATCCTTCCTGGAAACAGCTCCCTCTACTGCCAGTATGTACTCATCCCCGATCATATCGAACAGCTGATCCATCGCTTCTGCACCCTCAGATGCAATCAGGCTGTTGCTGTAGATGAAGTTTGTCATCTGCGTCATAAGATACTGGAAATCCGGATTCTGACCATCAAGCATGGAAATCGTATTTCCTGTGCATCCATTCAGCTCCAGCCACACCAGATTGGGCTTTGTCAGCTTCTGGCTTCCGATTTCCTCCATTGCCCTGGATACCAGCTGTGTGGTTTCCTTTAATTTAAATTCCTGAAAAGGGCATGATGCATGTTCTTCCTTCAATGATTATCGCTCCCCCTATTCCTGAATCAGGTACCCTACAACCGGCAGCACACTTAAAACCATTGCTCCCGGATGGCAGGATGCAAATTCTACGCTTAAATCCCTTCCCGCATAAAGTCCCCAAAAATGATTTCCTCCTGCCCATAAACGGTTATTGGTAACGTTATAGACCACTCCATTGACCGCAACGTAACCCGGAGCACCGTTTTTTCCATCATATTGTGACAGCTGCTCCAGTGTAAAATAGGTCAGGGGCTGTGGCCCAGTACTTTCTCCCGGCTGCTCTCCGCCTGTTGCTCCCCCTGTCGGGCCGCCCGTTGGACCTCCTGTCGGGCCTCCCGCTGGACCTCCTGTCGGACCGCCTGTCGGACCGCCTGTCGGACCTCCTGTTGGACTTCCTGTTACACCACCTGTTGGCCCCATCGGACCGCCTGCCGCTCCTCCTGCCTGACCATACTGACTGATAAATAAACCGTTCTCCTGCATCTGTCCGAAATAGTATACATGATTCTGCAGCATAATTAATTCACTGCCTAAGTGATCCAGTACATCATCGCTGTTGTATTGATTGGAGCGAAGCTTCTCCACATCAGCATTTAATCTCTTTAAACTGCTGCTAAGATATGTCATAAGCAAATCCATATCCATGATTAAACCTCCTTACCTTTTGGCGCTTATCTGTTAGAATATATGTGCAAGCCTGCCTTTTAAGCCCAATTTCCATGGTTTTTGTACAAGAAGGAAAAAACCACCTTTCGGATTATATTCATACTGTTTCCCGCTTTGCTTCTTCTGACAGAATACCTCTTATAATATCTTCTGTTTCTCTGCAGATGTGCGGAAGCTGCCTGTAAAGTGCAGGACTCAGCTCAAAGCCTGGAACAATCTGGGCGGCCTCAATCCCAATTAAGTATCCTCTTACGGAACATCTGTAAAGTTTCATCAGATCCAGAAAGCTCATGTCGTGCTGCATGGACAGATCCGATCCCTGATCCATAAGCTCATTTAGGGAAAATATTTTCACAGTACCCGGCCGTGCTCCAGATTTCATGGCATCTAAAATCAGTACAAAATCGTCGGGATTGAGAGAATAAAAACACCCCTCACTATCCGTTTCTCCACAGGTTATTTCCAGCTCTGAATCATGGAACCGTTTTTCCAGCTCTTGCGCAACGATAAGTCCAATCCCGTCATCCTTCATCAACCGGCTGCCAACAGCGATCAGTTTCGTTTTTCATCCCCCCCTGTCTTATTTTTTTATGTATATGAAAAAGACATGGGAATATTCTCACTCCCATGTCTTTTAAAGTCAGGTTCCCTGGTACCGGCAAAGCCTTGATCCGTGACCGGGTACTTTTAATACCAGGTCCTTTGTTGTACAAGTAAATGTTTCACCTGTCCAAAGTTCTTTAAAGCAGATGTCTTTAAAGCCTTCTATATTTAAGAGACAGGGCGGGATGGCAATCTCACTTTCCTCCTCAGAAAAGTTGAAGACAGCCAGATAGTTAAAACCATTTTCCATATGGCTGCTGTGCCAGATACACCGATCCGCATTCCGCACAAGCTGTGATGCTTTGCATTTATCACTAAGAAGGGCTAAAACTTCCGGATTTGTAAGCAGTCCCTTGGTCCATTCATCCATCAGAGTCAGTTCAGCTCCAATCATCAGCGGAGACCGGAACATGCACCAGAGTGTCATCATTGTAATCTGCTCATCCTTCGTAAACCGGGTCAGTCTTTCATCGCCGAAGCCTTTTCCCAGCATACCTACCGGAAGCATATCACAATCCGGGTAGCTTCCTGCACTCACATGGTTCTGCCAATGCTCGCAGCGAACAAACATCTGTTTTAACAGATTCCAGTCATCCCAGAAATCATCGGTAATCCGCCACATATTCGCATAAGTTTCATAATGCCACGCCTCATCAAGCCGGGCAGGTCCTGGTGAAAGGCTGAGAACCATCTGCCTCCCGCTGTTATTAATTGCTTCATGAAGCATACGTATCTCTTCTTTTGCAGACGCTGCATCCATACGGCAGATATCATCGCATTTGATGAAATCTACTCCCCACTGCGCATACAGCTGAAAAATAGAATCATAATATGCCTGTGCCCCCTCAGCCTGCGGAATCACCCCATACATATCCGGATTCCAGGAGCAGATGGAGTAGGGATCTGAAATTCTGTCTGTTGTTATATCTGTATTCCGTATTTTCATGCAGTTATGAGCTGCTATTCGGGGAATGCCCCTCATAATGTGAATTCCAAATTTCAAGCCCAGTCCATGGATATAATCAGCCAGTGGTTTAAAACCCTGACCTCCCGCAGAAGAAGGAAAACGGTGGGGACACGGCCAAAGTCTGGAATATTCGTCTGTCTCAACCTGCCCAAAGGGGATATACTGGTACTCTTCCCGCCTGGTTCCGGCATTATGGGCATACCACTGTATATCAACCACGATATACTCCCAGCCATATTCTTTTAAATTCTGTGCCATATATTCAGCATTCGCCCTGACCTCACGTTCTGTTACTGCTGTATCATAATAGTCATAGCTGTTCCACCCCATGGGAGGTTTTTCTGAAGATAAATTTTTGCTCATAAGCTATCCTTTCCTGGTAAATAATTGATAAATCTGATATCATTATAACAACTGAGTAATCTATTACAAGAGTAAGAAAACGATACATGGAGGGTAATTTTTTGATGAACGAATCTTGTCAGACATTTGGTTTTCTCGATATAGACAGGCAATGGAATGCTCCCCTTTTTCTCTGGGATTTTGGAATGGAGCAGAGAAGAAATGAAACCTATGATTTTCAAAACAATAATCGCAGCGGTTATTCCGGCTATTTGCTTCAGTATACGTTAGATGGAACCGGAATGTTTGAAACAGAGGACCATACATACATTCTTTCCCCTGGAACCGCTTTTTTTATTACATTTCCGGACTGCAGCAGATACTACCTGGCCGAAAATGATTCATGGAAATATTTTTACATGCATTTTGACGGAGAGATGGGAGATTATTTTTTTCAGCGAATTCAGGCCCTGGCAGGAAAAACTTTTTCTATTGCTAATACAAGTCAGGCCATATTACTATTTTTAGAAGAATTTCAGGCTGTGAAGGCAGGAAAAAAATACGGACGTTACGACAGCGGGATCTTTTTATATCAGTTTCTCACCATGCTTATGAGAGAACTGGAAACGCCACTAAGATCCGCCAAAAATGCCTGTGTGGAAGATGCTGTAAAGTGGCTTCAGAAAAATTATAAATATCAAATCGGACTTTCTCAGATGTGCCGGGAACTTGATGTGAGTCTTCCCCATTTAACAAGGCAGTTTCATTTACAGACAGGAGTCTCTCCCCTAAAGCATTTAACCAGTCTCCGTCTGGAACACGCAATATCCCTTCTTCTGAATACGTCCATGAATCTTGAGGCAATTGCAGTTGAATGCGGATATTCCAACAGCAATTATTTCTCAAAGGTTTTTAGAAAAAATATGGGGATTTCACCTGCTCAGTACAGAAACCAGCATAACGGATTACAGAAGCCGTTATGATAGGATATCATTCTCCACACATTTCGCCGCATAAGTGGCCAGCCTTGATCCTCTGTCCGGATGAAAGGTATTAACAGCCTTGATTAACCCGATGGTCCCCACAGATAGGAGATCTTCCATATCATAGTCTGTATTCTGATACTTCTTCGCCACATGGGCCACAAGACGCATATTACGCTCGATGAGTGTGGCTCTCGCCTCCTGATCCCCTTCCTGGTATCGTTCCAGACACTCTCGTTCCTCTCGCGCAGTTAAAGGTTTGGGAAAAGTTTTCAAAGAAAGCCACCTTAAACTTACTTAATCCTATTTTATGCCGCCCCCGCCTTTAAAGTGCTTTTACAAAAAATATAGGCTGGTACTTATTTTTTTCTCAGACTATCCGCATTACTTTACATAATATTTTTATGTAAAGTAATGCAGTCAAAAAAAAGGACCGGACACCGGTCCGATCCCTTCAGTCAGATATTTTATTAATGATGGAACAGGCGGATTCCATTAAATGCCATTACCATACCGTACTTGTCACAGGTTTCAATCACCTGATCATCCCTGACGGAGCCGCCTGGCTGAACAACATACTTCACGCCGCTTTTATATGCCCGGTCAATGTTATCCCCAAATGGGAAAAATGCATCAGATCCAAGGGATACATCAGATAACTGATCAAGCCACTGCCTTTTTTCCTCTGCCGAAAAAACCGGGGGCTTTTCCTTAAACACCTGCTCCCATCTGCCGTCCGCCAATACATCCATATAATCCTCACCGATATAAACGTCAATGGCATTATCCCTGTCTGCACGGCGGATATTTTCAATAAATGGAAGTTCAAGCACCTTCGGTGCCTGCCTTAAGTACCAGTTATCCGCTTTGCTGCCCGCCAGTCTGGTACAGTGGACGCGGGACTGCTGTCCGGCTCCGATTCCAATTGCCTGTCCGTCCTTTGCATAGCAGACGGAATTGGACTGGGTGTATTTTAACGTAATTAAAGAAATTATTAAATCAATCTCTGCTGCTTTTGGAATCTCCTTGTTCTGAGTCACTCTGTTTTCCAGCAGTTCCCGGCCAATTGAAATTTCATTTCTTCCCTGTTCAAACGTAACTCCGTAAACCTGCTTTTTCTCTATGGGCTCCGGAGAATATTCCGGATCAATTAAAATAACATTATAATTACCGTTTTTCTTGGATTTTAAAATATCCAGAGCTTCCGGTGTATAACCAGGTGCAATCACGCCGTCTGACACCTCTCTCTTTATGATCTTTGCCGTATCTTCATCACAGGGATCTGATAAGGAAATATAATCACCAAATGAAGACATGCGGTCGGCTCCCCTGGCTCTTGCGTAAGCACAGGCAAGAGGCGAAAGATCCCCCATATCCTCAACCCAGCAGATCTTTTTTAAAACAGGGCTTAAGGGAAGTCCAACTGCTGCACCTGCAGGAGAAACGTGCTTAAAAGAAGCAGCTGCAGGCAGACCGGTTGCTTCCTTTAATTCTTTTACCAGCTGCCAGCCATTGAATGCATCGAGGAAATTAATATATCCGGGTTTTCCGCTTAATACGGTTATCGGCAGATCGGATCCATCTGCCATATAGATTCTTGATGGTTTCTGATTGGGGTTACAGCCATATTTTAATTCTAATTCATTCATCTTTTGTGCTCCTGCTATTTATTCTTATTCATTATCCGGGTCTCAAACGCGCCTGTTACAAGATCAATATAACGAACAAACAACGATACCTTGTTCTCTTCATTCAAACTTTCCCAGATCATGGAAGTGTACTCATCCTGGTCATCTAAAACTTCCACCAGTTTAGGTTCCCCTTCAAAGCTTGGCAGAGGATTGCCGTCATGCATGTAGGTATGAATGAAGTGGGCTTCTCCTGGTACAGGATTCTCATAGGCAAAGGTAAATCGGCTGCAGGCAGATGGATCTCCATTGCTGCTTTTTAAGATAGACATGGCATAGTTAAATCTTCCATCCTCCACATGCATAATACCGGATATGCGGGGAGTATAATTCGGGCTGTCCGGCTCAAATTCCCTGCTGCGAAGAGTCTGCTCAAACGTCAGCTGAAAATCCATTCCTTCATAGATGGTGTCAGTCTGGTCTCCGTTTGTCACAATTGTTTTATTGCCCATGACACGAACCGGAGCGTAGATAATCAGACTGGGATCTGACAGTTTTGAAGGATCGTGAGCCTGGGTACGGATTCCATCCCCATCTTCCACAAATACGCGATTGCGGCTGTTGACACTTCTTCCCATAATAAAATAAGCGGTTACTGCCTTCCTTCCATCGGGGGATTTGCCAATAATTATCCCTCTTCCCGGATAGGAATTGTTCGTTAAATCATCCTTCAAAGAAACCAAATTCATGACTCCTAGTCCTCCTTCATCAATAAAAACGCAAAAAACCGCCTGGACATCCCATAGCGGTGCCCAGGCGGTCGGCTTCTGATTGTAACGTGCTCCCCGTGGTTTTCTCCACTTATCCGCCAGTTGCACGTACCTTGTTTAACATAATAAATGATTCCTGAAAAAAATGCAAGGTCTTTTTTTAATTTTATTACATAGATTTACTCGTTGCGGATGGCAGCAAGAGGACTGAGTTTCATGGCTCTGAGCGAAGGAAAAAATCCGGCAGCCATTCCTACAAAAACAGAAAATCCTACGGCAGCCAGAGACAGCCACATCGGTATTCTGGATAAATCTCCCGGCATATCCGGCATAAAACGGCCGGCCAGAAAACGGTTTATGAGAAAAGAAACCCCGTAACTGAACACTATTCCCGTTACGCCTCCAAGAAAACCAATGAATCCGGACTCCAGAAGAAACATATCTCTGATATGATTCATATCAAGCCCCAGTACCTTTAAAATTCCGATTTCCTTCGTTCTTTCATAGATGGACATCATCATGGTATTGGCAATTCCGATTGCTGCAACGAATAAGGATACTGTTCCGATTCCGCCAAGCAGGGCCTGAACCATCTTAGCCTGCTTCTGGGACTGTTCCAGCCATTCCATATTGCTGTTTGCCTGATATCCCATATCTGTAATGGTCTTCTGAACATCCGTTACATTGGCCATATCGTCCACCTCTACAACCGCCTGGTCATAGATAAAATAGCCGTAAGGCTTACCCTTTTTATTGGTAGGCTGATTGGGAATTGGTTTTTTCTTAAAAATTTGCTTTAACTGAGCTTTTAGTGCGTCCAGATCAACATAAACATTGTAACTGTAATTGTTATAGTCCTCCACTCCTCCCGCTACCAGACCTGCTGTCTTCAGCAGATATTTTTTAGGCGGCTTGACAGGAGTTTTGCTGTCCTCTGATCCTCCGTTTTGTGCCTGGTAATAGGCCTCAGTATCAAAAACCACAAAAACAGGTCTGTTCATAAAATCAATATCAGGAATCTTGGTTGGATCATCATAAAAATTCTGATTTCTGCTTTTCGGGTTGCTAAATTGCCTGGCGACCATATTTCCAACAACCATCTGAAGTTCTTTTTTTCCTTTATCCGGAAAATGCCCCTGTTTTAAAGAAATATTGTCCATGTATTCCGGAGTTACTCCGATCACGGTGACATTGGCCTGATATGCCCCCTGACTCATGATCGTATCTGCCTGCAAAAGCGGGGAAGCCGCCTCTACGTGATCCAGCTTTCCAAACTGGGCGATTACATCATCTGTCATGTGCTTGGGTTCGTTCTTTCCATCTCCGCCAGAGGATTGATTGGAATACACAGTGACTTCAGTAAGGCTTCCATAAGAAGCGTACTGTTCCATGGTAAGTTCATTAAAACCGATTCCCAGAGATACCATAACAACAATGGAAGCCGTACCAATCAAGACTCCCAGAACAGTTAAAAATGTCCTCATCTTTCTCCGTCTTAAATTGTTCACACTCATGGAAAGCAAATCGCTAAATCTCATCGTTTAATTCCTCTTCTGCAGCCAGCTTCTTCTTTTTTCTCCTTTTCCAGATGAAAAAGGCTGCACCGGCTCCTGCAGCGATTAATACGCCGGCGGCAGGTATAAGAATTTTACTGTACTTTGCAAAACCTGTGGGCTGCACATCTGCAGGCATCTCGCCCAAATCACCGGTATCGGTCCCTGTCTCTTCCTGCTCTGTTACCATCAATGTGACTTCTTTTTCTATAGGATCAGAAACTACTCCGTTTTCATCCTCATAGGTTATTAAAATCTTGATTTTTCCGTCATCTGCTGTGGGAGTTGTACCCGTAATCATGGCATCCACATTACTGGTTTCTCCCGGCTTAATATTACCGATATAGGTACTGGTCTGCTGTATGGAATCTCCTGCGAACGCCACCGTGACATTATAAAGAAGAACCTTTCCCGTATTATTAACGGGGAACATAATGTTGGTTTCTGATCCTGCGGCTATTGATTCCGGCATGATATCAATGGTTCCTGTATTCAGACGCGCCACCTGTTTGACCGGAATATTAACTATTATCTTTTCTTCCGCATTTTTAAATTCAGGGCTGTCATATTTTTCGTTAATGGTCAGCCCATAGGTTCTCTGGTCCACCCATGCCCCAGCCCGAAGCTTTACCTTGATATCTGTGGTCTGACCTGCCCCAAGGGTATTTACCACGATGGAAGAGCTTCCTTCATCTGTCGTAAACACAGCGCTTTCCGTTACCTTTTCTGACTCCAGATTAAAAAGAATGTTGCTTGCAGTAACACTCTCCGAAGCATTTTTCATATGCAGCGTAAGCTCAAACTCCTCACCGGCATAAACCTTCTCCGGATTGGTTTCAAATCCGTCAACAACGATCCTGGCCTTGGTTCTGTCGTTTGCATTAAACTCTTTTGTCTCTTCCTCTTTATCCTTATTCTGAACCTTTACATAGAAAGTCTCTTCTGACTTCTGGATGTCACCGTCGGTACTGTCCCGGTATTCGATGGTAAAGGTAATCGGATAATATCCGCTGTATACATCTTTCCTGATCATCATGCTGTAAGGCACGGATATCGTCTCCCCGCCCCCGATCCGGTCGTAATGTTTGGTATAATTTCCATCATTAATATCGAAAGGGAATTTTGTACTGTCCTGATTTACCCCCATACGTACATTTACATCAAATGCGGTTAAAGAAGAAGAATTCCGGACATTCATATTGAAATTCATGGCTTCCGGATAAGTGCCGAAGGGAGTGCTCTGGTCTTCGCCAAGCTCAAAGCTTATGGTTCCTTCATTTGCTCCGGAGGAGGTAGTTGCGGAAGATTTTGTAATCCAGATATTTACCTTCTCATAGGATGCATGCGCTCCATCATCTTTTTTCTTTGCATCTGTAACGACCTCTAACGGCACTAAGTAATAACCCTCAGATACATCTCTCCGGATTCTGGCAGTAATGCTGAAGGTTTTAGAACTGCCGCTTTTAACCTTGCCCAGCTTTTTATTATCAAATGTGTTTGAGGAGATTTCGAAAGGGAATACGGAGCCTGTGTAGGTTGTGGTTTCCTCTGCGTCTTCCGTGGCCCTGTATTCCTGTTCCGGGATATCTCTGTCAAATCTCACTGCCACATCATCCAAATCACTGCCTGTATTATTGGTAAAAACCATGTTGATGGTAATATTCTCTCCTGTCTTTCCAGACGGTGTCTTCTTCACATCAATATAGGTGTTTTTACTTAAATCATATTGTGCTAAAGCCGTTGCCGGTATTGTTGTAACCACCATAAGCACAGCAAGCAGCCATACAATTTTCCTCTTAACTCTGTACATCTTTTACTTCCCCCTTTGTATCCTCGTGGTGCTGTTCTTCAATCTTAAATATCTTTCCATCCACTATGTGGAATTGTCTGTCTGCAAACTTGGCTATATAATTATCGTGTGTTACCATGACAAGTGTCTGGTTCTGCTCTTTTACAATCTTCTGCATCAGATTAAGAACCTCTTTTGTCGTTTTGGAATCCAGATTTCCGGTTGGTTCATCCGCGAAAATAATCTTTGGGTCAACTGCAAGCGCTCTTGCAATTCCCACCCGCTGCTGCTGGCCTCCCGACATCTCATTTGCCATATGGTTCATCTGCTTCTCTAAGCCTACCAGCTTTATGTACTGTTTTGCCTTTTCATTCCGGACCTTTCTCGGTACTCCCCGGAATGACAGGGGAAGTGCAACATTCTCCACCGCATTCAATGTCTTAATTAAATTATAGGACTGGAAAATAAAACCGACATGCTTTCTTCTGAATGCAACCAGCTGATTCTCCGAAAGCTTTTCGATGTGATTTCCAGCAATGACAATTTCCCCCTTCGATGGTTTCTCCAAACCGGCCATCATATTTAAAAGTGTTGATTTTCCTGAGCCGGACGGGCCCACAATGGCGCAAAATTCGCCTTTATATATCGTAAAGTCTACTCCGTTTAGTGCGTAGACTTTGGTATCTCCCACCTTATACACCTTATAAAGATTCTTAACCTGAATCATAGGTGTCTTATTTTCCACCACTTAAGCTTCCTCCTTGTTTTATTCACGCAATGACATTATACAACAGGATTGGCAAATCCTGCATTCTTTATTTTCTTAAACTTCCTTACATATTCCTTACACCCCCAAAAGCCTTCCAAAAGCCTGTTAAAAATTTTTAAAAAAAGAGTGGAAATATTTCAAAGTATGCTTTATAATGGGATAGAATTTTAAACCATAACTCAGTGGATAAAGGAGATTCTTATGAGACATTTACTTAACCCGTTAGATTTCAGTCTGGAAGAAACCGGACAACTGCTTGATCTGGCAAAAGATATTGAAGATAATCTTCCGGAATATTCTCATGTATGCAATGGAAAAAAACTAGCGACACTTTTTTATGAGCCAAGTACAAGAACCCGTTTGAGTTTCGAGGCTGCCATGCTTAATTTAGGAGGCAGCGTACTTGGCTTTTCTTCTGCCGATTCGAGCTCTGCTTCAAAAGGAGAAAGTGTCGCTGATACCATTCGGGTTATCTCCTGTTACGCAGATATCTGCGCAATGAGACACCCCAAAGAAGGCGCACCATTAGTCGCTGCCAGCCATTCCGGTATTCCGGTCATCAATGCAGGAGACGGCGGACATCAGCATCCCACACAGACACTTACCGATTTACTTTCTATCCGTTCCTTAAAAGGCCGTCTGAACGATTTAACTATTGGTCTTTGCGGTGATTTGAAATTCGGCCGTACCGTTCACTCTCTCATTAACGCTCTTGTAAGATACGAAAACATCAAATTCATCTTAATTTCCCCCCCTGAACTGCGGGTACCTGAATACATCCGGGAAGATGTGCTAAGGGCCAACAACATTGAATTTATTGAAATGGACAGTCTTGACGATGCCATGCCGGATCTCGATATCCTGTATATGACACGCGTACAGAAAGAACGTTTTTTCAATGAAGAAGATTACATCCGTTTAAAGGACTGCTACATTCTGGATAAGAAAAAAATGAAGCTGGCAAAGGAAGATATGTATGTTCTTCACCCTCTTCCCAGAGTCAACGAGATCTCTGTAGAAGTTGATGATGATAAACGGGCCGCCTACTTTAAGCAGGCACAGTATGGAGTTTATGTACGTATGGCTCTTATCATGACATTACTGGAGGTAAACAAACCATGTTAAATATCGGCGGATTAAAAGAAGGTATCGTATTAGACCATATTGAGGCAGGAAAAAGTCTGGAGATTTATTATAATCTTGGACTGGACAAGTTAGACTGCCAGGTTGCCATTATTAAAAATGCCAAAAGCAATAAAATGGGGAAAAAGGATATTATTAAAATAGAAGGCGGCATGGATCATATTAATCTGGAGATTCTCGGATATATTGATCACAATATCACGGTAAACATTATCCGGGATAATGAAATTGTAGAAAAGAAGACACTCAGTCTTCCCCAGAAGATCACGAACATCATCCAGTGCAAAAACCCCCGCTGCATCACTTCCATCGAACAGGGGCTTCCCCATGTTTTTTATCTCTCAGATGCAGAAAAGGAAACCTACCGCTGCATGTACTGTGAAGAAAAATACAGCAGATAATCACAAAGCGCTCAAGGGTACTGTGATAGAACCGCTTCCTGCCTCACTGACCGGAAGCGGTTTTCCTTTATACTTTTCCTTAATCATATCGCCAAAAGCAAAAACAGCCTTAGACTGATATCCCATGGCGGAACAGGCAAGTGCCAGATCAAGAAAAACCCCCTGCCTGCCAACAGATATGTACGCCGTATCATCATATTCTTCCATGCAGGAACGATAAGTAAAAGCAAGCCCAAGACCCGCTCTTGCCATTCCCACCGACAGCGCTGCAGTTATATTGCTGTTGTCCGAATGTACTTTTAAATTCTCTTTTTCAAACAGCTGCCTGCTGATATTTCCAAGCATTGTATTATAATCGCTGAGTATGAAGGAAAACATGGCGGCATCCTTTAGTTCCATGTGGCATTGCCCTGTTTTATCATCCCGATACACATATTCCATTGCAGGGTGGTTTTTACTGCAGACAATCAAAACTTCATCCCTGTAGAATTTCTCCACTTTACCTTTCAGATTAACAGGCAGTGCAACCACTGCCAGGTCAAGCTTACCTGCAGTCAGTTCTTCTTCCAGTTCCATACTGTTTGCTTCTACAATGTCGACCTTCACCTTAGGGTACTTCTGCTGAAAGTCGGCGAGAATGCCCGGAAGCATGTACCTGCCCCGAAAAGAACTGATACCAAAAATAATTCTTCCCCCCTCCAGATTTACACTGTCCCATAATTCATTTTCTGCTCTTCTGTACTGAAGTAAAATCTGTCTGGCGTTTTCTATAAAGCTTGCACCTCCTGTTGTGGGACGAATACCTTTTGCAGTCCTTGCAAACAGGGCTGTTCCAAGCTCTTTCTCATACTGCTGTAAAAACTGACTCAGACTTGACTGGGCCATAAACAGCCGGTCTGCTGCTCTTGATATGCTGCCTTCTTCTGCCAGAGTAACAATATATCTTAATTCTTTCAGTTCCATTTTTACCTCCAATCGGTTTTTCCGATATCAGCTATTACTTATTTTAGATTGCACCGATAATATATTCATTATAGAATCGACTTATTATTTGTGCAACTTTATAGATACAGGAAAAATTATCATCAGTTTCTGCCAAAACAACATAAATATTCTTTTTTCCAAGAAGTGTATTTGATAATTTTCTACAAAGCACTATCCGTTGCCAAATAAAAGAAAGGAGATGTTAAATGAGTAAGGTATCTTTAGGGGGTATCATTGATATGCATGTCCACTCAAATCCTGATATTCGTCACCGGGCCTATGACGATTTCGAATTGATGGAAGCCGCCATAAAGGTGGGTGCCAGAGCAATTGTAATCAAAACACACCAGGGCACAACCGTGGACAGGGCATACTTATGTAACCAGCATAACAAATTAACACACAACGGTGACAATGACTTCACCATGTACGGCAGCGTAACTTTAAACAGACAGATTGGAGGAATCAACCCGGCTGCAGTTGAAAGCGGCTTAAAACTGGGGGCAAAAGTCATATGGCTTCCTACACAGTCTGCAAGAAATCATAAGCTGAAAATGAACCAGTCCACAGATGGCTGCATTGATGTGATCAGAGATTCAAAAATCGTACCGGAATTAAGGGATATTTTTGAGCTGGTTAAAGACTATAATGCAGTACTTGCAACCGCCCATATATCTCCTGAGGAGTGTTTTCAGGTTGTAGAAGCCGCCAGAGACGCAGGAGTTAAAAAAATAGTAGTAACTCATCCGGAATGGTGGCTGGTGGGCATGGACATTACTGATCAGGTACGCATTGTAAAAGATTACGGTGTAATTCTGGAACACTGCTTTGCCCAGCCGCTGGGAGGCGGAAAATATAAAAGCAACCTGCCTGTGAATCTGGAGGCCATAAAAGAATGCGGATATAAAAATGTCATGGTCTCCACCGACGGAGGACAGGTAGAAAATCCAAACTGGGAAATTGCAATGGAACAGTATATGCAGTATCTTGTGGATAATGGCATACCGGACTCAGAGGTTTTCCATATGACTCATACAATCCAGTCAGAACTACTAGATATAACTTCAGATGAAAGTCAATAAAACAAAAAGAGGGGTTATGTTTTATGATAAACATATTAATCGTATCTGCAATTGCACTTGCAATCATTATCGGGTACAAAACAGGCTTTAATACTGGTTTATTCGCAATTATATTCGCCTATCTGTTAGGCTGTTTTGCTCTGGGTTTAGCACCAAAAAAGGTAATTGGGGGATGGCCCGTCAATACCATGTTTGTAATATTTTCTGTTTCACTTTTCTATAACTTTGCTCTGGTAAACGGGACACTGGAAAAAACCGCCCGGTATCTGCTTTTTGCCTGCCGCAGATTCCCTGGTCTTCTTCCCTTCGCTCTCTATTTTGCCAGCGCGGGAATCGCAGCATTAGGTGCCGGATTCTTTACCGTTATGGCCTTTATGGCACCAATTGCATTGTTAATCTGTGAAGAAGCGAAAATGGATAAAATGGTAGGGGCTGCAGCGGTTAACTGCGGTGCTCTGTCAGGAGCAAATTTCATGACCAGCGGAAGCGGAATTATATTCAGAGGGCTGATGGATGAAAACAACTATGCCAGTGTTTCATTTAACTATACTTCTGTAATCTTTATTGAGAGTGTTATCTTCTCTCTTTTACTGATCGTAATATTCCGCTTTATTTCACGGAAAAACAAAGAAGTACAAAAAAATATGGTGTTTGAAAAGCCGGACGCATTTACTGCAAAGCAAAAAATCAATCTGATTCTGATTATTGTTATGATAGCAGTTGTTCTGCTGTTCCCCATCCTGCACATGATCTTCCCGGCTTCTGCTGCTGTAACATTTATTAACAGCAAAATAGATGTTGGTCTGACAGCCATTGCTTTTTCTGCTGCTGCTTTATTTTTAAAGCTGGCTCCTCAGGATGAAGTCATCAAAAAAGTTCCGTGGAATACGATTATTATGATCTGTGGTGTAGGCATGCTGATCAACGTAGCCATCGAAGCAGGTACTCTTGATTTAATGGCGTCCTGGGCAGGTTCCAGTCTGCCGGTTTATGCGGTACCGGTCGCATTCAGCCTGATCGGGTCGGTAATGAGTTTCTTTTCCAGCACCCTTGGAGTTGTATGCCCTGCACTGTTTCCCCTGGTACCTTCCCTGGCGGCTGCAACCGGAATCAGTCCACTGATTATTTTCAGCAGCATCGTAATCGGCGCACAGAGTTCAGCCATCTCCCCATTTTCTTCCGGTGGAAGTCTGGTTCTGGGCAGCTGTACGAATGACGAAGAACGCACTGCCATGTTCCCCCGTCTTTTATTTGTTGCTGTACCCGTCAGCGTCATTTCTGCTACAGTTTTTAATGCTGTTGCATCACTGTTTACTTAAAATGAAAAAGCCTGCAGCCAGAATACTATCTTTATTTTGGCTGCTTATTTCGTACGTTACGAATGAAAGGATATCTTATGAAAAATTGGAAAATAGGTCAGAAAATCACAGCAGCATTTGGATTGATTTTTCTCCTGTTTATGATCTCAGCCCTGCTCTCTGGCAGGGGAATGAACAAACTATACACAACTTTTACATCTTTTTATAACCGCCCGTTTACCGTATCCAATGCCACACTCTATATCAAGTACGATTTACGTACAATTGAAAAAAACCTTATTTTGATCATCCAGAGCAAAAAAGGAGATAATATTTCCCAATGGGAAGATGAAATTAATCAATCATCAGCCCAGCTCAATGAAAAAACCTCACTTTTGCAAAAGAACATGACACAACCGGAAAGTCAGGAAAAACTGGCGCAAATTATAGATTCTCAGACAGAACGCGCTCAGATGACTGAGGAAATTATCGCTTTGAGTAAATCAGGCAGCTCTGCCAATGCTTATCGCATCTATATAGATTCCTTTGAGCCAAGTTCAACAGCTGCAAGCGACATTGCCACTCAGTTAGAGCAGGCCGCCCTCAATCGTGCAAGCCAGTTTTATACAGATGGAAAAACGGAATCTGCAAATATATATACCGTTCTCATTGTGTTTACGGTAATCACATTATCTGTCATTGTTTTATTATGCATCTGCCTGACTAAAAGCCTTACAAGACCAATCAGGGAACTGGAATTTGCTACCACAGCTCTGGCCTCAGGTGAATTAGATACAGATGTCACCTACCGGGCAGGGGATGAACTGGGTGTTCTTGCTGACAATGTCCGGAGTCTTATCAAGACACTGAATCTCTACATAAACGATATTTCCCAAGTATTGAAAAAAATGGCTGACAAAGATATGACTGTATCAATCAATATGGATTACAAAAACAGTTTTTCACCCATCCGCACCTCTATGGAAACAATCCTGCATTCATTAAATCTTACATTAAATCATGTGCAGACTGCCTCACAGGAGGTTAAAAACGGTTCTGAGCAGGTTTCTCAGGGTTCTCAAATTCTTGCAGAAAATGCCATAGAACAGGCCGATTCCGTTGAACGGCTTTTCGAAACAGTAAGCCATATATCAGGTCAGATCAAAGAAAATACGGATGGAATTTTAAAATCAAACGCTCTGCTGCTTGAAACACAGGAGGAACTCTGTACAAGCAATGATCGTATGATGGAGCTGAATACAGCCATGAAGGATATCTCCGATACCTCCAGCGAGATAGGTGGAATCATTAAAACCATGGAAAGTATCGCCTTTCAGACAAATATTCTTGCCTTAAATGCAGCCGTTGAAGCGGCCAGGGCCGGGGCTGCCGGTAAAGGATTTGCAGTCGTTGCTGATGAAGTACGCCGCCTCGCTTCCTTAAGCACTGAATCTGCCCAAAAGACGCAGTATCTGATTGACCGCACTTTAAGCGCCATTATAAACGGAGCACAAATGGCTGATGATACCAAAGGTTCCTTAAACACTGTACTTACTAAATCCCAGCAGTTAACCGAACTGATGAATAAAATAACAGAAGCTTCCTTATTACAGACTTCTGCTCTGGAAAAAATCAGTCATGAAATCGACCAGATTTCCACTGTCGTACAGACTACATCAGCCACAGCGGAAGAAAGTTCTGCTGCAAGCGAAGAGCTGGCTGCAGAAGCAGAAAATTTAAATCAGCTTATTTACCAGTTCCAGCTTGACCATTCATCAGACATATAGCAGTATTCTATTTACCTGTAATATCGTCTGACAGCTTTCCTGAATAAAAAAGAGGGTAACGCCAAAATCACCAGTAATGTGATACAGCGATACCCTCTGTTTATTTGTTCATTATTAAATGCTTTGAGTAAGACGATAAGCCGGGTTATGTCGTTGAATGGCCATCTATCTAGGCCTGCCGTCGCCAGCAGGCTCAAGCGACCTACCCGGAAGCAGACGGGCCGCCTTATGCTTCCTGTTCGGTCTTGCTTCGAATGGGGTTTACATGGACCCCTCCTGTTACCAGGAGAGCGGTGGTCTCTTACACCACCTTTCCACCCTTACCGCAGATGCGGCGGTTTATTTCTGTTGCACTTTCCCTGGAGTCGCCTCCGCCAGACGTTATCTGGCATCCTGCCCTGTGAAGCCCGGACTTTCCTCACCTGCAGCCTTTCGGCTTTGCAGCTGCGGCCATTTGTCTTACTCAAAACCATATAAGTTTATCATATTTCCATGCATTTGTAAAGCTGCCTTTTAGCCGACCTGTTTTTTATACTTTAAAACAGCTTCCCCCAATAAATTCTCTCACAATGGAGTTGCGCGGAATGTCTTCACTGTTGACTCCCAGAAAATAATCCAGGAATTTTAGAAGCCGTTTTGCTTCCATATATTCAGGTGATTCCCTGGTTATACCGAAAAGAAGCGGTTCCGCATACTGCTTTAAGACTGATAATTCATATACGGTAGCCGAATTAAACATCATATCTGCGGATTCCTGGAACGGAAAAATATAAGCTTCCTCTCCCTCTCTTACAGTCGGCCACATGCGTATGGTATCCTGAGCTGATGCACCTCTTGTTCTGGCATCCCGCACCATACGCCTTATGAGACGGCAGTCGGTAGTTGGAATCCGGTTGTGTTCGTCAATGTTTAGCTGAGTCAGCGCGCTGACATAAACACGGAACTTACTTTCTTTTGGAAGTGAGTAGGATAATTTGTCGTTCAGACAGTGAATCCCTTCAATTACAAGAATATCATCATTCCCAAGCTTTAAATAATCTCCCCGATACTCCCGTTCTCCTGTTTTAAACTGGTACCTCGGCATTTCTACCGTTTCTCCAGCCAGAAGAGCCGTCATATCTTTATTAAACTGATCAATATCCAGGCATTCCAGAACTTCATAATTATAGCTTCCGTCTGGATTTTTCGGACTGTTGACTCTGTTTACAAAATAATCATCGACTGCGATTGGGTGGGGAATCATCCCCTGTGCTTTCAGCTGTACCGATAATCTGTGGGAAAATGTTGTCTTTCCTGATGAGGAAGGGCCTGCAATCATAACAAATTTTTTGCTGCGGTCAGCGCCGATTCTGGCTGCGATTTCAGCAATCTTTTTCTCCTGAAGTGCCTCCTGGATCAGGATCAGTTCATTGATATCTCCTGCAGCTATCACTTCATTCAAGGCCCCGACATGAGAAACATTGAGACGTTCCCCCCATTTTACACTTTCTTTTAATACCTGATAAAGCTTCTGTTTTTTTTCTGCTTCAAAAACAGGTACCTCCTGGGGATTCTCCTTCTGAGGGAGCATGAGCATAAATCCCTCATCGTAAGGAATGATATTAAAATACCTGATATATCCGGTATTCTGCACCATATAGCCATAAAAATAATCTTCAAAACCGCCGATGCTGTATAAGTTCACGCGGGATACCCTGCGGTAACGGAAAAGCCGTTCTTTGTCATACATCCGATGCTTGTGGAACAATTCTATGGCATCATCCGTATTAACACTTCGCTTCATAATGGGGATTTTCTGATCAACATATTCCCTCATGCGGGTCAATACACGGTTTAACAGATCTTCTGTAAGCGCTGCTGTTCCGTGAGGCTGAATGTAATAGCCTTTTCCCAGGGAAAAGTCCACCGTCACCTTTTCGATATTCTCTGAACCTGCCACATCATAAAATGCTTTCAGCATAAGGAAAATCGCACTTCTGTGATAGGTCTGTATACCCGGCTGATCTTTTCCCGTAAAAAAATGAAGGCTGCAGTCAAACTGTACCGTCTTATGAAGCTCTCTTAACTTTCCGTTGATGCCTACCAGAAGGATCTCATCGTCATACTGGGGCTGATACTCCTTTGCTATATCCTGGTAAGTCGTGCCAATTGGATATTCTCTCTTCGTTCCGTCTATTGTTACAATCGCCATTCTTTTCCTCCTTATAAAAATGTCTCAGGAAATCTCACGTCCGCCTTGAAAATCTCAAGTTCCTCTCCCGCTTTTTTCTTCAGAAAATCTTCCATGTAATCAAGGAAAAGATATTCCAGACCATAATGACCTGCATCAATGACTGCCATATGGTTTGCTGCCGCGTCCGTTCCGCTGTGATGTCCGATATCTCCTGTAATCAATACTTTAACTCCTGCTTTCAGGGCCGGTTTTATCATGCTGGAGCCTGCGCCCGGGCTGATTCCCACAAAAGACACCGGTTCTTTTATGTCCTGTTCTCCGTATATGGTAACAAACGGAAGCCCGAACCTTTCCTTTACAAGTCCGGCCAGTTCCCTCACTGTCACAGGCTGTTCTAAATAACCGGTCTTTCCGATTCCATAGGCAGCCTCTGTAAAACCTTCCGTGGTATTTGTCTTAACAGTTCCTTCTATTTCCAGAACATCCGTTTTCGTCAGTCCCAGTTTGCCCGCAGCTGCATCAGCCATACATCCGGGAGCTGTATCAAAGTTGGTATGCATGGCATAACAGCAGATATCATTCCGGATCAGCTGCATCAGCCTTTCAGCAATAAAATCACTGTCATTAATCCGGTTTAAAGGCTTAAAAATTATGGGGTGATGGGTCAGAAGAAGATCGGCCCCACACTGTACCGCTTCTTCTATCGCCCTCTCATCCCCATCCAGAGCGATAAACACTTTCTTTATCTCTTTGTTGCTCCGCCCCACAAGAAGTCCCACGTTATCCCAGTCACAGGCACAGGCGGCAGGTGCCAGCTGTTCCAGTATCTCAATCAGTCTGCTGCATTGCATCTTGCGCCTCCTTATTCCACTTCCGTTCCAGTTCCAGTTCTCCGATTCTGTTTTCTGAGTTTTTTGTTCCGCTTGACTTTAAACCTTTTAGAATCTGGTCAAGCTTTATCTGCTCTTTCTTTAAATATTCCTTTAAAACCGGATCTCCGGACTTCAGTAGATCCCTGCCGTACCGATACTCCAGCTCCGGATTCTGATCGCTTAAATCCGTAGATTCTCTGGTAACACCCATAACGGAATAATATTTACCGTCTTCTTTTATCATAGTCTCTCTCCCGATAGAAAATTCATGTTCTATCAGAAACTTACGTACTTTATAAAGTTCAGAATGAGGTGACAGAACCCAGTATGAGATACTGTCCCATAAATGCTGTCCCTCTTCCAATATATGTATGATCAGTTCTCCGCCCATGCCGGCAATAACAACACAGTCTGCCTGATTTTTCTCTAACTTTAAAAGTCCGTCGCTTAAACGGACTTCAACCAGATCTTCTAAGCCGGCCTCTTTTATGTGAGTCTGGGCCCTTAGAAGAGGCCCTTTTCTCACATCCATGGCAATGGCTGATTTTGCAATGCCTTTCTGCACTAAGTGAATCGGGATATAGCCATGATCAGTTCCCACATCAGCCACATGACTGCCTTTTGGAACAAATGAAGCGATCACTCCCAAACGTTTTGATAATTTCATAGTAAACTCCGTCTTGTTTCTTAATCGTCCAGATAATCTTTCAGCTTTTTGCTTCTGCTGGGATGGCGCAGTTTTCGCAAAGCCTTCGCTTCAATTTGTCTGATCCGTTCTCTTGTAACATTAAACTCTTTTCCCACCTCTTCCAGAGTCCTGGGGCGCCCGTCATTTAAACCAAACCGCAGCTTTAACACCTTCTGTTCCCGCTCCGTTAAGGTATCAAGGACCTCCATGAGCTGTTCATGAAGCATGGTAAATGTAGCCGCGTCTGCAGGAACCGCCACCTGGTCATCCTGAATAAAATCACCTAAATGGCTGTCCTCTTCCTCACCGATAGGCGTTTCCAAAGAAACCGGCTCCTGGGAAACTTTCATAATTTCCCTCACCCGCTCAACCTGCATGTCTGCCCTTGCTGCAATCTCTTCCGGCACAGGTTCTCTGCCCAGTTCCTGCAA
This sequence comes from uncultured Clostridium sp., assembly GCA_963523075.1. Taxonomy (GTDB): domain Bacteria; phylum Bacillota; class Clostridia; order Lachnospirales; family Lachnospiraceae; genus Lacrimispora. The sequence continues at coordinate 25,205 of CAURBW010000003.1, forward strand.
AAGCTGTCTGGATACACGTACCAGACGGTTAATGGTTTCCACCATATGAACGGGAATCCGGATTGTACGGGCCTGATCTGCAATGGCACGGGTAATTGCCTGTCTGATCCACCAGGTCGCATAAGTACTGAACTTATATCCTTTCCTGTAATCAAACTTTTCAACCGCCTTAATCAGCCCTAAGTTACCTTCCTGTATCAGATCCAGAAACTGCATTCCCCGCCCGACATAACGCTTGGCAATGCTGACCACAAGGCGTAGATTGGCTTCTGTTAATCTCTGCTTTGATTCTTCATCCCCCAGCTCAATCTTCTTCGCGAGTTCAATCTCATCCTCACTGGAAAGAAGAGGGACCTTACCGATTTCCTTTAAATACATGCGGACCGGGTCTTCTACACTGACACCTTCGGGAACAGATAAATCGATACTTTCCATATCGATTTCTTCCTCTTCCTCGATATCCTCTTCCAGAAAAAGATCTTCATCTAAATCCAGTTCTTCCCCGCTGATAGAGAGCACGTCCACCTTGTTGCTCTCCAGGAAATCATAGATCTGATCCAAACGGTCAGAATCTAAATTTTCTCCTATAAAGAAATCAAGCACTTCCTGATTTTCCAGGACATTTCTCTTCTTTCTCGCTAATAAGAGGAGCTGATTTAACTTCTCCTCAAATGCCGCTGCTGACTCTTCCTGCCTGCTGCCAAAAACCTGTTCCTCTTCTGTCTTTCCTGAACCCACCATCTTATCTGCTGTCTTCTTAACATTCTCGTCCATGTTTTTCCATCCTTCCACAGCCTGCCTATAGTGTACACCCTAATCCAGCGAAATATTCAAATCCCTCAGCGCAGCCTGTTCCTTTATAATTCTTTGCAGTTCTTCTATCCCTGCTGCATGACGGCTGGCATGATCCAGACTGTTTTTTTTCACTTTCATTATTGTTTCCGAAAACGCTTTTTTCTGTTCTTCATTATCAAGAGACTCTTTTAAGCTCGCATGGAAAAGACCTGCGACAGTCCGGTATTGATCTTCATCATCGATGAAATGATTCAAAATCTCGGCCGGATTCAGTGTTCCGGCAGCGTGTCCGTCAAAAACCATCTGTGCCACCTTATGATACAGTTCTTCTATAAAATCATCAGGAGTAATGACTCCTTTAATCTTATCAAACAGTACAGGATTTTCAATCAGCCAGGTAAGCAGCAGTCTTTGAGACTGCATAACGCCGTCTTCTTTTTCTTTTTTGCGCTGATTCTTTCCGTTTTCCTCTTCTTCTCCCCTTACGGAAGACCGGACCGGTCCCAGTGCAGCCCCCAGCCGGTTCACCAGGCGCTTTAAATCCTGGTAATTAATGAAAAATTCTCTGGATACAGCCTCTAAATAGTTTTCCCTCTCAAGCGCCTCCGGGAATTCAAGAAGCTTTCTTGCCGTCTGATTATAAAACTCTGTTTTCTGTTCCGGATCATCCATCTTGTAATTCTTTTTCAAAACTTCAATTTCAAAGAGAAAGCTGTTGCGCGCCTCCTCAATTCTCTTTTTGAATTCATCGGCTCCAAGATTCTTTATGAATTCATCCGGATCCTTATAGGGCTCCATGTTAAGAACGCGAATGGATATCCCCACTTCCCGTAAAATAGGAATCGCCCTCAGTGCCGCTTTCTGTCCGGCTCCGTCACTGTCATAGGTAAGGATTACTTTATCCGTATACCGTTTTAAAAGCTGGGCATGCTGGGGGGTAAATGCCGTTCCTAATGAAGCTACCGCATTGGTAAAACCGGCCTGGTGCATGGCTATCACATCCATATACCCTTCACAGATCAATATGTATTTTTCCCGTGACAGTCTGGCATAGTTCAGTCCGTATAAGTTTCTGCTTTTATCAAACAGCTTTGTCTCCGGAGAATTTAAATATTTCGGTTCCCCGGCTCCCATGACTCTCCCGCCAAAACCGATGACCCGGTTATTCACATCCATAATGGGAAACATCACCCGGTTCCAAAACTTATCATGGCTTCCCTTTTCTTCAATTGTCACAAGTCCTGACTGCTTTAAAATAGGATCGTCATACCCTTTGCCTCTTAAATAGCGGTATAGATCGTCACTGGTCTTATTGGAATATCCAAGCCCGAAGCGGACTATGGTTTCATCACTCAGCTGCCTGTCTCTGAAATACCGGTAACCGGCTTCTCCCTGTGGATTCTTCAGCTGGTAATAAAAATAGCTGGCAGCCAGCTTGTTCATCTCCAGAAGAGAGGCCTTTAAATCCTCCTGCTCCCTCGCCTCTTTGCTGTATTCTTCAACCGGCAGTTTTACTCCCGCCCGGTCTGCCAGCATCTTAAAGGCTTCTGAAAAGGAATAATTCTCATATTCCATAATAAAAGTAATAGCATTGCCGCCTGCACCGCACCCGAAGCAGTAATACATCTGTTTGGCTGGTGACACGGAGAAGGAGGGAGACTTTTCGTTATGAAACGGGCATAAGCCAAAATAATTACTGCCCTTTTTCTGCAGTTTCACGTATCCTGATACGATATCCACAATGTCATTCCTCATCCGGACTTCTTCAATTATATCCTCCGAATATCGCATAAAGCCTTCTTCCTCCTTTCACAAAGATTCTTGATAGAAATGCTTTTTTGTCAAATTGCTTTCCATGCCTTTGGTACAAACAGTTCTTCAAACCGGTCAATGGCATAGCTGTCACTCATTCCGGCAATATAATCACAGACTGCCCGCTCTTTGCTTGCATCCCTTTTTTCCATCAGATACCTGTATTCTTCCGGAAGCCTGTCCGGATGCTCCATATAATACTCAAAAAGCATGGCGATCATCTTCTGGGCTTTTCCTTCTTCTGCTTTTGGAATCTCATTCTTATAAACATGCTGAAACATCCAGGTTCTTAATCCCTGCATGGCTGCTTCCATATCCGGAGACATGATGATCTCATCTTTCCCATAGCTGTTGTGAATGATATCATGAATGAGATTGTTCAGTCTTTCCCTGACACTATGTCCTAAAATATCTGTATAGCAGGCAGGAAGGTCTTCTTCCACAAACATCTTTGCCCGGATTGCATCATCAATGTCATGGTTAATGTAGGCTATTTTATCAGACAGCCTGACAATCGCACCCTCTAAAGTCGCCGGATGTCCGCTGGTTCTGTGATTTAAAATTCCATCTCTCACTTCCCATGTGAGGTTTAAACCCATTCCGTCTTTTTCAAGGATTTCAACAACCCGCACGCTCTGCCTGTAATGGGCAAATCCCTGGGAACAGATCTCGTTAAGAACTGCTTCTCCGGAATGGCCAAACGGCGTATGCCCCAGATCATGCCCCAGAGCAATCGCCTCTGTCAAATCTTCATTCATACGAAGAGACTTGGCTATGGTTCTTGCGATCTGGGATACTTCCAGCGTATGTGTGAGTCTTGTCCGGTAATGATCACCTTCCGGTGCCAGAAACACCTGGGTCTTGTGTTTCAGCCTTCGAAATGCTTTACAGTGAATGATTCTGTCACGGTCCCGCTGATATGCGGTGCGGATATCACAGGGTTCTTCTTCCCGTACTCTGCCTTTGCTATTCTTGCTAAAAGCAGCATAAGGGCTTAAATAAGCTTCCTCCCACTGTTCTGTGGATTCTCTGATATTCATTCGATCACATCCTTCGCAAAGTTATGGTACATTATATCATATTTTCAGTAATTTTAACACCCTATATTAAATTATTTGCATTACCCCTTACCTGTTGCTGCTGATATGCTTCCTGTATTCACTGGGAAGACATCCATACCTCTTTTTAAACGCTTTGGCAAAAGCCCTGCTGTCGGGAAATCCATGCTTCATGGCAATTTCTCCAATTTCATGATCGGTTCCCATCAGTTCACGTACCGCATACTTGACACGCAGGTCAATTAAAAAGGTGCGGTAATTGACCTGCGCATACTTCAAAAAAATCCTGGATAAGTAGGTGGGACTAAATCCAAAGCGCAATGCCACCGAATCCAGTTTTAAATCCTGATCGTAATTTTCCCTCATATACTGGGTCACATCTGAGAGCTTATCAAGCTGCTTTTTCTGGCGGATAACCTCCTTATCCATATTTTCCGTTTTAAATTCCGTAACCAGCAGATATAAAAGCTGGTAAAACTGGCTTTTTACCTGAAAGCTATAACCATATTCCTGTTTTTCATAAATGTAAAAAAGAGAAGTCACAAGATCCTTCAGCTTTCGGTTTGCCTCTTCTCCTTTTTTTTCAAAATTCACATAGGAATCTTCTCCCATGTATCCTTCAAAGGTTTCTCCTGGAATCTGCACAACAATGGTAATATTGGGATTGGGGCACTCGATGGAATGAACTTCATTGGAATTGACAAGTACAAATTCATCTCTGGTCAGCCTTAAATGAGTGTTATGAATGTAAAAATCAATTTCTCCCTCCAGGACCAGAAAAATTTCCACAGAATGATGCCAGTGCTTTGTCACTTTATAGTTTCCTTCCCTGCCTTCAAAAATAAACAGCCGGAAGGGAAGATCATTATTGGGAATGACCAGTTCATGCCTGATTTCCATTTCACACCTCCAAAATGTACTGTATCCATTATAAAACATTTCCGCCCGTTGTCCAATGGATTTTCTCTCGTCTTAAACAGGAAGACTGTCGCTGACACATAAAACGCCATATCCCAGTTCAGGGTTGGGATATTGGGTAATGCCGGGAAGCTTTCTTGCACCGCGGATCAGATAAGCTTTTATTTTTTCTCCAAAAAGGAATGGATCTCTTCCATCCACGATTCCCCACTGCATAAGGAGGGCTGCGCTGCCTGTGACAAAAGGCGTGGCAAAGGAGGTTCCTGTAACAGTATCGTATCCGCCTCCGGCATATGCCGCAATAATCCCAACACCAGGTGCTGCCAGATCAGGCTTTACCTGATTTGTTCTTCTTGTGAAACCTCTTCCTGAAAAATCGGCATAGGACTGATATGTATCATCATAGGCTCCTACTGAAATAACCTTAGATGCTGTAGAAGGAATCGTCAGTGTGGTTTCTGGTGTTGCCCGCAAAAAGCGGGTGGACTGATTTAACACGCCGGAAGAGGGAAGCCACAGATCATATTTTCCTTCTACAATCTGTCTTGGTGTCAGCCGGAATTTCCAGATTCCGCTGTCAATATAGGTTTCTGCAGGAAGGAAGTCTAAATAAATCTCCTGAGCCACACTGTATGGTCCCGGTTTTCCATAATACAAGAGAATCTGGGTATTCCCGTATCTGATTGTCTGAGGTCCCAGTCTGCTGCTGATGGGGCCAATTACTTCCCCGGATGGGGTGATAATGCTGATATCAAACAGATCCGCATAGGACTTCCACAGCTGAACGCTGAAGCTCTGCTGAAAGCCACCCACGCTGAGTTCTATCTCCTGTGGACTGGCTATGGTTAATGTGCCGGATATATGACCCCCGCCAACCCCCTCATTGCCCGTACCAACCACAATTACAGTTTTTCCATAATTGGAGATATCATCGAGAAATGTTTCCAGCAGGCTGGTACCGTCATGGGATCCATAGGTATTGCCAAAGCTTAAGTTAATGGCAACCGGCATCTGTAAATCCACAGCTTCCTTCACTGCAAAATTAACCGCCCGCATAAGTTCCGTTGTTCTTGGAAACCCGCCTTCCTGGGGCACTCCAAGTTTCACCACTAAAAGAGGACTTTCATACGCAATGCCTCTGTACTGCCCCCGGTTCTCCCTGCCGTTTCCTGCCGCAATGGAGGCCACTGCAGTTCCATGGCCGGTGATATCAACAGACGGAACCAGCTTATTCGCTTCTGCCCTGCTTCCTGTTGCCAGGGCTGCGTCAATCTCCTCTTTCGTAAATACCCGGTTAAGCGTCTGATCCCATAACTTTAAAATCCGGGTTGTTCCATCCGCATTGCGGAAATCATCATGATAATAATCAATCCCCGAATCAATGACAGCCACAAGAACTCCCTTTCCTGTCAGATTATTGGTTCCCTGTTGGACCAGATTGACACAAGAGGCCGCTTTTGCCTGATTTATGGCAAAAAACAGCCTCTTTGGTTTCTCCACATATTCAATCTGCGGCAGATCACTTAACTGATCGATAAAGGACTCCGGTACGTTTAAGATCGCATACTCATTTACCATCTGCTCCACCCGGATACCCACCTGGGTAAGACCGCTGATATCCCCGGAATGCTTTACAATTACATCCCACGTCTTTTCCTCTGGATTATATCCTACATTTAAATTACCTGATTTTTCCCGCTCCTCCGGAGTGGAACTGAGAGCGAGATTCAGCAGGTTCTCCAATTTCTGATCCTGCATATGACATCCTATGGTTTTTTTACATTCTACGCAGGATGAGTCACTCTCATTCCTTTACACTGTCTGCCTCGCATACACGGACCTCATGATAAAAGAACTGCAGGATATCCTCATAGGATTTTCCTTCCTTTGCCATCGCCTGAGCCCCGTTCTGGCTCATTCCTACTCCATGGCCGAAACCGCCGCCATAAATATGGAACGTCGTGATGTTCTTATCATCAACGCCCTGATTTTCTATGGCTAGATAGGCACTGGGAAGTGAATCGAAATTTTTCATCTGAGTTCCGTCTTTTTTGGTTATGGTCATATATTTATTACCAAGTTTCGCTCTGATCTGTCCCTCACCGCTTATGGTCATGACGCCTTCTGAACCTTCAACCCTTAGTTTTTTTGCAATACCGCCCACACCACGTTCTACCACTGTAATATTTAAGATGGAGCCCACTTCTGTGATTTCTTCTTCCAGCTGCCTGTTGGTCACAGTCGTCTCCCACCGGTACATGGGGAAAGAGGAATCATAAGCCGGATAATCTTTATTCTTTATAAATTCTTCAAAATCAGAATTGGTGGACAGATTTAACACTGCTCCTCCATCCTGAACCAGACTTCCATCTAAATAGGGGTACTGGGAAGGATCTCCTCCCCATACGCTGCCATCGGTGGTGTGTCCGCAGGAAGTGGAAAAATAAAACGCTTCGATAGGCGTATCTCCATAAAAGAGCAGCTTACCATACGTTTCACGGACCGCATCTTCTGTCTTTGCGGCCGTAGGGAGATTGTTGTATACCTGAAAACGTGTACTGTCGTCCACGTGAGCACCGTATTTGCTGTAGGTATTGCTCTGGATCTGGCGGTATGCATAGGTTCTTGCACACACAGCCTGGGCTTTTAGTGCTTCCTTTTCATAGCTGTCGGGCATTTCACTTGGAACAACTTTTGTTAAGTAATCCTCCAGATACAGCTCATTAATCAGGAGCAGTCCGTCAGAATCCTTCCTGACCTCAATCGTTCCGTTATAAGAAGGCGTTCCGTAGGAGCGGTTTATGGAATTCACCTCTATGGATCCGCCCTTTTCAAGGGGAGCTGCCACAATCCTTCCGCTTTTCAGTCTCTCATCCGATGGTTCAATAATCACCTCCGCTTTTGGCGGTATCTGAACCGTCTCTTTGTCATAGCTCAGTGTTAAGCCTGTCTCGGATGACAGTGTCACCGAAGGATGGAAAATCGACTGAAAGTTCGTGTTCATAAGGAGTACCCGAATGGTCTTTGCATCGAATTCACGGACAAGCAGAGCTGCGCAGATCTTTCCATGGGCTACCACAAAATCCTGTATATCATACCCGACTAAAATATCAGAAACGCTCCGTTCTTCAAACTGCCCATATAAGCGGTAAACCTTAAAATCCTTATCAAACTTCAGTTTACCATAATTTTCAATTTCTATGGAAGAATCTGTAATAGCAAGTACCTTTCCTGAAATTCTTTTTTTCTTCAATGTAACTTTCTCAAGGTTCCCTCTCTTGAGACTGATATCTGCCAGATTATTAACAAGGTCCTCCGCCTGCCCCAAAGATGCATCCAGAGGAAAGGTTCTGATCACAGAACCAAAATGCACCTGAAATGTGTCATTCTCGCCGGCGGTCAGCCAAATATTTTTATATGTAACAGAATCGCTTACGACTTCTTTTAATGAAATGATTTCGCTGCCTTTTACCAGTATTTTCACTTCCCAGTCTATATAGGAATCCAGGCTGATTCCCTCAAATCCAAATGTTCCTTCGCTGGTATAGGCAGTCCATGAGGAAGAAGGCCTTATATTCGAAGGGGTCCCATAAAGAAGAACATCCATAGTTTTTATCTGATTTTCTTTATCAAGCGCCTTCGTTAAATCTTCAAACAGATACCACCATTCATCAGCGGTTATGTGTTTATTCTTATTCTTCTTTCCTGCATGAATACGCTTTCCAGAACCAGGGACCAGCGCTTCTGCCAGACTTTCTGCTTCCTGATAGGTCAAAAGGCCCTGAGCAGTCTCCTCATTTGCAGGCATAAGGTCTGTATCAAGATAGCCATTGGCATATAAATAATCCATATATTTTGCATACCAGACGCTCTGATCCTGTTTGGAGAAATATTGCTGTTTCTGATTCTCCGGCATTTTTTCCAAGCTTTCTCTGTCTGTAAGAAGGAGGGCTGCTGACTTGCATGCCAGCCCCCTTGAAATCCCCTCCGGCTCCGGCTCATTCATCAAAATAATGATAATAAGAAATATAACCAGAAGAGGAATACCGACGACAAACCCGATCAATGACTTTTTATTCATGCGCTCCTCTTATCTCATATATGTTTTTTTCTCTTCTTCAATCCGATCTAAATTTAAATAGTCTTCTGTTTTCAAAGAGAGGTCTTTCTTTAACAGCGACCGGTTTACCGTTCTGGTAATCACGCTGTAGATCACTGCAAACGTGGGCACTGCAATTATCATTCCAACAAATCCGAACAGTCCTCCAAAAAGGAGGATGGAAAACAGAACCCAGAAGCTTGGCAGTCCTGTAGAATCACCAAGAATTTTAGGTCCAAGAATATTCCCGTCAAACTGCTGAAGCAGTAAAATGAATATCAGGAAATAGAGACACTTTACCGGACTGACTAAGAGTATTAAAAATGCACTTGGAATCGCTCCAATGAAGGGGCCAAAAAACGGTATTACATTGGTAACTCCCACAATTACGCTTACTAACAGAACATACGGCATCTTCATGGCATTGAGCAGCACAAAGCACATGATTCCGATAATTAAGGAATCCAGAAGCTTACCAGTAATGAATCCTCCAAAAACCTTGTGCACAAAGCGAACCTCATCAATGGCCTGATTCGCTGTTTTTAAAGAAAAAATACTGTAGATAATCTTTTTTCCCTGAGCGGAGAGAGTCTCTTTGATATTGAGAATATATACCATTACAATAACGCCGATTAAAATATTCTTAAATACCAGTACAACACTTAAAAGACCGCTGGATAAGCTGCCGATTAAGGAAGACATATTGGGAACCAGATCCGTAGTCATCCAGTTCTGGAGCCGGCCTGCAACCTGATCGTAAATAGGGATTATGGCTTTCTCAAACGATGGGTTATCCTGAAACAGTTTCTGAAGTCCCAATGCAATGTTGTTGATATTCTCTCCGAAATTATCCTGTATTCCCATAATGCTTGTATAAATTTCAGGTATAATCATTGAGAAAAGTCCTATGACAATCACAAACAAAAAGATCAGACTGACCATGGTAGCCACTGCCCTTGAAATGGAACGGACTGTTTTTTTGCTGTGAAACACTGCATTCATCAGGCGGGCCGAAAGATCTCTTGATTTGTTATAAACCGGCAATAAAAGATATGCAAGCACTGCACCATAAATGACAGGCATTAATATTTCTACAATCAGACTTATTGTACCTTTTACCGCTTCAAACCGGGAAAGAAAAAAGGCAAATGCAATGCTGAGTGCAATTACTGCAAGGGCAGTCACCCCCCAGCAGACGTAACTTCGATATTTAAAATCCTTCATGTTCATCTCCTATGTGGTTCCTATTAATAAATGTCTTATCATACTTTACCATATTTTACCATAAAGTTAAAGCAGCGATTTCTCGCTGCTTTTTTCTTTCGTAACCCCAAAATGCCGGTTCTTACTTATTGACGCCTAGCTAAGCTAGGTGGGCAACCTCACTCAGGCATCTGCCTTCCACTACAAAGGAGGCCTGACATCCGCCTGAAAATATTGGAATCCCTTATGTCATAATGTAGGTTCAAAAAAGGTAAGATTATCGTGCATCTCAGGAATTACATTCACTATTTTCTATGGCTTCAGTATACAACAATTCCAAAGAATTTTCAAGTTCCTTTTCCTGTCAGTTTTTATTTTGCTGATCAGAAAACAATATTCTTACCGCCAAGGAGTCTTCCGTGTTCCACGTATAAATCCAGCCGATTTAACAGGGAATCACAGGATTCTTCCTGAATAATCAGTTCAACCGCTTCAGCAGTTACCAGGGAAAGAACAGATAAAAGTGATTTCGCATTCACGATACAGTCTCCATCCACCAATTCCATCTTTTCTTTACACTTACCGGCTATGGTCACAAATTCCAATATGGAATCCATGCCCCAGAAACCGATTCTAACCTTTTTCATCTGCTGTATTCCTCCTGATTTTTCTTGCGTCTAATACAGTCCGTTCTCTAAATTTCCCAGTCTGTATACCTGATATTCTTTTTCAAAAATATAGCCAAGCTTTTCCGCCAGTCCGGCGGCAGGGATGTTGTCCGCATCCCAGGTTGGAAAAATCTCCTGTTTTAAACAGGATAAGATTAAACCTGCACTGCATGCCAGAGCAAGTCCCCTGCGCTTATACTCCTTGTGAGTCGCAACTTTCACCACAATCTTCTCTTCACTGATTTCGTATGCGGAGCAGCCGGAGACCAGTTTTTCGCCGTCCAGTGCAGCAAATCCAAATCCATAATGAATGAAATCATCACGGGTTTCAAAATTAGAACAGATTTCCCTGCTCCATTCTGAATCCATCGCTTTCTCATAAAGCCCGGAATCAATTTTTCTGATCTGAATTCCATCAGGAATGGAACTCAGATAATTAGTCAGCGTCTCTTCGGAAAAATAATTTTCATCCGTTCTCATAGCATAACGGGACATAATCCGGCAGCTGCCTCCGAACGTCTCTTCCAGCCATTCAGCCCAGCGTTCGTCAGATGGAGTAATAAATCCCTGGCTGCAGTTTTTAATCAGAAGCTCCTTAAGTTCAAGAGCCTGCTCTCCCTTGGGACAAATCCCAGTCAGATATATAAAATTACCCGAATGAATCAAACAAAAGGACGGATTATCCCATTGCGGGACCCAGACTTTTCCCATTCGCCCTTCTGCAACAACAGAGGGTATTATATCTCCGCTCATGCTGCAAAGTTCTCTGACAATCTGTCTCTCATCTCTTTCCAATTCAATCACAATAATTCTCCTTCCGCTCGTGCTTCGTCTGCCAAATTCCGATATCAAAAGGACTGTTTCCTGTTAAAGCCCTAGTATAGCACACTAGAAAAGATTCTGCAAATCAAAAATTGATTCTATCAGAAAATCGGCTCCTGCATCCAAAAGCTCCTGTCTGCTTCCATATCCATACAGTACCCCGACAGATTCCATTCCAAACTCTTCCGCACCCAAAATATCATGTTTTCTGTCGCCGATCATCACTGTTTTAGATAAATCACTGATTGCGCAGGTGTCCAGTACATAGCGGATTACATCCGCTTTTTTCACACGGATCTCTTCAAAATCCGCCCCTCCCATAAATTCAAAATAGGAATCCAGATCAAAATGCTTTAAAATCTTTCTTACAAACAGCTCTGGCTTTGAAGAGGCAACATAAAGCTTTTTTCCTGACTGAACAAGTGACTTTAAAACTTCTGCTGTTCCCTCATATACTTTGTTCTCAAATATTCCCGCTGAGGAAAAATATTCCCGGAAGATCCCAACCGCCTTTTGGGCATCGGATTCTGAAAATCCATAGTATTCCATAAAGCTTTCTTTTAACGGCGGTCCGATAAAACAGCATAATTCATCAAGACTTTCCACTTCAATCCCAAAAGCATTAAGAGCATGGCGGACCGATTTTGTAATTCCTTCTTTTGGATCGGTCAGCGTTCCATCCAAATCAAACAGCAAATATTCCTTTTTCATAACATCTCCTCTACCGACTTAAAAAACAGAGACGAAAAGGTTCCCCTTTTTCGTCTCTGTGACAATTACTTCAATTGATCAACAACCTTCTGAATTGCCTCTAAAGCATCATCAGGAAGCTTGTCATATCCTTCTTTCACAACTGCCGTATTGGCAACAAATTTCACGCGGTCTTCCATGCGGGCCTTTAACTGCTCTGCATAGGCAGGGTCGTTAAGATCCGGAACAAATCCTTCCCACTCAAAGATATCGATATCTGTAAATGGTCCCCACTGTTTGAACTCGGCCTTCTTATCAACAATTGCTTCCAGAATTCCAAGTGTGTCCTTAGGCTGAACCTTCTTGCCCATAAAATCACCTGTATTAATAATATAGCAGTCTACGTTCTTTTCTTCAACTAATTTTTTGAATTTTTCATAATCATTAGCAAGAGGATATGTTCTGAATGGATTTGCATAAGGAACAACTACCAGTGCGTTAGGATCTGCTCCAGGAGCAAGTCTTTCTGCAGAGGATCTCTTGGTTGCAAGAGTTGCGCCCATAACAGATGCAAGTGAAGCTCCTTTTAATTTAACAACTGGTGGGATGGTAGGATCCTTCATAATCCAGAAAATTGCATTGACTGGAGATTCAATTTTATCCACACGGTTGGGTGACCACAATTTTGACTTGATCGCACGGCCATTGCCATTCCTGATATCTTCTGTAACCAGCTGAATCTTTCCATCTTCATCTAAGGTACAGGAACAGTTCTGAGCAGTCAGTAAGTATTTGTTATCCTCACAGCCGGTAGGATAATCCTGTGTCTTATCAAAATAGGTAGGCTCAATTGCTACTGATGAGCAGGTGTCGGTATTGATGATAAAGGCATCATCATGAAGTACGGTAACGCCGTATTTGCCGCCGTGCTTTGCATGTGTAATGGTGGATTTACCGGAACCGGATAAACCAAATACAGATGCAACATATTTTGAACCATCAGAGAGAGTATATTCCTTCTGACCGCCGTGGCAGGAAGCATAGCCGTTGCGGTTTGCAAGTGCCCATACCATGGTAAGCGTACCTTTCTTATGCTCTCCAAAATATCTCATACCGAGAATCGCAGCGCAGTTTTGTTCTGTGTTAAAGTAGCATAAACATTTAGGATCGCTTAAGCAGGACAGATCTACACCAGGACGGTCGGAACCATTCCACTGCGGATCAGAGAAGATATAGATATCAGGCTCTTTTCCATCCCCTACCGGTTTGGATGCCTTATACATATTAACATACTGATCAGACATATACTGGAAATTCAGCATCCAGTTATATAAGATATTCTCCTCGCCTTCCGGAATGAGAAGATGCGCCTTCACCATATATTCCGGGTCGAGACCAGCGTAAACCTCTGCATGATACATGGTTTTCCACCGTGTTTCATAAACTGCATCCATAACAACTTTGTCAAGAGCCGCACAGTTTACTCCAGGTTCACCTGCAATTCTTCTGGCGGTTGCATACCGTCCGGTAATCGCACCATCATTAAACAAAAGCACTTTCGCGTCCTTATCCAGACCGAATTCTTCTCCTCTATAAACGGGCATATCTGTAACTATGGTTCCTGGTGAGTTCTTAGCTAATTCATATGCCTCACGAAGCGTATTAACTTTAATAACGTTATTCCCATAGAACGGTGCCTCAATAATTGAACGTGTCGTTGCAAAGCCAGGTTTGCCTTTTCCAATTTCATTAATTGGGTAATAAGCTTTTGTTGACATATAAAAATCCTCCTTATAAAATTCAAATTTGCTACCATTATCTCATTTCGTTAAGAAAAAGTCAATATTTTCTATTGCATTTTCCACAAAAATTGTTTATATTTAATGTGCATTATGCATCATGTATACAATAACTAGAAAGAAGGTCAAATATGATACACATTTCCAAAGATGGCACCGGTGATTTCGAAAGCATACAGAAAGCGCTTGACTCGCTGCCAAAGGATAATACCGCCCAGCAGATTCTTTACATTCACAAAGGAGTTTATGAGGAACAGATTACAATCACAATTCCTCACGTAACCTTTCTTGGTGAGGATAAAGACAATACCATTCTCTCCTACGGTTTATATGCCCGCATGCTTATGGAAGACGGCATGAAACGCGGAACTTTCCGGACCTATTCCTGTTTCATCGATACTTATGATTTCACAGCGAAAAATATTACTTTTGAAAACAGCGCAGGGAAAGGAACTGATGTAGGGCAGGCCCTGGCTGTCTATGCAGACGGCGACCGTCTATCATTTGAAAACTGCCGTTTTCTGGGCAATCAGGATACCCTCTTTACTGGTCCGCTGCCGCCAAAGGAGATTGAACCAAACGGTTTCATCGGTCCCAAGCAGAATGCCCCCCGGATCAATGGAAGGCACTATTATAAAGACTGCTATCTGGAGGGCGATGTTGATTTCATCTTTGGAGGCGCTACTGCATACTTTGAGAACTGTACATTCTTTTCCAAATATACAGGGAAAGAAATCAGCAGCTACGTAACAGCAGCATCAACTCCGGAAGGCCAGGAATATGGTTACGTAATGGAAAACTGCCGTTTTGAGGGCAACTGTCCTCCGGATAACGCTTATTTAGGAAGACCATGGAGAGAATATGCCAGGACCGTTTTAATTAACTGCTACATCGGCGACCACATCTGTAAGGAAGGCTGGTACGACTGGAATAAAGAAGCCGCCCACAGGAATTCCTTTTATGCAGAATATGGAAGTTTCGGTCCCAAGGGAAGCATGGAGAGCCGGCCTGACTGGATTTACAGACTGAAGGAATCGGATCTTTCAAACTATACAAAAAAAGCTGTCTTATCCGGGTCTGACGGCTGGAAACTGTAAAAAAACGGGATTCTGTTCTAAATCAACGAACAGAATCCCGTTTTTTAATTATATCTGACTTTTTTAGTTTTCTTTGATTTTAACAATTACTTTCTTAATGGGAGCTGGTTCACCGGCTGCAGCCTTGGGTTTATGGCCATCCCAGGGATTAAAAATCATATATTCTCCAGACTTTACGACTGCCTTCAGGCCTGGATTTTCATTGTCGTAAAATACAACATCTTTTTCATCGTTATATGGTACCTTTTCATTCAGTTCATCGACTCTTGCATAGGTCATAATCTCGGAACCGGAAATCACATACTGAATATCTGTATAATTATGGTGAGCTTCATACTTCGCTTCTTCCCATGGAATTGTTGTATATTCTACTACATTGGCAAATACATTCTTGCCGTCAATCTCATATTTACCTGGCTCCAATTTCTCCAGATCAGTATTCTTAAGAAAATCCACTGCCTTGGCATATCGGCTTTCCACACCAAGGTTTCTGTAAAAATCAAGGTTTTTTGCTGTGTCAAAAATCATATGAATACTCTCCTTTTATGTATCAGTATAGTTATAACGGACAATGGAAAATCCTGTTATCAAACTATAGTATACACCTAAAGCAGAATATTTAACAATGTTTTTATTTAAAAAATTCATGGTTTCCGTGCTGGAACAAATAGGTCAAATGAGAATCGAACCAGCTTACTGCTCCGCTCCTTGAACCTCTTCGATACATAAAATACAATGCTCCGTTTGAATAATCTTCACCTGCCAGTGCCCTGTTCACACATTCAATGGTGCTTTCCGTTACCTTAACAGAATTAATACTTCCATTGGATACAGGGGAAAACTGGGAGGGCGAATAAACAACTCCTTTCACCGTATTTGGAAATTGACCGCTTTTTACACGGTTTAAAATCACATTTGCTACAAGAATCTTTCCTTCATCATCACAGATTCCTGCTTCTGCCTGCACAATCTTTGTCAGGACATTATAGTCTTCATCTGACAGAGACATGGCATGAACTGCTTTTTCCTCTTCTGCCTTTCTGGCCGCCTCTTCTTCCGCTTTTTTTGCCTTTTCCGCTTCCTCCGCGGCTTTAAGAGCCTGCCTTTTTGCTTCCTCCTCCAGTGCAATCTGTTCATTCATGCGCTGGACTCTGGTAAAGGATTCTTCTTCCAGTTCCTGCTTTTGTATGACTTCTTTTTCCAACAGATTTCCAGCGAGCTGCTGTGCCTGCATCTTGGGATCGGTTAGGTTAATTTGTACTTTTGCTTGTGAAGCTGTTTCCTCTTCTTCAACGTTCTCATCATCTGTAGCGTCTTCTAATGCCCGTGTTTCTGCAAATGCCGTTAATGCATTTTTTCCGCTGCTTCCAAATCCTGTGGAAGTAAAAGCAATTACTGTAATAACTGCGGCACCTGCCATAAAAACTGCTGAGGAACGATACATTCGCTTCGTAACCTTTACGGACATTCCTCTGAAGAACTGACTAATCTGCTGAAGGATAGAGCGTAGTGTAAGCATAAATACTCCTCTTTCTCTAATCTCATTTGCCTGGGCTGCGGACGGAGCCGTGCCCGTTTCTTTGTGTCGTCCGTAATTATAGAAGAATCCCGTTAAAAAAGTCAATGGCAGTTTAACATTTTTGTGATAATTTAACTTGTTAAATTTTTTGTGTTTTTATTTTTTTGTTAGATATATACTATTTTACCTTGTACTTATGCGATTTTTTTGTATTAAATATGTGTTAATATTTTACAATAGTATTACATTTCTGTTAATTATTTACCCGTAAGTATACAGCATGTCTAACCGCTTTTTTGTTTTATGTAAACTAATCCAGCATAAATGAAGCAAATTTACCCTGAATAAAGGCAGCCAGTTTCCGGGGAGCAATGACAATCTGCTGCCCTCTTACACCTGCACTGACTACAATTTCAGGGTAATTCTCCGCTGATGCATCAATCCATGTTGGAAAGTGCTTTTTCATTCCAACAGGAGAACAGCCGCCCCTGATGTATCCGGTCACAGACTGTAAATCCTTTACAGAAATCATCTCCGCCTTTTTGTCCCCTGTGAGCTTTGCTGTCTTTTTTAAATCCAGCTCCCCGTCAACAGGAATACAGCAGACAAAATATCCTGTTTTTTCTCCTTTTAACACAAGAGTTTTAAATACACTTCCATGGTCAACCCCCAGCATATCGGCTGCATGGCTGCCTGATAAGTCCTGCTCGTCAACGGTATATTCCCTGGTGTCATAATCAATCCCTGCTTTATCTAACATTCTCATCGCATTTGTTTTTATCATAACCTTTTACTCTTAACCTTTCTTAGAAAGGGGCAGATTTGAATTCTGCCCCTTTTGCTCTAGTTCATATCTTCCATAATCCATCCGTGTTCCCCTATATCATAATAAGAAAAACTTCCTTTGTCCAGCAAAAGCTTCACTGTCTGAGTCTCCTATTCACATCATATTCCCATATTTCTAAGAGCCTCCAGTGATCCATCAACACGATGAGGATTGATCTTAGAGCTTCCTCTCGTCCAGCTCTGAACGGATTTGTGCATACTTTTTATTGGTGATCTCATAGAATGCCATGGAAATCAGCGAAGCCACATACCCAAGCACCGGCATACCGAATCTTAAAAATACAATCATGTCAAGAACCTGAGGCGTTTGCTCCTGGTTTGCCGTAAAACCGACTAAACCGAGGAAAAAACTGGCGATAAAGCCGCCGATTGCCATACCGAATTTATTGATAAATGTCAGTGAGGAAGACATCAGACCATCCGAACGCTGGCCAAATTTCCATTCACCAAAATCAGAACATTCCGGAAGCATCGCCCAGCCTAAGTTGCTTGGAATGCGTGAAACGAATCCAAAAACTGCCATCATACTCATGAGTATGGTAACCGATGCCGTAGGACGCAGCCACATAACAACCAGAGGGAAAATGGAAAACAGGCTTCCCAGCCAGTATAAACGATTCTTACCTGCTATTTTAGAAATAGCCGGCAGCAGAGGAATCAGGATGATCCCAGCAAACAAAATCGCAGAAGCAACTTTAGGTACCAGATCCACACGATTTAACACATATTTGAAATAATACATATTGACTGCACTGTATGTGGCATTAGCCAGTACGTCCGTACCAAAAGCAATCATCAGCATCAGCATCGGTTTATTTTTCATTAAAAGCTTTAGATCATTTGCCATATTCAGCCGGACTCTTTCCTTCTGCATATCACAAACATCATATTTCTTTCCGCCCCATGCACAAACCCAGAATGAAACGGTTGTCATAATGCCCACTAAAGCTCCATAAATTGCCCAGCCCTGTTTACCGCCCCCAAATGTCTCCACTAACGGCAGCGCCATAATTGTGACAACAAACTGTGCCACTGTTCCCATGCCCTGTTTCCACGATACAATTACAGTCCGCTGATATGGGTCCTGTGACATGACAGGAGTCATGGAATGATAGGGAATATTAACTACAGTAGATACCAGCGAATATGTAATATATATAACGTACACATATACGATCTTCATATTAGGAGACATCTCCGGTGCAGTAAACAGCAAAAAGATAAATAATCCAAGTAAAGGTGCTCCCCCTATGATCCATGGCCTGTATTTCCCCATCTTTGAATGAGTATGATCGCCTATCATCCCCATGATTGGATCTGTAAATGCATCAATAAATCTGGATATCAGCATAAGACCGGAAACCACCATTGTGTTGATTCCATAAATATCCGTATAAAAAAATGTCAGATAAGACATAACCAGAAAAAATGCCAGATTGGATCCCAAGCCCCCGAAAGAATATTTAACAACATCTAAAAATTTTGCTTTTAAATATTTATTCTCCATACGATTCCTTCTCCTTTTCTAAATAAAAAGCCCCCAGGTTGTTAATGCATCAATCTTTTCATAAAATCCCAGTCCATCCTGGCATCCGTTTCAAATGGTACAACATCACAGGTATCCTGATAAAACTCCAGCAGCCTTTCCTTCATTTCTGCAATCAAAATCCGGTACTCTTCACAATCGATCTGATTCCAGATCTCATCCGGGTCATTTCTTAGATCATAAAATTCGTCTTTCTCATAGAGCCTTCGGATATATTTATAATCTTTTGTTCTGCACATGGCAGCTTTTCCATTATACATGTCATCTGATGCCTGCAGTGACTGCCTTGGAAAATATAGTCCAGCCGGATCAGGTGCTTTCTGTCCTCCTGTTTCCTTACAGTGATCCTCTCCTTTCCGAAAACCGCCCTCGCAAAATGCAGCTTCCCTCACTGTCTCCTGCTGCTGCATAATATAGGAAATGAGTGATTTACCAAAGTGCGTATGTTCTGCAGGCAGACCTGCCAGCTCTTCAGCCGTTGCATAAAAATCAATCAACTCCGTCATCTCCTGGCTGACACCGTGACGTTTATGCATTTTTTCTGGAAGCTTCACAATGAACGGAACATTTGTCAGACAGTCCTCGAAAGAATTCTGCACCTTTTCCACCAGATTATAATCGCCTGTATAATCCCCATGATCACTGAAAAAGAATAAAGCAGTTTCGTCATAAATCCCCTTTTCCTTCAGTGCGCGGATAATCTGGCCTGTGAGTTCATCAACCTTACTGCACATTCCCAGATAAACCGCACGCAATTCATCATATTCCTCCTCCTTCCAGTCTTTCATATTCTGCAGCCTGGACAGTTCCTTTTGCAGCCTGGACTTTCCATCAAATCCCTGGGGCGGTAATATCCTCTTCTTCAGTTTTTTCCTGTCGATTCTGCTAAAGTATGGTTCACTGATCTGATAGACAGGGTGAGGGAGCATCAGAGGAAGAAATAAACAGAATGGCTTTTCTCCCTCATAATTTCGTATGAACTCAGCCGCACCCTCTGTCCATATCTGATCTATGTCTTTATTCTCCGGCAATTTCCCCCTGTAAAAGGAATAAAAGTTCTTTCCCCCTGGTTCTCCCCTCCAATTTACATAAGGAAGTTTATCAGGCTGCCTTCCATCATCCAGAGTAAAATAAGTGTCGCAATAGGGCTTATAATACTCCTGCTTCTGAGCAGGAAGCAGATCGTTTCTCTGGTTCATCCAGATATGATAATTGTGGTCTTTCAGCCTTTTTAATAAGACCGGCTCATGATCATGCATCATATGATTCATTGTACGATGGCCGGCAACGTGTGGATACCATCCGCTCATGAAGCTGCATCTGGATGGGGTACATACCGGGTTCTGGCAGAATGCATGTGCAAAGGACACCCCCTCCTTCGCCAGTTCATCCAGATTAGGTGTAACCGATGCCGGATTTCCAAGATGGAACATGGAATCTGCCCGCATCTGATCCGGATTGATAATTACAATGTTAGGACGTTTTTTCATTCTACTTCTCCTTTATTTATTCCCAGCCTTGTATAAAGTTCATCAGGAGCGTCATTATTTTCCATATACTCATGGATATATCCTTTCATTCTGTTTCGCACCGTCTCATCTGATATCGATTGAATCTGATCCCCATCCTCTTTCAAGTCAAAAAGCATAGAACCAAATGATGTAGTATCACCCATATTATCTTTTTTCTTAATTTTCATTACTTTGCAGTCTTTGGTAAAGGAAAATGGTCCTGCCAGCTCCATATCTTTAAATTCAACCGGCTGAAACATATTTCGCATATGAGTCGGCATCAAAGTATATTCATAAACTGGCAAATCCGGATTTTCCGCCGCATGCATATACACGTATCTTCCATCCGTTACATTCACCTGGCTTCCATGGTAACCAAATACCGCATATTTCCGGACCGGTTCATCAGAATCCATCACACTGTATAAGGGTTTTCCCTCCATATCCCCTGGCACCTCTATTCCAAAAAACTCTAAAAGTGTCGGTGCCAGGTCAATGGTCTGTACAATCGCATTTCTCCTTATTCCTGCACACTCCTTTCTTCTGGGATCATAGATATACAATGGTATATGAGCAATCTCCTGGTAAATCGGCATACTGGTTTTCCCCCACCAGCTGTGCTCCCCCAGCAGGAAACCATGGTCTGTATTAACAATCAGCATCGTATCCTTCCACAGGTTATAATGGTCCATTAAATCCAGAACTTTACCAAGATACCGGTCACATTTTGAAAGAAGGGCGGCATACTCATACCGTACATGACTGACTGTGTCTTCATCTTCCGCAACCGGAGCATACGGAGGCCAATCCGCTTCAGAAGAAGCCTCCCCGTGAAATGTATGTGGATACAATGCTTTATCCTCTTTCATAGAGTAAAAAGGTTCATGGGGATCAAAGGTCTCGATCTGAAGAAACCAGTCATCTTCCCCATGATTCGTTTTGATAAACTCCAGACCTCGTCTGAATGTAACAGCCTGTGATGTCTTCTCCTCTTTATCCATGCATCTGCGGTTAATACCATCATGTATCATCATATTTTTATAAGGCGGGTAAGAAAGCATTACCTCCTTATTTTTAAAAATGGTTTTTGCCTCGTATTCATACGATAAATCCGCTTTCCATAAATCCCCTTCCTGCCCCCTGGAAATCTCCCAGGATGAGTAACGATTGTGATATGTACAGCCTCCGTCTTCCCAGTAATGCTGATGGTCACTAATCAGATGAGTATAAACTCCCCTGTTCTTCAATAGTTCGGGCATGGAATCATCATATGGTTCCATAGGTCCCCAGCTTCGGTGGAAAAAGTTGATTCTTCCGGTATGAAGCTCTCTTCTTGCTGGCATGCAGGGCATGCTGCCCACATAGCAGTTATCAAACTGGACACTTTTTGCCGCCAGTCTCTTAAAATTAGGAGTAATTGTCCAGTCACATCCATATGACTCCAGCATATCCCTTCTCAGCGAATCATACATAACCATGATTGCTTTCATAAATAATACCTCCCTGAAAACGTTTTCAAATATGATCAAAAAGCACTTATATGAGCTGCTTTATTGATTCCCTCTCAATATATTCTGTTACAAATTCCTTTGAAATTATTTCGTTATTTTCATGATTGATCATATTCAGCACCAAATCTGCCGCTTCTCTCCCCATATCAATGGCAGGTACATAAAAAGCAGAAATTTTCGGATACAAAAGCGCCCCATCTCCTTTTTTATGTTCCACAGACAAAATTGATACATCTTCCGGGATAGAAAGACGGAGTTCGACACAAATTCCCATGATCAGCTGAAGCAGTTCAACACTTGCCGAACAGACAGCGGTACATGTTCCATCCTGTACATACTTTTTTATCTGGGAAGCAATCATTTCCCGGGATTCTGCAATATTCTTAAGGCATGACGGAATAATCTTTAATTCGGGCAACTCCGCTTTTAATTGTGCACTGATATTTTCTATATAGGTCTGGTGTAAATGCATATAATAAAGTAATAAGCAGCGATGCCCCTTTTTATAGAATTCCTTCATCATATTAATGGTGTAATTCTCGAATTGAGCATATATATTCATACCTCTTTGATGAAGCTTTTTACCTATATATATAACTGGAAACTGCTGGTCGATGAGCCGTTTTAATGCCAGTTCAGACGCCTGCTTATTGATCAGCCCGGTCAGAATTAAGCCATCAATTTTTCTTTGCCCAGCACTTTCCAGGAATCTGGGGCCGCTTTCTTCCTGACTTTCGTATAGCTCCGATTCACTTATAATTACCATATTGTAATTATACTGAGGTAAAATCAGTTCTATCCCCTTTAGCAGTTCCAAATTATAAGACGTTTCAAATATAGAGAGTGAAGAAAAAGGAAAATAGACCCCTATCATATTAGATTTTTGCTTGACAAGACCGCGTCCAAATTGATTAGGCTCATAATGATAGTAATTTAGTGCCTCTTTTACTGCAGCAACCTTTTCATCACTTACATTGGCACTGTTATTTAAAATTCTTGATACTGTCGAAATAGAAACACCTGCGCGTTTGGCAACATCTCGTATAGATTGCATAATTTTCCCCTTTGAAAACGTTTTCTATTTGTATTTATTTATATTATCAAATTATTTTTTTATTTACAATAAGCACTTTTTCTAAATCACATGACTACCTATTAAGCAGTTTGCACAAATATATATGATTTAAAATGCCCCTATTCAACCATTTGCTGTTGAATGTTAAAAAAATCGGGGAGGGTACTATATGGGTATTTTAACCCTTTACATTCCAATATGGTTACTGATATAATACAAATATATAATATTTTACTATATCATAATAAAAAGTTATACAATGAAAGGATTTTTAGCATGGATCAGAATCTTTCCCAATATAAGATTTTTTATGAAGTGGCAAAAGCAGGTAATATTTCCAAGGCGGCAAAAGAACTTTTTATCAGTCAGCCGGCGATCAGTAAATCCATCAGCAAGCTGGAAGACAATTTAGACGTGGCATTATTTACCCGTAATTCCAGAGGTGTCCAGCTGACGGAAGAGGGAAAGCTCCTGTTTCATCACACAAAAACCGCTTTCGACGCGTTAAACAGAGGGGAACTGGAACTGAAAAGGGTGAAGGATTTTAATATCGGGCACTTAAGAATCGGTGTCAGCAATACGCTGTGCAAATACATTCTCCTTCCTTATTTAAAGGGCTTTATTGAAAAATACCCTCATATTAAGATCACCATTGAGAGTCAGTCAACCTCCCATACAGTCGCGATGCTGGAACAGCAGCAAATCGACCTGGGACTGATTGCAGAGCCTTCCAACCGCCGTCCTCTTTTGTTCAACCCAGTCATGGAGATTCAGGATATCTTTGTAACTACAAACGCATACCTGGAAAATCTGTATTTAAGAGAAGGTAAAAATGCTGATTTATTTCAGACAGGCAACATCCTCCTATTGGATAAAAATAATATGACAAGGAAGTATATTGACGAATATTTAAACGAAAATCAGATTATTCCTAATCAGCTTCTGGAAGTTACAACCATGGATTTACTCATAGAATTCGCCAAAATCGGACTGGGTATCGGCTGTGTGATTAAAGAATTTGTTCAGGATGAACTTGATAAAAAAGAACTGATCGAGATTCCCATGATTTCCGGCATTAAGAAACGCACGGTAGGATTTGCCTATAACCCGGCCACTGTATCCACAGCTATGGAAATTTTCTTTGAAGCAATGCAAAAAGCAGGGATCAGAGGCTAAATATACCACAAAAAAGGCTGATACATAAGAGAAACATTTAATCTGCCCGCTCTTTTTATCAGCCTTTTATATAGGTTACATTAAGTTAAAATTTAGTTATCGATCAGTTTTCCGCCGTTATTCCAGCTGTAAAGCTTACGCAGATCTGCTCCAACTTTCTCTAATTCATGGGAAGCTTCTGAGTTTCTCATGGCTCTGAAATGTGCACCGCCAACCTGATTCTCAAGCAGCCAGTCTTTTGCAAAGGTGCCATCCTGAATATCAGTCAGTACTTTCTTCATCGCTTTCTTCGTTTCATCGGTAATGATCTTCGGTCCGGTAATATAGTCTCCATACTCAGCTGTATTAGAGATGGAATATCTCATTCCTGCAAAACCGCTTTCAAAGATCAGATCAACAATCAGTTTCATCTCATGTACACACTCAAAGTAAGCGTTCTCCGGTGCATAGCCTGCTTCAACCAATGTCTCAAAACCAGCTTTCATCAGTGCGCATACACCGCCGCATAATACAGCCTGCTCACCGAAAAGATCAGTTTCTGTTTCAACCTTAAAGGTTGTCTCCAAAACTCCTGCTCTTGCGCCACCTAAAGCAAGTGCATAGGCCAGAGCCTTGTCCATCGCCTTACCGGTATAATCCTGATGAACTGCCACAAGACAGGGAGTTCCTCTTCCAACCAGATATTCATTACGAACAGTATGTCCAGGAGCTTTTGGCGCAATCATGGTAACATCAACATTCTTAGGCGGAACGATCTGTCCGAAGTGGATTGCAAAACCATGAGCGAACATCAGCATATCGCCATCCTTTAAGTTAGGCTCAACTGATTCCTTATACATAGCAGCCTGTTTCTCATCGTTGATCAGAATCATGATGATATCTGCTTTTTTTGCTGCCTCAGCTGCAGTATAAACGGATAAACCCTGAGCCTCTGCTTTTGCCCAGGAACTGCTTCCTTCGTAAAGTCCAACGATGACATCACATCCGGACTCCTTTAAATTAAGCGCATGGGCATGACCCTGGCTTCCGTATCCAATCACTGCAATGGTCTTACCTTCTAATAAAGATAAGTTGCAGTCTTCCTGGTAGTAAATCTTTGCCATCTTTCTTTCCTCCTCATATACTGACTCATAATATATTTTGTTAAAGGAACCATGCCGACGACTCACTGTCCGCCTTTGGCAATACCTCTAGCTAACAAATGCAGACTGCCTATGGCAGATAGCGGATATCGTCGGATCCTCTGGAAAGTCCAGTCAGACCAGTCCTTGCCAACTCTAAAATCTCGTAATCTCCAAGGAGGTTAATCAGCGCATCCAGCTTTGACTGGTCGCCTGTCAGCATGACGGTTAAAGAATCTCTTCCCACATCAACGATGGTAGCTCTGAAAATATCTGCAATGGCACTGATCGCCTGACGCTCACTGGCGTTGGCGCGGACCTTTACAAGAATGAGCTCACGGTAAACAGAATGCCCAGGCTTTAATTCCTTAATATCCCTGACATCTTCCAGCTTTCTCAGCTGCTTTTCAATCTGATCCAAGATCTCCTGTTCGCCCACAGAAACCACTGTCATCCTCGAATATCTCTCATCCGCAGTTACTCCTACCGTAAGGCTCTCAATGTTATAGCCACGGCGGCTGAACAGTCCGGCTACACGGCTTAAAACGCCGGCAGTGTTATCAACCAACAATGATAATACGATTCTTTCCATCCATATCCCTGCCTTTTTGTATAATATTTAAATGATAACAATGTAACTGTTATTTGTCAACTAAATAATAGGAATGTGTATTATAATCTGAAGTTATATCTATAGACAGATTTGGTATATACTATTACAGCTTTAAAAAGCTGATGCCTTCTCAGTTTGTACTGTAGAATCAGTCTTCTGTAAAAGTCACCTTGTTACGTATAATCAATGATGCAATATTCATAAGCATTAATTACAACTGTACTGCCGTACTGGTCTTCTCTCTTAAAAGCATTCCCATAGTTGGCATGAATGTGACCATGGAGAAAATATTTTGGAGAATACTTGTCCATCAGTGATTTAAAGCAGGAAAATCCCCGATGGGGAAGATCCGGCAGGTCGTTAAGTTCAAAAGCAGGCGCATGGGCCACCAGTATATCAAACCCCTTATTTTTCTTTAACTTCCACCACATGCGCTTAATCCTCTGCTCCATTTTCTTTTCTGTAAACTGATCGGGTGAACCTGGAATATATTCCATGGAACCACCCAGCCCCAAAATTCTGACTCCATTGAAGGTAACAATCTCATCTTCAATGCAGGTACACCCCTCCGGAGGGCAGGTCTGATACTGACAATCATGGTTGCCCCGGACATAAAAGACCGGTGCATGGGAACAGGTGGCAAAAAACGTCAGATAATTTGCTCTTAAATCCCCGCAGGAAATGATTAAATCAATATCTTTCAGTTTCTCCGGTGTATAGTATTCGTAGAGTGACTTGGACTCATGATCCGCCAGTACCAGAATTTTCACGCTGCAGTTCCTCCGTATCCATGTTCTCGTATATTGTCTGACCCTGAAGACGGACCAATGACCGGGCTTCCTCTGTTAATTCCTCATAATCAGGAATCTGCCCCATAACATTTTCCGTAAGCCAGTTCATTGTAGTAATCTCTTCCGGTGTAAGACTTAAGCCCTCTTCACACTGAATACTTCCATCCTGAGAGTAAATAGTTCCTACAAACGGCTGGAAGCTTCCTGCCCGAATGGAATTTTTCAAAAATGTGATCAGCCGTTTTGTACCATGAGGCAGATTCTGGGAGCAGATTACATCAATGACATCCGCAGACATTCCCCACCAGTAGTTAATTGCCTGCTTTCCTTTCATTTCCTTTCGGTCAACCGAACCGTGGCAGGTAAGATTTACAATTCTTTCATAGAACTTTCCCCAATGCCAAATTGGAGTAGCCAGATTTTTAAGTCTTCCATCTGCGGCTTTCTGATAAAGTCCGTACTCTCTTGTAGGCGCCTGAGGCGTGATCATATCATCTCCGGAAATGAAGCGTATGCCTTCTCTCTCAAGCTCCGCCTGGGCATCCCGTCCGCTAATCCTTGACCATTCCAAATAGACCTTTGCATATGGATTAATCATTCTGGCCCCTAATGCAAATGCATTGATATTAGCAATGGTGCCGTATATGGGGTAATCCGCGATATAGCCCAGTTTATCATCCCGTGACATGGAAGCAGCCAGAGCGCCCATTAGAAATTTTGATTCGTACATTCTTCCATAATAAGTACAGACAGAAGAATACGACATATTGACAGAGCAGTTGAAAACCTTGATTTCCGGATGGTCGATTGCTGCCTTTACACTTAAATTGATCATCTGGGAGGCTGTGGTAAATATCATGTTGCATCCGCCTGCAATTGCCGCATCGATTGCCTTAGACGTCTCCTCTTCCGAATCCGCATGGAAAAAAACCATAGTCTCTGTCTTTCCATCAAACGCCTGCTCCAGATACATCCTGCCCAGCTCATGACCGTAAGTCCAGCTGGAGGTTTCCGCTGTTTTTGCATGTATAAATGCTATTTTTAACATAGAGGGGTCAATCACCGGAATTGGAAGCAGCCAGTTAATCAGTTTCAGTGTAGTGTTATCCGACCCTTCACTGGCCTCTTCCGGCTGTTCTACCAGTGCAATTTTATTCCCTCTGGAAGCAAGAAGAAGTTCATCCTTAATCTTAACCAGGTCCCTCTTAATCTGTTTTTCCACCCGGTCTTTGACCGACTTGTATCCCAGCAGTTCCACATAGACTAAAAATGCATCGGAACAGGTCATGTCATAATCATCACCGCCGAATGTATGAAATGCTTTGGAAAAACGGTCATAGGCAGACTTAAACACCAGTCTGTCATCTTCGCTCCACTGTTCTCCCGGAATTTTATTCATTGCCTTTAAAAGCCTGTCATAACTGCCTTCCTTGCTGAACCAGACATCGCAGTTAAAGGAAACCTGATAGAAGTCAAGAAATTCATAATAAAGACGGTTATTTAAATCATCGGTACGTCTGGGAATCATCCGGATCACTGAGGCAGCTATGCTGAAAGCTCCCACATACTTTAATACACTGACCCTTTTATTTCCTTCCTGAACATAGTACTGATTCATAAACTCATAGACAACGATCGGATCATGAATTCCTTCCTGAATCTGATGATCATACAGATAAGCCCATTTCGCTCCAAATTCGGATTTTTCTGACAAAAGCGGCATAAAATTACTGGCAAACGCATTGGTCCGCCCCTCTGTTTTGGTACCTACCACCTTTTCAAGAGGAATATCCATAATCCCCAGATTAACTTCAGAAACGATATCCGAATAAGATAAGATATCATCTAACACCGGCAGATACGGATACTCTCCTCTTGATACGGATGCCTGGTACTGCCTTCGCCCTTTTCTTAATGCCCCTACATAATCATATAGTGCCATCCGCAGTTTCCTCCCATTATTTTATACCCCTATTTTACCATCCAATCAGCATTCTGTACAGTCAGGCAATGATCCCGTCATATTAATATTACACCTTTAAATTACGCACTTTGAAATCACGTTCCAATTCGCGCTTCTGGTCTTTCTTGGCAATGTCGTCCCTTTTATCGTAAAGCTTTTTACCTCTTGCCAGGCCGATCTCCACCTTAACCAGACTTCCTTTAAAATATACCGAAAGCGGCACCAGTGTATACCCCTTTTGTGCGATTTTTTCATCCAGCTTTTGAATTTCTGATTTATGAAGGAGAAGCTTTCTCACACGCAAGGGATCTTTGTTAAAAATATTTCCTTTTTCATAAGGACTGATGTTCATGCCATATACATAAATTTCACCTCTGTCAACTCTTACAAAAGATTCCTTTACACTGCATTTTCCCATTCGTATGGATTTTACTTCTGTGCCGAAAAGCTCGATACCGGCTTCATATTTTTCATCGATAAAATAATCATGATACGCCTTTTTATTGTTGGCGATTAATTTAAAACTTTCTCCCATATTAATAAATCTCCCTTATAAAAACTTTACACAATCATACTACATTATTTATATCTCGTAAAGGATAAGAAAATCAGCAAAGCGCTCCTTCTATGTTTTGAAGCAGTTACGGCTGACACGGTGATTTTTGCAATTCTATTTAAGATAAATAATACTACTGGTATACTGTTCTCCATCCCATTCCGTATACGATAATTTTTTGCCAGAAGGACTCCAATTAGTACCTATCGTTTCAGTATTCACAGCAATCTTTATCGATTTTCCTGTAAGTATATCATATACATACAGACTTCTTACTGTTGAATTATTTTTATCCTCTTTCATGCCGTAAGCAATCATTCTCTGATCAGGTGACCAGGATACTCCATACAATTCAGCACTCTCTGCAATCGTAATTTTTTCATCATGCTCAGGACTGTAAATAATCATCGAACTCATGGAACCTTTATTCTGTAAGATTATCATTTGTTTATTATCAGGAGACGGTAAGATTTCATATACTTGTTCCAGATTAAGACTAGTCTTTTCCTTCGTAACCAGGTTTAAATTCATTAAAGTAAAATCTGATTGTGTATTATAATAAATATTGTTACCCAATTTTTCAACCAGATATATCCCTTCATCTTTTAATTCATCAATCAAACTTATGTTTCCAGTTCTGTCAGCCAGATATACGCCACCGCTATATGCTGCACCGATAATTCACTTTCTTCCTGCTTCGATTCATCAATAATTGTTATGTTTTTCCCAGGCTCTTGAACCGTGATTCTATTCCTGTTCTTTTCACATGCAGTCATGGTTAACACCAATGCTGCCATCATTAATGCATGAATTAAATATTTCTTTTTCATATCCAGCACCTCCCTGATCTTATGTTTCAATTCGTTGGATCTCTCCTCCAGTTGAAAAAAGACCATATATTCCAGGTCCATAAAGTTCGATGATTTAATGGCTTTAAACTCGAAATCTAAGGCACAAATTGACGGCAGGATAAAAACACTTAACTCTGAAAAACAAAGATAAGTATTTTCATCCTACCTATAAAAAATATCAGTATATCTTCAAAAATAGAGGGTTCTAATTATTCTGCCTATTATGTGTTATTCCCCGTCAAAATCTCTTCCCAAAATAAAGTCGATGGTACGAAGCAGTTTATCCGTACCCGATACAATTACACGGATGGGCTGACCCAGTTTAAAGGTTCTCCTTGTCATTTCTCCCACCAGTTCATAATGTTCCTCATCAAAATGATAATAATCATCCTGAAGATCATTGACGTGAATCAGACCTTCCACCGTATTGGGAAGTTCCACATAAAGCCCCCAGTTTGTTACTCCTGAGATGACTCCGTCAAATTCCTGCCCGATATACTTAGACATATATTCACACTTTTTAAGCTTTATGGTTTCCCGCTCGGCTTCATCTGCCCTTCTCTCAAGAGAGGAGGACAATACCGCTACCTGCATAAGAAGCTTGTCGTAATGGCTGACCCGTTTCTCACTGAGCCCTGCCCTTAAATTCTCCTTTATGATACGATGGATCTGTAAATCCGGATATCTTCGGATCGGGGAGGTGAAGTGCGTATAATATTTCGCAGCCAGACCAAAATGTCCGGTGTTTGCTACCGTATACTTCGCCTGTTTCATGGAACGAAGGGCAAGGCGGCTGATTAAAGCTTCTTCCGGAGTGTCCTCTGCATTGGCAAGCAGCTTCTGAACTTCTTTTGGGTATACCTCTCCGTTGTGGAAGCGGATGGTGTATCCGAAATTGTTGATCAGTGTTGCCAGACTTTTCATCTTCTCCGGATCCGGGTTGTCATGGGTCCGGTAAAGGAATGGAATCTCCTGCCAGAAATAATCCTCTGCAACGGTTTCATTTGCCATAAGCATAAAATCTTCAATGATTTTAGTGGCAGAGTTCCGGTCATAAGGCTTTATTTCCAGTGGCTTGCCCCGTTCGTCAAGAATCACCTTTGTTTCAGGGAAATCAAAGTCAATGGAACCTCTTTGTTTCCTCTTTTCTCTTAGAATATCAGCCAGTTCCTTCATCTGCTCAAACATGGGAATAAAGGCTTCATACTCTTTCATCACTGCTTCATCATGATTGGTGATAATTGCGTTTACTGCCGTATAGGTCATTCTGCGGTCTACATTGATTACTGTTTCTGCGATTCTGTGACCGGTTACCGTGCCGGTTTCATCAATTTCCATGATACAGCTCAGGGCCAGACGGTCCTCTCCCTGGTTTAAGGAGCAGATGCCGTTTGACAGCTTGTGGGGAAGCATGGGAATTACCCGGTCTACCAGATAGACACTGGTTCCTCTTTTTAATGCCTCTTCGTCAAGAGGGCTGTGCTCTGTCACATAATTGGTTACATCTGCGATGTGCACTCCCAGGGTATAACTGCCATCCTTTTTTGAAATGGTGATGGCATCATCTAAATCCTTCGCATCTTCTCCATCTATGGTGACAGTCTGTAATTCTCTTAAATCCAGACGCCCCTGCATATCTTTACCGGAAATGGAATCCGGAACAGACTCCACCTGCTTCATCACGCTGTCAGGAAATTCCTCCGGAAGTCCGTAAGCGCGTACAATGGAGAGGATATCGGTTCCGGGGTCATTGACATGTCCAAGAATCTCCTTGATCACGCCCTCCGGCTTTTTTCCCTCTCCTCCAAAGTCAGTGATCTTTACCACTACTTTATGTCCGTTTACAGCCCCCATGTCTTTCCCCTGGGGAATGAAAACATCCTTTGAAATCTTCTGGTTATCCGGTATAACGAAACCAAAATTCTTATTTTTCTGATAAAATCCGATAATTTCTTCATTTGCATGCTGGAGCACCTTAATAACCCGGCCTTCTGCTCTCTTCCCGCCGGAGCTTTCCGTTTCTGCAGATATAAGAACGGTATCTCCATGAAGGGCACCGCCGGTCTTATCCTCTGGTATAAAGATATCCCGCTCAAATCCTTCTACAGATACGAAACCAAAGCCTTTCTGGTGTCCGAAAAAAACGCCAGCCATGGAACCGACATCTGGTTTTCCATATTTGCCTTTCTGGGATACTCCGATTTTTCCTTCTGCCAGCAGTGCATCAAGCACCTGCTTTAATTCGTCTCTCTGATGTTTGGGAACCCCAAATAACATGGCAAGCTCCTTTAGTTTCATCGGTTTATAAGACGGATCTGAAAACAGTTCCATAAACATGGCTTTCCGCTGTATTAACTGTTCTTCTGTCATTATTTTCCTCTCTTTTCACGTTTTTTCCTAAACGATTTCATTTATGTTTTTATTATCCGCACTTCACCCAATGGTATGACAGATTTTTTCCTTAATGCGAAAAAAACACCCTTGCTGCTATACCACAAGAGTGTTTAATCGCTACAGTATATTCAGATTCAGTACCAATGACAGGATAAAAAACAGGATTGCTCCGTACTTTGTAAACTTTTCCAGTTTTCCTTCCATGGAACGACCTTTGTTCCTGCCCCAGTAAGTATCCGCCATACCACCGATAGAACCAAGACCCTGACTCTTTCCTTCCTGCAACAGGATAATCGCTGATAAAGCAACACATATAATAACAAACACGATTGATAATATAATCCGGATCATTTTCCCACCTCCTTAAGTCAAACACCGATTATCATACCATAAATTTTCAGTAAATACAATATTTTTTTCTGTTTTTCACCATTGCTGCCTGTAGAATTCTTCAATCCTGAGAAGTTCATTGTATTTGGCCGTACACTCTCCTCTGCATGGCGCACCGCATTTTATATAGTCCGCACCAACTGCTGCTGCCATATCTCCAAGAAACGCTTCCTCCGTCTCCTTATCACTGTTTGAAAATATCACTTTACTCCCCAGCCTTTTTGCTTCCTGAACCAGTTCCAGCGCAGCTGTCACAGTACCCGCTTTCTTTAACTGAATCTCCGCACCATTGGAGGCAAAAAAATCATCGGAAGCAAGCATGAAACGGTGCTTAAACATCTGATACATCCGGTTTCTGCCCTCAAGATCTTTCTTCCAGAGTCCATCTGTCACAAGACACAGAGGAAATCCGTCTGCAAGCCTTAAATAGTAGGAAATCATATCCTTTTGATTTCTGTGCACAAGAATTCCGCTTTTTAAACTTTCTTTATCGAAACGATAGATCCCCTCTTCCTTTACATAGAGATGATCTGCATTTCCACAAATTGCTGCGGCTGCATCCGTTTCCGGATTATATCCGGAAAGTCTGACGGCTTCCATTATATAATGAAGGGCTTCCTCTGAGTTTTTCATATCTGCTGCAAAACCCCCGCTTTCTCCTATGGACGTATCATATCCGCTTAAGGCTAAAAGACGTTTTAATGTCTGGTATATTTCTGCCCCCATTTGAAGTCCCTCTGCAAAAGAATTTCTGTTCAGAGGAACAATCATAATTTCCCTAAAATCGATTCCTGTTATCCAGTCCCCTCCGTCAATCATACTCATCACCGGAACCGGCATGACTGGAGCAGAGCTTCCGCCTAAATAGCGGTAAAGAGGAAGTCCCTGACCGGCTCCGGCCGCTCTCGCTGCCGCCATGGACAAAGCTAACACTCCGGCTTTTCCCCGGCCGTTTTCCTTATGATCCTCATCGTCATCCGCCCTTTGCTGGTTCAGCAGGAGGTCAATGTTTTTCTGGTCTGCTGCATCTTCAAATAAAACAGCTTCCGCCAACCACTCTCTTATATAATTTACTTCTTCCTCTCCATTCACTTCATCAAAAACAGAAACCGCCGCCTTTCCCTGTGCACCGTTTTCCAGGATCACTTCTGCTTCCACTGCCGGATTTCCTCCGGAATCAAAAAGCATTCTCCCTCTAATCTGTTTAATATCAAGATCATCAAGCATCTGTTTTGCCTCCCTGCTTTCCATCATTCCTCTAACGTAAGGATTGACGGGATTTTTCGGTTCCATGCAGGCAAATAAAAAAAGATGCCGGAAGGGTTTTCTTTCTTCTGACATCTTTCTATCTATCTCTTTTTTATGCTCTTAACTCAATACCAAGTGCCTGTAAACCGTTGAGTATTTTTTTCATAACTCCTGAAACTTCCTGCTCTTCCAGAGTATGATCCGCTGCCCGGAATGTAATCGAATAGGCAACTGATTTAAAACCAGCCAGGATCTGTGCACCCTCATAGATATCAAACAGCTCATAGTTTTCTAAAATCTTTCCTCCCCGCTGTTCAATGACTTCCTCAATCTGACCAACAAGGATGTTTTTCGGTACCACCATACTGATATCTCTGGTAACTGCCGGATATTTGGCAATTCCGGTGTATTTACGGTCGAAACTTGTAAATGGTATCATGGATGGCATGTCGATCACTGCCACATAAGCCCTGTCTCCGATCTTGTAGTTATCAGCAACCTCGGGATGAATTTCTCCCAGATATCCGATATTTACTCCGTCGTAAATAATGTCTGCCTGTCTTCCCGGATGGAGGAATGTCTTTCCTGCCTTCGGATCATAGTGCGGTTTTAAATTCATGCCGGCTTTCTCAAAGAATTCCTCAATGACACCTTTCATATCAAAGAAGTCTCCATCTCCGTAAAAGCCCAGAGTAAACTGCATTCTTTCATCAGGAAGTTCTGTGAGAGGAAGACTCTTTGGCAGGTAAATATTAGCCAGTTCATAAAGACGCACATTTTTATTACGCCTGTTATAGTTGGTAGAAAGTGAATTTAACATCCCATGAAGAGGAGTCGTTCTCATAACACTGAAATCTTCACCCAGAGGATTTAAAATGTTCACAGTTACCCGAAGAGGACTGTCCTGTGGAAGAAGCAGACGGTCAAATACCTTCGGGCTTTCAAAGGAATAAGTCATCCCCTGGGAGAATCCGCAGAATTCAGCAACTTCTCTTGCAAGTTCCTCAACCCTTAACTTATAGGAAAGTTTTCCAGTAGTCGCTTCACCGGTCGGAAGGGAAACCGGAATCTTATCATAGCCGTAAAATCTCGCTGTTTCCTCTGCCATATCTGCCATACACTCCAGATCCTGACGGAATGTGGGGACAATGATCTCTTTTGTTTTTTCATCATATTCCAGTTCCAGACGCTTATAATACTCAAGCATTGTCTCCGGAGCGATATCCGTACCAAGAAGCCGGTT
Source organism: uncultured Clostridium sp. (assembly GCA_963523075.1). Taxonomy (GTDB): domain Bacteria; phylum Bacillota; class Clostridia; order Lachnospirales; family Lachnospiraceae; genus Lacrimispora. Next base: position 60,520 of record CAURBW010000003.1, read on the forward strand.
CATTTTCTCAGGTTCAAAGGCAATCCTCTTACTCTCTTTCTTTTGCGGATAGATATCGATCATACCGCCGACTACCTCTCCTGCCCCCAGTTCCTCAATTAACTGGCATGCACGGTCAATGGCATCCTTTGCATTGTCAGGATCAAGGCCCTTTTCAAATTTACCTGAAGCATCGGTTCTTAATCCCACTTTTTTAGAGGAAAGGCGGATATTGGTTCCGTCAAAGCAGGCACTTTCAAATACCATAGTCTGGACTTCGTCAGTAATTTTAGAATTCTCTCCTCCCATAATACCGGCGATACCCACAGCCTTCTCTCCATCACGAATCATGAGTACGGTGCTGTCCAGTTTTCTTTCCTGACCGTCTAAGGTCTGGAACATCTCTCCATCCTCTGCACACCTGACAACAATTTCATGACCTGCCAGCAGCTCATAATCAAAGGCATGCATTGGCTGACCGTATTCTTCCATTACATAATTGGTAATGTCAACAATATTATTGATTGGTCTGATTCCGCAGGCAGCAAGCCTTCTCTGCATCCAGACAGGAGAAGGAGCAATCTTTATATTCTTTACCATTCTTGCACAATAACGGGAGCAAAGACGGCTGTCTTCTACTGTTACTTTTAAATAATCATGAACATCCTCGCTGTTGCCTGTAGCAGTCACAACCGGAGGAACAAAGGTTTTGTTATATGTGGCAGCTGCCTCTCTGGCGATTCCGATTACACTGTAGCAGTCCACACGGTTTGAAGTTACTTCATATTCAAAAACAGAATCATGAAGGCCCAGGAGTTCTACTGCATCATTCCCCGGAATAGAATCTTCCGGAAGAATATAGATTCCGCTTTCCGGAGCATCGGGATACATCTCCTTTGTAAATCCCAGTTCTTCAATGGAGCACATCATTCCGCAGGATTCAATTCCTCTTAACTTGCCCTTTTTGATTTTAATTCCGTCTTCCGGGAGGGGGCCGCCGTCATGTCCTCCAGCCACCTTTCCTCCGTCTAAAACAACAGGCACCTTATCTCCTGTTTTTACATTTGAAGCCCCAGTTACGATCTGAACTGTTTCAGAACCTACATTCACCTGGCAGATAATCAGTTTATCCGCATCGGGATGGCGTTCTATGGATAAGATATGACCGACTACGATCTTCTCCAAATTTTTGTCCAGGCATTCATAGCCCTCAACCTTCGTTCCTGTCAGTGTCATGGCATCTGTATATTCCTGAGGTGTCACATCCAAATCCGGTACATATGCTTTAACCCATGATAATGGTGTATTCATCAATCTATCTCCCTTCCTGTTTCTAGAACTGCTTTAAGAATCTGATGTCATTTTCATATAATAATCTCATGTCATCGATCTCGTATTTTAACAAAGCAATTCTCTCCAAACCTACTCCGAATGCGAATCCGGAATATTCATTAGAATCAATTCCGCTCATAGCAAGCACATTTGGGTGTACCATTCCGCAGCCTAAAATCTCAATCCAGCCAGACCCCTTACAGAAACGGCAGCCCTTTCCTCCGCACTTAAAGCAGGTAACATCCATTTCCGCACTTGGCTCAGTGAACGGGAAGTGATGGGGACGGAACTTTACCTTTGTTTCAGGACCGAATAACTCTCTGGCAAACTCAGCCAGGGTTCCCTTTAAATCCGCAAATGTTATATTTTTATCGATTACCAGTCCTTCAATCTGATGGAAGGAAGGGGAATGAGTTGCATCCACTTCATCAGAACGGAATACTCTGCCTGGTGCCAGCATACGGATCGGAAGTTTCCCTTTCTCCATGGTCCGAACCTGGACAGGAGAAGTCTGGCTTCTTAAAACGATGTTGTCACTGATATAAAAAGTATCCTGCTCATCTCTTGCCGGGTGATTCTTCGGAATGTTCAGTTTTTCAAAGTTATAGTGATCATACTCCACTTCCGGCCCTTCAATTACTTCATAACCCATGCCGACAAAGATTCTCTCCACCTCTTCTAAGGCGATGGTGTTGGGATGGGTATGGCCTACTCTGTTTCTCTTTGCAGGCAGGGTAACATCGATTACTTCCTTTTTTAACTGCTCTTCCCTTGCCTTTTTCATCAGTCCCGCCATAGCAGCATCTAATTTTCCCTCAATTGCCTCACGGGCTTCATTGACCATCTGTCCGATCTTGGGTCTGTCTTCCGGAGTAACGTCCTTCATGCTTTTTAATACACTGGTCAGTTCTCCCTTTTTTCCAAGATAAGCGACTTTAATGTCGTTCAGTCTTTCCAGCGCATCGGAAGCTTCAATCTGCTTTAATGCTTCTTGTTTGATTTTCTCTAATTGATCTTTCATCATGCTCTCCTTCTTTGATTCATTCCCTGATACATTAAAAAAAGCTCCATCCCGGTAAAGGGACGAAGCTGTGTTCGCGGTACCACCCTGATTCCTGCTTTTAAAGCAGGCACTCGGCATACGTAACGTGTAAGGACGTCATGACCTACCCGCCTGACAGACTAAAAAATCCACAGGTTTCAGCCATGCTGCTTCAGTGGGAAATTCGATCTCTTAATTGAACTTAAAAGGGCTTTCAGCCGGTGACCCCTTCTCTCTGATAGAAATTAAGATTCTACTTGCACTTTCATAGCATTTCATATTTTAATGTAATATTGTCACTATTATAATAAGATAAAATTGAAATGTCAAGATATCATTAAATATTTCCTGCTATTTTAACTTAAAGCCAGAAACAACGGTCTTGAGTTCCTCCGCAATCCGTTCCTGTTTCTCAGACATTTTAGACATATCCTGTACAACTTCATAAGCTTTTTCGATTGTGGTAAGAACCATGCTGCTGTTGCCTGCCGTAGTCTGAACGGATTCGGAAACATTCTGTATGGCATCACGAACTTCCTGCATCACCTGACTGATGTTGGTAGCCATCTCCTCCACTTCATTGGAGATTTCCTCAATGGTGACTGCATCCCTGCCATATTGCTGTCCTACATTAACGAAACTGTTGTAATCCGGAGTAACGGTGTCTCTTAAGAAAAGCAGCATGGACTGTGAGCCATCGAGCATCATGGAAAATGCGTTCTGGACATCTGTAATGGTGCCTTCAATTTCCTTAACAATCTCAGAGGTATCTTTTGCAAGTTTTCCAATCTCTCTGGCTACAACTGCAAAACCTCTGCCCTGTTCTCCTGCTCTCACCGCTTCTATAGAAGCATTGAGCGACAGTAAGTTAATCTGAGAAGCCGTATTGGAAATAAGCCGTGCCATATCGCCAATCCGCTCCACTACCTTTGCGTGCTGGACTGCCATCTGAAGGTCCTGCTCTCTTTCCTGGGAAATGACAATGGCATTATCATATGCCAGCTGGCTTTTTTTCTCTATGTCTTTTGCCCGTTCCATAATCTCACCGGCCATCTTACTGCTCTTTTCCGTTTCGCTTGCAAGTACTCCAACTGATGAGTTCACCTCTGCAAGAGATGCGTTCAGTTCTTCTGTTGCCGCACTGGAAGACATCATTGCCTTATCCACATCTCCCATATAAGTCTTTACATCGCTGAACTGAACCAGCAGACCGGTGGATACTTTATTTAAACGAATGCTGGCATCTGTAATGTCCCCGGCATGATCGGAAATCTGTTCAATGACTCCCTTATTGCTCCGGAACATATTATTTAATGAGCTGCTCATCTGCCCTAATTCATCTTTACGTCTGGACTTTAACGGCTGAACCGTGAAATCTCCGGCTGCAAGAGAACCTGCAAACTTACGGACTTTCTTAAGGCCTGATGTAATGCTTCCCACCTGGAATAAAACAGCAAGAATACATAAAATCAAAGCTGCTGCACTCAGCCTTACCAGTTTCTGGTTTAAAGCAACGATGGGTTCTGCCAGCTCAGACTGAGGCATCTTGATCATAATGATCCAGCCGACTCCCGGTACGGTATCGTAATAGAGATTATAAGTTTCCCCACCCTCTGTATAGGTTGTCTTTCCTTTATCGTTTGCCACCATCTCAGCAGCTGCTGCAGAAAGTGAGGCGTTCTCATCCTGGGTCATATTGACCCCTTTGCTGACTTTATCTGCATCTGCACCGCAAAGATAAACACCATCTGCAGAAATAAGCACTGCAGTTCCGTTCCTGCCGACTTTAATTGATTTAATCAGCTGGTCAATATCGCTGAGCTGCATATCAACCGTTACAGCTCCAATAAAACGATTGCTGCTGTCATAAATAGGAGCCGTGCAGCTCGCCATCATTACATTGAGGGTCGAATCAAAATAAGGATCTGTAATAACTGCTGTTTTAGTCCCTCCGGACACGGATTTATAGTACGCCTGATTAAAATAGTCATAGCCTGGGTTACTGTATTCGTTTGTTAAAGTCACCTTATCGCCATCTTTATACCAGTAAGGTCCTACATACTTCTGCTGGGAGTCATATACATTGGGTTCAAACCAGATCCCGCTGCCAAGTATTAAATCATTGCCGGATATAATATCTGCAATTGCCTTGCCGTATGTATCAAGATCCGTGGACTGATAAGACGCTCCCACTGTATGAGAAATATTCATTGCTGTAGTTTCGACTGCATTTAAATAATTATCAATACTGTTTACATTCGCTTTCAGTTCCGACTCCATAGTGGAATTGCTCTGCTGTTCAATTAATTCTCTGCTTGTAGATTCACTTAATTTAGCCAGAAAGGCCAGCGCCAGCATGACAACGGGCAAAATCCCTAACAGCATCTTTACGCCTATGCTTCTGATTCCTATTCTTTTTTTCATACTTTTATCTCCTGTAATTCGGACTTCGACCTTATACTGTATGTATGGCATTTTAATAAAAAACATCATAACATACCAAGGTAAAATTTACTAATAATCTCTGCTAATATTCTGTATGCCTGATTCCGCTTTTCCTATTGCAATTTCACTTCAGTACATTTAAACTGGATATCAGAACTTTTATACCTAATCAAACTCCTTTCCTCCCTGCACTTTTTACATAATATTAACAGTTATTAATTATACTATTGGTATTCAGATTATGCAATATATGAATTTTACATATTTTAATCGTGTATTATACAAATTTTATTATCATAAAATATAGTACGAGAGGTGACTATAATGGATCAAGACTATATCAACAAAAGAATCACAGAATTACGTTTAAAAAAGGGAGTGGCGGAACATAAGATGAGTTTGGAGCTGGGACACAGCAGAAGTTACGTACAAAGCATCTCCAGCGGCAGGAGTCTCCCCTCAATGGCGGAGTTTCTGGCTATCTGTGAATACTTAAGCGTAACGCCAAAAGACTTTTTTGATAATGATAATCCCAACCCGCCCTTAGTCAAAGATACAATAGACAAGCTGAAAACTTTACCGGAAAACGATCTGCTGCTGATATTGACAATGATCAACCGGCTCCAGTCAAAATAGACGGGATTAAACCAGTGGAAATAACGAATCATTTCATCGTCCCCGTGCGAAAGTACGGGGATTTTGAAGTACAGCGGGACATTTTGTCTATAGACTCATACTGCCTGCTTCAGGGGAGCTTTTAAAATCATTGATTTCCTGCAGGGATACAATGGAAGGAATTGCTTCCAATGCTCTTGCATATAACTCATCAAGATCTCCTCTGTTTAACATTCCAAAAAAATAACCGTATAAATCCTCAAAAGACTGTTCTTTTATCATAAGATCTCTTTCCTTTCCCCGGCCGAATCATTACAGGCCCTGTAAACAGTAATACTATTGCGGATTTTGCCAAGGCAGCGGCTCCAATCCAGTCTCTTCTCAAACGGGCAGTTAAACATAACCATGAGCAGTTTTTTACCCACTGGATAAATGATCAGCATATTGAAGAGATTGTCATCGAGAGCTGTGCTGATAAACTCCATCCATGCAAAAGGAACGTCATGATCTAACTCTGTCCCATTCTCCAGACAGACGCTCATGGGCTGAAAACGCTTTAAAACAAGATAAAATTCCTGTATTACAGCTCCAAGCTGTTCTGGCTTAATCTCCCTTTCCACCATGCTGAAGGTAAAATTGACGGTTCCATCTTTATTTGTTTTTATAATTTCAGGCCGCTGTTCAGAAAAATATTTTTTCTTTACATCTTCCGGTTTCATATCTATGAACGCAGAAGGGAGAAAAATCCCTACTTCGTTATCAAACATCTTTGTTTCACAAAACTGAAGCAGTTCTCCTTCCACATAAATCCCTGTTTCTATACTGGTAAACCTGTTAATCCGTTCAAGATGCCTGTCATCAATCAGTTTCTCATCGTCACACATGATTCTTCCTCTCTGCTTTGTTCAATCTTTATCTAACATGTACTGCCTGATTTTCTCCTCTCCTTGTTCAGCAAAATAAGACAGATTCTGACTGTTTGCGTAAACACCCATTCTCTCTTCTCCTGCAGCAGATGCTCTTGAAATAACCAAAAGCAGCAATACAATCACTTCAATAACAAGAAGCAATCTTTTAATCAATGATCCTTTTTTACTGACAGTCTTATTGGATTTATAAGTAAATCTTGGTATTAAGACCAGTCTCTCCTGTAGGATTCTGCATTTTACAATCCCAGGTTCACGGGAGGCAAAGTCAAACAGCATATTCTGGCTTTTTTTAAGATAATAGAAACGATTCCAAAAATGGAGATCTCCATACAATATATCTGTTTCCAGTTCATAATTTTTTATCTCTTCCGTTCCATCCTCCTTACGGATGGAACAGCTGGCCCTGTATTGATAATAGCTTTCATTGTTTCTTTTATTCTGCACCATCAGCCCTCCTTTCGTTCCGAGAACTATATTACTTATAATTTACATTCTACATATAACTGAAATAAATTCAACCGTAGTGCTAAAATTGTACACATTGAGTTCCAAAATTTGCACACCAGACAGGTTGAATCGGAATTATATTTAAAACAGCAAGATTTATTAAACTCTGATTGTTAAATTTTGTTATACTTAAAACGATGAATTTGCATCAGCAGAAAGGAGGCAACGTGTAATGAAAAACACAAACATCCGCAATGCGGTAATCGTAATCGATTACATTGAGAAGCATTTAACCGGGAAAACCGATTTGGATGACATTGCAAATGCGGTACATTATTCAAAGCACCATCTTCACCGCATATTTGCTGACACTACCGGACTTACCATTCACGAGTATGTGCAGCGGCGAAAATTAACAGAGGCGGCAAAACTGCTGGTTTTTTCAAATAAGCCCATATTAGATATTGCCCTGATTGCCGGTTATGAAAGCCAGCAGTCATTTACTAAAATTTTTACTGCCATGTATAAACAGCCTCCCAGCAAATACAGGGACAATGAAAAATTCTATCCATTACAATCAAAATATGAATTTAAGGGAGGGTTCGATATGCTTAATCAGAATGACAGCATTGAATGGAATATTGATTATGCATCAGAAACAGATATTGCCGGCTGGATGGCTCTGGTCCGGCTCGTAATCGATGGTTTCCCATGTCTGGATGAAAAGGAATACATTGAGGAGCTAAAACAGCGAATCAGAACCAGGCAGGCATTAATATTAAAGGATAATGGGACTGCAATCGGGGCAATGCTATTCTCCGTCAAAACCGGAAGCATTGATTTTATGGGTATCCATCCGCTTTACCGAAAAAAAGGGATTCCCAAAGCTTTTCTTGACAGAGTCATGGAAGAGTTTTTCGAGGATACGGACATCTGCATAACGACTTACAGAGAAGGTGACAAAGCAGATACCGGTCATCGTAAGATCATTAAAGATTTGGGCTTTGCGGAAGCCGAACTGCTGACCGAATTCGGTTATCCCACGCAGCGTTTTATTTTACAAAGGGAGAAAGCAAATGAATAATCAGCCTGATATACTCTATCTTGAAGAGATCAATCGTAAAGTAAATAATGCTTTAGAAAAAGCAAATGCAGATGTCAGACGCCTGGATGAGAATTACATGGAATTTAAACGGTATATGGTACAGAACCGGGGAGAAATAGATCCGCATGAGATGTTTCAAAATGAAATGGAATTAAATAGAATGGACAATTCCACAGTATTTTCTGCGGGCATACGGGATAAGCTTCTGAAATTAAAAGATTCTCCCTATTTTGCCCGAATAGACTTCAAAGAAAATGACAGTTTCATACCGGCCAAGTACTACATTGGCCGTTTTTCATTCCGCTTCGGAAATGAACTGCTGATATTTGATTGGCGGGCACCCATTTCCAGTATGTTCTACGATTATGAAATCGGACCTGCAGGATTTGATGCCCCTTCCGGGAGGATAGAGGGACAACTGACGGAAAAACGGCAGTTCAAAATAAAGAATGGCAGGCTGGAATATGCACTTCAAAGCTCTCTCACCATTCAGGATGATATTCTTCAGCAGGAATTAAGCCATACTTCTGACGAAAAAATGAAATCCATTATAACAACCATTCAAAAGGAGCAGAACCGGATTATCAGAAACGAAAACTCCCGCACTCTCATTATACAAGGTGTTGCGGGGTCCGGAAAAACATCGATCGCGCTCCATCGGATTGCTTTTTTACTATATCGTTTTAAAGACAGACTATCAGCAGATAATGTAGCCATACTGTCACCCAACAGGGTTTTCGGAAATTATATCTCCGAGGTGCTTCCGGAGCTTGGGGAAGAACCGGTCTGCGAACTGGGTTTTACCGACATTGCCAAAGAGCAAACAGGGAATTTAATTGGTTTTGAAGCAGATAGAGATCCTTCTGATTCAAATGACAGCTCATGGACGGAGCGGGTAAGGTTTAAGTCTGCACTGTCTTTTGTGAAACAAATGGATGAGTTTATTGCAATTTCACCAGGAATTATTTTTGAACCAGCCGACTATACTTACGGCCGGTTCACCGCTGATGCCGATATCATAAAAAAACGCTTTGAAGCTTATGGTAAATTTCCTGTCAGACAGCGTATAAAGATGATAGCGTCTGATATTTATGACCGTTTCCAGAGTGATAACTATATGGGAGATGATATTCCCAGAAGCAGTACCATTCTTAAAGATTTAAATAAAATGTTAAAGGTCAAAAATGCCCTGTCACTTTATAAAGAATTTTATAAATACATTAATAAAACAGATTTATTTATTATGCCCTCGAAAAATACATTAGAATGGGCTGATGTTTTCCCTTTTCTATATTTATATAACTTCTATGAAGGACTGAAGGAAAACAAGCTCATCAGACATTTGGTGATTGATGAAATGCAGGATTATACACCAATCCAATACGCGGTTATTAACCTCCTGTTTCATTGCCCTAAAACCATTTTAGGTGATTTTGGACAATTTATAAATCCCAGCCATGTGCACACATTAGACGATCTGCAAAGCCTGTATGCTGGTTCTGACTTCATCGAACTGACAAAAAGCTACCGTTCTACCTATGAGATTATTTCCTTTGCAAAGCAGATTAAAAATACTGGAACAATAAAAGCCATGGAGCGGCATGGCACTCCCCCGGCTCTGATCAGATGCCAGAATAAAAATGAGGAGCTTTTAAATATCAGAAAAAGGATTGAAACTTTTTTACAATCATCATATTCGTCTCTTGCTATTATCACAAAGACTTCCATTGATGCGAAATTGCTTTATGCTCAGTTATCCGGCGATTTTGAGATACACTTCATTTCGACCGACAGCACGGAATTTGCAAGTGGTATATCAGTCACCTCCATACAGATGTCAAAAGGATTAGAGTTTGATGAAGTCATAATTCCTTATGCGGACAGCGTTTGTTATTCTACGGATCACGACAGGAACTTACTTTATATAGCCTGTACAAGAGCAATGCACCAGCTTACAATCTTCTACACAGATAAAATATCTCCTTTATTAAGTCCATATAAATCAAATGAACTATAAACAGAAAACGAGACTGTTATAAATCCGCAGTCTCGTTTTCATGTGATTTTTATTGCTCTTTGATACTCAACTTACTGTTTTTCAGCACTCCATACAGAAGCATAATGGATAGCAGAAGATGGCTTATGGCCAGTACAACACAAACTCTGACGCTGACAAACCAAAATATTCCGCCTGCAATGATTTCTGCTAACCATAGCTGTCTGCTTTTCAACCGGTAACGGCTTGTCTCCTCTTCATCCAGAAGTTTATTCCGGTCAGGGACCGGTGCAAAGATATAGATCAGAATTCCTGAAATAAGAAACCCTGCAACTGGTAAAAAAAGAGCCGCCGTCCCAACTATGTACTTCTCAAGCAAACAGACAATCAGAATAAGGATTGCTGACACTACGGTACAGACTCCGTTGGTTTTCGCATGATACCCGCCGCAATAGGACCTTAAAGGTATATAGCTGGCGAGGAACACAAACACAGGCATAGGGGCCCGCATGATCACTGCTATGATGACAGCCACGACTATGTTAATAATCTGGTTGAGTAAAATCTCATATGCGTAAAGATACAGTGCGCGCTGATCATCTTTTAAAAACTTTTTTCTAATCTGCCAGCTGACTATGTCTTCCGAAATCCGTTGTAACATTAAAACTTCCTGAGACTCTTCGCCTCTTCAGGAACCTCCGGCTGATGATGAGCCCAGAAACAGGTTACATTAATCGTATAAGCTGCAACCAGCAATGCACATGTGTTCATCACGCTCACCATTGACACTTTTCCCTTTAAAGCATTTAACATTTTTCTCATCTTAAACCACTCCTTTTTTTCTTTCATATTATAACAGTATTTTACATTTATCAAGCCAAGTGCCAAAATTATACACGTTGAGTGCCAAAATTTGCATAATGCTCTTCTACAAACGCAGAGATTGTTAAAGTTGTAACAAATAAGTCATCTTTCTGAGCAAGATGTAATGACCCTCCATACTTCTCAGCCAAAGACGTAACAATCCCTACTCCCAAACCATGATGCTTTGAGTCTTCTTTTGTTGACAGCAGTCTGTCCCCTTCTTTTTTCGCTTTCACTCTAAAACTGTTCTCAATACGGAATATCAGAAAATAGTTCGTTCCCATAAATAGTTTTATATGTACTGTCCGCTTTTCCGCCTCACACTTTGCCGCTGCCTCCAGTGCATTGTCAAGCAGGTTACCAAACATAGAAATCATATCCGAATCTGATATAAAATCCAGATTCAGGTTCTTTTCAATAAATATAGACAGCTGGACTTCAAGCTCTTTAGCCTTTGAAACACGTTCAGATAAAATGGCATTAAATACAGGGTTACTGCTATAAATAACTATATTAATCTCATCTTGTATTTTCCCCTTTAGCTCATCTATAATTTCAACAATCCTTTGATTTTCTCCATTTAAAGCCAGCAAACGAAAACTGTTAAAATATGAATGAACATCATGCATAAAGCAGCGGTAATGATCATTTATTTTTAGTATATTTTGAAAGTGATCGTTTTCCATCTCTCTTTTAACAGAATAGAGTTCTGCATATTTTATTTTATTCATCATATCAGTATATTTCTCGAGAATGATAAAGATTGCGGCATTGGAGAGATATAACAATACTGCTCCCCCACACATAAAAATTTGTAAAACAATCGGTTTCGGAAAATCCATGTATAAAAAACTACTTGAAATCGCCAGGGACAGAATCGGGACAATCAGTAAATACCAGGAAAATACATTATTGTTTCTAATATTAATTTTTTTAATATACTTTTCAATATAAAGTAAAAATAAAAAACCTACTATATATTCTAGTATCAGGAAATAAATTCCCCCTGCTGTAAACCATGGCGGAATATAAAAAGGAAGATTGTTAGAAAGGAACCGATATACAAGTTCAAAAAGGACTTCCTTGCCTCCCACAAAAGCAAAATAAATAATCGTATATGCTATGCCATTTGTAAAGGAAACCTTGAACAAAAGCAGAGCATATATATAACAAAAAAGAGGTACCGTTACGAAATTCAGGCTCATACTGCCAATAGCATTTTCAAAAAAAATCAGTAATGTTATAACTATACTTATAATATAACGTTTCCTGCCAAAGGTTTTGAAAGGATATATAGCAGCAAAAAACCTACACATCATATAGACATCTGCACCGCAGAATAAAAGCCTGCTTATCGAAAACAAATCATTTCCCATATCAATTGCCATCCTTATATTTTGATAACATAAATTCTTCCTTCAGCATATGAAACTCCTGTGCCTTGCTTCTGGTTATCTGAAACATGGTATCAACATCTTTTAGCCTCAGTATCTTACTGGTACAATAGACTAAATATTTAAAATTAATAATATAGCTGTCATGAGGATAGCCGAAACCATACTTTTTCAGATGTTCGTAGATCGTCTCCAACTTATCCGGCACCCGGATATCAGGGACTTCACTGCTATCGATATCTTTTATTCCATAAATCCGGATAGAACTTTCGGAAATATGGACTCTGGTATTTTTCTTATATTTTTCAATGTAAACAATATCATCTGCCCTGAGAAACAGCCGCTCCCGGTTTACATTTGCCGAAAGAAGCGGTGCCTGTCCCAATTCAATCATTTTATCAAGAGAATCCCTTATGTACCGGTCCATTACCTCATCAGTCATATTCTTCATAATATACCGATATGGCTGAACCTCAAAACTGCGGGGTGACGGTTCCGCAAATCCCGTATAAAAAACCAGAATAACATTATTATCCAGCTGGCGGATCCTGACTGCTGTTTCTTCTCCGTTCATTTCATTCATCTGAACATCAAGAAATATAATAGAAAACCTGATATTTTTTATCGCTGACAAAAGACTGATTCCGGAGTCGTATTCATGTATCCGGAATTTATCGCTTTCCGGCATATTCTTTTGGATCCGTTCCGTTAAACGCTCTCTGTCGCCCATACTGTCATCACAAATAGCAATTTCAAACATTCTCTTTCCCCTCTTACAAAATTTCTTTTTATTAAATATCGTACTTTCTCCCCTATTTTATAAGAAATATGCCAAGAATACAAGAAAAGGTACCAGAAAAATACAAAATTCATATTTTCCCGGTGCCTTATTCATAATCAGCCTGCCTGTCTATACCGCAAACTGGCTGTTATAAAGCTGAGCATAAAAGCCATTTTTAGAAAGGAGATCCTCATGAGTCCCCTGTTCAATGATATGTCCATCCCTCATGACAAGTATGACATCCGCCTCCTTGATAGTAGAAAGACGATGGGCAACAATAAAACTGGTACGCCCCTCCATCATTTTAGCAAACGCTTTTTGTATCTTTAGTTCAGTTCTTGTATCAATGGAGGAAGTCGCCTCATCAAGAATAAGAATCGGCGGCAGACACAGCATAACTCTGGCAATGCACAAAAGCTGCTTCTGGCCCTGAGATAAATTTCCTCCGTCTTCTGATATAACTGTATCATATCCCTGAGGCATTCGGGAAATGAAACTGTGGGCATGCGCTTCCTTTGCAGCTGTGATAATTTCTTCCTCTGAAGCTTCCGGTTTTCCGTATGCGATATTCTCCCTTATGGTACCTGTCTTTAACCAGGTCTCCTGCAGCACCATACCATACTCAGCTCTTAAGCTTTTTCTGGTTATGCGGCGTATATCGTTTCCATCAACCTTTATAGATCCGGCATTTACATCATAAAAGCGCATAAGAAGGTTAATCACAGTACTTTTCCCACAGCCTGTAGGACCTACGATAGCGATTCTCTTTCCCTGCCCCGCAAAAAGATTCATATCTTCAATCAGAGGCACACTGGGATTATAGGAAAAATCAACGTGTTCCAGTACAACCTCCCCCTTCGCATGGTCCAGTACAATCGCATCGCTGTCATCTGGTATCTCTGTTTCTTCGTCGATCAGTTCAAATACCCTGGCAGCGGAAGCCAGTGCGTTCTGAAGTTCTGTCACCACCCCAGAGATCTCATTAAACGGCTTTGTGTACTGATTGGCATAGCTCAAAAAGCTTGACAGCTGCCCTACTGTCAAAAAACCGTTTACTGCTGCAAATGCACCTGCAATTCCTACACATGCATAAACAAGACTGTTGACAAACCGCGTTGCCGGATTTGTGATGGAAGAGAAAAAGGTTGCTTTTAACCCCCATACACGAAGGTCTTCATTGATGACCTCAAATTTTTTCTGTGCCTCGCCTTCATAGGCAAATGCTTTTACTACTTTCTGATTGCCCAGCATCTCCTCCACGAGGGAAGTCATTTCCCCTCTGGTCTGGGACTGCATCCGGAACATGCTGTAAGTTCTTTTGGCTATAAAACTGGCTGCAAACAGGGATAGCGGAGTAACAAGTACAACCAGGGCAGCAATGACCGGATTAATGAAAAACATAAAAAACAATGTTCCGAGAATCGTCAAAACTCCGGTAAAAAGCTGGGTAAATCCCATCAGCAGACCATCGGAAAACTGATCAATATCTGCAATAATTCTGCTGATTATATCACCGTGGGCATGAGAATCGATGTACTTTAAAGGAAGACTTTCCAGCTTGTTAAATGCCTGGGTTCTGATATCCTTCACCACCCGGTAGGTGATCTGATTATTAATATGACTCATAACCCACTGTGCTGCTGCAGTAATCAGAATAACGACTGCAATCTGTGTCAGGATTATACCCATGGCTTTAAAGTTTACTTCACCTGCACCCACAATACAGTCAATCGCCCGTCCAATTAATATAGGAACGTATAAAGTGAAAACAACGGTTAAAAATGCACAGAAAAGCGAAGCCATAACACTCCATTTATACTTTGCAATCTTGTTTAAAATCCGTTTGATCGTGGACTTGTGCTTTTTTATATTCATATTACTGCACCTCCTTTTCAGAAAGCTGAGAAAGGCAGATCTCCCGGTAAACCTCGCAGGATTCCATCAAATCTCCATGTTTTCCGCAGTCTGCCATCTTTCCGTCATCCAAAACGATGATGCGGTCCGCATTTCTTATGGTGGAAGCTCTCTGGGATACCAGAAATACTGTCATATCTTTCGTTTCTTCCTTAATAGCCCTGCGAAGCCGCGCATCTGTGGCAAAGTCCAAAGCAGAGGCGCTGTCATCTAAAATAAGAATCTGGGGGTCTTTTACAATTGCTCTGGCAATGGTAAGGCGCTGACGCTGTCCTCCGGATAAATTCTTTCCACCTGCCTGTATTAGAAAATCAAGCCCTTTGCCTTTCTCATCTACAAATTCCTTTGCCTGGGCGATGGTAAGTGCGCGGTAGATCTCTTCATCAGAGGCATCCCTTTTTCCCCACTGCATATTTTCTCTGATACTTCCTTTAAAAAGAACTGCCCTCTGAGGAACTATGCCTACCATCTTTCTCAGTTGGTTTAAAGGATAATCTCTTACATCGATCCCTCCCACTTTCACGCTTCCCTGGGAGACGTCATAAAATCTTGGGATTAAGTTTACCAGTGTGGTTTTGCCTGAACCGGTTCCTCCTATAATTCCTATGGTCTCGCCTTTCATGACTTGAAAACCAATTCCGGCCAGTGATTCGGCCTTCGCTCCCTGATAAAAAAGACTTACTTTATCAAATTCCACCTTAGGCGCATCCGTTTCTTCTTTCACATCATTCTGGCTTGTCTCTTTTATTCCTGATTCCATGGAAAATACGGAGCTGATCCGGTTGGCACAGGCCAGAGATTTGGATATGGTGATAATTAAATTGGCGAGTTTCACAAGCTCTACAAGGATCTGTGACATGTAATTCACAAGAGCCACCACCTGTCCCTGGGTGATAATGCCCTCTTCAACCCGGTTTGCACCGGTGTTAATCAAAACAATAATTGCAAGGTTAATGATGACATAAGTAAGCGGATTCATCAGGGCAGATATCTTACCCACAAAAACCTGGAACTTTACCAACATGCCGTTCTCTTCATCAAATCTGCGGACTTCATCGTTCTGGCGGTTAAAGGCACGTATGACACGGACTCCGCCTAAATTCTCTCTCGCAGTCAGAAGAACCCGGTCCAGCTGCTTTTGTACTTTCTTATATAAAGGCATACTAAAGATCATAATACCGAATACTACAACAGACAGTACAGGTATGGAAACCAAAAATATAAGAGCAGCCTTAACATCTATGGTAAATGCCATGATCATTGCACCGAAAACTACAAATGGCGAACGGAGAAACAACCGCAAAAACAAGTTCACCCCTGATTGAACCTGATTCACATCACTGGTCATTCTTGTAATAAGGGTAGCTGTTCCAACGGTGTCAATTTCCTGATAAGACAGACTGTTAATATGGGAAAATAAATCATTTCTAAGTGAAGTTCCAAATCCTGCTGCAGCCTTTGCCGCAAAGTACTGGGCTGTAATGGAGCAGGCAAGACCTATCATCCCTAAAAGGACCAGGATTCCGCCCATAGACAGAATATAAGTCAGATCGTGGTTTTTGATTCCAATGTCAATGACTCTGGCCATAACCAGAGGCACAAGAAGTTCAAAGCTGGCCTCCAGAAGCTTAAACAAAGGCCCCAGGATACTTTCCCGCTTATACTCACTCAAATATTTAAGGAGCTTTTTCATATTTCTTTTCCTCCGTAATCAATACTTTTTCAGAATAATGCCTTGTATTATTATACCATTTTGATATAATAATACAAGTACAAAATGAAAATCTTATGAATAGAGGATGTGCCAGATGAATCCGATTAATTCAAAACAGCTTTATTATTTTACTGTCATTTCAGAAACCGGCAGCTTTACAGCAGCTGCAAAAAAGCTGGGAATATCCCAGCCTCCTTTAAGCAAGCAGATTATGCTTCTGGAGGAAGAACTGGGCGTTAAGCTCTTTGAACGTGGAGCAAAAAAAACAGAACTTACAGAAGCAGGCACTTATTTATATTTTAAGGCAAAAGACATCTTATCTCTGATGGATTCTGTATCCGAAGATCTAAAGCACTTTCCCTCATCTGCCAGAGGGGTGCTGAAACTGGGAACCATCTCTTCATCCGGAACAATTCTTGTGGATTTCTTAAAAGTTTTCACATCAGCCCACCCAGGCGTTCGTTTTGAGGTGACAGAAGGCAATACCTATGAGCTTCTTGAGAAGATGAAAAACGGACTTGTAGAGTGTTCCATCATCCGGACACCATTTAACCCGGAAGGACTGGAATGTGTCTATGGTAAGAAAGAACCGATTATGGCAGTGGGGATCCCTTCATTTTTTCCGGATCTTTCAAACCACAAGGTAAGCATTACCGAACTTGCAGGAAAACCACTGATCTATTACCGCAGATTTGATTCGATTATATCTCTGGCCTTTCAAAACAGCGGTATAGAACCGGATATATTCTGCAGGAATGACGATGCAAGGACCTGCCTTCAATGGGCGAAAGCAGGACTGGGGATTGCTCTGGTTCCGGAATCCATCTGCTGCAGTATGGGACAGGATGACCTCACATTTAAAGAAATTGATTCCCCTGACACAGTCACGCAAATAGCCGCTGTCTATAAAAAAAATGGCTATGTTTCAAACATAGCCAGGGAATTTGTAAACAGTTTTGGTGAGCAGACCGGTCAGATTTAATCAAAAAGACTCAACTGGGTTATCTGGTAGTTTTTCTTATAGGCGTGGATAATATCCGGCATTTTATAAAGAATCCTGTTACGTTCGCATTCAGCAGAAAATACCTGCCATAATTTCCGCGCCTTTGGACTTGTGCACTGATAATGATTGCCATACCGTTTCATATATTCCTCTGCAAGGTTTTCTCCTGGGAAAAGCTCTCTTAAGCGGTCATAGTACCATTCTCTCTGGTTATTCCGCAGCGTGACACCAAAAGCCGGATAGATAAAGTCAGCGCCGGCCTCTTTTGCTGCATTTATGACTGACCGTATATTCTCCTCATGATCCTCCAGAAAGGGGAGTACAGGCATCAGAAGAATTCCTGCAAACAACCCCTGATCCTTTAACGCCGCAATAAGAGACAGCCTGTCAGAAGGTTTAGAAACTCTGGGTTCAATTTTAGCTGCCAGGTCATCGTCAGTTGTTGTGACGGTGACCTTTAACAGTACAGGAGAATGGTCTGATATACTCTTCAGTATATCCATGTCCCGGTGGAGCAGGCTGCTTTTTGTGGCAATCGCTGCACCGAAACCAAAAGCATCAATTAATTCCAGGGCGTGTCTGGTAAGCTTCAGTTCTTTTTCTAAAGGATTGTAGGGATCACTCATTGCTCCGGTGCCTACCACCCCGGTTTTCACCTTTCGCCTTAAGTCATCCCGAATAATCCGCAGTGCATCCTCCTTGACACGTACCGTATCAAACTGGTCTATTCCGTAACAGTCTGAACGGCTGTCACAGTAGATACACCCATGGCTGCAGCCCCTGTAAATATTCATGTTATAATCAATTCCAAACCAGTCGGAAGTCTTTGTTTTTGTTACAATTGTTTTTGCCGGGATGAACTCCATAGATCCACCCTCTCTTTCTTTTTTTACTCAAAAGGGAATCCCTTGATATTTTCTTTCCGCCATGTTAATATGCTTATACGAGAAAAGAAGGGAAGCGTTCATTATGATTCGTTTGTTATTGCGCTGCAAGCAGATTTATGACAAATTTACCAAAGATGAAATGACTGTCTATGCAGCACAGGCATCATTTTTTACCATAATTGCTGCTTTTCCGTTTATAATGCTGTTATTGGCAATGATTCAGTTTATCCCCTCTATTACAAAAGCAAACTTACTGCAGCTTTTGGTCACAATAATCCCCAGCACCTTAGAGATTAACAGCATCATCGTTACCGTCATTGAAGATCTTTATACCAAGACCCCTGCAGCAATTTTATCCGTAACTGCCATCGCCGCGATCTGGTCTGCATCCAGAGGCATGCTGAGCATAGAACGGGGATTAAACCGGGTTTTCGGCCAGGAGAAAACGCGGGGTTATTTAATGACCCGTCTGATTTGTGCCTGCTATACGGTTGTATTCATCATCATCTGCCTCCTGACTCTTGTGCTTCTCGTACTGGGAAGTTCCATACAGGCATTTATGAACCACCATTTTCCCATTCTGGGTGAGATTACCCGGTATGTCATCAGTTTCCGCACCATGCTTTTATTTATTCTGACCTTATGTTTTACCATGCTCTATACTTATGTACCTGTGAAAAAGCAGCAATTTGGCAGGCAGCTGCCAGGTGCCGTCTTTTCCACACTGGGATGGATTGGCTTTTCCTTCGCCTTCTCTATCTACTTCAGCAATTTCAGCAATTATTCTGTCATGTACGGAAGCCTGACTGCCATAGTTCTTTTAATGTTATGGCTGTATTGCTGTATCTCCATCCTGTTTTTCGGAGCCGAAATCAACTACTATTATTCAGAAAACCGGAAAGACTGATCATGATCCAGGAAAGCCAGAGATTCCCTTAAGAATCCCTGGCTTTCCTGGATCAGAGCAATGATTTTAAGAAAATAGCGGCGTTGATAAATACCTGTCTCCCGTATCCGGAAGAAGTACTACAATTCTTTTTCCTTTAAATTCCGGTCGTTTTGCTGTCTCCTTTGCAGCCCAGACTGCAGCAGCAGAGGATATTCCCACAAGAATTCCTTCCGTCTGGGCAATCTCTTTTCCTGTTTCATACGCATCATTATTCTCAACAGGTATGATTTCATCGTATATCTCCTGGTTTAATATTACAGGAACAAACCCGGCTCCGATGCCCTGGATTCCATGTGGTCCCGGCTTTCCGCCTGATAAAATGGGAGATCCTGCCGGTTCAACTCCAATAATTTTGATGTCTGGATTTTTACTTTTTAAAAATTCTCCGACTCCGGTGATGGTCCCTCCTGTTCCAATCCCTGCAATAAATACATCAACCTTACCATCTGTATCAGCCCATATTTCAGGACCTGTTGTTTCCCGGTGTATTCTTGGATTGGCTGGATTATCAAACTGCCCCATGATGACGGAACCTTCTATTTCCTTTTGCAGTTCTTCCGCTTTGTCAATTGCACCTCTCATCCCTTTTGTTCCTTCAGTAAGCACAATTTCAGCTCCATAGGCTTTTAATAGATTCCTTCTTTCCACGCTCATGGTTTCCGGCATGGTAAGAATTGCGCGATAACCTTTCATGGCAGCAATGCTGGCAATCCCGATTCCGGTATTACCGGAAGTAGGCTCAATGATGGTAGCACCCGGCTTTATTCTGCCGCTTTTTTCTCCATCCTCAATCATGGCTAACGCTGCCCTGTCTTTCACACTGCCCGCCGGGTTAAAATATTCCAGCTTTGCAATTACCGCTGCTTTAAGCCCGTGCTTTCTTTCATAATTGGTAAGTTCCAGCAATGGAGTATTGCCAATGAGTTCCTGAGCACTTTTTTTGATATTTTCCATAATCAACCTCTTTTCTCATACGCTTCTGATACTACGCATGTATCCTGATTACATTTTATCTGCATGCATGTATTATTATGATAAACCATAGATCCTGCGGTACTTATCTTTCAGGTAATCGATGAAATATTCCGGAGTGAAGTCCTCTCCTGTAGCAGCCTTTAGGATCTCACGGCTTGTCTTCATCTTTCCGTACTGGTGGATATGAATCCGCAGATACTCTTTAATAACATCAAGCTTTCCATCTCTTAGGAGCTGATCAAAGTCCATTTCTTTTTTCATATGAAAATACAGCTGGGCTCCGAATGCATTCCCAAGTGCATAGGATGGAAAATACCCGAATAACCCCTGGGACCAGTGAATATCCTGCAAAATGCCTTCCGAAACATGTTCCGGACGTATGCCTAAATATTCCTCGTATTTATCAGCCCATATTTCCGGAAGTTTCTTTAAGTCCACGTCTTCTTCCATAATCATCTTCTCCAGCTCATAGCGGATCAGGATATGGAGGCTGTAAGTAAGCTCATCTGCTTCTGTACGGATAAAGCCGGGATCAACTTTGTTTATAGCCTCAACAAACTGCTCCAGGGGCACAGAGTTCAACCGGTCAGGATAAAGCTCCTTCAATTTATCATAGAGAGGAATCCAGAAATTCGGATTACGGCCAATTATATTTTCATAAAATCTGGACTGGGACTCATGCATTCCCATAGAGGTCCCCTGCCCCACCGGCGTCTGGGTAATCTCATCTGTAATACCTAATTCATAAAGTCCATGACCTCCCTCATGTATAACAGAAAACATGGAACTGTCCATCTTATCGTGGTAGCTGGTTGTGATGCGGACATCATGGTTGTGCAGATTGGTTGTAAAGGGATGCGCACTCTCTGACAGCACTCCCTTTTTAAAATCAAATCCTATATACTCTGCGAGGAACCGTGCCATCTCTTCCTGCTTTTCTCTGGGATAACCGCCGGTAAGAATCGAATCGTCAATTTCTTTTCCATGCTCTTTAATTTCCTTTAAAAGAGGGATGATCTCTTCCTTCAGCCTGCCAAAAAACTCGTCTAAAAGTTCTGTCTCAAAACCTTTTTCATATTCAGCAAGAAGGACGTCGTAAAGCTTCTGCCCCTCCTTCTTCCGATAGGAAGCAAATTTCTTTTTAAAATTAATTACCTTTTCTAATGTTGGCAGAAAGGAATCGTAATCCTCATTCTTCTTTGCCTTAACCCAGACTCTTGCAGCTTCCGCTATCAGCTGGGCATTCTCCCTGTATTCCGCTTTCGGTATGCAGATCAGTTCTTCTCTGGCTTCCTTTGCTCCCTTAAGTACAGCCTGCTCGGTCTCTGATAAATCAGATACTTTTTCACATGCTGTTATGGCATCTCCCATTTCATCGCCTGTCATAAATCCGTAATACTCCTCTGAAAGAGTACCAATCACTCTGGCTGTGTAGGATCCTGATTCTTCGGGAGCCAGTGTCTCATTATCCCACTCAAAAAGTACAAGAGCAGTCTGCAGAGCCATTGTCTTTTCCAATATGGAGGATAAGGTTTCATATGTTTTGTTCATGATAATTTCTCCTTTACAAAAAATCGGGACATTCTGTATGATTGTCTCCAAACCCACTTAAATAATACCGCAAAGAATTTACTTTCCGGTACCAAAAATGGAAGCCTCTTTTATATCAAGACTGATCAGCCATTCCCTGATCTTATCTTCTCTGTAAGATGATACGGAAAAATCCTCTAATTGAAAATCAATGGCTATATCCGTTTTCATGGTAGCAAGAATTTTAGACAATACAGCGGCCTTTTCGCCGCAAAGTTCTTCCTCACTGGTCTTCGTCATAGATTTATAAGGTGATCTTGATATCCCTAAATCATTCTTCCAGAAATCCTGAAGATCCTTTAGCCGTTTTTTATCCGATTCTGCTTCATGTATGGCGTTATAAATGCGTTCTACGGTTCCATACTCTCTAAGAAGTATGGGCGCTGCACTGCTGACACCCTTCACTCCCGGGATATTATCAGAAGCATCGCCCTGAATTCCTTTTAAATCCGGTATCTGCTCCGGCTTCACACCTTCCTCACGCAAAACTGTATCAGAAGTATATTCAAATACTTTTTCCGGAAGATTAATCTCATCTTTTCCCATACCGTAAAAAGAATAATATTTTTTATAAAGCTCGTCCGCCTTCTCCTGGCGGGACTGAACCATCCATGCACGCACATTGTATTCATCGCTGACCAGCTGAAGATAATCATGGTCCTTAGTCAGAACAACCATGGGAATCTGCTCTCTGAATTTCATTACCAGACTTCCTGCATAGTCATCCGCCTCATACTGATCACTGTAAAGCACCTGAAATCCTGCTTCCTCAAGAATGCGTTCCATTAATACAAACTGATCCTTTAACGGCTCAGGTGTTGATCCTCTCGTCCCCTTATACTGGGAATACAGTTCTCTGCGGAAGGTGTCTCGTGTTTTATCAAAAACAAAAGCGATATAGTCCGGCTGCTGTTTCTTCATAAGCGAAACTACCATCTTCAGCATACCAAAAATGGCATTGGTGTACGTTCCGTCTTTGGAATGAAGAATCTTATCATAATGTTTCAGTTTTTCCTCTTCTGTCTTAGCAAACATGATTTCTCTCGGCAAAACTGCATAATAACAGGTTGACAGCATGGAGGAGCCATCTACAACCACAAATTTATTCTCTGACATCTATATAACTCCATTCTTTCCCGTACGTGACGGAATTAAGTAAAATAATTCTGCAAATCTATTTCATTCTTTGCGCCCAGCCGCTTCATGATTTCTTTCCGTTCCTGAGCAGACAACCCCTTCCAAAGCTTTTGAACGCGGGGGTCTGAAAATCCAACATAGGGCAGACCATTTCTATCACATTCATAAGATGATAAGTAGTGATTGAGTGCACTCCATTCCACATAAAAAGCAGTGATACTGCGGCTTAAAGAGCTGACTTTTGCCATATTTGTTCCTCCCGGATAAATTTTGCTGACTTTATGATGTAATGCCGTTCCGATTATTCAGAATCATTCTTCCAAATCTGAACTTCGCCCTGATAATCCGAAAAGCAGCTGTTCAAAATTTCTTCTACCTTATCCCAGTCTCCTCCTGCATTCCCGCATCCGATTCCATACGGAAATGCCACCTTCTCCAGTCTGCCTCTGACATCCACAAAATCACGGATCTCATTGACAGCCTGTGAAAGCGCTTTATAATCCGTATAAACCCCATTCTTTCCATAATTATCCTGTCCATAAAGATTGGCAATAAGAAACCACCGGCCATTTAATTCAACCGGCTGCGCCGAAACCCTCCCCAATAAACCGGAGGTAATTTGGCCTGATTGTTCCTGCCACTGCTTCGTGATAATCCGGTATGTCTTTTCTACTTCAGGGAACATCTTTTTAATCTGCCCTGCGATTCCACGTTCAAATACTCCCTGACAATTCACCTGATGACAGATAATGTCTGCATCAGAAGTAAAGATATCTCCGCTGTAATACTTTAGCATAATTCTCTCCTCCAAGCTTATCTAATCAGATATCCTTACTCATTATACCCTGATTTTCCAGTTATTCATAGTACATTCCTCAAGTTTTAACATATAATTTCCAAAAACCCGTTGAAGTATAGGGAAATAAGATTTATAATAAACATTAACAGCAAATAAAAAAAGTAAGGACCGTAAGAGAATGGAAAAAGAGATTAAATGCCCCTACATTATATTTAAAATTGCAGGTTCTTTATACTGCATAAACAGCAAATACATATCCACAATTTTACAGCTGCCGGAATACAGCACCATTCCTGCCGCACCTGCTAATGTCACCGGAATGTTTAAACACCGGGACAAAGTTATCAATATGATGGATTTACGCATCACGTTTGGTTTAAAGCCTGTTTCCGAAGAATGCAAAGACTTTGAACAGATGATTGACGCCAGAAAGCAGGACCATATCAACTGGGTCAATGAATTGGACAGGTATATCAGAGAAGGCGGTTCTTTTAATCTCGCCAGAGATTCCCACCAGTGCGCTTTTGGAAGATGGTATGATAATTTCACCACTGACAACATAGCAGTTATCAACCATTTGAAAAAAATTGAAGAACCTCACGAGAAGCTTCACAAGGCGGCTGCCGAAGCGGAAGCTTGTAAGAAAGACTGCGAAAACTGTCAGGAGTCGGAATGCTTACAGACTGTTTTAAAACGTGTCAAGGGTGAATCCATGCCAGTCATATTAAAGCTTCTGGATCAGACAAAGGACTTATTCCGTTCCACGATTTATAAGGAGATGGTTCTGATCTTAGATGGCATCCAGTGGGGAATCGTAGTCGATGAAATCGTCGCTGTCGAAGATCTGGATGTCATTTCAGAGCGCCACGAAGATCCTATGGTAAACCATTGCTCCTATTTGGGACGTGTCATGGAAAGTGAGAAGCGGGAAGGACTGATCTTTGAGCTTAACCCGGAAACGCTCACTGCCAAGTTTAAAGATCTGGAATCCACTTTTTAATGAACGGCAGGATTGCATTGAATCATAGAAAAGAGCCGGAAAAGTTTTGGCAGAAGCTTTTCCGGCTCTTTTTACAGTCAGGAAACTGGCTCTGACTTCTTTCAGAAATACTTTTTATTGCCCCAAAGGTTGCTCTTCTTTAAATCCAGATATTCATTATAGGCTTTTTCCAGTATCTGCTTTTCATTGGAAAACTTCAGAAGATGATACGCTTCATGGAACTTATAATATCCTGAATCAATAAAATATTCTTCCCGCTGTGGTTTACTGTAATAGCTGTCGGCCATCATGAGATACCAGTATACATCCTTTTCCACCATATCCTGAGGCGTATTAAAAGAATACTGACTCTTACCAATGTACTTGATAATGGACGCACTTACCCCGGTCTCTTCCTTAACTTCCCGGAGTGCCGTCTCTTTATACTCTTCACCCGCTTCTACTGTTCCCTTTGGCAAAACCCAACCTTCATACTTGTTTTTGTAATTCTTATATAAAACCAGAATTTTACCTCGAAAAATAACCACACCGCCACAACTCGTTGCTTCTATCATTGCAATTCCTCCAGAGTGAAACCGTAAATCCATCCGGATCCCGGTTTTGGTGTGTCTCACAGACTGGCTCTAGTATACCTCTTTTTATTATGATATGCAAGTGTGTAATCGCCGAAAGAGAGGGCGGAAAACTTCCCTTATCTGGAAAAATATAAATCAAAAAGCGACCTGGCAATGGGTGCGGCGGTCTTGCCTCCGGCTCCTCCCTCTTCCACAATCACGCTGACTGCAATTTTGGGATGCTCTGCAGGAGCAAATCCCACAAACCATGCATGAGTCTCTTTGTTCTTATCAAATTCAGCTGATCCCGTCTTTCCTGCCACAGTATAGGCATCTGTCCGGACGGCAGATCCTGTCCCCTCAGTGACCACTGCTCTCATCAGTTCTGTCATTGTGGCTGATTCTTCCGCTGCCATGATAGTTCCATAGGCCTGTGGAACAAATTTTTTAATTACGTCTCCTCCTGCATTCTCCACATGGTCAATGAGATAAGGCTTCATCAATGTTCCTCCGTTTGCAATGGCCGCAGTAATCATGGCGTTATGAAGAGGAGTAATCTGGGTCTGCCCCTGACCAATAGCAGTCTGAAGAATCTGCCATGTATCTGCACCTGGTCCCATGGTATAGGAACTTCTGTTGGAAGGAAAAGGCATGGAAAAATCTGTATTGAACAACAGCTGCTGGGATGTGTTCCTTAACCCGTTTAAATCCATCAGAAGACCAAGACTTGAAAAGGCTCCATTGCAGGAGTTGGCAAATGCCTGTGTGAAATTCTGGTGTCCATGGGCCGTTTCATGATAGCATTTGATGGAGTAATCCCCATTTTCATAAATCCCGTCACAGTCAAAAACATAATCCTTGTAATTATCAGGATTCTCCCTGATGTATTCCAATGCTGTAACAATCTTAAATGTAGAACCCGGCGGATAAAGTCCCTGGGTTGCACGGTTTAAAAGCTGTCCTGATGTATTCTCCTCCGCAACCAGACTGTTCCAGTCATTTAAAATGGTATTGGGATTATAATCGGGCTTTGATACCATGGCAAGGATCTTACCTGTATCAGGTTCCATTACAATAACTGCCCCATTTCTTTTCCCAAGCGCTTCATATGCCTTTTTCTGAAGATCCACATCCAGGGTTGTCACCACGTTATCTCCCTGGTTTTTCTTTGAATATAATTCGTTAATCACCTGTTCAACGATATTGACATGGCTGGTAAGCAGATAGAAATTAGACTGGGCCTCCAGTCCTGTCTTTCCGTTCACCGAGTATCCCACCGCATGGGCAAACATGGAATCATACGGATAAACCCTTGTCTCATGCCCTTCCCCATCCACATCAGTCCGTGCAAGTATCTGGCCGTTACTGCTCCTGATTTCACCCCTTACTACCCGGTCAGCAAAGCTGTCCAGCCTGGCATTATAGGAATTATTGATCACACTATCGCTCTTCACCTGAAGAAAGTATCCATAATAAACCGCCAGACCTATAAAAAGCAGAACAACTCCATAGGTCAGAATTAAGATCTGGTGATTTGCTTTTGGATTTGCATTAGCTTTCATACTCGTCCTCTTCCTCTTCGCTGCGTTTGAGAATATAAAGTCCCTGAATGATTCCAAAAATAATAAAAGTGCTCAACACCGAGCTTCCCCCATAACTGACGAGGGGAAGCGTAACACCGGTAGAGGGAATAAATTTTGTAACTCCTCCTACCGTCAAAAAGACCTGGATGGCATAGATCATACCAAGTCCAAAAGCGATAAGTTTATAAAACACAGCCTGCATGCTGCCAGCCACCATCATAAACTGAAGAAAGCAGCCAAGGCATATCAGCAGAACACAGAGCGCAAAAATTCCTCCCAGCTCTTCTGAAACCGCCGAAAAAATAAAGTCTTTTTCCACTACCGGAATCTTCCTCGGCATACCCCGGTAAAGTCCCATACCAAACCAGCCTCCTGTTCCAATGGCAAACAGGGACTGACTGATCTGATATCCTTTTCCGGCAATATCAGACCATGGATTTAACCAGGCTGCAACACGTGTCTTCACATGATTAAACAGCTGGAATGCAAGCACAGACGAAAGGATACCTCCCGTCATTCCTCCAAGTAAGTACCGCCATCTGCCGGTTGCTATAAAAAGCATAAACACATAGGTAATAAAGAAAATAAGCGCACTGCCTAAATCCTTTGAAAGTACAAGTATCAGAACATGAAGCGCCGAAACACCGCTGACTGCAAGAATTGTTTTAAAACTGACAGACCGGTAAAACATGGTCGCAATAAAAAACACATAGCTGATCTTAACGAACTCAGACGGCTGAAAAGAAAATCCGGATATTCCTATGGAAAGCTGGGCTCCATAACTTGTGGTTCCGGCAACACATACAATCCCCAGAAGCAGTACGCCCCCAAGTCCATAAACCCACGGGATTTTGCTCAGCTGCCATACTCTGTCAATCACAAAGGGTATGATACAGGTAACTGCCGCCGCCACTGCAACAATCACAAACTGCTTTAGTGCCTTGTCAAAAGACAGCCTGGTAAGCATAATAAAGCCCACCGATAAAAGCATGCACATGTTATTAACCAGCAGCCTGGATAAGTTCCTGTAAAACAGCCGATACAAAAACAGGTAACCCAAAAAGAACAGAACCTGTGCCCCATAGAAAACAAGCATCCGCTCATCCTCCGTCTCCAGCCAGATAATCCCGTACGCCAGAAGATGGATCAGAAACATAAAAATATTCTGACGCCTGCATATGCTGTTTTTTCTCTTTTCGTCCTGAAAAGAAAAATAACGGAAATTTAAATATGTGTATAAAGCCACCAGCAGTATCATTAAATACCTGGATACATCTATTATCAGATTAATCATAAATCACCTACTCTATACCGCGTTTAAAATGTCCCCTTGTAAATTCCGTCAGAAGTGCCCCTGCTTTTTTCCCATTGAGAAACTCATCTGCAAAAACCTGTAAAATCGATTCTGTCTCTTTGGGACTCTCGGTTGTAAACTGAATTCTTAAAGAAGCGGGTGATAAGGAATCCACGGAATCACTTAGCCCCAAAAGAGAAAGGGGAGCTGAGTTATAAATAGAATTGTAACAGAATGCACAATGGTTTTTTACAGGAAATTCTTTTCCCATGCGGTCTTTCAGATTTAATACCACGGGTATCTTATCACACCGTTCCAGCCCCTGATGGATACACTGAGCCGTTACCATCATAGGAAGACGCCCATAGATTAAAAGTTCTCCCGGAATCTTTAGTTTTTCCAATTCCCGGCTGTTTAATTCCACCGGCCAGGTAATCTCATGTGCACCAAGCTCCATAAGCATCTCCTGGGCTTTGTTATTCATCCCGTACATTCCGAAATCAAAAATCAGATTTCCTTCAATGCCTGCCCTTTTTAAATATCCCGGCTCTTCCATGGACCTGATTAAGCATCCGTCAAATCCGGCTTCCTTCAGAGAGATCTGATGGCGGTCAAAGAACTGCTGCGCCTGGGTGCGGAAAATATGGGGCATGGTAAGGAAACATTCTTTTCCCCTGTCATGGCACATCTTTACATATTGATTCCAACGTTCCGGTTCAAAATGGGCTGCATCTATATAAATTCTTTTCACATCGGCATTATTAACCACAGCATCAAAGCAATCCGGTTTTTCCAGGGAAGCAGTCAGTTTCAGGGGACTGGATACCCGGGTATTTGAAATATCCGGCCGTTCACTGACAGCATCCATTTTTTTGTATTCCCGTCTGTATTTATGGAGTATCTCTGCCTCCAGCGCTTCCAGACCTCTTCGTCTTAAATCATTAAGAGCCTGGACAGGAAGAAAAATATTCCCACTTATCTCCGCTTCCAGATTTTCAAACAGAAAGGGAGTGTTACCCGTTTTATTTAACTGTTTTAATACCTTTTCTTCTGACATCGGCTGATTTTGGGCTGTCATCACCAGATCTCCTTCAGTCACAATACAATGCTCCTTTAACTGAAGGATGAGCGAAGCCCTCTCTCCTTCAGTCAGTATAACTTTTCCTGTAACAGGCTCTTTTAACTGCTTTTCGACGTAATCGCGGTCCAGCATTTCAAATAACTGACTGTTGCCTTCTCTGAATGACGGCTTTTCTTTCCATACAATCATATCCCTGCCGTTATGATGTTTATAATATCCGTCTGTCTGTCCGCCTCTGTCAAACAAATCCAGGAGTGTTTTTCGATCCCCGTCCTCTACTTTATATCCGCCTCTGCCCTTTTCCAGATAAAGATCTGCATATTTGCGGTAAATA
This sequence comes from uncultured Clostridium sp., assembly GCA_963523075.1. GTDB lineage: Bacteria > Bacillota > Clostridia > Lachnospirales > Lachnospiraceae > Lacrimispora. The sequence continues at coordinate 90,263 of CAURBW010000003.1, forward strand.
CTTACCACTCCTGCCGTATATCTGGGGCTCTTCATTCTGCCCTCGATCTTCATGGAGTATACTCCGGCTTCTATGATGTCCGGTATCATATCCAGTGTACATAAATCCTTTAAGCTTAAACAGTACCGTTCCTCTTTTTTTCCAAGGATCTTTCCCCTGTCTTTCACATCAAAGGGAAGGCGGCAGGTCTGGGCGCATCTTCCGCGGTTTCCGCTCCGGCCCCCGATCAGGCTGCTGAAAAGGCACTGACCGGAATAGCAATAGCAAAGAGCTCCATGTACAAAACTTTCAATTTCCACATCAACCTGATCTTTGATCTGCCGGATCTCTTTTAAAGACAATTCCCTGGCAGTCACAACCCGTTCTGCACCAAGCTCTTTTAAAAGCCCGGCTCCATAAACTCCGGTAATGGTCATCTGTGTGCTGGCATGAACAGGAAGGTCCGGGAATTGTTCCCTGACAAAGGAAAGCACTCCCAGATCCTGCACAATTACAGCGTCTAATCCCTGTTTATAGTAAGGCAGAAGATATTCAGACAGCTCCTTCATCTCCTGTTCCTTCATAAGAGTATTGACAGTTAAATAGAGTTTTCTGCCATGAAGATGAACATAATCAATTGCCTCTATCAGCTTGTCCTCCCCGGGATTCTCCGCAAAGGCTCTTGCTCCGAACCGGCTTCCCCCTATATAAACTGCATCTGCTCCTGCGGCAACTGCTGCCTTCATACTTTCAAACGAGCCTGCCGGAGCAAGGATTTCAACTGTTTTTTTCACATCTGCCTCCAAATCTTTTTCTGCGAATATTCTGATTGATAAAAAGGAGGAGGTCACGGACAATCCATGAGACACCCCCTCCTGCCTTATTCATTCCTGTCTGAACCGGAAGAATTCTTCATCCCTGCCAGTTCTGTCTTCACCGCCTCCAGTTTCATCTGAGTTGCAACCAGCTCATGCTTTAAACTGTAGGTCTCCTTTTCCATCTCTGCCTTCTGCTGTTCCAATCTGGCGATCTGTTCTCTTGCTTTAAAATAATCATCCGCCATGTTTAATTCTATCATAACGTTCTGGTATTCAGCGCTCTGCTTTGTGAATCCTTCCCGACGTTTTAAAGTTATGATCATCTCATTGATGTAACTGGCAAGGCGCTGTATATAACCTTCTTCTTCACTGCCGCCAAGTGCATAAATCTTGCCATCTATCAAAACTTCTGTGTAGTGCTTGGAATTCATGTTGTTCTCTCCCTGTTATCATTTGCTCTTTCTTTACTATATCATACTTTACACAGTTAGGAAAGTTCTAAAATTCAGGCAGTTAAGGCTCCATGGGGATTCCAAGATGACCATAAGCCCGTTCCGTTGCCACCCGTCCTCTGGACGTGCGGTTCAAAAATCCGTTCATCAACAGATAGGGTTCATACACATCTTCCAGTGTACCTGCATCCTCGCCCAAAGCAGCCGCAAGCGTATCAAGCCCTACGGGTCCTCCGGCAAATTTCTTAATTACTGTGGTAAGAATGGCGCGGTCGTTGTAGTCCAGTCCGAATTTATCCACATCCAGTATATCCAGAGCGAAATCAGCCACTTCCCTCGTTATAACGCCATGGTACTTAACCTGGGCAAAATCCCGGACTCTTTTTAAGAGGCGGTTCGCCAGTCTGGGGGTCCCTCTGGAACGCTTGGCAATCTCTGCCGCTCCTTCTTCCTCGATTTCCACTCCCAGAACCTCTGCAGAACGGGATACAATGATCTTCAGTTCTTCCGGCGTATAAAATTCCAGTTTCTGAACCACACCGAAACGATCCCGGAGAGGTGCAGTCAAAAGTCCGGCTCTGGTGGTAGCTCCCACCAGAGTAAACTTGGGAAGATCCAGCCGGATGGATCTGGCTGCAGACTCCTTACCCAGCATAATGTCAATGGCAAAATCCTCCATGGCAGGATAGAGCACTTCTTCCACCTGCCTGTTCAAACGGTGAATCTCATCAACAAACAGGACATCGCCTTCCTGAAGATTGTTTAATATAGCGGCCATCTCACCTGGCTTTTCTATGGCAGGGCCAGATGTAACCTTCATGTTCACACCCATCTCATTGGCAATAATACCGGAAAGAGTGGTCTTTCCAAGTCCTGGAGGACCATAGAACAATACATGATCCAGGGATTCTCCCCTGGCTTTCGCCGCTTCAATATATACCTTTAAATTGGTCCGGATCTTCTCCTGTCCGATATATTCATTCAGACTTCTGGGTCTTAAATTCGGTTCAATCTTTTTATCTTCTTCTGTTAACTCTGTGGTTATTATTCTACGCTCCATCTTTGCCATACCCTGTTAATTTCTATATAAATGCCAAGTGTTTTAAGGAAGCCTTTAAGACATCCTCCACAGACATGGTGTCAGTTACCTCTACCTGGCGAACCGCACGTCCGGCTTCCGCAGGAGAATATCCAAGTGCAGTGAGCGCATCGATGGCCTCGCCTGTGACTCCATCCTCTTTTGGGATCAGATTCCCTGCCTCTTTAAAGGATGCAGGAATCATATCTGCCATATCAATCTTATCCTTTAAATCCAGAATGATTCTCTGTGCAGTTTTGGCACCCACACCAGGGGCCTTGGAAATGGTCTTCGCGTCCCCTGAAATAACCGCTCTTTTTAAATCATCCGGGTCCATGGCAGAAAGGATCCCAAGCGCTCCTTTGGGTCCGATTCCATTCACACTGATCAGCTGCTTAAACATCTTTAAATCCTGACGGCTTAAAAAGCCGTAAAGACACATGGCATCCTCTCTCACCTGAAAATATGTATATAACTTTACTTCCCTGCCGACACCCGGAAGCTTCTCAAATACAGACAGGGGAATAAAAATTTCGTACCCCACGTTTCCGCACTCAATTACAACTGAATCTTCTGCCATCTCGGCGACCGGTCCTTTTACGAAAGAAATCACTTTGCAGTTCTCCTTTTATGCCTTGCAAATACTTTAGTATAGCCATTGCTTTGACCTTAATCATAGCATACTGCCAGTTGATATGCAAGCAATTGATCGAACAAATATTCTGTACTCCGTTGACGAACCAGAGCGCTTTGGATATAATAATAAACGAAAAGAAAGGACGAAACCGCAGATGATAACGCTTAAGAAACACATTGCATTTGAAGAAACCTATCCCCTGGACCGTCTGGGGAACCGGGAAGAGCTTCTTTTTTTCGATATTGAAACAACCGGATTTTCAGGTGAATACTCCACACTCTATTTAATTGGCTGTGTCTATTACAGGAACGGGATCTGGAATCTGATCCAATGGTTTGCCGACACCCTGGATTCGGAAAAGGAGCTTCTTATTACATTCTTCGAATTTCTTAAAAATTTTAAAAAGGTAATTCATTTTAATGGAGATGGGTTTGATATTCCCTATCTTTTAAAACGCTGCCATGCCTACAGGCTGACCTATCATTTCTCTGATACCGAAAGCCTTGACATATACAGAAAAATCCGCCCATACCGGAATCTATTAAGTCTTTCCAGCATGAAGCAGAAAGCCATCGAAGCATTCTTAGGTGTGGAACGGAAGGATCTTTACTCCGGCGGAGAGCTGATTGAAGTTTATAAAGATTACTTGATTTCTAAAGACCAGTATCTCTTTGATCTGTTGATTCTTCATAATGAAGATGATTTAAAGGGTATGCCGTTAATCCTCCCCATACTGAACTACCCGGATTTTCTGGAGCACAGCTTTACCCTGGCAGATCAGGCGCTTATCTGCTGTCCGGACTTATTCGGGCGGGAGCAGCATCTGCTTAAGCTGACTCTTAGGAATGGCTTTGCTGTTCCTGTAGGATTTATAAAGGCCAATTCCATGGTTACCGCTGAGGCTGAGGGAAAAGAGCTCACCCTTACCATCGATTTATATGAAGGAGAACTGAAATACTTTTATCCTGATTATAAAAATTATTATTATCTCATTTATGAAGACAGAGCCATACATAAAAGTGTAGCCGAATATGTGGACAAAGAAGCAAGAGTGAAAGCCACTGCAAAAAACTGCTATATCCGGCAGACCGGATGTTATCTGCCTCAGTTCTCCCCGTTATGGACGCCCGCTCTTCAAAATCAATGGAAAGATAAAATCACCTATTTTACCTACGATCCGGATTTCTTTAACGATCAGGAAAAGCTGCAGGGCTATATCCGGCATCTTTTTGACCATCTTTCTTCCTCTTAAATCCGCTCATAAAATACCCTGCATTTTCCGGAAGTCTCTTGGAGATACGCCTTTTATCTTTTTAAAGGCATCTCCAAAGTAATTCCCGTCCCCGAACCCGCATTCCACCGCGATATCGGTCACGGATTTTCCAGTATTCAGCAATAGGGAGGCCGCTTCCCTGATTCGGATATTGGTTAAATATTCCTTAAACCCAAATCCTGTAACCGCTTTGAATTTTCTTGAAAAATAAGCAGGACTCATATGGATCCTTTCTGCGACCTCACCCAGAGTAATCGGTGCTCCATAATTATGGTAGATATATTCCGCCGCTTCTTCTATGGCCTTTTCCGCCACCTCCATCTTCCCGGCATCTGACTTTGCTTCCCGGCATCTGGAAAGGAAAATCAGAAGTTCATATAGATAGTTCCTCTTCATCACAGACGAATATCCATCCTGACCGGCGCCTTCATATACCATTTTCTGAATCAGTTCTTCTGCATAGGACCTGCTCCCTGCAGGTATGGAAATCCTGGAATTTTGAAATAAAGCGTCCGTCAGACGGCTGCCGCAGCTTTGTATCATGTCTTTTAAGTATTCCGTATCAAAGCTTAAAGTAATCCTCTCATTGACCGGACTGGAATGATAGGTTGTCCGGTGGATTTCACCAGGAGAGATGAATATCATGTCACCAGGTTCTAAATAGTATAAGGTGTGATTGATAAATATTTTACAGTGCCCGGACACCAGATAGAACAGTTCGTAGTAAGGGTGCCAATGGCTTTTCACCATATTGAATTCATAAGAGCGCCTTGTCCTGCTGATTAAAAATTCCATAATTCTTTTAATAATCCCCTTTTTTTAACAGCTCTCTGATATAGGAAAAGGTTTTTTCCTCTCCCTCATCCTTTAACATCAAAAGGAGCTCTTCTAAAAGTTTTTCCGTCTCAGGTGCAACAATCATATAGGCTTTTCCCTGTACGTAATATTCCCAGGGAGATGCATCCGTATATTCTTTGCCCTTATAGGTTTTGGAAGCAGCGATCCGGTCCATAACCATCTCTGCTAAGTATTTGAGCGGCATTTTATAACCAATCAGCCCTTTTGAGGTATCCATGGAAAAATCAATCCAGTATTCACAGTGATGCTTGTTCCGTCCTTTGTGATGAAGCCATGCCCTGGAAAATCCTTTTTCTTCTATTTCCGCCGCATTGGGACTTCTGTTACCCTGATAATATAAAACACCGGGTATGAACTCCTCCGGACTGTATTTGGAAAGATCATGGAGCAGCCCCTGCTTTATTAAGCCTACCCGGAAGCAGTTTTTCATGACCCGGATTTTGTGTATGTTAATGGTACAAAAATGTCCCCAAAAATTCTTAAATTTCATATTATGCCCTTCCTGTCCCAACGTAAAATCTTCACCCATTTTATCATATTTACCAATGATTTTACCACATATTTTTCGGTTTCATTTTTTTAAGAGAATTCTTGTTTTTTATAGCGGAAAATGTTTGACACCTTACCCATTTTATGCTATTCTTAGGGAAGTTACAGATATCCTGTAGCAGTACAATTTTTAGTCGTTTTGGAGGTATCATAATGAAAGGTACAGTTAAGTGGTTTAACAACCAAAAGGGTTACGGATTTATTTCCGACGAACAGGGTAACGATGTTTTCGTTCACTACTCAGGTCTCAACATGGATGGTTTCAAGTCTTTAGATGAAGGCGCTGCTGTAGAGTTCGATGTTGTAGACGGAGCTAAGGGTCCACAGGCTACAAACGTTATCAAAATATAATCATTGACTCATCAGTGTACCTTTTTTCAATATAGGAAGAAGTTATATTGTTTCACATGATTACGATTGGAGCCATCCTGAGGATGGCTCTTTTTGATGCTTCTGTACTTTTGGTTACTGTGCTTTCTCATATAGATCTTTTAGGTCTTCCACTGTGAATTCATAATTTGTGTTACAGAAATGACAGTTTACTTCTATGCTCTTTCCTTCCTCAATCATCTCTTCCAGTTCTTTCCTGCCGATGCTGACAAGCGCCTTTTCTACTCTGGCTTTATCACAGTTACAGGTAAATTTAACAGGAGTCTGTTCCATTATATCAAGTCCAAGTCCGCCCAGGATATAAGTCAGTATCATCTCCGGAGTTTTCCCCTCTTCAAGAAGAGAAGTGACCGAATGAATCTCACCCAGTCTTTTTTCCAGCAGTTCAATCATCTCTTCCGATGCTCCCGGGAGAAGCTGAATGATAAAGCCTCCTGCCTGTTTCACCGTATTGTCTTTGTTCATCAGAACTCCCAGTGCTACAGAAGACGGAGTCTGTTCTGAATTGGCATAATAATAGGTAAGATCTTCCGCTATCTCTCCTCCAACCAGAATTGTCTGCCCCACATACGGCTCTCTTAAACCAATGTCCTGGATCACACTTAGAACGCCTTCTCCAACGGCTCCGCCCACATCAAGCTTACCAAACTCATTGGGAGGCAGCATAACGCCTGGATTATACGCATATCCTTTTACATTTCCCTTGGAGTCCGCAGTTACTGTCAGACCTTCTATGGGACCGCTGCCCTGGATCTTTATAGTCAGTAAATCCTCTTCACCCTTCATCATGATTCCCATCATACCGCCTGCTGTTAACAGTCTGCCTAACGCGGCAGTTGCTACGGGACTTGTATTATGAGCCTGTCTTGCATGCTCCACCAAATCTCTGGTAGTCGCAGCGAAAGCCCGGATCTGATGATCTCCTGCTGTCGCTCTTACAATATAATCAGCCATTTTTCTGCTCCTTTCCATGCTCTCTCGCAATCAGATAGATTCGTTCACTGGTATCCTTCACCGGATTTCTGGTAAAAGCATCGTATGCCTCTAAAAACTCCAGTCCGGCTTCCTTTAAAGCTTCCCTGATTTCATCGATGGTATAAGCTCTCTGGTAATGAGTCTCCGTATATTTCCGGTAAAGATCCCCCTCCTCCCGGATAAACAGCGAAAGATCGTATTCATTGATCTTAGTATCCCCATCAAAATAATTATCCCAGATGAAACTGCATTCTTCCCTGTCCTCTGCAATGGTAGTATCACCCATTACCTTTTCATACTTATAAACAGTATTTAAGTCAAAGATAAATACACCGCCGGGATCAAGATAATTATTCACCAGACGGAAAACCTCTACCAGATCTTTGTATTCCAGAATATAGTTGATACAGTCGCAGATACTTAAAACCGCCTTCACAGTACCATATAGTTCAAACTCCCTCATGTCCTGCATAAGATAAAGAATATCCTTACCAGATTCTGTTCTCTTATCCATGGCAATCTGAAGCATGTCTTCGGAGTTGTCCACTCCAATCATATCATATCCGGCATCTGCAAGAAGCTCTGTAAGACTTCCCGTTCCGCAGCCCAGATCCAGAACCAGACCATCCTTAACCCCATACTCCTTTAAAAGACCGGTCACATAACTGCACCAGTCTTCGTATGGAATATTGTCCATAAACAGATCGTAAACTTCCGCAAAATTTGTGTACGCTTCCACTTATGATTTCCTTTCTTTTAAATGCCTTTTTCCTGAAGTGAAAAACAAAGCAGGTAACCTCAAAGAGGTACCTGCTTTCCTGTCTCATTGCCTTACTGCAAAAGCAGCAACTGTTACGATTACAGGTTCTGTCCGCAGCATTTTTTGTATTTCTTGCCGCTGCCGCATGGACATGGATCATTTCTTCCAATCTTTGCACCCTTAACAATCGTTCCGGAAGCCTTCTGAGTCTTATAGAGTTCCTTCTTCTTTTCTTCTGTCAGAATCTGATCCCACTGCGGAAGGCTGTAAAGCCATTCAGCCTTTGCTTCTACCATATTATAATAAAGCTTTTCCGGGTCGATTTCGATTTTAACTACGGTATTCTCATCCATTGTTTCAATGGGGTTTTCGTAGCCCTTTAAGCTTTCATTGATTCCATCTAAAAATCCGGTCATAGTCTGCACGTCTATGCCATATCTCTTAGCCAGCTCTTCAACGGTTCCTTCCACCACTTCTTCCGGCTTCGACAGAATATGTTCATAAATGCCTTTTTCAACCTTAAAATATCCGGTCCATAATTCTTCTTTTCCTTTATCATCCAGACCGTCACCGTATGCTAAATTTCTCCAATTTTCTAAAATAGTCATGATTAAAACCATCCTTTTGTCTGTTCTTTCTTGTAATACTCCATCAAACAGTATATAACATATTGATAAATTTTGCAATGCAGCTTTTAAGAAAAATGTAAACTGCCCCCTCCTTCGGGCAGAAGGAACAGGAGGCAGTTTATTTGCAGATTCTTATACATATCCAAGAAGCCCCGGAAGCCATAAGGACAATGCGGGTATATACGATACCAGGAGAAGTACTACAAAAATTGCGGCAAAATAAAGCAGCAGCGTCTTTATCACATTTTCAATCTTTGTCTGTCCTACTTTCACTCCCACAAACAGGGTTGTTCCCACTGGAGGAGTTATGGTTCCGATACATAAGTTAAAGATCATCATGATTCCGAAATGTATGGTATTCATTCCCAGCGCCTGGCATACAGGCAGAAAGATGGGAGTAAAGATCAGACAGGCCGGTGTCATATCCATAAATGTTCCAACCAGAAGGAGAAGAATATTTATGATGAACAATATAACATAACGATTGCTGCTGACTCCAAGCATTGCATCAGAAACTGCACCAGGTATTCCTGTAAATGCCATAACCCAGCTCATGATGCTGGAAACACCGATTAAAAAGATAATGATTCCCGTCATCTGGGCACTTTCCAAAAACAGTTTAGGCAGTTCTGAAAGCTTTAACGATTTATAGAAAAACAATGACAGAATCAGGCTGTAAACTACAGATACCACACTGCCCTCCGTAGCTGTAAAGACACCTGCGATAATACCGCCAATTACAATTACAATCATAAGGAGACAGGGAATCGCCTGAAGACACACACGGATTTTTTCCTTCGCTGTAAAACGTTTTGTGCTTTGATATCCTTTTTTCTTAGCCAGAAAATAAATAACAACCATACAGGCCAGACCCCATAGTATACCAGGTATATAGCCAGCCATAAAAAGAGCCGCAACAGAAGTTCCTCCGCTCACAAGGGAGAACGTGATCATGACGTTGCTGGGCGGTATTAAAAGCCCGGTTGGAGCAGTCGCGATGTTTGCAGCTGCAGAAAAATCTCTGTCATAGCCTTCCTCTTCTTCAATGGGTCCGATAATCGCTCCCATAGCGGAAGCAGCCGCAGTTCCCGATCCTGAAATTGCACCAAACAGCATGTTTGCCACTGCGTTTGTATGGGCAAGGGAACCTGGTATTCTTCCGGTAAACAGCTTTGCAAAATTAATGAGGCGGATTGCAATGCCTCCTTTGTTCATAATATTGCCAGCAAGAATAAAAAAGGGAATAGCCAGAAGACTGAATATGGAAATACCGGAGAAAATTCTCTGTGCTCCTGTTAACACCGCTGCTCCCGTGTTTAAAATAGGCAGAATGGCACATATGGATGAAACGGCAAGTGCAACCGCCACCGGCACTCCCAGCAGAAGCAGAATTACCAGAACCACCAATATGATCAGTCCGCAGAATATGGAAATACTCATTTAACTTCCTCCTCCTTTACACTGAAATCTGAATGCAGCATATCTGCCGCATTCACCAGGCAGAACAACATGATGAGCACGCCTGTAACCGGAACCGCCGCATACACATATCCCATGGGAATCTGTAAAGATGCTGTTGTCTGCATCATTGTAAGTTTTGTTATGGAACTGCCTCCATACACCATAACCACACCGGCAAATGCAAATGCCAGCATTTCAATGGCAAATTCTAAATATCTTTTTGCAGTACCGGTTATTTTATCAGCCAGAAAGCCGATTCTCATATGATCTCTTTTTCCAAATACGTAGGCAGATGCAAACAAAGACATCCAGGTGAAGGAATAAGTCAGCAGTTCTTCTGAAATAGTACTTGGTCTGTTGAAAAAATATCTGGTAATGATCTGATAGGTTCCAATTACAGTCATGGCTGCAAACAGGAATATAATGACTGCTCCAAGAACCTTCATAATCCAGTCTTTTATCTGATGCATCACTGACATACTATTGTCCTCCTTTTATTTTTTCATTTTCATCCTGAATATGCTGGTATATATCTCTGATCTTGGGATTTTCGTTCAGCATTTTTTCATGAAGGGGAAGTACCTTTTCTTTAAAAGCTTCCACATCAACATCTATGAACTCCACACCCATATCTGTTTTAGCCTTCTCTCTTGCTTCTTTTATGCTTTTATCCCATTCAGTAAGCTCCACTTCTGTGGAACGCCTTGCTGCCTCTTCAAAAACCTCATATTCTTCAGGACTTAAACTGTTTAAAAATTTCAAATTTCCCACCAGCATGTCCGGAACCATCTGATGCTTGTTATAAGAATAATATTTTGCCACCTCACCGTGCTTGTTATTGGTAAGCGCCAGTTCATTATTTTCTGCTCCGTCAATTACTCCCTGCTGAATCGCAGTATATACGTCACCGAATCCCATGGGGGCTGCTGCTGCACCGAATGAGTTTACCATCGCCACACTGGCAGGACTTTGCTGAACACGGATTTTCTTACCCTTTAAATCATCCGGCGTACGGATCGGTGTCTTGGCGTAAAAATTTCTGGTTCCTGCATTGTACCAGGTGACAACCCGGAACCCTGCTTCATCTGTGGAAGCATAAATATTCTGCATATAGTCCGTATCCTCCATGACAGAGCGATACACCTCTTCTGAATCAAACAAATACGGCATACTGAAAATCTCATAAACATCAGCGAATGTCTCTAAATTTGCGGTTCCTGCAACTACAAAATCAATGGCTCCCGTCTGCGTGAGCTCTATGGCTTTCTGTGCAGAGCCGAGAATCTCATTGGGAAATATCTGTACCTCATACTTATCTCCCAGACGCTCTTCCACATACTGTTTAAATGCAAGAAGACCTAAATGCTCCGGATGGGTCTCTGCCTGAGCATGTGAGATCCTGATGATCCTTTTGCCCGAAGTTGCCATACCACAGCCGCTAAGTCCTGCTGCCAAAGCAGCCGCCAGAATGCCTGCTGCCAGTCTCTTTAAGAATTTCTTCATACAATTTCCTTCCTTCCCACCTGTTTTCAAGATGTAATACGGCAAAAAAATAAGCCCCGGATTATATGATTGAGCGAATCAACAAGGGGGCAATGCCTGCCTTAATGCTTTCTCAATTATATAACCTGATGCTTTTTTTTGTACCGTAGAGGATTGTCTTCCAGGGAGAATATTTTAACATCCTTCCTGGAGTTTTCGCTGATTTGCATAAATATAATTACTTATTTTTGTGCATTCTGTCCATCCCTGAACTCAGAAGGAAGCAGTCCGGTAATTCGTCGGAATACCTTTGCAAAATAATTGGAATCGTAATATCCGACCTGTATACTCACATCCTTTACACTTGCATTTTTATTCATTAACAGCTTTTTCGCTTCGTTTATTCTGACCTTCGTTAAATAAGCAGTGAAATTCTGGTCAAAACACTGCTTAAACAGCTTGCAGAAATAGGCATCGGAGTAGTGAAGCAGCCGGGCCGCATCCTGCATGGAAATTTCTTTCATATAATTATTTTTTATAAATTCCAGAATACGGGCTGCCACATCGCTCTTGGCATCTCCATCTGCCGGCTCATGAAGTTCCAGGTCCAGTTCATGAAGCTTAAAACCGTCATCTGCCACACCTCCATTTCCCTTGTCCTGAATGTCCGCAAGGCGCATTGCCTCCTCCATAACAGCAAGAAGTTCTTCTTCTTCGCATGGTTTCAGAAGATAATCCAGAGCCCGTATAACAATTGCCCTTTTTGCATAGGAAAACTCATCATAAGCAGTAAGAAAGATGATTACACAATCCCTGCTAAGGCTCCTGATCCGCTCAGCAGCCTCCACACCGTCTAATTCCGGCATGGCAATATCCAATATGGCAATCTGACACTTTTCCCGTTCAAATACAGCCAGAGCATCTGCGCCGTCCACCGCTTCACTGATTTTTATGCTGTCACCGAAATGCCTGGTAAGCCTTCTGGCCAGTGCCATTCGTTCGATCTGTTCATCATCTGCCAGTAAAATATGATACATCTGTCTTCCTCCTTATGAATTCTTCCAATACTCCGGTGTAAAGGAAAGCTGCACCGCTGTTCCTCTAAAAGGAGCGCTGTATATGGACACTTCCCCATCTCTATACATACCATGGACTCTCCGGTAAATATTTCCAACACCGATTCCTGTCTTTTTTTCCTCCCCGTCTCTTAAAGAGCACCGGATTTCCTCCAGTGTTTCACTGTCAATTCCTTCCCCTGTATCAGCCACTGAAATCACCAGTTTTCCTTCCTTTAACCAGGAACGGATAAGAATCTTACCTCCCCTGCTTCTTTTAGAGAGCCCATGGATGACTGCATTTTCAACCAGAGGCTGCAAAGAAAAGGAAGGAATAAGTATATCAAGCGTCTGTGGGCTGCAGTCAGTAATATACTGGAATCGCTGCCCGAAACGCATTTGCTGTAAATACATATAATCCTGAACAACCTTTAATTCCCTCTCCAGCGGCATGACCGAATCTGTGGATTTTAAATTATAGCGGAACAGACTGCTGAGCGCAGAGATCATTCTTTCAGTAACTGACGCATCCTCAATCTGCGCCATGCTGGAAATCATATTTAAGGTATTAAAAAGAAAATGGGGATTAATCTGATTCTTAAGCATCTGCAGGCGAACCTCATCTAACTGCTTTTCCATCTCATGCTTTTCCGTCAAAGCACTGATATAACCCCGGGTTGAAGACTTCATGGCAGAAAAAGCCCGTACCAGTCTGGCGATTTCATCATCCCCTTCTTTCTTCACATCTTCGCCGGAGAAATCATTTTTCCCGATCCGGGCCGAATCTTCGGCAAGTTCCACCACTGGGCGTATAATGCTGCGGTTAATCGACCGGTTTAAAAGCTTAACAAACAGCAGGGAAGCACCCCCCCATATCAGGCTCGCGGCCGGAACGATCACCAGTAAATAGCGGTTTCTTTCATAGCTTTCATTGCCCTGCTTTACAGTCATCTGCTCCAGCTGTCCGGCATGAGCCGTCAGATAGCCCTGCAATCTGTAAATAGTATAAAGCTTTTCCGTATAATCCGGATCCTGTTTCGTAAGCTTAAGAAATTCTTCCCGGTAAACAGCATAATTTTCATACATATTCCGGATCGACCACACCTTCGCATATTGGTACCGGCCTGTTTTCTTATAATCATAAGGCAGCTGATCTACCGCTTTCTTTGTATGCCTGCAGGCCTTTTCATACACTTCACGGCTGTCTTCTGTATCATCTTTTATATAAGAAGCAAATGCATTCTTTTCATTCTCCATGGCAGACCAGAATGCCAGACTCTGTGAGTTATTTCTTAAAACAGAACTGAATCCTCTCATTCCAAACCCCGCTACCATAAAATTAGCGATGATCGACAGTATGATCACAGCAGCTCCGCTGGCTGTAATATAATTCACTTTTTTCTTGAGAGACAGGGAATCCCAGAACCAGCTCAGCCTGTTATATTTCTTTTCATTCATTCTATTTAACCTTTCAAACGTGCCATGCACGGTAACTGGCGTTTTAAATCAGAGTATATCAGTTCTCATCCTTTTTTTCAAGCAGCTTTCCTTTCTACATAAAAAATACCCCACATGCGACGCCTTTGCCGCACATGGGGTATTAAAAAGGGGAGGATAAGTATTCACTTATCTTTGGTATAATTCTATTATCACCCATTCAATTGTTTTTATTCACATAAATTATTTTTATTTTAATGAAGTCCGGCCAGCTTTGCCTTCAGCCCTTCCAGGTATATCACATCCAGTCTGCGCTTTGCCCTGAGAGATTTGACGTCCTCTTTTTTTAGCTGCTCATCCATATCCGCAATCCGTTCCTCACATTCTGATATCTGCTCCACCAGCATGGATCTGCTGGGTTTTTTCATGATAACCGGCAGATCAAGCGTCCTTGTAAGAAAATGGGAAATGGCTTCTTCTGCCTTTTTCTCATCCTCATATACCCGATTGTAAAAGTCACAGACTGCAAGGTATAAATTTTCATAAACCTTTAAGTCCCCGCCGCCTTTTCCAGAAACCAAAACAGTTCCTTCCTTTATGAAAAAGCTGGTTTTTTCTTTGTCTTCTTTCTCCACGCTATATATACTTTCATCTATTTTATCCAGCTTTAATCCTTCCGTAATCAGGTCAAATACATACCACTTCAGTTCACTTGTCACCAGACCGTTTAAGGATTCCAGCCCGATCTCTTCCTCATGCTCCATACCGTCTCTCCATTCCTTTCCTTTTGCAGTTTTTTATCCCTGAAATAAGGTTTTCTCTGTCGTATCGATTATACAGGAACAAACCTCTGACCTCAACCATTATTTCCATAAAATTCAACATCCCCAACTCTGGGACAATGGTATGTCCTGAAATTAAATATTGGTGAGCCGCTCAAAAAGAGTATTTATTTCAATTTGGCCGTATCCCCATACGTTATTGGGATATGTATTGGTCGGACTGCGCCTTGCTCCTCTTATGAGAAGCCGGTTCACATCATTGCCTGTTATGGTTGTATAATTACCTCTCGGCACCGCCCATTCAAAAACCATGGCCTCAATTCCAGCCGCCTGTGCTGCCGCACATCCGCAGCCGGTTACAGATCCATACTGGTTTCCCGGAACTGCACAGGTAAGCTGATATCCTGGTGCTGCAATATCCGGTTTTATAAAACCGGTTCTTGTGTATCCCCTGCCCGATTCCGGTAATATGCTGTCATTCTCCCCATTGTATGCAGTCACTGTCAGCGGGTGGGTAGATGTACCAGGAGCAGTAATCGTTGTATCCGGATTGGAATTTAAGAAAAAAGTATTTTCACTGATCAAATCACCAGAAGGCAGCCAACCATGAAAAGCAAATGCTTCCTTTTCCAGATTCTGCACTTTTATGGTCCAGATGCCTGGAATCGGATTCTGAAAGCGTATGAGAATCAGCTGGTCTCCTGTCTCCTCTTCGAAAATATAATTATTAATCCATATAACACTTTCATTTAAAACAAAAGAAAATCTTCTGCATTCACCAAGGGCCGGAAATACCTGTCCGGTTGTTTCTCTGTTGGGCACCGTAATTTCAACTGAGAGCCGTGCAGGGGCAAACGGCCAGAGTTCTAAGGAAAACAGCTTATCGTTCTCTCCCACCCTCATTTCAAACTCATTTATAAACGGATCAGCAACTGTATTATTATAATAGTGTCTACGCTTATTTGCTTCATTTCCTGCCGAGATTATGATTCCGGTCTGGGGCTGCTGGGCGAGAAAATTTGTAATATAGCTGGTTGCTCCCCGGCCATCGTGACTTGACTGATTGGTTCCCATGGCGATGCAGACAACAATGGGGCGGTTCAGTCTCTTAGCAAGTTCCGTTACATAACCGATTCCAATAATCAAATCAGATTCCTGATAGCACTCAACATTCTCAGGAACGAAGAAAATCCGTTTCAGCGTATTCTTTGCAGGCTTCAGCTTTACAACCACCAGTTCCGCTTCCGGAACGACCCCGCTGAACGACTGGGCCGGATTTGGTTTTCCCGCTAAAACACTGGCAATCGCAGTGCCATGCCCATTGGTATCTTCAGAAGGAACAATGGATAAGGGATTTTCCGACCGGAGAGCTACGTTAATGTGCTCCCTGGTATATTCCGTCCCATATGTAAAGCCAGTCGGCGGATTCCCAGTCTGAATTGTCTGGTCCCATAAAGAGAGAATACGGGTTGTTCCATCGTTGTATCGGAATGCCTGATGCTGATAATCAATTCCCGTATCAATGACCGCTACTAAAACACCTCTTCCAAACAGCGCAAGATATGGATTTCTCTGAACCGTTCCAATTCCTGATTTTTCAAGACTGACCGTAGAACTAAGTGTCAGCACTGAGGGAAATGCATTATAAGGATAGGTTCCTAAATCACAGGGATCCGGAGGGTTACTGGGAACGGGGATGTGAGCCAGCGAATGTCTTAAATTCATATAGGTAATATTATCTCCTGTATCATAAGTAGATCTCATCACGTTGCTGATAATTAAATCATAATAATTTTCATCCAGTATTTTTTGCATAAGCAGGCCTCCCTGTCTATCACTTGCGGTACATATGATATATCTTATGCAAAAAGGTCCTTATTATGAGTTGTGTTAAAAAGAGACCACTCATAATGGAAATACTCGTGCATAAGATATAACATATGCCTGGAGAAACGGAAAAAAGGAGAACAGTTTATGGGGAAAATACTGGACAACAATTATTATGATATGATAATCAATAATTTCATGGTTCCCAATTTCGGCTCAGGAGACGATATCACTCTTCTAAACGGCTATTTCTCCCTCCTTCATGTATCCAAAAAAAATAAGGAACTTTGTGATCTGGGGACGAATCCTTACCATTTCTTCCCTTCCATCTATACCCTTACATCGATCATTGGCAAACATCACTCCTCTTCTTTTCAGTCTGTCCAGCAAACACCTGATTTTTTTCTTTCAGGTCAGGGGACTATTATAGGGATTGTAGATACAGGAATTGACTATCAGCACCCTGCGTTTTTTAACAGAGATAAGACAACAAAAATTCTGTCAATCTGGGATCAGACCGTTCAGAACGGACCCGTGCCCCAGGGATTCACTTTTGGCACGGAATATACCAGGGCGGCCATCAACAATGCGCTGAGTAGTGAAAACCCTTCTTTAATTGTACCAACACAAGATGCAATCGGGCACGGAACTGCCGTGGCAAGCATCATTGCCGGAAGCCTGAATAACGAGCCGCCATTTCAGGGGATTGCTCCAAGTGCAGAAATAGCAGTTGTAAAGCTGAAGGAAGCCAAACAAAATTTAAAAATGCTCTTTTCCATTCCTGATGACAGGCTTTGCTATCAGGAAAGTGATATTGTACTGGGTATCCGTTATCTGGTAATTCTTGCCCAAAGGCTGAAACGCCCCCTTGTTATATGTCTTGCATTAGGAAGCAGCCAGGGAGGTCATGACGGCAGAGGCGTTTTATCCAGATACATTGATGATCTGGTCCAAATACCGGAAGTCGGGATCGTTACATCAGCCGGAAATGAAGGAAATAACGGCAGACACTATTTTAACTCTGTGGTTTCCCTTCCTTACACAACGGATTTTCAGCTGAATGTCGGTCAGGATGAACGTAAATTTGCCATGGAAATATGGTCCAGCACACCAGCGCAGCTTTCCATAGAAATCACTTCCCCAAACATGGAAAAGATCCTCCCTGTTGACCCTTCCTATAACGAATGCACAAGGTATCAGTTTCAAACCAGCCAGACCATACTCTGGGTCAATAATATATCATTTGAGCAGCAAAGCGGGGATCAGCTGATATTACTGCGTTTTGAAACTCCCCTTCCGGGAACCTGGAATCTCCATGTGCGAAGTACAGAAAACGAGCGTTTTTCTTTAAATGCCTGGCTTCCCTCCGGGGACTTGATTTCTGACAGCACATTTTTTCTCAGTCCTGACCCGGATACAACCATCACATCACCTGGCAACGGCAAAAATGCATTTACAGTAACCGGCTATAATCAGCAGACAGGAAATATTTTAAATGAGTCCAGCAGGGGATATACAAGAAGCGGTCTGGTAAAGCCTGACGTCGCCGCTCCTGGATACAGCATCCCCTGTGCTGTTGCAGGCGGACAATATGGAACCTTAACAGGCACCAGCGCTTCCGCCGCACAGGCTGCCGGAGCAATGGCAATCCTGTTTGAATGGACTCAGGGAAAAGGAAATTTCACTTCAATAACAGGAGAACAGGCAAACAGGCTCCTGATACGAAATGCACAGCGCAACCCTTCCTACCATTATCCAAATAATATCTGGGGCTATGGAATCCTGGATGTTTACCGCCTCTTAAACCGCCTCTATTCAGGTTTATAAATCTGATCTTTCTGCAGCCCAAAAAGAACGATGATTTCAATATAACGGGAAATCATCGTTCTTTGTTTTAAGATGTCTGATTCTTAGAATCCAGCTGACTGGTACAGTGGGGACAGCGGGTTGCCTTAGGATTGACAGGCTGATAACAAAAAGGACACGTTTTGTCTTGTGCTGCTGTACTTTCCGTCTGTTTATTTCCTTTTAGAGCATTAATTGCTTTTATTATAATAAATATAACAACAGCCATAATAAGAAAATTTATTACAGACGTAATAAAGGCACCATAAGCAAACACCGGCCCCAGTGCCTGGGCTTCTGCAAGCGTCAAAACGGCAGCACCTGCCGGTGCCTTATAAAGCAGCAAAAACTGATTGGAAAAATCCACACCTCCCGTAATCACACCAATTAAGGGAGAGATAACGTCTTTCACAAGCGAACCTACAATCCCCTGAAATGCGGCACCAATAATAACGCCGACTGCCAGATCCACTACATTTCCCCGAAGAACAAATTCTTTAAATTCAGCTGTAATCCCCTTTTTCTTACTCATATTATCATTCCTCTTTTCTTTCAATTCCTTTCGGTTTCGGCAAATTATGCTGCAATCCCGGCAGCTGCTTATTTTCTGATTCTTATAATGGTTGAAACCCTGTCAGAATATACCCGGATATCAGGTAAGAATTACATTTTCTGCATTCTCTTTTACCCACTCTCTGGCAAAGGCTGAAAATATTCTCACCGTCGGGCGGAGAGTTTTACCGGAAGGTACACAAAAATAGATGATTCGGTATACCTCCGGATCCAGCGCTCTTCTTACATAGCCGCTGCAGCCGTAAGAATCAAGAACAAGCTTTGGCAGAATGCTGATTCCGCAGCCTCCGCATACCATCGCTATTGCAGCCTGATCACTTAAAAATCCACTGTGCTCCATCAGCTTTCCCTTTGCCTGGCGCAGCATTTTTCCAACGGAATAGCTGGTCCCTTCGCTTGGAATAACAAAAGTCTCCCCTTTCAAATGGGTAAGAGTAATTGTTTTACAGGCACAAAGAGGGTGGTCCGGCGGCAGGATGACATAATAGGGATCCTTTACCAGAGGGGTTTCATTCTCCTTCCTGCTTGATTCTGCCGTAATCGCACAATCAATTACATCTTTGGAAAACCAGTCTTTCATGATTTCATAATTGATTGCATCATTCATGTATAAATCCACATGCGGATACCTCTTTCTGAATTCAATAATCATCTGAGGCATCCACTTGACGGCAACACTTGTGATCACTCCAATGCGGATCTTTCCATGCTGTATATCCTCCTCTCCTGCCAGCTGTCTTATCATATCTTCTTTTTCTGTCAGTTCCTTTGCAGCCGGAAAGATTCTCTCTCCTTCTTCTGTTAAGGAAACCCCGTTTCTTCCTCTGTAAAGCAGCTTAATTCCCAGTTCCTCTTCCATGGATGAAATCATATGGCTGGCTGCAGTCTGTGAATAGCTTAGCTGAGCCGCCGCCTTTGATAAATTCCCCGTTTCTGCTGCTCTTACAAACAGAATGTATTTATTTATATCCATCTGATTGATCCTTTCTAGTTCCAGCTGCTTTCATTATACATGAATTTCTTTCATGATACTATTGAAATTTTGGCATTATATTAAGAAAATAATTCATGGTAAAATCAAGAAAAAACATACCTATAACGGAGGATATAATGAACATAGCAATTCTTGGCGCCGGAGCCATGGGCAGTCTGTATGCCAGTTATCTGGCGCCCTTTCATTCAGTTACATTACTTGACAGTTACGCACCCTTAGTAGAACGTATCAATGCCAAGGGACTGATTAAGGTCAGTCATGACCATACAGAGATACCATTTAAAGCAAAAGCAGCCTTAAGCGGAACCAGCCTTGGTTATCAGGATCTGATTATTGTTTTTGTAAAAGGAATCCATACCTATGAAGCCATGAAAAATAACCAGTCACTTTTAGGACCGGATACCATCGTTATGACACTTCAAAACGGTGCCGGCAATAACAGAGACATCGCACAGTTTGTCCCCAGAGAACGGATTATCGTGGGCACCAGCAGCCATAACAGTGTCTCCCTGGAAACAGGCAAATTCTACCACTCCGGCTGCGGGCCCACCAATATCGGCCCTGATCTTCCCTGTGAAAGCTCCTTAAAGGATGTAAAAAAAGCGGCGCAGGCTTTGGAAGAAAGCGGACTTACTGTAAATATCACGGAAAATATCCAGTACGTACTATGGCAGAAGCTGGTTATAAACTGCGGCATCAATGCATTAAGCACAGTGATGCAGTGCAGGATCGGAGAAATCTATACAAATTCTTATCTGTGGGATTTATGCAAAAGAATTGTTTATGAATGTGTATTGATTGCAGAAGCAGACGGCACTTATCTTGACCGGAAGGAAGCACTTCTGGCAGTTTCAAAAGTATGTGAAAATGATGCCAACGGATTTGCCAGCATGTATCAGGACAGACAGAATAAGCGGCTGACGGAAATTGACAGAATAAACGGAGTTGTCGCCAATCTGGGAAGCGAGTACAAAATCTCCGCTCCCTGCAACGCCATGCTTGTCACCCAGATTCATGCAATCGAGCAGATGTATTCCAAACAATAAACCTTCCATGGGGTACATGGTACCCCATATTAATTGACAACGGAACCGTTCTGTGCCATAGTTAAACTGTCAGCCATTTTTCCCTGCTATGGAGATCTCTTATGAAAAACATTCCGAACTTTATTACCGCGGTCCGTCTTGTCCTGTCTGTACTTTTGTTTTTTATCACAGATAACTGGACTTATTTTCTTATCATATATTTTCTCTGCGGAGCAAGCGATGTCCTTGACGGCTTCCTTGCAAGGCAGTTTCACTTGCAGACCAGAACAGGCGCCAGACTGGACAGTCTGGCTGATTTTATATTCTTCTTTGCTGCTTTTTTCAGAATGCTGCTTTCTTATGGGCTGAGAATACCGGTTCCGGTTATCTGGGGAACAGTCTTCATTGCACTGATCCGGTTTTTAAACCTGTTTATTACAAGAAAAAAATTCAGACTGCCTGGTATACTCCACACCATTGGAAATAAGCTTTCCGGAATCATCTTCTTTTTAGCGTGTCCGGCAGCTGTTATCATGGGCAGTCTTCCGGTCTGGGTTGTTTTTATTCCCTTACTCTCTGCGCTTGAAGAAACATTTATTATACTGAGAACAGATTCCTATGATCCTGATATCAGGAGTTTCTATGATCTTCTAAAAAAATAGTATTTTAAAAAGCCCGATCTCAGTCGGGCTTGATTTTTCCTTCATTATAATGTTTTCGGCAGAGAGATACATATTTATCATTTGCTCCCATCAGAATCTGCTCCCCGTTTCTCACAACATTTCCGTTTCCATCAATCCTTGCATTCATTCCTGCACGGCTGCCGCACCAACAGACTGTTTTTAATTCGGAGATTTCATCGGCCAGTTCCATGAGACGTTTGGAGCCAGGAAAAAGGTGAGAAGTAAAATCCGTTCGTAAGCCATAGCAAAAAACCGGAATCTCATACTGATCTACGATATCGGCCAGCTTATCAATATCTGCTTCTGCAAGAAACTGTGCTTCATCTATGATTATAACATCGGTTTTCTTTAGTTGTTCCGAACCGTATTTCTCCAATTCTGACCATACAATGCATTCAGCCTCCAGACCAATCCTTGATCTGATTTTATTAATCCCATCTCTTGTTTCAATATCCGGCTTTACCAGCAAAACCTGTTTTCCCTTTTCTATAAAGTTATATCTGGTCATCAGTGCATTCGCTGTCTTTGAACTGCCCATCGCCCCATATCTGAAATATAATTTAGCCATTCCTGTCTCCTTTATCTTAAATGAAGTTTTTCTATAATCTTTTATTCCAGTCATAAAGCGTTAAATCCGCCAGTTGCATTTTATCATAGACAGGAGTGGAAGTCCATATGGAATGAATATGCTGGCTTCTATTCCTTATAACAAATAATAGGAACACCAGCTTCTATATATTTATATATTGTTTTTGCAAGATAATAAGGAGCATTGACACAGCCGTGAGTGCCGTTTCTCTTATAAATCTCGCCTCCGAATGCCTGCCTCCATTTTGCATCATGAATTCCCATATTCCCATAAAAGGGCATCCAGTACTGAACACCTGCTTCGTAGCCCGGACCTGTTAAAACTGCGCCTTCCTGCTTATAGTTAAGCATATATGCTCCGGTTACTGTTGCATTTCCTCTGTTTGGATTACCAGTAACCACCGGTCCCTGTACAATCAGCATGCCATCTTTATAAAACCACAAATGCTGTCTGGTTATGTTTATTTCCACATAAGTTCTCCCAATCTCGTTCCCCGCTCTCGATACTGCTTTTTGAATATAAGCAGGTTCTCTCATAAGCATCCGTCCGGAACTGATATTTTCAAACAAAGCTTCTGTTTCGGCTTCCTGATCTATCCTCCATCCATATATCCCACCCTCAACATTTACCATCGTTCCAAGAGAGGTTTTGAAACTCCTTTTTACTCCCACTGTATCATATTTTTTTCCCAATGCCTTTACATAGGCACCAACTTCGTCTTTATCCAATACAATATCCAGATTTTCATCTACTGTAATCCAGTTATGTATCACATTCCCATCCACCACTTCTCTTTTACTGCCGAAAAGATAAATGATATGTGTGGAAACATACTTATTTAAATGTCTGAGTGTTTTAAATGTTTTGGGAGAATTCATGGTATATACGGGATTCATGTAACAGGCGTCTGCCTCCAGATCAAGTCTTGTTTCCCCTCTGATAAGACTTTCTATGACAGATGTCTTTAATTGTTCCTTTTTTATATGATTGCCGTATATTTCCTTCACCAACTGATATTGGCCGTCTAAATATTGATAGGAAACATTTTCAGGTTCTATCTTTGTCTGACTGAAGCAGTTTAATTTATTTAAAGCTATATTCAGCTTGTTTTCATTGTATAAAAACAGATCCCCTGCATACAATTTCTGTTTTTTAAATAAGGATTCCATCCAATGAAATGATTCCTGATCATACAATGCGTCCTTAACATATGTTCTGTTCTTATATTCCAGCCCTGCCTCCTGACCGGTGATCTGATCGGACATACCATCTCGCTCCACGAGAAGGAGATTATAATCTTCCACATATTTTTTTAAAATTTGATTTGCCTGTTTTTCATTTTTTAAGGATACATCCGCTCCATTTATCGTAGTAGAGAAAAAGAAATGGCTGGTAAAATAAAAAGAAATGAGTAAATAAACTAACAGCACTGCAGCGACTGCGATTCCCAGGAGTTCCAAAGCCTCCCGTTTCTCGCAAGCGCTCATTTTTTCATACCTCATTCCAACTCACCCTCACTTTTAAATTATGCACTGGGATCATATCATTTTATGTTCCGGTCACCTCTTTTAATACCGGTCATATCGAAAAGCAGTCTTCCTTGTTTTGCGGGGATTAAAAAAATGCACCTGCATCACAATTACATATTTCTTCTGCAATCGTACATACTTCATTTTGAGGTGACCATATGAATATTTTAAATCTGTTTCAGTTTGTTTTTCGCTGTTTAACCGTTGCTTACGCATTTTATTATTTATTAAAACAAAAATACAAAATAATGGGGTCATTGATCCTGGTATTGGCCTTATCATTTTTGCCTGAATTGTCGGACTGGCTTATGGGGATAGTCATAGATCCGTACAGTATCATTATTTATCTGATCGTTTTATTTATGGCATTATTTCTTGGCAGTTGCCTGGGTTATTACGACCGGTATTCATGGTGGGACCGGACTATTCATTTTCTCTCAGGAGTTGGATTTGTTGGAATTGGAGCAGCAATTATTAAAACAAATGCTGATATTAAAAAGGCCGTAATCCTGCTGTTTGGTTTTACTTTTTCCGTAACTCTCCATGTAATCTGGGAAGTGCTTGAATATATAAGCGATTGTCTGTCACATGGAAATGCCCAGCGATGGCAGAAAATTCACGCTTCCGTTAATCACGTATCCGAAAAAGCGCTTCAGCCGGCTGGTCTGGTCGATACCATGAACGATACCATCTGCTGTATGATCGGAGCCGCATCGGCTGCAGCTGTGTGGTGGTTTTTCGTATAATTTCATCTTTGCTTCCATCTGGTTTAAACTGGATAGGAACGATAGCATGATATTTTCAAATGATAGGTATACTAAAATTAGATCACAATAAAAGGAGGCCTGCAATGAGCAGAGATAATTCAAAAAAAAGTACGAGCAACCATAAAAAGGAAGACGGAACCTTTCATTCAAAGCATATTAATCACAATCCCCAGGCTGAAAGTGCAAGAGCCGTATTTGGATTAAAGGAAGATAATTCAAAGAGATAAGAACACAGAATTTTACAGACGGTTTGCAAGGAGGAATTTTGTATGGCTAATTACACGGGTGTTGTTAAGTGGTTTGATAGCGAAAAAGGCTACGGCTTCATCTCAACCAACGATGGTCAGGATGTTTTCGTACATCATTCGCAAGTAAAAGAAAAAACTCATAATAAAGATTTACATGAAGGTGAGTCTGTTAATTTTGACATCAGAAAAGATGATAAAGGCTTAAGCGCTTTAAATGTCCAAAAAAACGATTAAAACTGCAAGGAGTTGTCCTATGAACAGAATTCATTATGAAACATCTGGCATACAGAATACAGAAATTAAAACCCAGCTTAAAAATGCGTTAGATAAGATAGATGGAGTATCTATGGTCAATATCGATGTTGCAAGAGGCTCCATTGAAGTGGGTTATAATCAATCGGCGGATGAAAATACAATTAAGTCCTGTATTGAGACAGTCGGCTGTGAGATAACGGGTCAGTCAGTCGAAACTTCTTAGGCAGAATTTCCTGTCGGAAATTTCCGCTATCCCACAAAATTTTTAAATTTCATGATCTCCCTGCCATGATGAAGCAGGGGGATCTTTTTATGAAACAATTATCTAATGTTTGATCTCCACTATCATAGTTGAACGTCTGACGTTTCATTTGTATTAGTAAGTAAATTTCCTTCTGCCTGACAAATGAATGTATGAAGAATTATAGAATATCCCCCGCTCAAATTCTGTGTTACACAAAACGGCGACATACTTTTAGTGCTATAACCATTAATTTCTGAAGAGAAAGTATTTTCCTCACCGTAAATCTTTATAATATTTTTATAGCTTCAGTTAGAAGCTATGGATTTTAAAATGGCTATTTCTTGGAATATTATATGAACTTATAATATTCTATGATATAATAAATCATTATTGAATAGAAAGGAGCTGGCCATGAAATGTTTTTTCAATGAGGACTGGAGTGTTCTTGAAAAAAAACTCATCGTATCAACCGCTTTATTATTAGGGATAATTATTGGTTTTGTATTTGCACCAATAAAAAAGGAGTTTATTGCGGCAACCATAATGGAAATACCCAGCTTTCTAAATTGCACGAATAACCTCCCTGCAAATTGACCGCTTCTAAATATTATGTAGCGGTCAATTTGTATTCTCTGGCCAATATCGGCTTTCTCCGCATTCATGCCTTAGCCCAGTCTGCAGAATTTTCTTTTTTTTAACCTTAACTCTTGTGGAGTTCTTTTGAAACATACATCTTTTTATCAGCCAAATCAATTAGTTCTTCTGCTGTTAATCCCGACTTTGGCATTGTAACTACACCAAGTGATGCCTTAATCTTAATATCAGCTTCGCTAAATACAATTTTATTAAAATCACTTTCAATTTGTTTCGAAACACTTAGGGCAGTATCATTACCGGCATTATTTAAACAGACAACGAACTCATCGCCTCCATACCGAGCCACCCAATCTGTCTTGCTCCGAATATTCCTCTGCATTATTTTTGATGCAAATTTAAGAAGTTTATCTCCAGAAGGATGCCCCAGAACGTCATTTGTTATTTTCATATTATCGATATCTATAAAAATTAAGGACAACGGCTTTTGTAGGGTTACAGCAGTAACAATGTCAGCCGGCAGACGCTCATCAATAAATCTACGATTATACAGAGATGTCAGTTCATCCCGGATTATCATATTACTCATATCCTGTACAGCATTAAATAGTACTTCTCCTTTGTTATACTCGCCTGTACCAATCATCATAGTATCTGTTGCGTTTTTAAATAGTCCAAAACTACAGGCTCTTGGGCTGAATCTATCGGTAAGGCTGTAACTAGTATAACCGCCTTCGGACTATGCTCTAATTTAATAAAACTTTTCTGCTCCCGATAAGCCCTCATTGAAACACAGTTTTAAAGTTATCTTCTAATGGATAGAACCTTCTGAGCACTTACAATATTTTTCATTATGTAGAGTCCGACACAAAAATGATAGCGTTGTCACGGCTCATTTTCTTTTAAAACCTTAAGAATTTTATCGGTAAGGTCGATTATACATAAGTAGTATTATAAAAAGAAATGCGAGGGAATGAGATGAACGATGAAATATTGGTATTTGGTAAAGGTATTAAAATTTGGAGCATCATTTGCATTGTTTTAAGTGCGCTTACTTTAATTGTTAATTGTGCAATAGGATTTTTTGATATGGCTGTTATAGGTGTCGCTGTCTGCGCAGCTTATATTCTATTGTTAGTTAAGAAAAAGAAGATTGCTTTTTATGCCATTGTGGTTTGTACAATAATTACCATGATTCTGAATGTGGCAATACATAATGTGGGTATTATTGCCTCATTAGCCGGTATTATTAATCCTGTCGTTACATTTGCTTTTCTATCGAAATACTGGAGTCAGATGAAATAAGGTGATTATATTGAAGCAAAGAATAATAAGGTGATTATTATAGAAGCAACTCCCAAAATGGTGGTTGCTTTTTTATTGCGAGTAAAGCATTCTTGGCTTAAATCGTCATTCCGAACATATGTTTGATTTATGACAAAAAATGTGATATACTACATAAAGACAAATTTTAACTATTTTTAGGAGCCAAACCAATGCTAAATAATTGTGAAAAAAACGAATGCTTAACTTTTCTTGAGACCGGTCTAAATGCCTTAGAAAAGATCGGCTGGTACGGGGAAACAGAATTTATATGCCCAATATGTGGATATGAAAAAGCAAATGCAAAAAGAATTAAAACACCAAATAATATTAGGAATAAAGTCACATGGCTATATTGCGAAGAATGTGGTATGTTATTCCACGGATAAAAAGAGTGCTTGTATTGCTTATTAGCACTATTTCACGAATCCCGGATATTGCAACGCTCCGTCCTAATCTGGTGTGAGTGTCATCTGTTATCATTGTTCCGTCAGAGTTTTCGACAAGCTGAGAAGTACACATAGCCCCGTCCGGTCCCAAATAATACCAAGTTCCATTTCAACGCTTGGCATAGCTGTCGATGTTAACAGGAGAGGTTTGCTCATTTATTCTTTCTACCATGAAAAAAATTCTTAAATCATAGGTTTTTCAGATTCAAGTTGTTTTTGTTTGATTGCGTGCCAGACTTCTTCACCTACATCTTTCAGATCCTTAACATTTGAACCGGAATATCCATCATAGATAAATTGCAGAGCTCTATAATCTTCACCTTGAAGGATTAAAAACCCCACAATGCAACTATTTAATCAGATTTTTCAACCATTTCCAATAGCTTACTACTCTTTTTCATTTACTGTTATTACCATAATATTTTTATAGAATATGCTCATAATAATAATGTGTTCATCAAAAAACACATTATTATAGACGGAGGTGTCAAGCCATGGATGGCAATGCGGAAATAACAATAGGTTGTTAATGAAGTATTGTTGACTGCTTTAGCCTTAGTTAGAAAAATGCCCTCATATTAATCTTGGGGGCATTTTTCTTTATAGCCCGTGATTTCCCATTTAATTTTGATAATCATTTATTTGTTAAAGATAGATAATGATTTCTAAATACTTGTTATTTCCTTAACTTCATGCATTCAATCAAGATTTCAATTGTGACTGGTACTCCGCCACCAATAATCCCCATGATAACATCAATACGGTGCAAGGTTTTCAAAAAAGCACTCTATCTCTGCCAGTAAGCTCATTACCAGTTATATGTCCCCTGGAGATACGGGCCGACTTCAAAGCTATACATATATCAGCTATAATAGCTCATAAAACACCACCACTATCCATTCACACATTTTTCACAAGACGTACAAAAATTATTTACATCTTCTACAAACTTACTTCACATCTCTCCTATATACTTAATTATAGAAACAAGAACTACTCCAAACTTGTTTTATAAAACTTTTTTTCATAACTCGCCGGTGGAACCCACATTTCACTGGCTCCTCCCTTTTTATCACCTTTTTCTCCTTCCATTCCTTTCCAATTCCCTTATATCCTCTAAATTCAGTTGCAAAGATGCTCTTTCTATTATAGAATAGGAAAAGTGCACCTGGCATATGCAGATTTGGAGGAAATTATACATGAAGAGAAATGCAATCGTAGGACAATCCGGCGGGCCAACTGCTGTGATTAACGCAAGCCTTTACGGCGTCATAAAAGAAGGGATGGCTCACGAAGAGATCGGCCGGGTTTATGGCATGATCAATGGCATAGAAGGCTTCATGTCCGGAAATTATATGGATCTGACCAATGATTTAACATCGGAGGAACTGGAATTATTAAAGCTGACACCTGCAGCTTATCTCGGTTCCTGCCGTTATAAACTGCCTGATGATTTATCATCTCCATTCTACCCGGCACTGTTTGAAAAATTCCGTGCTATGGAGATCGGTTATTTCTTTTATATCGGCGGGAATGATTCTATGGATACAGTGAGCAAACTTTCCCGTTATGCTTCCCATCACAAAAGCAGCATTCATTTTATTGGGATTCCCAAGACAATTGACAACGATCTGATTTATACCGACCACACGCCGGGTTTTGGAAGTGCAGCCAAATATGTGGCGGACACCGTTCGTGAAATTGTTTTGGATTCCTGTGTTTACCAGCAAAAGTCAGTGACGATTGTGGAACTGATGGGGCGTCATGCAGGGTGGCTTACTGCAGCCAGCGCACTTGCAAGAAAGTTTGAAGGTGATAATCCTGTTCTGATCTATCTGCCTGAAGCCGCATTTGATTTTGAACAGTTTACTGATGACGTGGACAAAGCTTTATCCAAAAAGAGCTCTGTCATTGTCTGTATTTCTGAAGGCATTTCTGATGCAAAAGGGAAATTTATCTGTGAGTACACAGACGAAGTCCGTACCGATACATTCGGCCACAAGATGCTGACCGGCAGCGGTAAAATGCTGGAGAATTTTGTCCGCAACCGTTTTGGTGTTAAGGTTCGCTCTATTGAACTTAACGTGAACCAACGCTGCAGCGGTATGCTTGCATCGGCAACAGATATTGAAGAGGCTGTCACTGCCGGCAGGGAAGGAATCAAAGCTTCCTTAAACGGAGCCACAGGCATGATGATTGCGTTCAAACGTATTTCCGATTCCCCATATAAGATGGAATGTGTTACTGTTGATGTAAACGAAGTGTGCAATAAGGAGAAGCTCTTTCCTTCCCAATGGATTTGTGATCAAGGCACCAATGTGACAGAAGACTTCCTCGCCTATGCTTTGCCCTTAATTCAGGGTGAACCAGACAGGATTATAAAGGATGGAAGACCTCTCTATCTGTACAGATCATAAAAAAGGCTTATTTAAATGAAAAACGGCTGGATTTAAGCTGACAACACATGGTCAGCTTAAATCCAGCCGTTTTTTTAACAATATTTTTTATCACTTATGTATTTCTCCATCAGATCTTAACCCTTTTTCCCTATACGAATTACATGTTTTATATTTTTTTTACTATTTTTGTTAAACAGGTAATTTTTTTCATGCTTGCCTCATATGTTTATAATAATAGATATTTCTATTTTCTAACGCACTTATGGGAGAAAGTGAACAATGGACGGAGATGTTTTTTTAGACCGCATACCATGCGGCATACTGAAGTTAAAGACAGAAGATAGATTTCCAGTTTTTTATTCAAATGCAGCAATAAAAAACTGGTTTCAGTCTCCTTCCTGTCTTGAAGATATGATTTGTGAATCAGAGTTCAGCGAAATTTCAGAAAAGATTCACAATCATATGGAGCTTGGATCCCGGATATTCAGACTGGAATTCAGAGCCAAAACAATGGATGACCACTGCTGGTTCTCCATGGATTTTCATTTTATACAAGAAGAAGAGTTATTCTATTGTTCTGTATCAGATATTACCTGGCTGAAAAGAAGCATGGAAAGTCTTAAAGTTCAGGAGGAGCAATACCGCCTTGCAAGCCGTCACTCAGGCTGTATTGTATGCATCTATGATATCCCAAACAGAGCCCTTTCTCCTTCCTCAGAATTCACCAGAAACTTTCCAACCCTTTTTACCCTGCCACTTTCTCCGGAATATTTAATAGAAAATGGCATCGTACATAAGGAAAGTATTAAAGATTTTCTGGAATTTTATGAGGAAATGGAGCGTGGAACTCCGGAAGGGGAATGCGTCGTCAGGCTTAAGACCGGATCCGGAAAATACCACTGGTTCTCAAAGCATTATTCACTGGTATATACCGAAGAAAAAAAGCCCTTGCGCGGTATCATTTCCTATCAGGATATTACGGACCAATATGAAAAAGAACTGGCATATCAACGCTGGGCGGAGTATATGAGGGAACAGAAAAAAGACTGCATCGGTTATTACGAGTATAATACAAAATCAGATCTCTTTGAAGAAATAATCGGAGAAATGACCTGTAATGTTCCCGAGAATGCGAAAAAATCCTTTTCTGATATTATGAGTTACATTGCAGAGCATGAGATTTATGAAGAAGATAAAGAGCTTTACTTAAATTTCTTCAACAAGGAACACTTACTTTTTCAGTACTATCAGGGCAACCGCTCTCTCCGGCTGGAACATCGCCGTTTAAGAGCTGATGGCAGCGTCTGCTGGACTCTTGGTATGGTACAGATTGTTACAGACCCTTATACAGACACCATCAAAGCTTTTATTCTGATCAAAGATATTGATGCTTCTAAGCGGGAGACACTGACTTTACACGAGCTGTCCCAGCAGGACTGTCTGACCGGACTGTTAAACAGATCAGCTGCAATCCACGCGATCCGTCTTATCTTAAACAACAGCAAGGGGCATCACATCCTCATTATGCTGGACATCGATCAGTTTAAACAGTTAAATGACAACTATGGGCACCAGTTTGGAGATAAAGCACTCCACCGAGCTGCATCAAGACTTAAATCTGCGCTCAGAAGAGAGGATATCTTTGGCCGTTTAGGAGGCGATGAATTTATAATTCTTCTGAAAGATGTCTCTTACAGTATGGATCTATATTCCCGTTTAGAAAATTTATGCAGTCTGATCGGAAGTGCCCTGGAACCGGAAGTGCATATATCCGGAAGTCTGGGAACAGCCGCTTATCCGGAGGATGGAGTCACGTTTGACGAATTATATAGAAAAGCGGATATCGCACTTTATCATGCAAAGAAACATGGCCGAAATCAGTATTCCGTTTATGAGTCTGGGATGTCCATGGCAAATAGTGAATAAATAAAAGAGAGGTGTCGTGCCAGACTGTTTTTGAATTCAGCCGGCAGCCACCTCTCTTCTTTTAAACCTGACTCTGGAAATTTTCTTACCATTGATGACAACAAAAAATGCCCTGCAATTCTCATACAGGACATTTTCAATATGCAGAAGAAGGGACTTGAACCCTCAAGGTATTGCTACCACACGGACCTGAACCGTGCGCGTCTGCCAATTCCGCCACTTCTGCTTTTATAATTGCACAAATTGACGAATCAATTCGTACAATTATAATACTATACTTTTCCAAAATAAGCAAGCACTTTTTTTATTTTGGGCTATATTTTAAAATAATGTTGAAATTAAGCGTGTGCTACATTACGACCTCCACCACACAGATGTTTCTGTACGTGCCGGTATAATCGCTGCTGAATCATAAGGTATCCTTACGGAAATTTATTATTAAAATATGCATAAAAAAAACAGTTCTTCACGAATGAAAAACTGTCTTCCAATGCGGGAGATGGGACTTGAACCCACACGATCATACAACCACAAGATCCTTAGTCTTGCCTGTCTGCCAATTCCAGCACTCCCGCATGTCATATTATAGAAAACCTTATAGCCATGACACTCAATAAGGTTCGTGCAGAAGAAGGGACTTGAACCCTCAAGGTATTGCTACCACACGGACCTGAACCGTGCGCGTCTGCCAATTCCGCCACTTCTGCATTGCGCTGTTATCTCTTTCAGCGACAATAGCTATTATAGTATACATGCTCTTTTCTGTCAACCTGATTTTTAATTATTTTGAAAATTATTTTTTTGTATATATTTTTTAAATAATATTGACAATTCTTCTTAAAAATGGTAGAATTACTTTCGTTGTGCGGGAGTGCTGGAATTGGCAGACAGGCAAGACTAAGGATCTTGTGGTTGTATGATCGTGTGGGTTCAAGTCCCATCTCCCGCACTTACTCTTAACAATTAAGAGTTTTTCCTTGACATATTTTACTTTTAGAGTATAATAAGTCATATATTCCTCGATAGCTCAGTTGGTAGAGCAAACGGCTGTTAACCGTTGGGTCGTAGGTTCAAGTCCTACTCGGGGAGCTTTTAAAATCACACATTTCGTGTGATTTTTTTATTGCTTAAAATCAGCACATAATGTTTCATATTGAATCATATATATTAATGTACATACCTGTCAAGGTGGTACTTAGGTGCTGTTTTCAGCACCCGCATTTCCGGGCGGAAGTCTCAATCTCCTGTAGACTTCCGCCCCTCTGCGTTCTTTTTTCTTTTTTGTTAACTGCAATTCTTATATTACATATAATAATATTAACATGAAACGAAAGGGTGTAGAATATGCCCCCATTCCCACCTTACGGCAACCCTCCAGGCGGACCAATGCCTATGGGTCCTCCACCATCAGCTGCACCGCCGAAACCTGCCCAGTCGCGATCTGCCACCAAAATGGTGAGCCCGGGCTCAATGCGAAATTGTATGGGACGCTTTACCTATGTATGGATGAGTAACGGACAGGAGTTCTGGTTCTTCCCGATTCAAATATGGCGTGACAGCGTCTCAGGCTTCCGCTGGGACAGAAGATTCGGCTGGTCATTTGCAGGAATATCGTTAAACCGGATTGATATGTTCACCTGCTCCTGACAACGAAAGCCCCCAAAGCCAGACCATTAAACGGCAACAATACAGAAAGGTGATGTGGTAATATGGATAAATATATATGCCGTTACGATACGTGCATATTACCCAAAAAAGTGGATGTACCAATAGAACTCTACAAGTCGCTGCAAGGGGAATACTTTATTGGTTATGCAGATAACTTATCTTTCGGCAACAATACCAGCGCCTGGGCCAGGTTATATAACCCAAGCCGCTCACAGGTAAACTTATATGTAAATGTGTGGACTGTCACAGATATTTCGGAAGCACCTTACCGCGCCCAGTTTTGGTTTAATGCAACTCCACCTGGTACACCGACAGATTCAGATCTGGTATCGCCTACCAATACTGCCATTAATCCTTTGCCGGAACCAAAAATAAAGTTACAATATGCCTCAAATGTTGAAGGTGATCCTTCCGGAGGCGTAAAAGCGTTTGTTCGCAGAGCTCAACCGGAAACAACCCTGGTAGAGAGCGAAAATGGCAAACTGATATTCCCGCCAGGAGGTTCTTTTTTGATATTCCTGTCTACGCCAGAAGCTCCAACATCTTCTGCCTCTGGCAGAATAGCCTTCGGCTGGTGGGAAGAAAGCATTTATGACTCGTGTATCATATGACAGGGCTAACATTGAAAGGAAGCAGGAACATAACCTTTTGCTTCCTTTCAGTACTGTGGGGACAAAAAAAAGCCCCGTAAACACGAGGTTTCCGGGGTCAGATATTATAATTAAGCCACTTTGGATTTTGCAAGCTCAGCTAATTTTGCGAAGCCTTCTGCATCATTAACAGCCATGTCAGCTAATACTTTTCTGTTTAAATCAACACCAGCCAGCTTTAATCCATGCATAAATACGCTGTAGGATACGCCGTTGATACGTGCAGCTGCATTGATACGGGCAATCCATAACTGTCTGAACTGTCTCTTTCTTTCTTTTCTGCCTGCATAAGAACTTGTTAAAGCTCTCATTACGGACTGTTTTGCTACTCTATACTGTTTGGAACGAGCGCCTCTGTAGCCTTTAGCCATCTTTAACACTCTGTTATGTCTTTTCTTAGCGTTCATACCGCCTTTAATTCTTGCCATCGGTCTTTCCTCCTTCTCAACTTAGAATTCTATAAATATGGTAAAATCTTTTTCATTACTTTTGCATTGGTTGCATCAGCAACAATATCTTTTCTAAGATTTCTTTTTCTCTTAGTAGACTTCTTAGTTAAGATGTGAGATTTGTAAGCTTTATTTCTTACAAGCTTTCCTGTACCTGTAACTTTGAAACGTTTTGCAGCTGATTTGCTTGTTTTTAATTTAGGCATTGTATTTTCCTCCTTGATAATGTTCTTTTAGCGTTTTGCGGTTAAAAACATAACCATGCTTCTTCCTTCCACTTTCGATGGTTTGTCGATTGTCGCGATATCGGATAACTTCTCAGCGAAATCATCTAAAATATATCTTGACTTTGACATATGCGCCATCTCACGACCTCTGAAACGTAAGGTTACCTTAACTTTATCTCCTTTTTCGAGGAACTTCCTTGCGGCGCCCATCTTTGTGTTCAAATCATTTGTATCAATGTTGGGAGATAAACGAACTTCTTTTATTTCGATTACCTTCTGTTTCTTTTTAGCTTCTTTTTCTTTTCTTGCCAGCTCATAACGATACTTACCGTAATCGATGATCTTGCAAACCGGTGGTTTCGCGGTAGGAGCAATTTTAACCAAATCAAGCTCTGCTTCTTTTGCCATCTGCATGGCATCTTTGGTTGACATAACTCCAAGCTTTTCTCCGTTTTCACCAATCAACAGAATTTCTTTATCTCTGATCTGTTCATTAATCATTAAATCGCTAATTGTCGTGCACCTCCATTATATTGTGTGTGTATTGGTCGGAATCACATTGCTGCCTTTAGGCATAAAAAAAGTAGATAGACAAACGCTATCCACCACCAAAGTCTCTACACAGTACACCTATGTATCAAAGGCTATGAACCAGGGACACTTACTCGTGCCGTGGTGAGGCGGATACCTACTTTCCTGTCTGTTGTTTCCACAACTTTTATTATAATACTACACAATTTATGATATGTCAATGTCTTTTCGATTTAATTTACCGCCGGAATTTATGATACCTCCCTGACCACTATTTTACAATACAAAAACTGTAAAATGCCTGTTGCTTATGAAGCGAATCAGAGATACAATCTTTTTATAAAAAGTAAAACTGCCTGAGGAGGTATTATATTATGTGGTTTGTCTTCGCGCTTCTCTCTTCTGTTTTCGCTGCATTTACTTCCATACTGGCAAAGCTGGGAATGGAAGGCGTTAATTCCAATCTCGCAACAGCCATACGCACTGTCGTCGTCGTACTTCTGGCATGGTTTATTGTCTTTTCAACGGGTTCCCAGGCGGGAATCGGTCAGATCACCCCGAAAGGATGGCTTTTTCTCGTTCTATCAGGCTGCGCTACGGGAATTTCATGGCTCTGCTATTACAGAGCACTCCAGCTTGGAGAAGTTTCCAGAGTTGTTCCTGTTGATAAGTTCAGCATCGTATTCACAATCGTGCTGGCATTTCTCATTCTTCACGAACAGATCGTATGGAAAAAGCTCATCGGTATCCTGCTGATTACAGCCGGCACTTTTTTTATGATTTTGTAATTTATATAGAAGAAAGACAAAAACCTGCCGGATTTCTGCCAGCCTGTCTTTGTCTTTCTTACTGTTATCTGGTTTTAAATGTAGCGCATTCCGTATGCTCCGCTTCTCTGGCTCCATCACCTGCTATGCCGATATGCTCTGCTGAACAGTGACGGCCTTCATTGTATACACAGTTAACTGCTTCACAATCCACTTCCAGCCTGCTCTCCGGCGTTTTGAATAAGTTATGGAAAGAACCGTCTTTGTTCTCATCAAAGCTGCCGCAGCAGGTATCAACAGTATCCTTGGCCTGAGCGCCTTCCACAATAATTGCAGACTTGCAGCAGTAATTATCCGAATTATGCAAACAACTTGTTACATTGCAGTCCAATTTTGTCATATTCATTTCCTCCTGGAATTCTTATTGAGATTTTCTTTCAGGAGGTATTATGCGCCGAGGGAGAGGAAAATATTCTCAAGAATATCTCCTCTCCCTCGGAATCGTATAATATTATTTGGATTCTTCTGTTACATTAATTTTTTTAATTTCTTTGGTACGGATCTCCCGGCAGATATCATCAATAAAGTCTGCAATCGGACGCTGTCCTTCATCTCCGTTAAAGCGGCTGCGTACGGAAACCACACCGTCTTCCTCTTCTTTCTGTCCCACTACCAGCATATAAGGCAGTTTTGAAAGACGGGCTTCGCGGATCTTATAGCCGATTTTTTCGGAACGCTCATCTACTGTTGCAAGAATTCCGTTTGCTTTCAGCTGGTCAGCCACTTTAGCTGCATACTCATGATATTTTTCGGAAATCGGAAGTACGCGGACCTGCTCCGGACATAACCAGGTGGGGAACGCACCTTCGTATTTTTCAATCAGCCATGCAAGAGTTCTTTCATAGCAGCCAATGGATGTTCTGTGAATAATATAAGGACGTTTCTTCGTTCCATCCTTATCTACAAAACTCATATCAAAACGCTCTGCCAGGAACATATCCAGCTGGATGGTAATCATCGTATCTTCCTTGCCATATACATTCTTAGCCTGGATATCCAGCTTCGGACCGTAGAACGCGGCTTCTCCCACTGCTTCCGTATACTCAATTCCAATGTGATCCAGGATTTTACGCATCATATCCTGTACTTCATCCCACATCTCGGGAGTTCCAAGGTAGTGGCTGGCATTGTCAGGATCCCATTTGGACATCCGGTAAGTTACGTCTCCTTCCAGACCAAGAGTTGTTAAGCAGTATTTTGCAAGATCCACACAGCCCTTAAACTCTTCCTCAATCTGATCCGGGCGGACAATTAAATGGCCTTCTGAAATAGTAAACTGGCGCACACGGGTAAGTCCGTGCATCTCTCCGGAATCTTCATTTCTAAACAGAGTTGATGTTTCACCATATCTGCATGGAAGATCGCGGTAAGATTTCTGGCTCTGTTTGTACACGTAATACTGGAATGGACATGTCATGGGACGAAGAGCAAATACTTCATCATCTTTTTCTTCATCCCCAAGAACAAACATACCTTCCTTGTAATGATCCCAGTGATCAGAGATAATATATAAATCACGCTTTGCCATAAGAGGTGTCTTGGTTCTCATGTAACCGCGTCTCTCCTCTTCATCTTCAATCCATCGCTGCATGGTCTGAACGATCTTGGCACCCTTTGGCATTAAAAGAGGGAGACCCTGACCAATGACATCAACAGTGGCAAATAACTCTAAATCACGGCCAAGTTTGTTGTGATCACGGTTTTTGATATTGGCTAAATATTCCAGATATTCATTTAATTCGTCTTTCTTTGAGAATGCTGTTCCGTAAATACGGGTAAGCATGGCATTCTTCTCGCTTCCTCTCCAGTATGCGCCGGAGGATGAAGTCAGTTTAAATGCCTTGATCGGCTTTGTGCTCATAAGGTGAGGTCCTGCACAAAGATCGGTAAAATCTCCCTGCTTATAAAAAGAGATCTCTTCTCCCTCAGGAAGATCTAAAATCAGCTCCACCTTGTAAGGCTCACCCTTTTTTTCCATAAATTTAACCGCTTCTTCTCTTGGAAGGGTAAAACGCTCAATGGCTTCCCCTTCTTTGATGATCTTTTTCATTTCTCCTTCGATTTTATCAAGATCTTCTCTTGAAAAGGAAGGAGTATCAAAATCATAGTAAAATCCATTCTCGATAGAAGGTCCAATGGCAAGTTTGGCCTGGGGATAAAGTCTCTTTACCGCCTGGGCCAGAATATGGCTGGCAGTATGGCGGTAAGCAGCAAGACCTGCCGGATCATTGACTGTTAAAATGCTTAAACTGCAGTCCTTATTTACTGTAGTTCGTAAATCCACAACCTCTCCATCTATCTCGCCTGCACAGGCATTTCTGGCAAGTCCTTCACTGATATCAGAAGCGATATCAATGACTGACATTGCATGATCATACTCTTTGACCGAACCGTCTTTTAACGTAATCTTCATTGTTCTAATCTCCTTTACCAATTATTTTATATCATGGATCAAATAAAAAAAGCCCCTTTCCATATGTTTCCATACAGAAAGGGACGATTCTAACATAATAAATCGCGGTTCCACCCTACTTGAAAGAATGATTCACTCATTCAAACCACTTATACTGATGATAACGGAATCACCGTTCCCGATTAAAGGACACTCCAAGCTGGTCTTCTCCTGATATTCCGGCAAGGCACTTTCACCGTATGTGCCTCTCTCTGAGCTCTCCTGTCAGGATACTGGTCTTGTCACCGCTTTATCTTAATTGCATTTCTATGCCTAAATTATAACACTCAAAAACGTTTTGTCAAGCGTCATGAAATATTTTCTTACAAAAGGAGAAGAAGTGCTATTGTAATTGCCACAATGCTGATTACTATTGATAAGGAATTAATTGCACTTGCCATCTCAATATCACCTTTTAAATCCGCTGTAAATGCAGGTGCTACAGATGCAACCGGACCAAGAGTAACTATGGCGAGCGTCTGGCGGACTTCCAGACTAAATGGGGACAGAAAGTAAAATCCCACAGCCATTACGATCGCAATCGCATACCTCATTCCAAGTATCTGAATGATTTTCTTTATTTTTTCTTTATCCATGCGGATCTCAAACCCGATACCAAGCATCAGCAGAGCAAGAAATGCATTGGCTGCGCCTGCAGTGTCAGCGAAACTGATTATGACACCCGGAAGCTTTATCTGCAGGATGCTTAAAACAGTCATGATGACATAAGCATCAAAGGGAACCGAGGAAAAAAGCTTTTTCACCGTTCTGATAACAGATGGTTTATCTTCTCCTCCTGCAACTACGCTGGCAAGAGAATAGGTCATTCCTGTACACATCACGGAATTTCCCGCATCAAAAAGACTGGTTGCCGCAAAGCCTACAGGGCTTAAGAAGCTCTGCACAAAAGGCATGGTGAAATTCCCCACATTATAGCCGGACATATTGAGCATGGCGAAGGCTTTGCTGTCTCCGGAACGGGAAATATTGGATATATATCCGATCCCTATTGTTACAAAATTACATAGAATTCCAATGACGCACATGGCAAGGAGAGAACGCTCCATGGTAATTTTGCTGAAATTGGAAACGATGGCCGCCGGAAGGGTGATCTTTATCACCACTCTGGAAATCAGATAAAAATCTTTCGCCTGAAAAAAACCTGCCCGTTTCAGTAAGTAGCCCATTATAATTATCGCCACAAAAGCTGCTGCCCTCATTAGTACTGCTGTCATAAAAACTCCTTTTTTAAGTCTCCAGGCAAAACTGCCGGCGGTGCTTTAAGGCACCGCCGGTGGTTCTTTTTTATATTATTTTACCTCTACGCTCCAGCCTGCAGGTCCTTTTAACCTGCCAAGCTGTATGCCGGTAATGGTATCATAGCATCTCTGGGTGAGTTCGCCGATCTTTCCTCCCCCGACAGACATTCTCTCTTCCTCAAATCGAAGTTCCCCAACAGGTGAAACAACTGCCGCCGTACCGGTTCCAAAACACTCTTCCATCTCTCCTGATCTGGCTGCAGCAACCACTTCATCTACAGAGATCTTCCGCTCTTCAACCTTAATTCCCCATTCTCTGCACAGGGAAATAACAGAATCTCTTGTAACACCCGGAAGAATGCTGCCGTTTAGTTCAGGAGTGATAACAACGCCGTTTATTTTAAAGAAAATGTTCATGGCGCCTACTTCTTCAATGTATTTGCGGTGAACACCATCAAGCCACAGCACCTGGGAGTATCCTTCATCATGAGCTTTCACCTGTGAAGCCAGGGAAGCAACATAGTTTCCGCCGGTCTTTGCTTCACCGATTCCGCCTTTTACCGCTCTTACATACTCATCTTCGATCCAGATCTTAACCGGGTCAAGTCCGCTTGC
This sequence comes from uncultured Clostridium sp., assembly GCA_963523075.1. Lineage (GTDB taxonomy): Bacteria > Bacillota > Clostridia > Lachnospirales > Lachnospiraceae > Lacrimispora. The sequence continues at coordinate 130,826 of CAURBW010000003.1, forward strand.
GTAATAAGCACCCACAGGAGACAGAATAATCATGAACTTATAAGTATGAGATGGTCTCACTCCCAGAAACGGATCAGTGGCAATCACAAAGGGTCTGATATAAAGAGAGGTTCCAGGCTTTGTGGGAATCCAGTCCTGATCCACGCTTACAACTGTCTTTAACGCCTCTAAAAAGAGTTCTTCCGGAATCTCGGGAATGCAGAGTCTGTCATTGCTTCTGTTGGCTCTCTCAATATTCTTGTCAGGACGGAATAAAAGGATCTTTCCCTCTTCGGTTTTATATGCTTTTAAGCCTTCAAACATCTCCTGTCCGTAATGGAACACCATGGAGGAGGGCTCCAGTTCCAGCTTGTGATAAGGCACAACTCTCGGGTCGTACCAGCCCTTTCCTTCCTCATAATCCACCTCAAACATATGATCCGTAAATATGGTACCAAATGTCAAAGGATTTTCTTTGCCCGGTTTTTCTTTCGGGCAAGCGGTTCTCTCAATTCTTATAGTCTGCATGTTATACTCTTCCTTTCCCATACCGGCATATCGTCAGCTTTTATAATTTGTTTATCATTATCTTCCAAAAAACTGCTGATGTCAAGAATTTTCAGCCTGTTTTAGTCTGCCGAAATGGAATCAAATCCATAACTTCTGGTTATATAACGAGGAATTTCCATTCTCACCGTCTTCATGGGGTTCACAGTCTGGCAGATCACCAGGTCTCCTGCCAGGGTCAGAAGCATTCCGGCATCCTCATCATCCAGGCCGATTTTTTCTTTCAGAAAGCCGTACATCTGTCTGACCGCTTTTCTCCAGGCAGTTTCCACATCGTCTGCCGAAGCAATGGTAATCAGCTTCTCACCGGTCTCAATCATAGGATATGAAACGCAGTTTTTATTTTTCACCACATCAACCCGCAGAACTGCTTTTCCTTCTATCTCCAGACCGCAGTCTTCCACCTCTCCGTCACCCATAATTCCATGAAAATCGCCCATGGATAAAAGAGCTCCCTCTGCAAAAACCGGAAGGTAAAGAGTAACCCCTTTTCTGATCTGTGTGCAGTCCATATTTCCGCCATGATCCATGGGAGTAATGGTGGAAACACCATCTCCGTCCGGAGCCACACCGATCACACCGATCATGGGTGTAAGGGGCAGTTTCAGCTGTTCACTGTAATGGGCATATCCGTCGTTTACAGGAATCCGTTTCAGTACTTTTCCCGGGAAAAATTCCTTCTCACTGCCGCTTCCCGGTCCCAGCATAACTACTCCCACAGGTCCCAGTATGATATCCAGTATATCAATCTTTAACATATCTCCAGGCATGGCGCCTTCTATATAAAGTGGTCCTGTAGCCGGATTTCCAGGCTTTCGCACAACATTTTCAAAGGTTGCTTCCTCAGGAAGGAACTGATTGGTAAAGCAGTCATAAGTCTCAAAAGCCACCGTCTCTCCCGCCCTGATCCGTTCGCAGGGAGGATTGTCTTTTGACAGTGTATGAGTAATATAATTTCTGGTTATGGTTTTCATCTTTTCCATCCTTTCTGTGGTCTGGTCTTTCCGCTAAGTTCCGGCCATACCGTAACCAGCATGGTAATAAAACAGGCGCCTCCTCCGATCAAATTGGAAACCGGCTCTGCCATAAGAACCCCATAGGCTCCGTTCCCCAGAATGACGGGAAGAAGCAGGATAAGAGGAATGACTATTACGACTTTTCTGAAGATGGAAAAAAACACTGCCCTCCTGGCCTTTCCAAGAGCCACGAAAACCGACTGTCCGGCAAACTGAAGGGACATAAGAAAGAATCCGAAATAGTAAATCCGCATGGAAGGAATTCCTGCCTCCAGAAGTTTTCCATCCTGATTGAAAATACGAATAAAAAACTCCGGAAAGCTGTGAACCAGGATCCACATGACAGTTGTATATACAATGGCTACCACAGATGTGAATTTAATGGCCTGCTTTACTCGTTTGTATTCACCTGCGCCGTAATTAAAGCCCATAACTGGCTGCGAGCCATTGGTCAGACCGTTGACCGGCATGGATATTACTTCCCTGACAGAATTAATTACTGTCATAATTCCTACATATAAATCACCGCCATAGTGCTGAAGTGAGGAATTGTACATGATCTGCACCAGACTGTTGGTTACTGACATGGTAAAACCGGACATCCCAAGAGCTGTAATCGATTTAACCCGGTATCTTTTTAAACGAAAGGCTGAAAGCTTCAGCCGCAGTATGGTCTTTTTCCCTCTTAAAAACAGTACAATCCAAAGGGCTGAGAGAAACTGGGATATAATTGTGGCAAGAGCGGCCCCTCTTACCCCCATATCAAGGGCAAAAATAAAGATGGGATCCAGCACAATATTGGCTGCTGCCCCAACCAGAACCGTCATCATCCCTATGGTTCCAAACCCCTGGGAATTGATAAAGCTGTTCATCCCAAGTCCGATCATTACAAAAACACTTCCAAGAAGGTAGATGCTTAAATACTGATCGGCAAACGGATAAGTCTTATCACTGGCACCAAACAGATACAGCATGGGCTTTTTAAAAATCAGTCCTAAAGCAGTAAGAAGAATTCCAAATACAATGAGAAGTACAAAGGAGTTTCCCATGATTTTTTCCGCTTCTTCCTCGTTACCCCGGCCTCTTTCAATGGAACACAGAGGTGCTCCTCCCATTCCGAACAAATTGGCAAAAGCGATTACCATGGAAATAATGGGAAGGCATAGTCCCAGCCCTGTCAGAGCCAGTGTTGCATCCTGAGGAATCCTTCCTATGTAAATTCTGTCTATGATATTATAAAGAACATTAATCAGCTGGGCAAGGGTCATGGGAACTGCCAGCTTTAATATATTCCCTACTATATTTCCTTTTGAAAAGTCATTCTTTGTATCTGCCATTGATTCACTGCCTCTCTGCTGTATTATGCTCCCAACAAAGCACTTTTTTAATCATAGCACGGATTTTCCCATTTTGCATCCGGTTTTTTCCAGTCACTTCATGGGAATTCTCCTTCTTCCGCACAAAAATGCCGGTTCCATGATAAGGAACCGGCAGGACAATACGAAACGGACTTACATAAGGGAATGATATAACCGGATAATGTCTTCCAGACTGGCTTCTTTGGGATTGCCGGGAGCACAGGCATCTGCTGCTGCTGATTCGGCCAAAAATGCAATATCCTCTTCTCTTGCAATGCTTTTTAAGTCAGCAGGAATTCCCACATCTGCAGAAAGCTTTTTAACTGCAGCAACTGCAGCCTTTCTGTATTCCTCCTGGCTCATGGAATCTGTTCCTTCCACTCCCATGGCTATTGCTATATCACGATACTTCTCTCCAGATGCTTCCGCATTAAACTCCATGATCGTAGGAAGGAGGATCGCATTGGCCACTCCATGAGGGGTATCATAGACGGCTCCCAAAGCATGGGCCATAGAATGTACGATTCCGAGACCACAGTTTGAAAATCCCATACCTGTAATATATTGTCCCAATGCCATACCCTCTCTGCCTTCCGGGGTATTGTCAACTGCACCTCTTAAGCTTTTGCCAATCAGCTCTACCGCTTTTAAATTAAACATGTCTGTAATGGGATTGGCACCTTTTGTAATATATCCTTCAATTGCGTGTGTGAGCGCATCCATACCGGTAGCTGCAGTCAGCCCCTTAGGCATGCTGGACATCATGTCCGGATCAACAATTGCCACAACAGGGATGTCGTGAGGATCTACGCATACAAATTTACGTTTTTTCTCCACATCAGTAATTACATAGTTGATCGTCACTTCTGCTGCAGTACCAGCTGTGGTTGGCACTGCAATGATCGGGACAGACGGGTTCTTTGTAGGCGCAACACCTTCTAAACTTCTTACATCTGCATATTCCGGATTTGCAATGATTATGCCGATTGCTTTGGAGGTATCCATAGAGGAGCCGCCCCCAATGGCAATGATGTAATCAGCACCGGATTTTTTATATGCTTCTACTCCGGTCTGAACATTCTCAATTGTGGGATTCGGCTTGATATCAGAATAAATTTCATACTCCAGACCATTCTCTTCCAGTATTTTTGTCACTTTAGATGTGACCTGGAATTTAATTAAATCAGGATCTGATGCGACAAATGCCTTCTTGAATCCTCTTTTTGCTACTTCTCCAGGAATCTCAAGAATGGCACCCGCACCGTGATAAGATGTTTCATTTAAAATAATTCTGTTTGCCATGATAATCTCTCCTTTTCTTTTCTTCCATAAAGGAAGCCGTTTTGTTCTGTTATAATTTTAACAACCAGGCTTAAAAAAATAAAGTTACAGTTTACTGTTTTTGTAACAAATGTTACATCAGCCTTAAACTGTAACTTTAATTATGTGCATAAATACTAGAATTTAAACCAGTCCGGCTTCCGAAAAAACTTGAGACAGCTTAGGCGGCATCGCTTCCACAAGACTTTCTGCCATCTCCTTTGGTGACTGAGGCATCCCGGAAAGAACCCATTTAACAGTCATATACACGGATCCGCGGCAATACATCTCCAGCAGAAACTGGATCTCATCCGATAAAGGCTCCTGCCTTCTATGGATTAACAGATCCGTATAGAATCCCATAATCAGCTCGAAATCATGCTCCTTTAATGAATTATAATCATCAGAGCGGAATGCGCCGGTAAAGAAGACCGACTCTTTCTGAATGAACTGGAACTTTTCATTCAGGCTCTGGCAGACAGTCTTGTCCACGCCGATCTGGGCAAATGATTCCAGCACCAGCTTATCAAAATACCAGTTTATCAAATCATACTTATCCTTAAAATTACGGTAGAATGTCTGCCTTGTCATCTGACAGCCGTCTACAATATTCTGAACCGTGATTTTATCCACCGGTCTGGTCTTCATGCAGTCTTTTATGGAATCAGCAAGCCGGTATTTTGTCTTTTCACTCTTATTGGGATATTCAGCCATGTTCCGCTCCTGTTACGTATATTTGATTTCTATTTTATCACAGCAGGAGCTTTTTGTGAATATTGCTGATAAAAACTTCTTATTAAGTGATTGGGGCAGGATTAAAAATACACAAATCATTGTGGAGACGGTATTTTTCTGCCCATGTCTCTTTCCGTCCGCTGGCTACATCAATGATCTCATGAAACAGTATTGTTCCGATTTCTTCGATTGTCGATTCTCCTGAGGCAATGGTCCCTGCATTGATATCAATTAAGTCCTGCCACTGTGCCTTCATGTCATTTCTGGAACAGACCTTGATGACAGGGGCGATTGCCAGACCATAAGGAGTTCCTCTTCCTGTCATGAATACCTGAAGTCCGATTCCGCTTGCCAGCTGACAGGGGCCGCAGACAATATCACTTGCCGGCGTTGCAGCATAAATAAGCCCCTTTTTACTGGGTTTTTCAGCAGGCGACAGCACTTCCACAATGGGAGAAGTTCCGGATTTTGCAATGGAACCCATAGCCTTTTCCACGATGTTTGCAAGTCCCCCCTTTTTATTGCCGGGAGTCGGATTTGCACTGCGGTCAACCTCTCCTTCCTGAAGGTAGTGATCATACCACTTCATTTCACTGGCCAGTTTTTTCCCAACCTCTTCATTGATACACCGCTCCGCCAGAAGATAGACTCCGTCCCTGACCTCTGTCACCTCAGAAAACAAAACGGTTGCTCCGCCTTTTACCAGCATATCAGATGCATAGCCTGCCGCCGGATTGGCGGTAACACCGGAAAATGCATCGCTTCCGCCGCACTGCATTCCAATAAGTAAATCAGAAAGCGGAAGTGTCACACGTTTTCTTTCATTTAAAATCTTAAGCTTCTTTTCTGCCATTTCCATCAGGGCTCCGATCATATCTTCGAATCCCTTTTTTTCCTGAAGTATAATCACATTATCTGGATTAATATCTGCAGAATCGCAAAGCATCTCTACTGTAAACTTTTCACAGCCAAGCGCCACCACCATAAGCTGCCCGCCAAAATTGGGGTGCTTTGATAAATTTCTAAGGGCGCGGATTGGAATTTTCGCCTCCGGCGCATTGATGGCAACTCCGCAGCCGTAGGCATGATTAATGGGAACAATGTCATCTACATTGGGATATTTATGAAGAAGTTCCCGTTTCATGCGCTCGACCGCTACATTTAATACACCGGTCACACACTGAACCGTTGTGCTGATTCCCAGAATATTACGGGTTCCGGCGGGGCCTCCCCATGGATTTACATATCCTTCCCATGTTGCTGCCGGCGGCTCTGGCAATTCTGTTACAAGATTGGTTGAAAATACCATATGATCCACTTCCGGCGGCTCTGGAAGCTCCAGCATATATTCATTAATCCAGTCTCCCTTTTTTACAGCCTCTGCTGCATAGCCAAGCACCACACCATAGCGGATCACAGATCCCCCCTTTTCGATGTCCTCAAGCGCAATCTTATGGGCCTGGGGAATGTCATGTCTGGCAGTGACACCGGGCATGATTTCCTGGCCAGCTTTTATCTCATCGACTGCAATTGCCACATTATCTTCTTCCTTGATTTTAACAAACAACGGTTTACTCATTCCTTACTGATCCTTTCCAAAGTGATATTACACAAAAATCATGCAACTTCTGTTTGTTTTTATTTTAAATGCACGGGATCCATTTGTAAAATTGATACTTTTAAGAATTCTCTAACTTTTTCTTTGAGCAATTGTTGTACTTTTCGGTTAATTGATCTATACTGACAGTACATTATCGATACAGGGGGAAATATACTTGGATACCAAACAGATTGAATATATATTAAAGATTGCAGAAGAAAATAACATCACAAAAGCTGCAGAAAAGCTTTTTCTCACCCAGCCCGCATTAAACCAGCAGCTGCTTCGGCTGGAGAAGGAACTTGGTACTCAGCTTTTTCATCGTTCACGGACAAACTGGAGACCTACCCAGGCTGGAGAGGTATATCTTGAAAATGCCAGAAAAATGCTCATGATTAAACAGGAAACCTACCGCACCATCGGCGATATGGTCTCTGATAAAAAGGGGTCGCTGTCGGTTGGTCTGACGCCAGGAAGAGGTATTGCCATGTTCTCCGCTGTCTATCCCAAATTCCATCAGAATTTTCCCGGCATTCACATCATTCCGGTGGAACGCAGTGTAATAAACCAGCAGGAGATGATTTTAAAAGGTGAGCTGGATATTGGCTTTCAGACTTTATGCCCCAGCCAGCGCACGTTAGACGAATATGTGGAATTGGGAAAAGAGGAAATTCTTCTTGCTCTTCCCAGAAAGCACCCTTTAAGCCGCCAGGAAGAAAACAGGGAAGAGATTTATCCGGAACTGGATATCAAAGCGCTGGCAGAGGACCCCTTTGTTTTGATGTACCAGGAATCCACCATTCGCTATCTGGTGGACCGGATCTTCCTTGAAGCAGATTTCACTCCAAATGTATTGTTCGAGACCTCCAGCACCAGCGCGATCATTACCATGATTCAGGGCGGGCTTTGCTGCGGCCTTATTCCCATGTCCTATTTCCGGACGAAGCCGGAAGGGATTGTATGCTTTTCCCTTCCTTCCCACCCTACATGGGATGTGGTTGCTTCTTACCGGAAAAACAGCTACTTAACCCGCGCAGCCAGGTATTTTATCAGGCTTGCCGCGGAATATTGGAGATATTAATCCTCATTTGAAAACTCAAACAGGTTTAATCCCACAGTCTCATCTGCCCGTCTGCCAACTGCACCAGGAATTTCCGTAATAATAATTTCTCCCGTGGCGCTGATAACCGCACGTCCCAGATGACCGCTGTGGCATTCTCCGTTATGGGGATTTCCAATTACCATGTGAAGATGGAGATAAGGTTCTCCGTCTTTTTCAGTAATACTGCCCATGAGAGATGCAATTTCATAAAGTCCCTTATACTCATGGCTGTAATACTCTTTCTTCTCCGTATCATAAACTCCAAGCTGGACGGTACCTGCTGCACCCAGACCGTTTACAGACGCCAGCCTGATCTTTTCTTTTTTACAGATCTGTATCAGACTGGTTAAAATCTCCTCTCCCGGATCCAGCCGTATAACAAATGTATGTTCAAATTTTCTGTATTCCATATGAATTCGCCTCCTGTTTATTAATCTGTCTCAACTGCTTCATGGTTTTCTTTCACAAACATGATGCCAAATGCCAGTGCTAAAAGCATGCAGGAAAACCAGATGGTTTTTTCCGCAAACAAAGGTACCAGGAAACTGCCTGCTGCTGCACCCACGGCAAAAAACAGGATCACTCCATAATAGCGAAGGCATTTTTCCAGGCTTTCCCTGTCCCTGGTCTGACGGTACCGGTACAGCATTTCAGTGGCACTTCTTAGATTTCCGATGCACATGGTGCTTGCAAAAGCACTGCCCTTCATCTTTCTAAACGCTTCCACCTGCATGGCACAGACAAAGGATACCATGGCGTTGGCAGCCAGATCGAAGGACCTGGGCAAAAATCCCACCACAAACAAAAGCGCCATTTCCATAACCACTACAATCTGCCGCCAGTGTATTCTATCATTATCTTTGTATTTTCCCCTGATTATCTCAGATACATAGATTCCTGCAGCAAAGGCCAGAATCGGCATCAGATAGCGGAAGGCCGTCTGCCAGCTTCTGTTCATAATACTATGGGCAAAAATAATGATATTACCAGTCTGCGCATTGGCATATACCTTTCCTCTGTTAAAATAGGTATAGGCATCCTGTAAGCCGCCGGATAACGTGAGGATTACCCCCGTTGACATCGCTTCTGACATCTGCCCCTCTATTCTTTTCCAGATCATTTTCCATCACCTGCCTTTCCAAAGCCTACTATATCACAACTTTACCTGATTGAAAACAAAGGGCAGCTGAAAGTGAACAAAAAATCTGTAGTATCTGCCAAATTCAACATAAAATTAGTAGATTTTATTTTTTCTTTGCCTTATGCTTATTGAGCACGAAAAAATATTGCCAGAAGAGGAGAAATACCATGTCAGAGAAAGCAACATTATCTGCCAAAGATGAAAAATTCCGTAATTTTGCACTGCATGCCAATATGTGGAAGGTGGTTCTCTATGTCGGAACACCGTTAGCACTCTATCAAAGCTTAAATCAGCTTTTTAAAATATTTGACTCCATGATGGCTGCCCATATCAGCGCTTCTTCCGTTTCCGCTGTCGCCTATCTTTCACAGATCAACTTAACGCTGTCCGCTCTGGGAGGAGGGCTTGCCATTGGATCCAGTTTAAAAATCAGTGAAGCTTACGGTGCAGGAGATTTTAATCTTGTAAAAAAACGGGTCAGCAGCCTTTTTGCCATGTGCGGTTTATTGGGAGCTGCGATTCTTCTTGTTCTCATGCCTGCTGCTCCCCAATTTCTTAAATTTGCAAAAACACCGGACAGTTTTATTGCAGAAGGCACCCAGTATTTCCGTCTGGAGCTGATCGGTATGGTCATCAGCTTTTTTAATAACGTATATATTGCCATCGAAAGAGCCAGAGGGAATTCCCGCAGAATCCTGCATCTAAACATGGGTGTTATTGTCATTAAGCTTTCCTTAACTGCTCTGTTTGTTTATGTGATGGGGGCCGGAATCAACATGATCTCCGTTGCAACAATCATCTCCCAGATTTTTATCCTGGCAGCTGCAATTAAAAACTTAAACCAGAAGGACAATGCATTTGGCTGCTCCTTTCACAGCATCAGTTTACAATCTGCTGTGATTGCGCCGATGATCACCCTGTCCATACCGGTTATTATCGAGAAAATTGCCTTTTCCCTTGGAAAAGTTGTCATTAACTCCATGAGCACGATTTACAGTGCGCTGACTGTTGGTGCCCTTGGAATCTCCAATAATATCGGCGGAATAACTACGATGCCCCAAAATGGTTTTCAGGAGGGCGGTTCCGCTATTATCAGTCAGAATATGGGGGCTGGTAAGCCCGGCCGTGCCATGAAGGCATTCGGCTGTATCCTCGTGATCAATGTTTTGCTGGGGGCCGTCTTAATGACCTTATCCCTGCTTTTTCTCGGACAGATCAGCAGGCTTTTTGCAGGTGAAAACAGGGAATTCGCTGATATGATCGCATCGATTTACCGTTATGAGGCCTATGGAGCAATTCCTCTGGGAATTAATGCATCCGTTCTCGCACTGCTGTACGGATTCGGCAGAACAAAAATCACCCTGACTATCAATTTCTGCCGGGTATTCGTATTTCGCATTCCTGTTCTTTGGTATCTGCAGAACTATACTGGGATGGGAAGTACCAGCGTTGGCGTGGTCATGGCTGTCAGCAATATCTGCACCGGTTTATTTGCTCTGGTCATCGGTATCATTGAAATCCGCAGAGTCTGCCTTCAGTATCATATTACAAACAGCATTTTCCCTGCTTTAAAGAGAAGACCGCAGCCAAAAGCTGATTCATAACTGAAAAAAGCAGGGTGCCATCCAGCCTTACGGTTTTGGATGGCACCCTGCTTTTTTATTCCCATAATATGACTTCACGCAAAGCCAGGGATTGGGGAACCTTTATAATTCTCTGATTGGAAGATCCTTTAAACCGAAGCTTTAAATCCTTCTTCTCTTCTGCAAATTTACCATCAACCAGAACATCCAGGCAGGCTAATATCCGGCGGGTCTCCGGAACGCTTTCAGCCATATCTCCCAGTATGTCTTTCTCAAAATCATATCCTGTATAGCACCAGATTGTTTTATCAGGGAACCGGCGCCGGACTTCTTCCACCAGATTAAGAATTCCTTTCTGGTTTTCCGGATGCATGGGCTCCCCTCCAAGAAGGGTAAGCCCTGCAATATAGCTGTGACTGAGATATCCGATTATCAGCTCCTCCGTATTCTTTGTGAACTCATCTCCGTAGTGAAAATCCCACGCTTCTGCATTAAAGCAGCCCTTACAGTAATGGGTGCAGCCGCTGACAAACAAGGACACTCTCACACCGGGTCCGTTGGCAACATCGGTGGGTTTTATTGTCGCATAATACATGGCTGCCTCCTAAAGATGCAGTACTCTGGATTTAATTTCTTTTGTCTTACCTGTATTCCAGAAATTTTCTCCTAAATAACCGCAGGTTCTTCTGGTTACATTCATCCGGTTTTTATCTTTATTATGACACTGTGGGCATTCCCACTCCATATTGTCATTAATTATAATCTCACCGTCAAAACCGCATACCTGGCAGTAGTCGGACTTTGTATTAAATTCTGCATACTGAATGTTGTCATAGATAAATTTAACTACATCTTCCATTGCCTCTAAATTATGCTTCATATTGGGGACTTCCACATAAGAAATGGCTCCTCCGGAAGAAATCTTCTGGAACTGGCTCTCAAAGTTAAATTTAGTGAAGGCATCAATATGTTCTCTGACATCCACATGATAGGAGTTGGTATAATACCCCTTATCCGTTACATCAGGAATGCTGCCAAAACGCTCTCTGTCAATCTTTGCAAAGCGGTAGCAGAGAGATTCTGCCGGAGTTCCGTACAGACCAAAGCCAAGACCTGTCTCGTCCTTCCACTTATCTACCGTTTCTCTCATGTGATTCATAATACGAAGGGCAAACTCCTCACCTTCAGGAGTGGTGTGGCTGACTCCTTTCATGAGCCTGGTTGTTTCATAGAGACCGATATATCCAAGTGAAATTGTGGAATATCCGCCGTGTAGCAGGGCATCGATGGTCTCTCCCTTTTTCAGCCTTGCAATGGCTCCGTACTGCCAGTGAATCGGGCTTACGTCAGACAGGGTTCCTTCCAGTGATTTATGCCTGCACATTAACGCTTCAAAACAAAGATCTAACCGTTCGTCCAAAAGGCGCCAGAACGTTTCCTCATCACCCTTTGCTATGATTCCGATCTGAGGAAGATTTAAGCTTACGACACCCTGGTTAAATCTTCCCTCAAACTTATATTCTCCGTTCTCATCCTTCCAGGTGGAGAGAAAGCTGCGGCAGCCCATACAGCTGAATACATTGCCCTCATAATTTTCCCGCATTTTTTTTGCAGAAATATAATCCGGATACATGCGCTTGGAGGAGCACTTAACTGCAAGTTTTGTTATATAATCATATCTGCCGCCCTTTAAACAGTTGTTCTCATCAATAACATAGATCAGCTTTGGGAATGCTGGTGTTACATAGACACCGGATTCATTCTTAATGCCTTCCAGTCTCTGACGGAGAACCTCTTCCACGATCATGGCATTTTCTACAATATATTCATCCTGATCGTCCAGGCATAAAAACAGCGTAACAAAGGGTGCCTGGCCATTGGTTGTCATCAGCGTATTGATCTGATACTGAATGGTCTGAACACCAGACTTTAATTCATCCCTTAAACGAATGGAAGCCATCTTCTCTATCATCTCTTCCGATACGGTATCGCCGAACTCTTCTCTGATCTGTTTATGAAATTTATTGCTGCTTTTTCTTAAATATTTTCCCAGATGGCGGATATCTACAGACTGGCCTCCGTACTGATTGCTGGCAACAGCCGCAATAATCTGGGTCATAACTGTACATGCTACCTGGAAGCTCTTGGGGCTTTCAATCATTTTCTCATTCATCACGGTTCCATGATCCAGCATGTCCCCGATGTTGATCAGACAGCAGTTAAAAATCGGCTGCACGAAATAATCCGCATCATGAAAGTGAATGGCACCCTGTTCATGGGCAAGAGAAATCCGCTCCGGCAGAAGCATTCTCTTTGTTAAGTCCCTGGAAACCTCTCCTGCAATATAATCTCTCTGAGTCGATGCAAGAATGGTATTCTTATTGGAGTTTTCCTCTGCCAGTTCTTTATTTTCATTCTTAATCAGCTTTAAAATGGATTCGTCCGTTGTGTTGGCCTTGCGAAGCAGAGCTCTCTGGTAACGGTAAATGATATACTTTTTAGATAATGTATATTTATTGTTATTTACAAGACCGCTTTCGATCATGTCCTGAATGGTTTCCACATTCATCACATCTTCTGAACGGCTCTCCACATGATCTAATATGGCATCTATCATGTCCTCACCAGCCTGCTCAGTAAGATCCACCTCAGCATTCGCCTTGCGAATCGCCTTGACGATCTTATCTCTGTCATACTCCACAATTCTGCCGTCGCGCTTTTGTACTTTTATCATTCCTGTCACCCTAACCTATTCAATATTTTGTATGTCAATTTCAATCTTCACTACATATAGTGCTTTTTAATTATACACTACCCGGTAAAAATGTAAAGGAGATTTTGGAATTTTATCGGATAAAGTTAGTCCATACCTTCTCTTCTTTCCCGGGAAGGCTGATTCCAGCTGCCTTTCCAGCCTCAATACATTTTAAAAGCCATGCCATGTTTTTTCCCAGAGTCCTCATTGTGTAAAGACCTTCCAAATCCTGCTCCACCTCCTCCGGAGTTCTTCCATGTACCATATTCCAATAGGAGGAGGAAACCAGGGGCATCTGAGCAATGGTAAAATACTTATTTAAGGCATCAAGTGTGGCCGTAGTGCCCGCTCTCCGTGCAGAAGCTATGGCTGCTCCCGGCTTATGGGCAAAATTACTCCCTCCTGCGTAAAAGAGACGGTCAAGGAACGAAAAAAGAGCTCCATTGGCAGACGCATAATAGACCGGCGAACCTACAATGAGACCATCAGCCTGTTTCATCTTTTCAATAAACTCATTTACCGGATCATCCTCAAATACACAGGCTCCCTTTTTCATGCATGTTCCGCATGCAATGCATCCATGAATGGCTTTATTTCCCAAATGAACCAGTTCTGTATCAATTCCTTCTGCTTTTAATGACCCTGCCACTTCAAGAAGGGCTCTGTTGGTGCAGCCCTCTTTATGAGGACTTCCGTTTAACAGCAATACTTTCATGACTCTACCTATCCTTTCTTTAATCCAGAAGCCCCAGCAAATCTTCCTTCGTCAGATTGCTTAAGGAAACTGTACCCTCTGTTATAATCTGTTCTGCCAGATCCTTTTTTGATTCCTGAAGCTTCAAAATGTTTTCTTCAATGGTTCCCTTGGTGATCAGTTTAAATACAGTCACCTGTTTATCCTGTCCGATTCTGTGAGCGCGGTCTGTGGCCTGATTCTGGGCTGCAACATTCCACCACGGGTCAAAATGAATTACCATATCTGCTGCAGTTAAATTGAGACCGGTTCCCCCTGCTTTTAAGGATATAAGAAACAGCGGTATTTCATCGTTTTTAAAGGAATTGACCATATGAAGCCTTTCTTCCTTTGGCGTACCACCGGTCAGCATATAGTAGGAAATTCCTTCCCCTTTCAGCCTTTTTTCGATAATCTCCAGCATGGAGGTAAACTGGGAAAACAATAGGATCTTATGTCCTCCCTCCACACCATTTTTAATTAAGTCAACACAGGTCTCAAGCTTTGCAGAATCTCCCCTGTAATTTTCATAGCATAAATGGGGGTCACAGCAGATCTGGCGCAGCCTTGTAAGCTCTGCCAGTATCTGGATACTATCCCTTCCACTTCTGTCCTCTCTGCTTTCCAGTTCTGACTTTAAGCGGTACGCATTTGCCGTATATAAATCCTTTTGCTCTTTGTCAAAAGCGGAGTATACCACTGTTTCCAGTTTGTCCGGCAGTTCCTTTAATACGTCTTTTTTCAGTCTTCTTAAGATAAATGGTCCGATCAGGCGGTGAAGGCTCTCTAACACCCATTGCTCCTGATTCTTTACAATGGGCATCTCATATTCTTTTTTAAACTTCTGATAATGGAAAAGAAAACCCGGCATCAGAAAATCAAAAATACTCCACAGCTCAGAAAGACGGTTTTCTATGGGTGTCCCTGTCAATGCAAATCTGCAGACGGCATCAATGGATTTTACGGCTTTGGCACTCTGCGTAGATGCATTCTTGATGTACTGGGCTTCATCGATGATCTGAAAGCGGAATGTTCTGCCTTCATAAAGATCTGCATCTCTTTTCAGCAGATCGTAGGAAGTGACAACAACACTTCCTTTCTCTAAATTCTTTAACTGTTCTTCTCTCTCTGCAGCCGTACCTGTGACTGTTTTCACATTTAAAGCAGGTGCAAACAGATGAATCTCATTCTCCCAGTTATAGACAAGAGATGCCGGGCAGACGACAAGAAAGATGGCATCCGGATTCTTCTGGGCTTCGTCAAGAATTAAAGCAATAACCTGAATGGTCTTGCCAAGTCCCATATCATCTGCAAGAATTCCTCCAAATCCATATTTATCAAGAGTCTTAAGCCAGCGGTATCCAGTTTTTTGATATCCTCTTAGCACAGACCTTAAGGACTGGGGAATTTCGAAATCGCTGTCCTCTACGGATTTCATCCCACGTACAACCGCTTTGTACAGCTGATCCCTGTATAATGTTATGCCGCTTTCTTCTTTAAAAAGACCATCGAGATAAAGAGCTCTGTATTTGGGCAGACGAAAATTTTTGTTCTCCATCTCATCCGAATTCATCCCCAGTCCCTCAACCAGCTTTGCGATGGTGATCAGTCCGTTATCTTCAAGATTCACAAATTCTCCGCTTTTTAGACGGTAATATTTCTTTTTTCTGCTGTATTCGGATAAAAGCCTGGCTAAATCCTGACCGGTTAATTCACCAGCGTCCACATTGAGCTCAAGCCAGTTTCCCGTACTTTTTACACCGATAGATATTTTCGGCGGCGGAAGTACCTTCAGTTTTTTAAATGACTCGGAAAAATAAACCTCTCCCACAGCCATGAATTCTCTTACCCCTTCTGTCAGAAGACGGTATACTGCTTCCTCGTCATCCTTGATTGCCGGGTAGTCCGATTCATACTCCCTGTAACTGAAATACCTGGTGATCAGCTGGCTGATGCGGAATTCACCCGGAACATCCCTGCATACGGTTCGCGGAAGCTTTTCATCCTCAACCGGCTGAAAAGAATAGCTTCCATAGGAAAGGGTAGGCCGCAGGATCAGCTTACTGAAACCATCGGAATCAAAATCGAACCTGGCTCTTAATTCCTCTGGTTTAAAAGATTCCAGATCAAGGCTGCCTGAATCAATGGTGCAGTAAGCGGCAATCCGTTTTAACACGCGTTCATAAAAAAGGGGCATATCCTTGTTATTGATACCCGTCTGATAATCCATACCATAACCGCTCATCATCTGGTTCAAAAAAACTCCAAGTGTTTCACTGCAGGGCTGATCACAGCAATAGAGGCGTTTCAAATCACCAAGATAGAGATGGGTCTCTCCCTTCAGCACCAGAAGATTTTTATCGATGGATACACGGACTCCGTCTCTTCCTTCACGGGCCGCCGTTACAGTCAGATCCGGATTGCGCCAGGAGATCTCCAGCTGTCTTTTCTCTCCCCTGTGATCCTCAAACTCCAGAGTATTCCCTTTCATAATCTGGAAGAACCTGTCTCTGGCCGTTTTGCTTAAATTTAAATACCGCATCACCGGACGTGCCGAAAAGGAGCTTTTCTGCATCTGCTCATACTGCTCACAGTAGGAATTGATGACTTCCAGCATAAAATCCAGCAGCGGACGGCTTTCTTTCACAAAAACAGACCGGTTATGGTGAAAAGCAAGATTTTTACCATATTCCGTATAGGTTCCATGATCCATGGCATCTGCAAAGGCAGCTAAATCCTTAACAAGATAAAGACGGTCTCTGCCCAGCTTTACTTCCAGCTTCACCTCTCTGCGGTTTACCAGAACCGATACCGAAAGATAAATCTGTTCTTCCTGACCTTCACTCATAATCCTGGCAACTTCCCCGTTGGTATACTCGCGGATCATGGCTCTCGCCTGAGCAGAAGTAGTAACCGGTTTTCCCTGATTGCCTGCTTCCTGTTCCTCGTAAGCCTTAAAAAGAGCATGGCAGTGAGGGCACATCCCCCGGTAGGAATTTCCCTGGGTACAGGAACAAGAGTAGTCAAATACCTGACTACCCTTGAGATGAAGACTTGCTTTATATTCTTTTCCCTGATCTTCCACCAATGCCTTAACTCCTGTTTCGCCCTTCCAAAAAGCATTGGCAGTTATCTGTGATACTTTCATAACCCCTCACATCCGTTCACTTTTACATTCGTTCCGGTGCCTCAATGCCTAATACTCCGATGCAGCCGTTCAGCACGTCCTTGGCCAGGCGGAGGAGTCCGATCCATGAGGCCTGCTGTTCTTTGTTCTCTTCTGAAATGATCTTTGTCTCATGATAGAAGCGGTTAAATGCATTAGCTAATTCGTAGACATACTGGCATATCTTATGAGGAGCCAGCTCCAGGAAAGCACTCTCTGTCACTTCATTGTACTTAGACAACTGGAGCATTAAATCCTTTTCTGCATCTGAGGAAGGAGGAAGAATGGTTTCCGCTCCCTGGTACTTGTCCTCCAGAGTCTGGTATTTCGACAGAATGGACTTAATACGCACAATGGTATAAAGGATGTAGGGACCTGTATTTCCTTCGAAGGAAACGAACCGGTCCATGTCAAAGATATAATCTTTCGCTGCCTGATTGGAGAGGTCGCCATATTTCAAAGCAGCCATGCCCACGATTTTAGAAATTTCCCTGGCTTCGTCTTCCGAAACGGAACGATTCTCCATAATCTTTTCATAGGCGGCCTGGCTGATGTCAGAAATAAGAGTTTCCAGACGAAGTACTCCGCCGTCTCTTGTTTTAAACGGCTTTCCGTCTTTCCCGTTCATGGTTCCAAAGGCAAGATGGGACATTTTTTTATCAGCACTTACAAAACCGGCTTTTTTCGCCACACGGAACACCTGAATAAAATGAAGTTCCTGGCGTTTGTCTGTCACATAAATATACCAGTCCGGCCTGATATCTTTCTCTCTTTCAATGATGGTTCCTAAATCGGAGGTGGAATAAAGAGCTGCTCCGTCAGATTTTCTTATAATACATGGAGGCAGTTCCTTGGAATCACCTTCTGAAGCGATATCCACAACAAGGGCTCCCTGACTCTCATAGGCAAGCCCCTTATCTGTCAGTTCTTTTATCACTTCCGGGATATAAGGTTCTGCATCACTTTCTCCCTTCCATAATTCAAAAGTAACGTTAAGACTGCCGTAATTCATCTTTAAATCAGCAACGGAAACGTGAATAATGTGCTCCCAGATGGCTCGATAAGGGCGATATCCGTTCTGCAGTTTTAAGGTGGCATCATGAGCTCTTTTGCTGAATGATTCGTCCTCTTTGGACTTTAAACTGGCTGCAGGATAAATCTCTTCTAATTCTCCGATTGTAAAAGGGGCTTCTTTTGGGTATTCTCCTTCAAATGACTCATCAAAATAAGGCAGATCCGGCTTTCTGTCTTTTAGTTCTTCTATAATCAGACCCATCTGAAGTCCCCAGTCTCCCAGATGTACATCCCCGATCATATGATGTCCAAGAAAACGTCCCATGCGCTTTAAGCTCTCTCCGATGACTGCAGAGCGAAGGTGTCCCACATGAAGAGGTTTTGCCACATTGGCGCCGCCGTAATCCACGACTATGGTCATGGGCTCTTTCGCCATGTCACAGCCGCATCGGTCGTCTCCTGCCATTCCATTCATATATTCTGCCAGATAACCGGCATCAATTTTTAAATTAATAAATCCAGGCATCACAACATCCACAGAAGCAAAAACATGACTTCCGGCAAGTTTTGACACCACTTCCGATGCGATATCAAACGGTTTCTTTTTATAAGCTTTGGCTGCCGCCATGGCTCCGTTGCACTGGTACTCGCAAAGATCCGGACGGTTTGATAAAGTCACCTTTGCATAAATTTCATCGTATCCGCAGTCTGCAAAAGCTGTCTTCATCTCTGCCGTAATTAAATCAAGAATCTTCTTCATCGGTTTTATGATCTCCTTTTTCTATTCCAGAAATTTCTAAGCTAAATAACAATTATATTACAACTGCCTTAAAAAATCAAATCATTTAAGGCAGAAAGAAAAAAGACCGGATCTCCCGGCCCTTTTTAACTGATTAAACTCTGGACAGGTATTCACCTGTACGTGTATCAATCTTAATCTTATCACCCTGTTCAACAAATAAAGGTACATAAACCACTGCACCGGTTTCTACGGTTGCCGGTTTGGTTGCTCCCTGAGCAGTATCACCCTTGAATCCTGGCTCTGTATCAGTAATAACCAGCTCCACAAATAACGGAGGCTCTATAGAGTATACCTTACCATTGTAAGAGCATACCTTTACTGTATCATTCTCTTTCACAAACTTTAATGCATCTCCAACGACATCATCGCTTAATGCAACCTGTTCATAACTGCTGGTATCCATAAAGTTATGAAGATCTCCATCGGCATACAGATACTGCATGTCTACTCTGTCGATTCTTGCCTGGGGAAACTTCTCTGTCGGGCGGAATGTGCGCTCTACAACGCCGCCGTTTACCACATCTTTAATCTTTGTCCTTACGAAAGCAGCACCTTTACCAGGTTTTACGTGCTGAAACTCCATAATCTGATATACAGTACCATCGATCTCCAATGTGATACCGTTTCTAAAATCACCCGCTGATATCATAAATGATATTCCTCCTTGAATTCACTTCTTAACCTTTTATATTCTATACTAAAATAAATTCATTTTCAACCGTTTTTTGCAAATATCTCCTTTTTTCTTTGTAATATATCAATCATTTATGATCAAAAAAGATATCTGCATGTCCATCAAAACAATTCTCTCCTCTGATATTATAACCGGAAAAGAACAAATATACCCGCGCCGGTCAGCGGCGCTTTCCATGTCTGATTTTTTTATTCTTGTGATAATAATGCAGAACAACGGACTCCAGGGCCCGTTTCATTCTGATCTGAATTTCCTCTTTGGGATGAATCCGTTTGACAAAAATACTGTGTATCCCTGCTCTCTTTGCGCCGAAGACATCAGTAAAAAGCTGGTCACCTACAAAAATCGTATTGGAAGAATCGGTTCCCATAAGCCTCATAGCGCGCTGATACCCTTTAATGCCTGGCTTTCTTCCCTTATAAATGTACTTAAGACTCCCTGCATCCTGGGCAAATGCCGCAACTCTCGGCTCCTTGTTATTGGACAGAAGACAGGTTTCCATCCCAAGTTCATGAAGGGCGGAAAACAGTTTTTTTGCCCGGTTATCTGCCGGTGCCCCATGGGGGACAAGAGTATTGTCAATATCAAAAATCACACCTCTGATTCCTTTTTTATAAAATTCCTCAAAAGGTATTTCGTACGTGGAATTTACGTCTTCATCTGGATAAAATTTCTGAAACATAGTTCTCCTACTTCTTTAATAATTTTCCTATCTCTTCCATAAAGGTATTTACATCTTTGAATTCCCTGTATACGGAAGCGAACCGCACATATGCCACCTCATCCACTTCCTGAAGTTTTTTCATAACAAGCTCGCCGATGACGGTGCTTTCCACTTCTTTCTCCTCCCGGTTAAAAACCTGGGTTTCAATCTCGTCTACCATGGCAGCGATCTGCTGGGAAGAAACCGGCCTTTTGTGGCAGGAGTGAAGAATTCCTGATTCAATCTTGGAGCGGTCATAAACCTCTCTGGAATTATCTTTTTTTATAACCATAAGCGGCATGGTTTCCAGCTTTTCATAAGTGGTAAACCGCTTCCCGCACTTTTCACATTGTCTGCGGCGTCTGATCGAACTGTTGTCGTCTGCCGGTCTGGAATCAATGACCTTTGTATCTGCCTCGTTGCAAAATGGACATTTCACGCATCGGATCCTCCTGTCTTTAGGACTGTAACTTTTATTATGTATATCATAACTTACAATCCATAGATGCGCAAGCCCATCTTCCATTAAATACCGCATTTTCCCGTCGCTTTTTCCAAATCCACGTTAACCAGAATAATATCAGGACCTACCTGTCTGATATCACAGAACGGAATTATATATTCTTTTTCCCTCACCAGGAAGCCGCAAAAGCATCCGGGACCTGGCACAATGATAGCCAGCAGACAGCCTGTTTCCATATCAAAATCCACGTCTCCTACAAAGCCAAGACGTCTGCAGTCACAGATATTAATCACTTCTTTTTGTTTCAGATCGCAAATGCGCATAAGACACACCTCCTATAGTGTATTCTATGCGCATGCAAATCCGGTGACACGGTTTCAAATTAAAATTCCTGTTTCTGTAACGATTCGTAAGAAGAATCATAAAGGCTGCCTTCGGGCTGTAAAACCTTCTTTGGTTTCAGTTCTTTATAGTATTCTGTTAATGTGGCGTACATATACGGAGTAATCCAAAGATATGCGACTCCAAGAGAAAAATAACCAAGAATTATCATTCCCATAAAACTTAAATTAATGTAAAAAAGACTTCCCTTGTTGCCTTTCATCAGCTCTGCGCTCTCTCTGATGCACTGGAATACTCCCTTATCCGGTTCCTCCACAAATATAAACATGGCCTGGGATACATATAAGGATGTAATCATAATGCCGACCAGAAGAAGCAGATAGGTAATAATCAGGAGAACTACCATAACCGGAATAAAATCCGTAATAGTTGCCACTGCCAGTACTACATAATATGGAATTGACCAGACAATTATAAGTAAAAATAGAATAAAATTCAGCCCAACAAACTTATGCGGCTTATTTTTAAATCCAAAAAGCAAATCTCCTATCTTCGCCGGCTCATTGTCACTGATATTTAAAAATATCTTTAACATTCCCGGTGTAAATAAGGACATCAGGACAAGCATAAGTACCGTTGCAATTACCACAACCGTTATGATGATGATATATTCTGTCATATTGCCGCTTGCTCCGGGTATACTTTCAGCACCCAGTATCCCTCCAATTAAGGCTGCAAAAAACACCATCATGAAAATAATTGTCATAATTACGCCTACAATCAACTGAACACCAACGCAGAGTCCATAGTTACCCTGTAATTTTTGTTTTGCACGCTTTTTCAGCTCTTTTGATGTTATTTTCAATGAAACACACCTCCTGCAGTCAATTCATCCATCATTCCCAATGCCACAAATAGGATTAACACAATCACTGTAAGCACCAGGGCAATTATAGAAGTAATTAACCCCGCCATTGCATTTCCCTCGAAATGATCCTCTGTTTTGGAAAGCAGGGCGAACACAATACCCAGACTGCCAAAAATAAGACCTCCATAACAACAGCAGGAGGTTACAATGCCGATGATTCCCATAATAAGTGAGGCAAGTGCCATATTATTCTGCTTTTTCTTCTGGGGCTGCTGGTATACAGTGTTGTAATTTCCGTTATTCTGTCCTCCACCGGAATTTTCTAAAACAGGCTGTATCTCATTCTTCTGTGAAACAGAAGGATCATCTAAATTCATCTGATTATCCTGATCCATGAATTATCATCTCCTTTTAAGTCATAATAAAGGCATTATACATTATTTTCCAATATATGTAAAATGAAGTTTTTCTTTCAATTTTCTCCGACTTCTGACACAAAAAAATGCAGCAGGTTTTTTCACTTCCCTGCTGCATAATGATTCCTGCCGCCGTTTACTGATTAGAATGAGGGAACAACCGCTCCTTCATAGGTGTCTTCAATAAACTTTTTAACTGTATCGCTGGTTAATGCTTCTACAAGAGCTTTTGTCTTTTCGTTTGTTTCATCTCCCTTGCGGACTGCAATGATATTGCTGTAACGGGTTGCTGCTGCAGAGGATGCATCCTCAACGGCAAGTGCATCTGAAACTTTTAATCCTGCATCAATGGCATAGTTTCCGTTGATAACCGCTACATCTACATCACCGAGAGAACGTGGAAGCTGAGCTGCCTCTACTTCTACAATTTTAAAGTTCTTATCATTTTTTACAATATCATTCTTGGTTGCCTCCAGGCCAACGCCTTCTTTCAGCTGTATAAGACCTTTGTCAGCAAGAAGGTTTAACGCTCTTGCTTCATTGGATACATCATTAGGTACTGCGATCTGTGCGCCGTCTGCAAGATCTTCCAGAGATTTGCTCTTTCCTGCATAGATTCCGTATGGCTCATAATGTATGGATCCGGCACTGACTAAATCGGTTCCTTTTTCTGCATTGAACTGATCTAAATACGGCTGATGCTGGAAGTAGTTGGCATCTAAGTCACCGGAGTCAAGTGCTACGTTTGGCTGTACATAATCGGTATATTCCTTTACAACCAGCTCATATCCTTTTTCCTTTAAAATATCTTTTGCAGCATTTAAAATCTCTGCATGAGGAGCGGGTGTGGCTCCTACCACGATTTTCTCCAGCTTGCCTGAAGCCTCTGTCTTGCTTTCTGCTTCTGCTTTTGTCTCAGCAGCCGTAGTTTCTGTTTTTGAATCTGCTGCTGCAGTGGTAGCCGGTGCTTCTTTGCTTCCTGCGCAGCCGGTCAGTGCTCCTGCCAAAAGCAGGGTTGCGGTTAAAGCATAAAAAGATTTTTTCATAATGATTTCCTCCTGAAAATTTATTTAATAACGCCTGTGGCAGTTACTATTTTATTCGCTTGTCGCTCACTCTGGAAAGCTTCATGCCAGCTTCCTGAATAACCTGAACAATTAAGACAAGAATCGCTACTGTTATAAACATCATCTGTGTCTGATATCGGTAATATCCGTATTTGATGGCAATATCACCCAGACCGCCTCCGCCTACAAAACCTGACATGGCAGAATAGGAAAGAATGGTTGTAATGGATAAAGCTGCTCCTACTAAAAGAGAAGGCTTTGCCTCCGGTAAAAGTACCTTCCAGATAATCTGCATGGCAGATGCTCCCATGGACTTTGCGGCCTCAATCACCCCTGCATCCACTTCTTTAAAAGAGGACTCCACCACTCTTGCAACATAAGGCGCAGAAGCAATCACCAGAGGCGGTATTACTGCTTTTGCCCCGAGAGTGGTTCCCACAATCGCTTTGGTAATGGGGATAACCATAATCAGAAGAATAATAAAAGGTACGGAACGAAGCAGATTAATAATCAGCCCCAGAGTCTTCTGCAGCCAGGGAATGGGGTAAATTCCATCTTTATCCATGACAATCAGAACAATTCCCAGCGGAATTCCGATTAAATAAGCAAAAAAGGAAGAGGTAAATGTCATAAATAAAGTTTCCCATATTCCTAATTTCAACATCTCTATCGTCGCAGCATCAAAGGTCATAATCCTTCACCTCCTCAAAATTAATCTTTGCTGTTTTCAAATAATTTAAGATCCGGTTCTGGTCAATCTCCTCTTCAGGAAGCTGAATTACCATCTGACCCATGGCAGTGCCTCCAATATCCCTTGTCTCTGCATGCATGATATTTACCGGGACCTTGCAGGCAAGTATCATATTGGAAAGAACCGGTTCAAAGGACGAACGTCCGTCAAAGGAAATACGAATTCTTCTGTTATTGCCAAACCCGATTACCTGTTCCGCCGCATCACCAAGAATCAGCTGTCTTCCGATTTTGGATTTGGGTCCGGAAAAGATGTCAGTGACGCAGCCAGCTTCTGCTATATGACTCTGGTCAATAATTGCGACTCTGTCACAGATTGCCTCAATAACCGTCATCTCATGGGTGATCACAACGACAGTAACTCCCATGTTTTTATTGATTTCTTTTAAAAGCCCCAGTATGGATTTTGTTGTATTGGGATCCAGTGCACTGGTCGCCTCATCACAAAGAAGAATCTTAGGGTTTGTGGCAAGCGCTCTTGCTATGGCAACCCTCTGCTTCTGGCCTCCGGAAAGCTGGGATGGATAGGCTTTCGCCCTTTCCTTCAGACCAACCAGTTCCAGCAGCTCCATGGCTCTTTCCACTGCTTCTTTTTTCGAAACATTGGCAATTTCCAGCGGAAAGCATACATTCTGAAGCACATTTCTCTGGGCAAGTAAATTAAACTGCTGAAAAATCATGCCCATGGATTGTCTTGCCAGCCTCTGCTGCCTGGAGCTCATGGCTGCCAGACTCTGATTTTCAAAAAGTACATCACCGGATGTGGGAACCTCTAAATAATTGATACAGCGGACGAGGGTACTCTTTCCGGCTCCGCTTAAACCGATAATTCCGAATATCTCCCCTCGTTCAATGGAAAGATTGATATCATCTAATGCTTTAATGGGACCGTTGGAGGTATGAAACTCTTTCCCCAGTCCAACCAGCTGAATAATAGGTTCTACTGACTGCATGTGTCATTTCCTTTCTTTTTATGTACAAAAAGGCCGCAAGCCATGCACAGACCTGCGACCTGAAACTTCCGCATATGCGGTTTCCAGCAAACTCCAATCACAATCTATACAAATGAATTCCTTTATCGGTTTTTTACGCATCCGGAGAAACAACACATCATCATACACATGCCGTTCATCTGATCCATATTCATCTGCATAGCTGTTAAGCGTCTCATGGCAACCGCTCCTTTCCCTAAATCCTACGGATATAGTAGGTATATCTTTATGAGGCGTATTTTACGCTCTCTTATCCGATTTGTCAATAGTTTTTTTGATATGCGAAAAACTTTACTTATGAACAGAGATCCACGATTACCTGGGCAAATATCTTTGCACTCACGAATAGTTCATCAATCACAGCGAATTCATCCGCACCATGCATGCGGTTGTCCGTTCCAGGCAGAGAAGCTCCGAAGGCAACACCGTTCTCCAATTCATGAACATAGGTGCCTCCTCCCATGGAAACGCACTCTCCCTTTAAACCGGTATAGGATTCATATGCATTCAGCAGTGTTTTTACAAATACTGAATTTCCGTCAACGTGATGAGGCGGGCGCATGGAATCATTATGCAGGGTAAATCCCTTTTCTTCCATATTCTTTCTTACTGCCTCCAACACGTTCTCCTTTGTTGCACAGATGGGGCAGCGGCTGTCAAAGGTTCCGGAAAGGCCGGTTTCAGTCACTTCCAAAAGGCTGAAAGCCAGAGTTAATCCACCAGAGAGTTCATCTCTCATGGCAATGCCAAGGGCTTTCCCTTCTGTATCTCCGTGAGGAATCAGTTCCAGAAGGCGGCCGATCATGGTGATCTGCGGACATTTTGCAAATGGAAGTCTGGTTAAATAAACCAAAAGACCGGTTAATGCATTATTGCCCTCTTTGGGAGTGGAGGCATGAGCACTCTCCCCTACTGCGGTTATGTGAGTTGTATCACCCTCAAAAGCCAGTTCATAACGAACACCGGTTTCGCTCTCGCATTCAGCGGCAATACGGCTTAATACCTCTTTGTCAAAACCGGCAACTACAGCATTCGCCTTGCCCGGTACAACATTCACCTTAAGACCTGCTTTGATGCTCACCAGCTTTGGAAGGGCAGCCGACGGCTCCCAGTCTGCTGTGAAATGACCGTTCAATCCGCCTTTCTCCGTATTCACTACAGGAAATGCACCGTCTGGTGAAAACGTCATGGGAGCTTCTTTTTCGATTGAGTAATAATGGGCAATGTCGGAACTGCCGCATTCTTCATCTGTACCAAGGATCAGGCGCACATTCTTCTTTAACGGAATGTTTAACTCCTTCACTGCCCGCATGGCATAAAGCGCCGCTACAGCAGGTCCCTTATCATCGGAAGTTCCTCTTCCGAATAATTTATCGCCTTTTACAACCGGTTCAAAAGGTTCTGTCTCTTTCCAGCCTTCTCCTGCCGGCACCACATCAAGATGAGCCAGAATATCAAGCTGGTGGTCCATGTCATTTAAATCGGCCGTTCCCACATAGTTATCATAATTCGTAATAGTAAAACCATAAGAGTCCGCCATATCAAGCGCTTCCTCCAGAGCCTGAAATGCTCCTGGACCGTAAGGCATCCCCTCTTTGTAAGGCATCTTCTCACTGTTGATCCTGCAGAGCCTGCAGATATCTTCAATCATTTCCTCCTTATGGGAATCAATGTACTGGCCAATCTCTTTCTTATACATAAATCCGCACCCCTTTCTGCTTCTATTTCTATTTTCTATTTCATCATGGCTGCAAGTGTTTCATTCACTACCTTGCCATCTGCTTTTCCTTTTACCTTAGGCATAAGCACCTTCATGATCTTTCCCTTGTCTGCAGCAGTGGGGGATTCGATTCCCAGTTCAGCCAGCACACCGTCTATGATCTCTTTAATCTGTTCTACTCCCATGTCTTCCGGAGCAAACTCTTTGTATACTGCAATTCTAAAAGAAGCTTCTTCTTTTATGTCGGTACGGTCAGCCGGTGCCTGTTCAAATGTCTCCTGAGTCTGTCTCAGTTCCTTTTTCACAACTGCATCTGCTTCTTCCTCAGTAATAGGAGTATGGTCTTTCTTATCGATCTCAAAATTTTTAAGAGCGGAAAGAAGCATGGATAATGCATCTTTTCTCGGCTTATCCTTTGCCTTCATCGCTTCTACCATTGCCTGTCTTACTTCATCAATTCTACTCATTGTCTGCTGCCTCCTTGTTTTTATACATTCCCAGGTCCTGCTCTTCCCGATTAGTTATGCCCGAATTCAGAAAGTCTGAGGCCTGGATTGCGGTCCAGTACCATTCCCACACTCCAGCTGTTAACAAAAAGCAGAAGCGGGTTATCTTTTAAGTCCTTAATACGTTTCATATCGGATGTGCCCTGAATCTTTGCCACATCCACCTCAGTGCTGTTTTCTACCCAGCGGATATATTCATATGGCAGCTTCTCAAGCTTCACTTCCACGTTGTACTCATTCTCCAGACGATAGGTCAGCACTTCAAACTGCAGTTCTCCCACGACGCCTACAATAATCTCTTCCATTCCTGTATTAAACTCCTGGAAGATCTGAATGGCGCCTTCCTGAGCAATCTGATTCACACCTTTTATAAACTGCTTCCTTTTCATGGTATCAATCTGGCGTACTCTGGCAAAATGCTCCGGTGCGAAAGTGGGGATTCCTTCGAATTCAAATTTTTCGCTGGATTTGCAGAGGGTATCTCCAATGGAAAAAATGCCGGGATCGAATACACCGATGATGTCCCCGCCGTATGCCTCTTCCACAATCTTTCTGTCCTGTGCCATCATCTGCTGGGGCTGGGATAAGCGGAGCTTTTTTCCTCCCTGCACATGATTTACTTCCATACCGGCATCAAACTTTCCGGAAACAATTCTCATGAAAGCAATCCGGTCTCTGTGGGCCTTATTCATATTTGCCTGAATCTTAAAGACAAAAGCAGAGAAATCCTCATCAAAAGGATCAATCACTCCGGTTGTTGTCAGTCTGGGAAGGGGCGAGGTGGTCATCTGTAGAAAATGCTGCAAAAATGTTTCAACACCGAAATTGGTCAGCGCAGAGCCGAAAAAAACGGGAGATAAATCTCCTCTGCTGACCCGTTCCATATCCAGTTCATCACTGGCTCCGTCAAGAAGCTCAATCTCGTCCATCAGCTGTCTGTGGAAGGATTCACCGATTAAGGCATCCACCTGGTCATCTCCTAACTGAACCTCCGTGGATTCCACTTCCTTTTGTCCGTTCATGGCTGCTTTAAAGGTGGTAATAGTACCCTTAAAACGGTCATAAACTCCTTTAAATTCTCTTCCGCAGCCAATGGGCCAGTTCACCGGACAGGTTCTGATTCCGAGAACGGACTCAATCTCGTCCATCAGTTCAAAGGGATCTCTCGCCTCCCGGTCCATCTTATTTATAAAGGTAAAAATAGGTATATGTCTCATAACACAAACTTTAAAAAGTTTAATCGTCTGTGCTTCCACACCCTTAGAACCATCAATAACCATGACAGCAGAGTCTGCCGCCATCAAAGTACGGTACGTGTCCTCAGAGAAATCCTGGTGCCCCGGGGTGTCTAAAATATTAATGCAAAATCCGTCGTAATTAAACTGTAATACGGAGGAGGTTACGGAAATACCTCTTTCCTTTTCGATCTCCATCCAGTCGGAAACCGCATGTCTTGATGACTTTCTTCCTTTTACAGAACCGGCTAAATTAATGGCTCCTCCATATAGAAGAAACTTCTCTGTCAGCGTGGTCTTTCCCGCATCTGGATGGGAAATGATGGCAAATGTTCTTCTCTTCTTTATTTCTTCTGCAATATTCACAAAAATAATTCCTCCAATTATACGTCTGGGTCCTGTCTATTGTAGTATGATTCCAACCATAAGTCAAGATTCACTCTGGCAGTTGGAATATGGAATTTTTCCTGCTGCACCTAAAAAATCTCAGATAAGAGACGGTGTGCCACTTCCTCTTTTGTCATCTTTTCAAGAGCGATCTCTCTGTCCTTCGTAATGATGGTAACCACATTGGTATCCGTTCCGAATCCGGCGCCTTCCACCTTTAAATTGTTTGCCACAATCATATCGATTTTTTTCCGTTTCAGCTTTTCCCTGGAATTTTCCAGCATGTTCTCTGTTTCCATGGAGAAACCGCAGAGGAACTGTCCTTCCGGCTTGTGTTCTCCAAGCCATTTTAGTATATCTTCTGTCCGTTCCAGCTCCAGAGATAAATCCCCGTCTTTTTTCTTGGTTTTTTCTGCATGTACATGCTTCGGGCGATAATCTGCAACGGCTGCCGCTTTGATCACCGCATCCTGGTCCTTTGCTTCTTTTGTCACAGCTTCAAACATGTCTGCGGCGCTTTCCACCTCAATCACTTTCACAAAGGACGGTTTTTTGATCTCCGTTTTTCCGGTTACAAGAGTGACAAAGGCTCCCCTTAAAGCCGCAGCCCTGGCCACTGCATATCCCATTTTCCCGGTGGAAAAGTTAGTGATATAGCGGACCGGATCAAGCGCTTCCCTGGTTGGTCCTGCTGTAACGAGAATTCTCTTTCCTTCCAGATCTTTTTCATATCCGGCTTCTTTTTCGATGTATTCAAAAAGTGTCTCCGGTTCCGGCATCTTGCCTGCACCCACATCTCCGCAGGCTAAATATCCCACTGCAGGAGTAATAACCTCCATTCCATAGGACTGGCAGATCTTTATATTATCCTGTACAATGGGGTTCTCATACATGTTCGTGTTCATGGCGGGCGCAATGATTTTTTTACACTTACATGCCAGAACGGTAGTGGAAAGCATATCATCTGCCAGGCCATGGGCAAGTTTCGCAATTACATTGGCGCTGGCGGGAGCTATCATCACCACATCCGCTAACTTTGCTATGGAAACATGCTCTACCTGAAACTGAAAATTACGGTCAAAGGTATCAACCAGGCATTTGTTGCCGGTCAGGGATTCAAACGTAATAGGGTTTATAAAATTAGTGGCACTCTCAGTCATGATTACATGGACGCTGCAGCCTTTTTTCACCAGCATGCTGGCAAGCCCGGCTGTTTTATAAGCAGCAATGCTTCCTGTAACGCCCAGAATTATATTTTTTCCTTTCAGCATAAAAGCCTCCCGTTGTTTTTCCTTTAAAAATATGATACTCTACAGTATAGCACAAGAAAAAAAAGTTGGAAAGGAGTTCTCTCCATGATTTTAGCCATCGATATCGGAAACAGCAATATCGTCATTGGCGGCATAGACAGCAGCAAAACGTATTTTGTTGAACGGGTGAACACCAATCACAGAAAAACAGAACTGGAATATGCCGTAAATATAAAGGACATTATGGATCTCAACGGTTTTTCGCTTTCCTCCATTGAAGGATCAATCGTATCCTCGGTTGTCCCTCCCCTCACAGAGGTTATCCTCTCTGCAGTCAGAAAGCTGACAGGCAATACACCTCTCCTTGTAGGCTCAGGAATGAAAACGGGCCTGAATATCAAGATGGATAACCCAAAGACAGTGGGAAGCGACTTAATCGTAGATGCCGTTGCCGCCCTTAAGAATTTTACACCTCCCATTATTGTGATTGATATGGGAACAGCAACTACCGTGTCCGTCATTGATCAGCAGGGGAATTTTACAGGAGGTATCATCTTCCCT
Source organism: uncultured Clostridium sp. (assembly GCA_963523075.1). Taxonomy (GTDB): domain Bacteria; phylum Bacillota; class Clostridia; order Lachnospirales; family Lachnospiraceae; genus Lacrimispora. The sequence goes on from CAURBW010000003.1 coordinate 161,651, forward strand.
GGTCTCAGGGTTTCACTGGATTCCTTAAGCAGCCGGGCTGCCCAGCTTCCTTATATCGGCTTAGATAAGCCAGGAAGAATTATTGGAAAAAACACCATTGACAGCATGAAAAACGGCATTCTGTACGGCAATGCGGCCATGATTGACGGCATTATTGACCGGATGCAGGATGAGATACAGATGAAAGCCAGCCTTGTAGCAACGGGCGGTCTGGCATCATCGGTCATTTCCCTCTGCCGTCACAAAATACACTATGACGATGCTCTGCTGTTAAAAGGACTGCAGATTTTATACGAAAAAAACAGGTAAAATAAAACCGCCCAAAAACTGGAAATAAATTTTAATTCGGCAATCGTATAAAAGCCCTCGAATAAGTACATCATTTCTATGTAAGAGATTAAAATGATGCGGAGGGAAAGATATGTCTGGATACAAAGTAGAGATTTGCGGCGTCAATACTTCCAAACTGCCTCTTCTGAGCAATGAGGAGAAGGAAGTTCTTTTCAAGCGGATACTTAACGGAGATAAAAAAGCCAGAGAAGATTACATCAGGGGAAACTTAAGACTGGTTCTCAGTGTAATACAGCGTTTTTCCGGCAGCAGTGAAAATGTTGACGATTTGTTTCAAATCGGCTGCATCGGTCTGATCAAGGCCATTGATAATTTTGATATTACACAGAATGTCCGGTTTTCCACTTATGCAGTGCCCATGATACTGGGCGAGGTACGGCGTTATCTTCGGGATAATAACTCCATCCGTGTCAGCCGTTCCCTGCGTGATACTGCTTATAAAGCAATTTACGCAAAAGAAAACCTGATGAAAAAGAACTTAAAAGAACCCACACTCATGGAAATTGCAGATGAAATCGGGGTAAGCAAAGAAGATATTACCTATGCACTTGATGCGATTCAAAGCCCGGTAAGTTTATATGAACCGGTTTACTCGGATGGGGGAGATCCTCTGTTTGTCATGGACCAGATCAGTGACAAGAAAAACCTGGAGGAAAACTGGGTTGAGGACATCTCTCTGAACGAGGCCATGAGAAGACTTCCCGAACGGGAACGGCATATTATCGATATGCGTTTCTTTGAAGCCAAGACACAGACGGAAGTCGCAGAAGAGATCCATATCAGTCAGGCTCAGGTCAGCAGGCTGGAAAAAAACGCTCTTAAAACCATGAAAAATTATCTTTCATAAGCTGCTGCATGTGAAAATCACATAGCATAAGCCCACCTTTTTTTAAAGGCAGGCTTAGCTTACATAGTCTTTTATTCGAACCGCACAATTTCTTTTTTCAGCCTCTTCATAATTTTTTTCTCAAGCCTTGATATGTAAGACTGGGAAATGCCAAGTAAATCCGCCACTTCCTTCTGGGTCATCTCTTCCCCGTCCTCGTCTGAAAGACCAAACCGAAGCTCCACAATCTTGCGTTCCCTGGGACTTAACCGACTGATTGCTGAGTTAAGAAGGTTTCTTTCAACCTCTGTTTCTAAGTCTTTATATATTACATCCTCATCTGTACCAAGAATATCTGACAAAAGAAGCTCATTTCCATCCCAATCCACATTTAAAGGCTCATCAATGGAAACTTCCATTTTTGTCTTGTTATTTCTTCTTAAATACATGAGTATCTCGTTTTCAATGCAGCGGGAAGCATAAGTAGCCAGTTTTATATTTTTTGTGGGATTAAAGGTGTTAATGGCTTTAATCAGTCCGATGGTACCGATGGAAATTAAATCTTCCACGCCAACACTTGTATTATCAAATTTTTTGGCTATATATACGACCAGGCGGAGATTGTGTTCAATCAATTCTGATTTCGCTCTCTGATCCTCGTCTCCTCCAAGAAGTGCAATAATCTGGGCTTCCTTCTCATTATCCAGGGGCGCTGGCAGGATATCAGCACCTCCGATGTAATGAATCTCCCCCTGAGACGGCATCATCAATGTTCTGAATGTAGGAATTGCTTTAAACTGAAAACGATTTGGTACAGATACTTTTATAATCATATCGACACTCTCTCCTTTACATCATACAATCACTCATCGTGCAGCAGCATCTGATATTCTCCGCTTGAGGACAAGGCCTTTTTGCAGACAGCGATCAGAGGCTTTTCAATTATTTTCACATCATCTCCCTGACGTACCTCCATCTCGTCTAAAAAAATACCGGGCATGACTCCGTCAGATTTCCCAACGCTTCCAAAAGGAATATAAACCACTTCTGAAACGCTTTCACAGAGTTCCCGGACAGCTTCATAGGTCACAACGTGGACGGGACGGCGGCTTACCGGCTCATAAAGGCGGTTCCCAGTATCAAGAAGAGCAGTCACCCTCTTTTCCTTTCCTCTGTAATGCATGGTGACTTCATAAATATTGCTCTTTGCTTTCCACAATCCCGGAAGCCATCGAAGCATTACCCGAATTCCAAAATAGGATCCGGCTCCAAAAAAAATCAACTGGTAAAAAGGAATGGCTCTGCCTGTATTTCCTCTAAGAATCTGTTCTATATAATAGCCGGCCTTCGTATGCTGATATAGGAACTCCATAATTCCTCCTACAGCCACAGCGGCCAGATAAAGGGCTATTACTCCTTTTCCGATATCTTTGGGTCTTTTTAAGTCGAAAGCCGTCATTACCATCAGGGTACTGACTCCCAGATAAGTAACTGCCATCTCAGGCAAAACAGGCAAATATGGAAAAGCAGCGGCAAACACGGCCCACGCTGCCCCCAAAACTGCCCCCAGAATCAGCCTCCACCGGATCAGACGGTACTTCATTCCCCGTCTTACGATAGACAATACCAGAAAATCCATGGTAAAATTAATTAAGAACAATACATCTATGTACAGGTTAAGTTCCGTTGCTGCGTTCACCTCCCGCCCTGTAGGAACATTATAGCCAGTTATCCATTCAGAATTTGTCAAAACCACGGAAAAAATTCCACTTTTTCATCGTCTTTTTCCAACCTGCTGTGTCAGTTCCCGACAGTATTTTACAGTCCGGATCTGATATTTTTGTCTTACTCTCACTTATCTGGAGATTGGGGTGGGGATAAGAATGATTCGAAACCTCAATCCAGGACAGCAAAAAAACAGCCGGACACGGTGATTTTTTCCGTGTTCGACTGTTTTTTCATGTAATGTTAAATTGTCGATTTTTTATAAAATGATTAAGAAAGCTGGGAAAGCCGTTCTTTTACCTGCTCCATCATCTGAGCATACTTCTCAAGCTTTGCCTTTTCTTCTTCGATCTTGGACTCAGGCGCCTTGCTTACGAACTTCTCGTTGCTTAACATGGTGCGCACACGGGTCAGCTCCTTATCCAGACGTTCTTCTTCCTTCTTCAGGCGTTCAATTTCTTTCTCAACATCAACCAGCTCTGCAAACGGCATGTAGATGACAGCCTGGTGAATCACTGCGGAAACCGCGTCTTCGCCGATCCCTGTCTTATCCTTCTGTATGCATACCTCACCTGCATATCCAAGAGCAACAAAGAATACCTTGCTTCGCTCAAAAATATCCAGAACGTCCTGATTTTCAGAAACCACATACACCTTTGCCTTCTTGCTGGGAGGAACATTCATGGATGTTCTCACATTTCTGATTCCTCTCACTGCTTCCTTAATGGTTTCTACCGCAAGCTCTTCCGCCTCAAACGCATATTCTTCCCTGTATTCCGGCCATTTTGATATCATGATTGATTCTTCTTCCTCCTGGAGATTACAGAAAATCTCCTCAGTCAGGAACGGCATATAGGGGTGAAGCAGCTTTAAGGAATTGATTAAAACAGTTTTTAACGTCCATACAGCTGCATTCTTTGTGTTATCTTCTTCATTCCACAGCCTTGGTTTCACCATCTCGATATACCAGTCACAGAATTCTTCCCAGATAAAATCATAAACCTTGGAAAGAGCAATTCCCAGCTCGTATTTGTCCAGATTCTCTGTCACATCCCTGGCAAGAGTATTGGCCTTTGACAAAATCCACTTATCTGCCATGGTCAGTTCAGTAAGCTCCGCTTTTGCATCAGGAACCTTTTCAATATTCATCATGATAAACCGGGATGCATTCCATACTTTATTGGCAAAATTTCTGCTTGCCTCTACCCGCTCCCAGTAAAAACGCATATCGTTTCCAGGTGCATTTCCGGTAATCAGTGTCATTCTAAGTGCATCTGCGCCGTATTTATCGATGACTTCCAGGGGATCAATGCCGTTTCCTAAGGATTTACTCATTTTTCTTCCCTCGGAATCTCTTACCAGACCATGAATCAGCACAGTGTGGAACGGAAGCTCCCCTGTCTGCTCAATTCCGGAAAATACCATACGGATTACCCAGAAGAAAATAATATCATAGCCGGTTACAAGAACGCTGGTGGGATAGAAATACTTTAAATCTTCTGTATTTTCCGGCCATCCAAGGGTCGAGAATGGCCAGAGAGCTGAGGAAAACCAGGTATCAAGGGTATCTTCATCCTGTGTGAAGTGAGTTCCGCCGCACTTGGGACAACCATCAGGAGAATCCTTGGAAACGATGATTTCGTGACACTCATCACAATAATAGGCCGGAATCCTGTGTCCCCACCAGAGCTGTCTGGAAATACACCAGTCCCGGATATTCTCCAGCCAGTGAAGATAGATCTTATCAAAACGCTCCGGAACGAACTTCAGTTTCCCGGTCTTTAATGCCTCAATTGCCGGTTTTGCCATCTCCTCCATCTTAACAAACCACTGCTGTTTCACCATAGGCTCTACGGTAGTCTTACAGCGGTCATGGGTGCCAACTGCATGAGAATGGGGAACCACCTTAACCAAAAGTCCTAAATCCTCTAAGTCTTTTACAATGGCCTTTCTGGCTTCGTAACGCTCCATACCATCATATTTGCTGCCTGCAAGACAAATGGTGGCATCATCGTTCATAATCGTAAGTTCAGGCAGCTGATGTCTTCTTCCCACTTCAAAGTCATTGGGGTCATGAGCCGGGGTGATCTTAACGCAGCCGGTTCCGAATTCTTTGTCTACATAGGAATCCGCTATGACAGGAATCTCCCGTCCGGTAAGAGGAAGTATTAACATCTTACCGATTAAATCCTGATAACGCTCGTCATCAGGATTTACCGCTACTGCAGTATCGCCTAAGAGTGTTTCAGGTCTGGTGGTTGCAATCTCCATATATCTGCCTTCCTCACCTGCAATCGGGTAGTTAATATGCCAGAAAAATCCATTCTGGTCTTCATGCTCTACCTCAGCATCGGAAATAGAGGTCTGACAGACAGGACACCAGTTTACAATCCTGGAACCCTTATAAATATAACCTTTTTTATACAGTCTGATGAAAACTTCCTGTACAGCCTCGGAACAGCCTTCATCCATGGTAAAACGCTCTCTGTCCCAGTCTGCAGAGGATCCCATCTTGTGAAGCTGATTAATGATGCGGCTTCCGTAATCTTTTCTCCAGTCCCAGCATTTTTCTAAAAAGCCATCCCGTCCTAAATCTGCCTTTTCAATCCCCTGCGCTCTTAAGCTTTCAATCACTTTTACTTCCGTCGCAATGGCTGCATGATCCGTACCCGGCTGCCATAAGGCCTCAAAGCCCTGCATCCTCTTATAGCGGATTAAAATATCCTGCATGGTATTATCCAGAGCATGCCCCATATGAAGATGACCGGTAATATTGGGAGGGGGCATCACAATGGTAAACGGTTTTTTATCCTTATTCGGTTTGGCATGGAAATACTTTTTCTCCAGCCACTTCTGATAAAGTTTGCCTTCAATCCCTGAAGGATCATAGGTTTTCTCCAACTCTTTCATAATCTTCTCCTTTATATCAGTTCAGTATTTTGGAAAAACAAAAAGCCCTCTGCATCCGAAGATACAAAGGGCGAATAAACGCGGTACCACCTTTATTATGGCAGATTCAGCCATATCTTTAGAGCCTTTAACGGGGCCATGCGTGAAAGCTTACCATATTATAAAACTTCAGCCTTCCGGTTCCGAAGCTACCTTCCGCATACACTACCTTAACCGTCTTTCAGCCAGCGAACGGTTTTCTCTTTCAGGGTTATGTGCGTACTCCTCTTCTTCAATACCTTTTCCTGTTATCTAGTATATGATAGAGGCTTTTTACCGTTTTGTCAAGACATAATGTTGCGGTATTCCTTCTTCCACTTAGAAACCAGTTCTCCCGCTCCCTGGAAACGCTTGATGGGGTCTTTCTGGAATAAGTCTTCCAGTTCAAGCAGGCTCTTTGCTTTCCCTGCTGTTTCATTCGCCAGCTCCCGTTCTTCCCTGCATATCTGCTTCAATTCGTCCGTCATAAGTGTTATAAAACGCTCTCCCGGTTTTACAGAAGGATTCCACTGGTTTAATTGGCAGATTTTTTTTAATACATCGTCGTTTTTATCAAGGTCAAATGATTTCTCATAGGCTTTGCATGCCTTATCCATGAGAAACAGACGGGCATAAGCAGCCCCTAAGTTGTTATAGACTTTTGCCGTAAATCCGTCACTGCCTCTGTCTGCTCTTGCCATGTCAAGAATTCTTAAATAGATGGAAACTGCTTTGCCGTACTGCTTTTTAAGAAAAAGGAAATCAGCCTTTTCCTTTAACAGTTCTGACTGCGGCAGCCTGCGGAATGCAGCCAGCTGCTGACGAAACCGTCCCACTTCCACAGCACTGTAATAATCACATTCATGAAGGATCATAGCCAGAAGCTCATCCTCATCTTCTCCGCTTTTTTGCCATTTCTCCAGCTTTGCTGCAAAAAAAGCCATATCTAAATCTTCCCGGATAAATTCCAGAAGACTTTCATCTATAAAACCATCGATCACAAGAAGGGGATGATTATAAATTACATAGCAAAGTTCCTGGGATGAAAAAATCCGTATTCCCAGATATTCAAAGTAAAAGGGCCGCTTCACCGGTTCCTGCCGGCACAGAATGAGGCTCATAACATAACCTCCTGCCTGATGACTGCATCGGTAGCTGGAAACAGTTCTCCAAATCCCTTATCCCTTAAAACAACGGCCATGGTTTTCTCATCCAGAAATCCGAAACTGATTCCCAGGCGTGTGGTCCGGTCCGGACGATTGGGAAATCCCTCCAGAGGTATCTTCACCAGCCTCTTTTGCTTTGGATCCATGGGTGTTACCATAAATTCCACATAATTCTGTTTATCCACAATTAAGTCCACGCTGCTTTTCGCCTCATACCAGTTATCACCTGCTGCAGCCACTATGAGCTGGCTCTCCCGTTCCTTGTGAAGCACACGCAGGGAAACAGTGGAATGAAGATGGCCTTCGCAGATACAGATAAATGGATAAGCGGAGTTATCCTGTAAATAATCCATTCCTTTAAAAGCAGCGCCTCTGGCAAACAGCTCCGGCTCCATATAAACTTTTCTTCTGGAACAGAGCACTTTCATGGAATCCTTTGCCCAGTCATGGCGTTCAAACCCTTTCCCTGTTAAAAATACAGAAGAAAAGAGTTTTTTCTGCAAAAGCCGGTCAGCACAGGAGCTTAAGATTTTATCCGCCAGCTTTCCGCCGGAAGGTGTGTCCAGAATATCCAGATTAAAGCTTTCTTCCAAAGCCTCATGCTCTGCAATCACCATCATTTTCCGAAGTCCTCTCTGGACCTTAAGCTCATGGTAATGAAAGGAGTCCTCAGATAAATCAAATACCCCCACCTGGTTTCCCCATACTTCTTTTTTCTGGCTGAGTGCATAGTAAACAAAGCTTTCCGTATGGCTGATAATATGAACCCGCTCTCGTTCAATTCCAAGAGAGTCTGCACAATACATCAGCGCATCCATCAGCTTTCCATCCACCTTCTGCATGGTAATCACCAGCTGTTTAATCTCCTCACAGAAGAATTCTTCCATGGGGAGCTTTATGATTTTTTTCAAAAACAATTTTAGTAAGTCAAGGCCTTCATATTTCGTACCGCCAAGTGTTGCAGTCCCGTCTTTTCTTACCATCTTTATCAGCTTATCTACAATAATGCCTTCTCCCACAAGAGTGCAGGCATAAGCTTCTTCTCCTATGTACCAGGCTTCCTCATCTTTTTTCTTGCAGATAACCGTAGGAATGCTCCATGATTTTTCTCTGTCATGGCAGCATATCCGGGTATAGGCATCACACAGATCAAGCCCTATTATCAGTCCGTCCATTGAAATCCCCTTATCTTACATCAGTGAAAATATTTCTTCCGCAGCAGCATTTTTCTTTAAATACTCCTGCATCCGTTTTTTAAGCCCGGTCTCATCCTTTAAATTTAAAGACAGGCTCATTTCGTTTAAGCAGGCATATCTGCTGTCCGAATCTTCCGGTGTCACGCCTGCCTCGCAGCTGACGCTTCCCTCTTCCTTTAATACCCATTCTTCATCAATCAGTTCTTTTACCCGGTATTCCATGATTTCGCCTTCAAACAGTATTTTCTGTTTCACGAAAACACCCTGATACATGCGGGTAATATCCTCACTGTGATACTCTTCCTCATCAGGAAGTATCCTGATTTCAAGTTCAATTTTAGAATCCCGCTCTGCGCAGTGCTGAATCATCGCCTTATCCATGACATCTTCAGGCATAGGGATATATTTTGCCAGCTTTTTATAGTACGGGAATACCAGACGTTCTTCCAGCAGCAGTGATACCATGTTTCTTAACAGCTCTTCCTGCTGCTCATCAATGGCAGGAAGTTCGGAATAATATCTGGTCAGTGCCAGTAAATAGATGGTTGGAAAACGTCCTCTTTGGGACGCCGCCTGTACGATTCCTTCCAGATAGGAAAAGACCTTTTCTTCCGGCTCTTTCCCATTCATAAAATAGTCCGTGCACTTTAAGGTAAAATATGCCTTTACTATGCTCTCACCAGGCTCTTTCCTGCTCTGGTATAAGTGGAAAACCTTATCCAGTCTGGAAACATCGCCGCTGAACATCATCTGGGCAGTCAGACGCTCTTCCAAATCATAGGTCTCCGCATGAAGGGAAACTCCCTGCAGCAAAATACGGTACATCTGGCCGCTGAGACCATTATAATGTTCACACAGATAATCCAGAAGAACGCTGTCGCTTTCTTCTTCTAAAAAGGCAGTATATGCCAGATGCAGTAAAAGCGGGTCCTCGCGGAATAAATTCTTAAGAATCATCTCCGTGCACAGCTTATGAAGCTGCCTGGAACTGATTCCTTCGGCACCAAAATCCCGGATCATCCGGTAAGCTTCTTCCATGTAATTGTTGTGAATAAGCGTATCACAGACTCCGGCCCGTTCCTGTCTGGTGAGTACCTTTTTATCAAGCTTCAGTAAGTATCCGGCTCCCTCTCCCTGTTCTGGCGCAGTTTCGGTCTGTTTTTGATAATATTCAATGACTCTGGATAATAAAAGCTTCTGGTAATAGGGACGCAGGTTGGGATCCTCCAGTGTGCTTTCCAGAATGCCCACCTCTTTGGCGTCTTTCGCACCGCGGGCAAGGATCTGCTCACAGACACGAAGCCGAAGCATGGAATGTTCCGGATAGAGTTCAAAGCATCTCTCCTCCAGCTCGGTCCGTTCCATTACCGGATCCTTTTTGTATGGAATATTGGCGTACCGGTTTCCATAGGCATCCTGAAAAAGCAGAATGCTGTGCTCAGAAAACAGAGGCACATAGGCTACGCCGTCATTTAAAAGAAACGCATCTTCCTGTGTCATTTCTTCATAACAGACAATGATATACTTCATTTTTTTATTGCTGCATTCTACCCGGTAGGACCTCAAAATGGAAGGAAGCACCTTAGCCATGGATAAATCCACTACTTCCTTTAACACCATCCGTTCATAGATTGCAGCCAGATAATTGTCAATTCTGGACTCGAAGAGCTGTTCCGTCGCAAACTTCTCAATCACCCGTTCATAAGCCTGATAAAGCGGATCCGCAGGCTCTAAATATACAAGAACATTCTTATAAAGAACACTTCTGCTGTAAAGATCCAGTTCACTGCCTCCGTAAGAGAAATAAAGAAGCACTTCTTTGGGAAGCAGATAGCAGTAGTTCTTAGGCAGCGCGTAAATATAATATTCATAAAGCCTGGTCAGGCTGATTCCCGCCCTGATTCCCTTCTCATACCAGGAAAAAGCTTCCGAATTACGGCACTCTCCTTTGATCAGCAGGGAACAGATGGCCTCTAATACCTCTTTTTCTGATGTCTCTTTATACAGCCTGCAAAGCATCCGGTAATGCAGCCGGTTATAATGCCTGGCTGTCAGAGTGAGTCTGCTGATCTGTGATGCCAGTCTTCTTTCAATGAGCCCTTTTCCGGCAGAAGAAAACAGGATCTGAAGCTCCATGGGACCAATCGCCCGCATCAGTTCCGGAGCACCGTTTAATACTTTGCAGCCCCATACATAGAAAAAGGGGCTTCTTACCCCTGCTTCGTATTGACGCCTGAGCGTTGCCAGTAATGCCGGAGGATTCTCTAATAACCGGCTGTCTGATTTTGCAAGAAGTCCAAATAAATAAAACAGATGATGATCCTCTTCCAGATATTTTTTCATCAGACGGACGAGAGATTCCCTCTGATACTCATCTGGCTGAATCTCCAGCCGCAGATACTGGTAATAGCAGTAAATCTCCTTCTTTTCCTGTCTCTCTGAAAGAATCTCATCCCTGCTTTCATCAAGGAAAAGTGCAGCTTTCGGCTTATCTCCGGCAAACAGGCAGCATTCTGCCCGAAGCAGCTTTATAATGCCTGACTCTCCCTTCATCAGTTCGATCTCATCAAGTGCCTTCTCCATCTCCCCGCACAGAGACTCTGCACGTTCTTTTCCGGTCTCCGCCTCCAGGCGAAGCCGCAAAAATCGGCCGAATGCCTCTTTTGCAAAGGCGTCCTCCGCCGATATTCCTTCTCCCGGGTTGCTTACCGATATTACCGGTACCAGGAAACACGCTTCCACTCCGTTTATCTGAATTCTGCCATAATTTTCTCCCTGGTGCATACGCTCCGGGTGTACAATAAAAGGCAGCTTACATATATCATCTTCAAAATCCTGCTCGCCAATGGTCTTCTTTGGCAGCTCTATAAAATCACAGTCTGTTGTCACTTCTAAGTTGATACAGCCCCAGCAGCTGCGCTTAATCTCAATCCAGTCCCTGACAACATCCTCCAGTTCTCCATATCTGCGCTCTCCGGTATCCACCGATAATTCCACCGGCTTTTTTACCTTTAAAGCCACAAGAAACTCTTCCAGTTCCTTTCTTCTGTCAGGCCGGCCCTTTAATCCGTCATAAATCGCTCTTACATGAAGATCATTCATAAACGGAGCCGTAACAAAATCGCGGTACTCAAACAAACGAAGAGCCGTATCCATATCTTTTTTTGCAGTATCTGCAAAATTCTCTGCTGTCGTTAAATCACTCAGTGCTTTCCCTGACGTGCCAAGCTCTACACGAAACGAATAAGGGACTTCTTTCTCGCCGCCATTGGTAACCAGATAAAAAGATCCCTTTATCACATCACCGTCTTCCATGAAACTTCCGTTAATCTCATAGACCAGATGATTGTATGTACCCCCAAACGATCCGCTTATCATCCGAACGCGGTAGTTAGAGGAATATGCAAGCCCTTTTATGTGCAGGTTATTCTCACTGGTAACGACAAGTTCCCGTCTCGTGGCTCCGCCCGAACGCACCACATCATCAATTCCCGATGGGGTAACCTTTATCTTTGGAATTTCTGAATCAATGATGCCCTTTGCCAGCCTGTTGATTCGTTCTCTCATAGTACCACCTGTATCTTCAATTTCCTTATGTTTTTCGTTTGCTTCATTTGAATTACTCTATATTCTAACATATTTTCTATTGATTTAAAACCCTAAAATTGGTATGATAAATAAAAACTGTTGAAAAAAGGACAAACTCATTATGACAACCAACGAGAAAGCATTATTGCTTCATGAAAAATGGGGCGGAAAGCTGGAAATTACTTCCAAAGCAGCAGTAAAAAGCAGGGAAGATTTAGCCCTTGCATACACACCCGGAGTAGCGGAGCCCTGCAGGGTGATTGCAGATAATCCTGAAGCCGCCTATCTATATACCATCAAATCCAACACCATCGCCGTTGTATCCGACGGCAGCGCTGTTTTAGGTCTTGGAAATATCGGCCCTCTTGCCGCCATGCCGGTGATGGAAGGCAAAGCAGTATTATTTAAGGAATTCGGCGGGGTCAATGCCATTCCCATCTGCCTGGATACACAGGATACGGAAGAGATTATCAGGACCGTCGCTGCCATTGCCCCCGCTTTTGGCGGAATTAATCTGGAGGACATATCTGCACCCAGATGCTTTGAGATTGAAGAGCGGTTAAAGAAGCTCCTTTCCATACCAGTCTTTCATGATGACCAGCATGGTACTGCAATCGTAGTCCTTGCAGGAGTGATTAATGCACTTAAAGTGACAGGGAAAAAGAAAGAGGATTGCCGCGTGGTAGTAAACGGCGCAGGCTCTGCCGGCATTGCCATCACCAGACTTCTGCTGTCTTACGGATTTTTGCATATCGTCCTCTGTGACCGGGCAGGAATCCTTTTTAAAGGGATGGAAGGATTAAACTGGATGCAGGAAAAGATGATGGATTCCACTAATTTAGAAGGCCAGACAGGAAGTCTTGCCGACGCCATGAAGAATGCCGATATCTTCATCGGAGTCTCAGCTCCCGGAATTGTAACAGAGGAGATGGTTTCTTCCATGAATTCTGATTCCATTCTCTTTGCCATGGCTAATCCGGTACCTGAAATCATGCCGGATCTGGCAAAAAAGGCAGGAGCCAGAGTTGTTGGTACAGGAAGATCTGATTTCCCTAATCAGGTGAATAACGTAGTTGTCTTCCCAGGTATTTTTAAAGGTGCACTGGAGGGAAGAGCTGCTGCCATTACAGAAGAGATGAAGCTTGCTGCTGCAGAGGCCATCGCAGGTCTGGTAGCGCCTTCCGAAATAAATGAAGACAATATTCTGCCGGAGGCTTTTGATCCCCGTGTGGCAGATGTTGTCAGCCGGGCGGTGAAAGACCATATCCGGTAATAGAAAGATGGAGGTTATCCGATGCTCTCAGAACCCATGACACTTTATAAGCTGATGATTCTATACATGCTGAAGCAGGTAAACTTCCCCCTGACCAGTGCACAATTATCTAACTTTTTTCTGGAGCATGAATATACCACATATTTTACATTGAATCAGGCGTTGAATGAACTGTTAGAGGCAAGACTGCTGCGTGTGGAAACCAACCATAACAGCAGCCGGTACGATATTACCAGGGAGGGGGAGGAGACTCTCTCTTTCTTCGGCAATAAGATTTCACCGGCTATTGTCCATGACATGGATGAATATTTAAAAGAAAACAAGTTCCGTCTCCGCAATGAAGTGGGTGTGACAGCCGATTACTATAAATCTACAAGCCAGGACTACATTGTTCACTGCGAAGTAAGGGAAGGCAAGAATTGTCTGATTAATCTGGAGCTGTCCGTTCCCGATAAGGATCAGGCAGAAATCATGTGTGACCACTGGAAATTAAAAAGTCAGGAAATCTATGCATTTGCCATGAAATCATTGATGAGCGGATCGTAAAGTTCCTGTCAGCAGATATGATTAAAGGGGGAATTCATTTGAAGAAAGTTCCGGTAAAAAAAACATGGTATCACTCTGTTTCTGACCATTATCAGTCTTTGAAGCTGCAGCACAAAAAGAAGATGTTCCGGTTAAAAGCCAAATTGTTTCTCACTGTTTTTCTTCCATTTCTAATTCTGGTGCTGGGGGCCGAAGTGCTCCGCACCTTCATCCGGATCCAGATGCGGAAACTTTTTTCCCGTCCGCTTCCAAAAGACTGATCACATAAGGCGGCTGTATTAAGCCGCCCTTTTTTTGTGTTATACAATATTTCTTTCTTCTCCCCGCAGATAAGAGACGATGTTTTCGTATACCTCATAAAGGCACCTTCTTCTGGCCTCAACCGTGGCCCATGCGATATGGGGAGTAATAATCAGTTTTGTACTGTCTTTCATTCGAAGAAGAGGATTATCCGGCAGCATAGGCTCTGCACTGATTACATCCAGCCCTGCTCCCCCGATCTCTCCGGTTTCCAGAGCTTTTAAAAGCGCCTCTTCCCTGATGATATTTCCCCTGCCCAGATTCAGCAGTATCGCAGATTTTTTCATCTTTTTTAACGCATCTTCATCAATTAAATACTCTGTAGCAGAATTTAATGGAGCATGAATGGATATAATATCCGACTCATTTAACAAGACATCCAAATCCACACGTTCCCAGCTGGAATTCATATTATTCCCGGAGGTAGAATAATAAATCACTCTGCAGCCGAAGGCTTCTGCCACCCTGGCCACCCCTCTTCCAATCTCTCCCAGTCCGATTATTCCCCAGGTCTTTCCGAAAAGTTCATTGAATTTCATATCAAATCTGCTGAATATATCACTGGCTGCGTATTCACCTGACTTTACAAACTGATCATAATACGAAAGCTTCTCATAGACATAAAACAGCAATGCAAAGGTGTGCTGAACCACAGACTGGGTGGAATAGCCCTTAACATTGGTGACTGCTATGTTTCTTCTTCTCACATAATCAAAATCAACGGTATTGGTCCCTGTAGCTGTCAGGCAGATCAGTTTTACATGCTCTGCATATTTTAGTGTTTCATCATTCATGGGGATCTTATTTACTACAATGATATCCGCATCTCTGACCCGCTCCTGATTGTGCTCTGGTTCTGATTTATTGTATTTTACCACTTCTCCCAGTTCATAAAACGGGGAATAGTCCACGTCATCTCCCAGAGTATCAGTTTCCATAAATACTATTTTCATAAGAACCTCCTTTCAGTCAATTCTTCTTTTTTATCTACCAGTATATCAAAAAGGAGCCTGCTCCACAACTGATCTTTCAGTCATTTTGCAACAGCTCCGTCTGCTTCTACCCCTGCATAAACCGGGTTAAGAATTCCTTTGTTGAGTTTTTCCGGGGATTCCCGAATATCTCGGCCGGTGCCCCCTCTTCTTCAATCACGCCTCCTGCCATATAAACCACATGATTGGACACATCTCTTGCAAAAGCCATCTCATGCGTCACGATGATCATGGTAAGGCCTTCCTTTGCGAGTGTTCTCATAACTGCAAGAACCTCTCCAACCATCTGGGGATCCAGGGCGGAAGTCGGTTCATCAAACAGCAGAATCTCCGGTTCCATGGCAAGTGCTCTGGCAATTGCCACTCTCTGCTTCTGACCGCCTGAAAGCTGCCTTGGTTTGGCGTTGATATAAGGAGCCATGCCAACCTTCTCCAAAAACATCATCGCCGTCTTTTTCGCTTCTTCCTTATCTTTCTTTAAAACCTTCACCTGGCCTACCATGCAGTTATCCAGTACGGTCATATTATTAAAGAGATTAAAGTTCTGAAACACCATACCGACTTTGGTCCGGTATTCGGGCACGTTCATCTTCCTGTCAGTGATATCCACATCATGATATAAAATCTCACCGGTAGTAGGGGTTTCCAAAAGATTGATGCAGCGTAAAAGAGTGGACTTTCCGGAGCCGGATGCTCCGATAATGCAGGTCACATCTTTGGCATTTACATTGAAATCTATATCCCTTAAGACCACATTGGTTCCAAAAGTCTTACTTAAATGACGAATTTTCAACACATTGCTTTCAGCCATTTATTTACCCTCCTTCTCTTTCGGATCCGGAAATTTCACCATTCCGCTGGTATAAGCTAACGTATCTGTGGTCGCCAGATCGTAGCTGTCCGGTCCATCCATCTTTTTCTCCCAGTGGCGGAGAATTCTGGAGCAGGTAAAGGTCAGGACAAAGTAAATTACCATGGTAATGGTAAATGCTTCGAAATAGGTATAGTAAGCTCCTGCCACACCCTTAGTCGCGTAAAACAGCTCCACCACACCGATGACAGAAAGCACACAGGTATCCTTAATATTGATGATTAAGTTATTGCCGATCTGGGGCATGATATTGCGCAGTGCCTGGGGCATGATAACATTTAGCATTGTCTGGTAATGCGTCATTCCAATTGCTTTTGCTCCTTCCGTCTGACCCGGATCAATGGAAAGAATTCCGCCTCTGACAGTCTCTGCCATATAGGCTCCTGTATTGATGGACACAATAAAATAGGAGGCAAATACAATGGACATATTTATTCCAAAGAGTGCGGAAGATCCATAAAAAATAAACATGGCCTGAACCATCATAGGGGTTCCGCGGAATACCTCCACATAAACATTTAAAATAAATTTAATTACTTGAATCAGTACCTTTTTTAACAGATTATCCTGCTTTGATTCCGGGGTTGTCTGAATAATTCCCACAGCAAAGCCAATCACACAGCCGATCAGTGTACCTAAAACGGCAATTGCCATTGTTTTGCCCGCCCCTGCTAAAAAGGACGGACCATAATTTTGAAGTATAAATACGATTCTTCCAAAAAAATCTGACGGCAAAGACATATACTACCTTCTCCCTTTCACAGCTTCGTCAAACAGAACAAGGGGCACGGAAAAACTATTATCCCGTGCCTTCAAGTTCCGATTCTTTTTATCCTTTATTACTTTGAAAGCGGCTGAACACTGATCGCCTCTTCCATCATCTTATTAAAATCATCCTTGGTCATCTTTTTAAGCACTCCGTTGATGGCATCCTTTAACTCAGCATTGCCTTTTTTAACAGAAACACCAATGTTAATGTCTTCATCAGAGACCTTGAACTCCCCGTCTGTACCGGTAAAATCAAGGAGTTTGAAATCAGGATAAGCAATGAGAGCAGCCTGACCGGTTGGCTTATCTGTTACTACCACATCACATCTTCCGGAATTTAAAGAAACAAGCATAGCCGGAGCGGATTCCTGTGCCGGCTGAATGTCTGCTTCCGGAATCTGGGGCAGACAGTTATCATACCAGATGGTGTTTAACTGGGAGGTAGCAACTGCGCCCTTTAAATCAGCAACACTTTTTGCATTCTCATACTTGCCGCCGGCTTTTACCAAAGCTACAATGGTTGCAAAATAGTATGGATCTGTAAAATCAACGGACTGCATACGTTCTGCAGTGATGGATTGTCCTGCGATGACACAGTCTACCTTACCGGACTGAACAGCAGGTACTAAAGAATCCCAGTCCAGCTTCACAATTTCCAGATTATAACCCAGCTCGTCCGCTATCTTTTTCGCCATCATCACATCATAACCATATGCATAATCAGAGCTTCCGGATATCTTCACCGCTCCATTTGCATCGGTTGGCTGAGTCCAGTTGTAAGGAGCATAGCTGCACTCCATGGCAACTTTTAATACTTTCTTGTCTCCCGCTTCTTTCCCTGCACCAGAAGTGCCTGCTGTGGAGTTTCCGCCTGAACAGGCAGTTAATGCTGCCGCTGCCAGAGCTGCCGCCATGAGAGTTGATACAATTTTCTTCATAGTTTTTTTCATAACTGTTTTCTCCTCTTTCTTCCATAATGAACTCTATGTAATAAATAGGTTCATTATAAAAAGATTTTTACTCCTTGTCAAGACTATTTACAGAATCCTCAATCAAGTCCCAGATTTCTTCTCTGCCCTGTTTTGTCTCTGCAGAAAACGGAATCACGGTTACTTCCGATCCGATCCCCAGTCCGGTACGCAGCACCTTTAATGCTTTCGCCACCTGGCTCCGCTTCAGCTTATCCAGCTTCGTGGCAATAATGACCGGCTGATACCCGTTGTTAACTACCCAGTCATACATGGTCTTGTCATTTTCGGAAGGCTCATGACGAATATCAATCAGTAAAAATACACATTTTAACATAGGGGATTTATGGAGATAATTCTCAATCATCTTTCCCCATTTTGCTTTTACTTCCACAGCTACCTTTGCATAACCGTAGCCGGGAAGATCCACATAATAGAATGAGTCATTAATGTTATAGAAATTAATGGTCTGTGTTTTACCTGGCTGAGATGAGATTCTTGCAAAGGACTTCCGGTTCATAAGGGCATTGATGAGAGAGGATTTCCCAACATTGGACTTGCCGGCAAATGCAAACTCCGGTTTTGTATTCTCCGGAAGCTTGCTGGTAATGCCGCATACAGTCTCCAGTTCAACGGTTTTAATAATCATATGATTTCCTTTCTATTCCTGGACGAAAGCCTCTTTTAATACTTCCGGCATCTCCTTTACAAACACAATTGTAAGGCCTTCTGTGATCTCTTCCGATAATTCTGCGATGTCCGGACGGTTTTTATCCGGAACCAGAACCGTTTTCACACGGGCCATGCGTGCAGCGAGTATTTTCTCCTTTAAGCCTCCGATGGGAAGAACCCGGCCTCTTAAGGTTATTTCCCCTGTCATGGCGACTGCTGCACATACCTTCTGGTTTGTAGCGGCTGAAAGCATGGCAGTTGCCATGGTAATTCCTGCAGACGGGCCATCCTTTGGAACTGCTCCCTCCGGTATATGAAGATGTATATCGTGCTTTTCAAAATAGTCGTCCGGCACTTTATATTCCGGTCCTACCGATCTGACATAGCTTAAGGCAGTCTGTGCAGACTCCTTCATGACATCTCCCATCTGCCCTGTCATCTGAAGAGTTCCTTTACCAGGCATTACATTTACTTCAATCTGCAGGGTATCTCCCCCCACACTGGTCCATGCAAGGCCTCTGACAATTCCCACCTGGTCTTCTTCATTGACATTGTCATAGGATACTTTTTCTTTCCCTAAGTATTTCTCCAGCTCACCTTCCGTTATTTCAATCTTACGGCTTTTATCTTCCAGAAATTCTCTTGCTGCTTTTCTGAACACAGCACCGATCCGCCGCTCTAAATTTCTGACTCCGGCTTCTCTTGTATAATTGTGGATGATCTTTTCAAGGGCCTGATCTGTTACGGTGACCGGTTTTCCCATGAGACCGTTTCTTTCCTGCTGCTTTTTCACCAGATAGTTTTTGGCAATATGGAATTTTTCATTCTCTGTATAGCTGTTTATTTCAATTACTTCCATACGGTCAAGAAGAGGACCGGGGATCGTTGTTATGGTATTGGCTGTTGCAATAAAGAGTACATTGGATAAATCAATGGGAAGTTCAATATAATGATCCCTGAATTTCACATTCTGCTCACTGTCAAGCACCTCTAAAAGTGCGGAAGAAGTATCACCTCTGTAGTCACTGCTGACCTTGTCGATCTCATCAAGAAGCATCAGGGGATTGCTGACTCCTGCCTGTTTGACAGCCTCTGCAATCCTGCCTGGCATGGCGCCTACATATGTTTTTCTGTGCCCCCGTATCTCCGCTTCATCCCGGATTCCTCCCAGACTGATTCTTACATATTCTTTATTCAGTGCTTTCGCCACAGATCTTGCAATTGAAGTTTTTCCCGTTCCAGGAGGTCCAACCAGACATATGATGGGACTGGTTCCTTTTTTTGTAAGAATGCGGACTGCCAGGTATTCCAGAATCCGTTCCTTCACCTTTTCCAGACCATAATGTTCTTCGTCAAGAACCTGCTGTGCATGAACGACGCTGTTATTGTCTTTTGACATCTTCTTCCACGGAAAATCAAGGACGGTATCCAGATACATCCGGACTACATTGGCTTCCTGGCTTCCTCCTGGCATGGATTTAAAACGATCAATCTCTTTCTGGATTTTTTCCTTTATCTCTTTATCTGCTTTTAATGCTTTTAAACGTTTTGCATATTCATCGCCGTCAGTGAGCGGATTGTCCTCGCCAAGCTCTTCCCGGATTACTTTCATCTGCTCTCTTAAAATGTAGTCTTTCTGATTTTTGTCAATCCGCTCTTTTACATGGGACTGTAATTCCTTTTTCACCTTAGTCACTTCAATTTCAGTTATCAGGTGTTTCATAACAAGAGCATATCTCTCTTCCAGGAGCACGCTTTCAAGCACCTGCTGGCGGAGACGGTAATCCCATGACAGCTGAACTGCCACCTGATCTAAGAGTTCCCCTAAATCCAAAATAACCAGCAGTCCAGGCACTACTTCCTTGGCAATCCTCTGGTTTTCCCTGCCATAGGCTTCCAGCTTCTCTTTTACGATTTCAGCCATTGCCTGTATGGTTACCGGGTCCAGTACATCACCCGGCACCTGCAATTCCTCGATTTCTCCCACAAGAAGCGGTCCTTCACTATCAAGAGCCAGCAGCTCCGACCGCTCCAGTCCTTCCACCATAACACGTATTACGTTGTTGGGAAGCTTCACCAGCTGTTTGATTAGAGCTACCGTTCCTACCTGATATAAGTCATCCATTCCAGGATCCGATTCTTCCGGATTTCTCTGAGTCACCAGACATACCTTCTGATCTCCTACCATCGCTTTTTCAACTGCTGCGATGGATTTCTCCCGGCTGATATCAAAGTGCAGCATCATTTTGGGTAGAACAGTCATACCCCTTAAGGCAATAACCGGCATTGTGATTGTCTTATCTACCATTTGGTTCTCTCCTTTGCATTCAAAAAGGTGTTCCAGCAGATTGATTCGCTGTAACACCTTCCCGACTCATGCAGGGATCTATGCGATCTCGCCTGTCTTATCTTTTCTCAACTTCTGAGCCAGTGATTTTCTGGGAACTGCCGTATCCCGATAAACCAGCTCCGGCTCTCCATTTTTATCCACAACCTCTTTGGTGATTCTGCAGATTCCGATGCTGCTGTCTGATGGAATCTCATACATCAAATCCATCATAACGCTTTCCATTATGGAGCGTAAGCCTCTGGCACCAGTTTTTCTTTCAACAGCCAGTTCTGCAATCCGTTCCACTGCTTCACTGGTCAGTTCCAGTTTTACGTCGTCCAGCTCAAACAATTTCTGGTATTGCTTAATCAGTGCGTTCTTCGGCTCTGACAAAATCTTAACCAGAGCTTCCCGGTCTAAAAGTTCCAGCGATACGGTGATGGGAACGCGTCCGATAAATTCAGGGATCAGCCCGAATTTAACCAGATCCTGGGGAAGGGTCTTCTTTAATAGATCATCAATATCCGTTTTGTTTTTATCTACAATTTCCGCATTAAATCCAATGGATCCTGCGCTTAAGCGGCGTTCAATGATTTTCTCCAGACCATCAAAAGCTCCGCCGCAGATAAACAGAATATTGGTGGTATTGATCTGTAAAAGCTCCTGGTGGGGATGCTTTCTTCCTCCCTGAGGCGGAACGCTTGCAACCGTACCCTCCAGAATCTTTAACAAAGCCTGCTGAACACCTTCTCCAGAAACATCTCTGGTGATTGACACATTCTCCGATTTCTTGGTGATCTTATCAATCTCATCGATATAAATGATTCCGAATTCTGCTCTGCTGATATCATATTCAGCTGCCTGAATCAACTTTAAAAGGATGTTTTCTACGTCTTCACCAACATAACCGGCTTCTGTAAGGGCAGTGGCATCTGCAATGGCAAAGGGAACATTAAGAACCTTAGCCAGAGTCTGCGCAAGATAAGTTTTACCGGAACCGGTAGGCCCCAACATCAGAATATTGCTCTTCTGTATGTCCACATCCAGTTTTTTACCGGATGTGATTCTCTTATAATGGTTATATACTGCTACGGACAACACCTTTTTCGCTTCGTCCTGACCAATCACGTACTCATCTAAAAACGCCTTCATCTCTTTGGGCTTCATCAGATTAATGTTACTGAAATCAGGTGCCTCATCATCGTGACCGTCGAATTCTTCCTCTAATATCTCCGCGCATAAATCAATGCACTCATCACAGATGTAGACATTATTGGAACCGGCTATCAGTTTCTTTACCTGATCCTGGGTTTTCCCGCAAAAAGAGCATCGGATCTTGTCGTCTGTTCTGACCGGCATATACACACCTCATACTTTCCTTATTGATAGCTCATGCTTTTTGAGCATAAAGGGATACCCGAAGGGTGCTCCTTGTTAATGGCTCATGTTTTTTGAGCATAAAGGGATACCCGAAGGGTATTTCCTTAATAATGGCTCATTATCAGTGATCATGACTGTAAAGAATGTTATCAATCAGACCATAAGCCTTTGCTTCATCAGCAGTCATGTAATTATCCCGTTCTGTATCACGTTCAATTACTTCATAAGGCTGACCAGTGTTTGCAGCCATAATTTCATTCAACCGCTTCTTTATCTTCAGTATATTCTCTGCAACGATGCGAATTTCAGTTGCCTGACCTTTTGCTCCGCCGGAGGGCTGGTGAATCATGACTTCCGCATTGGGAAGTGCAAAACGCTTGCCCTTTGCACCGCCTGATAAAAGAAATGCTCCCATACTTGCTGCCATACCCATGCAGACAGTCGAAACATCGCATTTGATATAGTTCATGGTATCATAAATGGCCATTCCTGCAGTAACAGATCCGCCTGGGCTGTTAATGTAAAGATTGATATCCTTCGTGGGATCCTCTGCCTCTAAAAACAACAGCTGTGCCACAATAAGGCTTGCCGAAACATCAGACACTTCTTCACCGAGAAAAATAATTCTCTCTTTTAAAAGTCTGGAATAAATATCGTAAGAGCGTTCCCCCTTACTGGTTGATTCAATGACATAAGGTACTAAACTCATCTTTCTTCCTCCTGTCTGTTCTTGCTCACTCAAAACCGAATAGACTCCGGACAGGATGTCTGGAATCTACCGGGAATAAAACTTCTTAAACTAATTTTGCTTCTGCCACCAGGAAATCAACAGCTTCCTGTACTGCCAGATCTTCTTTCATCTGTGCAATGCCGCTTTCGCCAAGATATTCCTTAATCTGTCCAACTTCCATCTTGTAGCTTTCAGCCATAGTTGCAATTTCTTTTTCTACTGCTTCATCAGAAACAACGATATTCTCTGCCTTGGCAACTGCCTCAAGAACCAGTCTTGTCTGAATTCTCTTTAATGCCTGAGGCTTCATCTGCTCTCTTAATGTTTCAATCGTCATACCTGTAAACTTCATATACTGGTCAAGAGAAAGTCCCTGGCTCTGCATTCTTCTTGCATAGTCATTCACCATGTTGTTTACCTGGCTGTCAATCATCGGCTCAGGAATATCCATAGCTGCATTCTCCACAACCTTCTCTACAACATGATCTTCATTCTCAGTAGCTGCTGCCTTCTGCTTTTTCTCAGCAACTTTTTCCTTAATGTCGTTTTTGTATTCTTCTAATGTATCATATTCAGAAACTTCGCCGGCAAATTCATCATTTAACTCAGGAAGCTCTTTTCTCTTGATTTCCTTAACGGTAACCTTGAACATAGCCGGTTTTCCAGCAAGCTCTGTGGAATGATATTCATTCGGGAAGGTTACGTTTACTTCACAGGCTTCTCCAAGGTTCTTTCCAATAAGCTGCTCTTCAAATGTATCGATAAAGGAATGGGAACCGATGGTAAGCGGATAATCTTCGCCCTTACCGCCTTCAAATGGCTTTCCATCAACGAAGCCTTCAAAGTCGATTACTGTCTGGTCGCCGTCTTCTACTGCTCTGTCTTCTACAGTAACAAGTCTGGAATTCTGTTCCTGGACTCTCTTTAATTCTGCTTCAATATCTTCTTCTGTTACTTCAGCGGATGCCTTGGTTACTTCGATTCCTTTATATTCACCTAAAGTCACTTCCGGCTTTACGGCTACAGTAGCGGTATAGATTAAGTTCTGGCCTTTTTCAACCTGAACAACGCTGATTTCCGGTCTGGAAACAATCTCCAGTCCGCTTTCCTCTACTGCATCTCCATATGTCGCATCAAGAGCTTCATTCACAGCGTCCTCATATAAGACACCTGCTCCATACATCTTTTCTACCATGGCACGTGGTGCTTTGCCTTTTCTGAAACCAGGGATATTAAATCTGCCCTTATTCTTATTGTAAGCTGCGGTAAGAGCCTTCTCAAACTCCTCAGCCGGCACTTCTACCGTTAATTTTGCCATGTTCTTTTCTAATTTTTCCACTTGTAAACTCATTAATGGGTTCCTCCTTGAGATATATGTGAACCGCCTTACCGACAGGGCGTTACACTTCAATTTAGCATTATACCATACTCGTCCCCTAAATTCCAGTATTATTTACGATAAAATCAGGTTTTTCCTGCGAGCTCCTTCATTTTTCCGGCGATATACGGATCAAGCGGACGAATCTCGATCTGGGGCCTGGCAATGTAATATCCCTGGAATAAATAGATGCCGCAATTTAGTAAAAACACCAGTTCCTCTTCTGTTTCCACTCCTTCTGCCAATACACAGATTTCGTTGCTGGAAGCAAAATCAAGCAGATTTTTTAATATCATCTGCCTTTTTGTATCCTTGTGTATCTGCCTTACCAGACTCATATCCACTTTAACAATTTCCGGACGCATATGCAGAAGGACGGATTCGCTGTTATATCCGGTGCCAAAATCGTCCACAGCGGTCTGCCCCCGCCACTTTCTGGCCATATCCATCTTTCTCTCCATGAGTTCCCGGCTGGCAGGTTCCCCTTCTGTCATCTCAATGACAATCCGGCTTAAAAGGCCGTTAAAATTATGCTCCAGCTCTGCCTGCTCATCCTCGGTAATGCACACAGAGGCGATGGAGTTAATAAACAGCTTTTCCGATTCCCCCAAATGTCCCTTCTCCAGTTCTGCCGCTGCTGCCTTTAAACCGGCAAACCAGGTCAGTGACTCAATCTGGGGCAGTTTTGCCTGAGACCTTGCAAGGTTTAAAACTTCACCGATCCCTTTTAAGTTTGTAAAATGAGGTCTCATCAGAAGTTCGTATCCGTAAATGGTGCCTTCCCGTGTCACAATCGGCTGAAAAACAAAGCTTACATCTCTTGTTTCCAGCATTCGGTTCAGTTCTTCACTGCCTGTCAGCATATAGGAATTATGGGAGTATTCATCAAGGTCAAATTCCCTTACGTTGCCCTTAACACTATGCTTTACCATATACATGGCAAAATCCGCATAATTAAACAGAGTTTCAAATTCCGCCGCATCATCAGGGTACCAGGACAATCCCCCTGAAACACGGACAGGAAGCATATATCCGCCCTCCATATTGAGGGCTGCCTTCTGAATGTACTTTATAAAATCACGGACATCCTTTCGTATTTTTTCCCTGCTGTCTCCATGTAAGTAGGTCACAAATTCATCGCCGGAATAACGGGCTAAAATGCCCCTTCCTGCAAAGCTGTTCTTTAAACAGTCCGCAAACAGAATCAGGTAACGGTCCCCTTCATCATGCCCATATGTATCGTTGATATACTTTAAATTGTCCAGATCCCACATGATGACTGCCCCATATTTCTCCTTCTGGGTTCTCATCACAAACTCCACCTGTTCCCGAAATGCCCTCCGGTTATACAGTTCCGTCAGCAGATCAAAATTACGTTCCCATTCCAGCTTTTCTTTCTCCTGCACATCTGCCGTCACATCAGAACATACACCCAGAGTAGTTCCCGCCTTGGACTCATCTATGATAACCTGTACCCACCGTGTCCCGCCTTCCATTTCCAGGCTCTGATAAACACGGTCTCCTTTTATCCGCACACCGGTAAATGTCTGGTCCATCAGCATTTCAAATCTTTCAACCTCCAGATACCGGTATGGCTCCTCTATCGTTCCCCAGCCAAGCATCTCAAAAAGAGACTGGCTGCAGAAAACCTGATCCGCACCGTCTGCATACTCAAAAACTCCGATCATAACATTCGCATGGCGGAGGATACTGGAAATCTTTGAAGAGGACAGCTCCACATCATGGCTTAACTGTTCAATGGTTTCTGTAAGATCATCAATCTCGCGGATATGAACCCGCTTTAATGCCAGACCTCTGTTACCGGACTTGCCCTTTAACTCACCAGCCAGTCTCCGAATCGGTTCCGTTACAATCTTTCCGATGGCAAACGCTCCCAGTAAGCTGAATAAAATGGGGACCAGCATGGTACTGAACAGCATACGCCGGATTGCATTGTAAAATGCGAGCAGATCCTTTTGCCTTGCCAGCCCCACAAGTACCCAGTCTTCATTTTCCATTACTCCGTTGTTTGCATATGCATCAAGGCTTTTAATGCTTGCATACCACTTTGTACCATCAGATGACTCAATCTCGCTGATTGATTTCTTTCTGTTGTCTGTATAAGATATGTTCGTTACTTCGTTGAAGTACTGATTGTAGAGATAGCCGGAATCAATCACAGGAACAATTTCTTTTGTCTCCCTGTTTCGGATTCCAAGGAGCCAGCATTCTTCAAAGCTGCCGTTAGTCTGCTTTTCTGACAAAATCTGTCCCAGCTGATTTAAAGTCATCTCCAGACCCCAGACTCCTGCAACGGTTCCATCGTCTAAAATCACCGGTACAGAATAAGTGATAACGGGCATGTCTTTGGGACTTAAGCGGAAAGGCGGACTTAAATAAGCCTGTTTCATCGCCTCAGCCTTACTGGTTCCTGCCTGGGAAGCCATTATGAGGGGCCTTTGGTAAAACTCACGGTTGCTTAAGTCTTCTCCTTTGCAAAAGCCGATTTCCCAGAAGGAGTCCAGAGGAATATTATATTTTTCTGCTACAGAAGGCAGACCCCGCTCCATCAAAAGGGAAGAATTATCTGTCAGATACCCTCCAGGATTGGAACTGCGTATGTAAAAGCCTGCTTTCATTTCGCCGGAACTATTGGATGCTGCCGGGCCGTTAAGCACAAAAAAAACTCCGGTCGCATAACTCATATGAAGCATATCGATGGATTTTCCTATTATCTGTTCCACAATTTCTCGGTTTAACATGTAATCTTTTGAAATATCAAGAGCACTGCACCGGTTTTTCTTCAGAATCTGCTCAATCTCATCGGAAACGAAAGCGGAATGATTCAGCATGACAACCCAGTGATGAAGAGTCTCCTTTTCCAAGCCCAGTCTGGTATTCTCTGTATTCTGGCTTAAAACGTGGATTTCATTATTCTTTAACTTAGCAGAAACTCCGCCGAAAAGCACTGTTCCCGCAATCACTGCAGCCTGCACAACCAGCAGGATCAGCAGCGGTCCAAGCAAATGGGTTCGTATGGACTCACTTTTCTTTTCTTTCATAAACTACTCTCCGATGACTGCTTCCAATTGCCTCTTCGTGTCTTCGTACCAGTTATTAAAATTCTCATCCGTTGTGAAATCAGCAACTGCTCTCTCCCGGTCAACTCCCTGGTTTACCATTGTTTCAATCTTTTGATAATCTTCTGCGGCCTTTGACGCCATAGCGGTCTGAAGAATCTCTCTGGCACGGTCTCCTCCCTTAAAAGGTTTGGAAGTATAAAGTCTGTACTTATTTGCCGTATCCAGACCAATGAGCAGGTTCTGGGATACCGCACTATTCTCTCCGGCTTCCTGTAAAAAAGGCTCCAGTAAGGATTGTTCCGCTGCCGCCTTTTTAACCGGCAGATACCCGGAGCCAATGGCAAACTTCATATTCTGCCTCGTGTCGGTAAACCACTTCAGAAAGCAGACAGCTGCATATTCCCGCTTTTCTTCTGATTTAAAAACCATCATACCTGCTCCCTGGGAAACAGCGCAGGGCACCGTCCCCGCAAAGCCAGGAAGAGGATAGAGTTTGCTTTCAATGGCATAGTTTGTCCCATCCTCAAGGGTTACAGAGGTTGGAAAATAGGAAATTCCACTGGTAGCTCCCACAAACGCCACCAGCTGCCCGGTCTTTACATCATCGCTGCGAAATCTGCCGTAAGCGCCAAAATATCCGTTTACAAAGGGGACATAGTAATTATCCCACAGCTTTTTCATAGCCTCTTTGTCAAAATCCAGAGTGGTCTTTCCGTCTTTCACGGAAAAAATCTCGTGCCCCAGCTGCAGGCTTCCGATAATCATATAGTTGGCAAATGCGTCTCTGCCAAAGAAAGCCTTACCGTCATAAGGCTTTTGCGTCAGGCTGTCTGTCCATTTGTAATAGGCCTCGGAAACCCTGGTAATTCCTTCCCAGGTAGAAAATGCATCTTCCGTTTCACCGGTTGCAGCAGCAAACTTCTCCCAGTCAGTCTTATTCACCGTAAGTATCTCGGTGGATTTGGCTATCGGAAACACTTTAACAGAGCTGTTCTCATTAAATCTGCCCTCTTCCATGTATGCATCCACATATTCTGATATCTCATCGGTGGTAAGGTAATTACTTAAATCCGCTGCCAGTCCCATACGGTCCACTTCATAGACTTTGTCCGCATAGGCAGAAAACACGTCAGGAAGCGGGTCCGAACCAACTCTGTGCTCAATACTGTCATTGATCGTGCTGCTCAGCTCATCAATGCTTCCTTTATTATAAGCCTTAACTATAATTCCTTTTTCCCGTCCCTCATTTTCATTAAATAATCTCACCAGGCTGTCAAATTCTTCCTTCTGGACACCATTATAATAATGCCAGATTGAGATTGTAACAGGATCTCTGGGAGAAAGTCCATAGGGATCCTTTTTCTCACATCCGGTAAGCAAAAATAAGCAGGAAGCAAAAGCAATTGGTACCATCCAACTCTTTTTCATAGGTTCACCTGCCTGTTACATGGGGATCTGGTCGTATTGAATCGCTTCTTTTATTTTACGTGCATGCGCCTTATCGACGAGCAATGCCAACAGCTCAATTCCCATGTCAAGTGCATACCCCAGCCCTCTGGCTGTTGTTATGCTGCCGTCTGTCACTACGCCCTGCTTTACCACAGTGGCTCCCTTTAATTCCTGCTCAAATCCTGGAAAACAGGTTGCTTTTTTTCCCTCCAGAATCCCAAGCCTGCCAAGTATACTGGGAGCAGCACAGATCGCTGCAATCCTGCGGTTATCTTCATGTGCTTCCTTCAGTGCCTGCACCAATTCCTCATTGGCACCAAGGTTTTTGGTTCCTGGCATCCCACCGGGAAGGAAGAGCACATCCCCGTCTTTTAAATCTGTCTGAGAAATTAATACGTCTGCCTGAAGTTTAATTCCATGAGAGCCAGTCACATTCTTTTTACCGGTTACTGAAACCAGTTTCACATCCTGTCCCCCTCTCAGCAGAACATCAACGACTGCAAGCAGTTCCACCTCTTCTGACCCATCCGCTAAAAACGCATAAACCTTACCCATATTAATCGTCTCCTTTCCAATTATGGAATGTACTGTTCATCGTAACCTTTATATAATCCACCAGATATCTCGTCTCCGCATCTTCCCCCTGAATCAGCTGCATCAGTGTGTCTGCCGCAGTCTTTGACTGGCCCTCATGGTCATTTAAAACCGTTCCTGCAATCTTTCCTTCCTTTATATAGCCCACTGTTTCCTGGAGCGCATCAACTCCCACCAGATAAACATCTTTTCCAGGCGTCATACCGGCTTCTTCCACCGCTTCCAGCGCTCCGTTTGCCATAGCATCATTGTTGCTGAATATCACATCAATTCTGGGTCCATATGTCGATAAAGCCTCTGCAGCCAGTTTTTTTCCTTCTTCCCTGTTCCAGTTGCCGGTACCGGAAAACAGCTCTTCCGTTTTCACCCCGGCATCCGTTAATGCCTTTATGGAATATTCCGACCGGTAACGGGAGGCATCACTGCCTGCCTCTCCCTTTATCATCACATAAGAAAGGATTCCATCCTTATTCCTGTCACCCTTTCCCGGGGTTTCAAGAATAATCTCCCCCTGGTAAGTTCCTGCCTGCTTAGAATCTGTCTCCACGCTGGAAACTGCCATGTGCTGGTTCTTCCACCGGTTTCTCTCTGACTCTTCCGGCTCACTGTTGATAAAAACCAGTGGAACGCCTGCCTGGCTGGAAGTATCTGCAATTCTTCCCGCTGCCGAAGCCTCCACCGGATTTATGATAATCCCGGCACACTTGCTGTCTATAAACTCCCTGATCTGCCGGTCCTGTACGTTCTGGTCCCCGCCTGCATTGCGCATGATGACCTGGGCATGATAGGTCTCTTCTAAATATTGTTTGAGTTCCGACCGGTATAGCTTCATAAATGTATCATCATAGCGGTAAATGCTTATCCCGATCTTTGGTCCTTCTTCTGCTTCAATTCCTTCCGTACCGGCTTCTTTGTCCGAACTTTCCGCAGGTTTTGACTGGCTGCTTTTTCCAGAACAGCCTGCCGCAGGCACCGCTGCAAGTACTGCTGTAAGTACCAGAAAAAAGAAGGCTGTCCGCCTTATCAAGCATTTCATATCTTTAATCTCCTGATTTTTACTGTATTTTCCATATTACCACGTTTTTCTTCTTTTTGCCACTATCTTCTATTTTTTATCCCATTGTGGTATACTAACCCTGTTTTACAGTATAATACATGGAATCAGGAGGTTTTTTTCATGGAAATTGAGCGCAAATATCTGGTTACCAATCCGCCGGAAAATTATGAGTCATTCCCCCATCATTTCATTGAACAGGGATATTTGTCAACGGATCCCGTTGTCCGGGTCCGAAAAGAGGATGAGACATATATACTGACCTATAAATCCAAAGGGCTTCTGGCAAGAGAAGAATACAATCTCCCCTTAAATGAAGAATCCTACCGCCATTTAATCAGTAAAACTGACGGCTGCATTCTTACAAAAAAGAGATATTTAATCCCAGTGGAACACTGCAGACATCTGACTATAGAACTCGATGTTTTTGAAGGCCGTTATGAGGGATTAATGCTGGCTGAGGTTGAATTTGAAAGTCTGGAGGAAGCTCACGCCTTTACACCCCCTTCCTGGTTCGGAAAAGATGTCACTTTATCAGGGGAATACCAGAACAGCCGGCTCAGCCAGCTGCCTTAATACTTTAAACCAATACCCGCCAGGCAGCGTAATAAATCTGCCCGGATGAAAAAACGTCCTGACCGGCTTTTTTGCCGGACGGGACGCTTTTAAAGTAAGTATTTATTTTTTTGCAATATATTTTCTGATATCAAGAGCAATCGCAACTACGATAACGATACCCTGGGCAATGTATTGATAGTTGGTGTTGACCCCTAAATACTGGAGACATGTTTTTAAGATTTCGAAAACAAGAACACCGATTAAAACGCCGGATACCTTACCGATACCTCCGTTTACAGACACACCTCCGATGGTACATGCGGCAATTGCTTCCAGCTCCCAGCCCATACCCATGTTAACGGAAGATCCGCCGGACTTTGCTCCTACCAGGAAGCCGCCCAGTGCGTAAAGTGCAGCAGCTGTCACATAGATAATAATCTTTGTCTTCTTGGTGTTAACACCGGAAACTTCAGCTGCCTGCTCGTTTCCGCCAATGGCGTACATGTATTTCCCATGAGGAGTCTTGTTATAAACAAACCAGATCACAAGTCCCACAGCAAGGGCAATTAAAAACAGATATGGCATGAAACCGAACAGTCTTCCTTTTGCTACTTCCGTATAAGCCGGACGGTAACCGCCGATTGGTGTTGCGTTTGTATAAACAAGACATGCACCGTATACAATCAGCTGCATACCCAGAGTTCCGATAAAAGCGGGAACCTGCAGATAGGAAATCACCAGACCGTTAATAAGTCCAAACAATGCTGCAACTAAAATACAGATCAGAAGCACTACGAATACCCACCAGATTCCAAAATCCGGAAGATTGGGGAAAAATTTACCGCTGTATCCTGGTTTCTGAAGAAGCGTACCTGCCAGACAGGCGGAAAGACCTACAATACGTCCTGCTGAAAGGTCTGTACCTCTGGTAATCAGGCAGCCTGATACACCGCAGGCAATGATAAAACGAGGTGCCACATTTAAGGCAATATTTTTTAGATTGTCAAATGATCCGAATGATGGTTGCTTAATTGCCGTAAAAATGGCAAGCAGGATGAGGACAACGATGATTCCATTATTTATAAGGAAATCCTTCAAATTTATCTTCTTAGCTGTCATGACTTAACCTCCTGTTTGGAATTATTTTCCGTTTTGTTTATGTCGAATTTAGTGGCAAATGCCATGATTTTCTCCTGGGTTGCCTCACTATCCTCTACTTCTCCTGTGATTCGTCCGCCGCACATAACGATGATCCTGTTTGACATACCGATTAACTCCGGCATTTCAGAGGATATCATGATGATGGATTTGCCCTGCTTTACAAGGTCAATCATAATCTGATAAATCTCATACTTTGCTCCTACATCGATACCTCTTGTCGGCTCATCCATGATTAAAATTTCAGGATTGCTCGCCAGCCATCTGGCAATAATCACCTTTTGCTGATTTCCTCCGGAAAGGGACTGGATCTGAGTCCTGTCATTTGGAGTTTTAATGCTCAGCTTAGCAATGCTGTCTTTTACAACAGATGCTACTTTCTTTTTTTGAATGACTCCCGCAGTTGTATAGTTGCGGTAAGAAGCAATGGCTGTATTGTCAGAAATACTCAGGCATCCGAAGATTCCGTTACCTCTCCGGTCTTCCGTAATCATTCCGACGGAATCACCAATGGCATCCTTTGGGCATTTAATCTCCGCTTTCTTTCCAAGGACCTCAACTTCTCCTCCGGATATATTCCTCATTCCGAATATTGCTTCCATAAGCTCGGTTCTCTGAGCTCCTACCAGACCTCCGAATCCAAGAATCTCTCCTTTTTTCAGTTCAAAGGAGCAGTCCTGAAAGGAACGTTCATGAATACTGCTTAAATGGCTTACCTTCAAAACGATTTCATCCGTCCGGTAATCATCTTTCGGAGGATAAACATTTCCCAGTTCTCTTCCTACCATCTGTTTTACAATCTCTTCATCAGAGATATCAGCGACTTCCCATGAGCCGACATAAGTTCCATCCCGCATGATGGTGATGTCATCTGCAATCTGTCTGATTTCCGCCATTTTATGGCTGATATATATCATAGAAACTCCGCGGGACTTTAAATCCCTGATGATGCGGAACAGTGCTTCTACTTCATTATCAGTCAGTGATGAAGTAGGTTCATCCAGAATCACCAGCTTTGCATTCTGGCTTACTGCCTTTGCAATTTCTACTGACTGCATTTGTCCGATTGATAAAGTCCCTAGTTTCGCTTTGGGATTGAAATTCATTTTTACATCTTTTAA
Organism: uncultured Clostridium sp.; assembly: GCA_963523075.1. Lineage (GTDB taxonomy): Bacteria > Bacillota > Clostridia > Lachnospirales > Lachnospiraceae > Lacrimispora. The sequence goes on from CAURBW010000003.1 coordinate 194,655, forward strand.
CCATTTTTCCGCTTCTGAATTCATGGTTTTATGATCGATTACTTTAAGCGGTCCTATTTTAAATATTGGATACCGTCCAAGATACATATTCTCCGCAATAGAGCGAGCCGGAACCGGCTGAAGTTCCTGGTGTACCATAGCAAGGCCTTTATGAAGTGCATCATCCGGATTGGCAATACTCACCTTTGCACCATCAATCAGAACCTCACCTTCATCCATCTTGTATATGCCAAACAGGCATTTCATCAGTGTTGACTTACCTGCTCCGTTCTCTCCCATCAGAGCGTGAACGGTACCGGGACGTACTTTTAAATTGATTTTATCGAGTGCTTTGACGCCAGGGAAGGATTTGCTGATTCCAACCATTTCCAGTCTGTAATTCTCTGCCATCCCGCTTCTCCTTTCATTAAATCGTGACCTCTAACTTTTAAAAATCGGGTGTGCCTTACCGACACACCCGCTATTTGGGCTGCTGGAAATTATTTTTTTAATTTGTCAAGAGTATCCTGTGCATTGGCCTTGGTAACCTTGATATAATCTACCATGTTTACATTGTCAACAGAATCACCCTTTAAGAACTTAGCAGCCATATCGCTTGCTGTCTGAGCCTGAGAAAAATGATCATTGAATACGGTACCGGTCTGCTTGTCATCAAGAACGTTCTGTACCGCTTCTGTTAAAGCGTCTACGCCTACTAAATAGATATCTTTGTTTACGGTACGTCCTGCTGCTTCGATTGCCTGAAGTGCACCAAGTGCCATAGCATCGTTGTTGCAGAAGATTACTTCGATCTGATCGCCGTACTGTGTCAGAGCATCCTGAGCAATCTGCTGTGCTTTAGCCTGATCCCAGTCACCACGCTGTTTTAAGAGTTCTTTTACTTTTACGCCTTTGTCTGTCAGTGCTTTTACAGAAAATTCTGTTCTGTACTGTGCATCTACGTTCTCCGGGTCACCCTGAATCATGATATAGTTTACAACGCCGTCTCCGTTGATATCACCCTTGTTGGAAGTTTCAAGAATTTCTTCTCCCTGATAGGTTCCGGACTGTCTTGCATCACATCCTACATAAGTTGCATTGATCTTTTCATCTTTCCATCTCTGCTCTTCTTCCGGATCTGGTTCACGGTTAATGTAAACAACAGGAATTCCTGCATCTTTACACATATTTGTGATTTCTGGAGCGGAAGAAGCCTGAACAAGGTTTAAAATAAGTACGTCATATTTCTGGGTAATAAAGTTCTGGATCTGGTTGGTCTGTTCTGCCTGATCACCCTTACCATCCTGAATTACTACATTATCTTTCTTAAAGCCCAGATCTTCTGTTAAATAGCGCTGAAGCTCTGTACGATAAAGTGTCATGAAGTTATCATCGAATTTGTAAATGGAAATACCAACTTTCTTGTCAGCTAAATCCCCGCCTACTGCATCCTTAACGGCTGCTGCAGTAGTTTCTGCTGATTTGGTCTCTTCCTTCTTTGTTTCTGCTGCAGTTGTTGCTGCTTCAGATGCTGCTGTTGTGGCCTTTGAGCTGGAACCGCAGCCTGCCATGGAAAATACCATTGCAGAAGCGAGACCTACTGCTACTACTTTTTTGAGTAATCTCATGATAAATCCTCCCTTATCATTATATAATTGTGTTCGATTGGTACTTTTACCTCATCGACAAGCACATTATAGCTTTATTTTGTGCACTATTCCATATAATTTTCTTGGTATATGTATCGAATTTTTTAGATTTTTCATGATTTACTCAATTTTTTTATAGTTTTTTATTGATAAATGCCAGTTTTACCATTTTTCTATTTGGCAGTCAGGGTATTTTGTCTGCATTCATAATACTTATCCCTGCTTAATTCCACTGTTTCCTGTACATTTTTACCAAGAGACTCCGCTGCCGCAATTTTAAAGATCACTCCGGCATACTCATCACTGTCACATTGTACTGTTCCAAATATTTTTCCTTCCCGTACTCCTTCAATTCCCTGGGGAGTTCCGTCAATCCCAACCACTTTGATCGGCCTGGCACTTCCTTTCCGCTCAATGGCATCTGCTGCTCCCAAAGCCATATCGTCGTTGTTGCAGATCACCACCTCAATTTCATCCGGGTACTGGGTCAGCCATTGCTCCATCCAGGCAGATGCCTGGCTTCTGTCCCAGTTTGCGATGGCGCCTGTTATCTTTTCTAAAGGCACGCCTCCATCCTTTAAAGTCTGAATGGACCACTCGGTTCTGATGAGAGAGTCCTGATGACTGCTCTCCCCTTCCAAAAGGACATAGTTCACCTTTCCGTCTCCGTTTAAGTCAAGAGAAGAGGGGTCAGCATTGTAAGCTTCCACCAGCATATTCCCCTGAAGCGTCGCGGACTCTTTCGCATTTTCCCCCACATAATAAAGCTTCTCCCAGCGCCGCATATCCTCTTCCACCGGCTCTCTGTTAAAAAATACAACCGGCAGATCTGCATCCATTGCTTTCCCAATAATATTTGATGCAGCCGACCGGTCTACCATATTGACACAGATTGCATCATAACCCAGAGAAATAAAACGGTCTACCTGGCTGTTCTGGGTATTCTGGTTTCCCTTTGCATCCACGATTTCCATAACAACCTTAATTCCGGTATTCTTTTCATATTCCTTTGCCTGCTCTTCCAGTTTCCCCCTTATGGTATTAATAAATGAATCATCTCCCCGGTATAAAGTCACTCCGATGCGAACCGCCCTGTTCGCCTCCTTTTTTCCGGACTTGTAATTCTGATAAAAGAATCCCAGAACAACAACAAATAAAAGAATAACCGCTGCCAGCACTCCATATTTTTTTTTCATTTCTTTTCCCCCATTCAGTCAATCGGATATAAGATTTTTTCAAATTTGCTCTCTCTTAAATCTTCTCTTCGGATATAATAAGAATCCAGTACAATCTGTTCTTTCTCAAATCCTCTGTGGACCGACTCAACCGCTTTTTCAATGCTTCTGTACCCCGCATCAAACTGGTCGCTGACCACCAGCCCTTTTATCACCCCGTTATCCAAATCTGTCAAAAGCCTGGTGGTACTTCCTACCCCGTAAAGACCGTCCACGTAGCTGCCATAAACCGGACTTCCTGCAATAATTTCCGCTGTTTCATCAAGACTTTTCGCGTCAATTGCCGCTATAATTACTTTATCGCCCCCTGGATAAACCAGCCCCTCGACTGCCTTTTGAAACGTCTCTTTCATGGTTTTTTTATAAATTTTTACTATAAAACCGGCATTCTTCAACTCACTTTCTGCTCCTGAATAAATCTCCCGGTTGTAACCATAGTCTATCCCATCCATAAAGATCCATACCGGCTTACCAGGAGAGTTTTCCCTGGCAATTGCCTGACCAAGCATCCGCCCCTGCTCTTCAAAATCAGGGGCAATCCCGCTTTTTACTCTCTCGTTTGGAATTAAATTGCCCACAATAACAGCCGGACAGTTTAAAACCATGTCATCCATCTTTCTGGCGCATTCTTCCGGTTTTACAGGAACCAGAACAACAGCTAAAGCTCCGTCATTAATTTCCCGTTTCACAAGTTCCAGCTGCTGGTCCTGATCTCCCTTTTCATAGAGTGTAAGAAAACTGACGTCAACATTGTATTCTTCCGCTGCCTTATCAACACCTTTTCTGAAATTTCCAAAATAATCATCAGAGGTATCACTGATAATGACGGAAATCGGATAGATTTCAGTCTTCTTTTCCTTAATGATCAAATCTGTGGAGGACAAAAGGAACAGGATCACAAGCACCACGGGTAAAAGAACCCACAAAAATTTTTCCTGTTTTGTCATGATCTTTTCTCCCTTTCTAAGACGGAATCGTAAGGAACTGCCGGAAGGAGAATGGTGATGGCTGTTCCCTCATCAGGCTCGGAATCAATGGTAAGGCCATAGCTCTCTCCAAAATAAAGTTTGATTCTTTCATTCACATTCTTCACTCCGATTCCCGACCCCTTTGTAGAGGTGACATGCACCTCATCGGAAAAGAGGCTCTGTACCTGATCCTCTGTCATACCCAGACCATTATCGGAAACCCTGATAATAAGATCTTCTCCCTTTCGCATCACCGATAATTTAATCTCCCCCTCTCCATCCATGAATTCCATGCCATGATAGATGGCGTTTTCCACCAGCGGCTGCAGAATCAGTTTTAAACTGGTTAACTCCATGCATTCTTCCTCTGCCTGAATTTCATAGGAGAATTTATTTTTAAAACGCATATGCTGGATCATTAAATAGCTTCTCACATGCTCCAGTTCATCACGGACTGTGATGATGCTTTTCCCTTTGCTTAAGCTGATCCGGAAAAAACGTGCCAGTGCCGTCACTGCCTTAACTGCTTCGTTCTTCTGTTCATTTTCAATCATCCAGACAATAATGTCCAGGGTGTTATATAAAAAATGGGGATTGATCTGTGATTGCAGGGTGTCAAATTCCTGTTTCCGTTTGGCTTCGTGTTCCGTTACAATATCGTCCATAAGGACACGGATCTGGATTGCCATATTTTTAATGGAATTACCCAAATGCTGAATTTCATAAGAGCCGCCGATGGAAACTGCTGTTTCCAAATCCCCTTCTTCCAGGATTCCTACGGATTTTTCCAACTCCTTGATTGGATTTGTAATACGAGATGAGATGTAGGAGTTGATCAGTACAAGTATAAACAATATGAGAGTAATCATAAACACAATAAAAAGCCTGGTTTTAATGGTATTTAGGGAAACCACACTTTTGGGAGTAACCCCGACAATCTTCCAGCCTGTATAGCCAACGGATTTTACCGTTATGATTCTGTTTTCACCATCAAATACTTCACGGTGAATTCCGTCCTTATAGCTGGAGGCGATTTTGTTATTTTCCTTCATCCTCCCTGAATCAATGAGCTGAATTCTGGGATGATAAAGAATCTCTCCGTCGCTTGCAATTAAGTAGACATAGCCGCCCTTTCCTGTGGTGACTCCGTCAAATAAATGCTCTAAACTGGAATAGCTTAAATCCACCAGCAGGACGCCCTGGGTGGTAGATGTGCCTTCCGTAAGTTCCACTGCCCTGGATAAGGAGATTACCCAGCGGTACTGATTTTCATTGTTTTCAAATATATACTGGACGTGGGGATCGGAAAAATGCTGGTTTTCCGTTTTTTCCAGAGCATAGGCGAACCATTTCTCGCCCGTTACGTCAAGACTGCTTTTCAGCCTTGCCGCAGGGACAGATTCTACCATCGCTCCGCCCTGGGTAAAAAGGGCAATGTTGTCCACATTATCCTTATTGTTGTCATACAAAAGGGTGATCTCATTATTAATGGACTGGGAAGAAAGATCTGCATTTTTCACAGCCCCATAATAAAGGGAATCGGAAAGCTTCATGACTGTCCGCAAATAGGATTCCACAGATCTTGCCACCTGATTGATCAGACTCTGATTCTCCTCCTCAACCACCTCTGCAACCTGGGAGGAAAGACGCTGGTATAAGGACAGGGTGATCAGCAGACCTGCGGCAAGTGCCGTTATGGTAAAATATACGAAAATTGTATAACGGATGCTGTTATTCTTTTTTTCCATTACCTCACTCCGCGAAATTTAGTTGGTGATACACCAAATTTCTTTTTAAAAACATAACTAAAATAGTTTTGCTCCTGATATCCTACCTTTGCCGCAATGACATAGGTTTTATCTTCTGTTTTATTTAACAGTTCCACTGCTTTATTTAAACGCAAATCGGTTAAATAGGCAATATAGGCCTGTCCGGTCTCCTTTTTAAACAGGGTGGAAAAGTAAGCAGGGCTCATATGCAGATGGCGGCAGATCATTTCCACGGATAAATCCGGATTCTGATAATGATCCATAATATACTGTCTCGCCTCCTGAATCACCTGTCTTGTGGTAAGATCACGTTCCTGATTAATAGCCTGATTGATTTTCTCTGCAGCTTTATAAAGCCAGGACCCGAATTCTCCTTTTTGTATCTTGTCAAAGACTGTCATGGACTCCAAATCCCCTCCCATGATTTCCTCCAGATCAAGATCATACTGTTGTACCATCTGTATCACACTGTTCAGCACTCCAAACATATATACCTGCTGCTGCCTGAAATGTACTTTCGCAGATTCCATCTTCTGTATAATCTGTGTCACGGCTGCTTCAATCTTTTCATAAGGACCAAATTTTATGGCTGATATGAGATCTGCCTCTGAAACACTGTCAAACTCCAGTTTCCCGCTTGCCACCGGCTCCATGTCATTGATATAGATGGTACTGCCCTTTCCTGCAATTGCCTTATAGCCAAGAGCGTCAATTGCCGACTGGTATGCGAATGGGATATTGGATAATTCCTCACAGCTGTGGCCGATACCTATGGTGACTGGAACCTCCAGAATTCTCTTTGTTTCCTTGCAGATATCTCCAAGCACGTCGATCAGACCGGTAATGGAATCCTCATCAAGGGCTACCACCACAACCATCTCGGCCTCCAGAACAGACTGAAACAGTGCAAATCTGCAATACCCTTCCAGCTTTTCCCTGATTATCTGCATGACAGAAACCGGGATCAGTTCCTCTTCCCTATGAAGCGTCAGTGTGTCGCTTACTTCCCCTCTTTCCACAGCCACCGCCGCTATAATCCATTTCCACGCACCTGCAATTGGAATATCATATTCTCTCAGCTTCTGCTCTGAAATTTCATTGGAAAGATTCTTGTGTACCAGATCATTAAAAAACTGTTCCCGAAATACAGGAAGGCTCTTCCTGTAGTTTTCCCTGAGCCGGCTTATGTTCCGTTTTTCTTCAATTTCCCGGTCAAGATTGTTTTTGATTCTCTTCAAAATAGAGGTAAGTTCCTCCACATTTACAGGTTTTAAAATGTATTCGGTCACGTTTAATTTGATTGCTTTCTGCGCATATTCAAAATCATCGTATCCGGAAAATATGACCACCTTCATGGAAGGATAGCGCTGCCGTATCTTTTCCGCCAGTGCAAGTCCATCCATATAAGGCATCCGGATATCCGTCAAAACCACATCCGGCTCTAAAACTTCGATTTTTTCAATGGCATCTTCCCCGTTTTCCGCATCACCCACCACTTTAAAACCGGCTGACTGCCATTCAATTTTCTTAATAATGCTTTTGCGGACTTCCTCTTCGTCATCCACCAAGATAATACTGTATAGATCCATGCTGTTTACCCCTTTAAGAAACAATGATGTTATGAAATCTGATAAAGCATTGCATTTACAATTGCTGCTGCCACATTACTTCCGCCTTTTCTCCCTTTTGCCACAATATAGGGCACATCAGGAAGCGATAAAATCATCTCTTTGGACTGAATCACATTGACAAAGCCCACTGGAACACCGATGATCAATCGGGGTTTTATGATTCCTTCCTGTATCAGCTCATGAAGATGCACAAGAGCAGTAGGCGCATTACCAATGGCAAAAATGCATTCCTTTGACAGTCTGGCCGCCTTATCCATGCTGGCATGAGCCCGTGTCGTCTGCCTTTTTTTTGCATCTTCTGCCACATCTTCATCTGCCATAAAACAGTGGACGCTGCTGCCCGCCCGTTCCAATGCCTTTTTATTGATTCCCGCTTTTCCCATATTGGTGTCGGTGATTACCGGAATACCTTCCTTTAATGCCTCTATACCAAGCATAACCGCATGGGAAGAAAATATTAAATGATCGGCATAGTCAAAATCTGCCGTTGTATGAATTACCCGTTTGATTACCAGTTCCTGTTCCGGATCCAGTTTCTTATCTCCCAGCTCCTGTGTTATAATTTCAAAGCTTCTCTTCTCAATTTCCTCGGGGCGGACCCGTTCCAGTTCTCTAAACTCCATTCTTTCCTCCATTGTCATTGGTTAAGCCCATAAGGCTGTAAATCCGGTCCATATCCAGGCTCTCCCGTAAAAGGTCTGCCAGTCTGTCATACTGTTTTTCTTTATATTCCTGATAGCTGACAGCCGAACCTGGCTGGCTGGAAAGCCCTTTTTTCTTTCTCAGCGCAGTTACAATGGTATCCGCAATATTCTCACTGTCAAAGAAACCGTGAATATAGGTTCCATATACATTCTTTCTCTGACATCCATCCATCTTTGCCAGATGGGAGCCAGACTGGCTCTCCATCACATAGGCTAAGGGCGGCAGTGCGCGCTCTGTCTGTCCCATGTGAATCTCATAGCCATCTATATTCATTCCTGATAAATCTTCAAAAATCCCTTCCACTGCCGTACAGGCACCGGACACTCTTGTTCTGGTTTTTTCTGGTCCGAACACAGTCCGTAAAGGCAGCAGTTCCATGCCGCGGACGGAGGAACGGCCGGAAGAAGACTCCACTGCCAGAGGATCCTTTAGCTGCTCCCCAAGCATCTGAAAACCCCCGCAGATTCCAAATACCGGAATCCCTGATGAACACAGCTTTAATATCCCGGCTTCCAGACCATTCTGGCGCATCCAGAGAAGATCTTCTATGGTATTCTTACTGCCCGGCAGAATTACAAGATCCGGATTTCCCAGGCTTGACACAGAATCCACATAGCGAAGAGCAACAGATGGAATTGTGGAAAAAACGGAAAAATCCGTAAAATTTGAAATTCTCGGAAAACGGATAACCGCTATCTCCACATCGGCCCGCTCTGATTTTGCTGTCCCGCAAAGATGGTTTCCCAAACTGTCTTCGTCTTCAATATCCACCTCCATGTAAGGGACCACTCCGGCGACCGGTATGTGAAGCCGTTCTTTTATCATGTCAAGTCCTGGCTCTAAAATGGTTTTATCACCACGGAATTTATTTACAATCAGACCGCCGATTCTGGTCCTCTCTTCCGCCTCCAAAAGCATAACAGTACCGTAAAGCTGGGCAAACACTCCGCCGCGGTCAATATCCCCCACCAGCAGCACCGGCGCATCCGCCATCTTTGCCATGCCCATATTAACAATGTCTTCCTGCTTTAAATTGATTTCTGCAGGACTTCCTGCGCCTTCAATTACGATGATGTCATATTCCTCTGACAGTTTGTCAAATGCTTTTTTTATCTCCGGTATCAGGTTCTTTTTATATGCAAAATACTCTTTCGCAGGCATATTTCCAATGGATACGCCATTCACAATTACCTGAGAACCAGTATCATTGGTGGGTTTGAGCAGAACCGGATTCATGTCTGCCACAGGCTTTACGCCTGCTGCCTCTGCCTGCACCACCTGTGCCCTGCCCATCTCCAGTCCTTCCTCTGTAATAAAGGAGTTAAGTGCCATATTCTGGGATTTAAAAGGCGCAACCCGGTATCCATCCTGATTTAAAATCCGGCACAGTCCTGCTGTAATCAGGCTTTTGCCTGCATTGGACATGGTGCCCTGAATCATGATTGTCTTTGCCATGCTCTCATTCTCCTTTTGTCAGTATGGATTTTAATACTGCAAGAAATGCATCATTTTCTCTTCTCTGCTTTATGCAGATCCGGTAATATGTATCGTTTAACCCTCTGTAATTGGAACAGGACCGGATCAGTACCTGCCGGTCAAGTAATTCTTTGTATAATAGCTTTTCCTGATCCCGGGCTTTCTTTCTTCTATCTTTAAAGAACAGATAATTTGCCATGGAATCAAAGACAAGAAAGCCCAGATCACTAAGGTTTTCTTTTAAGTATTCCCGTTCACCGGAAATCAGCCGCCTTGTTTCTTTCACATATTCCTTTTCACCAAGGGCTGCCTCTCCGGCTGCCTGGGCGAGAGAAGAAACACTCCAGGGCTGTCTGATCCGGTTCATGGATTCTATCGTTTTTTTGCCGGTAGATATGCCATACCCAAGACGGAGACCTGCCATGGCGTATATTTTTGTAAATGCCTTTAAAACAAATACATGGTCATATCCGCCTGATGAAACCACATCCAGTATGGAATAAGCCTCAGGATCATCAAGAAATTCATTAAAGCATTCATCCACTACACAGAAGATCCCTTTTTCCCTGCAGAAGTCCAGAAGATCTTTCAACTCTTCTTTCTTAAGTGCAAACCCGGTTGGATTGTTGGGATTGCACAGAAACAGCATTTCAATTCCGTGACCGTTTAATTTAAGCCACTCCATTAACCGTTTAACGGATAAATAAAACCCTTCCGTTTCCTTTAAATCATACCATACAATCTCCGCGGATACAGTCCCTAATGCCTGTTCATATTCCAGAAAGGAAGGCGCGATTAAAAGAGCCCGTCCGGGTCTTATAACCTGCACAATCTGAAAGATTAAATCTGCAGCTCCGTTACCGCAGATAATATGCTCTTTAGAAAATCCATGAAATGCTCCAAGCTCTGTCCTCAATTTCCCGCATCGGCTGTCCGGATAGCAGGAACAGTCATCAACTGCCTGCAAAAGTGCCTTTTTAACGCCTTCCGGAAGGCCAAGAGGATTGATGTTCGCTGAATAATCCATAGTAACGCGGTTGGTATAAATGTCTCCGCCATGCTGATATTCCATTTTATTTCTCCCATATCTGTGTATCTTCTAAAAAGTGATAAAAAGCAGGATTCCAACAGGGATCAGTGCCAGGATGTAAGTAACTGTCATCAGTACATTGGCTCTTAAGATGTCTTCATACTCCGCCGCCCTCACAGGATCTCCTATGACAGGCTTTTCATATAAGGTTCCAAAATACCATGCATTTCCAGCCAGCTCGACCTGAAGAATTCCTGCGCATGCTGATTCGGTCTGCGCAGAATTGGGGCTTCTGTGGTTGAAACGGTCACGTTTCCAGATCCGGAATCCATTACTTCCATTATACTTTGCTCCATAAAACAGCTGGCATAAATAACCTGCCGCCAGCATGAAAAGAGCTGATAACCGGGCTGGTACAAAATTAACCAGATCATCAAGCTTTGCGGCACACCGCCCAAACCAGAGATACCGGTCATTTTTATATCCTACCATGGAATCCATGGTGTTGACTGCCTTATAAAGAAATACACCGGTCCCTCCAAAAAGTGTCATGAAAATCAAAGGAGCGATCACGCCATCGGAGGTATTCTCCGCCACTGTTTCCACTGCGGCTTTTGTGATACCGATATCAGAAAGATTTTTTGTATCCCGGCCCACAATCATGGATACTGCCAGCCTCGCTTCTTCCGTGTCCTTTTTCAGAAATGCACGGTAGACCTTCATGCTCTCTTTTCTTAATGAATGCCAGGCCATCATCTGATAACACATAATGCTTTCCACAGCAAGCCCGGCTATTGGGGAGAGACCGTAGGAAACAGACAAAAGAACAAAGGAAAGCCCGCCTGCTGCAAGAAGCACCAGTACAACCAGCCATACACCTGCCTGTCTTTCCCCTGTTTCATTTTTCGGGAATACGGGCCGTAATTTTTTCTCCAGCCAGCTTATCAGGTTTCCGATTCCGCAAACGGGATGCCACAAAAATAAGGGATCTCCAAAGCACGCATCCAGAAAGCAGCCAATCAGTACCGCAGTTACATGATATTTAAACATAATTCAGCCCTTTTCCCTGTTCTATTTAATCCGGGCAGGTATCCCGCATACCATCCGGTATACTTCACCGCTGTGTTTTGCCAGCGTCACTGCCGCTCTGCCGGCACTTTCCCTCCACCGCCTGTCAAACGGATCTTCAGGCACGATCCCACAGCCTATCTCATTGATGGTAATAATCACTTCCGGATTGTTTTCCAGAATATTTCGTATAAATTCTTCAGGATCCTTTTCATTCCTCAGAAGTCTTTTGATATACTCATGAAAATTGTGAATGATACTGGATTCAAACGCTGCCTGATAAGGGTCTGAGCCACCCTCTGCAACCTGTTTTTTATCATCCGTTTCTATATTTGCAAGCTGCAGGGCATAGGAAAGCTTTCCCTGCCATGCTCCGCCGATTATTAACTTCATATTAATTAATTCCTTCCTGCCGGTTACTATATTTTCATGTGTGACAGGACAGCCAGTCCCATTACAAGAACCAGTTCCAGAATCTGAAGAAAGTATCCTGCAAGATCTCCTGTGATCCCTCCAAATTCCCGCTTTGACATGTGGTAGTAATATAAAAACACCATAAACGATATGGCAAAAACTACCAAGGCTGCCCCTGTGCCTGCTAAAAACCAGACTCCCAGTAAGGAAATTCCAAGGTAAAGAACCATAACAGTTCCAACCACTCTTTTATGAGCTCCATCTGAAAAAGCCGCTGCCAGCCCGCTTTTTTTCGCCATAGGGAAGGTAACAACAGAAAGTCCGCTTAAGGTTCTGGTTATAACAAACGTCAGGCAATAGGCAGGGAACATGGCAGGCCTCATTTCCATAAAAAATGCCAGGTATAAAAGGAAATAAATTCCACAGCCAATAATTGCAAATGCCCCTGTATGGGGGTCTTTGAGTATCTCCAGCTTTTTCTCAGTTTCGCCGTGGGATGATTTTGCATCGATTACATCAAGCAATCCATCCATATGAATTCCACCCGTAACCACCACAGGGATGACAACAGGCATGATCTGTTCTAAAAAAGGAAATCCCAAAGTACGAAAAAGAAGAATGGCTCCATACTCCAGCAAACCAATTACTGCTCCTATCAGCGGAAAAAAGCACATGGCATATTTCATCCGTTCTTTTGTCCACTGAACCTGGGGCACAGGTATCCGGGAATACATGGAGAAAGCTATCATCATACTGCCGGTAAGATTCATGTTCCTGCCCCCTTTCTATCATTAAAGTTCTCATTTTTGTTCCAGCACTTTGCAGTCATTAAAAAATATAATATCACAAAAATTGGTAAATGTCATTTCCAATCATGATCCCAGAGCAGTTTCAAACATTTTATTTATTGACAGTCACCAGGCAATAACTTATAATTCTGTTACATGATAGATAGTTATGGCAATTAGTGAATGGCTGACCAGCTAAATGCCAGTCATAAGGATAGGAGTGTCATCTATGAGCGTAAAAGAATTTATTTTAAATAATCAGAAATACTTTGAGGATTATATCACCAGAAGCACATATCATTCAAATAAAATTGAAGGAAACACTCTGTCCTATGCTGAGACGTACGCTATTCTGTTTAATGATAATAGCTTTTCGGTAAATGCAAAACCGAGAGAGATTTACGAGGCAATTAATCATAAATATGCTCTCTCTTACGTTTTAGAACATTCAGAAAACCAATTAGACCAGCAAATCATAATAGACATAGGTATCCTGATCAATAAAAACATTTCCGATATTAGTGGCTATAGAAAAGTACCGGTTCTCATTCAAGGGGCCGAACATCTGCCTCCCTCTCCCCAAGAGGTTCCTCAGGCAATGATGTACTTTATTTATAATTACGCAAAGACTGCATATGACTCTATCTTTGATAAAATAGCATATAATCATATACAATTTGAAAGAATCCATCCTTTTGAAGATGGTAATGGACGTACGGGCCGATTACTCATTAATTATGAATTAATACACAATAACATGCTGCCTATAGTTATTCCGGAAGATCAAAGGGTCCTCTATTTTAAATATATTGCTGAACAAAACTCTAAAGAATTATCAAAATTTTTTGAGGAATTGCAAATAGAAGAAAAAAACAGGGTTAAATCTGCTTTTACCTGAAACTCAAGAAAATGACCAAATAAGGCGTTAATTACCATGTGTGATCAGCGCCTTTAATATGGTTAAATGAGCCCAATTTATCCTGGAATGCTATTTCTTATATGTTTTTTTCTGTCCACTTATCCAAGACAGCAAGCTGCTCTGTGGTATGAAACCAGTGTTCTCCCTCCTCCATCACTGATAATTTGCAGCCATGTTTTTTTATAAACATATTTACTGTATCTATATCTGTCATATTATCTTTTCCAGCATAGAGGATAGCTGTAGGTTGACTCCATTCAGTAATCTGATGAGACAGCGCATATTGGTAATACTTCCAATCGAGAGTCTCCCCAAATGGAGTCTGTATTAACTTCTTATCTTCCAACTCCTCTACTGTAACTCCTGCCCACATCATCATATTTTCAATCAGTTTAACCATATCAAGAATGGGCGAAACAAAGAGCACTTGATCCAATTTCACATTCGTGAAGCTAAGCATGCTGAAATATGCCCCAATACTATTTGCCCGGAGAGAAACAGATTTCCAAGTATCCTGTGCATATCCCATAACAATTTGAAATTCAGGAATTACTTTCCATGGAACAAAGTCATCCATTTCATTTTTTCTCTCACCATGCCCCGGCATATCAACAGCAAGTACCTGACAACCTTTCCGACATACTATTTTTGCTAATTCGGCTGCTTCTTCTTTTTGTCCTAACTTTCCATGAATAAAGAGATAAACTTTATCCGCTTTTTCTCCGTATAGGATTGCCGTTATATTACCTATTTTACACTTCTCAATCTTCATTACAATTCACTCCTACTGTTTTCTGTATTATTTCATCCCCTACCAGGAGCTGTTTTTTAATGTATCCGATGATCATATCTATCGTGTCCGACTTCATTGTGACAATCCGACTCCACATTCGTACACCCTGATAGACATAAAGAATGATATTTACTATTTCGTTAGAATTAACAGCATTAAACTCCCTTCGCTGAATCCCATATTCAATTAAGTCAATCCACTTTTTCTCTCCTGCTTTATTGAAATCATCCATGAATTCTCTTCCGATGTTTCCGGCATATTCATACATAGCAAGACTAAGCGAGTCTTCTGCATGGTTCATTTCATCTTTCATAAGAGCCAATGCATTATCAAGGATAACTACGGCTGATATACCTCTTTCAATTTCCTCGTGAAAATTCATAGCATCTTTTTCATTTAGTTTTTCAAGGATTGCTTCAAATATCTCCTTCGTGCTAGAAAAATGACTGTACAAACCGCCCCTGCTCATCTCCGTTGCTTCACACACATCTTTCATGGATACTTCGTTAAATCCATGTTCTGCAAACAGATCATAAGATATTCTTAAAATATGTTCTCTGGTTCTTTCCTTTTTGAAAGTCATGTAATCCCACCCTCATTTCCATTTTCGACATCTGTATCGTTTTTATAATATAGACACATGTATCGATTTTGTCAATGGGTAATTATTAGACGGGGCTGACCACCGCATGAAAACGGCATTTTTTTGGCTGCCGCATTCTCAGACACTATGGTCCTTGATGCGGCAGCCTTACAAATCTTCCTGCCTAAATCAGTTTTTCCAGATCCGGAAGCACCTCTAAGCTTCTCTTTAAAATTCCCTTCATATAAGCAATAGCTGTTCCATAGTTGGTAAAAGGCACTCCTGCATCCGCCGCTGTCTTTCTGCGGTATACCATCTCCCTTTCATTTAACATACAGCTTCCGCAGTGAATGATCAGCTGATAGCCGGAAAGCTCTTCCGGAAATTCTCTGCCTGAAGACGTTTCAATCACCAGATCTTTTCCCGTAAATTCTTTCAGCCACCGGGGAAGTTTCACCGTACCGATGTCATCACACTGTCTGTGATGGGTGCAGCCTTCTGATATGAGAACTTTGTCCCCAGCCTTTAAAGTGCTGATGGCCGCCACGCCTTTGATTGCATCCTCCAAAAAGCCTTTGTACCTTGCCATCAGAATGGAAAATGAGGTCAGCAGAATATCATCTGGCGTATCCTTATTCACCTGTTCAAACGCCTGGCTGTCTGTTATAACAAGACAGGGTTTTGTTCCAAGCTTTTCAATGGTCTGCTTTAATTCTGTATCTCTTACCGATATCGCAACAGCCCCGGCCTCCAGAATATCTCTCATGGTCTGCTGCTGGGGCAGAATGATTCTGCCCTTGGGAGCTGCCGAATCAATGGGAATTACAAGGATTACAAGATCGCATGGCTTTAATAAGTCCCCTACAATCCGCATCTTCATATCCCCAGTATTGACCAGACCACCGATCCGCTCCTTCAGTTCATGAATGCGAAACCCTGTCTGGGCACTGACAGAAAGACCGTCTTCATAATCTCCTTCCCCCACAAGGTCAGACTTATTATAAGCGACTACGTAAGGAATTTTCTTCTCTGCAAACAATCCGATCAGCTGCTCATCCACTTCTGTTTTCCCTGCAGTCCCATCAACCACCAGTACTGCACAGTCTACACGGTTTAAGATCTGTTTTGTCCTTCGCACACGCATCTCACCCAGGGCACCTTCATCATCGAATCCTGGTGTATCGATAATTACTACCGGTCCCATGGGAAGAAGCTCCATGGATTTATGAACGGGATCTGTTGTGGTTCCCTTAATATCCGATACCACAGACAGCTCCTGTCCGGTTACTGCATTGACTACACTTGATTTTCCTGCATTGCGGCGTCCGAAAAAGCCGATGTGAATCCTCTCAGATGACGGCGTCTCATTTAATCCCATGTTTATCTCCTCTTTTATGTCGTCAGTGTGGTATCAGAACCGGAAATCCCGGATTCCAGCTTCAATTTTCTCCAGATGATCTTCACAGATCGCCCGTACCTTCTCTTTGGGGATATTGTTTAATTCAGCTGCTATTAATGCTTCGCCCACTTTCCTTGTTTCCTCGGAAGCGTAATCCATTAAATATTCCTTTAATGTCATCAGTGCATTGGGCTGGCAGCAGTTTTGGATCTGACCGCTTTTACACAGACTCATGAAACGGTCGCCGGTTCTGCCTTCTCTGTAGCATGCCGTACAGAAGGAGGGGATATATCCTAAATCCATCAGCCAGTGCACCACCTCATCAAGGGTTCTCTGGTCCGATACATCAAACTGCTCGGTATCTGTAGGACGGACCTCTTCCTCATAACCGCCCACACTGGTTCTGGATCCGCCGCTGATCTGGGATACGCCAAGGCGGATAACTTTTTCTCTCACACTCTGGCTCTCTCTGGTGGATACAATCATGCCTGTATATGGAACACAAACACGGATCAGCGCACACAGCCTGGCAAAAATCTCATCGTCAATGCCATTGGAAAATGCATTGGGATCAATATCGTCAGCACTTTTAATACGGGGAACACTGATGGTATGAGGACCTACTCCATGAACCGCCTCCAGATGCTCCGCATGCATTAACAGCCCGGCGAATTCATATTTGTAGCGTTCCAGTCCAAACAAAACTCCAATTCCCACATCATCAATACCGCCCTCCATCGCCCGGTCCATCGCCTCAGTATGGTAAGCGTAATCATGCTTTGGTCCTGTTGGGTGAAGGCTTTCATAGCTTTCTTTATGATAAGTTTCCTGAAATAAAATATAGGTTCCGATTCCGGCATCTTTTAACTTCCGGTAATTTTCCACAGTCGTGGCTGCTATGTTGACATTCACTCTGCGGATGGCTCCATTTTTGTGCTTGATGGAATAAATGGTATCAATACACTCTAGAATATATTCAATCGGGTTGTTAACCGGATCTTCTCCAGCCTCAAGTGCAAGCCGTTTATGCCCCATGTCCTGAAGAGCAACGACTTCTCTGGCAAGTTCTTCCTGAGTCAGTTTCTTTCTGGCAATATGCTTATTTTTTAAATGATAGGGACAATAGGTACAGCCATTTACACAGTAATTGGACAGATAGAGCGGTGCGAACATAACAATACGGGTTCCGTAAAATTTCTTTTTGATTTCCTCTGCCAGATCATAAAGCTCTTTGATCTTTTCCGGGATATTACAGGCTAAAAGAACCGAAGCTTCCCTGTGGTTAAGTCCCTTTAAATCTCTGGCTTTTGCAATAATCTGATCAATCAGTTCCACATTGTCTTTGTTTTGTTCCGCATAATCAAGAGTTTTTAGAATTTCTTCATGAGAAATGAATTCTTCCGCTTTCAGCGATTTTGGATCATACATGATAATTCACCCTTTCTTTTGGGTCAGCATCTGCTTTCCCGTCAGTGTTTTTTGTACTTCTAAGCGTTCACATTCTGATAGGCTGTTTTGGAACTGATTCCACTTAACTTCCCGATCTTTCCGGTCAGGGCGGAAATAGTACTTTGAGGAGCATCTACTGCAATGCTGATGACACTCACTCCTTTTTTCGGATATGGAATTCCCATACGTCCGATGATGAAATGCCGGTACTCATGAAGAATCTCATTTAAAATTTCCACAGAATCTTCCGCTTCCACAACAATACCGATCACAGCAATTCTTGTTTCCATGCTTATCCCCTTCTTTCCGTCTTCCTTTCATCATTTGAAAAAAGGTAAGCCGCGCCAAAAAGGCGCGGCAGACAAACAATTCCTCAAATGCCGAACCTTCTACCTCAAAACTGGTTTTTGGTATCAGGATGCTACTATGTGATAAATATAACATACTTGAGGATTTTTTTCAATTAGTTCCTTCTTTGATTTTGATGGGGATTCCTGCCACTACTTCCACCACCATATGGGCCCTTTCGGCTGCAAGCTGATTGATGCTGCCAAGAACCTGCCGGTAATCATTGGTTTGTGAGCTGTAATTATCTCCGTCTGAAAATACATCATTTGTCACAATAACCAGATGATCGGTCTGGCGCTCTAACATTATGATTCCTTCTGCGATTTCAGCTGCAGCTGTATTTTTGTCAAGCACCGGTATATCCCCTTCCTCCCATAAACCAAACAGTTCATTGGAAACCAGGTTGGACATACATTCTAAAAGAACAACAGAAGGTCTTTTCTTAAGATCCAGTTTTTTTAAACTGCGGTAGCATTCCACAGTCTCAAACTGCTTTTTCTCCCGCATGTTCCTGTGCCTTAAAATTCTGTTTCTGCACTCCTCATCCCACGGTTTCATGGTGGCAATATAAATCCTGCTGTCCCCGAAAGAAACTACCAGGTCTTCTGCATATTCCGATTTTCCGCTTCCGCTTCCTCCAATAATGAGAGCAGTCATGGCTGATCCTCCATGGGCTTATAAGCCTCGATTTCGATATCCTCAAAGGAGCTCATGGTTCCATATACATCCACCGCCATATCAAGCAGAGGAACTGCTGCAATCGCACCCGTTCCTTCTCCCAGACACATACCTGCCTGTATGAGAGGCGGCAGTCCCAGCTCCTCAAGAAGAATATGCCCTGCCGGTTCTGCGGATACATGGGAAGCGATCATAAAATCCCGGCACCCCGGATAGATCCGTTCTGCAGCAAGCGCTGCCACAGCTGATATAAAACCATCTAAAAGAACAGGAATCCGGTAAATGGCTCCCCCCAGAAATACTCCCGTCAAACCGGCCAGATCAAAACCGCCCACTGCTGACAATATATCCACTTCATCCTGACACCCGGCACCATATTCAGCCACAGCCTCCCGTATTACGTTCAGTTTCTGTTTCAACCCTGCATCATTTAATCCGGCACCTCTTCCTGTCAGTTTTGCGGGGTCCTGTTTTAAAAGAAGTGATGCAGCTGCACTGCTGGTAGTGGTATTTCCGATTCCCATCTCTCCTGTTGCCGCCAGATCATAGCCTTTCTCTGACAGCTCACCCATGAGCTCTATGCCGATTCTAATTGCCTTGACAGCTTCATTTCTTGTCATTGCCTTTGTTCTCCGAAAATTCTTTGTCCCATATGCGATTTTTCTGTTTATCAGAGGATAGCAGGGGCCTGATACCAAATCTCTTGCAACGCCCATATCAACCGGATAGACATCCACACCGGCCCGTTTTGCCATAATACAGACACTGCTGTTGCCTCTGGTCATATTTTCCGCGACCACTGCAGTGACCTCCATGCCTGTCTGGGTAACGCCTTCCTCTACAATTCCGTTATCCGCACAAAGAATCAGAAGTCCGCGTTTTTTTAAGGATACGTGAGCATCTTTTCTGATTCCTGCAATCTTTACAATATCATCTTCCAAAACCCCCAGGCTGTTTAAAGGTTTGGCTACATGGGCCCAGCGCAGGCGCGCCGTCTCCATTGCCTTTTTATCAGGCAGCTGTATCAACGATAGATAATCCTTTAGTTCCTCATTCATCCTTTATGCCTTTCCAGTTAAGTTCTTTTCATATAACTCAAACCATGGAATTCCATATTCTCCGTAACCTAAATCTGCCTTTCCTGCAAAACAGTAGCCAAGCTTCCTGTAAAGCTTGATAGCAGGCGTATTCTTTTCATTTACATCAAGACGGATTACTAATCGTTTCTGCTCCCTGGCCTTTTCCTGCGCGAACTCCAGCAATCTTTTTCCAAACCCTCTGCCAAGAAAATCAGGATGTACTAAAAACGTATGGATCACTGCTACTTCCTCCGGTTTCGCTTCCTGCTTCCATGCTATCGTTTCATATCCTTTTTCCTGAACCTGGTTGACAACCACGGAACCTGCTGCTTTGCCATCCGCCCAAAGTACATAAAGAGTTCCCTTTTTTATACCGTCTTGTGCATCTTCTTTAACAGGGTAAATACCTTTTCTCCAGCCCGGATAATTGATATGGCTTTCTAAATAATCATTCACCAAATCATAAAGCTCTGCAATCTGCTCTATATCCATTGGATTTCCCTGCAGTATCTCAAATTCCTTCATAGTTTTTTTCCTTCCGTCTCATTACCTGTCTGCATGCTTCTAAAAATCTTCCTGGAAGGTTGGGATTTGAGGGGTAATAAAAATGTGGAAAACCTGCCATTAAATTTTCTTTCGCCAGCACACAATCCCAGTTCACATTCCTGCCAGGCTTTCGCGCCTCCATCTGTGTTCCGTTATTTGTACTGTCCCAGTAATGAAATTCATGACCTCTGATGGATTCTCCCTTTTTTAGGAACGGCATATCTTCTTTCGCAGCTGCTTCTATGTATCCAAACCGCTTTAATTTCCCTGTTGGAAAGGCCCTGCCCGGAATGACTCCTGCCATCCGGCAGACTTCATGTTCCTCTGATTCCAGTTCTTCATGAAGATAGAGAAAACCGCCGCATTCCGCCAGAATGGGAAGGCGGTCCCTGTCGGCGTCCCTGATTTCCCGCAGCATATCCAGATTTTCAGACAGTTGTTTTAAATAAAGCTCCGGGTATCCTCCGCCAAGTATAAGCCCGCAGATCCCATCTGGAAGACGGCTGTCTCTGAGCGGACTGAATGGGATCAGTTCTGCCCCCATCTCTTCTAACAGCTTTCTGTTTTCCTGATAATAAAAACAGAAGGCTTCATCAACGGCGATTCCCACCGGTACTTTCTCACTGGAAGCGGTTATTCCTTCTTTCCCTTTCCTTTCAGATTCAAAAGAAATCACTGGGGCAGTTTCCGATAATTCAAGAAGTCCGTCTATATCAACTGTCTCTTCCATTTTATAAGCCAGTTTCTTTAGCTTGTCTTTCAGCCCTTCCACTTCACCGGGAAGAACAAGCCCTAAATGGCGGCTGGAAAAATCTGCCTCGGCGCATTGGGGAAGATACCCAAAAACGCGGATTCCCAGCGCTTCTAACTGGGGAGTTAACCGCTCTGCCATGACCGGTGATATTCTGTTTAAAATCACTCCCTCGATGCGGCTGTCTTTCCTGTATTCTAAAAAACCTTTTAAAACAGCTGCCAGAGACAGACTGGAGCCTCTGCAGTCAAGGATAAACACCACCGGCGCTTCCACTGCGCAGGCCACTTCATAGGAGCTTGCCCACGTACTGTCCCCGCCCATTCCGTCATAGTAACCCATGACTCCTTCAATTACAGAAATCTCTGCTTCCTCCGCCTCCCTGATTAAAAGCTCCCTCACAGAATCTTTATCCAGGAAAAATGTATCCAGATTCCCTCCGCTTATGCCTAGAACAGCCTTGTGAAACATGGGATCTATGTAATCCGGTCCGCACTTAAAGGAGCGGCAGGTAACGCCTCTTAAAAGAAATGCCTGCAAAAGTCCGCAGGTAATCATGGTTTTTCCGCTGCCGCTTTTTGGTGCAGCGAGCATAAACCGTTTATTCCCCTGACTCAAAAGACATTCCTCCTTCCCCTCCGAAGGAAATGATATAGACCGGGTTCTGTCCCATCATCATGTGATAACTGCCTGCTGCTTTAGCCCTTGAAACCTGCATTTGAACAATCTCTGCTTGTATGGAATGTTTTTTCAGCCACAGAAGCATTTCAGATAAAGATTCCAGGGCGATGAAATTAGCAACAACCCGGACGTTCGGATTCTTTCTTAAAACAAGATCTAAAACTTCTTCTAAATTTCCGGAAGTACCGCCCAGGAAAACATGAGTGGCTGTTTCAAGACCGGCTAACGCTTCCGGGGCAGTTCCTTTTATCACTGTGATACGATCTGCAGAAAATTTCTCTTTATTGGCCTCTATCAGTGCCTGTGCTTCCGGCTTTTTTTCCACAGCATAAACGTTCCCGCTGGTTAAATAACCCGACGCCTCTACGGATACGGAGCCGGTGCCTGCTCCAATATCATAAAGAACGGAATCCGGCCCCAGCTCCAGCTTGGATACACAAACCGCCCGGACCTCGCTTTTGGTCATGGGAACGTCGCCTCGGACAAACAATTCATCTCTCATTCATTCCCTCTCAATCAATACCGCCGACAGGATATCAAACGTTTGATTCTTAAGCGTTTTTGATGTTCCTCTGGTGATCCGCTCGTCTTCGTAGGACAACCGTTCTCCAACAGACAGACGTGCATTTTCATACCCATTCTCCTCCAAAAGACTGCACAAAGCATTTACGGAATTACGCTTATCCAGCAGGGCGAATATTCTTTGATTATTTTTCAATTCTTCCAGAAGATCCCAGTCTCTGCCATGAAGGCTGATCAGCCGTACATTCTCCCATCCGGTCTTAAGTCTGGCGCATAAATAGGATACAGAAGAGACCCCTGGAAGGATCTCCGTTTCATAAAGTTCTGAATACGGTTCCTTTAAAAGAGCAGCAGCCATTTTTTCCGCACCGCTGTAAAAACCGGCATCTCCTGAGAAAAGAACTGCAATCCTCTTATAGCCCCCGTGTTCATTCAGCCAGGGAAGGATATCCTTACTTAAATAACAGGGCAGCTTTAATCCATCCGGGTTTAAGTCTCCGATATCATGAAGAATGCGCTTAGCCCCGAATACCACCTGGCAGCTCTGCAGAGTTTTTAAGGCTTTTACCGTCATCTGCTCCGGTCCGCCCATTCCGGTTCCTATTAAATAAATGGTTCCTTTGCAAGAAGATATCTCTGCCGGTTTCCTCTGTATTAAAATTTCCTTTGCTTCTTCCAGGCCTGCCCCTTCTTCGTTTAGAGGGCGTCCAATTACAACAGTTGTAATTTCACAGGAAGAAGCAGCCTGCAGCTTTTCTAAAAAGCCTCCCGCATGACCGGCTTCCTTAGTAACGAGAAAACGGATACCATACTGTCTGATCATTGCCTGATTAAGCTCCAGAGAAAATGGTCCCTGCATTCCAATGATCCTGTTTCCCTTAAAGCCCATCTGTTCACAGGCGGTGAGTACGGATACAGCAGGAAGAACTCTGGCATAGACCCGTTCCTCCCATCCTTCCATCTTTGTATAGCATTCAAGCTCCTTGCTTCCTGTCGTCGCCAGCACATTGCCTGAATTCTGGTTTAAGAAGCGGATGGCCTCCTCCATGGTGTCCACCCATACCACATGATCTCCATCCCCGCTGTCTTTTAACGACTCCCTAAGTATCCTTAATCGTTCCGTTCCTGTTGCTGTGCATGCATGAAGAATATTCCGGCTCACTTCGGCAGCATACGGGTGAGTGGCATCCAGTACAAGGGTAATTTCTTTTTCCCTGATAAAGGCTTCCATTTCTTCCCCATCCATGGGAGTATCATGGATATGGAGAAACCGGCTTTCCAAAAGCAGCATCTTCCCATATCCTGTGGCAACGCTGACCCATGCCTCAACCTGGTTTTCATGGCAGAATTCAGCCAGAAGCCGTCCTTCGGTTGTTCCTCCGAAAATCAAAATTCTACACATTCTTATATCCTCTCGGTGTGACCATCTTACCGTTTATCTCTCTGGTCATGGAATTTCCTATGTAAACGGTAGTGAACATATCCACATTGGTGTCTTTCAACTGGGAAAGAGATAAAACCTCCATCTCTTCTCCGTCTCTGCCGATGTTTCTTACAAGCCCGCAGACTGTCTCTGGTTTCTGGTATTGCAGCACAATTTCACAGGCATTTTTCAGATAATCCGCCCGTTTTTTGCTTGACGGATTATAAAGGCAGATGATCATATCGCAAAGGGCGGAATTTTTCAGCCTGTCTTCAATCAGTTCCATAGGCGTAAGAAGATCGCTTAAGCTGATGACTGCAAAATCATGCCCCAGAGGTGCGCCAAGAACCGCTCCGCCGCTGAGTGCTGCTGTGACACCGGGAATCACTTCAATTTCCAAATCCTGCGCATCTTCTGCCAGCTGAAGAATGAGACTGCTCATGCCATATACACCAGAATCTCCGCTGCAGACCATGGCAACCCGTTTTCCTTTCTTCGCTTCTAAAATTGCCAACTGACACCGTTCCTGCTCCTGCCTCATGGGTGTAGTGAGCATCTCTTTCTCCGGAAAATGTTCCCGCAAAAGATCCACATACACCGTATATCCCACAATAATCTCACTGTCTTTTAACGCACTCACTGCCCTGATTGTCATATCCTCATAGGAACCCGGACCGATCCCTACCACATACAATTTACCTGTTGTTTTCATATCATTACCTTCCAATCCCTGACTGCAGCCGCAACTGTCACGCCGTCAGCCGCTTCTTTTTTCACAATCAGTTTTCCGCCCCCCAGTTCCTTAACACAGCAAAGCGCTGCCCGTTCACATACATTATCCACACCCGTGATCTGCTTTACAAATGGCGAAGGGGTAAATTCTCCCTCTATTCCGGCTAGAACCTCTGCCTGATACGTATAAAAAGGAACTCCCATGTCTGCGGCAAATGCACAGATACCTTCTTCCTCTTTCTTTAAATCAATGCTTGCACACCCTGCTATGGCAAGGGGAGATAACTTATGTTCTTTTAAAACCCGTGATACCCCCTCCTGAATAGCTGTGACAGGAGTTCCTTTCCTGCACCCGATACCCAGAATTAAAATCTTTGGAACAAGCCTGAGTAAATGATCTGACTTTCCTTCCTCCGGCGGATCTGTAAGAGTGATAAAGAGACTTATGTCCGCTTCTGACCCTGGGCATAATTCTTCCGGCAGCATCCCTTCTATTGGAAAGTCACTGAAAAAGCCAACCGTTTCTCCCCTTAACACAGCCGCTGACACCTTCTTAATCTTGCTAAGTTCTGTTATGGCAAGTCCCAGCCTTTTTGCAAATAGATCAACTGCAAACTTTCCATGTATATCGGTCGCAGTGGTAATCACCGCCTGACCTCCTGTGATACTGGCTGCGCGCTCAGTCAGTTCGTTGGCCCCCCCTAAGTGACCGGAAAGCACAGAAATACAAAATCTTCCTTCATCATCTAAGACCACAACTGCCGGATCCACTGCTTTTCCTTTTAAATAGGGGGCAATGGAACGGACCGCAATTCCCATTGCTCCTATAAACACAATTCCCTCTTTTTCAAGGAACTGATTCCTGGTCCACTCTCCCAAAGAAGAAGTGAGAGGCTTTAATCCCCGCCCCTTTCCATAGCCTTCGCAAAGATCTCCCTCTTTTAAAAGTCCTTCCATCAGCTTAAGAGCCGTACTGGCTCCTGCCTCAGTAAAACAAATGACAGCAATTTTCATACCGTCTCCCCGGTTCCTTTCCGAAATTCAGTGGTGAACGATGGATCGTAGAGAAGGGATCGCTGGTAATTACTCTGAGACACAGCATCTCCCACCAGAATCAGCGCTGTTTTGCGTATTTTCTCCCTCTGCGCACATTCCTCCAGCGTCTGAACGGTGCAGACCACCGTCTTTTCCTCCGGCCATGTTGCCTTATAACAAATCGCAGCCGGCGTCTCCGGTGAATATCCGCCCCGAATCAGTTCTTCCGACAGCTCTTTCAGCATTCCTGTGCTTAAAAAAATCACCATAGTTGCACCGTGAGCGGCAAAAGAGGCAATGGATTCTCTTTCCGGTACCGGTGTACGCCCTGCCATTCTGGTAATAACCACGCTCTGTGTTACATCCGGAAGGGTGTACTCCATCTTAAGCGCGGAAGCCGCACCGCAGAAGGAGCTGACTCCAGGACAGACCTCATAGATAATTCCCCTGTCATCAAGCTCATCCATCTGCTCTCTGATTGCTCCGTAAATACAGGGATCTCCTGTATGAAGACGGACCGTCATTTCTCCTTTTGACTCCGCCTGTACCATGACCCCAATGACTTCTTCCAGTGTCATCTTCGAACTGTCATAGACAGCACAGCCTGCCTTTTTATAATTCAGAAGAGCCGGATTTACCAGGGAACCTGCATAAATAATTACGTCCGCATTTTCTAAAAGCTCTTTTCCTCTTACTGTTATTAAATCCGGGGCTCCCGGACCTGCTCCTACAATATGTACCATGTTTACCTCACTATGATCAATGAATAATAACCTGCTTCGTCGGGAATCTCTAAAAGAGAATGATAGACCCGTTCATCTGGCATGCCGCAGTTCTCCACCATAACAGCCTCAAGGCCGCTGGCTCTGATTTCTTCCTTAACCGCCTTCATCTGCCTCCCCGCCTTCATAAGAACCTTTACACCGGGAAGTTTTAACGCCTCTTTGATCTGATAAGATGCGGGTATAACGTGAAGTTCCTCTGCTCCTGTAACCAAAGGAGTGCCAAGTCTGGCAGCTGCTGCACAAAACGATGGGATTCCGCTTTCCAGCCGGGTTGCATAGCCTTCCTTCCAAAGCCTGTCTAAAAGATAGCTGCAGGTGGAATAGATTGAGACATCGCCAAGGGTGATAAACCCCACATTTTCCTCTCTGTCCAGCCGTTCCATCACCGCTTTTGCAGCAGATTCATGGCTTTCTTCCAGAACCTTCTTATCTTTTGTCATGGGCATAGGCAGATAAAGGCACTCCTTCTCCTCAATTTCCGGAACTGCCGCTTTTGCAATCTGGTATGCCGTACAAATAGTTTTATCACTGTGAGGGATGGCAATGACA
Organism: uncultured Clostridium sp.; assembly: GCA_963523075.1. Lineage (GTDB taxonomy): Bacteria > Bacillota > Clostridia > Lachnospirales > Lachnospiraceae > Lacrimispora. The sequence goes on from CAURBW010000003.1 coordinate 221,639, forward strand.
TCGGCTTCCCGGATTCTCCGGACCGCCTTTAAGGTCATCAGTTCCGGATCTCCCGGACCCACCCCAATTCCATACATGATTCCAGCCATCTATTATCCTCCTGTGCGCTTTCACTTGTCTGTTGTTTCGATCTTATATATCCGCCGTAAAATATTGTTTCATCATCTCCGGGGCATCTGGTGTCATGGAAAGAATCCCAAGGGTGTTTGAAAACGTAATTACTTCCACCAAAATCCCCCCTGTCCAATCCGCCATATATGCCTTTATTCTCTTTACCACCTCAGACATTACCGGATTAAGGACTCCCAGTTCTTTTAGAATACCGGCAGCCGTTTCCATGGTATTTGCCGAAAGGATGGCTTCCTTTTCTTCACTGCCTAAAAAATTCCGGGCACAATCCCAAAGCACCTCCATACGGCGGTCTCCATACCTGGAGTGGGTATTTTCCACACCGCCCGCAACCTTTATAAGCTTACCGATATGTCCCACAAAAAGGATCTGCTCAAACCCTTCTTCCTTCACCATTCTGCAGGATTCCCGGATAAAATTGCTGACGGTAACACCTTCCCCTTCCGGAAGATTTAACTCTTCTTTTAAAAATGACTCTCCATAATTGCCCGGCGTTAAAATCACCCGCTTCAGCCCGGCCACTGCTTTCATATGCAGCTCCAGCTGAATGGTTGCAACCAGAGCTTCCTCACTCATGGGCTTTACAATTCCGGTCGTTCCCAGAATGGACAGCCCGCCTGTAATTCCAAGCTTTGAATTAAACGTTTTCTCTGCCAGTTTACTGCCTTCAGGAATCCAGACGGAGATCAGCAGACCACCGTTGTACCCGGCCATCCTTCTTACTTCATCCACTTCATCAAAGATCATGCTTCTGGGCACTGGATTAATGGCCGGATATCCAACAGGTGAAGAAAGGCCGGGTTTGGTCACCCGGCCCACACCTTCTAATGCTGTTAAAACCAGCTGCCCGAATTCACCGGTCTTCTCCCTCACAAAAGAACAGGCTGAAATTTTGCCTTCTCCAGTTTCATTTAAGAATTCCACAGATGCAAAGATCAGAGCCTTGTCGGTAACATCTGGATCGTCCCCTGCATCTTTTTTGACCGCACAGGACGCCTTGTCCGGCTTCATGACAACATGAAAAAGGGGCAGATCGGCTTCCGTCCCTTTTGGCGTTATTAGCTTCATATGTTGTAACCGGTTACCCCAAAGCAGCATTGCTGCAGCCGCTTTGGCAGCAACAGCTGCGCAGGTACCAGTGGTAAATCCGCATCGCAATTCTCTTTTTTCCATATTTCTCTTCCTCTTTGAAAAATATTATAAAAGATTTTTGCCTCCTGTGCAAGGAATTTCCTGCTTTTTACCTATACTTCCTCTTTTTTCCCAATTGCATCGTTCTTCATTTCTCTTTTTCTCTTGGTTATCAGACCGCCGATCCGGCCGCTCTCCTTTGCACTTAAACATCGCCAGCCTCCGTTTATCACCTTTTGGTCAAGACCAAGCTCCGTCGCTATTTCAAATTTAAGTATTTCCTCCGGCTTTAAGTTGCGGGGATCAAAGGGTTCTGTTTTCTTTCCTTTTGGCATACTGTCGTTCTCCTTTCATAAATCTAAAAAGAGTATGCCCGTTTCAGATGGAAATAAACTCCATTTGAATAAAACAAAAAGAAAGAAGCAAAAAAACGCTTCTTTCTTCTTAAATAAAACTATCTTCTTGGTATAATCACTGCTGCAATGATATAAGCCACAATTCCGGAACCTGTGCAGGCAAGGATCGCCCATAAAAGGCGTATAATTGTGGGGTCTACATTAAAATATTCTGCAATTCCTCCGCATACACCACAAAGCATTTTGTCCGTATCAGAACGGTATAATTTTTTCTCCATGTCTAATCTCCTCTCTTGTTTTCACTATGCTGACTTTTTTATTGATAAAAATTCACTTCAATTGCCCCTGTACTGCATTCCAGATTCATGTCCTTGTCAGCAGAATAATCCCAGTTATCTCCACTGGCAACGGCGGCCATCTGCTCATCTGCAATTTTTATAGCCCCCAGGCTGGACTGAACCTTGTAATTATAATCTTCCTTCTTCCCGGAAAGAAGCAGTTTCACTGCACCCACGCTGCATTCTCCATTGATATTACCAGTCGTAGTTCCGGTATATTCCACCGCTCCCACACTGCATTCAATATTTAAATCATTGACATTTCCCTGTTTAACCGTAAGTGCACCTGCTTTTACATCCAGATTCAAATCATCAGCAGATAAGGAATGGCAGGCTACAATGGGAGTGGCCCCCTCTCTCTTCAGCATACCTTTCTTCCTGGATACTTCTAAATCCACTTCTGAAAAACGATATCCCTCCGGCACGCTGATTATCATGACAAGATCTGTGTCATCTGTCATAATTCCGCCGCCGGCAGTCAGTTCCAGTTCTCCATTGGACTCTCCTATATGCCAGTTGCCATCCTCTTTGTTGCAATATATGGTTAATTCGCTCACAGCAGGATCTTCTTTTATAAAAACCCTTCCTGCCCTGATCTCTGCTTTCAGGCTTTTTGCTGTGCCGGTCGTATAAATCTGCCGGCCTGGTTCAGCAGGTTCCTCAAGATCAAGGCCGGAATAATCGCCTGTTTCCACTGCCTGATTTTCATAACTCATATCGTTAAATGAAAAATTAGAAAATGTGTTCTTCCAGTGGGCCGCTTCCCCTGGCGCAATATCCCAGATACTGGCTCCATAGGAAGCAGCAGCGGCTGCCATGGCTCCTCCTGCGGCCACAAGGATTATTCCTGCAATCAGACATCTTTTCACAAATTTGTTCATGTCCGGGCCCTCCTTCCATGCAATAATCTGCTAAACATATTGATACAGCTTCGAAATAGAAATGGAAGAAATTTTCCGTAAAATACAGCACATACTGCCATTGAGACGATGCCAAGACCAAGGATCAGTATCCCCAGCCCGAGTAACAATATTCCGTCTAAGGGATGAATGATCATGGTAGTAAAACCTGCAACTGCCAGGGCAAATCCTGCTGCCAGAAATGCAAAAGTGATTGCTCCTACTGCGACCACCGCCGCAAACAGCACTCCTAAAAGACCTGCCAGTATGCCCACAATCCCCCCGCCAATGCCAAAAAGCATGGGAGATGCTGCGATGATCAGTATGATCCACAAAATAATCTTTATCAGGCGTCTGTCCTCCCTGCGTTTGTTTCCGCCAGGTTTTCTTCCGGTTTGTTCAAACCCGCTGTCTTTTTCCGGCTGCTCAGTAACCTCCGGCAGATCGTAGCGCTTTGCCATCTGGTAATTAGGATCCCGAAAGCGCTCGTCCTGATAACCGCTTTCCGTGAATTCACCGCCATCCTTTAAATGACCGTTCATATCCGCCCGGATCATAGCTGCAATCCGCTCCGGACTGCCAAATTCCCGAATCACCGAATCTTCATTCTCTGCTCCTGCTTCTTCCAGATAATCTCTGTAATATTCAATTGCATCTTTTTTTTCTTCATCAGGAATATCCGCCAGCAGATATTCCAGCTCTCTCATAAACTCATCCCTGTTCATATATGTGCCTCCTCAAAAATACGGGATATCTTCTGCGAATAGCCTGCCCATTCGCTCTTATAGAGATTTAACTGTATCCGCCCTTTTTCCGTAATCTTATAATACCTGCGGTTCCTTCCATCGTATGCAAGATCATATACCTCGAGACATTCTTCCTTCTGAAGCCTGCGAAGCACAGGATAAAGCGTTGATTCTGAAATCTCAATAACATTTCTTACATCCTGGGTGATCTTGTAGCCGTAAGTTCCCTCCTGGTCTTTCGATACAACTGCCAGGACAATGGCGTCCAATAATGCTGCTCCTGTGTTAAAAACCATACGTCCACTCCTATCTTTCCTGCCTGGGTGTTCCCTTATTCTCTGCTTTCTCCAGGATCTTTTGGTATGATCACTGCTGCGAGTATATAAATGGCAATACTTCCGCCGATTAAAGATGCGCCTGTAAATATATGAAACAGATGCCTCCATGTCTGAAACAGCATGAGCAGTACCCATATCAGCCTTATCATAACCGGATCCACAACCAGATACTCCCCTATTCCTCCGCAAACTCCAAATAAAACTTTGTTCTTCACTGAACGGTACAAACGTTTCGATCCCACGATTGACCACCTTTCCTCTGACTTTAAATTTTCAACTATAATATTATTTAAATTTGTATATTATATGTTGTATAACATGTTGTTATTATATGCTATATAATATTAGTTGTCAACACCTATCAAAAAAAAATTCAAAAAACCCCTAGCCCCTGTAAATAGGGGCTAAGGGAGTTAGAATAGAAGAAAATTTTTAACTTCAGGCTGAAAATCCTCCCGATTTATTTTTCTTCATATAATGATAAAGTGCACCAATAAGATTGGAATCATTAAAATAGCGGCAGGCAGTAACCTCCGGTGTGGGTAAAAAGGGAGACAGCTTCCGCAGGGGATTGTCATTACAAAATTTCTCCACATGTTTTCTGACATACTCAATCAGAAGAGGCTGTTTGCTGATACCGCCTCCGATTGCCACAAGCTCCGCATCAAAAAGTACCTGTAAATTATAAATTCGAACCGCAAGCTGTTTCGTAAAGCGGTCTAGCCCCTTTAACACTTCCGGATTTCCCTGTTCTGCCATCTCAAAGATCCGGATTCCATCAAGCTCTTCCTTTGGAATCCCCGTTTCTTCTGATACCGCTTTTATCAGAGCCGGCGTTCCTCCGGTTGTTCCCCAATATCCGGTCATCTGATCCAGATTTTCATCTGATACTGCCATGTAGCTGAATTCTCCTGCAGAAAAATGCTTTCCCCTATAGATCTTCCCGTCGATGATCAGACCTCCTCCGACAGCAGTTCCAAGCACAAGAACAATCCCGTTATTTACGTCTTTCAGACTTCCCATCCATTTTTCCGCCAGAGCCGCACATTTTCCGTCATTTTCAATTGTAACCGGCACTTTACATCTTTCCTGAAGCAGCTCAACCATATTGTGACCTGAAACACAGCTTAGCTTCCCGCCTGTATAGCAGTATCCGGTTTCACTGTCTAATATCCCGGGTGCACTCATGGCGATCCCTTCTGCCCTGCCTTCATACTTTTTGAATATGGAATGCAGGGTTTCCAGATAATCTTCCAGTTCATCGCTTTTATAAACCGCCGTCTTAACCTTGCCTTTTTCAATAATTCCCCCACCTTCGTTCATAAGTGCATACTTAATAAATGTACCGCCTGCATCAATTACCAGATATTCCATCTGTCTTCTCCTCCTTCTCCAGTTTTCGCAGCAAGTAGGCCGGAGTACAGCTCCAGGCATGGCAATAGCTGTTTACAGCCGATGAGCCATAGGGAGATTCTTCCGGATTTTCCGGATTATACAGTTCCCAGAATGTATCTGCCCCCTGAGAAAGCATTCCACCCCAGTAATATTTCATATAATCCACTGCCATTTTCTTTTCTCCGCACAGAATCAGCGCCTCCACATAATGGTGATTCATGTAGGGCGTTACCATACCCATAACGGGATTCATCTCAGTAATTCGTTTTATAAGCGCACCTGCCGCTTCACCTTTTATGACACCTGCCAGTACCATCCATACCTGGCTTGCATAAGAAACCTGACGTTCGGCCCCGCTGATAAACACTTTAAGCTTTTCATCCCATAAATACTCCAAAGCCGCACTGCTGCAATATCCCCTCTCATCCTGCAGTTGTTTTGCAACCTCTTTTTCCCCCAGGATCTCAGCAAGCTCAATTGCTGCATTCAGGGTATAGATATAGATTGCCTGAGCACTGGCCTGTTTGTCAAGTCCTTCTTTCCAGTCAATAAAGCACCAGAACTTATCGCTGCCTTCAATTATATGGTTATCATTGAACCGCTCTCTTGCCAGTTCGATCTGCCGGTAAGCCGGCTGCCAAAGCTCCTTTAAGGTTTTCAGATCCTTTGCAGCCTCATAATAGTCCTTCAGAACGGATATGAAAAACAGAGAATAATCAAACAAAAAAGTATCATCTGCAAGATACTCCGGCTCCGTAAAAAGACAGGCACCAATGGCTCCGTCATCTCTGGTAAGTCCGCCGAACAGATACAGGCATCTTTTGACCATATCATAATTTTTAAAGGTTTCATAATTGGCAAGTGCCTGCAGCCTTAAATCCCCTGACATGAAAAGTACTCCGACCCCCTTTTGGACAGCTATCTTCTCACCTTTTGGGGAATCCTGCTGCGCCGCCATGAAAAGCATCTGGAAAGCTTTTTAAATACTACCCATGAAAACCTTGCCCTGCCTGATATCCTGAATTACTTTCAGACACACTTCATGGACATTACGCTTTCTTCTGCCGCAGAACATTTCGGCTTTTCCGTCCCCCATTTCAGCAAGCTGGTCAAGGATCATACAGGTCAGACCTTTACTAAGCTTATCCGGAACATACGGCTGGAAAAAGCCTGCCGGGCACTTAAGACTACGAATTTAAGCATCTCTTCCATCTGCGAAATTATTGGTTATACAAATCCAGAGCACTTTAACCGGATTTTTAAGGAAACCTTTCATATGACTCCCGGAGAATATCGAAAAAAAATAAAAGCAGACAAGGAATATAACCTCCTTGCCTGCGAGATCCTTTTTTCTATAAACCAAACATACGGAGCAGACGTTTTAAATAATCTCCAAACTTCGCCTCCCGCACAGCTCCTGCTGTGAGAACCGGCACCTCGCCAATCTTTTTCCCGCCAAGAGTATAGATCAGGCTTCCTGCCGCCTGCCCATCTTCTATGGGAGCAGTCACGGAAGGAACCAGCTCCAGTTTCTTTTCTATTGCAGTGAAGTCTTCTCCCTTTAAGCTTAAATAGGAAAAGGAACCGCCGTATTTTAAGGGTACTTTCTCTTCTACACCGTTATCCACAATCATATCGGGAAGGGGCAGCATCTCTTTGTCTTCATACAGCTTGCAGTTTGCATAACCGTAATTTAACAGAGTCTGGGCATCTGCAAATCGCACTTTATAATCCGGTGCAGCCATGATGGAAGCAATCAGACGGACACCGTCTTTTTCGGCAGTCGCAGAGAGACAGTACTTTGCTATGGAAGTAGATCCTGTTTTTAAACCGGTTACCTGAAAGTTTGTCGCCATTTTTAAAAGCTTGTTGGTATTGGAAAGTCCAAATTCCTTTGTTCCCTGTTTTGTCACATGGGTGATATTTTCCATCCAGATGGTTGAGTAATTATGAATCTGGGGATACTTATTGATCAGTTCCCTTGACATAACCGCAATATCTCTGGCAGTGGTTACATGAGTGGGGGATTCCGTAAGACCGCAGCAGTCTTCAAAATGGGTATTTGCCATTCCCAGAGCGGCAGCCCGCTCATTCATCATTTTCACAAATTCATCCTCTGTTCCTGCTATGTATTCTGCCATGGCAACGGAAGCATCGTTGCCTGACGCTACGACGATACATTTAATCAGCGTTTCAACCGTCTGTACTTCTCCTTCTTCCAGAAATACCTGGGATCCGCCCATGGATTTTGCATGAGCACTGGTCACAACCTCATCGGTCAGCTTGATCTTACCTGATTCCAAAGCATCAAAAATAAGGATCAGCGTCATAATTTTTGTAATGCTGGCAGGACTTCTTTTTTCATCTGCATCCTTTTCGAAAATGACCTGCCCGGTAGATGCTTCCATCAAAATCGCACTTGGAGACTGCAGAGCCGGACCGCCTTCTGTGTTAACCGCCTGGGCCTCTTCCGCTTTTACAATCATGTCCGAGGCAACCGCTATATTCGGCTCCTGCCCTGCCGCCGTCTGGCACAAACAGGAAAATAGCAGAAAAAAGCTTAATAAAAATGCAGTAACTCTTTTCATGTTATACACGTTCCTCTGATCAATACCTTTCTATCATTGTATGGGACTGATTCCCTTACATATGCCACTTTTGGCAAAAAAAATTACCCCATTTTCATTTCATCTTTCAACAAAGTATGCTATACTTGGACAGGGAATGTTATTTTAGTAATAGATACATCCAAAAATATAACAGAATTATGAGGTTTCGTTATGAATCAAAATGATTATCGTAAATGGAATGTTGGAAAAGGGCCAAAAAATTCAAAAAATTTGATGGCAGTCATTCTTGCCGGACTGCTGATTGTAATGATTATGATACTCTGCGGTATTATTGTTAATAAGAAGATGGGGCAGAGAATCATGCCTGCTGATTCATCGGTGGCATCTGTTTCTTCCGAAAGTGAAGCACAGCCAGCTTCTGAGGGAACTTCTAATGCCAGTACGTCGGAAGCAGATGATCTGATGGCACTTTTATCAAACGCAGAGAAGCTTGCTTCCCAATACGATTATGACGGAGCCATTAACCTTTTAAAATCCGATACCAGACTTGCATCAAAAGAGGAAGTTGTTTCAGCTGTTACCGGTTATGAGGCTTCTAAGGCTGCCCTCGTAAGGATTAATCCTCAGGATGTCACCCATATTTTTTTCCATTCACTGATTATGGATACATCTAAGGCTTTTGACGGTGATTCCAAACAAGCCGGTTACAACCAGATGATGACTACCAAAGATGAATTTATAAAAATGATGCAGTCCATGTATGATAAGGGATATGTTCTTGTAAAAATTCATGATCTCGCTTATGAAACGAAAGATGAAAACGGCAATCCAAAGTTTGTATATGGAGACATTATGCTTCCGCCGGGGAAAAAAGCCTTTGTGCTGTCCCAGGATGATGTTTGTTATTATGAATATATGCAGGGAGACGGCTTTGCCACCCGCATGATTATCGGAGAGGATGGCTATCCTACCTGTGAGATGCAGATGGATGACGGCAGTATTTCTGTAGGTGATTATGATGTAGTGCCGATTCTTGAAAACTTTATAAAGACCCATCCCGGTTTTTCCTATAAGGGTGCAAGGGGAATCCTGGCCTTTACCGGTTACAACGGAATTCTCGGCTATCGGACAGATGAAGCTTATAAAGATACCAACCCCAATTACGAAGCAGACCGCCAGGAGGCTGCCAAGGTTGCACAGGCGTTAAAGGACCACGGCTGGGAACTGTCTTCCCACAGCTGGGGACACCGTAATATGGGGTCTATTTCCATGGACCACTTTAAGATCGATACGGATAAGTGGGAACGCAATGTAGCATCTATTATCGGACCTACCGATATCATACTATTTCCCTTTGGAAGTGATATCGGAAGCTGGACTCCTTACACAGACAGCAATGAACGTTTTACATATTTAAAATCCAAGGGCTTCCGCTACTTCTGCAACGTAGATGCCAGTAAGACCACCTGGATGCAGCTTGGACCTGATTACTTCAGACAAGCCAGAAGGAATTTAGATGGTTACCGGATGTTTTACTATCCTGACAGCCTGAGTGATTTATTTAATGTATCTGATGTATTTGATGCGGCAAGACCTACGCCGGTTCCGCCTATGAAATAATAATATCGGATATGCAAAGACTGACACACGCTGGTTAAATTGAAAAACCAGCGTGTGTCAGTCTTTCTTTTGGTAATTCTCCGGGTATCAGTTCATTTAAAATTTCTTTCTGATGTTTTTCATGATAAACCCACTTTCAGGCAAAGTAGGAATTCTTGAGAGGTTGTATCTTAAATCCTGTTCCGGAACTTCAAAATCAATCTTGTTAATAAGAAAATTTAAACTTGCTTTCATAATTTCAATCGTAATGCCTTCACCAGGACAGCGATGTCCCTTTCCAGGATCACCACCGCCTTGAGGAATAAAACTAAATGTCCTGGCTTTTTGCTCCTCAAAGCGCTCTGGCTGAAATTCATCAGGATTATTCCATATTTTAGAATCATGATTCATCCCATAAACATCAAGTAATACAAGTACTCCTTTTTTAAACTCATACTGATTCCAATTAAAGTCTTTGTGTACCTTCGCTCCTAAAAACGGAGTAAACGGATAGTATCGGCGAACTTCCTGCACAAACATTTCAAAATATTTATGATCGCCACGCATCAGTTCTTCATAACATTCAGGATGTTCGTATATTGCTAAAGCTGTAAATGTAATATATGTTGAAATAGCGACAATTGGTCTTATTACGTTTATAAGCTCTTTTGCAGCCATTTGCAACTCCATCTGATTGCCATCAGGCTCCCTGTGAAGAGCCATTTGATTAAGTGCCGAATCGTCATTTACGATCAGCTTCCCTTGTCTCACATCCTCTATTATAGCTCCTATCCATACCTCGGTTCTATTTCGTGCCACCTTTCCTTTCCAGTACCTGGGTCCGACTCCGCCTAAACCATCAATCATTGCACAAAAATCATCTGCCCTGTTTTCTACATCAGATTCCAGCAGTGGAACTCCAGTCCAAAAGCATGCTGCCTTGCATATGATATTCTTAACTTCACGAAAAAGTACAATTTGTTCCATATTTACCCATTTATCAACAGAAGCTTCCATTTCTTTCTCAAAAAGCTCCCCAAGTTTCTTTTGATGATCTTCCGTCATTAACGACATAAAAAATAGTTTTCGCTGAATATGTGCTTTATTATCCATACCCTGAATAGCATTCACTCCAAACAGGGTTTTTTGTACTCTCTTTGGCATTGCCCCCTTTCGTTGAAATAACTCTTCATCGTAAAAAATTTTACAAGCCTCTTCGCCGCTTATACAAATTGTTTTTTTCCCCATTATGTGGGTTTCAAACATATTACATTTATAAAGATCCATTCTATTTTTGATAAAAGGATATCCTTCATCCAATAATTTAAGAGTATGATCTACGCCTTTATCTTGTACAATTCTCTCTTTAACTTCCATTCCATCTCTACTTTCTGTTTTCATTATAATTTAATGTTAGATTGAAAATTACTTTTCGAATTATTATCACCTTGCTATCAATAATTATTCATAGATCAATGGATACACAAAAAAAAGCAGTTGGAAAAAGAATACCTTTCTTCCAACTGCAATCTATTACAATAACAATAGAGTTCTCTTAAAATTGTACAAACCCTTTCACTGGTTTTGCAGGTTCCACAGACTCGGCATATAAAACCGGTCCTTCCCCTTCATAATCCTTCCAGTATTCATATGCAATTCTGGCTTTCACTCGAACCCACTGCTTTGTCTCAAGATCTTTGGCGTCTCTGGACTTGGTTATGAAGCCCAGAAACGTCATATCGTCTTCACAGCAGGTCATGGCCATACGGCCGGGTACGAAATAATTCTTCGGGAAGTCCGGAGTCTTTAAAACCATGGCGGTAAATTCCACTGTCTTCCCTTCGTAACGGTCCCTGCGCTCCATACAGTCCAGATACCAGATTCCATATGCTTCCGGTGAAATTTCCACTAAATCGGCATTGACATCATAAGGTAAGTCTTCTTCTGCAATCTCATTCACTTCCCCTTCAGAATCTTCAAATACAATTTCTCCCCGGGGGCACATGGCCTTTAATGTACGCCGATAGCCGGACAAATCCTCAATTCCATCACAGCGGTTGCAGATAATCATCTCAGAATTGCGCACCATGGAATACAAAAGTGACTTCATATTGGCAGCATACAGATCAAAGGTAGACATATCAATCAGTGTTATCTGCTGATAGACCTTCCAGTCATCAGGAAGCTTTAAATCATCTAAATTCCACATGCCATTCCATTCGATTAAAACTCTCTCCGGATTATACAAAAGCTCCAGTTCCAAAAGTCTTTCCTGATTTAATTCTTCCAGGCTGTCAATGTAAATGGCTGCTGTCTTTGTCCGTTTCAGCAGCTCATCGCTGTATTCCGTCCCGCCTTCTTCGCAGACGATGAGAAGTGTCTTCCCTTCCGCCTTAAAATAATCCTGCTCCATGGTAAACTGAAGGAACTGGGTCTTTCCTGACTCTAAAAATCCATCGATCAGGAAAACCGGCATAAAATCATCTTCCATTTCGTCGATATTACTCATCATTCCCTCCGATTCATCTATCTGCCAAAGGCCTGTTTTAACTCTTCTTCTTTCAGATCAGCCCCGATTACACAAACCTTTCCGGTGTATTCCGGTTTACCGTCCCGAATTTCATATTGCTCCGGTACCAGATCAAAATAAAGCCATGTTCCCTTTTCCATGCCGGGAACCATGCCCTTGGCACGAAGAACATCTCCAAAACCATCTCCATATGCAAGCTCGTCAAGAATCTGATCCAGTGTCTCCTTACTCATTGCAGGCACATTCTCAAGTCCCCAGCTGCTGAATACTTCATCTGCATGATGATGATCGTGGTCATGACCGCAGCTGCAGCCGCCTTCATGATCGTGATCATGGTGGTGACCTCCGCAGCCGCAGCTTCCCTCTTCGTGGTGATCGTGGTCATGATCATGGTCGTGGTGATGGCCTCCGCAGCCGCAGCTTCCCTCTTCGTGATGGTCGTGATCGTGGTCGTGGTGATGGCCTCCGCAGCCGCAGCTTCCCTCTTCGTGGTGATCGTGGTCGTGATGATGGCCTCCGCAGCCGCAGCCACCCTCTTCGTGATCATGATCGTGATGAGCTTTCAGTTCGTTCATCAGATCGTCTTCCATGGTATCCGGCTTTTCGATTATTTCAAGTAGCTGTTTACCGGATAATTCTTCACAGGGTGTTGTAACAACCACTGCCCCGGGATTCAGATCCCTGATTATTTCAACTGCAAGGTCCACTTTGTCAGCGGGAGCAATATCTGTACGGCTTAATACTACAGTTCCGGCATTCTCAATCTGATTGTTGAAAAATTCCCCGAAATTCTTCCGGTACATTTTACATTTCTGAGCATCTACAATAGTAACTGCACTGTTTAAAGTTACCTGGATTTCAGCTGCCACATCTTTAACAGCTTTCATTACATCGGATAATTTGCCTACGCCGGAAGGCTCAATGATGATACGGTCCGGATGATAGGTTGTAAGCACTTCTTTTAAGGATTGTCCGAAATCACCAACCAGAGAACAGCAGATGCAGCCGGAATTCATTTCCCTGATTTCCACGCCGGCATCCTTTAAAAAGCCGCCGTCAATTCCTATCTCACCAAATTCATTCTCAATCAGGACAACCTGCTCGCCTGAAACAGCTTCCTGCAGCAGCTTCTTAATAAAAGTCGTCTTTCCGGCTCCGAGAAAACCGGATATAATATCAATCTTTGTCATACGAATTAATACCTCTTTCTTTCCAGAGTTTAACAAGAACTACAACTACTTATTGTGTCACAAACAGGGAACAAAGTCAAGCAGAGGTCCCATGGTTTTTCTCTGCATATTGTTAACGTTTTATCAATTTTATGCTGAAATACAAAAAAAACTTGAATTTTGGGCATACTATGATAAAATACATGCAACTGCTTTGACTAAAGGTCGAATGTGTGCACCAAACAACAGAAGGAGATTTTTAACCATGGAAAAACGCGGCGTAAAAGAATTCCTGAAAAGGAAGAACGTCACAATCACGGTCCAGACCTATCTCATTGACGCATTGGGTGCTATGGCATTTGGCCTTTTTGCGTCTCTTTTGATCGGAACCATCTTCGGCACTCTGGGCCGGCAGCTCAACTTAGAACTATTCAATGTGATTGCAGATTATGCAAAAAGTGCCACAGGCGCAGCATTGGGTGTGGCGATTGCCTATGCCCTTCATGCTCCTGCCCTGGTATTGTTCTCTGCAGCCACTGTCGGTATTGCAGGCAATGCCTTAGGCGGACCGGTAGGTGCACTGGCCGCAACAGTGATTGCGACGGAGCTTGGAAAAATTGTGTCAAAAGAAACCAGACTTGATATCCTGGTAACACCGGGGGTCACCATCATATCCGGTGTTTTAATCGCTCAGTTTGTGGGACCTGGAGTGGCAGGATTTATGAACTGGTTCGGAAGCCTTGTAAAGACCGCCACAGAACTGCAGCCCTTCTACATGGGCATCCTGGTCTCTGCTCTCATCGGCATCGCACTCACACTGCCAATCAGCAGCGCAGCCATCTGCATCGCCCTCTCTCTGGACGGACTGGCCGGCGGTGCTGCAACAGCCGGATGCTGTGCCCAGATGGTGGGATTTGCCGTCCTCTCCTTCCGTGAAAACGGAGTCGGCGGTCTGATGGCACAGGGTCTTGGAACCAGCATGCTGCAGATGGGAAATATCGTAAAAAATCCGAAAATCTGGATTCCTCCCACTTTTGCCTCCATGATCACCGGTCCCATAGCCACCATGATTTTCCAACTAAAAAATATTCCAGCCGGCTCAGGCATGGGAACCTGCGGGCTGGTAGGCCCCATCGGTGTTTATACAGCCATGGGCGGCGGGAAAAACATGTGGCTTGGTATTTTGTTTGTCTGCTTTCTCCTTCCAGCTGTTATCACACTGGTTTCAGGAGAACTGCTGAGAAAAGCAGGATGGATCCAATTTGGCGACTTAAAGCTGGACTTAAAATAAGAACATAAAAACAGGGAACGGGCAGTTCACATTTCATTCTGCCCGTTCCCTGTTTTTATTCTTCAGGAATCCCTGTTCTTTTTCTGCCTGTTCCTGCCCGCTCCGCACCCCGCACAGTTTTCACAGCCGCCAGAGCCGCAGCATCCTTTGTTCTTTCCAATACTGCGGACCGCAAAAAATACCAGAACCAGAAGTATACTTAATATTAAAATTGTCGCCCAGTTCTGGGCAAGCCAAACTGACATAATCCCTCCGAAACTGTTACTTCATTTCTTTTAATATACTGTCAATATGTTCTCTTCTGCCAATCACCATTAAATGCTCCTGTGCCTGGATCATATAATCTGCAGGCGGCATAAGCTGTGCTCTTCCTTCCCGTTTAATTCCAAGAACACTGATGTGGTAGCGGTTTCTGATATCCACTTCCCTGATGGTTTTATGCACCCATTCCGGAAGAGGCGGAATCTCATAAATGGAATATTCAGGAGTCAGCTCGATGTAATCAAAGACATGGTCTGTGCTGTACCTGACAGCTGTCTTCTCTGCAATATCACGGTCCGGATAGATCACTTCATCCGCTCCGTTTCTTAAGAGAAACTTGGCATGAATATCCCTGTTTGCCTTACTGATTACCCGTCTTCCGCCCAGTTCCTTCACCAGACTGGTGATTTCAAGGCTGCTCTGGAAATTGGTTCCGATACATACAAAGCAGATGTCAAAATTGGAAATGCCGAGACTTCTTAACACTGTTTCATTGGTACAGTCACCGATCTTTGCACTGGTTACATAGGGAAGTAAGTCCTCCAGACATTCCTCCTTCTGATCGACGATCATAACATCATTTCCAAGGCTTGCCATATTAATGCAAAGATGATGTCCAAACCGGCCAAGGCCGATAATTAATATAGATTTCATGAATATTCCCCTCTCTTTTATCCTACGTTAATCGCTTCTGCGGGCTGTTCCACATGAGCGATTCTGTGATTTTGTACAAAAGCAAGCGCAAACGACAGGCTGCCGATTCTTCCGCAGTACATCAGCAAAATGATGATCACTCTGGAAAATGTATTTAGATCTCTGGTAATTCCGGTTGTCATACCCACTGTACCGATGGCGGAAAATGTCTCAAATAAAATATCGGAAAAACCAAGAGACTGATTTGCCATAATGATCAGTGATGCGGAAAGTGCCAGAAACAGATTGATTGTTAAAATAGTTCCAGCCCGCTTAATGGCCTCCTCCTGCAGACGTCTTCCAAATACATTGACTCCATAAGACTGCTTGATGTTGGAATGAACGCACATTAAAAGCACAAACAGTGTGGTGGTTTTAATACCTCCGGCAGTAGAACCAGGGCTTCCTCCGATAAACATGAGAATGATGGTAAGAAGCTTGCTTCCATCCGTCAAAGCATGGGTATCTGTGGTATTAAATCCTGCCGTTCTGGCCGTTACAGAACTGAACAGGGATGTAAGTATCTGACCGCTTATATTCATTCCGACCAGGAGATTACTTCTTTCCAGCAGATAAAAAAGGAAACCTCCTCCAAATACAAGAATGAAGGTAGTGACCAGTACGATCTTAGTATGAAGGAGATATTTTTTTACGTGCAGCTTATTCTTATATATATCATCCCATACTATAAATCCAATACCGCCGATAATAATCAATGACATAATAACCAGATTAACCAGCCAGTCATCGTAATAGGAAACAAAAGAATTATAAGGTTCTATGTGTCCCATTAAGTCAAATCCCGCATTGCAGAACGCAGAAACGGAATGAAAAATACCATAAAACACACCTCTTAAAACCCCATACTGGGGAACAAAACGGATTGCTAATAAAATTGCCCCTGCACTTTCGAAAAGGAAAGTTCCTTTTATTATCCTTTTTGCCAGCCTGACCACTCCGCCAATCTGAAGCGTATTCACACTTTCCTGCAAAAGCCCACGTTCCTTAAGACCAATCTTTCGTCTCAGCACGATGGAAATAAATACTCCCACTGTAACAAAACCAAGTCCGCCGATCTGTATCATGGTCATAATTACAATCTGGCCGAACAGAGACCACTGGGACCAGGTATCCCGGACCACCAGACCCGTTACGCAGGAAGCGCTTGTGGCAGTAAAGAGACAATTGATAAAATTCTCTGACTGCCCGTCCTTGCTGGAAAAAGGGAGCATCAGAAGAAGTGCTCCTGCTAAAATAATTCCTAAGAAACCATAAGCCAGATACTGAGTCTGGCTCACGTTCCACTTAAAACGTTTGTTTCGTTTTTTATCCATGATAGTGCTGCTGCCTTTCCTTTCTTACGGCTGATTCATCAGCATAGTATAGCACATTTCTTTCGAAAGGAAAAGGTTTGTTTTTAACATCTTACAGGTAAAATTATCTTCTATTTTTAACATTTACCTGAATCTGCCGGCTGGTCTTTTTTACAGTTTCGGAAGGCTCATACTGGTCTTCATCAAATAAAAACTGATGAAGGCGTTTTACGTTATCCTCCAGATTAACAGGTATGACACAGTCCCTCCTGTTAATCCTGACATCCGCAAGCTTTGAAGGAAATCCTTCCGTCTCTGTCAAATGAAATCTCTTTATATTTTTCATGATGGGCAGCATATCCTTCATTCCGACACTGGTGGATATCTGCGGAAGTATGGCATTTGCCAGCCGGTTTAAGGTTGATAAATCCGCCTCTCTCGCTTTTTTCAGTGCCAGATTGGCAACCTCTCTCTGCCTTTCCGTACGTTTAAAATCCGTATCCATTTTTCTGAGCCTGGCATAAGCAACCGCCTGGACCCCGTCTAAATGGTTCGGTCCCTCTTTTTTTAAATGATGGGAACCCACACCTGTGGATTCCACGGTCTCCGTGATAAATCCGTTGATTACGCGAAATTCATCGTGGCTGATATCCACATCGATTCCCCCGAGAATATTGATGGCATCCGCAACTGCTTTCCAGGTGAAGGAAGCATAATCATCAATATTGATATCAAGATTATCCGTGAGCGCCTCTAATGCCTGGTTCGGGCCTCCGTTAAAGTAAGCCTCATTAATCTTATCATAACGCCCCTTATCATTCACTTTTAAATAAGTATCCCGGTAAATGGAAACCGCCCTGATTTCCCCTGTTCCCAGGTTTATATTAAACAGCATCTGCATATCGGATCTGGTTCCTTTTCCTAAGGTTCCATCTCTGGAATCCACCCCAAATACGGCAACCGTCCAATATCCCTCCATCTTTTCCTGGGTCTCAACGCTGATATTGGTATTTTGAATTTTAGGCATTTCCACTTCCGGCAGTTTTTGAGTTATATGGGCGATGTTCCATGCATATCCCATCATTGATCCGATTAAGGAAGCCCAGACCGATGCTATGATAATCAGTCCCCACTTTAAATAATTCGAATTTGCCATGTTTCCTCCATCCTCTTCATAAAAAAAGAAGAGATATATTTACATATCTCTCCTTAATTTTCCATTATTTCAGATTTTTATTCAAAAACATGTCGGATCTCACCGGGATGGGAGATGATATATTTGGGATTAAATGCTTCCAGTTCCTGCCTGTCCCGAAATCCCCATGTTACGCCTACCGTATCCATGCCTGCATTTCTGCCTGTCTTCATATCCGTGTTTGTATCACCAAAATACAGACAGGCGGCAGGCGGCAGGGAAAAACGGTCTGCCATTAAAAGTGCTCCCGCCGGGTCCGGCTTCACCTTTATCCCATTTCCTTCCCCGATAATCTGGTCAAAATAATTTTTGCCGTAAACAGCCTCCACGCATTCTACTGCCCGTTCGTGACCTTTATTGGTAAGCACGCCGATTTTAATACCCTTCTCTTTTAAATAGTTTAAAAATTCAGGCATACCGTCATAAGCCGTCACCTTATAAAGGCAGTTTTCCCGGAAGGTCTTTTCATATATGGAAAGCGCCTCCTCATAATGTACCAGCTCCAGATCTCCTGAATACAGAAGCGCCCGTTCCACAAGCTTCCGGTATCCATCGCCTACGAACCGCTTGGTATGAGCTTCATCAACCGGAGCATATCCAAAGTTCCCCATAGTCAGGCTGATGCTGTGTGTCATGGACTGGATTGTATCTATGATGGTTCCGTCTAAATCAAATATACAGCTTTTATACATGTTCTGCCTCCTCACTGCAGTGCTTCAATCGTCTTTTTCCTTCTTCCTTATAAAAATTGTACTTCCTGTCCGGTTTTTTATCAACACTTTTCCGCGTTTTTTCGTATATCCGGCCTCCATTCGTCCATACTTTTAATATCCCTTACAAATAAAACAGGAGTATTTCATGAATAAACATTTAAGGTACTGGGCAATTGGATTGATTATAGGATTTGCCATCCTGATGATTGCCGTTTTTACAGCTGCAAACTGGTACAGGATCCGGAAAGCAGCTCCGGAAAGCCTTCCTTCTGTTGAAGCCAACAGGAATTTAGACAACGTTCTGGCAGAAAATCAAACACCCCTGTCATACTGACAGGGGCATTTTTTACTCTAATCATTCAGACTGCAGGTTTTTCTTTAAAGCTGCAAGCACAAGGCAGCCTGCAAAAGAACCAACAATGATTGCTATTAAATAACCAAACGGATTGCCGATTGTAGGAAGAACAAAGATTCCGCCGTGAGGTGCTCTTAAGGTACAGCCAAGCGCCATGGAAAGCCCGCCTGCTACTGCAGAACCGATCATACAGGAGGGGATCACACGAAGAGGATCCGCTGCTGCAAATGGAATGGCACCTTCAGAGATAAAGGACAGTCCCATAATATAATTTACCAGACCGGACTGACGCTCTTTGTCTGTAAATTTCTTCTTAAAGAATGTGGTGCAGAGTGCAATTGCGATGGGAGGAACCATACCGCCTGCCATAACTGCTGCCATAATATCAAAGTTTCCTTCTGCCAGCTGTGCCGTACCGAATACATAAGCTGCCTTGTTAACAGGACCGCCCATATCGACTGACATCATGCCTCCAACAACTGCTCCAAGTATAATTTTGCTTGTTCCGCCCATTCCGTTTAACAGGCTGGTAAGACCGTCATTAATAGCTCCTACAAAAGGATTAATAAAGGTAGTCACCACGGATACAAGGAGGATACCAATAAGCGGATAAAGAAGAACCGGTTTGATTCCCTCCAAGGACTTGGGAAGCTTTTTAAATGCATTCTTTAAAAGCAGAACAATATAACCGCCGATAAAACCAGCAAGCAGTGCGCCTAAAAATCCGGAGTTTACACTTCCGCCTCCAGGATTTGCAAATGTAGCGCCCATTTTAGCGATCAGACCGCCGACAAAACCTACTGCAAGACCAGGACGGTCAGCAATACTCATGGCAATATATCCTGCCAGAACCGGGAGCATCATGCCAAACGCCTGCTCTCCGATGGTCTTTAAATAAGCCGCAAGAGGCGTATTTTTACCAAAGTTAGACGGATCAATGGAGTAATCATCAAACAGGAATGCCAGTGCGATTAAAATACCGCCGCCGATAACAAATGGAAGCATGTGGGAAACGCCGTTCATTAAATGTTTGTAAATGGAACGTCCAAATCCTTCCTGTCTGCTATCCTCTCCGGAAGATGCAGGACCATTATAACGGTATACCGGTGTTTCACTGCTCACCGCACGCTTAATCAGTTCTTCTCCTTTTTGGATTCCTTCCGAAACAGTTGCCACAACAACCCGTTTTCCGTCAAAACGGGACATATCCACGTTCTTATCGGCTGCAATGATGATGCCGTCAGCTGCTGCAATTTCCTCTTTTGTCAGAGCATTGCCAATACCTTCTGCGCCGTTTGTTTCTGCCTTAAGAGGAATTCCAAGCTTTTTCCCCTTCTGTTCTAAGTTCTCAGCTGCCATAAAGGTATGAGCAATTCCTGTGGGACAGGCTGTTACTGCCAGAACACGGTAACCGCTTTTACCTTCCTTTGGTTTTGCGGCTTTTCCCGCTTCCTTTTCATCAATAAGGCGTAAGAATTCTTCCTTTGAACCAGCATGTATCAAAGATTCCTTAAAATCAGGATCCATTAACAGAGTGGATAATTTGGACAATGCCTCCAGATGGACATCTGCCTCTCCATCCGGCGCTGCAATCATAAAAATTATTCTGGACAGGGAACCGTCGTAGGCGTCATAGTCCACTCCATCCGGTACCACAATCGCTGCAAGTCCTGGCACCTTCACTGCAGCTACTTTTGCATGAGGAATGGCAATTCCATCTCCCACTGCCGTACTGCCAAGGGCCTCTCTTGCCAGAATGCCTTCTTTATAGGCAGCTTTGTTCCCCAGTCTGCCGGACGCATCCATTAAATCCACCAACCGGTCGATGGCCGCTTCCTTACTGGAAACATTTACCCCAAGCTCCACACTTTCCTTTTTCAGTAAGTCTGTAATCTTCATCGATACCCCTCCTTTAATAATTCATCATAAAGCTTCATTATATCTTCCTTCCCTGCAAGACCTTCCGAAAATGCAGTAGCACTTCCGGCAGCGCTTCCAAGACGCAGAGCGTGTTCATAACTGCCGTTTTCCAGGAAGCCTGCAACAAATCCTGCAACCATGGAATCTCCGGCTCCAACAGAATTTTTCACGGTTCCGGAGGGAACTCCCATCTGGTATACCTCTCCTTTTCCGGTAATCAGGACTGCACCGTCTCCTGCCATGGAAATCAGTACATTTTCCGCACCTTTCTCCTGAAGAAGTTTCCCGTAATGGATAATCTCATCTACACGTTCTAACTTCACACCAAACATCTCCCCTAATTCATGATTGTTCGGCTTTATTAGAAACGGATGATAAAAAAGCACGTTTGAAAGTAAATCACGGGTTGCATCCACAACAATGCGAATTTCCTTTTTATCTAAATACTCCATAATCCTCTCATAAATATCATCATTCAGTGATGCAGGAATACTTCCTGACAGGATTAAAACGTCTCCGTCTGAAAGACAGTCAAGTTTTTTATAAAGCTGCTCCACATCTTTTTTCGTAATCTCAGGCCCGATTCCGTTAATCTCTGTTTCCTCACCGGATTTGAGCTTTACATTAATTCTTGACATTCCATTTTTAACATGGATAAAATCACTTCGAAATCCCAGGTTTTTCACTCTGCGTTCAATCTCGTCTCCGGTAAATCCTGCAACAAATCCCAGTGCAGTATTTCCGTATCCAAGTGTGGCCAGAATTGTTGAAACATTCAGTCCTTTGCCTCCGCAGTAAATGTCTTCCTGCTGTGTTCTGTTGACTGATCCCAGTGTGAAGTGATCTACTTTTACGACATAATCGAGAGCTGGATTAAATGTTACTGTGTAAATCATATATCACTGCTCCTTCTATATATAAAATTTTATTTCATCCCCTCGTCTATACTATAATACGATTGTTTTATTTCGTCAATACGTTTGAGCAAGAAATAATATTTCTCGTATCATTTCGGCGCTTTGCACAATTAGTAATAAATCAACCCCATTTTCTCTTTAGTTTTTTGTGCTTTTTACCTATATTCCAGTATTCCCCAAAGAGACAGCGGTGATTCATCCTGAGCGCACTAATAAGAGGACAGCCGTTTGTTTTCCTACGACTGCCCTCTTATTTTATTTACATTAAAAATCCATTTTACCAAACCCCAGCCGCACATACTGCTCATGAGGCGCATCATTCTCTTCCATCAGCCGAATCATATGCAGAGCCATCCTGTACTCCACTTCTGAATTGTGAATCGGCATCAGCTGCTCTGGATCCTGCTGCAAATCATACAATACGGTTCCCAGCGTCTGTTTCATTGATGTATCACCAGAACCATCTTCCACCGATTCAATCTGCATCACCGGAGTATCCTTCGTAAAAGGAAAGCCCGGATGCCATTTCATAGTCTTCATCTCTTCTGCTGAGAACCGGCAGCGCATATGAGTCGGCATCTGAGTATAATTGTAAAGCGGCCTGTTATCAGGTAACGGACTTCGCATATAAACATAATGGCCATCTGTAATATTTACCTGGGCCCCATGCATACCAAACAGCGCATATTCCCGCACCGGCTCATCCCTTAAGACGACCGGCTCCAGATTATACCCCTGCATGTCCGCTGTCGGTTCGATTCCAAAGAAATCAAGCAGTGTCACCGGCACATCTATCCCCTGTACCAGCGATTTTCTCCGCTCGTTCCGGACTCCATGGCGCGGATCCCAGAGAAACATGGGGATATGTGCTGTTTCATTGTACCAGGGATGTACACTTTTGGCCCAGAGGTCGTGCTCTCCCAGCAGGAATCCGTGGTCGGTATTTACTACTACCATGGTATCTTTCCACATATCGTTTTCATCCATAAAATCCAGGAATTTTCCCAAATACTCATCACACATAGACAGCAGAGCCGCATACTCATACCGGCAATGTTCCATCTGATCCCTTGTCTCCTGCACTTCCCGGTATTCCGGCCAGTCAAACTGCGGACCGTCATAATCATGGGGATACATCTTTTTATATTTTTCCATGGTGTAAAACGGTTCATGGGGATCAAAGCATTCCCAGTGCAAAAACCAGTTATCTTCCTCTCTGTTTTTTTTAAGGAATTCCAGGCCCAGATGGAATACTTCAGCAAGCGGCTGTTTCTCCTCACATTCCATATAAGCCCGGTTCACCAGATCCTGCCTCCACATCCGGCCCAAATGCTCCGGAACTGCCGGATCTTTCACCTGACCTTTCCAACAGTCGCCTTCCTGTCCCCGGACAATCTCCCAGGAATTGTACCGGTTGTGGTAAGTGGCTCCGCCGTCTTCCCAATAATGCTGATGGTCGCTGATCATATGGGTATAAACTCCCTGCTCCCTCAGCATTTCCGGCATCGAATCGTCAAACGGCTCCAGCGGTCCCCAGCCCCGGTGCAGAAAATTATAACGGCCGGTGTGCAGCTCTCTTCTGGCCGGCATACAGGGCAGACTGCCCGCATAGCAGTTATCAAACATAACGGTCCTTTCTGCCAGCCGTTTAAAATTCGGAGTCTTTGTCCAGCCGCAGCCATATGGCTCCAGCATCCTGCGGTTAAGGGTGTCAAACATTAACATGATTGCTCTCATTTTACTTTCCTTCCTGCCTACCACCATTTAATCAATTCAGTCACCTGGTTGCGTACCTCGATGAAATCCGGGGCAACCACCTTTCTCGGACGCGGCAGTGCATTGGTCAGTTTCTGTTTGATGGCCGTAGGCTTATTGGTCAATACCAGAATATTTTCACTTAAGTAGACTGCTTCTTCGATATTGTGCGTGATGAATATAACTGTAGTCCCGGTCTTTTTCCAAAGATTTAAAAGCTCATCCTCCAGTTTAAACCGCAGTTCCACATCCAGCTGTCCATATGGTTCATCCATAAGCAGCAGCTCCGGTTTCACAGCAAACGCACGGGCAATGACAACTCTCTGAAGCATAGATGTGGAAAGTTCCACCGGATAGTAATCTTTATACTGTGTCAGGCCTACCATATCCAGAACTTCAGCCACCTCCCGGTCAATTACGGCTTTCGGCAGCTTCTTCATTTTTAATCCAAACGCTACATTTTCCTCCACTGTAAGCCAGGACATGGTGGAATATTCCTGGAAAATGTATGCTACATTATGTTTTTTTAAATTTACCGGTTCCCCGTTAATCAGTATTTCACCGCTGGTCGGCTCATACAATTTGGTAATACAGTTTAAAAAGGTGGTCTTTCCGCATCCGGTAGGCCCTACAATACACAGAAACTCTCCTTTTTTCACTTCAAATGAAATATCGTCCAGGACCAGCAAATCACCGAATTTCTTCGTCATATGGTCTACTTTTACTTTCACTTCTTCCATATTTCCACCCCGCTTACAAAGTTTTATCCACTACCGAGCTGATTTCTTCCCGCAAATTCAGGAATTCAGGGTCCACATAATTTCGGGGACGCCCAAGGGCAATTGTATACTCTTTTTTCACGGTTGTAGGACAATTGGTCAGCACCACGATTCGGTCCGCTAAGTAAATTGCTTCTTCAATATTATTCGTTACAAATACAACCGTCCGCTTTTCCTTTTCCCAGATACGGATTAAATCTTCCTGCATCAGATAACGGGTCTGGGCATCCAGGTGGCCAAACGGCTCATCCATAAACAGCACATCCGGCTCATTGCAGTATGCCCGGGCAATGCCAACCCGCTGCTGCATCCCGCCTGACAACTGATTCGGATAGGAATTTTCGAAACCCTCCAGTCCAACAAGTTTGATATAGTATCTGGAAAGTTCCTGGCGTTCCTTCTTTGCCATACCGCGTACTTTCGGTCCGTATTCCACATTCCCCATAACCGTCAGCCAGGGGAACAGAGCGGTTCTTTGATAAACTACCCCACGGTCCGGTCCGGGCTTCTCCACTTGTTTCCCATTTACAGCCACTGAACCGGTACTAACAGTTTCCAGCCCTGACATACAGTTGATCAGCGTTGATTTTCCGCATTGTCCCGGACCGAACAGGACCAGCAGTTCGTTTTCTTTTACCGTAAGATTCAAATCATTGATTACTTTCACATCGCCTCTGACCGTGTGAAATGTCTTTGATACCTGATTGCAAACAATAATCTCTTTTCTCATTTTCCTCTCACACTCCAGCTGCATAGTTTTGCTTCAATCGCCCGCATGGCAACGGCCAATATATAACCGACAATTCCCACCGCAACAATTCCAACCATAATCTGAACCGTACTGTTGGAATCCTGCCCCTTGATGATCACCCAGCCAACGCCTTCGGAAGAACGTACCATCTCTGCCGCAACTACGGTTGCCCAGGCAGATCCGATTGCGATCTGCAGTCCGGCAAATATATGGGGGATGCAGGATGGCAGAACTATTGTACTGAATACCTGACGGTCATTGGCTCCCAGCATCCTGGCAGCTCCCATGAGAGTACGGTCTACCGAGCGGACACCTGCATAAGCATTCATCGTAATATTGGAAAATGCCGCAAGGAAAATCAAAAAATACTTAGATGGTTCTCCCAGACCGAACCACACGATAGACAGTGGAATCCAGGCAATCGGAGGAATGGGGCGAATCAGTTCATATAGCGGCCGGATCAATGCTTCCATGGGCTTATACCACCCCATCACAATTCCCGCCGCGATTCCGGCCAGGGAACCCAGTACGAATCCGACCATAACCCTGGTAAGACTCCAAAAAATGTGCACTTCTATGGTATGAGTGCCGATAGGTTCCAGGAGACTGGCAAAAAATCTGCCAAGCACCGTTACCGGACCGGCCATAACAACTCCTACTTTCGTGAAAGAGACTACAAGCTGCCACAGGCAGAGAAATGTAAAAATAGCTATGAACGCGCAAATTGTCTTTTCATACCGCTTCGCATCCCGATAACGTTTGTTCATTCTCTTCTTGCTCCTTTCACCACCTTTTTTTCAATTACGGTCAAAATCCAGGAAAAGACTGCACCAATCGTTCCAATCGCAATCATACCGCAGATAATAATGTCCGGGCGGTAGATTCCACGAGCCTGCTGTATCATATATCCAAGACCTCTTGTTGAAGCCAGCATTTCCGCTGCAACGATACAGGTCCAGGAAGCTCCCAGCGCAACACGGATTCCGGTCATTACTAACGGCTGAGCCGTCGGAACCGCAATATGCAGCAGCATCTGGAAATTAGATGCACCGAACGTCTGGCCTACCCAGAGATGCACATCTTTCGTTTGTCTGACCCCTGTGTAGCTGTTCAGCACACACGGCACGAACGCCGATAAAAATACCGTTACAATCTTGGAGGTGATCCCAATCCCGAATAGCAGAATCATCAGCGGAATCCAGGCGAGTCCCGGAACCGGACGGATCAGGTCAAATACCGGACGCACAAATAAATCAATTCTCTTATACCAGGCCATTAAAATCCCTAATGGGGTACCAATTATCACTCCCATAGCCCATCCGCTCATTGCAATTTTCAGAGAAGAAAAAATATGCTCTGGAAGCGTGGCACCATCCGGTGCTGTCGAGGTCAGTTTCTTAATAAAGGTAGCCCCAATTGTTACCGGTCCTGGAAGTGTAGAACTCTTTGTTATTTTCAGAACATCACAGCATAACCACCAGACTCCGACAAAGATTACAATGGACAGAACCATTAGCCACCAATAATTATTTTTTCTTTTCACGATTTCTCCACCTTTCGGATATTTAACAACTGATTACTGTATTTGAAGTCCTGTGGCTTCTGATACAAATGAAGGATCGATGGATTTTTCTACGTTTGGCGCGTTGTCGGCTGTGATCTTCTCTGCAGATACCAGAAAATCCGTAATCGCAACCCATGCTTCTCCCAGTTTGTATTCTTTACGGCTCATATAATCCGTACCAACGTATGCTCTGTCTTTCATCTCTTTCTTTAAATTTTCTTCAGTGAAATCCTGACCATTATTGGTATAGAATTTCTTTGTATATTCATATCGGGTATTCTCATCCTGTAATGCATCCATAGCACGAACCAGGCATTTTACAAATTTAGCTACATCTTCCGGACGATCCTTCACAACTTCTCCCCTTGCAAAGCTGCCATCACACATATTTACACCGGTAGCGTCCTCAAAGGAACAGATTTCCTTATATCCCAGGTCTTCCATCTGATAACTGTAAGGCGGATTCATAGCTGCCATATCACCCTCTCCGGTCTGGAAAGCCTGAAATGCAGATGCATACTCCATATTAACCTGTTCCACATCCGATGGAGTTAATCCAAATTTCGCTGCATAGCACTCGGTCATATACTGCACGGCCGTTCCTAAAGGCTCAAGCACTTTCTTTCCTTTCAATGTTTCCGCACTGCCGTAAATCTCCGGACTATCTGCCAGATTCTTTCCAGCTGCAAACACATCACTGTCCGAACGTGCATAGAGTCCCATGCCGCCTGTGGTATTCACATCTGCCAGCCACACACATCCTGCATTCGCCAGAGAGTAGATGGAAGCAAAACCAGAACATGCAATATCCAGTTCCTCTGCCGCTATCGCCTCGTTTACCGGAGCGCCGGTTGCAAAATATTCCAGACTTACATTTAGTCCCTCTTCCTCGAACCACCCCTGATCTGCAGCATACTGTACCGGAACTCCTACCGAAAGAGGAAGGATACCAACGCGCAATACTTTGGATTTTGCGCCCTGCTGTGCTGACGTCTTCTTATCAGCGCCTGCAGTTGCTGCCTGAGTAACCTCTTGTGTCGTTCCTGAACCGCTGCAGCCTGCCAGTGAAAACGCCAGCGCAGCTGCTAAAGTAAGAGTTGTTATTGATTTGCCAGTCTTCCATAAAGTCCTTTTTTTCATGATTACCTCTCCTTTTCTTATCAACTTTCACATCACGTTCTTTATGCGTTATCGTTAACGCTAATCTCAATATAGAGCACTTGCTTCGATTTGTCAATAATTTTATTTTTTTCTATTTCACACTTGTTAATTTTGTATATTACTTCTATGTTTTATAGTGGTATTTTTATAATTTCGTTGGCATAAAGCAACTATATTTGCTTATTTTTGATAGAATTTTAACAGTTATTTCGGAATAAATGCATTGTGTTATCGAAAACGCATTATTGTTACTCCTTGTCATTTCCTTTCTTGACACCTGCTGTGCTCTTTGCTAAGATAGAATTATCCATAAGGATAAATATCATGCACGGAGGCTGTTAATGGGAGTTACACTGAAACAAATCGCAGAATTAGCTGGAGTATCCGTCGGTACGGTCGACCGTGCACTCCATGACCGTGGCCGCGTAGACCCGAAAGTTGCAGAGAGGATCAAGCTGATAGCAAAAAAACTGGATTATCGTCCCAATACCGTTGCCAAGAGTCTCTCCATCCGCAGGCGCAATTTAAAGATCACCGTTATTTTCCATATCCAAAGCCATAATGCTTTTTTTAATGATATTATGAGAGGCATCCAGCACTGCAAAGAAGAAATTTTTGACTTCGGCATAAACATAGAGTTGAAAGAATGTCCGGATTTCAATGCCCGTGAGCAGTTAAAACTGATTAACCTGGCAATTGAGGAAGGGGCTAATGCCATTGCCATCGTCCCCATCAATCATCCTGCCATCAAAGAGCGGATCAATGAACTGCACATGCAGCATTTTCCTGTGGTTTTCCTGACCAATATCCTTGATGATACAGAATATTTAAGTTTTGTGGGATGTAACTACTCCCTGAGCGGAGCTATAACTGCCGGACTTTTATCCCTTACCTGTCCTGGCCACGGTAAACTCCTGCTGTTTTCTCCCAGTTTCCAGATGCTGGGACACACGCTCCGCATGAATGGGCTGAAAAAAACGCTGGAGCAGGAGTATCCTCAGATAGTCCTGCAGGATGTGATCGAAATGACCGGCAATGATATCCGGGATTACCAGTTGACCCAGAAAGCATTAGAGGATTTTCCGCAAACCAACCTGATAGTCTGCCCCGGTGCATACAGCTATGGCAATCTGCAGGCGATTCAGGAGATGGGATATTTCCAGAACACCCGTATCATCTGCTATGACTATACCGAAGAAATTGGTAAAGAGATCTTAAACCGCAATATCACTGCAACCATCGTCCAGCAGCCGCAGCTGCAGGGTTATACCGCAATCAAAACTTTGTTTGAATACCTGACATATGAAAAAATCCCAGTCACCAAAAATCAATATATACAGACCAGAATAATTTTAAAAGAAAACTTATCGGAAATTTAATATTGTATATAAAAAAACTGCAGCAATCAAAAGAGTCTTTTATCCTTTTGATTGCTGCAGTTTTCTATAAAATATATTTGGACATATGAGATTAAATATGTGATCGTATATCAGTCCAAGCGAAGGAAAGAATTATTTCTTATCATCAGAAATTGCAATTTCGTGGCGTCTGATATGATCATGGGAATTCTTCCTGCTGACGGACAAAAAGAGATATAAAATCTCCACCACTGTTGTTGCCGAAACCCTGGAAAAACAAAATTCACCCAAAAGAAGCTTTTCCCTGGTAGCCGTAGTGATGTGGCGGTCACAGGCCTGTCCCAGAGGGGATGAAGGATTATTCGTAATTGCAATGGTTTGCACACGGTTTTCCTTTGCTACTGCCACCAGAGTCATGAGGCGTTTGGAAAAGCCGGAGTTTGATATGATAATGACCGCATCCTCCGGTCCCATATTGCAGGTATATGCCATCTGAGTTTCCCAGATCGTCCCGGAAACAGCCGCTATCCCCAGTTGATTGAACTTAAAGGCGCCGTCAAGTGCCACAGGAATGGTATTGCCCACTGCCACCAGCTGAACCGTTCTCGCTTTTTCCACAATGGATAATATCTTATCAAGTTCCTCCGGATCCATCATGGAAATTGTCTGAGTCAGCTCAGTGACCTTGTTAGCCAGAATATTCTGAAGAGACTGGCCAATATTTTCACGGCTGATGTCATTGGAAATCTCAATGGAGTTTCCCCGTTCCTCAGCCACCTCCTTCGCCAGATTAATCTTTAAATGGTGAAAACCATTAAACCCGCATCTTCTGCAGAATCTGGAGACCGTCGCATCGCTTGTTCCGCTTGCCAGCGCCAGTTCTGCCACCGTCATGTCAATGATATCACTTTTATTTGAGAGAATAAAATCCGCAATCTTTTTCTCTGCCTCAAAAAAAGAATCGTAGGATGAGCAGAGAACACC
This sequence comes from uncultured Clostridium sp., assembly GCA_963523075.1. Classification (GTDB taxonomy): domain Bacteria; phylum Bacillota; class Clostridia; order Lachnospirales; family Lachnospiraceae; genus Lacrimispora. The sequence continues at coordinate 251,849 of CAURBW010000003.1, forward strand.
GGACACACTTATACTTTCCTGCATATATCGTTTACCTCTAATTCATGTAATATTATTTCATCATTATATAGGATATGAAATAAAATGTAAAGCATGGACTATTCTTTCCCTGCTGTCAGAAGAAAGACCGTAGAAATAATGCATACAAATCCCAGAAGATCCATGAACCCGAAATTAACTCCCAGAAAAAGGACAGAGAACACAGTGGCTGACACAGGCTCTACCGATGCCAGCAGACTTCCTTTCTTCGGCCCTACACAGTTAACGCCTTCCATATAGCAGGCAAATGCAGCCACAGTGCCAAACAGGATAATAATCCCCATACCGGCGGCAGCCGCTGCATCAAGCAGAACCGTCTTCTCCCATGGGCGGAAAATCAGGCTGAGTAAAATCCCCCCAATCAGCATTCCCCATGCCGTTATTACCATAGATCCATACTTTCTTAAAAGTCTGCCTGGCTGAGTGGTGTAAACCGCCAGAGCCCCCGCAGAGCAGAGCCCCCAGAAAAGAGCCTGATTTGAGATCGCCAGGCTACCCGGTTTTCCGTGAGTTGCCAGCAGAAAAGTTCCTGCCATGGCAAGCGCTGCAGCGAGAAGTTCGTGTTTCTCCGGTATTTTCCCCGCCCGCGCGGAAACATATAGCATAATAAGAACAGGACCTATGTACTGAAGCACAGTTGCTGTCCCTGCATTGGAATAACCGATGGCTGTGAAATAGGTATACTGGCACATGGACATCCCCACCATGCCGAAAACAAATAAATCTCTTGTATCTCTGCCGTCTCTAAACGGTGCAAAAATCTGCTTCCCATGTTTCATAAAACAGATAAACAGCAGCATTAATCCTGCACACAGCAGGCGTACCGGAACCAGCCAGTCGGAAGCCAGCCCTTTCACCTGTAAAAGATACTGCCCAAAGGTCCCGGATATTCCCCATAAAATCCCGCCTGATACAGTCAGAACGCTTCCCCTTCTAAGGCTTTTATTCTCTGTCATCTTCATTGCTGTCATCCTCTTTCGTGTCTTGTGTTGTGCCTTCCCAGGTATTATGATCCGATGATGTATCTCTTAAAATTTCATCGATCTGGGCAAACAGGCGGCTGTCCGGCAGATTCCTCTGCCACAGCCGAAATGCAGCAGTGGATCTAATCTCTTTTGCGTCTATGGGCTTTCCTGCACAGTAATCGCTGTTTAAATCTCCATACAGCTTTGCCATCTCCTCAATCTGCTCTTTCGGAAGGTTCTTAATCTGGCTGCTCACCTGCTCATACACCACATCTCTCAGGCTTTTTTCTGCATATCCGTTGAAATTAAGCAGATTTTCATCCGTAGTGCCGGTTTTCTCCCCCCAATCCTCCACATCTGTCTGTTCCGTGGTATAAACCAGCCGGTTATCACCGGTCCAGGTCAGGACACCATATTGATTAGGGCTGATTGCAAAGGAATTGGCCACCACTTCACTGATGTGGTAATCCGCTCCCTTTTCGCCAGGCTCCTGTTTGTAAGTTTTGGTCTTCTGCAAATGAAGATGACCGCTTATGTAGAGAGGAACACGGAAGCTTTCCAGCAGACTGACCACTTCCCCGCTGTTTTCCAGCGTACAGTCCTCCGGATATAAGATGCTCTCTTTTAAAAGGTTATGGTGGGCAATTACCACCACCGTTACACCCAGTTTTTTTGCCTCTTCCAGCTGGATCTTCATCCAGCCAAGCGTCTCTTCCTTAATTCTTCCCCCCACTTTATTGTACGGCTCATACTGGGCGGAATCCACCATAAGAAGCCAGTTCTTTTCGTCCAGTTCATAAACGTAGCTGAGAGAATTCTGATCCAGACTCCTGGCCTGATCGTATCCAAATCTGCGGTATATATCATAGAAATCCTTTGCATTGGCTTCCTGAATCGGTTCTTTTTCTTTGCCGAAATAGGAAGCTGCCGCGTGATTGTTAATATCGTGGTTTCCAGGTATTACAAGAACCTTTATTCCCTTTTCTTCTAAAGCCTCTAATTTTTCTGCCAGCGCCTCATGTCCCTTTTTTTCTCCGTTTAAGGTTAAATCCCCGCTTAAAACCACTGCTGTGGGCTTCTTTTTCTCCATCTGGCCTGTGAATGCATCCATAATCTGGGGAATATAGCGGACCACCTTTCCATCGTCCCGTTTTTCCAGTTCACCAAAGGCTTCGCCGTAATCCGTCAGCTCCGGTGAAAAATAATGGACATCCGATGCAACCACAATGACCGGAGGCACGTAAGGCTTCACATTCTCTTCCGGTTCTTTTTCCGTCTTTTCGGGCCGGACTGCAGGAGAACGGCTCTCCTCCTCTGTGTACGTTCTTCTTTCTTACCGGTATTCTCTCCGGTTTCTCTGTTATCTACTGTTTCCGGTTCTTCTTCTGTATGAGGTACTGCTGTGCTTTCTATAGGTGCCTGGCTCGCCCCGCCTTTTCCTGTATGGGGAGAATTCAGTTTCTGTATCAGCAGGACAATGATAAAGCACAGCAGAAGCATAATCGTATAAATGCAAACCAGAAGTATGTTTTTCTTTCGCTTATTCATCTGATTCCATAAAGATCCTTTCTGGTCCTTCCGGTTCTCCACATGGAATCATAACACGTTTTCTTTCCAGGGGCAACCCTGGTATTTATTGAATTACTGCGGTTTCTTAATACCACCGCGTGAGAGGAAGTTCATTATTAATTCCCTTTGACATAAGAATCTGATGCAGATCAATGATTCCGTTGTGAAAAGTTGCAGCGCATGCATTTAAATACAAATCCCACATTCTCACAAATCCGGTTCCCATCTTATTATCAATCTGCTCTCTGTTTTCATTAAAATTCTGATCCCAGTGACGCAGTGTTTTATAATAATGGCGCCTGAGGCTCTCCACATCCAGAACGTATAACTTATATTCACTTAAGAGATTCACCATTTCTCTAAGGCTGGGAACCATACCACCCGGAAAAATATATTTTTTCATCCAGGGATCACCAGGATACTCTTTAAGTGCACTGATAAAATGCAGAAGAAACAGCCCTCCCGGCTGCAGCACCGACTCTGCACTTTTAATAAAGAGATCATAATTTTCTCTCCCTACGTGCTCCACCATTCCCACACTGACCACCCGGTCAAAGATCCTTCCGTATCTGGGAAGATCCCTGTAATCCATCAGTTCTACTGTAATACGGTCAGACAGCCCCAAAACCTCAATCCGCTTTTCAAATTCCCTTTTCTGTTCCATGCTGAGCGTAATCCCCACACCGTTTACTCCATATTCCTCCGCTGCACGAATCAGCAGATACCCCCAGCCGCAGCCAATGTCTAAAAGAGTCATGCCTTCTTTCAAACAGAGTTTCTTTAAAATGCGTTCCACTTTATTGCACTGGGCTTCATAAAGAGTATCCTGGTCCGTTTTAAAATATCCGCAGGAATAGCTCATGGTATCATCAAGCCAAAGGCTGTAAAAGTCATTTCCAATGTCATAATGGGAAGCAACTTCCTTTTCCTGATTTTTTTTGGAAAGAGAAGTAAAAAAAAGACTTTTCAGTTTCTTCTGATCTGCCGTAAACGCAGCCATCTGTCCCATAAAATGATCCAGCGCCTGGAATAAGTCCCCCTCAATATCCAGATTCCCCTTCATATAGGCCTCTCCCAATGCAAGGGAAGTACTGGACAGCAATTCCCTGCTGTCAATTTTCTCATTCATGCTGACTGTAAATACCGGTTTTCCAGTTCCGATCAAATGAGCTTTTCCGTGAAGTCTTACTTCAAACGGATACTGGTCAAATCTCTGAAGATATGTGATTATATATTGGTCCGATACAAATTTCATAGGCCTTCCTCCATTCCAGTGATTACCACTTAAAAAGATTCTTGCCTATATTTATCTATTTTATAAGGTTTTATCAAAACAGACCCCAGTCTGTTTTAATGTACATAAAGACAAAATATAGGTTCCATTCAGACAATACTGGACCGCATGCACCCCCGGTACAGAGCATGTAATGCTTTCATTGCCCAGATCAAAGAAAAAATCAGTAAGGGGAATGGTGATTCCCCACCCCCTTGCTTTCACATAGCTCTCTTTTAACGTCCAGATCTTAAAAAAGAAAGCAGTCCGTTCCTCACCCTTAAGTTTAAAAAACTGCTCTTTTTCCTGTTCTGACATCACTTTCCGTATAATTTTCTCCGAAAATGGACGGATTAACTCTGCATCGATGCCCACAGGCACATCTCCCAGCGCACACGCAGCCAGCCCCTCCGTATGGCTGATGTTATGAAAGATATGAGGGTAATCCTTTAAATGAGGCTTTCCATGCCCGCCTTTTACAACGGGAACAGGAATTCCATCACCATAATCAATCCCATAGTCTTTCTTTAGGCCCTTTCGTAAAAGCAGCTCCCCCTGCAGATGTTCCCTTTCGTGTTTATTCTCTCCCTCTTTCAGATCAAATTGTTCCATGTAAATTTTAATCATGCTGAAACTTCCTCTGTTTAATTTTCCATCCGGCTCCAGGTTCTGTTTTCTGCCGGGTTTCCATGACAGAAATAAATTTTTCTCGCTCCAAGAGCGCTGATTTTTTCCGCACTTCTTATCATGGCCTCCCGGTCACAGTAAATCATGGGAAGTCCGGGATAAAATAAGTTCATCAGGGCATCTCCCACAAATACAGCCCTCTTCTCCAGTTCCAGTCCAATGGAACCTCTGGTATGACCGGGAAGTTCAAGAACCGTCCCGTCAATGCCATATTCATCCAACCTGTCTCCCTCTTTTAAGTAAATATCAGGTGTAAAATCAGAAATCACCGATTCTTCAAAGTTTTTTACTGCAACATCGGCGACTACCATCCCTAAAAGCCCCTGAAAAGAGACAGGCTCCTTAAAGTTATCCTTAATAATTCCCAGGTCATCTCTGTGAATCGCCAGTGGGGCTTTCAACTCTTTCGATAAATGAGCCGCATTCTGTACCTGTTCTATATGACCATGAGTCAGAATAATGAGTTCTACCCTGTATTTTTTACACTGGTTAAGAATCTTTTCTTCAAAGCCTTTTCTTCCGGTATCGATCAGAATGGCTCTTCCGTTTTTTTCTATCAGATAACAGTTTTCACTCCCGCACCTGATTCTTTTTATTTCTGCCATCTATCATTCTCCCACTTTCCCATACATTCCCATATACTCCCCTTTTTATAAAGGGATCACTGTTCATTCTATTGAAAAAGTGTCTCTGATATTCCACCGGTTTCATAAGCATATCATTTATTTCCTGATCCATCAAATCCTTTTGCCAAAATTCGAAAAAAAGACCTGCAGGGCTTCTTACGCCTGCAGGTCTTACTGGCTCTTATTTATGAACGGCTGATATGAAATGCATCCATTCCGGGGTAAACAGCGCTCTCACCCAGTTCCTCTTCAATCCGAAGCAGCTGGTTGTATTTTGCAACACGTTCGCTTCTGCTTGGAGCTCCGGTCTTAATCTGACAGGTATTTAAAGCCACTGCCAGATCTGAAATGGTCGTATCCTCTGTCTCACCGGAACGGTGAGAAGCAATGGCAGTATAACCTGCACGATGAGCCATCTTAATGGCTTCCAGCGTCTCTGATACGGATCCGATCTGATTGAGCTTAATGAGGATGGAGTTGCCGCATCCTTCTGTAATGCCCTTTTTCAGACGCTCTGTATTGGTAACAAATAAATCATCTCCAACCAGCTGGATCTTGCTTCCCAGCTCTTTTGTCAGGAGTTTCCAGCCATCCCAGTCCTCTTCATCCAGTGCATCTTCAATGGAATAAATGGGGTACTTTTCACAAAGCTGTTTCCAGTGTTCAATCAGTTCCTCAGAAGTGTAATGCTTACCGGATTTCGGCAGAACATATTGTCCCTTTCCTTCCCCCTTCCACTCGCTGGAAGCGGCATCCATAGCAAGTACAAAATCACGTCCCGGCTCATATCCTGCTTTTCTCACAGCTTCCAGAATGAGTTCAATGGCTGCATCATCACTCTCTAAGTCAGGAGCGAAGCCGCCCTCGTCACCCACTGAGGTTGCAAGACCTTTTGCCTTTAAAATTGATGCCAGACAGTGGAACACCTCGGTACACCAGCGAAGACCTTCTTTAAAGCTTGGAGCACCTGCCGGCATAATCATAAACTCCTGAACATCTACGGTATTGGCTGCATGAGCTCCTCCGTTTAAAATGTTCATCATGGGGACAGGAAGGCGGTTGCCTGTAATTCCTCCAAGGAAACGGTAAAGTGGAATTCCCATACTGACTGCTGCTGCCCTTGCACAGGCGATGGATACTGCCAGAATGGCATTGGCTCCCAGTCTTGATTTATCCGGTGTCCCATCAGCTGTGATCATCGCCTTGTCTATTCCATAGATATCGGATGCATCCATGCCCACCAGTGCATAATGAATGACTGTATTAATATTGTGAACTGCATTTAAAACACCTTTTCCGCCGTAACGGGTCTTATCCCCGTCTCTTAACTCCAGTGCCTCAAACTCGCCGGTGGAGGCTCCGCTTGGAGCCGCTCCTGTAGCAATGGTTCCATCAGCTAAATGTACCTCCGCTTCAACGGTAGGATTGCCTCTTGAGTCAATAATTTCTCTTCCAATGACCTTTTCAATTTCCAGATAATTCATCATGATTTCTCCTTTTCTTTTATATGCTTTCCAGAACGGTCAGAAGCTCCTCTACGGACTTCTTCCCAAATTCTACAATCTCATCATTTATAATCATACAGGGAACACTCATAATCTGATATCGTTTCTTTAATTCCGGATAATAAGCCAGATCATAAGCCCAGGCCTTCACGTTCCTGCTGTCAGCCGCAATTCTTCCCGCAGACATAACCGTGGTTGGGCACATGGTACAGGACAATGAAACTGCAATCTTAATATCAAACTGTTTTTCCAGTCTTTGTATCCTGTCAGTTTCTTCCGAAGAAAGGGACTGTCCCGGGCCAGCTGCATTATACAGCCCGATGATAAAGGAATTAAACTCGTGGCCTCCGGGAATTCCATAAAAACGGATTCCTGTTTCAGTACCATCTTCTCTTAACACACACAGGGCCGGAAGCGCCTCATCAGGTTCTGACTTATCCGATACCCGTTCTGTGATGGTCTCCACTTTGTCCGAGATCCCTGAAAGCTCCTTTAAGAAGGACTCCATCTCGGCCGAAAGCCGGCTTTGATCTAAAATAGCCTTTACAACGACTTTCGTCTGAAACTTACGAAACAGACCTTCTAACTGCTGTCTCATCTCAGAATTGATAAAACTCTCTTCTCCTGATTCCTCCGGCTGCTTTGTATCCTCAATACTTTCCTTTGCTTCTGGTGCCGGCTGCCTTGGGGATAAGTTTAACTTTTCATATACTTCAGCAACATATTTCTCTAAAGATGTTGCTGCAACCGCTCCATCGGAAACAGCTGTAACCACCTGCCTTAAATTTTTAATACACACATCGCCGGCTCCATACACTCCCGGAATCCCGGTCATCTGATTGTGGTCTGTAATAAGATATCCGTGGCTATCAAGCTCCAGCTTTCCTTTTACCAGATCTGTATCCGGCACATAGCCTGCAAATACGAAAATACCAAAGGATTCACCCTCCGGCGCTTCATAACTCCATTCTCTTCCGGTTTTACTGTCCAGAAACCGGGCAGATCTTAAAAGCCTGTCTCCGGCAGCTTCCACAATCTCAGTCTGATAATGCACTTCAATTTTTTCATGATTCCTGGCCTTATCGGCTACGGAGGCGGCACAGGTAAACTCCTCTTCTCTGACAATAATGGTGACCTTTTTTGCATATTTCGTGAGAAATACAGCTTCCTCTGCCGCTGCAAATCCGCCGCCAATTACAAATACATCCATTCCGGTAAAAAATTCACCGTCACAGGTTGCACAGTAAGCCACTCCTCTGCCTTTGTACTCTTTCTCTCCTGCAAACCCCAGAGTTCTGGGGTTCGCACCAAGAGCAAGAACAATTCCAAGCGTCTGATAATCACCTTTATCCGTTTTAACAATGCGGATATTCCCAGTAAAATCAAAGTCTGTCACTTTGGCCATTTGAAATTCCGCGCCAAAGCTTTGAGCCTGGAGGCGCATCTTTTCAGTCAGCTCTGCACCGTCTGTCTTCTCAATTCCGGGATAATTCACGATTTCCGATGTAATGGTTATCTGTCCGCCGATTTTTTCTTTTTCAAGAACCAGTACCTTAAATCTGGCCCTGGCTGCGTAAATGGCTGCGGAGAGACCTGCAGGACCAGCGCCTACAATAATTACGTCATAAAGTTCAGCCATAGGATCCCGCCTTTACAAAAGCCCTACTAAATCCAGGCTGGGCTTTAATGTCTTTTCTCCAGGTTTCCATTTTGCCGGGCAGACCTCATCTCCGTGCCTGGCAACGAACTGGGAGGCCTCCACTCTGCGGAACAGTTCCTCTGCATTTCGTCCCACATTGCCGGCGATCACCTCATAAGCAACGATCACGCCTTCCGGATTCACAACAAAGGTTGCCCGTTCCGCCATGCCTGATTCCTCAATCAGAACATCAAAGCTTCTTGCCAGGGCTCCCGTAGGATCCGCAAGCATGGGGTACTTAATCTTTTTAATTGTCTTTGATGCATCATGCCATGCTTTGTGTACAAAATGGGTATCACAGGATACGCTGTAAATTTCACAGCCCGCCTTTTTAAAATCCTCATATTTATCTGCAAGATCTTCCAGTTCCGTGGGGCAGACAAACGTAAAATCTGCCGGATAGAAAAAGAATACGGACCACTTTCCCAGAACATCCTTTTTAACCACTTCCTTAAATTCTCCATTTATAAAACTCTGTACTTTAAAATCACTGATCTCTTTTCCAATGAATGACATATGATCTATCTCCTTTCCTGATAGCTATACTCGATTAATATGGCTTGTTTTTGTCAAATTTATGAGTTAGTTATTCCTAATTCATGATATAATCATAGCATAGTTTTCCAGAAAATTCAATAAATAATATTGATAATAATTATTATTTTATTATTAAGGCAAAAAAACCGGAGAAGTGCAAAGAAATTTCTCCTTTGCAGCCACTCCGGCATTCCAGTTTCCGGAGTTAAATCATCCAGAAGTCCGTTTTATCCGCATTATATTCCAACCGAAAACGCAGTTTTTCAAAATACGCTTCCAGTGTCTCATAAAGCGCCTGATACTGCTCTGATCCATTGCTGTCACTTAGTGATTCCACAAAGCAGGACTGTTTTCCGCAGGCATCTCTCAAATGAATCTTAAATTCCAGCCCGCTGTCTTTTAAAAGCTGATTGCATTCCAGTATCTCATTGATTGATATGATCTTCATAGCTGCCTCTATTCCTGGCCCTGAAACCGCTTTGCCTGTTCTCCGATCAGTTCCATATCATCAAAATAGTTGATCTTCATGGCTTCCTTAACATCTTTTAAGGTATCTGCAGCCACTGCTTCTGCTTTCCGGCTTCCTTCTTTTAATATCTGATATACGTAAGGAATATCTGCTTCGTATTCTTTTCTTCGTTTCCTGATGGGTTCTAACTCTGCCTGGAGCACGCTGTTTAAAAATCTCTTTACCTTAACGTCTCCAAGTCCGCCTCTCTGATAGTGCTCCTTCAGCTCATCAAGATTCTTGTAATCCGGTAAATATTCTTTAAAATCTTCTTCCCTGCAGAATGCGTCCAGATAGGTAAATACCGTATTGCCTTCCACCTTTCCGGGATCGGAAACCATAAGATGGTTGGGATCTGTGTACATGCTCATCACCTTTTTCTTAACCTCATCTTCCGAATCGGATAAGTAAATGCAGTTTCCAAGGGATTTGCTCATCTTGGCCTTTCCATCTGTTCCAGGAAGGCGTAAGCACGCCTGATTGTCCGGAAGAAGAATGTCGGGCTCAACCAAAACTTCTCCGTAAACAGAATTGAATTTCCGCACGATCTCCCTTGTCTGTTCAATCATAGGCTCCTGATCTTCTCCTACAGGAACCGTGGTTGCCTTAAATGCAGTAATATCGGCTGCCTGGCTGATGGGATACGTAAAGAAGCCCACAGGAATGCTGGTTTCAAAATTTCTCATGGCAATCTCAGATTTCACGGTAGGATTGCGCTGAAGTCTTGAAACGGTTACCAGATTCATATAATAGAAGCTAAGCTCTGTAAGCTGGGGTATCTGAGACTGGATGAACAACGTACTCTTACTGGGATCCAGTCCGCATGCAAGATAATCCAGCGCTACCTCAATGATGTTCTGACGAACCTTTTCCGGATTGTCCGCATTATCCGTCAATGCCTGGGCATCCGCAATCATAATAAAAATTTCGTCAAATTCGCCGGAATTCTGCAATTCCACCCTGCGCCTCAGCGAACCCACGTAATGTCCGATATGAAGCTTTCCGGTGGGTCTGTCCCCCGTTAAAATAATCTTTCCCATTTTGTACCTCCAGATATATTGTCAAGTTTTATTGTACCATTCATTCGATATTTGTCAATGAGGCACCTTATTTTACTTCAAATATATCCTCTGCATAATTCACGGATGCCATGGCATCCCTGCAGTACCGGTCTGCACCGATTGTCATGGCATACTCTTTTGTAAGAACAGCACCGCCAACCATAACCTTCACAAAAGGCGCCTCTTTTCTCAGCTGCCTGATTGTCTCTTCCATGCTCGGAACCGTAGTTGTCATAAGGGCGCTTAATCCCACCAGCTTCACATTCCGGTCTATGGCTGTCTTTACAATGGTTTCAGGGGGAACATCTTTTCCAAGATCCAGTACCTCATAGCTGTAATTTTCCATAAGTACCTTTACAATGTTTTTCCCGATATCGTGGATATCTCCCTTCACGGTCGCAAGTATCACAGTTCCTTTTTTCTTTTCCTCTGCACCGCTTTGGGCCAGCCTCTCCTTAATGACCTCAAAAGCCGCTTTTGCCGCCTCTGCGCTCATCAGAAGCTGGGGAAGAAATACCGTTCCCTTTTCAAATCCTTTTCCAACCTCATTCAGGGCAGGAATCATCTCTTCATTAATGATTGCAAGAGGCTCGTTGTTTTCAAGCAGTTCCGACACTGCCCAATAAGCTCTGTCTTTTAATCCTTTTTTTATACTCTCCCGTAAGGACAAATCTTTTCCGTTTTCTCCTCCTGCGGTCTTCTGATCCCCTGTCTGTCTTTTACCTTCACCGGGGACAGCCACATTTCCGCTGTAGATGCTGATATAATTGCTGCACTGGGGATCTAAGTCTGCAAGAACACGGTAGCTGTAATAAGAACGCATCATCGCCTCTGAATTGGGATTTATAATAGCGGCGTTTAACCCGTTTTGCAAAGCCATGGTAAAGAATGCGGCATTGACAATCTCTCTCTGAGGCAGACCAAAAGAAATATTGGATACTCCAAGTATGGTTTTTCCCCCTAATTCATCCCGCACCCGTCTTACAGTCTCAAGAGTTGTAATGGCTCCTTTGCTGTCAGAGCTGACTGTCATGCATAAAGCATCGATGATAATATCCTCTTTCCCGATTCCATATCCGGCTGCTTTGTCATAGATTTTTCTCGATACGGTAATTCTTCCCTCAGGAGTTTCCGGAATCCCATCCTCATCAAGAGCCAGAGCTACCACAACTCCGCCGTACCTCTTTACAAGCGGGAAAATGGCTTCCATTACCTCTTTCTTTCCATTGACGGAGTTGATGAGGGGCTTTCCGTTATAGATTCTCATGGCACGTTCCATGGCGGTCATATTGGAGGTATCAATCTGCAAAGGCAGGTCAATGATACTTTGCAGCTCTTTCACCACTTCTACCATCATGGAAGGTTCATCAATCTCAGGAAGTCCCACGTTTACATCCAGCACATGGGCACCGTTATCCTGCTGAAGAACACCCTCTTTTAAAATATACTCCAGGTTATGATCCTTTAATGCCTGTTTAAACTTTGATTTTCCCGTAGGATTAATCCGTTCTCCAATTATAACAGGATTCTTGTCTATGACAACAGCCTGGGCATAGGAAGAAATGACCGTGCGGTTCTTTTTCTCCGGAAGCCTGACCGGATTATCCTTGCACAAAGCAACCATCTTTTCAATATGCTCCGGCGTCGTTCCGCAGCAGCCGCCGATGATGCAGGCCCCTGCCTCCGCTATTTCCTTCATCACTCTGGCAAATTCATCAGCGTCGATGTCATAAATCGTCTTTCCGCCTTCACTCCTTGGAAGACCGGCATTGGGGTTTACGATGACAGGAAGAGAAACCACCTTCATGATATCCTCTAAAATGCCCTTCATCTGAACAGGGCCAAGACCGCAGTTAATTCCCAGGGCATCCACTCCCAGGCCTTCTAAAAGAGCCACTGTGGACTCCACATTTCCGCCGGTTAAAAGCTTTCCTTTGTCATCAAAGATCATTGTCACAAAAACAGGACGGCTGCTGTTTTCTTTTGCAGCCAGAACCGCTGCCTTTGCTTCATAGCTGTCGCTCATGGTTTCTATGAGAATGAGATCTGCGCCTTCCCGCTCCCCGATTCTTACAACCTGGGAAAACAGCTCATAGGCATCTTCAAAATCAAGATCTCCCAGAGGCTTTAACAGCTTGCCGGTAGGACCGATATCAAGGGCAACTGATCCCTTTTTTCTCCCCTTCTGATAATCGGCAGTATTCACCGCCTCCTTCGCATTCTTCATGGCAGCCGTCACAATCTGCTCTAAATCAAATTCCTTATCCTGATTATACTTTAAACCATTTGCACCAAACGTATTGGTTTTAATAATATCCGCACCTGCTTCCAGATAATCTCTGTGGAGCTTCACGATTAATTCGGAATGAGTTACATTCCATGTTTCCGGCAGTTCACCCGGTTTTAAGCCGTTGGCCTGTAAAAGGCTGCCCATTCCGCCGTCAAAAAAAAGGATTCTATTTTTAAGTTCTTCTAAAATCGCTGTCATACATTCCTCCATCTGCACTCAGTTTCTTTCCTATCTCCGGTATGCGCAGTCTTTTTTTCCGCAGGATTCACACCCTTTTACCTCGCACCAGTAAGGCTTTTTGCTGACCCCCATAACTGCCGTCACGGATTTTGAGGGAGTCATAAGCAGGCTTTCTGTAAGCATAATACCGATCCGCTTGGGTGTTTCCAAAACTGTTGTAATCTCTTTTTGACATTCCAATGAAAAATCACCGTAGCCCGGACTGAATCTGGGTCTTAAATAGAGGCCCTTTGCCTCATATTCCTGTTTCAGCTTACGGTTTTCCCCGTCGCAGTATTCTTCAATCACTGCGGCAGCAGCAGCCTGCATGATGACTGCCTTGCTCATCTGAAGTCTGGTGTATTTGTGAAGCAGTACATCCACACCGGTTCCCAGTGTAGCCGCAAATAATATGACTTCTTCACAATCAGCCAGATTCTTGCTTAAATTCCGGCTTTTTGTCCGGAAAACTGTAAAATCAATCTCATTTTCAGGCAGCAGTGTTAAAGGATATGACCTGTAAATGCTTTTCGGCGATGCGGCAGTCAGAAGTTCTTCCAGGGCTTCTTCGATCAATGCACTTACCTGTTCATCGCCTTCTTTATTTCCATATCCCAAATATCTAAGAATCTCCTTCCGGCTGATCTCCATTCTTATCCCTCCGATTTCTCCTGATAAAACAGGTCCGCTCTTTTACAGAAACGGACCTGCTGCTTCACGGATTACAGTATCTCCGAAAGATTTTCCTTGATCTTTAAGGCTACATCCGGCTTATTCATGGAATAAACATGGATGGCATTGACACCGTTTGCGATTAAATCTATAATCTGCTCCGTTGCATAAGCAATTCCAGCCTGCTTCATGGCTGCCGGATTCTCCCCGAAGCGGTCAACGATGGCCTTAAAACGGGTGGGCAGATAGGTTCCGGAAAGCTGGCAGCTTCGTATGATCTGCTTTACATTGGTTACAGGCATAATTCCTGCAACGACTGGGACTGTAATCCCCTTTTCCCGTATACGGTATAAGTAATTATATAAGATGTTATTATCGAAAAACATCTGTGTGGTAACAAAATCACAGCCTGCTTCTACCTTCTGTTTTAAATAATCCATATCAATGGTTTTGTTTGCTGATTCCACATGGCCTTCCGGATAACAAGCGGCTCCGATACAGAAATCCCCGGTTTCCTTAATCTCCCGTATCAGCTCTGACGCATAGTTGTATTCCCGTTTATCAGGTGCATCAGGGGAGATATCTCCTCTTAATGCCAGCACGTTTTCTATTCCTGCGTCTTTTAACTCACCCAGAACCTGACGTACCTTTTCTTTGGTTGAAGACACACAGGTTAAATGGGCCAGAGCCGTCACATGATACTCATGATGGAGCGCAGAAGCGATATCCACGGTATACTTACTGGTTCCTCCGCCTGCGCCGTATGTGACGCTCATAAAAGCGGGATTAAGTTTTGCTATCTCAGCAGCAGCCTTTTCAACAGAATCATACTTATCCTCTGTCTTGGGCGGGAACACTTCAAAAGATAAGGTCGGCTTTCCCTGGCTCAATATATCTGTAATCTTCATTCTGTCAATCTCCTATCCTCTGCTTCTTTTATTTTAACACTTTACCATAAAAAACTTTTTCCCGCAACAGGTAGTGTTCCTAATTTTATTGTCCCGTAAATATCCTGGCCAGAGGAGAGCCTCCCGGAAGAATTAATGTATTCCCATTTCCAGCAAGAGAAGTCTTTGCTGCCTCTAAAGACCGTACAAAAGAATAGAACTCCGATCTTTGAGGATCATGATAAGCTTCTGCCATAATTCTCATATATTCCCCTTCTCCCTCTGATGTGATTGAGGCTGCCTTTGCCTGGGCATCAGAAATGCTGATGGCAATTTCACGGTCTGTTGTATTTTGTATCTTTTTTGCCTCTGCCTGACCTTCCGCCGTAAATGTAGCTGCTATCTTATCACGCTCCGAGATCATTCTTTCATATACAGCCGTTTTATTGTCTGCCGGAAGATCCAGCCGCTTTGTTTCCACTGCCAGAAGACGGATCCCATACTGGCCCATATTATCGCCCACATTTTCCATGATTGCCTGTGACAGTTCGCCGTCACGGCTGCTTATGACTTCATTCTGTGCCATACTGCTGATCACATTTTTTACTGAGTTGTAGACCACAGTATCAATTCTGCTCTCTGCACCTGCAACCGAAGAATTCAGGGACTGTGCAAATTTCAGGGGATCTTCAATACGCCAGAGCACGTAGCTGTCACTGAGCATTGTCTTTTTATCCATTGTAATCACATCGGACGCAGCCAGATCGTAAATAAGTATCTGTTTTGGAAGGGTATCTGCTGTCTGGATAAATGGCAGCTTGTAAGTAATCCCTGGTACATCAATTACCCGTTCCACCCTTCCAAACTGCCGGATCAGCTTGTATTCGTTTTCATTGGTGACCACGACCGAGCCGGATAGCACCGTTACGGCTGCGGCTGCAAGCAGTATCCCTATGGCTGTTTTTATCTTTTTCATTCTTTATTCTCCTTTTTCTCACTGGTTTCTCCTCCTGTAAAGCTGTCAAGAGGGAGGATGGTACTGGTCTGGTCCGTACCGTCAATAATCACCTTCATATTTGGAAGAACATCTTCCATCGTTTCATAAAACATTCGTTTTTTCGTCACTTCCGGATTTTTTACATATTCCTGATACATGGCATTGAATTTGGCCACTTCTGCACTGGCCTCATTAATTCTTTTTGCCTTGGAAGATTCTGCATCCTGAAGAATTTTATCGGTCTGGGCAGTTGCCTCGGGAAGCTTTTCATTTCGGTACTTATTTGCATTGTTGATCGCCGTCTCTTTCCCCTGCTTGGCTGTTTCCACCGCCTTAAAGGCTTCCATTACCTCTTTTGTAGGCGGTTCTGAATCCTGTATGGTCACATTAATCACAGTAAGCCCCACATTGTGTTCCGTCAGCTTAGCCGTGATCATCTCCTTTACTTTGGACTGAATCTCATTTTTTCCATTGGTCAGCACCGAATCTACATCGTAACTGCCGATGACAGTCCGGATACTGCTTCTCGATACATTCTGAAGGATTGTCAGCGGATCCTTAGAAGCATATATGGCCTTCACCGGATCAGTGACTTTGTATTCCACAAAAAAATCTACGTTTACAAAATTATAATCCCTCGTAATCATCAGGGAATCTTCTTCCTTGCTTTCATTGTCACTTGGATCATATCCCAGAGCGAAGCCCTGTATCGTGGTATTTACCTTATGCACATTTTGCACGAATGGGATCTTAAAATGAAGACCCGGCTCCGCAACCGTTCTTGGAATACCTAAGGTTGTCACCACTGCCTGCTCCTGTTCCTGTACATTATAGACAGAGCCTAATGCTATAACAGGAACTGCTGCCGCGAGCAAAACCGCCATTCCGGATTTCCGGATCAGCCTGCGGATTTTCTTCAACTGCTCCGTTCCTTTTGGGTTAACTGTTTCCATAATTCAATTCCTCTCTTTCTTTTCTGTGTGTTTTCGCAAAAAGAGTATAAAAAAAAGACTTTTGCGGATACCGGACGGTATCTGTAAAAGTCTTGACATTTCATAAGTATGCGGATAAATCTCTTTATCGTTCTGACGCACGCTTATCCAGCCTTACGGTGGAAGCTACTCCCTTTTGCGATAGAAATGATTATATCAGATGGACCATTTTCTGTCAATAGCAGGTTTTGGATGTTAAGTTTCCTGATTCTTTACAGCTTCAGGATTGTTATAGGATACATAAATCTGGATCCGGTCCTCATAAATATAGAGATTGATATCAAAGATTCCTTCCAGGATATAGGCTCCTTCCTGCTGGTTCAGCCTTGACTGTGCCTGTTCCATAATCGCGGGGATGCTGCTTTGCTCCGTCTGAATTCCGCAGGCCGCCTCTGTAAACATCAGAAACTGTTCTAAGTATGACAGAGAAGCTTCCGGGTCCCCTAAATAGGACACATACTGGTGCAGCTCCCCGGTTGCCGTATCATAGTTAATATCCACATACTCATACTCTTCCTCACCGGAACTTTCCTCCGGAGCTGTCTTCGGTTCTAAATATACGCTTTCCACAGTCTCATAAAAAGTGACCGGGCCGCTGTCCTCATTCATCTCATAGTTATCAGAATAGGTCTCCTTAGAACTGATCTGATAGCCATAATCGCCTTTTTCCAGAAACTGAACCATGGAATCCGCAATTCCTCTTCCATCGGCTTCAAAATGATCGAACCCGCTGCATCGCTCCTCTGCTGCAATTACCTCTGCTTCATCTAAATCCCGATACCCATAATCGTCATATCCTACTGCGGTCTCATAATTATTCTCAGAAAAGATGGAACCAACAGCAAAGCTGAAAATGGCCACCCCCATAATAACAATCACAAAAACCATGATCAAAGCAAACAGTAATATATTCGATGGTCTTTTACCAGTCATGGAAGGATTGGCCGCCGGCTGATTTACATACGGTCTGCCGGCCTGAGGCTGACTTACCGGCAGAGCCGGCTGGTTTCTTTTCTCATTTAATAAATAATTCATTTCCCAGTTTACAGGCTTTTTCACCACCCGTCTGCACCTGGGGCAATAATTGACCTCGTTAACCGGAAGATCACAGACCGGACAAATCTTTTTCACCATCTTTTGTTTTCCCCTTCTTTAACCCAGTACCAAATGAGCCACTGCGATCTCATCATCCTCCCTGAAGCCCTGTGCACAAACCTGGATATCATAAACATATTTTTCATTCAGACCTGTCGTTTCAGCGATTTTTTCAATGCTCATTCCATCTTTGGCCAGTGCCAGTACTTTATGAACGTCTTCTATGGTCTTACTTAATAGTTCGTCAGACTGCGGGGGATAAATAAGCGTATTATCCCCTAAATCCTGATCCGAGATAAAATCTTCCAGAGAAAGCTTCTTTTCATTCTTCTGTTCCGTATAATAATCATCGGAAAGCTCCCAGTCTTTTTCATCCTTTAACATGATGCTGCTCCTTTCAAAAACAGGCAGGTTCATGGGAACCTGCCTGCTATGTATCTATTTATCTTTTATTTCTCAAAAAGTCAGGAATATTAATCTGTACTTCTTTGTTAACAGTCGGGCGATACGGCTGGCCATTCCCCTGAGGTGCACTCTGCTGTGTATTCTGGGGAGTTCCCTGTCCGTAGTTTGGCTGCTGTTTATTATAATTGGGATTGTTATAATTGGGGTTGCCGAAATTTCCGCTGTTATTCTGGTTATTTGGATAAGCCTGTCCGGAATAATTATTGGCATTGCCATAATTCTGGTTAAAGTTCTGGTTGTATCCGGGAGTTGCTGCTGCGGTCGCTGCTGCTTCCTGGCTGCCGGCCTGCTGCACTGCTTTCGGCTGCTTATAGTTTGGATTGGAGAAATTAGTCATAACCTTGGATACAGGTGTCTCGTTCTGCATATCAAGTCCGGTTGCAATGACAGTAATACTCGCTTCATCCTGAGCATTCTCATCATACATGGCACCAAAAATAATATTAGCGTCATCTCCAGCCATCTCCTGAACATAGCTGGCCGCTTCATTGGCCTCAATCAGGCTGATATCACCGGAAATATTAATAATCACATGAGTTGCACCTTCAATGGTTGTCTCAAGAAGCGGGCTTGATACTGCCTGTTTCACTGCCTCCAAAGCCTTTTCATCGCCCTTTGCACGGCCGATACCAATGTGAGCAATTCCTTTATCGGTCATAACGGTCTGAACATCAGCAAAATCCAGGTTAATCAGTCCTGGTACATTAATTAAATCTGTAATACCCTGAACTGCCTGCTGAAGTACTTCATCCGCCTTTTTTAAAGCATCAGGCATGGTGGTACGCCTGTCCACGATTTCAAGAAGACGGTCATTAGGGATTACAATCAGCGTATCAACACTTTCTTTTAAACGTTCAATACCGTTAACTGCATTGGACATACGTGTTTTGGCTTCAAAACGGAAAGGCTTTGTTACAACACCAACCGTTAAGATTCCCATATCCTTTGCGATCTTAGCCACAACGGGAGCTGCACCGGTTCCTGTTCCGCCTCCCATACCGCATGTAACGAATACCATATCGGCACCCTTCATGACCTGAGCCAGCTCGTCCGCATTCTCTTGTGCTGCCTTTTCGCCAATTTCAGGTTTTGCTCCTGCACCAAGTCCCTTGGTCAGCTTCTCGCCGATCTGCATGGCTGTGGGCGCCTTGCAAAACTGCAGTGCCTGCTTGTCCGTATTGATTCCAAGAAATTCCACACCAGCTATATTCTCATCAATCATGCGGTTAACCGCATTGTTTCCGGCACCACCTACACCGATTACCAGAATTCTTGCAGCATTATCCGCCTCATTTATTTTAATCTCTAACAAGATTATATCCTCCTTTAACCATATACAGCTTACTGTATAAACCTATTTAATATAATATTTTATTTTGTAAAAAATATCAACCATTTTTTTTACAAAATTCCAAGCAAATTATGTAAATTCACTTATCCTTCACAAACCGATAAGAAGTGACAGTTTCTGCCTCGTCATAAGAATCCAGATACAGTGTTCCAGACAAACCTTCAAGAACCGGCAGCTGATCATTCAGCTCTGAAATCTTTCCATTCATCTGGTCATTGCTTCCAAGGTAAACCCTGATGTTCCCCATCACAAGAGTTGCATTCCCGTTAGAGTCATAGCGGATTTCATCTGCGGGGATTTTATGGGTGGATAAAAGCTGGGTCAGGGTTAAAATCTGGGCGAAAACCTTGGAATCCTCCACGGGGAGGGGCTGGTGCAGAGCGATATGCCCATACTTAAGCCCCGTAATCCATGGAATTCCTGTCAGCTTTCCGCTGGAACTTTCCACAATGATACCGTCTTTATCAAAATACAGATAACTGCCCATATAGGAAACATAACCAACTACGGATTTTTCGTATACGATCACTTCTATGCTGACAGGGCTCTGGAATACGATCTTGTAATCTTCCACGAAAGGAATCTGTTCGTGTTCCCGAAAACGGTCCTTGTAAATGCAGGTAATCGCATTCCGGTCCC
The DNA here is from genome assembly GCA_963523075.1 of uncultured Clostridium sp. Lineage (GTDB taxonomy): Bacteria > Bacillota > Clostridia > Lachnospirales > Lachnospiraceae > Lacrimispora. The sequence continues at coordinate 271,925 of CAURBW010000003.1, forward strand.
AGCCATCCTTAAATAATAAGTCTATGATCTGATCTGAAGTATATTTTTTGTTGCCGGTTACAGTAATAGTTCTGATCTGCAGCGACATAAATACTGCCGTGCCGGCCAGAAGGAATACTGCTATTATAGCAACTATCATTTTTCTTCTGCTCTTTTTGAAGTTTTTCATTCCTTACCTCTGATTGCAGCTCCAAGACTGCTTAAATCCCGGCAGATATCCTCATACCCCCGCTCAATATGGTGGCACTCAGAAATCTCCGTCACGCCTTCGCCTGCAAGCCCTGCCACCACAAGGGCGGCACCGCCTCTTAGATCAGGAGCCGTTACGTAATTGCCTTTTAAAGGATAGAGTCCGTGTACAATCGCCCGTTTTCCCTCTATGACGATATCAGCTCCCAGTTTCTTAAGCTCATTTGCTGCCCCGAACCTTCCTTCAAAAATCGTCTCCTCCACTCTTCCCCAGCCGGACCCCGATGCCATCACTGCCATCACCTGGGATTGAAGATCGGTTGGAAACCCCGGGTAAGGTTCGGTTACAACGTTCACACAGTCAGGACGTCCTCTCATGGAAACCTCCAGCTGGTTTTTATACAGCTTTAACTCGGCTCCCATTCGTTCCGCCAGGGAGAGCGCCGCAGTCAGATGCCCCGGCCGGACTCCTTCCAGCAGCACATCACCTTCCGCTGCCATCACTGCTGTTAAATAAGTACCTGCCACAATGCGGTCTCCTGCCACAATAAATTCAGAATCATGTAAGCCTGTTACTCCGGTCACAGCAAGTCTGGAGGTTCCCGTTCCGTGAATGACCGCACCCATGTTGTTTAAAAATTCACAGAGAGAAGTAATCTCCGGTTCTTTTGCCGCTCCATGTATCACGGTGATTCCTTTCGCGTAAACAGCTGCCATCAGGGCATTTTCCGTAGCTCCCACACTGGGAAACGGAAAGTAAATATCAGCGCCCACAAGTGTCTTTGCAGATGCACACAGTTTCTCATCCTTTTCCTCAATCACTGCACCCAGCGTACGGAATGCAGCCAGATGCAGATCAATCGGCCTCTGTCCTATGGAACAGCCTCCCGGAAAGCTGGTAACAGCATAACCCAGCCGCCCTAAAAGGGGACCTGATAATATAATAGAGGAACGCATGCTTTTTATATACTCTTCCGGAATCTCCGCACATTTGATGTCAGAAGCATCAATGATCAGCGTATGTCCGTCAAGACTGTAAATACACCCGATACGCTCAAGTATCCCCAGCATACAGAACACATCCTGTATCCTGGGGACATTATGAATCACTGTAGTACCTTTATGGAGAACCGCCGCTGCCATAATCGGCAGAACAGCATTTTTGGAACCCTGAATTTTTATCTCACCTTTTAAGGATCGTAACCCCTGGACCTGTATGACTGACAAACCGGTACCTCCCATGGTTTCTTATATACTATCCTATGTTATAAGTGAGAGAATGGTTTCATATCCAGCTATTTTTCCAGTTTAATCTGATTGGAAACACTTAGAACCATGCCCATTTCAGCCATAAGAAACAGGACCGAGGTTCCCCCGTAACTGATAAAGGGAAGGGTAATTCCGGTATTTGGTATGGTATTGGTTACAACGGCAATGTTTAAGATAACCTGTATGGCAATGTGTCCCATAACCCCTACCACCAAAAGTGCGCCGAACAGATCCGGTGCATTATCTGCGATCAGCATAAAGCGGTATATCATGAACAGAAATATAAGAATCACGGATACCGCACCAAAAAGTCCAAGCTCCTCACAGATAATGGAAAAAATCATATCATTCTGCGCCTCAGGCACAAATCCCATCTTCTGTATGCTCTCACCCAGACCTCTTCCTACCAGACCGCCGGAACCTATGGCATAAAGTCCCTGCAGCACCTGATAACCTCCCGTAGAAGGAAATGCCTCCGGGTCCAGCCAGACAAGTATTCTTCCCAGCTGGTAATCGTGAAGAATATTTAACTTTTCAAGAACCGTGGCTATGGGACCGGCAAATGCCAAAAGCCCGACTCCTGCAAATCCACAGGCAAAAAACGGCCATTTCTTTTTACACGCCACAAACAGCATGACAAATGCAATTCCTACAATGATGATACCGGAGCTTAAGTTGTTTGCAGCAACAATTCCCGCAATGGGCAGAGTTGTAACGATAATAAGCCCCACTCCATTTTTGGTATTGATGTTTTTTCCCATCTGCACAATCATAACAGCCAGCATTACAATGAGGGCGATTTTAACAAACTCCGTCGGCTGAAATGTCAGACTTCCTACTCCCAGCCATCTGCGTTTTCCATTAAATTTTTTACCAAAAAGGGAAACCGCGATCATCAAAACGTAAGAAAGCACATAGGCAAACACTGCAAATTTCCCATACCAGTGGTAATCCAGTTTCGAAAGCACTATCATTATGATAAATCCGCCCAGAGCGATCTTCGCCTGCTTCATCATAAAAAATGACGCATTGCCAAACTTTAACTGGGCGGCGTAAGAGCTGGAACTGTATATCATAACCAGACCGAAAACAGACAGAAATATAACAGTGAACAGCAGACTGTAGTCATAAAAACGGCGCGGCCTGTTTTTCTTTACTACTGGCCTTTTTTCCGCCATACCATTCCTCCTCGCCATTCAAATTACAGCGCCCGGTCACAATTAAAGACTGCGGACACATTCTTTAAAAATCTCTCCCCGTTCTTCATAACACTTAAACATTCCCCAGCTTGCGCATGCCGGAGAGAGCAATACATAATCTCCTCTGTTTGCATAGGAGGCACAGACTCTTACCGCTTCCTGCATATCTTCCGCATACATCACATTGGTAAACCCATGCTTTGCTGCGCATTCCGCTATTTTCTCTCTGGTCTGGCCAAGAAGCACCATGTATTTCACTTTTCCGCCAAAAGATTCAATCCACTCGTCGTATTCGGAATTCTTATCGTATCCTCCTGCGATCAGGATAGTCGGCCCCGGCATCGCTTTCACTGCCTGGATTGCCGCATCAGGATTCGTTCCCTTTGAATCGTTGTAATACTTAACTCCTGCTTTTTCAGCAACAAACTCAATTCTGTGCTCCACTGCCTGGAACTCACAGACAGCTTTTTTAATCACTTCCATGGGTACATTCAGTTCCGATGCAATGGCAATGGCAGCCATCACATTCTCATGGTTATGGCGCCCCAGAAGATTTAAATCATGAATGTTAACAATCTCTTCCCGCTTTCCGTTATGATTGCGGATAATAAAGTCTCCATCCATACAGTAGCCCTCTTTCAAAGACTTCCTGCTGCTGAAATAGATGGCGCGGGGTTTCATAGACTCTCCGAATTCCCGAAGCACGGGATCGTCATAATTTAAAATACAGCAGTCTTTCTCTGTCTGGTTTGCGGTGATGACTTCTTTCACTTCTATGTAACATTCCATGGTTTTATGACGGTTTAAATGATCCGGTGTAATGTTTAAAATTGCGCTTACATCCGGCCGGAAATCTGTGATGGTCTCCAGCTGAAAGCTGCTGACTTCCGCTACCGTCACGGAATCCTCCGTCGTTTTTAACGCCTCATCCGTGTATGGAATTCCAATATTCCCCACTACAAAAACATGATCGTAATATGCTTTCATGATTTCGCCTGTGAGGGCTGTGGTGGTTGTCTTTCCGTTGGTTCCCGTAATGGCAGCCAGTTTTCCTTTTGCATGATGATATGCCAGCTGTATTTCACTCCAGATGGGTATATTCTCTTCCTTTAAGACAGATACAAAAGGTGCATCAAGTCCGATGCCCGGACTGATCACACAGAGTGAGAGATCCTTTAAATTCTCTTTTTTCAGTTCTCCGAGAATCACGGAGATTTTATCCTCTTTTCCAAACCGGCTTAACAGCTCATCCTCTTTTAAAGCGTCATTGCTGTCATATAAAACAACTTCATCGCCAGTCTTTAATATCATCCTGGAGGCGGCGATCCCACTTTTTCCACTTCCTGCAACTAAAATTTTCTGACTCATATGGTTTCTCTCCTATAATCCAAGATATGCCAGCAGGCAAAGAACTGCTGTAACAATTGCAAACACAGCGACCACCTTTGTTTCAGACCATCCGCTAAGTTCAAAATGATGGTGAATGGGAGCCATTTTAAAAAAACGCTTCCCGCCTGTTCTTTTAAAGTATGTCACCTGAATAATCACGGATAACACCTCAAGCAGATAGATAAACCCGATGATTGCAATAAAAATCGGCATCTGCATCATAAAAGCGCTGGAGGCTACAAAGCCTCCCAGCCCCAGTGAACCGGTATCACCCATAAACACCCGGGCAGGGTAAACATTAAATAGGAGAAACCCTAACAGGCTGCCCACTACCGCACCGGTAATGGGGCTGATGCCGGTTCTTTCTCCTATGGCTACTACAGTTAAGAATGTGGCAACCAGTATGGTAACGCTGGTACACAAACCGTCAAGACCGTCTGTAAAGTTCACTCCGTTGTCTGTTCCAATTACAATGAAAAATACCGCCGGTACAAATAAGATACCAAGGTTTAAATAGATACCGTTTTTAAATCCTCCTGTAAACGGAACCAGCATTGCAGTTCCGGCATCTTTGGAATGAAGTAAATAAAAAGCAAAAATACCTGTTATGACCAGCTGGCCTGCCATCTTCTGTACAGGAGTAAGCCCTTCCGATCTTTTCATTACGATTTTAATATAATCATCAAGGAATCCAACGATGCCAAATCCCACCGTCACAAACAGAACCGGTATAATCTTCGGATAATCTTTTACGTAAAACAGAGAGGTAATAATAATACTGGTTAATATAATCAGTCCCCCCATGGTAGGGGTTCCCTGTTTTTTTAAATGGCTTTCCGGACCTTCCTTTCGGACTTCCTGACCAAATTTTAATTTGTGCAGAAACGGTATTACTATGGGACACAGCATTGCGCTGATGGCAAAAGCTATGATGATTGCCAAAATCGTTTCGTTAATCATGTCACACCTCAATCATTTATGTATTTGTATATCAAAAGTACACAGTTAGTAGTATACGTCTTTTTGCCTGAATAATCAACCACTGATTCGAAACGAAGAAACAGTTTTTTCCTCTGTTGGCTCTATTCCCAGATAAGGAAAAATGTTCTTGAAAATATCAGCAATTACAGGTGCAGCAATGGTTCCGCCATAGTAAATGCCCTGTGGATCGTCAATTGTTATAAGAGCAATTACTTTAGGATTATCCGCCGGCGCAAAACCAACAAATGAGGAAATATACTTTTTTAAGCTTCTGGGAAGCTTCTCAGAGGTTGCTGTTTTTCCTCCGATCCGGTATCCTTCAATCTTCGCTCTTTTTCCGCTTCCCTCAGAAACAACCTTTTCCAGGATATAACGCATGGTTTCACTGGTTTCCTTTGATACAACCCCCTCCTTTACCGGATAGGTAAATGTATGTACAGATTTCCCGTCAGAGCTCACTGAACTCACTCCAAAATGAGGAGTGATACGGTTTCCGCCGTTAACAAGCGAAGAAGCCGTAGTAATCAGCTGCATGGGGGTGATCTGAAATGACTGGCCGAATGATACAGTTGCCAGCTCTACCAGCCCCATATCCTCTTTCTTGTGCATGATTGTCGACGCCTCGCCGGGCAGATCGATTCCCGTCTTTCCCTTTAAACCAAACTGTACAAAATATTTATAGTAATTATCCACTCCAAGGCGCTGTCCCACATCAATGAGAACTGGATTGCAGGAATTCATCATGCCCTGAAGGAAAGTTTCAGATCCGTGGCCGCTCACTTTGTGGCACCTGATTTTTCTGTCTTCCACCACCCGAAAGCCCGGGCAGGAAAACTGATCGGTCAGTTTTACAACTCCTGCCTCTAACCCGGCTGCAGCAGTCACAATCTTAAATGTGGAACCAGGCTCGTAAGTATCGTTGATGCATGGATTTCTCCACATCTTATTTAACAGATCCTGTTTTTCTTTTTCATTTGCAGGAACCTCTGTTGTGGTATTTAGTGTAAACGGATCATTTAAATTAAATTCAGGCGCGTTTACCATTGCCATTATTTCCCCGTTTTGCGGATTCATGATGATAATTGACACCCGCTTTGCACCCTTTTTCTCCATTACCTGATAAGCTGCCTGCTCACAGTAGCGCTGGATATTCACATCAAGACTGATATGCAGATCCTGACCTGCAATTGGTTCTATCCGGTCTTCTGCCGCATTTTCAATCTCAATGCCCGCTGCATCTGACATGGTCAGTATCTTACCGTTCAGTCCTTTTAAATACTGCTCGTATTTTACCTCCAGGCCGATGATTCCCTGGTTATCTCCGCCTGTAAATCCAAGCACTGTGGAAGCAAGGGTATCATAGGGGTAATACCGTTTGTAATCTTCATCTACCTTGACTCCTTCCAGATGATAAGAGCGGATCTGGTCTCCCATAGCCTTGTCTACATTTGTCTTAATAATTTCCCTGGAACTGTACTTTTCCACTTTTTTTCGGATCTCTTCTTCATTAAGCCCCAACTCCTTTGACAGAACCGCCACCACCTCATCCGGCTGTTTCACCTGATTGTGGATGACCGATATGGTACAGACGGTGCGGTTTGTGGCAATGACAGTCCCATTGGCATCAATAATATTGCCTCTTGCAGCTTTAATGGTTCTCTCTCTCTCATGAAGATCAGAAGCCATGGCACTGTAATGTTCCGAGCGAAAGACCATTAGAAAAATAAGCCGTCCCATAAGTCCTGTCATTGCCAGAAACAACAGGAAAAACAGGAGGGCTATTTTCTCTCTGTGATGTGTTTTGTTCGAATTCATAAGCTGCTCCATCGTCATCATTGTTACAGTATATGAAATTCAGCTTTTTTTATGAGTCCCTTTGCGTTGAAATTCATTCTGAAGGCTGGGTATCCTGCGCTGCCTGGGTATCTGCAGAAGCATTGCCATCATCACCTGGAAGAGCTGCCGGTAAATCCGTACCCTCGCCGCCTTCCCGGTTTACGTATTCTTCATCCGGATTTAAGTATTCTTCCGGTACCGTTTCTCCATTTTCCATGGTCGGTACCTCTTTTGAAGGCTGTTCTGAAGTTGTCTCCTCTACAGTCTCTCCGCTTTCAGAGGATGCCTCTGTTTCATTTGTAATCCCTTCCTGCTGGGGAAGTGTAGCTGCATCTTCAGAGGAAAGTGTTCCTGCATCTTCTGTATCCGGGAATATATTTAAATAAGGAAGAATCTCAGTCATAATCTTCTGGAAAATCTGGCTGGCATAGGTACTGTGAGGCTGATCCTCAACATGAGGTTCATCGACAACCACATAAACCAGTACCTGGGGATTATCCGAAGGAGCGTATCCGCAGAAAGATACGACGTAGTTTGTCTTATCGCGGGGAATTTTCTCTGCAGTTCCTGTTTTACCGGCAACCTTATATCCGGCAATTTTGGCGGCACCGCCAGTTCCCCCTTCTGCATTGACTGTCTTAAATAATGCCTCATTAATGAACTTGGTTGTGGACTCAGAAACAGTTTCCCGCACCAGTACAGGATCTACTTTTTTCATAACGGAACCCTGCTCATTTAAAATCTGCTTTACTACATGAGGCTCGTAGTAAGAGCCGCCGTTTATGACTGAGCAGTAAGCTGCAGCCATCTGAATCATGGTGCAGTTAAAGTTCTGTCCGAAAGAGTTGGTTGCAAGGTCTGTGGGGCCCGCTGTATCGGCAGTATACATAACTGTTTTATTATCCGCTTCTCCCGGCAGATCAATCCCAGTCTTGGATCCAAATCCGAAGATCTGCTGGTATTTATAAAATTTTTCTTTCCCCATCTGCTGGGCAATCCGCATCATGACCACGTTGCAGGACTTCATAAGACCTTCTTCCACGGTAATGAGTCCATGTCCGTATCTGCTGACACAGTTGATTTTATGCCCTCCTACTTCAAGAAACTTATTGCATTCATATGTTTCTTTTCCGGTTATGGCACCTTCTTCTAACGCTGCAGAGACTGTGAATATCTTTTCTGTTGACCCCGGCTCATAGCCGTCACTGATACAGAAATTACGCCAGGTCTGGTTCCATGCCACCTGCGTGCCCAGAGATACGATTTCTTCATCTGAATAATGCTGGGAAACCGTCTCAGGAGTGAGGGGCTGGGCATCCTTATTCTTCCTTTTATAATCATCCATTGCTTCCTTTACGCCCAGCTGTCTGAGAACATCTGCCGTAAACTCAGGACGTAAGTCACGAGGGTTATTTAAGTCAAAACTCTTGTCATCAGCCATGGCAAGAACTTCTCCGTTATTGGGGTCCATCACAACCACGCCTACCCGCTTGCTTCCCGTCTGCTGTTCCCATTCTGCAATGTACTTCTCCACAATCTTCTGTACATTGACATCAACGGTGGATACAACGGTGCTGCCGTTAGAAGCCGGTTTTATTACCCGTTCTAAATTGGAATCATCATTTAAATAACCGTATTCCCTGCCATTGACTCCCATCAGGGTCGTATTATAATACTGTTCAATCCCTCCGGTTCCATCCATGCCATCTCCATTGGCAAATCCAACCAGCTTGCTTGCCAGAGAATTGTATGGGTATACTCTCTTGTATTCATCTTCAAACCAGATCCCTTTTATGGCTTTCTGGGTTTTCTTTAATTCTTCCGCTTTTTCAGTTTTATATTTTTCGTATTTATCCTTGTCATCATAGGTCAGCTGCTTTGCATAACGGACATACTGCTTGTCTTTTTTTTCCTGAATCAGATTCATGATTTCAGTCCGGTCATATCCAAAGCATTCCGTTAATGCATTGACTGTGGGTTCTAAATAGGAATCCGGATCAGTCATGATCTGCCTGGGATCAAGGATTAAGTTATACACCTTTTCACTGGTTGCCAGATAGGTGCCGTTTCGATCCATTACATCCCCTCTCTTAAAGGGGATTACTCTGCTGTCATACTCCTGCTGGGACAGCACAATCTGGTTATAATCTTCTTTTTTCTTCGTCATCAGGTTATAAAGGACCATGACCAATGCAAACAAAGCCAGCGTAATTACCAAAACCGTAATCGCCAGCTTTTCCTGCATATAACGAGGAAATACTTTACTTCTTTTGCTCCTGTTTTTATTATTGTTTCGGAATGTCCTCATTCTGCCTTACATACTCACTTTCCGTTTTATCATAGTGAAGGATCTGGTCTTTATTCGCATAGACCATACCCAGTTCCTCAGTGGCAACTTTATACACATGATCAAGATCAACGGAAGTGTTAATGTTCATTTCCAATGCATCGTTTTCTGTTTTCAGTTTCTCCAGCTGTACTTCCCGGGTTTCGATTTCATGAATGCTGGCAGTGATTGAGGACTGCAAATGCAAATAGTTCACACACAAACAAAGGGTAATGACTGCAGCAATCGTCAGCATAATTACATAAGGCAAATCCATCTGTAATGCTTTCTCGCGGTTCCGTCTGACGTGATGAGGCACGGGACGGCGAATTTCATCCGGCGTAGAAACCGGTCTGTTTACCGGCATGGTTTTACGGACTGTATTCCCCTGCACATAGGCAGAGTTCCCATGGGAATGCACATTTCTTCTTGCAGCCACTCTTTTTTCCTCCCTTTTTAGATTCGTTCAAACACGCGAAGCTTTGAACTCTTTGAGCGTTTGTTTTCTGATATTTCTTCTTCTGACGGTAAAATCGGTTTTCTTGTTACAACCTTTCCCATGCTTTTTCTTCCGCAGACGCAGACTGGAAAGCTTGGCGGACAGATACAGGGATCTTCATTGTCCTTAAACCTTGTCTTTACAATGCGGTCTTCCAGAGAGTGAAAGGTGATGATGGAAAGCCTTCCTCCCGGATTTAAAAGTCCGATCATGGTATCAAGAGAGTTTTTTAATACGTCCAGTTCGTGATTCAGTTCGATTCTGATAGCCTGAAAGGTCCGTTTTGACGGGTGGCCACCCACAGCCCTTATCTTTGCAGGAATTGCCCCTTTGATAATTTCTGACAGCTCTCCCGCAGTTTGAATGGGCTTTGTCTCCCTGGCCCTTACAATGTGTTTTGCTATATTCTTTGCAAACTTGTCTTCTCCGTAATCCCGTATTATCCGGTATAAATCAAATTCACTGTATTGATTTATAATATCAGCGGCAGTCTGCGGGTTTCTCTGGTCCATTCTCATATCTAAAGGAGCATCCTCTTCCCGATAGGTAAACCCTCTCTCCGGCACATCCAGCTGATAGGAGGATACTCCCAGATCCAGATAAATTCCATCCACCTTTTCAATTCCCAGTTCCGCTAAAACTCCATGTATATTTTCGTAATTGCTCCTGACTACGGTCACCTTATCTTTATATTCTTTCAGCCGCTCTGTTGCTGCAGCAATGGCATCCGAGTCCTGGTCAATTCCGATTAATCTTCCGTGTTCACCCAGGCGTCTGCATACTTCCAAAGCATGTCCTCCGCCTCCTAAGGTTCCATCAACATAAATACCATCGGGTTTAACATTCAGGCTGTCAATGGTTTCATAAAGCAGCACCGATTTGTGTTCAAACATCATATACCTAGTCCTTCCATAGCTTCTGCGATTTCTTCCATATCATCATAGGTATTGGCTGCTGTCCATGCATCCTTGCTCCAGATCTCAATCCTGCTTCCAACTCCTACTAATACTGCGTCCTTATCGATTCCGGCATGTTCTCTTAATACTGCCGGAAGCAGAATTCTTCCCTGCTTGTCCACTTCACAGGAACTTGCTCCTGCCAGAAAAAATCTGGAAAACTTTCTGGCATTGGTGTTAGTCAGCGGCAGGCTTTTTAACTTTTCTTCCAGGGCGCTCCACTCATTATTGTCATACACAAATAAACAGCCGTCCAAGCCCTTCGTCACGACGAATTCTTCTCCTAGCTGCTCTCTGAATTTGGATGGGACAATGAGACGTCCCTTCGCATCGACCGTATGATTGTATTCGCCCATGAACATACTAATCACCTGCTTGTACTTCGGTTTGGGAAAATTAAACCACTTCTCCCCCATTTCCTACCACTTCGTACCACTTTCCACCACTTGTACTCTAATTCTAGTACATTTGATTCAAAAACGCAAGGATAATTTTGAATAATTTTCAAATTAATTTGGCTTATTTACTGGGGTTTACGGACTTTTTCCAATATTTTCCATAAACAGACAAAAATGGTAATTACCAGAACCACTGCTATGATACAGGGTTATGGTAATTACCATTTTCAATTACAAACCGGTTATATGCTGATTTTTACTATATTTTGCCGTAACTTTTTTATATCTGACGGTGGAGATCCCACTGCCTGATGGTAACAGAATGATCCATAAATTGAAAAACAAACCGGACTACAGTATTGTCATTTAATACCGAAAAAAATCCTTTATTAGATGAACCGCTTCTGGGATAAGCGTCATGGCTGTATGTGGCAGACAGCGTTCCATAAGTAGAAACTGCATAATCATATTCACCTGCAAAGGGAATCACAATACTGAGTGCATAAGTGTTTTCCCCAATAAAATACATCCGGGTGACCTCGCTGTTGGAATCATTTTTTACCGCTCCCACGTATGGCTGAAAACTTCCATAAACAACCACTCTTTCCGGAAGTTTCATACCAGTCGCACCGTCAAATATATCTTTTGCCCCATAGTCATTCAAATTTTCCGGGTTCGCTTCCATTTTCCCTAAATATTCCTCTGATTCCCATAATCGTTTTACAGTTTCCTCCTGACTAAATCCCATTGGACAGTCAGGGCTTTTCTGATTGATCTGGTAATAATCCTGAACATCCAGCTGGCCGTTGTCCTCCCGCTTTATGGAAACTGCTGCAGTCTCTAAAGGGCGGCGGAAGGGTATTTCAAAAAAGGCATGATTAATGGCGGACCACAGAGCGGTATATTCAAGGAATTGGCGCTGAGACTCCCGGGTTTGGTTTGCAAACCAGCCGATCTGGTCATAGCCCCACCAGTCTTTCCATGCCCGTTCTTCTTCAGTCACGCTTTCCGGGTATTCCAATACCTTACCGCCCCAGTTATCGTACTCCATAAGATATGGCATGGAACTGCAGCGAAATCCGTTGGGATTTAATCCGCCTTCGCTGAATCCTTCTCTCACCAGTACCAGCCTGTCTCCGCTGCGGTCCGTCACCGGATATCTGGTGAAAGGCATTGCGTGATAATCCAGGAGCAGTTTCCCCCTTATGCTGATGCCATGACTGTGCGCATCCATGAGCACCAGGTGTCTCCTTGCACGTATTCTGGCATATGAGCGGATCTTTTCCATCAGTTCTTCCATTTTTACCATTCCACGGTCATCAGCTGTGTATAAATGAATCTGTCCCAGATGAAGAGCTTCATACCCTGCATCAATATACCTTACTGCACGGTAATAAAACCACAATCTTGTCTCCAGCTGTGTAATATCAGGAAGCGCCTCATCCTCTCCCCACCAGAAGCCATCCGGAGCCTTGGGGAAACGCATCTGATCAAAGGAAAAACACCTGTCTTCCGGCGCCATCCCGAAAGCCTCAAATACAAGGGCCGGTATCCGGATCCTCTCAATCGGCCTGTAAACTGCCTCAAAAATGCAGGCCTGTAAAATAATCTCCGGATCAATTTCATGAACCTTTCCAGCCAGTTCTTCCGATATTTTAAAATGTTCCTCATCATCAGGATCCGGATACCAGATACCGGCTGCCCTTCCAAGAAATTTGATTCCCAGGTTTTTAATCGCTCTTAAATCATCTTTCAGTGTGTTGGAATGTATGAGGAATGCAGCCGTAGCAGCCCTGGAAAGATAGTTTTCCAGCACTTCTTTTTCAATCAAAGTATCAAAGGTGTAATTTCTCATAGTTCCACCCTGTAGTGCTTCATAACAAACAGGGCAAAAAGCGAATCCGCCCACGCGAACCAGTCTCTGGTGTATTCAGTCGGATTATCACAAAAAAAGCTCTCGTGCATGACCTTGGTTCCTCCACGGGTATTTAAAATCCGGGTAAGGAGGGCATCTCTTTTTACGGGATCTTTCTCAGTCAGACCTTCCATAATTAAAGCAATATGCCAGATATAACGGTCAGGAGTATGAGGACTTCCTACCCCCTGCCCATACTTTCCATTATAATAGTACGGATTCCTGCTGCTTAAAAGAAATCTTCTGGTATTCTCACAAACCCCGTTTTCTCCCCCGTCATATCCCAGCCACGGGATTGACAGAAGGCTGGGAACATTGGCATCATCCATCAGGTTATAGTTTCCGTACCCGTCTGTCTCATATGCATAAATATCACCGAATTCAGGATCTTTCACGATCCCGTACCTGCGTATTCCATCTTCTATTTCATTTCTCAGCCCGCAGGCAGACTCTGCAAGGACAGAATCCTGATAAAAGCTTAAGGAATACTCTTCAATATGTTTTAATACGACAGAAGCAAACATATTGGAGGGGATTAAATAACCGTATTTACATGCATCATCACTGGGGCGAAAGCCTGACCAGGTCATTCCTGTATACGTTGTCAGCGTTCCTTTTCCACCTTCCGGGAGTGTATCGGAAGGCGGGCAGTTTCTTCGTTCAAATCGGTATGCTGAATCTCTGTCATGATTCTGTTCTCTTTTCCATAAGGAGACAATCTGCAAAAGTCCCTGCTTTACCTCTTTGGAAAATACCGTTTCATCTCCAGTCATTTCAAAGTATTCATGAAGCAGCCATACCGGATAACAGAGGGAATCCACTTCATATTTTCTTTCCCAGTTCCAGGGAGTGGAATCGGTAAGATCCACATCCCAGCAATTCCCGTTCGCTTCTTCATTAAATGCATTGGCATAGGGGTCAGTGAGAATATAACGGAACTGTCTTTTTATCAGCCCGCGGACCAGTTCTGCCAGTATGGGATATTTCTTTAAAAACGGCAGATAATGAATTACCTGAGCGGAAGAGTCCCGAAGCCACATTGCGTGAATGTCTCCGGTAATTAAAAACACCTCTCCGTTTTCCAGAAAATTAACCGTGGTTTTTGCCGTTGTTTGAAAACATTTTTCGAAAGTCTGAAGTAAATCCTCATTCTCAGGCAGCTGTTTTATGATATTACCGGCAATCTCCTCCACCGCTCTATTTAATTCTCTTTGTTTTTCTTCCAGCTTCATACTGCCTCCTGTCTTAAGATTGTTCATTGAATCTGACCAGAATCGTTTTTATCTCATAAGGAGAAAATTCCAGTTTAACCGGTCCGCTTTTAAAGCGTTCAGACGGCCGTTCCATTAAATCGCACTGACACCAGGATGAAATGTTTAAGGCACTCATAAGTGTTGTGCTCACTCTTGATCCTGCAAATTCATGGAACCGGAGCACGGTATCTTCCGAATGCTCCGCCTGTTTGATACAATCTGCTGAAATATGATCACTGTCAATATCAAACAGATTTCCTGCTGTGATTTTAGGTGCACCCAAAACAGCTGTAACCGGATTATTTAAATCAAAGGCCTCCTGTTCCAGTCCGGAATCATACCATTCCTCTGAATGAGGATAGAGGGAATAGGTGAACTCATGCAGTCCCAAATCAGCGGCATAATCAGGATCTGATGCCGATTTCAGCAGTGTTAAGCGAATGGTGTCCTCATAGATATCGTGACCATACTTGCAGTCGTTTAAGAGCGCCACCCCATATCCCGTTTCACTAAAATCCACCCACTTATGGGCGACCACCTCAAATCTGGCTGCTTCCCAGCTGTCATTTCTTGTTATTCTGCGTCTGATATTTCCATACTGAATATCAAATCTGGCATCAATGCTCCTGATCCCTACAGGAAATGCAGCCTTTACCAGTTTCTGGCGTTCTTCCCATATGATCCGGGTTTTAAAGTCAATTCTTTTCTTTTCATGATAGAGACACAGAGTCTGGGAGATTGCGGACTTATGGTAGCCCCAGGAGAACGTAATCCAGATTCCAAGCGGATTTACTTCTGTACGAACCACCTTTAAATCTCTGATCTCTTCCATTTTATTTCCGTACCCAGGTTCCAGTTCCCAGGCATCAAAACATCTTGGTTTATCTTCAAACACCTGTAAGACATTGCCCTTTTTTCCTTTTGCAAGAATATCCCTGCGCGCTTCCTTATCATAGATTTCAGTCAGCTGCCCCCATTCATTCCATGCAATGCGGTAATATCCGGTTTCAGTCCGGCAGGAGCCCGCGTGGATGTTATTCTGATTGGCATTCTCATCGGAATGATCCGCTTCCAAAGAAGCTGTTTCCCGGTAAAGAGACACAAATGAAAACGGAGCCATGTCCTTAACCAGGACCAGTGAAATACCATCCTTTGTAACGCTGTCAAGAAGCTGTCCCTTTTCATCC
This sequence comes from uncultured Clostridium sp., assembly GCA_963523075.1. Taxonomy (GTDB): domain Bacteria; phylum Bacillota; class Clostridia; order Lachnospirales; family Lachnospiraceae; genus Lacrimispora. The sequence goes on from CAURBW010000003.1 coordinate 287,322, forward strand.
CGGAAGCAGTCACTGTCTGAAGTATTAAGAATTCTGACAACAGAGGTTCTCCTCCAGTTTGAATTATTCCATGCCGTATAGACACCCGTTTTTTCCTCATACAGTACCTTATCGGTCTGATCCCTTACCTCAGCAAGAAGCTGGCAGGCCTTTTCATATTCCACATGGCTGTCCTCATACACTTCCCGGATGGAAGATCCCGGCAAAATATCATGGAATTGCAGACAGAGAACAATTTTCCATGCTTTTAACAGCCTGTCTCTGTCATAGGAAATGTTGCCCCATTCCTTTGCCAGAACAGAAAGAATCTCAGTATCCCGAAGTTGGAATTCCATCTTCCGGTTCATTTTCTTATTATATGCCTGGGAGGTGTAGGTTCCTCTGTGGAATTCCAGATAAAGTTCTCCATCCCAGACCGGAAGGTTTCCCTCCATTTCATTGAGCTTTACATTCTCTCTCAGCCTGCGAAAATACTCCGTTGCACTCTCAAACTGTACCCTTGGAAGTCCGGGGATTTTATTGAGATGTTTCAGCGTCTCAATCATATCCCTGTTCGGTCCGCCTCCCCCGTCTCCGTATCCATAAGAAATAAGAAGATCTCTGTTTAAATCCTTGTTCTTATAGTTATCCCATACACCTTTGACTGCATAGGGTCTGGTATCTCCGTTATACGTATAGGAATCGGAATCCTGATCTGTGGTCGTGATGAAATGGGCGGTAATTTCCGTCCCATCAATCCCTTTCCATAGAAAGGTATCAAACGGCAGACGATTGGTATCATTCCAGCTGATTTTCGTCGTCATGAAAGCTTCCACCCCCGCCTTTTTTAAGATCTGGGGGAGCGCCCAGGAGTACCCGAACACATCCGGCAGCCAGAGAAATTCACTCTCATATTCAAATTCTTCCCAGAAGAAATTTTTACCCAGAAGTATCTGCCGTACAATGGATTCCCCGCTTGCTAAATTGCAGTCACATTCCACCCACATGGCTCCCGCCGGTTCCCATCTGCCTTCTTTTACACGCTTTTTGATGGATTCATAAATATCCGGATAATCCTCCTGAATGAATTCATAAAGCTGGGCCTGGGACTGGAGAAAATGATAATGGCCGTAGCGGTCCATCATGCGGTTTACAGTGGAAAATGACCGGGCTGCCTTCTCTCTTGTGTGTCGAATCCTCCAAAGCCATGCCACGTCGATGTGGGTATGTCCCAGCATACTAACCTGTATATCCGGCTTTCCCTGGCCTTTCATCTTCTCATTTAAATATTCATATGCCCTTTTTATGCTGTCATAAAAGCCTTCCGCACCAGGCTCTGTATAATCAACAAAACCAAATGCCTTTACAAGCATATTTAACATCCATTCCCTGTACTCATTCCCGGAATCCAGTATATCATAGGTTTCCAGCACACTTCTCGCCAGAAAATAGAAATCATCGGCAGCATGATCAAGAATCCCATATTGGGCGCGGACCAGTTCCATGACCATATCCTTTGGAACTCCGCCTCCGTTTAAACCGGACCAGAGCCGGAATTTTAAATCCAGCAGAGGACCGTTTTCTTTTACCTGAAGAAACACCTCCTTGTGATTTCCGTCAACTCCCTGATATGGCCTTCCGTTTAAATAAAGAAGACTTTCAAAATGGCTGTTATTGCCGGTACCTTCCGGAACACCAAAATCAAAAATACCGACTGCCTCTTCCTCCATAAGCTCCTCAGGTACAGACAGTCTGGTGCAAAGCCAGTTGTACTGATCCCAGCCCTTCCACCGAAAGCCCTGCTCAATTTCCACCGGTTCACCTGCAGGCATTCGGTTTCCTGCTGCACCGCTGTCCTCATACCAGAAAAAATGGTCAAAACTGCGCAGATTCCTGTATCTTAACTCTGCCAGTTCTTCAATGAGATGGCAGATCCGGTCTCTGTTGTGTAAGTCAAATGGCATGGCAGCCTCCTAATATCCCTCCGTAAGCAGAGTCGTATTCCTCCACCAGATTCTTTGCCAGTGAATAGGAATTAACCAGGGGGTGTAATGTCAGTGCCCTGACTGCGGTTTCCTTTGAATGGTTTTTAATTGCTTCTGCTGTGAGTTTTTCATACATTTTAATCAGCCTGATGAGTAAATAACAATGCTCCGGAACCTTTCCTACAGGTACAGGTACGATTCCATTCTTTGATACATGACAAGTTACTTCAATTACGTCCTGATCCAGAAGACCCTCAATGCAGCCATTATTGGGGACAGATAATACCAGTTCCCGCCCGTCTTCGCTCTGAAGGCCTTCCATACAGTCCAGCATGACTCCTGCATATCCCATACCATCCGGCACTTCCAGCTCTCCCTTTTTGATGGATTCCTTCTTATCGTGTCCGGTTTCTATGCTCATGTAGGATTCTTCCCTCAGCGCCATGTAATACAGGAATACCTGAAGCGCCGCCTCCGGATCCTTTTCCATATCCATTTGCTTTAATTCTCCCATCATACGGCAGTTTACCGACTCAATGGCCTTTCCTCTGGTTTCGCCGGACTTTTTAATGTTATCAAGAGCCTTCTCCCTGTGGTAATAATAATAGAGGTACTCATTAGGCAGATATCCCAATGATTTTAAAAGCTCCGGATCAAAGATACAAAATTCCGGTACACTCTTTAAAAACGATTCATCAGACAGCAGTTCCTGCAAAATCTCCCGTCCGTCTTTTTTTACACTCTGTATCCAGGATAAATGGTTCAGTCCGAAAAATTCCACAGAAAGCTGCTCTTGCGCCACCCCCAGCTGCCTTGCCATACGGAATTTCGTGCTGCTGGGAGCATCGCAGATTCCTATAATCCGTTCATAACCTGCGCTTTTTAAGGCCTGTGTCACCAGTCCGGAAGGATTGGTGAAATTAAAGATCCATGCATGTGGAGCATGGGTTTTTATCAGTTCGCAATATTCCATTAAAACAGGAATGGTCCGGACAGCCATGGAAAAACCTCCGGCTCCCGTTGTCTCCTGACCGATCACTCCTTCATTTAAGGCAATCTCCTCATCAAGAACTCTGGAATGATCTCCCCCCGCCCGGATTGTGGTCACGATATAATCCGCTCCCGAAATTGCCTTTACAGCATCATCAGAAGTACTGACTTTTAAATCAAATCCCCTTCTTGCCGCAACATGGCGGCACAGACAGCTTATAATCTCCAGCTTTTCCCTGTCAATATCATATAACACAACTTCATCTATATTTAATTTCTTATAACGATCAAGAAGACCGTTAATAAAAATGACTGTTCTTACTCCTGCTCCGCCGATTACTGTGATTTTCATTTAATCTTCCTGCCTTTCTTCCTGTTGTTTTAAAAAATGATACAGCTCCTCTTTCGATGGAAAGGCTGTATTGCCTCCATATGCAGTTACTGACATGGCACCGCAGGCATTGGCAAGCCTCAGACACTGTTCCATGGTATTGCCTTTTAGAAACCCATAAACAAAGCCTGCATTAAAGGAATCACCGGCTCCGGTGGTATCAACCGCCTTTACAGTATAGGGGCGTGATACTGAGAGTGTACCATCCTTTGCGCCAATGGACCCACTCTTTCCCAGCTTAATCACTGCCATGGTGCAATGCTTTGAAAACTCCGCAGCGGCCTCTCTGGCATTTAGTCCTCTTGTGTAATGAACCGCTTCCGTTTCATTCATAAACAGGATATCAATGAAGGGAAGCAGTTCATAAATGCCCTCATACCACTCCCCTGTTTCATCCCAGCCCACATCAAAGCTGATTGTGGCAGAGCTTAACTCCCGGATCTTATTAAGAAGCATTTTAAACTGATGGTGATTGCGGCTTCCGGCATAAGAGGTCAGGTGAATATGCCCCGCATTCTTTACTCCTTCAAAGTCAATTTCTTCTAAGTTCCATTCTTCATTGGTTCCCCGGTATGTGAGAAAGGAACGGTCTTTTTCATTGGTAAAACTTAAAGATATTCCTGTTTTATTCTTTTGTGACGTACGCAAAAAGGTGCAGTCTACGTGACTGCGTTTCAGTTCCTCACGAAGCCACATTCCATGGCAGTCCCCACCCACACTTCCCTGAAAAGCCGGGGCTAACCCCAGCTTTCCAAGTCCCATAGCAAAAAGCGCAGCACCTCCTCCCGGATAAACACTCATGTCTTTTACAACATGCTCCTGGCCGGCACCGGGAAACTGCTCCACTCCCGGTATAACAATGTCAACATTAATATCTCCGTAAATAAATATATCCCATTTTTTTCCTGTCATCGAAACCTCCGTCTGTCAGCCTGATTCACTCTTTTACTGCTCCGATCATGGCCCCTTTTGTAAAATACTTCTGCACAAAGGGATATACACATAAAATAGGAACTGTTGTTATAATAACCGCCGCCATCTTAAGAGAATCCGAGGTGACAGAATTGGTATTCTGGGCAATTGCCTGAGCTACCGAAGTTACCTCTTTGTTTGCCATCGCCCTGGTAAGCATTTGCTGTAAAACGGTCTGTACCGGCCACAACCGGCTGCTTCTCATGTAAAACGCACCCGAAAACCAGTCATTCCAGTGATTAACCGCTGTATATAATCCCACGACTGCAATGACTGGCTTGCTTAAAGGCAGTACGATTCTGGTGAAAATCCCAAAATACCCGCAGCCGTCAAGCTTTGCAGATTCTTCCAGACTCTCCGGTATGCTTTCAAAAAAAGTTCTCATCATCAGTAAGTAAGTAACACTTACCAGACCAGGAACAACATAAACACTAAAATGGTCCACCAACCCAAGCTTATTGTACTGAATATAAGTGGGAATCATCCCGCCTCCAAATAACATGGTAAAGGTGATCAGCATAGTAAGGAGCTTTCTGCCCGGCAGTTCCTTCTCTTTTAAGGCATAAGCGGCAAAGGAGGTCACTGTTAAACTGGCAGCTGTGCCAATCACAGTCCTTGCTATGGTAATCATATAGGCCTTGATTATCGTTCCATCCTGAAATACCTGTTTATAATTATCCAGGGTAAACATTCTGGGCCAGAAATAAATGCCTCCTTTTGCCGCGTCCTTTCCGTCATTAAAAGACAGAGCGGCAATATTGAAACAGGGCAGAATGATAGCAAGACACAGTCCTATGACCACGCAATAGATTAAAACCTGAATCACCTGTTCCGATCTGCCTGATTTTATTTTACTGCGTCCGTTCAAAGCCTCTTTTGCTTTCATGTCTGAGCACCCTGCCCTTTCTTTTTCATTGCATTTTATTTTTTATCAAAGTCAATGGATGAAGGATCTTTTTTATAAAGTTCTGTTAAATACTCCACAAACTTGTCATTTCCAGCTGCTTTTAACTGCTGGCGGAAGGATTCCACAATCTTTTTTGCATCCTCATCTGTTCCTGCATAAACCGCCTGGACAATCATTTCCTTATAGTTGAGCAGAGACATCTGCGCTTTAACATCTGCCATGGAATCGGCCGATAAATATCCGGTTGCATCCAGTCCCGGAACCAGTCTGTAGGTGATTGGATAATCCTTTGCTACCTCCACAGCCCTTTTAAAGGTGGTGCTGGAATTGGATCCTGGCCGGTTTTCACCGAAATTATTCATGTTGTCCAGATTGGTCAGAGCAAAGCTGAAGAATACACAACCTGTATATCCAAAACCGGCGCCAATGTTATTAACCAGATAATCCTTGTCACTATCATTTAATTTCTTTAACGCCTCATCAGTCAGTACCGGCTTTCCGTCCTTCATCTCGTAGCTTTTTCCTTCTACACCGTACTGGCAAAGAAGCTGTCCTTCCGGTGTGGATAAATAATCAAAGAATTTTAAGATTTCTTCCGGTTTCTTTGCATCTGCAGAAATAGCCCACACGCCGTTCTGTTTTTTTCCATGCACTACCTTCGCATTATTACCGGTAATATCATCTAATGGTCCAAGCGGAACCCAGTCTTCGGACGCATATACAATATCCTGATAGTTGTGTACATCTGCCATGATTGCGGAATTATGGGATCTGGACACTTCTTCGGCCCGGGTGCCATCCATGGTAAAGAACTCCGGATTCATAAGCCCTTCTGAGAGCAGCTTTCTTAAGTAATTGATCTTATCAAATACGTAATCGGTGTCTGCTTCATGCTTAATGATACCGTCACTGTTTAAATTGTAGCCATCGCTGACACCCCAGGTAAAGCCAGGCACAATGTATTGCAGCGTATCCGGAGATCCTCCCCAGTATTTCGGTCCAAGCGGATAAACCGGATTTCCGTTGTCATCTTTAAAATCTCCGTTTTTAATCTGTACCAGCAGGTCATAGAACTGATCCTGTGTTCTGATCTTGGCTGGATCAATCCCAAGTTTATCTACAATCGCTTTTTGAATGTACATCCCACCTCTGTATGCAGTCTGTGGATCATAGATTAAAGATCTGTCTTCGGAATCAACGGACAAAGGCAGTATATAAGCAGCGCCTTTAAAATCCTCCCGGAAGGTGATGTTTTTCTTTGAATCGTCAGGTAAATATTTATCTTCTAAGTAATGGCTGTAAACTTTTGTGTCTTTTAACAATCCGGATACATCGGCAAACATTCCTTCCTTTGCTGCCTTTAAAAGAATGGGAAATTCTTTTCTTGTGGAATCATCCATATAAGAAAAAATTACATCCGGAATGGTTCCCGATGCCAGCTGGGCTGCCATAACATTGGAATCCTTGTCTCCAGGAGTATACTGGATATCAAGTTTAATCCCCGTGCGCTTTGTCAGTTCCTTCATAACCTCCGTATTTGCCAGATCCTTTGGCAGACTGTTTCCGATATCATCTACATAGGCCTGTACCGTGATGGTCCGGTCTGCAATCCAGGTATCCGGTTTTCCCGAATTTTCCAAAGCTGTACTCTCTCCGCCTTTTGTTCCCTCATTTACTTTTGAACTGCAGCCTGTCACTCCTGCTGCCCCGACTGCAGCCACTAAAACCCCTGCAAGCAGCCGCTTCGCAATACCTCTTCTCATAAAATACCTCCTCCTTAAGCTGTTTATTTACCAGAGGCTGACCTCTGTAAATTTCTTTGATAACCGGTTGCATAAGATCACCAGAAACAGTCCGACGATTCCCTGAATGAGTCCCACCGCTGTGGCATAGCCGAACTGCCCGTTCATAAGTCCCATTTGAAGCACAAACGTGTCAAGAGTATCCGCAACCGACATGTTCCCTGGTGTCCGCAGCAAGTAAATCTGTTCAAAACCGCTGGATAAAAGCCCTCCCACTCCCATAATAAAAAGCAGGCCGATGGTTCCCCTGATTCCAGGCAGTGTAATATGCCAGATCTTTTTTAACCTGGAGCAGCCGTCAATGCCTGCCGCCTCATAAAGAGCAGCATCCACGCCGCTGATTGCTGCCAGATATAGAATGGAATCCCAGCCAATATTTCTCCATAAATCCATAGAGAACAAAAGCTGAAAGAAATATTTTGGTTCCATTAAGAAAAACGTGCCGGGATCCCCTCCCAGTTTACCAATGAACTGATTTAACACACCAATGTTGGGTGCCAGGATCCTCTGAAGCATGGTAACAATGATAACCGTGGACAAAAAGTGAGGCAGATACGTAATGGTCTGGCTGATCTTTTTAAAGGTTTCATTCTTAAATTCATTGAGCAGAAGCGCGAGAATTATTGCAAATGGAAACTCCAGAATACATTTAATAAATCCCACAATCAGAGTGTTTTTCAAGAGCCTGGGAAAATCATAACTGGTAAAAAACATTCGGAAATAGCGCAGTCCCACCCAGGGGCTTCCCCAGATTCCCTTGCGGAAGGAATAATCCTTAAAAGCCAGTAAGACTCCCCCCATTGGCACATAACAGATGAGTACGTAATAAATGATACAGGGCACCAGCATAAGATACAGAGGCCAGAACCGCATCATCTTCTTTGCAATGGACATATTAACTCTCTCCTTTTCCTGCAGCGGCGAAATCAAGTGTTGCACAAACCGGATAATGGTCAGAAAGGTAAACTCCCTCATGGGAATCATCCCAGACAGCAGCCACCCGGCAGATCACTTCTCTGTTCCCGAAGATGTAGTCGATTTTTTCCGCTTCCTGTCTTCCGTAATCATGAAAGGTTCCATCTGTCTCTGCTGTTAAATCTCTAAATTCCACGGCCTTTTTCATAATTCCCATTTCCGGAGCATCCGGACATGCGTTAAAATCACCTGCAATGACCGTTGGAACATTATAAATGACTTTCTCATCTCTGATTTTTTCCAGTATCTGTGCCAGAGCCGCCTCTCTTGCATCTTTACTCTCATGGTCCAGATGGGTATTATAAATGCAAAACAGTCTTTTTTCCTCAAGACTCCACAGCCATACCCTGGTGCAGGTTCTGGGACACATGCTTTGATTCTCATAGCGGGAACCAAAAACCCCGGGAGTTTCTGAAAGCCAGAAGACCTCCATTTCAAGGAGATCAAACTTCATCTTCCGGTAAGCTACCGCAGTCTGTTCATCCTCCAGGTTTTCATCTCTCCCACAGCCGACGATGTTATAATCCGTGAGATTTTCTTTCAGCCACAGCGCCGCATGAGGCAGAACTTCCTGAAAACAGATCACGTCAGGAGACTCCTTTTCTATTTTCTGTAAAATATACGGTTTACGGTAACAGAAGCTGTTTTCTTTGTCCTGACCGTAATCGCACCGGATATTAAATGTAACCAGTTTCACTTATGAACCCCTCCCTTCCTGGTCTCTGATATAAGAATATCGGAAAATTTATTTCTCCACAATGGACATTTCTCCGCTTATCAGTGGATAATTGTTAAACTTTTAAGACCTGTATTGCTTCCCCACTGCAGCAGTAGTATAGTGGCCTTAGCACAGAAGAGAATGGAGGTTTTTTATGAAATTGATCTATGAGACAGGGGGGATTCTGAATGAAGGCTTCGTGGGACAGATCTCCTATACCGTCTGCCTTGATATGGTTTATGACGCCATGGACATTGAATTTACCTTTGACAAACAGCATTATTCAGAGATCACAAAAGAGATGGCGGAGAGAACAAGACAATCCTGCAGGGGAATACCGGAGTATGAACATGCATCAGATGAAGAAATCATTGATGCCATGAAAGGAATGAAAACAGAGATACATACCATTGTTACAATGAACGACACCTTTATCGGGGGAATCCACAAACAGCTCACCGCAAGGCATATGGTGTTTTCAAAGGACCACACCAGTGAAGGCTGCATCCCACAGGATTCCATTTACGGAGTAATTAAAGTGACACTTGCTGTCTTTAATGTGCTTCTTGACGAAACCAGCTACCGTCTGACTTTATCAGCCAGAGAACAGGATCAGTCAGATTCTGTAAATGGAGGTGCCTATGTATAAGCGGCTGGAACTGCACAATCACACTACGGAATCAGACGGCACTCTGACACCTGCCCAGCTGATTCCGTTTATGGAGGAGGACTTTGTGGATGCTTTCGCGATCACAGACCACAATACCATCTCCGGACATGGAAAAATAAAGGAACTGTTAAAGCAGAAAGAAAGCAGCATCTCCTGCATTTACGGAATGGAGTATACGACTTATTACGGTCATATACTGTGCTTAAACTTAAAAGAATATGTTTCCTGGGAATCCATAAATTTACACAGACCAGAACTGCTGTTTCACAGACTGAAAGAAAAAGGTGCCCTGGTTGGAATTGCCCATCCGTTCTCCTATGGACATCCCTTTGCCAGAGGCTGCCGTTTTGATATGACGATTACAGATTATACTTCCTTTGATTTCATAGAAATTTTTAATAACCCCGAACCCCTTCATCAGGTAAATGAACCCGCACTGTTATGGTGGGAAGATCTTGTTTTAAAAGGGTTTCCCCTTGCAGTCACCTGCGGCATGGATTTACACGGCAGTTGGGACATGAAAAATCAGTATGCCACATTCATAGAAGAAGCAGATGGCCAGAGTATAGAAAAAGAACTGGAGGATGCCATCCGGCATCAGAAAACCTGGGTTTCCAAAGGTCCGATTTTAGAGTCCCGGTATAACCGCGAACATCAGATAATCTTGTTTACCATCTGCGATACAAAAAAGCCGGGATTTGTCCACACGGACAGAGACCGTTATATTCTCTCTGTCCGCAGCACAGCGGGGACTGTTGTAAAAGAATTCCCCGGCAGCCGTTCTTTAGAGATCCCGTTAAAAGAATTGTGTCCGGATTCCGGCTTAAGGTCCGTTCTCATTCCAAAGCTCTATCAAAATGATACAGCAATTGAACATCTGGCGGCAGTAGCACCTGTGATCTCTCTTACCTGATAATCGATAATTATTTGCGGTGGGCTTTGCGGTACTCCAAAGGGGTGAGACCAGTGGTCTTCTTAAAAACACGGAAGAAATACTGGCTGTCCTCATAGCCCACCTCTTTTGATATATCAGCGATACTCTTTGCGGAATTTACAAGATAATCACATGCTTTTTTCAGGCGCAGCTCTTTGATGTAGTTTACGGTAGTCTGCCCTGTTTCCCGCTTAAATATGGTGGAATAATAATTGGGGCTTAAAGAGTATTTTTCAGCCAGTTCATTGACAGAAATATCCCTGTTGTAATTATCCCTGATGTACTTGATGCTTAATTTTATCTTGTTTTTTGCATTCCCATCGGGATCGGCATCTGCGTTCATGCAGTCCATAATGAGCAGATAAAGATGTCTGCGCAGCTCCTCCAGAGAGCGAAAGGAAGAGAAAAGTTCCGGTCTCATCACCAGCTGTTCTATCTTTTCCGGATTGATTGCTGCTGAATTTGAAAGACTTAATATCATATTTGTAATTCTCGTCCAGAGAAGCCGTACATAGGATGTATTATATTTCTTTATGTTCTCATCTGAAAATATATCCTGTATCATCACTTCAATATGCTCTGCATCATGCCGCTCAATATACCTGCGCAGCATATTCAGTTCCGACACCGGAAACTGATCAGCAGAAAGGATCCTGATATCATCAAAAAAATACAGATTGGAATTTCCGTGGATCACCCTTTGCATAAAGCCTTCTCTTGCCTCTTCCGCACCGTTTTGAACTGTCTCCAAAAGCGCTGTGCTGACCCCCACCGTAAGGGAAATCCGAAGCTTCTTGCGCATGACATTTAAAAGTATGGTAAGGAGCCGTTCTGTTTCCAGGCGAAGCTGGTTCCTGTTCTCATGGCTGGTCAGCGCGTAAAGCTGGTTGCTGTTTCCTAAATTACTCACAATCAGCTTGCCGCATGGAGAAGGAAGTTCCATGAATACATTTTTTATGGAAAACTGGATTAAGTCAATATCCTTGCACTCAAAATAGTTCTGTTCATAACTGTCTCCGTCAATATGGATCATGATTACCATGACAAAACGGTTAAGAAGAGGAAACTTCTGATATACCGTTGTTTCCGCGGCACTGCTGCCGCTAAACCCTTCCTGGCTTAAAAGCGCATCATTGACAGCCCGTTCAAAAAGATAAGTCCGGTTTTCCTCCATGGAGCGGATTCCCTCCCGTATCATCTGCTTTTCCTTTTTCTTTTCGTCAATCCGTTCTGCCACATCCTCCACCGCTTTTTTCAAGGCATCATTGGATATTGGCTTTAAAAGATATGCTGTCACCCCAAGCCGGATCGCCTGTTCCGCATACTCAAATTCCGCATAGCCGCTTATAATAATAAACTGGATATCAGGTGAAAATGATTTTATTCTGCGAATCAGAGTCAGCCCATCCATGTCCGCCATCCGGATATCTGTAACAACAATATCTACCGGATGATTTTTAAGTATTTCAATTGCCGAGAGACCGTTTTCTGCCTCATATAAGGCCTCAGGCTTCAAATCCAGATACTCCAGTCTGGCAATCATTCCCCGTCTGATCAGATCTTCGTCATCCACAATTAAAACCCTTTTATCCATCTATCTCCCTCCTATTGCATAATAGGCAGGCATATGGTAAAGCAGCTGCCTTTATTTTCCCCGCTTTCAATGGTAATTCCATATTCCTCTCCATAAGTCAGCTTAATCCTTTGATTCACATTCTGTATTCCGATACTCTGCTTTTTACGCTCCTCATCTCCTCTGGTTTCAATATGATCCCGGATCTCCTCTACCATCTCCTGAGACATTCCGATTCCGTCATCTGCAATCTTTATCATCAGAAAGTCACCCTCCTGATAAATCGATATCTCCAGAGTTCCGGCCTGTGTCATGACACTGAGTCCATGGACAATGGCATTTTCCACAATGGGCTGTAAAATGAATCTTAAAACCAGGTTTTTCTCCAGTCCCGGCTCCACATTGTAATACGCTTCAAACTTATTCCCAAAACGGGTTTTCTGTATATAAATATAGTTTTTGGTATGAGAAAGCTCCTGCTCCACAGTCACAAATTCCCCGTAATTCCTCCCCAGGCTGTAACGGAAATTTTCACCCAGCTTTTCACAAAGATCACAGATAAGAAAAACCCCGTTCACAGCAGCGATGGAGCTTATGGTTTCCAGCGTATTATATAAGAAATGAGGATTAATCTGAAGCTGAAGATTGCGGACCTGGCTTTCCTTGTTTTCCAGCTGCTGAACGTAGTTTTTCTTGATCAGCCGGTCCAGCTTTAAAAGCATCTGGTTAAACTGCTTATCCAGAACAGCGATTTCATCACTCCCCTTAATCTCCTCATTAATGGTTAAATCGCCGGTTTCAGCAATTTTTATCTTTTCGATTAATCTGGATACCCGTTTTGCAAAGCTTCTGGTAAATATAAACGCAGTCAGTGCAATCACCGTCATCACGAAAACAATAACCGGTAAAATCGAGTTTTGTATTTCCAGCTTTTTACGGTCCAGCTGACTGTTATTAAACAGAAATATCAGCTTCAATCCATAATAATCCTCCGTATCCGTACAGATCATGGTATCCTTGCCATATTTCCCCTTCTGCTTCAGATCCTCAAAGGATTCTTTCTGGATGATGTCATTGTACGATGGATTGGAGGAATATACAATCTGATTTTGCCGATCCAGTACAATGACATCATAGGAATAAGAATAATCTTCCCCTATAGCTGGTTCAAACAGCTTTTTTGTATATAAGTCCAGCTTAACAAATCCCACATAGCTGCTCTCATAGCTGTTTACATCTACATCGACAATATTTTTAATCAGAGACAGTACCTTGCTTTTCTTTCCATCCCCTGTGGTATAAATGAAATAATACTGACCGGCTGCCTCCTTGCTCAAATACCAGATCTCCTTACTGGCCTCAGTAATCATGGCAATTCTGGTGCCGTATATCTTATTGTCTAAATTGTTAGAATAAATCATACAGTTGCGAATTTCATTTCCATCCAGATGAAATGATTTATTCACCTCTATACTGACATCATTCCCCATGATATAGGGGTTTTTCTCCCCAGTTCTTCCCTGGAGAGTGTTAAGAACGATGGTATTATCGGACAGCTGTTTTAAACCATACTGATACTGATATAACTTGCCCTCAAGAGTGGTTGTGTACTGGGCAACCAGCTGATTATGGGATGCGGCCAGCTCCTCTGTTATCATATGGCTGATTTTTCGAAGCATCAGGGAGCTGATAAAGAGAATGGGAACGATACTGACAACAGCCGTAAAGGTGACAAGCTGGGTAAATATGGTACCTGAATGAAATATGCGCCGGAAGACATTTTTAACCCTATTTTTCATATTCTACCTCATTTGATTGTCGAAAAACTGCAAGCCAAAAAAGAACAGGATATGTATCTCTACACATTCTGTTCTCCAAAAACACTCGATTTAAAAAAATTGCTTTCACTTATCTTTTTAATATCCTGCTTCAATATATTGTTCAATTAATTTATCCAACTCCACGCTTCTAAGATAAATCACTTCTCCATCTTCGTGATCAATACTTGTATTTAATCTTTCCCTTGCAACTTCGATATTCTGTATTAACTCTTCTTTTGACATTATCATATCATGATTCTCCTTTGCTCTTTATTCGTATCTGTCTGTGTTTGCAGAAGAGCACAAGAGTAGATATCACTACCAAAATCAATGACAGCGCCTGAGACACCGGTATGCCAGTACTAAAAAAGATCAGCTGATCTGTACGGAGTCCTTCGATCCATACTCGTCCTAATCCATAGCCCAGCAGGTAGATCAGAAGCATCTCCCCATCGAACTTTTTGCGTTTCCGATACCATAACATAAATATCAGAACACATAAATTCCACACTGATTCATAAAGGAAAGTGGGATGAACCTGAATAAATTCCACACCGTCTTTCACAATCAAATGGTTTAACAGCTCCTTAGATATCATATTCTCATTAACAAGCGCCCTTCTGATTCTCATAGCAAACAGGCCGTCTGTATATCCGCCGAATGCCTCGCAATTAAAGAAGTTTCCCCATCTTCCTATAATTTGCCCGGTAATAAGTCCTAAGCAACCAGTGTCCGCCAAAGAAAAGAAGGAAAGTTTCTTCACTCTGGTGTAAACCGTGAGGGTGATGACAGCTCCTATGACGCCACCGTAGATTGCCAGCCCTCCTGCTCTGAGATTAAATATCTGTATCAGATCGTCTTTATAATTAGCCCAGTCAAAAATCACATAATAAATTCGGGCCCCCATAATAGATATAATGATTGCATACAGTGCAAAATCCAGATAGATATCCGGGTCCTGCCCTCTGCGCTTTGCATCGCCTGCCGCAACCCAAAGACCTGTCAAGATTCCAATCCCAATGATAATACCGTAAAATGCAATGCGGAATCCAAATATCGAGATACTGTTTTGCAGATGGTCAATGGTGATCCCCAAATGCACAAAACTAATATCTGCCGTATTTGCCATTCGTCTTCTCCTTTCGATGTTTTCTTTATTTTACCCCGCTAAAACACAAAAATCAAACATATTCGCCCGACATATTCAACTATATTTCGACAAGGGCTTTGTTCTTTTTGTTTTTCTCTTTTAATTTTGTGGATAATATGATATTCTATATTAGTTGCAAATAAAAATCAACCATGAATATAAACAATATTAGGAAGGTATTTGATATGAAATTAGGTATTGTCGGCTTGCCGAACGTAGGGAAAAGTACTCTGTTTAATTCACTCACAAAGGCTGGAGCAGAGTCTGCCAACTATCCTTTCTGTACCATTGATCCAAACGTAGGAGTTGTTCCTGTTCCGGATGTACGTTTAGGACAGCTGGCCGCATTGTATGATTCCGCTAAAATCACACCTGCAGTCATTGAATTTGTTGACATCGCAGGTCTTGTAAAAGGTGCTTCCAAAGGAGAAGGTCTGGGAAACCAGTTTCTTTCCAACATCCGCGAAGTTGATGCCATTGTCCATGTAGTCCGCTGCTTTGAGGACCCTAATGTCATCCACGTGGACGGAAGCGTAGATCCGCTCCGGGATATTGAGACCATTGATTTAGAGCTTATTTTTTCCGATCTCGACATCCTGGACCGCAGAATTGCCAAATCAGCCAAAGGCGCCATGAATGATAAGTCTCTTGCAAAGGAATTAGCCATCCTAAAGAAAATCAAAGCACACTTGGAAGACGGCAACCTTGCCAGAAGCATGGAAACAGATGATGAGGATGAGGCCGGGTTTATTTCCACTCTTAATCTTCTTACTTATAAGCCGGTTATTTTTGCCGCTAACGTCTGTGAGGACGATCTTGCCGATGATGGAGCTTCCAACGCTTATGTAGAAAAGGTCCGTTCCTTTGCAAAAGATAACAACAGTGAGGTTTTTGTTATCTGCGCTCAGATTGAACAGGAAATTGCAGAGCTGGAAGAAGACGAAAAAAAGATGTTCCTGGAAGATTTGGGACTTACGGAATCCGGTCTGGAAAAGCTGATTGCTGCCAGCTACCACTTACTGGGTCTTATCAGTTACTTAACTGCCGGTCCGACTGAAACCAGAGCATGGACCATAAAAGAAGGCACAAAGGCACCCGGAGCTGCCGGAAAAATCCACTCTGATTTTGAACGGGGCTTTATCCGTGCAGAAGTTGTCAATTATCAGGATCTGCTGGACTGTAAAACTTACACCACTGCCAAGGAAAAAGGTCTGGTACGGTTAGAAGGAAAAGAATATGTGGTAAAAGACGGAGATGTAATTTTATTCCGTTTCAATGTATAAAAATGCTGCATCCGCCGGTAATTGCCGGCGGTATTTTTATGCAAATTCTGATAAATTTTGTCAAAAAGTTAATTGCTCTTGTAAACTCCATTTCTTATGTTATAATATGACATGGCTCTGAAAAGACAGATATACAGCGAAAACATAACAGAATAAAAAGGGAGTTGCCACACAGATGAAAACATTTATAAAAGCAGTCATTGCAGGGATCGCGATCAGCATGGGAGGCGTTATCTATTTAACCCTGGAGAACCACGTAGCAGGTTCTTTCTTATTTACTATCGGGTTATTTACCATATATACGTTTGGTTTCCACCTGTTTACAGGAAAAGTATGCTACATTATAGAAGAAAAACCGTCTTATCTTCTGACTGTTCTCCTGGTATACATAGGTAATTTTGTGGGAACCACAGGAATCGGGTCTGTATTCAGGCATACAAAGCTCTCAAAATTAACCGCCCACGCCTCTGATATTGTCAGTCTGAAGCTTTCGGACACTCTGTTCAGCACTTTTGTCATGGCCATGATGTGCGGCGTTATGATGTGCATTGCAGTGGTAGGGTTTCAGACCATTCGGGATGGAATCGGTAAATACTTTGCCCTGGTTCTTCCGGTCATGGTATTCATTCTTTCCGGATATGAGCACAGCATCGCGGATATGTTTTATTTCACCATGGCAGGTGCCTGGAGTGCAAAGGCATTCTTATATATCCTGGTGATTTCTGCCGGGAACTTAACAGGAGGCTGTCTCATTCCCATGGCAAAGAAGTATTTAAAAGAAGAGGCTTTACCTGTCCATTCCTGACAGCGGACCTTCCTTTCAGCATAAATCAGGGCAGAAATCCTATGGTGTGGTTTCCTGCCCTGATTTCTTTATCTGATTTTAATAATTCAGACTATATAAAGCTGTCAATGAGATCCCTAAGCACGCTATCCTCTGTTTTTTGTTCTATCAGCGGCCGTCCGTCTTTTAAAATCCTGTTTTTACGGTGAAACTCTGTTTTTTCTTCCCGATACAGGATGCCAGTAGGTATTTTTTCGGTCACTTCCATTGACATCTTAATGGCTTCCAGCCGATCGGTGGGATCATAATCATCTCCAAGAGGCGCTGCCATATTTTTATAATAAGCAAAGGTATTAATTTTGTTGAAGGTGATACAGGGCTGCAGGATATCCACAAACGCATATCCTGGATAAAGGATAGCTTCCTTCATGATGCTCACCAGCTGCTTTGAATCACCGCTGAAGCCTCTGGCAACAAATCCCGCTCCCGAAGCAATTGCCAGAAGCACTGGATTTAAGGGGGAACTTATGCTGCCGTCGGTCTGAACCCCTGTAACAAACCCTTCCCCACTGGTGGGTGATGCCTGCCCTTTGGTGAGTCCGTATATCTGATTATCATGAACGAAATGAGTAATATTAACATTCCTTCTAATGTTATGAATAAAGTGGTTGCCGCCCTCGCCGTAAGAGTCCCCGTCTCCGGAATTCACTATTACAGTGAGTTTTTCATTGGCTATTTTAGCGGCAACTGCAGCCGGAAGCGCTCTTCCATGAAGCCCGCAGAAGCTGTTGGCATTTAAATACTGAGGTGTTTTTGCCGCCTGACCGATTCCTCCAACCATCAGTACTTTATTTGGTTCTATGCAAAGCTCCTCCAGCGCTGTTTTCAAACTGTTTAATATGGAAAAATTTCCGCACCCCGGACACCAGGCTGTTTCATAAGTTGTGAATTTATCCATTACTTGGAACCTCCTTCCAGCACCTTCTTTGCAATTTCTTCTCCAGTTATCTGTCTGCCGTCATATTTTAAAATGCTTTTCTGGCATTCTATACCTGTCTGCTCCCTTATGAGGGAGGCCAGCTGACCTGTGGCATTCTGTTCCACGTTAATTAACGTCTTATCCTTTGCATAGAGTTTCAGTTTTTCCTGTGGAAGGGGATAAATGTCTCCAAATACCAGAGCCCCATAGCTTCTATCCCCATTATTATTCAGCAGGGATACTGCTTCCTTTATGGGACCGTAGACAGAACCCCAGCCCAGGAGAAGGATTTCGCACTGCTCTTCTCCCATAAACTCTGGCTCCGACAGTTCCTGAATAAGGCCCTTTAATTTTCTCATCCGCTTGTCCACCATTTGATTCCTGACTTCTGCGGATTCCGTTATCCACCCTCTTTCATCATGCTCATCACTGTCAGCGGCCACAACATGGCTGGTCAGTCCCGGGATAAGCCTGGGAGAGATGCCATCTTCCGTTATCTTATAACGCAGATACTCCCCTTTCGCTTCCCGTGCAGGTCTGATCAGTTCCAGTCCGGATATATCAAAGGGCTTCACACAGGCCGTTGCATCCCCAAGATACTGATCGCTGAGCAGTATGACTGGAATCTGGTATTTTTCCGCCAGGTTGAGTGCCCGGAAAGTCTGATAAAAAGCATCCTCATGATTTCTTAAGGCAATGACCAGTCTTGGAAATTCCCCTTGTGATGCAGAAATAACGAACTTTAAATCGCTTTGTTCTGTACGTGTAGGCAGACCTGTCGCCGGACCTGGTCTCTGTACATCTACGGCTACCAGCGGAATCTCGGCAATACCGGAAAATCCCAGTGCCTCCACCTTCAGACAGAAACCGCCTCCGCTGGTCCCCGTCATGGCCCTTGCGCCAGCAAAGGAAGCACCTAATGCCATATTAACCGCTGCTATCTCATCTTCTGCCTGCTCCACCACGATTCCTGCCTTATTTCCCACAGAAGCCAGATATTCCAGAACAGCTGTGGAAGGAGACATGGGATAGGCAGAATAAAACTTAAGCCCTCCGGCCACCGCACCAAGTCCCAGAGCCTCGCTGCCTGAAATAAGCATGTAATCCTTATATCCGCCATCCAGATGCTTAAACTTCGCTTCAACACTGGAATACCCTGCCTCAGCCGCCTTTACATTAACCTCAAGGATCTCTTTCTTCATGACACTGGCCATAACTTCCCCCACATATGTAAATGGCTCTCCGAATAGCTTCAATACCGCACCTGCCGCCACGCTTGCAGAAGCCTTTACATTCCCCAGCTCTTTTGCGATTTTATTCATAGGAAGCTTCATGACTCTGGAATCTTCATCAGGATAAGCAAAGCTGCTGTCACACAGTATAAATCCTTTGTCCGTCAGTTCATGCTTATGTAAATCAATGGTTTCCTCATTTAAGGCAATGATTCCATCCAGACGATTGCTGTGGGAGGTTATTACCTCCGTCCCAAAACGCAGCAGGGAAAAATTATGCCCGCCTCGCACGCGGGACATGAAATCTCTGGTGGTATAGATATAATAGCCGGAATGTTTCAGCAGTTTTTCCAGAATTGCGACCGTGGTATCGATGCCTTGTCCGGCAGCGCCACCAATCAGAATATTATACATAGATTTACCTCCTTTTAAATTTTGACTTATTATAACTTATTCTTCCATTATTTTCAATATTTTTGGTTGCATTCTTGATTTTTTTTACATACATCTTGTTAATTCTTTAATTATTGCAATAAATTGATTTAAAATTAACAATTTAACAGACCATCTATTATTCATGGGCTGCTGCCGGGACCGAAGTATTGCGCACCCGGGACTTCACCCATAGGCGCACCATCGAAAAAGGAAGAGAGACAAAACTGCCTCTCTTCCTTTTTATTATACCAGATTTGTATAGCCCATAAGGCTGATATCCACTTCTTTTGCGACTTCACGGCCTTCCCTGATCGCCCATACCACAAGGGACTGGCCTCTGTGCATATCTCCTGCCACAAAAACCTTATCCACATTGGTCTTATATCTGCCCGCTTCTGTTTCAACGTTGCTTCTTCCATTTAACTTCACGCCAAATGCATCCACAACGTAATTCTGGGCTCCTAAGAAACCTGCTGCGATAAGAACTAAGTCGGCCGGAACTTCCTTCTCACTGCCTGCTACCGGTTCCATGCTTACCCGTCCGGTTTTCTCATCCTTTTTAGGCTCAAGACTCATTAAAACAGCTTTCACCAGCTTGCCGGATTTATCCTTTATAAATTCCTTCACTGTAGTCTGATATACCCTGGGGTCTTTTCCGAATACAGCAATTGCTTCTTCCTGACCGTAATCAGTTTTCAGCACTTTCGGCCATTCCGGCCAGGAGTTATCCTCAGTCCTTGTTTCAGGAAGCTTCGGCATCATCTCAAGCTGGGTAACAGAGGCACAGCCATGGCGGAGGGACGTTCCCACGCAGTCATTACCAGTATCTCCGCCGCCAATCACAATAATATGTTTCCCCTTTGCTGATATATACTGATTATCCTGCAGATCGGAATTTAACAGGCTTTTTGTTGTGGATTTTAAGAAATCAACAGCAAAGTATATTCCCTGGGCATCTCTTCCCGGAACATTTAAATCTCTGGGATTAGATGCTCCGCATGCAAGGATAATGCGGTCATAATCCTTTAAAAGATCTTTGGCTTTCTGATTCTTTCCCACATCAGCGCTGGTAATAAATTCAATTCCCTCTGCCTTCATAATGTCAACCTTACGGTCAATTACATGCTTTTCCAGCTTCATATTGGGAATTCCATACATCAGCAGCCCGCCTGCACGGTCTTCTCTTTCCAGGACAGTTACGCTGTGTCCCCTTTTATTTAACTGGTCTGCAGCTGCCAGACCGGCAGGACCGGATCCGATTACCGCAACCTTTTTTCCTGTACGGATTTTCGGAGGTCTCGGACCGGCAATTCCAGA
The DNA here is from genome assembly GCA_963523075.1 of uncultured Clostridium sp. Classification (GTDB taxonomy): domain Bacteria; phylum Bacillota; class Clostridia; order Lachnospirales; family Lachnospiraceae; genus Lacrimispora. The sequence goes on from CAURBW010000003.1 coordinate 308,218, forward strand.
GGCATAGGCGCGTTCTATAATGGCATGTTCATTTTCCTTAATGGCTACCGGATCACCGTTTAATCCGCAGGTACACGCTGCTTCACAGGGAGCAGGACATACCCGTGCGGTAAATTCCGGAAAGCTGTTGGTCTTTTTTAAACGGTTAAATGCCTGCTGCCATGTACCGGAATAGACAAGGTCATTCCATTCCGGTATTAAATTGTTTAAGGGACAGCCGGAAACCATTCCATTTAAAATAACTCCTGACTGGCAAAACGGTACACCGCAGTCCATGCACCGCGCACCCTGGCATTTTTGTTCCTTTTCAGAAAGGGGCAGATGGAACTCGTTATAATTCTTTAAACGGGTTTTGGGATCTACCGTTCTTCCTGTTTCTCTGTTATATTCTAAAAATCCTGTTGGCTTACCCATTTTCGCTCCTCCTTACTTCTTTGTGTTGGCATAAAATGCTTCAATCTGTGCCTGTTCGCTGCTTAAACCCTTTTCTTCCATCTGAACAATGGTATTCATCATGCGTCTGTAGTCATGAGGCATGATTTTCTTGAATTTAGGCAGATATTCTCCAAAGTTGTCGAGGATTTCCTTGCCCTTTGCGGAGTTTGTATAAGCCACATGTTCCTTAATCATATCCTTTAATTCCAGAACATCGTATTTATTGGTAACCTCTTCAAAAGAAACCATTTCCTTATTCAGGCGTTTGTACAAGTCTCTCTTCTCATCTAATACATAAGCAATTCCGCCGCTCATACCAGCCGCAAAATTCTTGCCCGTTGAACCTAATACAACCACGCGTCCTCCTGTCATATATTCACAGCCGTGATCGCCTACACCTTCCACCACTGCTGTTGCGCCGGAGTTTCTAACGCAGAAACGTTCTCCTGCGACACCGCAGATAAAGGCTTTTCCGCTGGTCGCGCCGTACAGAGCCACATTACCGATTACAATGTTCTCTTCCGCCTTAAATTTAACACCCTGAGGAGGATAAACCACCAGCTTGCCGCCGGAAAGTCCCTTTCCAAAGTAATCGTTGCTGTCTCCTACAAGCTCCAAAGTCAGACCTCTGGGGATAAATGCACCGAAGCTCTGACCGCCGCTTCCTGTACAGTTGATGGTAAAGGTATCCTCGGAAAGTCCTTCCGGATACAGCCTTGTTATCTCTGATCCGAATATGGTTCCCAAAGCACGGTCGGTATTGGAAACGTCGATCTGAAGTCCCTTCTTCTGACCTGCCGTAAGGGCCTGACGTAATTTCTTTAAAATGATCTTTTCATCGATGGTTTTATCCAGTTCAAAATCATAAATCAGTTTTTTGTCGTAGCCCGCCAATTTTTCTCCGGCATATGGATTGCCTAAAATTGCGGAGAAATCAACTTTCTTTGCTCTTTCATTGGAAATCTGATCTTTTTTCTTTAAGAGATCTGTTCTTCCAACCAGCTCATCCACAGTGCGGATTCCCAGCTTTGCCATGTATTCCCGAAGCTCTCTTGCGATAAAATACATGAAGTTGACAACATACTCCGGTTTTCCCTTAAAGCGCTTGCGAAGCTCTGGGTTCTGGGTAGCAACTCCAACCGGGCAGGTATCTAAGTTGCAGACTCTCATCATGACACAGCCTAATGTTACAAGGGGTGCTGTTGCAAAACCGAATTCCTCGGCACCCAGCATACAGGCAATGGCTACATCCCGTCCAGTCATCAGCTTTCCGTCTGTTTCCAGAATTACCTTATCCCGAAGTCCGTTCATGATCAGAGTCTGATGAGCTTCCGCCACACCAAGCTCCCATGGAAGTCCCGCATTATAGATAGAGTTTCTGGGTGCAGCTCCGGTTCCTCCGTCAAAGGATGAGATTAAAATAACCTGGGCACCTGCCTTGGCAACACCGGCAGCTACTGTACCGACTCCTGCTTCTGAAACCAGCTTAACGGAAATTCTGGCACTGGTATTGGAATTCTTCAAATCATAAATTAACTGGGCCAGATCCTCAATGGAATAGATATCATGGTGAGGCGGCGGGGAAATTAACCCTACGCCCGTTGTTGAGTGTCTGGTTTTGGCCACCCACGGATAAACTTTCTGTCCCGGAAGCTGACCGCCTTCTCCAGGCTTTGCACCCTGTGCCATTTTAATCTGAATCTCTTTTGCACTGACTAAGTATCTGGAAGTCACACCAAAACGCCCGGAAGCTACCTGTTTGATGGCAGAGCAGCGGTTTACTCCGTCCGGTCCTGTTGTCAGACGTTCCAGGCTTTCGCCGCCCTCTCCGCTGTTTGATTTCCCGTGGATCCGGTTCATCGCAATTGCCAGAGCTTCGTGAGCTTCCTGAGAAATGGAACCATATGACATGGCACCTGTTTTAAAACGTTTCACAATGGATTCCACGCTTTCCACTTCTTCTAAAGGAACTTCCTTGGTCTTTCCATAATCCAAGTCCAAAAGGCTTCTTAAATTGACCATCTGGCCTTCCTCAGTTAAAGCGTGGGTGTACTCCTTAAATGTTTCATAGCTGCCTGTTCTGGCTGCCTGCTGAAGCAAATGAATGGTGCGGGGATTGTAAAGATGCTCTTCCTGTCCCGCTCTCTCCTTATGGCTGCCTACGCTGTCTAAGGTTAAGTCCACATCAAGGCCAAGGGGATCAAATGCAGCTGAATGGAGTGTGTCCACATCATTGGCAATATCCTCTAAGTTGATGCCCTCTACCCGGCTCACGGTATCGGTGAAATACGTATCAACCACTTTCTTTGAAATACCGATGGCTTCAAAAATCTGGGCTCCCTGATAAGACTGAACGGTAGAAATACCCATTTTGGAGGCAATCTTGACAATGCCATGTAAAACTGCAGAATTATAATCCTCCACTGCTGCATAATAATCTTTATCAAGCATTCCGTTATCAATTAAATTATGAATGGATTCCTGAGCCAGATATGGATTGACCGCACATGCTCCATATCCCAAAAGTGTGGCAAAATGATGAACTTCCCTGGGCTCGCCGCTTTCCAGAATCAGGGCAACTGAAGTTCTTTTCTTTGTTTTTACCAGATGCTGCTGGAGCGCGGAAACTGCCAGCAGGGATGGAATCGGCACATGATTTTCATCAATATCACGGTCTGACAGGATAATGATGTTCGCCCCATCCCGGTGAGCTCTGTCCGCTTCTAAAAACAGCCTGTCAATGGCTTTTTCCAGTGACGTATTCTTATAATAGGTAATGGGAATTACTTCTACCTTAAATCCCGGTCTCTTCATATGTTTGATCTTCAGTAAATCCGTACAGGTCAGAATCGGATTATTTACCTTTAAGATCTTGCAGTTTTCCGCTTCTTCTTTTAAAATATTGCCTTCTTCTCCCACATAAACTGTAGTGGAAGTCACAATCTCCTCGCGAATGGAGTCGATTGGCGGATTGGTTACCTGGGCAAACAGCTGCTTAAAGTAATTAAAAAGCGGCTGGTGCTTCTTGCTTAATACAGCCAGCGGACTGTCCGCACCCATGGCTGAGACAGCTTCTGCTCCGTTTAAAGCCATAGGAAGAATCATGGTTTTGTATTCTTCATAAGTATAACCATAGGTCTTCTGCATTCTTGCACGGTCGGCCCTGGTCATGGTTGGTACGCCTTTATTGGGAATAGGGAGATCCTTTAATTCGATTAAGTTGGAATCCAGCCATTCGCCATAAGGCTTTCTCTGGGCATAAGACTCCTTTAATTCTTCATCGGTAATCAGACAGCCCTTTACCGTATCGATTAAAAGCATCTTTCCAGGGCGGAGACGTTCCTTTTTCACCACATGGCTCTGTTCGATGTCAATTGCTCCTACCTCAGATGCCAGAATCATATGGTCATCATCGGTTATATAGTATCTGGAAGGTCTCAGACCGTTACGGTCTAAAACTGCTCCCACCAGATCTCCGTCACTGAATACGATGGAGGCAGGACCATCCCAAGGCTCCATCATGGTAGCGTAGTAACGATAGAAATCCCTGATTTCCTGAGGCATGGATTTATCATGCTCCCAAGGTGCAGGAATGGTTACCATGACTGCCAGAGGTAAATCCATACCGCTCATCATCATAAATTCCAGCGCATTGTCAAGCATGGCAGAGTCAGAGCCTTCCTGGTTTATAATAGGAAGAACTTTATGCATGTCGCTACTGAAAAATTCAGACTCCATGTTTTCTTCCCTTGCCATCATCTTATCCACATTTCCGCGAATGGTGTTGATCTCGCCGTTATGTACGATCAGACGGTTCGGATGAGCTCTCATCCAGCTTGGATTGGTGTTGGTGCTGAAGCGGGAATGAACCACTGCAATGGCTGATTCATAGTCCTTATCCTGAAGGTCTGTAAAAAACTGTCTTAATTCTTTTACAAGGAACATTCCTTTATAAACAATTGTCCTGCTGCTCAATGATACTACATAGGTATTATCATTGCTCTGCTCAAAAATACGTCTGGACACATAAAGTTTCCGGTCAAAATCCAGCCCTTTGTTAATATCGGCAGGCTTCTTAATAAACGCCTGCGCAATGTAAGGCATACGTTCTACTGCTTTTGCTCCAATCAGTTCCGGATGAATGGGTACATCTCTCCAGCCCAGAAATTCAAGACCTTCCTTCTGTACAATGATTTCAAACATCTTCTTTGCCTGGTTTCTGGCAAGTTCATCCTGGGGAAAGAAAAACATGCCCACACCATATTCTCTTTCTTCTCCAATCCCGATGTTTAACGGCCTGGTTACTTTCTTAAAGAACTTGTGAGAGATCTGAAGCATGATACCAACACCGTCACCGGTCTTGCCGTCTGCATCTTTTCCTGCTCTGTGCTCTAAATTTTCCACGATATGGAGAGCCTGCTCCACTGTCTTATGGGTCTTTATCCCTTTCATATTTGCCACTGCACCGATGCCGCAGTTATCATGCTCGAAGCGGGGATCGTAAAGTCCCGGATTACCTGTTTTATTAGGGGATTGTAAACTCTTATCCATAATCTCTTCCTTTCCTGACTGCTCCTCTGCTTTGAGGTGCTAAAGTGTAACAGTAATTTTAGTTGATAATACTACATTTTTCGCACTTTGTAAATGTGTTTTATTTTGATATTGTCAGATAATTCGATTATTTAGTTTCTATAATATTAGTATCTGATTATTCATGCTAAATATCGTTATATTTTATTGTTTCAGCACAATTAAAGTCGGATTTTCCTCCGGTGGCATAAATTTCTAATTTTTTTAAGTTCAGACTTATAATTATTAAGCGCTCATTTTTTTATTAAGCCGATTCATGGATACTGCTTACATTCTAACTGCTTTTCAAACATTTCCATACAACAGAGAAACAAATAGAAAATCAGCGGAAATATAAAAAAGACCCGGAACCATCGTTCCAGGGCCTTTAGTCGAATTATATACGATAAAAAGATACGGATTACATCTCCCCAAGACCACTCTCAATCGCTTCAGTCATGGTCTTCATTGCCGCTTCTTCGTCCTCGCCGTCGCAGATCACATTGATCTGAGCGCCGCATTTGATTCCTGCTGCCATTACGTTTAATACGCTCTTGGCAACAATCCTCTTCTCTCCGTATTCAATAATTATATCTGATTTAAATTTCATAGCTGTCTGAGACAGAACGCCTGCCGGTCTTAAATGAAGTCCGGATGGATTTACAACAGTCAGTGATTTTGATAACATAATGTTCACTCCTTTATCCTCAAATTTTTATACTCCACGCTGTTAATTCTATTACAATATCGAATTTGTGTCAAGACAAACCCGGCATGTCTTTCATATAATTTCCAAAGTAAGGCCACTGTCAGCAGGAAGATTCTTTTGCCTGCCTTTCTCTTTGAGAAAATACGCAGCCACAGTAATCCTGTCTGTAAAGATCATGTTCCTTTGACAGCTCCACGGAGCGCTTATACCCGTTTTTCTTTTTAAAATCAGAAGGAAGGTAAGAAACCCGGTATTCTTTTCCAAGCTTTTCACCAATCTCATTCAGCTTATCTGCATTTTTAAGGGGGCTTATGGACAAGGTTGTTGTAAAGTAATCAAATCTGCCTGCCTGGGCTATCTTGGCGGCCTCCTGGAGGCGGAGCTCATAGCAGCGAAAACATCGTGATCCACCTTCCGGTTCCTTCTCAAGACCTTCTACGATCCGGTAAAACTCCCCCGGTTCATAGGCGCCGGTCTGTAAGGTAACCGGATGAACGAATTTCATCTCATCAATGAGACGCCCCTGTTCCTCCACACGTCTTATATATTCCATTGGAGGATATATATTGGGATTGTAAAAATAAACAGTAATTTCAAAATATTGGGACAAATATTCCAATACATAGCTGCTGCATGGAGCACAGCAGCTGTGTATCAGCAGTTTCGGAACTTTTTTCTGCTCCTTTAATCCTTCTATGATCTGGTCCAATTCCTTCTGATAATTCCTTGGGTTCATGGTGTCTTCCTCCCTGCCGTCTTCAGAAATGACAAAAAGGCGCAGATCAGTACCAGCCGCGCCTTTTATGTGTCTTATAAGAAATCTCTGATTCGCTTGCTGCGAACTGGATTTCTCAGCTTTCTAAGTGCCTTAGCCTCAATCTGCCTGATACGTTCGCGGGTAACATTAAATTCTTTTCCCACTTCTTCCAATGTGCGCGGATGTCCGTCTTCCAAACCGAACCTCAGAACAATTACCTGACGCTCTCTTTCCTTCAGATCACCTAAAAGCGCGTCGATATGTTCTCTTAACATGACAGACTCAACGTTGCCTTCCGGTGTTACCACATTATTATCAGCCACAAAATCGCCTAAATTAGAATCATCTTCCTCACCAATGGGAGTCTCTAAGGATGCAGGCTCTCTGGCAATCTGCATGATCTCCATAACCTTGTCCTCAGACATGTCAAGTGCTTCTGCAAGCTCTGCCACAGAAGGCTCATATCCCAGTTCAAGTGTTAGTTTTCTCTGCATCTTGGACATCTTATTAATTGTCTCTACCATATGCACCGGAACCCGGATCGTTCTTGCCTGATCTGCTAATGCACGGGTTACAGACTGACGAATCCACCAAGTAGCATATGTACTTAATTTATAGCCTTTGGTATAATCAAATTTTTCAACACCCTTAATCAGACCTAAGTTTCCCTCCTGTACCAGATCCAGGAAACTCATGCCGCGGCCTGTATAACGTTTTGCAATGCTGACAACAAGACGCAGATTGGCTTCAATCAGACGCTCCTTGGCATCATCGTCACCATCCGCTTTTCTTTTTGCAAGACGCAGTTCTTCCTCTGCGTTTAAGAGCGGTACTGTGCCGATTTCTTTTAAATACATGCGGACAGGGTCTTCTGTGCCGATGCCTTCCAATAAATCAATGGCGTCTAAATCAATATCTTCTTCATCTACATCTTTAATAAAACCGTCGTCAAGATCATCATCAAGGAGCAAGTCATCTGCCATAAGCACATCATCAGTTAAGGTGGAATCATCCATGACCGGGATCACGTCAACGCCGCGATTCTCCAGGTACGTATAAATCTGATCCATCTGCTCTGCAGTCAGCTCTTCTCCCATAAAGAAGTTATTAATCTCTGTAACGTCCAAAGCATTATGCTTTGTCTTTGCAAGTTCGACAAGTTTACCCAGCTTATCTAAAAAATTATCTTTTTCCACTTAATAACGTCCTTTCGCTAAGAAGTATACATAAAGCCCACACAACTTTTCATTATATACTACCAGAACCCATATTTCAACATATTTCTTCCTAAACAGGTAGTTTTGTTGCTATTTCTGATTTTTTCTCATAATACGGATTTTTTTCTCCAAGTTTGTGATAGAAACTTCTCTTCTGGCACCCCCGAATTCTCCGTCAAGCACCCAGTCTATTGGTTCATCGGAGATGAGTTTCAAGGACCGTGTCCGAAATTTATGGACGTATTCGTTGGGTTCTTCTTTTAAAAACATATAATTAATGATATTGGTAAAATCAAGAGCAGTTTTTGGTGACCGTATTAAAAGGACTTCAAATTCACCGTCGTCAAGAGCCACATCCTGAGTGACAAGGCCTTTAAAGCCTCCCACGCTGATGGTATTGGTAATCATTCCAAAGATGAATTCGCCTTCCAGCATGATCTCTTCACATTCAATCCGCATGGAGTAAGATTTAATGGATGTCAGACTCTTCATTCCCTCAAGCATATAGGCCTGATGCCCCAGAACATTCTTTTTATCCTGAGGAGTCAGATAGGAAACCTCCGTAAAAGCTCCGAACGCAGCGATATAAATAAAATATTTATCATCGCAGAAACCACCGATATCTATGGGATAAGCATGCCCGGAAACAGCTGCTGCCGCTGCTTTTAACATATCTTTGGAGATTTTTAAACTGGAAGCAAAATCATTGGTAGAGCCTGCCGGAATATAACCAAGATCCGGATACTGCGGGAGCTTCATCAAACCGCTGATGGTTTCATTTAAAGTTCCGTCACCGCCGCTGCATACAACCAGATCCTTATTTTTTCCATAGTGGAAAGCTGCCTCCATGGCATCTCCCTGTCTCTGGGTTACATGTACCGTCAGCTCATAACCGGCCTTTGTAAAAATATCCAGAATATCCACCAGCTTGTTTCTGATCTGGGCCTTTCCGGATCGCGGATTAAATATAAAAAGCATCTTCTTCATTATTATCACCTAATCAACTTTGTATACGCCTTAAATGCCCCAGGCAGGGAATAAGTTTTATTCATCTCTTCCGGAGTAACCCACAAATAGTCACCTTCCGGTACTTCTGTAAGCTCCACGCGAAAGCCAGTCATATGCCATTCCACATGGCTGAAAATATGTTTCGTCTCGGGGAGGGGTGTAATCTTCGCCTCTTTAATACCAAGTGTTCTTTTAATCAGCTCCTGGGGAACCACCCCGTCCAGCCCCGGCAGTTCATAAAGAGAGGCCAGAAGCCCTGTACCGTCTCTTTTGCGGATAGCCACACGCCCGTCCATTGTCAGGATAAGAATGGTTCTGTATTCTGTTCTGCGGGCTTTTTTAGGGGCTTTAACCGGTATAACTCCGGTAAGTTCTTTCTCTCTGGCTATGCATAAGGAGAAAAGGGGACAGCTGCTGCATAAAGGTGCTCCATTCGGAACGCACACAATCGCCCCCACCTCAATAAGTGCCTGATTATAGGAGCCTGGATCTTCCTTTGGCATAACATTTTTTACCAGCTCTTCCATGGCTTTCTTTACAGACTGCTTTGTGATATCCTCCATACTCCCTGTCATTCTTGATATTACCCGCAGTACATTGCCATCTACTGCAGGAACCGGAAGCTGAAAGGCAATGGAGGCAATGGCTCCAGCTGTATAGGACCCAATACCCGGAAGTGTTTTAAGCTCCTCATAGGATGACGGAAGTTCTCCTCCGTACTTCTCTACAAGAAGCTCTGCCGCTTTTTTTAAATTCCTTGCTCTGCTGTAATAGCCTAATCCTTCCCAGAGTTTTAAGAGACGGTCCTCTGTCACTTCAGCCAGGGCTCCCACTCCAGGCAGGGCTTCCATAAAACGGTCAAAATACGGTTTTACCGCTTCCACTCTCGTCTGCTGAAGCATGATTTCCGATATCCACACTCGGTAAGGTTCCGGTCTCTCACGCCACGGAAGGATTCTTCTGTGTTCGTGATACCATGAAAGCAGAGGGCGGCCGGCTGCCCTTAACCGTTCTTCCTTGTCCATAACCTGACCGGCCGGCTCTAAGACCTGTAATTTATCATATAGGGAATGCTTCATTATACATATCCATAAATTCCCCGGACAGACACTTCTCCTGAGATCACATGTCTGACCTCCCCATCCGGCATTTCTACAAGAAGCTCTCCTGTTTTATTGATTCCCAGAGCTCTCCCTCTGTATTCACCTGATGGATCCAGAATTCTGACTTCCTTTCCTGCATTGACCATATTCTTATTATAGACACTTATCAGCCCGGATAAATCACCCTGGCTGATAAATTCTTCATAGTAATGCTCAAATGCTTCTAAAACAGAGGCAATCAGCTGACTTCTCACTACCCTTTTCCCTGTCTCAAGAAGCAGAGATGTCGCTGTATCACTGACTTCCGGGGGGAATTCTTCCATATTGGCATTGATTCCGATGCCCACTACCACATAATGGATTCCCTCCAGCTCCGCACTCATCTCTGTTAAAATTCCGCACAGCTTCTTTCCGCTGGAGACAATGTCGTTCGGCCACTTAATAACCGGTGTAAGCCCGGTTATGATCTCAATTCCGTCTCGGACAGCCAATGCAGCCACCAGCGTCAGCATGGAAGCTTTTGCAGGCAGAATATCCGGTCTTAAAATAAGACTCATAAATATATTCTTTCCCGGGGGAGAAACCCAGCTGCGGCCTCTTCTGCCTCTTCCCGCCTCCTGAGCATCTGCAGCCACAAGTGTCTCACTTCCGGCGCCTTCCTCTGCCAGACGCCTGGCTCTTAAATTTGTGGAATCAATGGAATCATGGAAATCAACAATTTGTCCGAAGCGTCCTTTTATACAGCTTTCTATCTCTGTTTTCGTCATTATATCACAGGAATCGAGTAAATGGTATCCCTTATTTCGCACCGCTTCAATTTGATATCCTTCTTCCTGAAGCTGGCGGATCACTTTCCATACAGCTGTTCTGGAAACATGAAACCGCTGGCATATTTCCTGACCGGATATATATTCATCACTTTCCTTTAATAGCTTTAAAATCTCGGTTTTCAAGCCCTTCACCCCCACCAGATGCTTACAGCACTGATCACTGCAAGAGCAAACAGCAGGCAGCCTGCAAGTACGGAGGCGCCTCCTGCCGCTTTTTTCCGCTTTTCTCTGCCGCTGAGCCTTATTTTATAAATTCCGTTAATGAAATTCAAAGCCCCTGCCAGAAAAAATATAACCGGGAACATCAGCATATTGTCTTCCGGATTCAAAAAAGAAATAACCGCAAGTACCACAATTAAGATTCCTACCACAATATGGGCAAGATCCACCATCATGGAAGCATTTCTCAAATTTTTTCCTCGTTCCTGTAAATACATTTCTACTCTCCTAACGTTGCAACCATCACTGCCTTAATGGTATGCATCCTGTTTTCCGCTTCATCAAATACTACCGATACGCCGGATTCAAAGACCTCTTCAGTCACCTCGTTGCCTTTTACAGCCGGCAGGCAATGCATGAATATGGTAGTATCCTTCCCTGTTTTATTCATCAGTTCCTTATTCACCTGATATGGCTTTAAGAGTGCAACACGCTCTGCCGCCTTCTCTTCCTCTCCCATGGAGCACCATACATCAGTGTATATAATATCTGCGTCCTTCACCTTCTCACTGTCTTCCGTCAGTGTAATGGTGCTTCCGCTTAAGTCTGCATAACCCTGGCAAAGTTCTGTCAGTTCCTTATTGGGCCAGAGGCATTCCGGTGCCAGAATGGTAAAATGTACTCCCATCTTGCTCATGCCAATCATCAGGCTGTTAGCCATATTATTGCGCCCGTCTCCTGCATAAACAAACTTCAGCCCTTTTAAATATCCAAAATGCTCTTTTATAGTCAGTAAATCTGCAAGAATCTGTGTGGGGTGATAATCCTCTGTCAGACCGTTCCATACGGGTACACCTGCATATTCAGCCAGAAGCTCCACCGTTTTATGTTTAAAACCGCGGAATTCAATGCCGTCAAACATTCTGCCCAGAACCCTTGCTGTATCCTCTACACTTTCTTTATGACCAAGCTGTATGTCATCCTTTCCCAGATATTCCGGATGGGCTCCCTCATCCACTGCGGCAACCACAAAGGCACATCTGGTGCGGGTAGACGGTTTCTCAAAAATGAGGGCGATGTTTTTCCCTTTTAAAGAGTTTCCAGTAATCCCCTGCTTCTTTTTCGCCTTTAAATCTGCTGACAGATCCAGTAAGTACTGAATCTCTTCCGGTGTATAATCCTTTAATGTGATAAAATTTTTTCCCTTCAGATTCATATGATATCCTCCGCTTGTTGTATTTTTATACATTATTATAGTATATAGTGAATATTCATGCAAGCTATTTTTTTTTAAATACAAATAAGCTAAAAGGAAGCATCTGCTCCCAGCATATGAATCTTTCTGCGTATCTCTAAAAGCAGCTCTTCCACGGTATAGATCCGGAAACGCTTCACCTTTAACCGCTTAGCAAGATCCTCCAGAAGGCCCAGATACATATCCTTATAATCCCAGCCTTCTTTCAATTTAAATTCTGCCGCAAGCTTTGGAAAAAGCGTTTCAGTAAACGCCCGGTAACCGGTCAGCGCCTCCAGTCCGTCCGCTCCTATTATATCCTTCCTATACAGCTTTAAGAGTTCCATCTCCGACATCATTTTATCAAAGTAATAGGGTTCGGTCTTTGGTGCATCAATATAATAGATTCGTCCGGCGAGGTCATATAAGAACCGCTTGGCATCGTAATATCCAAGTGTTAAATTCTTTCTTGCCTGTTTTTTATCGAATTCCAGGATTCCTCCAAGATCCTGTCTTGGAGCGATGTGGTAGACTTTAATACCGTCCGGTATCTTAACCACCCGTTCCTTGTCAAATCCCCAGCCATAAATCCGGATCACAATAATATCCTCATAACCATGATCAATCAGAACATCTAACGGAACATTGTTAAACCCGCCGCCATCCATATACCTTTTTCCGCCCAGCTTCTCATTTTTAAAAGCCAGAAAATAAGCGCTTGCCAAAAGTATATCCTTTACTGTGCCCATCTCCCCTTTTCTCAAATCAACCACCAGCTCTTTGCGGTCGGACACGGAATAGGTAATGGAATACAGCTCTCTGTCTGAGTTTAAGATTTTCTCTTCGTCCCCCACCACATCCGCTATTAAATTCTTCAGGGGAGTGATATCAAATCCGCCTTCTTTTACAAGCTGGAAGCCTTTGGCAATCAGTTCCTGTAAATTCAGGGATTTAAAATCCTTTTTTTTCAACGCTTCCATGGTTTCATTGCTCACTGACATCACCTGGGAATAATCAATGTTTTTCCAGATCTCCTCAGCCCGCTCCAAGTCATCCATGCAGATCAGAGCACCGTTCAAAGAGCCTACAGAGGCTCCTGCGACTCCCCTTATCTTCACTTCCGCTTCCTTAAGAGCCTTCCATGCCCCGATCTGATATGCACCTTTGGCACCTCCGCCTTCCAGAACAAGCCCATATTCCCGCTCCAAATCCAGTTTAAGTTCCATGTAAACCTCCCAAACTCTGCCTGTGTCTGCAAAAACCGCAGCAAGAAGTCATATGACATCTGCTGCGGTTAACTCATTCTTTGGGTATCTCCGTAATGGAAGAAACAAGTCCTGCAAGCCCCTGAATCTCAGAGGGAATAATGATTTTGGTTGCCTTGCCGTCAGCTGCAGCCTTGAATGCTTCCAGACTTTTTATAACAAGAACAGCCCTGTCCGCTCCTGCTTCTTTTATCATGCGGATACCATCTGCATTCGCCTGCTGAATCTTTAAAGTGGCTTCTGCCTGACCTTCTGCCTCACGGATTCTCTTTTCCTTTTCGGCTTCTGCCCGAAGAATCGCAGCCTGTTTTTCAGCCTCAGCATCAAGAATTGCAGATTCCTTTTTACCTTCTGCCACAAGAACCGTTGACTTCTTCTCTCCTTCTGCCCTTAAGATCGCTTCCCGTCGTTCACGTTCCGCTTTCATCTGTTTTTCCATGGCATCCTGAATGGCTGCCGGAGGCATAATATTCTTCAGCTCCACACGGTTTACTTTGATTCCCCATGGATCTGTTGCAATATCAAGAATCTCTCTCATCTTTGCATTAATAGTCTCTCTGGAGGTAAGAGTCTGGTCAAGCTCCAAATCACCAATGATATTACGAAGAGTTGTCGCTGTTAAATTCTCAATAGCCATAATCGGGTTTTCCACTCCATAGGCATAAAGCTTTGGATCTGTGATCTGAAAGAACACGACTGTATCAATTCTCATGGTAACGTTATCCTTGGTAATAACCGGCTGGGGCGGAAAATCCGCTACCTGTTCCTTTAAATTCACTCTTTTTGCCACACGGTCAAGAAAAGGCAGCTTAATGTGCACACCTACTGACCATGTCTCAAGAAATGCTCCCAGACGCTCCACAACAAGCGCATTCGCCTGCGGAACAATTCTCACGCAGGATGCCAGTACTGCCAGAATAATAATCAAAATAATAATAACTGCTGAAAATCCAATTGCTCCCATCTTATAATTCCTCCTGTTTCCTGCTTACAATCAGCTTTACTCCCCTGATGTCCTTTACTTCCACCATGACTCCCACCGGATAAATGCTTTCATCTTCCAATGCCCTGGCAGTCCATTCCTGTCCGTTTAAAACTGCGGCTCCTTTTCCTTCCAGGTTATTAATCTCTGCTGTAACCCTGGCATATTTACCAATCAGGCTTTCTGTATTGGTTTTTACGGTATACCGGTTTACATATCTTAAGGCAAAGGGTCTGGTAAAAAATAAAAGTACAAAAGATACAATTACAAACACTGCAAGCTGCACCTGCGTATTAACGCCGAATAATGCAAGCACAAATGCAACCAGTGCCCCGCCTGCAAACCAGATGGTAGTAAGCGCCATCGTCGCTGCTTCAATTCCAAGGAGCACTACAAAAGCTATAAGCCAATAGATCGCTGCCATTATCTCATTCCCCTTCCCTGCCATGATAGGCAAAGCATCACGGCGAATCTATCCGTTGACACTATCATACTATATGTTCGGGCATTTCTCAACATTCCCGCTGTAAAAAAGACTTATTTTTTTATAAACTCTGCTCTCTGCGCTGTCTCGCAGTCTCAAACATAAGCACAGAAGCAGCCACTGCCGCATTCAGGGATTCCACCCTCCCCATCATGGGGATCTTAATATATGCATCCGCCAGCTTTGCCGTATCTTCTGAAAGACCATTGGCTTCATTTCCAATTAAAAACCCTGTATCAACAGTATAATCTTCTTTTTCATAATTATTCCTGCCATCTAAATGGGCTGCATATAACTTAATTCCCCGCTCTTTTAACTGAAGAATGGAGGCGGTTAAATCATTTGTATAGGCAAAAGGAACCCGGAAAACAGATCCCATTGTGGAACGGATTACCTTGGGATTGTAGATATCCGCAGTGGTGCTGTTCATCAGCACTCCGGTGATGCCTGCGCCTTCACCTGCCCTTATGATCGTACCTAAATTTCCAGGATCCTGTATTGTTTCAAGAATCAGTAAAAAGGCAGGTCCAGGAGCACGGATAAGATCCTCCGGAGTATAAGAATGCTGTTTTACAAGAGCGAGTATGCCCTGGGGTGTCCTGGTGTCTGACATCACAGAAAAGACCTCTTCTGTAAGAACCTCATACTTTAACCCACCCATCAGCCGTCTCTGCTCATTCTCCTTTAAAAAGCTTTCCGAAACAAATACGCTGTCAATTAACTCCGGCGGAATCTCCTTAAATATGCGAAGGCCTTCTGCCACGAATAATCCGCTGTCATTTCTGGCCTTTGCTTTCTTTATCAGGTTCATCACCTGTTTTACTTTCCCGTTGGCACTGCTGGTTATCATATGGTACCTCTCTTTATAAATTTTCCAGTTCTTCCAGCCATAAGCGGCTTACTGCGTCACTGGGCATACGTAAATCCCCTCTTGGAGATACTGCGACAGAACCTACCTTTGGTCCGTCCGGCATGCAGGAACGTTTAAACTGCTGGCTGAAAAATCTTCTGTAAAATACCTTCAGCCACTTTAAAATAACCTCCGGCTCGTATTGCGTTTCAAAGGCAGAGACTGCCATCCGGTATACCTTTAAAGGACGTGTCCCGAATCTTAAAATCTGATAGAGGAAGAAATCATGAAGCTCATATGGTCCCACAAGATCTTCTGTCTTCTGGGCGATCTTCCCATCCTTTGGAGGCAGCAGCTCCGGACTTACAGGCGTATCAAGAACATCTAAGAGCACTTTCTTTAAAGCTTCCTCCTCACAGGTATCCGCATAGTAGCGGACCAGATGGCGGACCAGAGTCTTTGGAACCGATGCATTGACTCCATACATGGACATGTGATCACCGTTGTAGGTAGCCCAGCCGAGAGCCAGCTCAGACATATCTCCGGTACCGATGACAAGACCTCCGAAACGGTTGGCAAGATCCATGAGAATCTGGGTCCGTTCCCTTGCCTGGGAATTTTCATAGGTAACATCGTGCTGATCAGGATCATGGCCGATATCCCGGAAATGAATGGATACCGCTTCCCTGATATTTACTTCTGTTAATTCTGCCTCCAGCTTTTCCGTCAGAAGGCAGGCGTTCTGATAAGTACGGTCTGTGGTGCCAAAACAGGGCATGGTCACTGCATGAATCTGATTTCTTGGAATTCCAAGCATATCAAATGCCCGGGCAGTCACTAAAAGAGCAAGAGTGGAATCAAGGCCTCCGGAAATACCAATGACTGCATCCCTGCAGCCTGTATGCGCCAGTCTCTTTTTTAACCCCATCGCCTGAATGGAAAGAATCTCCTCACATCTGCGGTTTCGCTCTGCCGCTCCATCCGGAACGAAAGGTCTTGGATCTATCCTTCTTTTTAAATCCAGCTCTTCCTGTTTCATGGAAAATGGAATCATCAGATAATGTTCTCTGTCCGGTGCCGGAAACGTGGTCATTCGTCTCCGTTCATGAATGAGACGTTCCAGATCCATATCTGCGTAAACAGTCTCATTGCCGAAACGCTTCGATTCCGCAAGCAGAAGTCCGTTCTCAGCGATTAAATTCTGCCCTCCGAACACCAGATCCTGGGTGGACTCCCCTTCCCCTGCATTGGTATAAATATAGCCGCAGACCAGACTGGCAGAATGTCCTGTAATCAGACTTCTTCTGTAAAGATCCTTCCCAGTCGTCTCGTCACTTGCTGAACAGTTTACAATGACGGTAGCTCCCGCAACTGCATGGCGGATAGAAGGCGGATTCGGAACCCATGCGTCCTCGCAGATTTCCGTTCCGATCACTAATCCGGGAATCTCTTTACAGACAAAGAGCAGATCAGTTCCCATGGGAATCTCATATCCTTCCCAGGTTATCATGACCGGTTTTGAGTTTCCCGGCTCAAAATACCGCATTTCATAAAATTCAGAATAGTTAGGCAGATTTGTTTTCGGGATAAGTCCAAGTACCTTTCCGCTTTGCACTGCCGCAGCCGTATTGTAAAGCTTCCCGTCCCGTTCCCAGGGCAGTCCCACAAACACAAGTACATCACTGCCCTCTGTCTCTTTTGCAATCACCTTTAACTCTTCTTTTGCGCTGGCAAGCAGAGCATCCTGTCCGAATAAATCTCCGCAGGTATAAGCAGTGAGACAAAGTTCCGGAAACACTATGATTTTTGTCTTTCTTTCCACACCTTCCCTGATGAGTTTCACAATATTCTCTCTGTTAAACCGGGGATCTGCAACTTTTACGTCGGGGGTTGCAGCCGCAACCCTGATATATCCATGTTTCATTGACTTTTTTCTCCTATCTGTTCTTCTTTCCCTTTTGGTATCCATTTTGCTTTCCATGCATAGATACAGTCCATTCCCATGGTAGTAAGCCATGTTATAGGATAACACCACATCACCGCTTCAAAACTGGGGAAAAATGGTACCAGTAAATTTATATAAATCATTCGCAGAATACACATGTTTCCCACTCCGATCAGCATGGAGGCCATGGTTCTGCCGCTCCCCCGGATGCTTCCCATTAAGATCTGGTGTATGGCCATCGTCCAGTAAAACGGAAGCAGAATCAGCATGGACGTATATCCGTATGCGATTACATCCTGGTCCGGGGAAAATATTCTTAAAATACGCTCCGCATTCAGATAAAGAATGATGGAAATAAGAATGGTATAAATCATACTGATGACAAGCCCCTGAAAAACCCCCTGTTTCACACGTCTGGACTTTTTTGCACCGATATTCTGCCCGGTAAATGTGGTTGCTGCCATGCAGAAGCTCTGAAGGGGAAGCATGGCAAAGCCGTCAATCTTGCTATAGGAACCAAATCCTGCCATGGCCGCTGCACCGAAGCTGTTGACATTAGCCTGAACGATTACGTTGGAAAGGGAAATAATCGACTGCTGTATGCCGCTTGGAATTCCGATTTTTAAAACACGGGCCATCATGCGCCGGTCAATTTTTATTTTACTCAGTTCCAGACGGTATATATCATCTGTATGAACCAGTGCCCTGACTGTGAGGAGCGCTGATACCCCCTGGGCTGCCACTGTTGCATATCCCACCCCTGCCGTTCCCATCTGAAAAACAACTACAAACGCAAGATCAAGTACTATATTAATGACAGAGGAAATGCACAGATAGATAAGAGGACGTTTGGAGTCCCCCACAGCTCTGAGAACACCCGAACCCATATTATATACCAGATTAAACAAAGAGCCGCAGAAAAAAATCCGCAGATATACAGCAGAGGCTGACAAAACCGATTGAGGTGTCCCCATTAAAACGAGAATGAGGGGGGATAAAATAACGCCCAGCACGATCAGGATCAGACCTCCCACGATGCTTAATGCCATGGTTGTGTGCACCGCCCAATGCAGCTTCTGCTTTTCTCCGGCACCATAATACTGGGATATAATGACTCCGGCTCCAGTACCAATCCCCATAAACATACCGATAATCAAGTTAATCAGGGAATTGCTGGAACCGACGGCTGCCAGTGCATCACTGCCGATAAAGTTGCCTACTACTACAGAATCCACTGTATTATAGAGCTGCTGAAATAAATTTCCAACCAGGAGAGGCAGAGAAAAAGCAAGAAGCTGTCTCCATATTACGCCTTCTGTCATGATCACCTGAGTTGTATGCAATTTTTTACTCACAAATAATCCTCCTACTTTTTTCCATTCTCCCAATGAATATTAGTATACATCCTTTTTCGACAATTTGGAAGCCGGATAATTTAAGGTTTACTTTTTAATCCTGATCGTGTAAAATACTCTAATATCCTACTAAACAGATAAGAATAATCAGGGGGGGATTTATTTTGATGAAATTTTCTACCAAGGGACGTTATGCGCTCCGAATGATGATTGAGTTTGCCCTTCAGCCAGGTGAATGCACGAAGATTAACCATGTTGCAGAGCGGCAGGACATATCTGATAAGTACTTAGAGCAGATTGTTACTATTCTAAGCCGTGCCGGATACGTGAAAAGCCGGAGAGGCGCTCAGGGAGGCTATTATCTTACAAAAGACCCTTCCGAATACACGGTGGGCATGATTCTGCGCCTTGCAGAAGGCAGTCTGGTTCCCGTATCCTGTATGGAGGAAGAAGTTAACTCCTGCAGCAGAGCCGATACATGTGCCAGCATGATGGTCTTTAAAAAGCTGGATCAGGCCATCTCCGACGTGGTAGATAACATCACGCTTGCCGATCTTGTGGAGGAACAGAAGCGTCTGGAGGGAATGGAAGACTGACAAAGCCGTATCACCATAAAAATCCGTTGGATTGCAGCAGCAGAACCTGCGCTGCAATCCAACGGATTTTTGAATTTATCTGTCAGATCCGGTCCGCTATCTCTTCAAACAGGCGGGCCTTGTCACGAAAGTAATCTCTTGAAAATCCATCAGCTTCCTGTAAAGCTTCTTCCAGTGCCTTCGACTGAAGCTCTACGGATACCGCTTCAATTCCAGCCTCAATCACCAGTGTAAAAGCACCATCTCCATGTGTCTGTATCTGCAGGCTGATATAGTGATGTTCTGCTTCAATATTCTTTCTGGCTACTGCTCCCATCTCCCCAAACAGGACCCACGTATTCTCATATTCCATCTGATATGCCCCTTTCTGTCTGAAACATCAAAAGATTCCGTACTATTATAGCACAGAATCTTTTGACTGACTACCATATATTGGTACATAAGCCATAGACGTGACACAAAATCAGCATGGGATGCTTTCTGCAAATTTACGGATATCAGAGGCATTGGTGATCTTCTGAATCAGCCCATCCTTTACTACTACAAGAGTGGGGGCCTGCATAATTCCCAGCTTATGAGCCAGTTCCGCATTCTCTTCTGCATCCACTGTTTCATAATCTACATTTTTAAGGAACTGCTTTGCCAGCCTGCAGTTGGGGCAGGTCTTTGTGGTAAACAGATAAGCTCCTGACGGCATCTCCGGCTTCTTGTCCGTTCCCTTTTCTGACCTTTGCTCCTGAGCGCCGTTTTTTAAAACGGAGCCGGAGACATTGTAGGTAGTACGGTTTTTATACTCCTGAGTCTTTCCTTCATTCCAGTTTTGTACCGGGCGGTAATAGCCGGTAATCCGGCTGTAAACCTCCGCTTTCTTACCGCACACCGGGCAGACACTATGCTCTCCTGCCAGATATCCATGCTCTGCACAGATGGAATAGGTCGGAGACAGAGTGTAGTAAGGCAGCTTATAATGATCCGCTATGGTTTTAACCAGCTTTGCGGCTGCCGCCCAGTCAGGCAGCTTCTCACCCAGGAACGCATGAAATACCGTTCCGGATGTATAAAGTGTCTGAAGCTCATCCTGAATGTCCAGGGCATCAAAAATATCAGCTGTGTAATCCACCGGAAGGTGAGAACTGTTGGTATAGTAAGGGGTATCTCCCTCATGACCTGCTGTTTTAATGTCCGGATAATACTTCCTGTCGTGTTTGGCAAGACGATAGGTGGTGGATTCTGCCGGAGTCGCTTCCAGATTATAAAGATCTCCGTACATCTCCTGATAATCGGAAAGCCGTTCCCTCATATGATTTAAAACGGTTTTGGTAAACTGCTGGGTATTTGTATCGGTTAAGTCTTTCCCAAGCCATTTTGCATTTAAACCAACCTCATTCATGCCGATCAGTCCAATGGTGGAAAAGTGATTTTCAAAGCTTCCCAGATAACGCTTTGTATAAGGATACAGCCCCTGATCCAACAGCTTTGTAATAACCTCTCTCTTGGTCCTTAAGGATCTGGCTGACAAATCCATCATGCGGTTAAGACGTTTGTAAAAATCCGCTTCATCTTTCGACAAATAAGCAATTCTCGGCATATTAATGGTTACCACGCCAACAGACCCTGTACTCTCTCCTGATCCGAAGAAACCTCCGGTCTTTCTTCTTAACTCTCTTAAATCCAGTCTGAGACGGCAGCACATGCTTCTTACATCGCTGGGCTCCATATCGCTGTTGATATAATTGGAAAAATAAGGAGTTCCGTATTTGGAGGTCATTTCAAACAGCAGGCGGTTGTTCTCTGTATCACTCCAGTCAAAATCTTTGGTTATGGAATAGGTGGGAATTGGATACTGAAATCCTCTTCCGTTGGCATCTCCCTCAATCATGGTTTCAATAAATGCCTTATTGACCATGTCCATCTCTTTTTTGCAGTCCTTATATTTGAAAGCCATCTCTTTTCCGCCTACAATGGCATTCAGTTCTGCCATATCAGACGGAACAGTCCAGTCCAGAGTAATATTGGAAAATGGTGCCTGGGTGCCCCAGCGGCTGGGAGTGTTCACACCATAAATAAAGGATTCGATGCACTTTTTTACTTCCGGATAAGATAACTGGTCACTCTTTACGAAAGGTGCCAGATAGGTGTCAAAGGATGAAAATGCCTGGGCGCCTGCCCATTCATTCTGCATAATTCCAAGAAAGTTAACCATCTGGTTGCAGAGTACAGATAAATGCCTGGCAGGAGATGAGGTAATCTTTCCAGGGATTCCTCCCAGCCCCTCTAAAAGCAGCTGTTTTAATGACCAGCCTGCACAGTATCCGGTAAGCATGGACAAATCGTGGATATGAATATCCGCATTCCTGTGTGCCTCCGCTATCTCATGATCATAGATCTCTGACAGCCAGTAATTTGCCGTTACTGCACCGGAATTGCTTAAGATCAGCCCTCCTACGGAATAAGTTACCGTTGAGTTTTCCTTTACACGCCAGTCCTCAACTTTAACATAGCTGTTCACCACATCTTTATAATCCAGGATGGTGTTTTTCATATTCCGTATCTTTTCCCGCTGTTTTCTATATAATATGTAAGCCTTGGCTACATCCGTATATCCCGCGTGCTCCAGCACATGCTCCACGCTGTCCTGGATCTGTTCCACCGTAATCTTACCTTCATTCATTTTCTCCTGGAAATCTGCAGTCACCCGCAGAGACAGAAGTTCTAAAATTTCGTTGTTATACTCCTTTCCGGTTGCCTTAAATGCTTTCTTAATGGCTTCCGTGATCTTCCCCAAACTAAATTCAGCTTCTTCCCCATCTCTTTTCACTACCTGGATCATCAAACCTTTACTCCTTTCACAAAAACCGTCACGACTTTTTTTAGCATACAAACGTATTATAGCAGAAGAAAAAAGAAAACACAATATGTGGATTTTGATTTTATCTCAAAATCTACATATTGTGTTTTTGTCATTCGTCAGAAAATTCCTGGCTGCCTGCCAGACCTGCAAATAATTCTGCCGGTACATAAGCATTCACCAGTATTCCGTCTTCCTGGTATTCTTCTTTTAAAAGCTGGCCGTATTTACGGATCTGCTGGATCTTTCCCGCGTCATTATAGGAGTAAACCTTCTCCAAATAAATCCTTCTGCTTCTTAATATGGATTCAATCAGGTTCTCCAGTTCATCTATCCCTTCTCCTGTACGCGCGGAGATCCGGACCTGATAATCCGATGAGATGTCCTTAAGCGTAGTATCCGGTCTTAAAGCATCGATTTTATTAAAAACCGTAACCATTACCTTATCCGTTACACCCAGCTCCCGCAGTGTCTCGTATACCACATGCATCTGGATTTCCATCTGAGGATTGGAGCAATCCACCACATGAAGAATAATATCGCTGTATTTAGCCTCTTCCAGCGTGCTTTTAAATGCTTCAATCAGATGATGGGGCAGTTTTCTAATAAACCCAACCGTATCGGTTAAAAGAATCTGCTGGCCGCCCGGCAGGCTTAAGTTCCTTGTTGTGGGGTCCAGCGTTGCAAACAGCTTGTCCTCCGCCAGAATTCCGGCACCGGTTAACCGGTTTAACAGCGTGGATTTACCTGCATTGGTATAGCCCACTATGGCAGCCACAGGCATGTGATTTTTATCCCTCTGCTGTCTTGCCACCTCTCTGTGGCGCTTTACATCCTCTAAATCCGCTTTCAGAACACTGATCCGGTCATGAATCAGCCTTCGGTCAATCTCCAGCTTCTTCTCACCAGGCCCTCTGGTTCCAATTCCTCCGCCGAGTCTGGATAACGAACTTCTTAAGCCTACCAGTCTTGCGGAACGATATTTTAACTGGGCAAGTTCCACCTGGATCTTTCCCTCTCTTGTGGTAGCTCTTGCAGCAAATATATCCAGAATGACCATGGTCCGGTCCATCACCTTTATCTGCAGGGCATCCTCTAAATTGCGCATCTGGGCAGGTGAAAGCTCATCGTCACAGACCACTCCTGTTGCTCCAAGTTCAAAGATTCTTTCCCGGATCTCTTCAATCTTACCTTTTCCAAGATAAGTTCCGGGATGAATCCTCTCCCGGTTCTGAATGACCTTATCCACAGTAACGGCACCCGCTGTCTTAACCAGCTCTTCCAGTTCATCTAAGGATGCGCTCACATCTGTGCCGTCTCCCGTACTTACTGCTGTTAAAATAACCTTTTCTTCTATCTCTTTTAACTCGATCAGTTCTGCCATTCCCTCTCCAACCTATCTTGACTCCAAAAATGTAATTTCCCGTTGTGCTTCTTCATCCGGTCCATGTACAGAAACATATTGCTCCATGGTGTCCAGAGCCTTCTTAAACTCTCCCTTCCGCTCATAAACAACAGCGGTGTTAAACAACAGCTCCGGTACTTTTGACGCTTCCGGTGCTGCTAACCCCTTTTGAAATGCCTCCAGTGCTCCATCCCAGTCTTTTTCCGCCATCCTGCATAATCCCATTCGGTTGTAAATCATGGGGCCTGCCTCTCCCGTGGCGGCTGCGCCTTCATAGAGAGTCATTGCATCCGATGGAGATCCTGCCTTTTCCATAGCTGCACCTGCTGCCATAAGAGCATTCATCCTTCCAGGCGCTGTGCTGTCCGGGTCAAGTTCTCTGCTTCGGTTGTAATCAGCTATGGCACCATCATTATCTCCTGCACCGGCTTTAGAAGCACTCCGCATGTTTAAATACTCCGGTTTTTCGCCATCAACCCTGATTAGAATATCATAGGAGCCGACAGCCGCCTGATAATCACCGGAAAGATACTCCGCTTCTGCTCTGTATTTCAATACATCCATATCAAATTTTCCTACCAGGCCCTTTTTTGCATCAATGGCCCGGTCAAATGACTCTATGGCGTCCTTGTAGTTTCCTTCCCCAAGGGCCTTAATTCCATCATCCCGGTAAGTGTACCGATTCTCTTTTTTGCCGCAGCCGGCCGTCACTATAAGAATCAGAATAAGAACAATTAAAAGCGTTCCATATCCGGTTTTTCTTTTCATGTTAATATCTCCAACTTTAACAATTCTATAAATGTTATTGTATTCCAGTGCTTCCGTGTCCGCCTCTGTCCTCGTGATTAAGAGACTCGACAGCCTCAAAGCAGATGGCTGGCTGATGCTCTGTAATACGGAACTGGCAGATCCGGTCATTGACATGAATCACGGTATCACGAAGTGCATACGCCGGGAAAAACCACTGGTCATTGTCGCCGCAGTAAGTTTCATCAATAATTCCCATGCTGTTGGTCTGAATAATGCCGTAATTTTTAAACGTACTGCTTCTTGGAACCACATGGGCTTCATAACCGGCAGGAAGTTCCATGGCAATTCCGAGAGGAATCAGTTTGAATTCACCGGCTTTTAACTCCACTTCTTTCGCAGCCCGCAAATCAATCCAGTCGGATTTGCCGTCTATGTATCTCAATTTTTCTATCTCATCTGTATAATATTTAATTTTTATGTTCGCGCTCACTGTATGTCCTCCTGCTGTCTGCCGCCGTTTTCTTCTTCCGTAAGCAATACTCCGCTTCCGGAAAGTTCTTCTTCCACTTCCATTCGAATCTCCGCTGCTACCATAGGATCCGCCGCCGGTAAGTTCTGAGTGGAACCAATGCCAAATCTTCTTAAAAATTCTTCTGTTGTTGCAAAAAGTGCAGGACGTCCCGGTGCATCCAACCGTCCCACCTCATAAACCAGATTATATTCCACCAGCTTGTTTACCGCATGATCCGACTTGACTCCGCGGATCTTCTCTATCTCAAGCTTTGTAACCGGCTGTTTGTATGCAATAATGGAAAGTGTCTCCAGAACCACTTCTGATAATACCTGTTTTTTCGGAGCGCAGGCAACGCGGATTAAATTCTCATAGTATTCCGAGCGGGTGCACATCTGATAGCTGTTCTCCAGCGCAATGATCTGCATTCCCTTTTTGCCCGTCTCATACCGCTTCATCAGACGAAGCACCGCTTCTTTCGCTGTTTCCTCATCCTGGCCGATGGCTGCAGCCAGCCGGCCAAGATCCACCGAATTTCCCATGGTAAAAAGAACCGCCTCAATGACCGCTTCCCATTTCTTTTCTTCTTTCGCGCTCTTTCCTGACCCGTCTGCTGTCAGAGTTTCCTTATTCATTGACTTTCTCTTCCTCTCCCAGATCCGAAAAATCCAGTTCCCCTTCCTCGCCTTCCGGCTCCAGGGTTTCAATCATCATATCATCAAACAAATGCTCCTGGGTCAGAGTGATCTTGCCGATCTTCATGAGTTCCAGAAGCGCTAAAAAAGTTACAACTACTTCAATCTTGTCAGGCTGGCCTTCAAGCATCTTCCGGAAGGAAAACTTCCGGTTTCGTCTGGCAAAATCCATAACCGATTTTATCTTATCTTCCAGGCTTACTGCTTCCTTGCGGATGTTGCCAAACCGGCTTCTGATGGGATCTACCCGGTCCTCCGTCCGCTTCGTCACCGCACGGAAAATTTCCTGCAGCTTTGCCAGAGTAAGTCCGTCAAGAAGCTTGTCCAAATCTACGGGAGGCTCATACTTCGCCACCTCCGCAGGTACTGTAGGAGTCTTAAAAAACAGGTGGTCTGCTCCTATCTCCCGGTCTCTTAACTCCGACGCCATATATTTAAAATATTTGTATTCCAGAAGGCGGGCAACAAGTTCTGCTCTGGGATCTTCTTCCTCCCCTTCTTCATTGATCTCTTTTGGAAGAAGCATGCGGGCTTTAATGTCAATAAGCGTTGCCGCCATGACAAGAAATTCGCTGACAATATTTAAATCCTCTGTTTCCATATGATTCATGTAATCTAAATACTGTTCTGTAATAGTCACAATGGGAATGTCATAGATATTCACTTTGTTTTTATCAATCAAGTGAAGAAGCAGATCAAGCGGTCCTTCGAAATTATCCAGTTTATAAGAGATTCCCATATATTCCTCCAAAGCAGATTGAAAGCATGCTAAAAAGCAGTATACCAAATCCAGACCAATCTGTAAATATATGGAAGGTTCAAATTAAGGATTTGGGTTTTAGATCCACAACAACCACCTGCGGCTTGTTGTTCAGCCGGATGTTAATGGAGTGGGTTCCCAGGCCCCTGCTTACAATCATATATTTCTCATCTTTCTGAAACGTTCCTGCACAGCAGGGGTTAAAAAACTGATATTGAGGGGTCATGACTCCTCCCAGAAACGGAAGCCGTATAGTGCCCCCGTGAAAATGACCGGAAAGGGTTAAATCCGCCCCCCAGCCCTGATAAGCAGGAAAATAAAGGGGGGAATGAGACAAAAGGATCTGAAACCGGTCTTTCGATGCCTTCCCTGCTTTTTGTTCCAGCTCTTTTGGAAGAAGGCGCTCCGGACGAAAATCCTTATAACACCCTTCCTTTAAATCAATACCTGTAATAGCAATATCCTTCCGGTATAATTCCGTCCGGTCTCTTAAAACAATCACGCCAAGCCTTTTCAAGCTGCTCTCATACGTATCATACTGGTCACCGTAAACACAGCGCTCCCGGTCCATCCGGTTTTCATGATTCCCGTTGCCGTAAAAAACCGGATAACGGGACGACAGCTTCTCCATCAGTTTTAAGCTGACGACCGTATCTGCTGTTTTCTTTACAACCATCATATCCCCGCCGACAAGCACCACATCTGGATTCACATGATCAACCGCCTTTAGCAGTCTCTCATTGTCTGCTCCAAAACAGTGACTATGAAGATCCGAAAGAAATACCAGCCTCAAGTTTTTTCCGATCTTACTGCTTTCCACAACTGTCCTCTCTACGGAAAGCTGTTCTCTCTCGTATTCAGAGCGCAGCAATGACACTGCGCCTGCAGCAGCACAAAAAACTCCGGCAGCAAACCACATCTTTTTATTCCTCATCTTTTCTCATTCCTTCTTTTGCTGTCCTTTCATCATACAATGAAGAACCCGTCTGCGTCAAGTAAAAGGCTTTTATAATTACCCCTGCTTTTTGTATAATGAATACCAATTATGGATAATATGCAATACTGGATAATCACGGTTTAATAAGAGTGTGAGGTGACTAACTATGATTGTTTATGACAGACTGTGGGAGACCATGAAAAAGAAAAACGTCAGCCAGTATCATCTGATCAAATATTGCAAGGTCAGCGCTGGACAAATCGGACGGCTTAAGAAAAACAATTTCGTATCTACTCATACGATTGACATGCTGTGCAAAATTTTAAACTGCGGCGTGGAAGAAATTATGGAATATCGGGCCGATATTTGCGAAGCAGCAGGCATGACCTGTAATACTGACCCTGAGGAAAATAAATAACAGGCTTTTCCTTCAGAGGATTTGGCATGGAAAAAAGAGCCGGATGGCTCTTTTTTCTATATTTAATCCAACTTATGAGATCCAGACACCAGATGTATCCAGGCGGTATCCATCCGGTGTAACCGTATCCTTTAACATAACACCGTCACTGCCAAGATAATACCACTTTTCATTGGTTTTCACCCAGTAATTGCATGCCATGGTTCCATCCTGGCGGTAATAATACCACTTCTCTCCTGACTGCAGCCAGCCGGTGGACGCATTCGCTTTTACATTGCTGCTGCCTGTCCCTTTTAAGGCAAAGCCATAATCAAGAAGAGCCTTGGTATCGTCATAATGGGTTGATTTGCTTTTCATAATAACTACAATTAAGCGGGATCCATTCTTCTCCGCATATGTAACCAGTGTATTGCCTGCCAGAGATGTAAAACCTGTCTTTCCGCCCACGACACCGGGATAATAACGGGAGTCGGAAGAATGAATCATCTTATGTCCCATGGTTACGGTTCTGGCACCTGCCTTCTTAGTGGCTGGAATCTGATAGCGGACAGTAGAGCATACGTTTCTTACCACACTGTTTTGAAAGGCCGCTTTCGCAATCAGTGCCATATCATGTGGCGTTGTATAATGATTGGAATTATTAAGACCGTTGGGATTGACAAAATTTGTATTGGTACAGCCAAGTTCTTTCGCTTTGGCATTCATCAGCTGGGCAAAGGAGCTGACGCTGCCGGATACATGTTCAGCCAGACCGTTCGCCACATCATTGGCGGACTTGAGCATAAGACCATAGAGACTCTGCTCCACTGTCAGCTTATCGCCTTCCGCCATATTTAAGGTGACCGCTCCTGCTTCCAGATTGGTAGTGGCTGTCTTCGAATAAATAACGGTATCTGAAAGGTTCGTCCGTTCTGCCACCAGAAGCGCCGTCATCAGCTTGGTGATGCTGGCCGGATAATACTTCGTCTCACTGTTTTTGGAATAAAGGAGTGCGCCGGTATCGGCATCCATTAACACCGCTCCCTCTGAAGAGATCTGGGGCACGCTTACTGTGGAAGCCTCTGTGGAAGTCCCCGTGGAAGCCGCTGTGGATTTCTGGCTGCCTGCGTTCTGGTCTGCCTGTCCGCTTTTTACTGCACCCGGTCCGGCTGCTGCCTGTGTCTCCTGTGCGGAACCTGGAAAGGGTGAAACCGTAGGTATCTCTGTTGCGTACGAGATGCCGCATGCCAACATGGAAAAGCTGATTACCAGACTCATTAATCTGCATGTATTTTTTGTCATAGCCTATTGTCTCCTGTATCTTTCTGCCTGTTTTTTCTTTTATCAGTATAACATAAAATCAAGTAATTTCTGCTTAAAATTTTCTTACAATCAATCAAAAAAAATGCACCACTCATAAAAGTGATGCATGATCTATAAAACACCCTTTATTAATCCTCTTTTTCCAGCTCTTCCAGCCTGTCCATGGCAATATTTAAAATCTCCGCATGGTCAAATGCCAGCTTCTCCTGGTCCAGCATGTCAATTGCAGGAAGAAGTTCAATGTCAACATCTCTCTTCCACATCATGCCATTCCGCTCAAAGGTTTCCGTAATCCGATAACTGATAAAAATATGTTCGTCTTCATTCTCTATGGTAAGCGCATATGTTGCTCCGTTTTCAAGGTCGGAAAGCTTCTTTTTCTTTACCTCAAACCAACACGCCTTCCCGGCATCGTCACCGGCCTGTACAGTCAGCTGATCCTTTGGCACAGCAGCCAGATAGGAAACGGAAATCACTCTTGTTCTGGGATCCCGCTTTACGCTCCCCCAGGTATATAGCTGTTCCATATAGATTCCTTCCAGCCCGGTTTCTTCGAACAGTTCTCTGGCTGCCGCTTCTTCCAGGGATTCATCCATGTTCACAAATCCTCCCGGAATCGCCCACTGGCCGATGCAGGGGTGGTTTTTCCGTTTAATGAGAAGAATATCTGTCTTTGACTCCTCCTGGTCCCATGCAAATATCAGCATATCCACCGTTACCGACGGTCGTTCGTAATCTCCCGGACGGTATTGTAAAAGAAACTCTTTTTCCGTCAGCCCTTCTTCATTCTTTCGTTCCATTCTGCCCTTCTTCCTACCAGTTTTTAAAATACGATGGACTGAAGCGCTCCAAGTACACCTGCACTGGCAAGTCCCATAATAACTCCTGCCATCAGAACGCCACCCATCACAGCTAAAATACTGGATTTAAAATCAATATCAAGCAGGCTGGCCGCCAATGTGCCAGTCCAGGCACCGGTACCTGGGAGAGGGATTCCAACAAATATCAAAAGAGCAATGAACAATCCCCTTCCGGCTTTCGCCTGCAGTTTTTCTCCGCCGCGCTTTCCTTTTTCCAGACACCACGTAAAGAAGCCGCCGATTACCGGCTTATCCGCCCCCCATTCAAGAACCTTCCTGGCAAACAGATAGATAACCGGCACCGGAAGCATATTACCGATTATCGCAACAAGGTAGGACTGAAACAAAGGCAGTCCCATCACTGCAGAGTAAGGAATCGCTCCCCTTAGTTCAATAAGCGGAACCATGGAAATAAAAAATACCGTTATATATTTTTGTAACATCATTTCTTCCTTTCATAATAAAAGTCTGCTTTTATACTATACACAAAGATGGACAGTCTATCAACTGTTTTATAAAAAGATTATATTTACATACATGATTTGAAAGCTTTACTGAATAAAATATTAACATTTCTCAAATACTATTGTACTGTCAAAACGAGTGTGATATAATCCTCAAAAGTTGATTATTATTATCCCACACACAGTTAAGAAGGGTGTCTTTTATGAATATAAAACAGTTATTAATCAAATACCGGCATGTATGGATTCTCAGCTACGCTTTCCTCTATTTACCATGGTTTGTGTACCTGGAAAAAACAGTGACCAGCAACTACCATATCATGCATATAGCTTTTGATGACTATATCCCGTTTAATGAATATTTCATTATTCCATACCTGATGTGGTTTGCTTATGTGGCTGTTTCCATCTGTTATTTTTTCTTTCATGATGTAAAAGAATATTACAGACTCTGCACCATGCTGTTTACAGGTATGACCATAAGCCTGGTAATCTGCACCGTCTTTCCAAACGGTACGGATTTCAGACCAATTGTTGATCCGAATAAGAATATTCCTTCTGCAATTGTTTATCTTCTCTACTCTGCAGATACCTGCACCAACGTATTTCCAAGCATACATGTGTACAATTCCATTTGTGTGCACATCGCAGTCTGCCGAAGTGAACGTCTGAAAAATTATGGGCTGTTAAGAGCCGGATCCTTTGTTTTAATGATCTCAATCTGCCTGGCTACTGTATTCTTAAAGCAGCACTCTGCTTTTGACGGACTTGGTTCCATCGCCATGGCATATATCATGTATCAGTTTGTTTATTCTGATTCCCTTGTTCCAAACAGAAAAAAAGTTTCCGAAAAAGCAATCAGCTGAAAAAAGACCTTCCCGCATGCCGGGGAGGTCTTTTTAGAACCGATTCTAATTAAAGCCAAAAAATTTCTGGGTCATTTTATAAATGGCTATGGGAAATTTCATTCCGCTCTTGCCCGGCAGATTCACCCCCTGTCCTAAGAATCCGTAACGAAGCCTTAAATAGAGCTTTAAATTCTGTTTTCGCAGGCTCTGCCATAATTCTTTCTTTTTTTCCATATTTTCCTCTGTTCCTGACTTAATTGCAAGAATGGAGGTTATAACCATCATAATCTCTAAATACCTCACCATGTAACGGCGAAGCTTGGGCTGCTTTATCTTCATTACGTCGTAATAGGAAAGCATCAGCTTTGTTACACGGATCTGCTGATCAATCCTCCCTATCATGATCTGTTCATTGACTGACTGATCCTCCCTGCCTATGAAATAGCGGTAAAAGTTCACGTTTAAATAATACATGGTCTTCACATGGGGAAGCGGCTGATAAACAAAAATATTATCCACGTAAAAGGTATGCTTGGGCAGTTCCAGACCACACTGCCTTAAAAGTTCGGTCCTGTAAATAACGGAATGCATAAGAATGTATTGTCCCAGTATAAATACCTTCACATCATTCCAGTCGATCAGCTCATTCTCCGGAAGTGCAGTCCGGTAATTCATTACTTTTTTCCTTTTTGAACCCTGTTTTTCATATACAAAATTGCTCACCAGCATGTCAAGTGTCTTTTCACCGTAGACAAAACTCCTGAGCGTATTGAGAATTTCCATATAAGCTGATTCATCCACCCAGTCATCGCTGTCCACTACCTTAAAATAGATTCCGGATGCATTCCTTAATCCTGCATTTACCGCTTCTCCATGCCCGCCATTCTCCTGATGGATCGCCCTGCAGATTCCCGGATAATTCCGTTCATATTCATCTGCGATTTCGGCTGTACGGTCCTTCGTTGAACCGTCATCTACAATAAGGATCTCCACCTCTTCTCCCCCTGGCAGCAGGGATTCGATGCAGTTCCTCATATAGGATTCTGAATTATAACATGGAATTGCTACAGATAAGAGTTTCACACAATATCCTCCTTTAGGTTGTTTTTCCAATAAATCCGGACAATACAAAATACAGTCACAACAACTGCCGCAGCTATAACAGCTCCAGTCACTACAGCATGTCCCCTTTGAAACAGATATCCGGACAGCTTCGTATTGGTTATGAAAAGCGAAAGTAAATTAGCCGAGATATGAAGCATGCAGGCTGCTGACAGGGCTTTTGTTCTCTCATAAAGCCAGGCTGCCGCAAGACCGATTAAAAAAGCATAAACACCCTGGGGAAGATTTCCGTGGTAAAGTCCAAATAAGCCGGCTGATATGACAGCCGAAAGCCCAAACGAAAATTTATCCCGAAGGGAAGCAAATATCATCCCTCTGAAAATCAGTTCCTCTGCTGCCGGAATAATAAAGCCGGAAGCCAGAAGCTGAAGCGCAAACGGAGGGGAATACAGGGCATTGGCCGCTTCCTGATACGCCTTTGATATCCTGGTCAGTCCCATGACTTCCACAACCGAATTACACAGGATGCAAAGAGCGGCCCCAAGCAGCCATATGGAAACAGGATTGTTTGTAAGCTTAAAACTCTCTGTCAGTGAATATCCTCTGTTTTTTTGATCATAAAAATAGACCCAGAGCAAAACCGGAATATTCAGTGCTGCAGATAATCCCGTAGCCGAAAGAGGTCCCAATGGCACCGCCAAATACAGGAAAGTGGTGGCTAACGTATAGGTAAACAAAGGAAGAATCAGATGCAGAATAATTACTATCATAATTACCTGTCCTTTCATTTTCTGTATCTTCTTAAATATTATACCACCTGATTTCAGGATATCTACTTAATTTTTTTAAAATTATTTCTAAAATCTATTGAAATCTTTTCCCATACCCCTGTATGCCCGAAAGCGGTTGCTTTTTTTATCCGCTGATAATATAATGTCTTTATAATTTCTGATTAAAACTACATGAAACTGAGAGGAAATGATATGGCAAAAAAACGTATTGTGATAGCTTTGGGACATCATGCTTTGGGAACAAACCTTCCGGAACAGAAGACGGCAGTTGCCAGGACTGCCAAAGTAATTGCAGATTTTATTCAGTCCGGCTGGCAGGTGGCCGTTACTCACAGCAATGCTCCCCAGGTTGGAATGATCCACACTGCAATGAATGAATTCGGAAAACAGCATGACGGATACACCTCCGCTCCCATGTCTGTCTGTTCTGCTATGAGCCAGGGATATATCGGATATGATTTGCAAAACGGCATCCGTGCAGAACTCATGACCCGGGGCATCTATAAATCCGTAGCTACGATTTTAACCCAGATGATGGTAAACCCATATGACGAGGCGTTCTACACACCCATGAAGCCCATCGGCCGTTTCATGTCTGCAGAGGAAGCAAAGGAAGAAGAGGAAAAGGGAAACTATGTGGAAGAGGTTCCAGGCAAAGGTTTCCGCAGAGTTGTCGCTTCCCCAAAGCCAGTTTCTATCGTTGAGATTGATATCATAAAGGCAGTTATGGATGCAGATCAGATTGTGATCGCCTGCGGAGGCGGCGGCATTCCTGTTATGGAGCAGGGCTGCTACTTAAAGGGCGCCAGTGCTGTCATTGAGAAGGACAGAGCTGCCGGACTGCTGGCGAAAGAAATCGATGCCGACGTGCTGATGATTTTAACAAACGTGGATAACGTAACCTTAAACTTCGGGAAGCCGGAGGCCAGGCCAATCGGCCGCATGGGTAGAAAGGAAGCTGCCGCTTATATTGAGGACAATCAGTTTGAATCCTCTTCCATGCTTCCAAAGATTGAGGCCTCCCTGGATTTCATTGAACATGGAAGGAATCGGAAAGCGATCATTACTTCCCTGGAAAAAGCAGAAGAAAGTCTGGATGATAAAGCAGGTACCATTATAGCAGAAGCATAAAAAGAAAAGGATTTTTACCCGGACAGGTAACACCGGATAAAAATCCTTTTTTCTATTACAGTTCCATTTCCGTCGAAAAAACAGTCACAGCCTTGCCTGTGATTTTCACTTTAACCGGTTTCTCTCCTTTTATCACCACAGTAACTGAAATTTTTCCCATACGCCCAATGGCTTCTCCCTGTACCGCCTCAAAAGAGAATTCCTCTTTATCCTTTCCAAACAGTCCATATGTAACGAAGTAAGCCCCTAATGGGCCGTTGGCATTTCCTGTCACCGGATCCTCTGTGATCCCAATGGCAGGCGCAAACATCCTTCCATGAACAAGAGGGGTTTCTTCCGGATGCAGTGTGAATACATAATATCCGTTGCAGCCGATCCTGGAGCTGATTTCTGACAGTTTTGCAAGGTCAGGCTTTAAGCTGTGAAGCAGGTTTAACTCAG
Source organism: uncultured Clostridium sp. (assembly GCA_963523075.1). Lineage (GTDB taxonomy): Bacteria > Bacillota > Clostridia > Lachnospirales > Lachnospiraceae > Lacrimispora. The sequence continues at coordinate 342,939 of CAURBW010000003.1, forward strand.
TCATGCCAATCATCACCTTGGAATGGCCGGTTGATGATATGGCAATGGGGCAGTCCCTTCTCAGCTTATCTTCCGGAATCCCAAGAGCTGACAAAATCTCCATCTGAACCGGCAGCGGCAGCGGCTCTCCCACTTTCACTTCTCCCTGCGTCATAGTGATGGTGTAATCTCCGTCCTCTGACCGGATTTCAACAGGAAGAATCCCTGCCCCGGTTTTCTGTATGACCACTCCGGAAGTTATTTTGCTTTCCATTGCTCTGACATAATGGGCTGCAATTGTGGCATGACCACAGATAGGTACTTCACACAGCGGTGTAAAAAACCGGACATGAACGTCATACTCTCCTTCTGATCCGGAAAACAGGAATGCGGTTTCCGAATTGTTTAACTCTCTGGCTATTTTAAGCATCATACTGTCACTTAGGCCGTCAGCATTGGCCACCACTCCTGCCGGATTTCCGGTAAATCTCTCCCTGGTAAACGAATCCACCTGATAGATCCGATATGATTTTTTCATGACAAATCCTCCTGTTTTTTGTTTTTTCTATCTTAATACCATCGGTTCCTCTTGACAAGTAATTACATTTTCGTTATATAATTACACAAAAGATACTAACTATAAAAAGGATAACAGTGAGGTCAGATAAACTATGAAAAATAAAGAAATAAAACCAAAAACCCTGGAATGTCATGTTGAAAAAATGTTTAACATCATCGGAGGGAAATGGTCTTTTCTTATTATAAAAAATCTTTTCCCGGGTACAAAGCGTTTTGGAGAACTTAGAATGAGCTTACACGGGATCAGTCCCAAGACGCTGACTGCCTGTCTGCGCTCTTTAGAATCTCATGGCATTTTAACAAGAGACGTCATCCCCACCATACCGCCTGAAGTCCATTACACACTGACAGAGAAAGGCATGGATTTACAAAACGTCGTCAGTCAGATGAAAATCTGGGGAGAAAAATGGTCTGAACTTTAATCCTCCCGAATATATTCCCGAAACGCTGTCATATATTGAAACAAACGTACATGACGGAGTTTTACTATGAAATGGTTTCACCGATTAAGACTGACGGAAAAAATAAGAACATTTTCCATTTCGCCAGAAAAAGGGAAGAAAGCCCTGATGGTATTTCTGTTCCTTTTATGCGCCTTTTTTGCAGGGCGTCTGGGGGCTATGCTGACCGAGCATCAGCGTGCTGTGGAAACTGCTGCAGAAGGAAACTGGGGATTAAGCTTTCAGCAGGAAGGCCAGCCTCCTGTGGCCAATGCCACCATGGATTATTTAAAGCAGTATAATGCCTATTATGCACAAAAAACTCAGGATAAGGTCTTATATCTCACCTTTGACGCCGGATATGAAAACGGAAATACTGCCGCGATTCTGGATGCATTGAAAAAGCACAACGCACCGGCTACCTTTTTTGTTGTGGGGAACTACATAGAAACTGCACCGGAGCTGGTTAAACGTATGATAGAGGAAGGGCACACTGTGGGCAACCACACCTATCATCATCCGGATATGTCGAAAATGGGTTCAAAAGAGGCCTTTGAAAAAGAGCTGGGAGACTTAGAGACATTGTTCGAACAAACCACAGGTCAGAAGATGAAAAAATATTACCGTCCGCCTCAGGGCAAATACAGTGAATCCAATTTGCAGATGGCAAAGGATATGGGATATAAAACTTTCTTCTGGAGCCTGGCTTATGTGGACTGGTATCAGGATAAACAGCCTTCAAAGGAAGAAGCATTCAAAAAGCTTTTAGGACGGATTCATCCCGGCGCCATCATACTTTTGCACAGCACTTCCAGTACCAATGCCCAGATACTTGATGAACTGCTGACCAAGTGGGAAGAGATGGGGTATCAGTTTAAATCTTTAGATGAGCTGTGTTCCCAGTAATACAAAAACAGAGGTAAGTGTTACCCTTTCCTCTCAGGGTATCATTTACCTCTCTTCCTTTTTCAGATGGAATAATCCTTTGATGTCTCATCTTCATTCATAATATTGGATAGAATAAGTTTTTCATAATAGCTGCTGTCATTACCAGTGACTCTTGGACGTGGCAGCTGGATTTTTATATCCTGCCTGACTTTATGTTCATCAATGATTATGACACGATCAGCCAGTTTCACTGCTTCCCCCACATCATGATTTAAAGCCTTTTTGGTTAAGTCCTGGGGTTCCTGAAACACAAACCGAATGTTGCTGTCCACACCTGTTTTTCTCACACCATTGACTGCAATGCTTCCATGAGACGGAGCCTCCAGAAGCGCCGGGTTCACTTATATAAATATCAGGGGTTTTAATTTGCAGCATTTATATCTCCTTTCTTTCGGCAGGTACTTTTCCCGCCACTATATGGAATAAGTGGGTTCCAGTGAAATGATTCTGGATAGAAACTGTTTTGTCCTCTCTTCTCTTGGGTTTGTAAAGATTTCCTCAGGAGAACCTTCCTCTACCACAACACCGCCATCCATAAAGATGACCCGGTCAGCTACCTCCTGTGCAAAAGACATTTCATGAGTCACCACGATCATGGTAATTCCCTTTTCAGCCACTTTCTTGATAATATCAAGTGTCTCTCCCACAAGCTCCGGGTCAAGCGCGGATGTGGGTTCATCAAAGAGAATTGCTTCCGGATCCAGGACGAATGCCCTGGCGATTCCAACACGCTGCTGCTGGCCTCCAGAAAGCTGGGAAGGATAATAATCATATTTATCTGACAATCCTACCCAGTTTAACGCCTCCTTTGCCCGTTTTTCTGCAATTTCCTTTTGTATACGTCTTGCAGTTACCAGTCCTTCCATTACATTTTCCATTGCGGTTTTATTTGCAAACAAGTTATAATTTTGAAAAACAAAAGAAGTTTTTCTTCTGATTGCCAGAATCTCTTTTTTTGAGGCTTTCTTAAAATCAACCTGGATATCTCCCACAGTAAGTTCCCCGCTGTCAGCATTCTCAAGAAAATTGATACAGCGCAGCAGTGTGGTTTTCCCGGAACCGCTTGGGCCCAGGATCACTACCACCTCACCGTCTTTCACCCCAACAGAAACATCCTTTAGGACTTCCAGTCTGCCAAATTCCTTTTTTACGTGCTTCACTTCAATCATAAAGATTCCTCCTGAATCTTCCGGTATGCTTTCTTAATGTTTTTGCTAAATATTCAATCATGACTGTAAATATCCAGTATATCAGCGCAGCCGCCACATACCCCTCAAAAAATGAATAGGTTCTTGAGCTTGGAATCGTAGCTCCTGCAACTATTTCAATAATTCCGATTGCCATCACTACGGAAGAGGCCTTAATTAACCCAACCACATGATTGGTAAGCATTGGAATTGCAACCGGTATCATCTGGGGAAGGATAATCCGGTAAATCGTCTGAATCTTTGTCAGACCTACCGAATATCCAGCTTCATCCTGCCCTTTATCAATGGATAGCAGGGCCCCCCTTATGGCTTCTGATATGGAACATATTGCCGTCAGGCTGAGGGCAAATATTCCGATCCAGATCTGATTCACATCTGCAATTGTCCCTTTTAGATGCAGAAAGGCTGCCAAATCATTATATTTCATCATAAAAATCAAATTGTATATCATCAGCGCTACGATAATTGGAACTCCCTGATAAACCGTTATCACGAAAGCAAGGATTTTACAAAGTACCGGCACTTTATAAACTCGAATCAGTGCTGCCACCGTTCCAAGAACCAGCCCTACACCAAGGGGAATAAACACCAGACGCAGAGTATTGGGGAAATATTTCATTCCGTAAATAAAGCTTTCCACAAAGTTATTTATGTTGAAATCCATGGAGCTCCCTCTTTTCTGCCTGTTTTTCTTCCATTTGCGTAATCCAGCCTTTTATTTAAGTACCAGAACAAAAGCCGGACTGCCAGGCTGATTATAATATAAATGATTACATCAAACACATATGCCTCCAAAACATGCTTCGTGGCTGATCCGATTGTTTTCGCTCTTCCCATAATATCTGTGACACCGATTAAAAAAACCAGTGAAGATCCTTGAAACAATCCCACCAGATCTGAACCAAAAGGCGGCAGGGCAACCCGTATCATCTGAGGCAGTACAATTCTTATAAATGTCTGGTAATGGGTCAGACCCACACTGAGACCTGCTTCTGTCTGACCATAGGGAATTGACGTCACAGCACTGTAAAAAATTACGGAAAGAAATGCTCCCTGGTTTAAAATAAACGTTACATAAGCAAACACAACTGCACTCCAGTCCCGGTTGATGCTGGTACCAAAAAGCGGATCAATTATGGCAGGCAGTCCGTAATAAATAAGCATCAGCTGAACCAGCATAGGGGTGCCCCGCATGAAAGAAACATAGACCTTACTGATCTGATGAAACACCCGTATTTTCTTAATCTGGATCAGCACAATTAATACCGCCAAAAGGACTCCGAAGATGGTCGCATAAAATACAATGGAAAAGGTCACAGTCAGATATGGAAGTATTTTAGGAATATTTTCAAAAAAGCGGCTCCATTCAAACAGTTTCCCCATATCTCTTACTCACTTTCTGTATAATCACCGCCGATTACATCAATGGATAACTGTTTCAGTTTCCCGTCTTTCTTTAATTGCTTTAATGCCCCGTCAACTGCTCCCTGCAATTCGGTGTCTTTTTTCGAAAAAACGAAATATGTGGAAGAAGTCTGAACCGGATCACCAGTTACTTTAAGAGCGGTCTTTCCATAATTCTTATTTAACTTATCTGCATCCCTCTTTGTCATAACCGTCGCATCCCATACTCCGTTTAACAGTCCGGTTATGGTCTCTTCATCCGTGGAGTTATTGACATATTCAATTTTTATGGGATTATCCTTATGATCCTTGTTATAAGTTTCCAGTATGTAGGATGTGTTGGAACCGGCAGAGCTCTTTACCTTTTTTCCCTTTAAATCATCAAGGGACTTGATATCCGGATGATTCTCTGCCACAGTGATGTATGTGACATAAGTAGTGTAAGGCTCCTTTCCAAAGAGATACTTTTCATCCCGCTCCTTATTCCACTCATATTGATGGGCTGCAAGATCGATTTTTCCTGCATCAAGAGAGATCAGCACATTGGCAAAATCTGATGTCTTATATTCAAACTCGTACTGAGGGAGCAGATCATCAACTGCTTTTAATACTTCATATTCATAGCCTGCAAGATTTCCTTTGTCATCAAGGTAGCAATAAGGCTCGTAGGAATTACCTGTTCCCACCACGATCTTTTTTACTTTGCTGTCAGATGCCGCTTCTTTTTTTCCGCACCCGGCAAGTGCTGCCACACTCAATATAGCAAACACCGACACTGCCACAACATATTTCCTTTTTTTCATAAATGTCCTCATCCTTTCTTACTGCTTATTGTTTTGCGATGCCTTTTAAGGTCTGATGATGGTCGGATCTGTAAAAATAAAGGGTTATTTTATCCAGTACCTCATTTAAGCTTCCTGATATTTCAAATGTACTGATCGTCTTCTTTTCAAATTGCTTCTGTATGGGAAACCCTATTTTTTTACACACAATACATCTGCAGTCTGAAAGTAGATCCGCTTTCAGACTGACAGTTCCCGAACCATGACAGCCGCCTCCCCTGCCTCTGCAGCTCTGGTTTTCACAACCGGGGGTATCCTCAATTTTCTCCGGTACACTTCTCTCTTCTAACAACGTCCATACTCCATCTTCATTTACTTCATAGATCAGAAATCGCTGTGCCGCTCCAAAATTTAAATTGATTTGTTCACCATCTTCTGAGGCTGCTGCAATTTTATAGGACATATGACTCCCTCCCCTTCTTAATACTAATTGAATCTCGTTTTTGCAACGGAATAGATATCCTCAATGAGTTTAAGGCCGCCTTCGTATCCTGCGTAATAGCTGTTCATAATCAGACGTTCATTCACCGGCCATGATACATTTAAAAAATGAGCATTGGTCTGCTTTGCGACCTCCTTCTCCCAATGACCTCCTAAAATCAGGGGATAGCCATGATAGTCATGGGCTTTAATTTCATTGTGTATGTTAAATCCATCGGTATCAAAGCTGACTTCTGCCTCTATGTTGTAATTTAAATCTTTGAAATAAGTACGGACGTTTTCCTGATACTCCCTGGGCGTATCGTCAACAACAAACTGCTTAGCCGGAAACAGTCCTAAATCATTTACCAGAAACTTTGTTATACCAAGAGCATATTGGGCATCTGCTACTACAGTAAACTGCTTTGACATGACTCTGGTTTCCAAAAACAGATCTGCATATCGTTCAATGTAGTAATAGTAAGCCGACTCTTCCTCCGAAATAACCGCTTCCACTTTTTCTACCGGCACTCCCGCATATGTTCCGATTTCACGTAAGAATTTACTGGTTTCAAATGCACCAATAGGAAGGGTTGGGTAATGAAGATAAGGTATCCCAAGTTTTTGCTCCATCTTCTTCATATTCGTAAGCCCGACCCATGGAGAGATCAGTAAGTTAAACTCAGCCGCAGGAATCTTTTTAATATTCTCGATTCCCCGATTGTATCCAAATATGATATTGGGCGTTAATCCAAGCTTTTTCACCAGCCGTTCCAGTTCTTTATAATTTCCATGCCAGAACTCATCCTGATAAGGAACGTCTGCCCAGAGATTAACAAGCCCCTTAATCCTGATCTTAGACGGTTCTAAATACTGTTCCGTCAGCGCATCAATCACCTGTTCATGACCTTTGTAATTATTGCCCTTAAATCCGGCAGTTAAGGCATAAATGACAGGCTTGCTTTCCTCCTTGAATCCAGATACCACTTCCTCTGTGTTATCTCCCACAATCTCCGGTATGCATCCGGTTAATACGACATATAAGTCTGCATCAATCACTTCAAGGGAGTGGCGGATAGTCGACTCCAGCTTCTTTACACCGCCAAAGACCACATCCCGCTCATTGATGCTGGTACAGGGGTAAATATTGGGAGAGAAATATCCGGAGCTGCCGGTGGAACCGGATAGTTTTTGTGCACAGCCGGGTCCTGAATGAAGAACAGGTATTGCTCTTTCAATTGCCTGAACTGTCTGCATTGCACTCATTGCACATTTATATCTCTGTTTATCCAGAATTTTTGCCATCAGCTGATCGCCTCCTCTAAGAAACTTCCTACATCCTGCTGATACCACCAGTCGGTATACGGCAGCTTCACCCTCTTTGCCAGATTCTGTTCAAAGCTTCGGTTGCGGATGGTATCTAAAATTGCATGAGCAAATTCCAGAGTATGTTTATAACCGAAAATCATATACTCATCTGCCACATAAACAGCCGGTGTCCCCTGCTTGATGGCCCATACCGTGGAACCCGGATGTCTGGAAAGGTATAGATCCGGCCGGAATTTATTTAAAATATTCATGACTTCAAAATTCTGCTGATCTGCCACGCTGGCTTCGAAATTAATTTCATTTTCCAGAAGATAGCTCATGGCAGGCGGGATCTCCCCATTTTCATACCGTTTGTCATAATGCCAGGCCAGTGCCCATACCACTTCTATTCCCAGTTCGTTTAGCACTCTGGTCACTTCAAAGGTATAACCGGGTCCCATTCCAAGTACTGCCTTTAAGCCCTTTAATTCTTTTTTCACCGCCTCAATCTGAGGGATGTAAATTTTTCTCTGCTCCTCAATATAGCGTTCCACCTGGGGCTGTTTTCCCGCAACTCTTCCGATTTCACGAAACCAGGTTTCAAATCCGGTAATTCCAAGGGGGTTAATCGTCCTGATATATGGAACTCCATAAACTTCCTCCAGACCATTCCCCAGGTAATTTCCAAGAGTCCCGCAGATACATGTAGTGGCAACCGCTTCAGATAAATGTTTCAGTTCTTCTATCGTAGCATTTGCATAGAGAAAAACCGGTTCCAGATCAAAATTCCGAAACATTTCTATAATTTCATTTCTGGCACTTTCATAAAAATTTTTAAAATTAATGGTGTTTTGCTTTTTTCTGGGAGGCTCTACAATACCGCTTAGAACAGCGTGATCGGAAATATCAAAGCCGGTAGCCCATATCCGGGATTTAAAGCCTTCACAGTGGACTGCAATGACCGGCACAGGAATTGCTTCTTTCACTTCATCCACCACACTGTCAATATCTTCTCCAATGATTCCTGTTGCGCAGGAGCTGCTGACAAAAATTGCTTTTGGATGATACCGTCTGTTTACTTCAAGAATAATTTCCGCCAATGCATCCGTGGATCCAAAGATGGTATCATTCTCATCCATATCCGTTCCGATGTACACAGAGCTGTTAACCACGCCTCGTTTTGCCGCGACCTGATTGGTAACAATATATTGGGAACTGGCTGTTGCCGAACAGCCTGCCGGACCATGATGAATGATCGCCACATCCCGGATTCCTCCAAGCTGGCCTAGTGCACAGCCGGATAAACAGGTGCTGGACTGGGAAAAGCAGCGGCTGCATCCAGTCAGGGTACCGCATTTGCTTTGACTTGCAAGGTCTTCTAAATCTCCCACATACCCGGTTATGGAACCCAACCGGTTCTCTCTGGTTCCAAGATTGGAGCCTGATAACTGAAATGCCATTTTTAAACCTCCATTTAACCTTATACTTTATTCAAACAGTTTGGTTGACAGGTAGCGAAGACCGGTATCAGCCAGAATGACCACAATATTTTTTCCTCTATTTTCGTCCCTTTTCCCAATCTGAACCGCCGCATAAATGGCTGCTCCAGAAGAGGTTCCAACTAAAATCCCATCCGTTTTTGCCACGTCTCTGGCTGTTTCGTAGGCCTGGTACGTTTCCACCTCCACCTTTTCATCGTAGATGGAACGATCCATATTCTTTGGAATCCGTTCCTCCGGTACTCCTTCAAAAGGGTGAACACCGGTTATGTCGGGAGGAAATGGATCCGACTCATTGGGAAGAGACCCTGGCCCCGGCTGGATTGCGATAATCTTAATATCCGGATTCTTTTTCTTTAGATACTTACCTGCTCCTGACACGGTTCCTCCTGTGCCCACGCAGGCTACCATTATATCCACAGTTCCATCAGTATCTTCCCATATTTCAGGACCTGTGGTTTGTTCATGAACGGACGGATTGGCCGGATTCTCAATCTGATTTACGAAGAAGATATTGCTTTCTTTGGACAAAACTTTTTCCTCAAGAGCTTTAATCGCCGCCACAAAATCGCCGCCTGTTTCATCAAGAACCGCTTTCACTTCTTTTACTTCTGAAAGCTTAATGGTTTCTCCTCCAAAAGCTCTGATATTCTTAAACCGCTCCTCACTTACCTGATCCTGTATGTATACCCGGAACCCATAGCCTTTGCTGGCCGCTATGGCTGCCAGACCAATCCCTGTATTTCCGCTGGTTGTTTCCACAATGGTATCACCGGGTTTTAATAACCCTTTTTCCTCTGCATCCTCGATCATTGCCCTGGCAATTCTGTCCTTCACATTCTGATTGGGATTAAAATACTCCAGTTTTGCAATAATTTTCGCATTTAGTCCCAGCTTTTTTTCATAATTGACCAGTTCCAGAAGGGGTGTTTTTCCAATGAGTTCCGTAATTGATTGATGTATGGCAGCCATATAGATTCTCCTTTCAGGGTTCGTAAACGTTTTTAGATTTTATAATCATCCTTGATATTCATCAGTCCGAATTCCAGCAGAATTTCTTCTAACCGATCCTGCTCCATGGGAGTTGGGATGGTGAAATCCTGATTATCGATAATCGCCTGGGCTAGACTGCGGTATTCATTGGCCTGATTGGAATCCGGCCGGTATTCAATAACCGTTTTCCGATTAATCTCCGCATGCTGTACAATGTTATCTCTTGGAACAAAATACAAAAGCTTTGTTCCAAGTTCCTTTGAAAATGCCCGGAGCAGATCCAGCTCTCTGTCCACATTTCTGCTGTTGCAGATAATGCCTCCAATGCGGACACCTCCTGTTTTTGCGTACCGCTTAATGCCTTTTGCAATGTTATTGGCGGCATACAGTGCCATCATCTCTCCACTGGCGACGATATAGATTTCCTTTGCTTTTCCTTCTCTTATAGGCATGGCAAAACCACCGCAGACAACGTCTCCCAACACATCGTAAAATACGTAATCCAAATCCTCAGTATAGGCGCCTAAATTCTCCAATAGCCCAATGGAGGTTATAATTCCTCTTCCCGCACATCCAACGCCTGGTTCCGGACCTCCGGATTCCACGCATCTGGTTCCCCCGTACCCCTCTTTTAAAATTCGGGAAAGAACCACTCCGTCTCCTTCCTCCCTTAAGGTATCCAGCACGGTCTTTTGCGCCAGCCCCCCAAGAAGCAGTCTGGTAGAATCTGCTTTTGGATCACACCCAACTACCATAACCTTTTTCCCAAGTTCCACCAATCCTGCTGTTAAATTCCGTGTCGTTGTGGATTTCCCGATTCCTCCTTTCCCATAGATGGCAATCTGTCTGATCTGTCCCATTGCTCTGACCTCTCTTTCCTGCTCTCAATTATAAATTGTCGTATAAATCTTCAATCAGTGTCAGGCTTCCCCTGTATCCGGCATACGCCCTGTTAAAGATCAAACGGTCCTTAATGGGGAACGCTGCAACAATATTTTGAACTTCTTTTAAAGAACTGACTTCCTCTTCATTGCTGCTTCCGATAATCAGAGAAATGTCCTCCTGCTTTAAAAGTTCCTGATTGATCCCATACTGGTCCGCGCAGAACACTACTCTGGGCGGTTTGGCATATTCCAGCGTCATAAGTTCTGTGACAATTCTCTCTTTGTCTTCCTGTCTGAATAGAGGCTCTGAAATAATAACAAGCACCGGCGTGAAACTGTAGTCATTGGCTAAGTAGCGGGTAATGCCCACTGCCGTGGATCCGTCGGCAACTACGGCAAATTTCTTCCAGCTCAATGTTCCAATGGCCTGTGCCAGATACCGGTAAACATAAACCTCCTCTTCTTCCAGAACCTGATTCACCAGCCGGTCATCAAGCTTTAAGGCCTCTGCTACTGTCAAAACAAAACGTTTGGTATCGCTGGCTCCAATCGGAAGCCCAGGGTAACGGATATAAGGAACATGAAATTTTTCTTCAAATCTTTCTGCTGGGCCTTTTAATATCCAAGGATGGATAATAATGTTTAATGATGCTCTTGCACAGGATTTAATGGTTTCCATCCCCTGCTGTTCTGTAAAAAAAGTGTTGACTTTTAGTCCAAGCTTTTTTAAAATCCGGGCAATCTCTTCCAAATTTCCACTCCAGAAAGGATCGTGATACGGAATAATTCCAAACAGATTAACAAGATTTTCTTCCTTTTCCTCAGCAGGTTCAATCACCTGATCAATCATGGTATTCCATATTACTTCATAGCCTAAGTTGCTGTCTCCTGCAAATCCCGGAGTTTCAATGGGAAAAACAGGGATACCCTTTTCTCTAAATTCAGTGGTCACGCTCATAATATCATCTCCTATAATACCTGCCGTACAGCCTGTCAGTACAAAGTAGGCGTCTGCATCTATAATTTCAACCGCCCCCTCAATGGTGGTTTTCAGTTTCTGATTTCCTCCAAATACCACTTCACGCTCCAGCATATTGCTGGACGGAATGGAAACGCTGCTGACAAAACAGGAACTTTTATTCCCGGACTGTCCCGGATCAGAAGCTGTTGTCTGCATACAGCAGCCCGGTCCTGCATGATAAATGGGACATACCCGGTTAAGGGCTCCCAAAACAGAATTAATTCCAGCCAGCACACAGCCCCCTCTGGGATTTTCTATCACTTGAGACATCTCACTCACCTCCGATTATGTATTGAAATGGATCTTTTTCATACCAGCTCTCTTTATATGGAAGCTTTACATGCTGGGAAAGTTTTACATTAAAGCCTGGATTTTCAAGCTGGTCTGCTATTTTATTTCCCAGAAACAAAAGCCCGTCATAGCCCATGGTGGGGCGTTTCATATCAAGAACATGGGTTGTGGGAATTCCAAGCTTTGCAGACCACTCCGGTACACCGATAAAAACATCAGGCTTCAACCGCTTCACCAGATTCACCTGCTCGAAGGGCTGCATATTTGCGATATCAATAACATAGTCAGAATGTATGGTATTTAAATATTCAATATCTGCCTGTGCGTCTTCATCATAGGTCGGTGTCTCAAGCCCTACAAGCACCATACCAAAATCATCAATTAAGGCTGCGGCTGCAAATGACCGTCCCGTTCCGCCGCAGATAAATACCCGTTTGCCCTTCAGGCGGTCTTTTATGGATTCCACTAGAGGAAGAATTCTTTCATGTTCTCTTTGAATAATCTCTTCTGCTTCTTTTTCCTTTCCTACGATTCCGGCAATTCCCCGAAACCAGATATCCGTATTCCGCACACCAATGGGCATAACCGTGTGGGAATAAGGTATTTTATAATCCTCATAAAGAGTCTTCATAAATTCATCTGCAAAGACCTTACAGATTGAGGTAGATGCTTCTGCAGCGGGAATTTCCCTGATTTTTTCCAGTGAGCTGTAAAAAGGAATGTAATTTACATGAAGTCCCAGAAGAGACAGCATCCGTTCCATCTCTTTTTGATCAGAATAACTGATGGATACAGGAGCAAATAAATTGATCAGGCCTTTTTTCTTCTCCAGGTCTTTCTTTTTTAATAGGTACTGGTTAATAGATAGAAACGCCGCATCAAACCCGGAAGCACATATCTTGGATTTAAATCCTTCACAATGAATGGGAATCAGGAGCGCCTGCGTTTCTTCCTGCAATTTCTTCAAAATGGCATCAATATCATCCCCTATAATACCGGAAGCACAGGAAGCAAATACAAAAATCAGCTTTGGGTGATAACGCTCCACTGCATCGTTTACAGCTTTCTTAAGCTTATCCTCACCTCCAAATATTACATTGTTCTGATCCAGATTTGATACTATGATCCGTGGGTTTTTGATGTTCTTTACTCCCCGGTGTGCCTGCCCTACCCGGTACTGGTCCACTGCCATAGAGGTACAGCCCACACATCCCTGAGGGGAATGGGCAATAAAAACCGAATCCTCCAGTGACATAAGAGCGGCCATGCTGTTAATCTGCTGACATTGGAGTCCCTGGGCAAAACTTCGGTCTGCCTTCTTTAAGCAGCCGTTTTTAAAATCCTTCTCTGCCTGACTCCCTGTAGAACCCAGATCGTTGTACCGGTTCGGACGGCTTTCCCTGATTCCTGAATAATTTTCACTCATGCTCTTTCATCCTTTCTCTTCTTTCTCAAATAAATTCTGGACTTCTATATAAGAAAAAAGTCTTTGAACAGAATCCTCAATCAGTCCCGGCAATTCAAAAGCCCATGTTCCATTTTCTGCAAGAGCGTATCTGGCTCCCTCTCCAATCCTGCTTACCAGAACATAATCACAGTCTCCTAAAAGATCTGCCGCTGCTTTTAACCTTTTGTCATCGTGTTCCTGCTGTTCGCAGACAGGAGCCGTTTTTCTGGTCTCCTGATACCAAAAGGTTCTGTCTGAACTGTCTGCCTCTATAATGTGAAATTCTTCTGTTCTTCCATAATGCTGATTGATTACTTTTCCGTCTGATGATGCTGCTGCAATTTTGTAAATCATAGAAACCCATCCTTTTTTACCCATTATCCATGAGAAAATGTATCACTTCCCACAATTCTTCTTTGATATATTAAATCTCCATAATCCTTTCCGCCCAAAAGCCCAACCGCATCTGCACGGCAATGCTGACAATGGCGGAAGACATCAATATGCTTTCCGGCCAGCGCTCTGGCCTCCTCGATCTGACTGCATACGGGAGCCTGCTCTTTTCTTAAATCTGACTGCGGAATCAGCGGAATCAGATTATAAATTTGCGCCCCTCTTTCTTTCACAGCCTTAGCAATGTCTTCAATGTGCTCTCCGTTAATGTTAGGAACCAGCACGGTATTTACCTTGACTGTAATTCCCGCAGCCGCAATTTTTTCGATTCCCTTTAACTGGTTTTCGATTAATATCGCAGCAGCCTCGACTCCGATGTATACCTTACCGTGGTAGACAATCAGGCGGTTAAGCTTCGACTCAATTTCAGGATCTACGCCATTCACCGTAACGGTTACCGATTCCACTCCTGCATCTATAATCTCTTCTGCCCGCTCGGAGAGAAGAAGTCCATTGGTGCTCATACATTTAATCAGCTCCGGGTATTTCTCTTTGATCATACGGAATGTTTCCAGTGCAAAATCCGTAGCAAGAGTATCTCCTGGTCCGGCAATTCCGGCAACGGTGATTTCAGGACACAGCTTTAATGCTTTTTCAAGAACTTCCATGGCCTCCTGTGGCGTAAGTACCTGTGACGTGACTCCTGGCCGTTCTTCATGATCATTTATCTTTCTGTCGCAGAATTTACAGGATATATTGCATCCAGGGCTTACAGGAAGATGAATCCTTCCGGTATTGTTTCTGTTTCCCCCGAAGCAGGGGTGGGAACTTTTTAGTTTCTGATAGGTATCAGCCATTTTTACCTCACTTTCAAAAATTGATAACAAAAAAGACAACCTTCCTCTGATATGCATAATTTTGCTTATCAGAACCTCCGGTTGTCCAGTCAGTCCTTTAATCTGATTTTTTCATTTTTTTCAATCTGTACGATTTTCCCGTCTTGAATGGTTATTGTGATAGAACCATATTTTACATCTCTCGCCATTTCATTGATCAGATGTATGTAATCTTTATCCGACTTTGATGAATCTGCATAGGGTATAGGAATCACCTTCTCTCATTTTATAAATGGTTGACTGGTGTCAGCCCTGAGCGGCATGCAAATGTTATTGATCAGGTTTTCTCATTAACATTTCCTTATAAAAAAAACAGGTACAATACTAGTACCTGCCAACCCTTAAGTTTGAACTCAGGTATTCTAATACATAGAAAAATAAACTGTATTCTTACACTCGAACTCAGCTTTACAACAACAACTCATCTGATATGTAAATTCAAAATTCTTGGTAATAACTACGGAATTTTTCATATGCACATTACCCTTCCTTTAATTCCCCATTAAAGTTATATGTTTATATGCTTTGAATTATAATCTTATATTTTTGAGTTGTCAATCTTTTTTTTATTTTTTTTCCATGTTTACTAATCACCGGCTTTCTTCCAATGAGCAGTATAAAGAAAAGCCAGAGATGCAAAGACAGAATATTCTGCTTTGCACCTCTGGTTTTTATAATGTATGATTCAATCACATGGCTTTAGCCATTAAAAGCGCCTCATCAATACATCCCGCCAGGTTTTCCCTCCCCACTGACTCCAAAAAGCCCGCCCGTTCCATCATGGACATGGGCTGTTCATTGACATGGGATAAAATGAGGGTTACATGCTTCCTCTTTAAATTCTTATACAGCTTTTCCAGACTTTTTAACGCCGTCGCATCCATCGCCGGCACACTTCTCATTCTAAGAATCAGAACTCTCTTTCCTTCTTCTATAATGAGCTGGGAAATCTTCTCCGCAGCACCAAAGAACATGGGACCGCTTACCTCAAAGACTGCCACATGCTTTGGCACAGGTTTTAAGTCTATGGACTCGCTGCTGTTTTCCTCATCCTCCTCTATATACTTCCAGCTGCTCACTTCAGTCACATCTGCCATACGTTTCATAAACAGCAGGGAGGCAAATAAAATCCCAACTGCAATGGCTGTAACCAGATCAAATGCAACGGTAAATACAAAGGTGACAAGAAGCACGGACCAGTCACTTTTGGGAGCCGTTTTCACGATAGAAAGAAAGGATCTCCACTCACTCATGTTATAAGCTACCATAAAAAGAATGGCTGCTATGGCCGGCATGGGAATCAGCGCAGCATAAGGCATTAAAAATACAAGGACCAGCAGAAGCATCACAGCGTGAACCATGCCTGCAACAGGTGTTCTTCCGCCGTTTTTTATGTTGGCCGCAGTTCTTGCAATGGCTCCTGTCGCCGGAATTCCGCCAAAAAGAGCGGAACAGATATTGCCGGCACCCTGAGCAACCAGCTCCATGTTGGAATTATGCCTGCTCCCAACCATCCCATCTGCAACAACGCAGGATAATAAGGATTCCACCGCTGCCAGAACTGCTATGGTCATTGCATCCGGCATTACCCTTTGCACCATGCTCAGAGAAAATACAGGAAGATGAAATGCAGGCAGATCCGATGATATGGTATATAAATCCCCGATAGTATTTACAGGAAGATGAAAAACTTTCACAAGCCCCGCTGTAAGGATGACTGCAATCAGTGACGGCGGTATGGTCTTAAAAAATCTGGGCCATACAATAAGAACTATGAGCGCTGTCAAACCTACTGCAAGAGCCATGGGATTAAGCGTACCCATGCTGTGCACAACCTCGCTGACTTTTTCAAGGGTTTCAATGGGCGCATGCTCAAAGGTAAGTCCCAGAAAATCCTTGATCTGTCCGATAAAAATAGTAACTGCAATTCCAGTCGTAAACCCTGTGGTAATCGTATAAGGAATAAAACGGATCAGGCTTCCCATCCGCAAAAATCCCATGATAACCAGAAAGATTCCTGCCAGAATGGTCGCCATGACCAGTCCGTCAAAGCCATTTTTTGCAGCAATCCCTGCCACGATCGATGCAAATGCAGCGGTGGGACCTGCAATCTGAACCTTGCTTCCTCCCAGAAAAGAGATCACAAAACCGGCTGTAATGGCTGTGTAAAGCCCCTGTTCCGGAGTAACACCACTGGCTAACGCCAGGGCTATGGAAAGCGGAAGGGCAATAATGGCAACAATGATTCCGGAAACGAAGTCTTTAAAAAACTGTTCCTTTGTATAATGCTTCATTGATAAAAAAAATTGAGGTACCATATCTTTCATTTCTTCATCCTTTGTCTATTATAAAATTTTTATAAACTTTTTATAATATAACGTTCCAGATAGAAGAAAGCAAGTCTATTTTACATGTTCCTGAAATAATACAATAAAATTTATCTTAAACTATGGGCAGCCAGCACTTCGAGACCTTTTTCATCAAGCAGTTCCACAGTTCCCCGGGTGATCTTCACGAGATTTTCTCCCTGAAACAGGCGAAGCAGACGGGTTACCACTTCTCTGGCAGTACCTAAATGGCGGGCAATCTGTTCATGGGTAATGGAAAGTTCCATTGTTTCATTAAGCCTGCACTCTTCCAGTAAAAAGGCAGCCAGCCTTCCATCCATTTTTTTGTTCATCACCTGATCCATCAGCCACATAACATCAGAAAATCTCGATGCCATCAGTTCATTGGTGAAGTTTGAGACTGCAGCCGATTCTTCCATTAAATCACGATAGACATCGGGGGGAATCTGGAACACTATCGTATCCTGTTCTGCCTCCACTGTCACATCAAACTCAATGTTTTTCACCATACAGGAACCGGAAAACAGACAGATATCCCGTTCAAACAACCGGTATAAAGTCAGTTCCCGCCCTTCATCCGATATGGTAAACACTCTTAACTGACCTTCTGTTACAAGAAGAAAACCGCTGCATTCATCGGATTCTCCATGTACCAGCATTCCCTTTTCAAATCTGATTTTCTTTGATTTCGATGACAGCTTCTCTCTCTGTTTATCTGTCAGCTTGTTCCAAAAGGGAAGATAATCTCCCAGTGTCATATTATCAAACCTCCCTGTCATTATTCGTGTAAAAACAAGATCTCATCATTGGTATCAAAAAATCGGAAGAATTCCTCATATCCCATTGTTCCTGCTTTTAACTTTTCTGCCATAATAAGCAGATTAGCGGAATTCACTGCTGCCCCCTTCATGCCGGAACGCATGGAAATATGGTTTAATCTGTCCCGGAAACCTCCAGTAAACTCTCCTGACAGAAAGGCGAAGTGAAATGTTTTCACATCTTTGCCGAAAATGTTCCACCAGCAGTTAGGATTTAACAGCTCGCTGCGCTCCTTATTTTCTTCTATATAGCGGTACATCTCATCTGCCTGTTTCATAGGAAGGGAATATCCCTTTCCATATGCTTTATTGTCGATGATCAGTCCGTTGTTTTCGTAGTAAATGCAGACATCAGGTTTTCTGGTATCCCCAAGTCTTCCCCCAAGAAACGAAAGCTCTGCCGTAAGCAGCTGGGCTGTCTGGATCTCGTAATCCCGGTCTGAGGTGCCGTCATAGCCTAAATCTACAAGAATTAAGTATTTGTGGTCTATATGGGTTAAATGGGACCGTAAATAATCTTTCAGTATGGAAACCTCTGATTTCACCGGAAGAGAAGACTGGAGTGTTTCAGGAAATGAAAGCCCGGTAATCTCATCTGTAATCCGGTATGTATCTCTGGTCTTTTGAACCTGCAATCCGATATTTTCCAGACTCTTTAAATCATCAAGGAGAGTTTCGGTCTCTTCCTCCAACCCTTTCTGCTTTAAATATTCCTGTATCTGCAAAGGAGTAAGGGATGATTTTTCCAGACACTGTATAATATGGGTTCTCCTGTTCCGCAAATATTCCCGGTCTGCTGCCTTGGTCGCCAGCATATCCCACATCACCCGCTTTGGTATCTTCCTGCATCTGGATCCCCCGGTTATATGGTTGCATATGGTCCTTCCCTTTAAAGTCAGCTGATAGGACTGAGGAATCACCTCTGTATTTCCTCCGCCCCCATACATTCCGGGAATCTCTTTTGGTATTTTCTTTACCCAGCCCACAGAAATCAGCCAGCTGCATATCGTTCTGACGTATTTATCGCTGGTTCCTTCCGTATCCTGAAGCAGCTTAGTCTTTTCTTCCTTCTCTTCTGCTGCTGCAAGCCCCTCCACAATCATGGACTGGGGAATAGAAGTAAATCCTGCTTCTCCGATAAATCCAAGCTTTGCACCTATCTCAAATTTTGTCATATGCCCTTCCTTCATCAGAAGGGACAGGACTCTGCACACCGGAGGATAGGAAAGAAGGGCTGTTTTTAACACTTCTTCCTCCTCTTTGCTTCCTTCCTCTGCCTCAGCATACTGCCTTCCCAAAACGGATAAGGAGCATTCATCAGCCGTCCTGTCATAATCCAGAAAGCCAATACTGACCGCCCATCTTAAAAATGAATCCGCCGGCCAGTCCGACTGATACTCTTTTCTCTGTCCGGGAAGTACCGCCTGTATGATACCGGAACAGGGTGCGTTGCTTCTGGTATAGCCTTTTGGTGTACCTTTTCCTTTTAAATGGGTATAAGGAATGCGGATTTCTTCCTGATCCAGTTCTTTTATGAATTCCTCCCGTCTCTCCTCTTCCTGAATGAGCCTTGGAATCTTATCCGTTTTCAGCAGCCGGTTTATTCTGGAATCCGGTACAAATACGGATACCACATTTTTCAAATTCTCCAGGGTATAGGCTTCCTGTACCCATCCAAATGTTCTCTCAGCCACGTTTCATTCCTCACTGTAGTTTTCTTACAGTATAACATAGGGAAAGCAGATAGGCAAAATATTTTGATCTGCATATCCCCTTCCTGTACCGTTATGCATCCAACAACTTTTTGTAAAACTATGGTAAAATTTTGTCTTTTGTTATATAATATATGGAAATAACATCGTTATTTGGCAGAATGTAACAACATTTTCGACTACTTTAGACATCGGCGTGTGGAATAAATAACTTATAAAGGAAGCAGTCGTTCCAGTCAATAAGAAGGAGAAACGTATGAAATCAGTTTATTTCAAAGACAGCCGCACTGCTCTTGATGCTGTTAACCATAGCAATGCTGCTTTTGTATTATTTTGTGCACCTTCAACTGTGCATGAATTATCACAACAGATCAAGCAATCCACTGTCTTATGTTCAGCAGCAGGTGAATATTGTTCCCAGGGTTATCAAAACGGTATTATTTCAGGATTTGAATATGATCCGCAGATGGCCGAAATTGTACCGATTGATCCGATTCCCGCCCTCAGCATGAAAGACATGAAACAGGCCTATCAGAAAGTAAAGGATAACCCAAATGCATTTTTACTGTTATTATGTGAGGGGTTATCTAAAATTGAGGAGAAGATAATCACATCACTCTATTTTATGGACAAAGATTTTAAGGTGATCGGAGGTTCCGCCGGAGATGATTTATCTTTTACAGAAACTCCTGTTTATATTGGAAGAGAAAAAGTACATAGTGTGGGTTTGTTCTTTGACTGTAAAAGAAGAACGTATTTAGCCAAAGAGAACATTTACAGGCCATCCGGTAAAGAAATGCTGGTAACTGATGCTGACCCTATGAACAGAATTGTCAGATCCTTTAACAGCAGCCCTGCAAGTACGGAATATGCGAAAAATCTTGGAGTTTCTGAAAGAGATTTAAACAATCATTTCATGAATCATCCTTTAGGTATTGAATACGATTCAGAAATTTATATAGCATCACCGCAAAAGGTAAACGGCAACCAGTCACTATCTTTTTATAGTCAGATCATGCCGAATTCTTTTGTGAAAATTTTAGAACCGCTATCGCCTGAAGAAGTCATTAAGGAAACGCTGAAGGAAATTCCCTTTAAGCCTCAGTTTCTATTGGCAATTAACTGCATACTGAGATGCCTCAAATTCCAGCAGGAGAGTCTGTGGCCGGCAATTGATCAGAATCTGGCCGGTGCATGCCAGAATACAACCGGATTCATCAGTTATGGCGAACAATTTTATCAGCGACACGTGAATCAGACCATGATATTGCTGGCGATAGAATAGGAGGCCGCTATGTTTAAATATGGGTATGAAAAGAAAATATTTAACGAAACTCAAAACAAGTCTGAAGATATACAGGAATTAATCGGTGATTTGGCGATTGATGCTGACCGCAACATGAATGGTCTCTTAAAAGAAGAGGGGAACCTAACTCACGGGCTAAATGAGCTTTTGGCAGGGACTGAATTTACACTGAATGAAATCCACAAGGTTGAGATGCAGCTGAAACGTCTTGATGACAGTATTAATATAACAAATGATTCGGTAGAAGCAGTATCCGGCAGCTTAAAGTTATCCGCAGAAGCAATTGAAGAAACGCGGAATGCTTACTTTCGCATGTCAGGCAAGATGGATGAAGTTTCAAACGTATTTAAAGATTTCTACAGCCTGTTCGAACTGTTGAAGCTTCAATATAATGAGATCTCCGGATTTACCAATATGATAACCAGTGTTGCCCAGCAGACCAGGCTTTTATCATTTAACGCATCCATAGAAGCTGCCAGAGCAGGCTCAGCAGGTGTGGGATTTGCCGTTGTGTCAAATGAAATCAAAAAACTCTCCGATGAATCCCAGAAAAATGCTGACGATATCATTGAATCATTAAAAAACATGACAGAAACCTTCGAAAAACTAATTGAGAAATCCAGTGACGGAGGAAAGGTTGTTGAAGAAGCAAAATCTATGGTTGAAGAATCCGAAAAGCTGATCGATGGAATCGTAGATGCTGAGAATCATGTAGGAATTAAGGTAACTCATGTAAAAGAGTCTCAAAGTACAAATTTAGAGGCAGTGAAAAATATTACAGAAAACATGGCGAATGTCGCTCATAAATCGGCTGAGGAACAAATGAAGTTAAATGAACTGGTCACAGGCGTCAACCGAAAGACAAAATTTTATTCCTATATTTTAAATCATCTGGATCAAATAAAAAACATAATCAAAGACTGTACGGCAAGATAACTGGTCACAGCCTTTTTCTATCTTCGACCAGACAGTTGTATATTTCTTTCAGAAATAATTCTCCCGTCTGGTCCGAATCCTGGCAGGCAATGAAGTTTATTCATCCGCCTCTTCTTCATAGGAGCGTTCCGCTGCAATTGGTCTGACTGTTATCCCGTTAATCTCCACATGCTCGCTGATCCCGATTACAATACAGGGGCGCCCCTCAATCATCCGGTTTTCCACCAGGTAGGTTTTATCCGGTGCCACCTTAATACTTACATCCGTGGTCTTGATTTCAAAGCTTCTTGCATTCACGATATTGGAAGCAAGGAATCCCGGATTCTTTTCCTGTTCATCCTGGGTAAAACGCTGTTCTAACTCCTCAAGCTTCTCCTGTGATGCGCCGCTGTTCTCCAAAAGCTTCTTCATCTGGTATTTATCAATCGTAAAGGGAGCTGGTTCATCCTTTGTTTCTTCCAGCATCTCATTGATGGTTTCATGAATATTCTTTACTGTCTCAAAATCACAGTTTTCTCCCAGAGTTTCCTCTATCATCGTCTGAAATGTCTCCTTCTGGCTCTTTGCAGTCATTGGAATTACGCAGCCTAACATTTCATCAATCAGCCGCTCCGGCAGCAGTTCCGGATTCTTGGAATAATAAACAAGTCCGTGAATGTCTGTATTGCGGTCCGTAAATGCCGGAAATAAAAAGCCTGTTTCCGGAGCCTCCACGATCCAGTCCCTGTTCCTGTTCTCGATCACATTGGCCTGTGAATTATAACAGAGACCTGCCTTTGACAGCTTCACCGGGCAGATGGTACACTGGATAAATTCGTAAACAAAATCAGAGGCATCGTACATTTCAAGCCCATCGGAAGATCTTGCCGGTATATCATAGGCGCAGTGAATCAGGATTATGTAATAGTTCTCACCGTAATCATAGCTTGCTATAACCTTATCGTAAAATTCTTCAATCAGGCTGTCATCCTTTAACTGGCTGTCCCTCAGCTTTAACAGAAAATTCTGGGTTCCTCCCTCTTCCTCTGTATGAAGGGGAAATTCCATATTCACCAGATTCTTTCCAAGCGTGCCGGAAAGAGCGCTTTTAAAGATGGTGAAATATTTAAATGCCTCCTCTTCCGGAAGGGAGAGAAAGGCCTCCTTAAGTTCTGTCTTTTTATTCTTTTCTGCATCTACATAGCAGCCGCAGATCCGGCTGATTGTGCAGTTGGCTGGCGTAAAAAGCTTTTTTAATTCGCTTGCTTCTTTCTTATTCATGGAAGATGTTCTCCTGTCTTATTGCTGTCTGTTTCCTTGGATATCACCAAAAAGCCCACACACCAGAGGTCTGTGAGCTTTTTAATTCTATTTATTTCTCTGCTTTCCACAATCCGTGAAGATTGCAGTACTCATAGGCTGCCAGAACCTCGTCGCCTTCACACATCATGAATTTTGCCACCGGTTTGTCACCCGGGTTTAAGATCTTTCTCTGGTTACCCATCTTTGTCTCTAATACAATCCAGCCAATGAAATGTTCAGGAAGCATGGGATGTTCTACAGAACCAACCGTAACAGTAACGCTCTGGCCATCAATCTCAATAACCGGAACATGCTTTTCAGTCGCCGCATCTGTGGTATTGGCTTTCAACTCCTGCATGTTGTCTCCGCAGCAGGTAATGGTGCCGCCTTTTTCTTCTACAACCGCTACAATATTTCCGCAATGATTACACTTTAAAAACTTCATGTGAATACCCTCCTTTTTCTTCTGACTGCTGTAAAACTGCATGGTAATTATACCATAAATCCCACAATCTTACAACAAAATCCTCCGCTATCCGATTGACCAGTTCTGGCTCTGATTCTGTAAGTCAGTCATATGGCGGTAGATCCCTCCCTTCTTATAAAGAGCTTCAGGGCTCCCCTCTTCTGCCACTCTTCCGTCTTTTAAAACCACGATTTTATCCGCCTGGGCAACGGTTCTCATCCGGTGAGCGATGATGAGAACCGTCTTACTGCGGATCAGGTTCGATATGGCACTCTGTATCAGAGATTCGTTTTCCACATCAAGGGCTGCCGCCTGTTTTTCGGGAGGCAGAGCGGCAAAATCCACATGCATCTTCCTGTATTCCTCCATCAGCCCGTCTGCCGCATCTCCGGTCAGTTCTTCAAAAAGCGCATCCTTGCCCGGAAAATATCCGTAAATTGCTCCTGTTGTTACACAAGCTTCTCTGGCAATCCGCCTTAATGAAGCCCCTTCGTATCCGTATTTTAAAAACTCCTGTTTCCCCGCTTCCAGGATAGCGAGGCGTATATCATTTCCCTGAGTACCCATTTATTCTCCTTTATAACGCTGTTATATAACGATGTTGTTATCATACAAAAAATGCAGGGCGTCAACACGCCCTGCCGGTTATTTTTCTCAATAACGCTTATTTTTGTATCATTGATAAAAGCTATCATGTCTTAATTATTAAACCTGACCGCCTTCCACTACCAGATTCTCCGGATCAATTTCATCCCCATATACTGGTTCTAAGGTCTCTTTGTAATCCTGATGGAAGAACTGCTCGCCTGCCAGAGATTTAATCTCCTCATTCAGCCAGTCTAAAAGTGCGGTATTGCCTTTTTGCACAGCCGGAGCGATGGTGTCAAGATTTCCGATGGATTCAATTCCTACCGTAAATCCCTTATTTTGAATCGCCCATGCAAGAACCTCGGTATTATCAGTAGAGAACGCATCTCCCCTGCCGTCGGCAAGAGCATCATACGCCTCCTGGTACTCGTCAAACTTTAACAGCTTTGCTTCCGGGTGATTCTGAGAGAAATAAGTCTCCGCTGTGGTGCCTTTTACTACGATTAAAGTTTTATCCTTTAACTGGGATACATCGGAAATCAAAGCATGATCCGGTGATACCACTCCCAGCGCGACCTTCATGTAAGGAAGTGCAAAATCCACCTGTTCCTTTCTCTCGTCCGTAACTGTAAAATTAGCCAGAATTACATCAACCTTGGCGGATTTTAAGTATTCCACCCGGCTGGCAGCTTCTACATAAACAAACTCCGCTTTATCCTCGCTGCCTAATAAATCTTTTGCAATTCTTTTTCCAAAGTAAACGTCATATCCCTGGATCTTTCCATTGGAATCCACATATCCAAATGGATTTTTATCGCTGAACACGCCGATCCGTATGGTCCCGGATTTCTTAATCTCATCAAGAGACCTGGCTTTTGCAGATGGAGAAGCTTCCTGTGCCGGAGCTCCTGCCGGTGTTTTTGCCTGGCTGCATCCTGCTAATAGCCCTGCCGCTATGGTAATTCCCAGTAATGCACCTAATAATCCTTTTTTCATAATTAACATCCTCCTTTTTTTATCGAGCTTCATAATGAAACATATTTAAAAATTGCTTTGCTCTCTCTGTTTGAGGCGAGTTAAAAAACTCCCCCGGACTTCCCTCTTCCATGACAACACCCTGGTCCATAAACAGGACCCGGTCGGCAACCGCCCTTGCAAAATCCATTTCATGGGTAACTATCACCATTGTCATTCCTTCTCTGGCAAGTTCTAAAACCACCTGCAGAACTTCCCGCACCATCTCGGGATCCAGCGCAGCGGTTATCTCATCAAGGAGAAGGATCTCCGGATGCATGATAAGTGCCCGTACGATGGCGACCCTCTGCTTTTGACCGCCGGACAGCTGTCTGGGATAGACATCCTTTTTCTCCGACAGCCCAACCCGTTTTAAAAGTTCCTCTGCCTCTCTGGCCACTTCTGATTTTTCTCTTTTTTGTACCTTAAGCGGTGCCAGAAGAATATTATCCAGAATGGTTATATGAGGGAATAAATCATAGCTTTGAAATACCATTCCTATTTTTTGGCGCAGCTCATAAACATCTTTATTCGCCCTGTCAATGACACGGTCCCTGAAACGAATGGTGCCGGAATCTACGGGCTCCAGCATGTTTAAACATCGTAAAAAGGTGCTTTTTCCACAGCCGGAAGGTCCTATTATTACAACCACCTCTCCCTTCTTTAAAGAAAAGGTAATATCGTTTAAAACCTTCTGCCCACTTTCGTAGGATTTATTTAATTGCTCTGTTTTTAAAATTTCTTCCATTATCATATTAATCCCTCAATTTCTTATCCAGCAGAGCCGCTGCCCTGGAAAACGGGTAACAGACTGCAAAATACATGATGAATATAACACCGTAAACCCAAAGCGCTGCATCGGGAACTGTATACCGGGAAGCGTCGATAATCTGCTTCCCCACCTTCACCACTTCGATCACACCGATTAAAACTACAAGAGATGTGGTTTTTATCATCCTTGTAAGAAGATTCATCATGGACGGAAGAAGGCGTCGAATGGTCTGGGGAAAAATGATATGCCGGTAAACTCCCATTTTGCCAAAGCCAAGTGCATAACCGCTCTGATACTGGTGTACAGGAATGGATTCCAGGGCACTGCGGACTAAATCTCCCATCTCGGCGGTCCCCCAGAAGGTAAATACCAGCACTGCTGCAGTTCCTCCTGAGAAATTCACATTCAAATGCTTTGCTGCCCCAAAATAAACCAGAAACAAAAGGACTAGCTGGGGCATGATACGCACCGTCTCCAGATAAAGCCGGCTAAGAACCCGTACAGGTTTTTTGGTGCTGGTCATTACCATTCCAAAAAGCATTCCAAGACAAATGGAAAAAACCATCGATATAACCGCCAGCTTCATTGAGACCCAAAGGCCTCCCCAAAGCCTCAAAAAGTTATTTCCCTGAAACAGGATCTGAATTCCCAAATTCTGCATACCGCACCCTCCTTTCCAACAAAGTACAAAAAACGGATACTGGCAGCAGGATCAGCAGATAAGATATTACCAGCATAAAAAGTGCCTCATCTGTCTTATAGTAAATACCAATCAGATCCTTTGCCACAAACATGAGATCTGCAAGGGCGACTGCGCTGAATACAGAGGTCTCCTTAATCAGGAAAATGATATTGGCACAGAACACCGGAACAGAAGTTGCAATCGCCTGAGGAAGTATAATAAAACGAAATACTTCAAACCCTGTAAGCCCCAGGCTTAAACCGGAATCCGTCTGAATCTTTGGCACCTGGTCAATTCCAGTCCGGAATGCCTCTGCCATGTAGCTTCCTCCTAAAAATGCCAGACCAGTCACTGCACAGGTCTGTGAGCTGAGTACAATTCCAAGCTTGGGCAGGCCAAAGTACAGGAAGAACAACTGAATTAAAAGCGGTGTATTTCTTGATATCTCTATGTATCCGTTTACTATGGCTGTTAAGACCGGTATTCTGAAAATCTTGACCAGACTGCACAACAGGCCGATCACAACCGACAGCACAATTCCCAGAAACGCAATTGTGAGAGTTAATCCTGCCGCACTGGCGTAAAGCGGCGCATATGCACGTATAAATTCAAGGTCCATGTTACTATCTCCTTTGATATCGTGGAAAAAGGGAGCAGATACATGCGCATCTGCCCCCTTTTCATCCATGTTCCGTCTGTCACAGGAATGATACAGGAAATCAGATATTCATAAGCGCACCGAAAAAAACTGTATCCCTTCTTGCGAAGCATCTACAGCACAAACAACACATCCTGATATTTTCCGGTCCAGTTACAAATAATTGATTCATCTTTGCTTCTCCCTATTAACATACTATTTATATATGTATAATACTATGATGAAAACCATTTGTCAATTATTTTTTCAACTAATCACATTTATAAAAAATGTACCCCCATAAATGGCTGCAAAACCACTTATGAGGGCATATTTTTTAAATAGTATTGAATTAAAGCTGATCGGACGCATTAGAAAGCCGGAATTCCATAATCTGTTCTTTTAACATCTGCATCTGGCTCAACAGTTCTTCGCTGGTGGCAGCGCTTTCTTCTGCTGTTGCTGAGTTTGCCTGGGTAACCATGGAAATTTTCTGCATACCGTCTTCTAACTGGGCCACACTGTCTGCCTGACTCTTTAGTGACTGGGATACCTTGGACACAAGAGTATCAATGGTATTGGTCTGCTCCACGATCTTATTAAATACCTCGGCAGTCGATTCGGTGTTCCGTTTTCCCTGTGCAACGGATTCCATGGTGCTGTGTATCAAATCCGTTGTCTGCTTAGCCGCATCAGCACTTTTTCCAGCCAGCTCTCTCACTTCATCGGCAACAACGGAAAATCCTTTTCCAGCTTCTCCTGCACGGGCTGCTTCAATGGCCGCATTTAACGCCAGAATATTGGTCTGGAAAGCAATGTCATCGATAATATGGATGATTTCCTGAATCTTCTTGGAGGATGAATCGATGCTTGCCATGGATTCCAGCAGCTTTTTCATCTCTTCATCACCCTGTCTGGTCTCAAGGATGGCGGACTCCGTCATATTCTTTATGGTAAGGGAATACTCGGCATTGTCCTTAATATGGGTGGATACCGTCTCCAGGGATAAGCTGAGACTTTCTGTGGTAGCCGCCTGTTCCGTTGAATTGGCAGCCAGATTCTGTCCTCCCAAAGCAACCTGGGCAGAGCTTGCACCGACCTGGTCTGCAGAGCAGGCAATATTATGCAGCGTCTTGTTGAGAGAAGACAGAATCTTCTCAAGAGCAGTCTGAATGGGAATAAAATCACCCATGTACACCACGGAACTTGTCACTGTCAAATCATTATCTGCCACAGCATCTAACACATGGGAAATATCCATAATGTAAGACCGGAGCTCTCTGATGGTATTGTGAAGTGCAAGAACCAGACGGGCACTCTCATCTTTTCCTTTGGTAATCTCTACATCATCCTTTAAGTCTCCGTGAGCCAGACGCTCGATGCGCTGTGTCACTTCAATGATCGGCTCTGTAATCCTCTTTGCAAATGCTCTTATAATTAAATTGGAAGCTGCAAGAAGAATCAGACCGGTAAGCACGCACAGAAAAAGCGTAAAGCGGACATTTCCTTCAATCTGTGTCAATGGCGTAGTAACTGCAACAGACCAGCCCTCCGGACCTTCCAGAGGGATGTATCCCACCAGACGGCGGACACCCTTATAATAGCTGAATCCCGTATCTGTCTTTCCAGCCATCATCGCCTGGAAAATCTTAGCCGTAGGTTCATAGGATGCATCTTTTTTTGCAAGTTCAAGATAATCTTTCGGATTGATCACATTCTCAGCATCAGGATGAATGACGGTTCTTCCCTCTTTATTTACTACAAATGCATATCCGCTTTCTCCAATTTTAATCTTTGTCAGCTCATCACTGAACGCTTTGTAAGGAAGCAGACCATAAAGCACTTTTCCGGTGCTGCCGATGGGCGCACCGATATAAAACATTAAATTATTATCTCCCTTAAGGAACGGACTGGAAATATAGGTTACTCCGCTGACTGCCTGCTTGAAAAATTCCTGATCAGCTATCTGGTCTCCCATATCATTGCTTCCCTTAGAATCGGCAATCGTAATATACTCAAAACCGGAAGCCTGAGCCTCCTCTTCCAGAAGTCGCTTCTGCTCTGCAGCAGAGGTTTTTCCATCTGAAAGGAAACTCTTTGATGCAGTAATCTTAATCTGGTTGCGGTAGATATCAAGCACTGAGTCGATTCCCTGCTGATACGACGCAGCCAGAAAAGAAGAGTTTTTCTTAGCTTCTGTCAGAGAACTGCGATAATAAAAAAACGATGAGATTGCTGTTAAAAATGTTACCGTAGAAATCAATAACAATGAAATAAAAACGATAAGCTTATTTTTTAAGTACTTCATAAATCCTAGTGCCTCCTCTGTAATAAAATCCGGAAACCAGATTCTTCTCTGCCCTATGATTTCCGGAGAAAAAAAGGGAGATTACTCCCCCTTTTTCCATATATCACCAGTATAATCCTTTTTTCGTCATGTGTCAAAAAGGTTTTACAAAATTTGCACAGATTTATTGATAAATATTTGCACAGCCGGCTGCACTCTTATCTATGTGTTTCAGCTGAGTTTAAACTTCCCGACTTCATCCCGCAGCGTCTGGGCCTGAGCTGCCAGTTCCTCACTGGAAGCGGAGCTTTCCTCCGCAGTAGCTGCATTGGACTGCACTACTGCCGACACCTGGCTGAGTCCCAGTGCCATCTGTTTTGCCGATTCTGCCTGTGATCTGGAGGCTGCTTCAATTTCACCAATGACCTGCTCAACGAAACCAGAACTTACCGCAACCTCATTTAAAGTCTCAGATGTAATACCAACCAGCTTTTCTCCTTTTGAAACAGTATCTACAGAATGCACAATGATGGCTGCTGTCTGCCCAGCCGCCTGTGCTGATTTCTCAGCCAGACTGCGGACCTCGTCGGCAACTACTGCAAATCCCTTCCCTGCTTCTCCTGCTCTCGCAGCTTCCACTGCCGCATTTAAAGCAAGTATATTGGTTTGGAAGGCAATATCTTCAATTACCTTTGTAATGCTGTTTATTTTATCGGAGGAACTGCTGATATCTTTCATGGCCGTTCTTAGCTGTTCCATAAATTCATTGCTCTTTGAAAGTCCCTGTGCTGACTGAATGACAGACCCGGCTGCTTTTTTCACCTTTTCCAGATTTAATTCCGCCTGCTCTGACATGCCTTCAATGGCAGCGCTTAATTCTTCGATGGTGGCTGCCTGTTCTGCTGAACCTGATGCCAGGGTCTGAGCTCCCTGAGATACCTGATCCGCTCCGATTCCCACCTCATCTGCACTCGCCTGAATCAGCTTCAACGTATGGTTTAATGACTGGGAAATGGTTAAAAGCGCCTCTTTTACAGGTGCAAATTCCCCTATATAATCCTGATGAAGCTCTATCTGCATATTGCCATCCGCCATCACTTCAAGCACCTTGGTGATCTCACGGATATATTCGATATACCGGTTTAACTGGACTACCGTGCGGTTTAATGCAAAAGCCATCTGCCCGGTCTCATCAGCAGAGCTTACATCTGCCGAAATATCCAGCCTGCCGTCAGCGATTAAGTTGGCTGTTTTGGTCAGCTTCTTAATTGGCGCAACGATCATTTTGGAAATCAGCAGGATCATGACAACTACCACCAGCACTGCAATCGCAAACACCGCAATCATAGAGACCGTGATTGCCCTGTAACCTTCATAAAACTCTTTTACCGGAAGTCCGGCAGCTACAGTCCAGCCTGTATCTCCCACCTTACGCACATACCCCTCAGCCTCTGACTGTTTTGAGGTAAAGGAAAGGAATCCTTCCGAAGAGGAGGTAAGGGCATCTTTCATATTCTGTGACATATCCAAATCGGCAATTTTTTTATTTACCATCTCCTTGTCCGGATGATAAATCACTTGCCCTTCTTTTGATGTGAGTATGTAAAATCCGGTATCTCCAAGCTGGTAGGAACCAATGGTTTTTACAAGTCCATCCAGAGAAAAGTCAATTCCTACTGCTCCGATAATTTCCTTGCCATCTGCTCCAAATACAGGAGCTATAATACTTACGATCTGGGCCTTTGTTGCGAAATCCTCAAAAGGCTCTGTCATAATCGTACTTCCCGAATTCACCAGAAGCTGATACCACGGACGTTCTGTAACACGATAAGTCTGATCAGACACAAATCCGTCTGACTGGGCCAGCTGGCTGGAATCTATGTCTGCAATCCAGAATGCCACAATGGAATCCTTATCTTTCTCATAAGACCGGACCATTGTCTGTTTCATATCATCGAATCCGGATGCCGATGAAATGACTGTCCCTGGCTTTAAATTCTGAAAAAATTTCTGAAGTGTCACCGTATCTGACAGCTGGCCGGCTTTATGTTTATATTGATTAAAGTAACCTTCCATCTCCTCAGCTGCCACCTGTGATTTTGCAATCAGCTCTTTTTCAGTCATGTCTTCCACACTGGACTTTACCAGAAACAAAATGACAGCCCCCACAATACAAAAGGACAGAATGACAGGGATTCCGACGAAAAAAAGTATTTTAGTCAGAAGACTTTTTAAACCAAATTTGTGAATCTTTCTCACGTTTTTTTCTGAAGTATGCTCCGACATAGTTTTCTCCTTTTTATTTAATATATTGCTGGGCGTGCAGTACTTTCATCTCTCCGTTTTTTAGCAGGACAATGCATAATGCCGTTGTGGAAGTGTTATATAAAATACACGCCGATGATATTCGCAGTATACTTGATACTGCGTCATTTTTAAAATAACCTTTCATTAATCAAGGCTTTTTTAATACGGACGCTGAAAATGACGGTATAAGAATTTATATCTTAACTTAAAAATAAACTTTCTATTATACTTGACATATGGGCTGCTTCTTTTATTACATCTATTAAATGACGCATGTTCTGACGGCTTAACAGGTGGTTTTAGTGAAATAAGCCAAATGAAGCTTAAAAACAACGTTTAATTTATCTCAATATACATATTTCTACATAATATACTATTATTTGACAAATAATTTAGGGTGATGTATAATAAAAATATATCATATTTTCATCAATTTTTACCACGCAGTATCAAGTATACTGCGTCATTTTTGTTTAATTTTACCAATAAAACTATCTAAAAAGTATGTAATCAACGAGTTAGCCCTTCAAATAAAAAGAAACAGCTTCCCAGCTGCAAAAATTGCAGGCGGAAAGCTGTTATTTTATTTGGTTTTGATAAATGTTCCCTTGCGGAGTTCATCAAATGCATGAGAAAGCTCTTCCTGAGTATTCATAACAATGGGACCTCCCCAGGCAATAGGTTCATGAAGAGGTTTTCCGGAAAAGAACACGAATCTTAAATCAGAGTCAACTGCTGCACCAACCGTTATGGAGTCGCCCTCTCCGAACAGAACAGCTGACTTAGAGGCTATGGTTTTTCCATCAACGATCCCGTCTCCTTCCAGCAAAAAGACGAAAACTGTTTCATCTTCCTTCACAGGCAGAGTGATCTCACCGCCCTTTTCCAGTTCTATATCGTAGATACTTACAGGAATATGTCTTGGCTTTACTCCTGTTCCGCCCTCGTAGCTGCCGGATAAAACTCCGATTTTTGCGCTGCCGCCGGAAACTCTTGGAATCATATCCTTTGTTATAGGAAGGTATGCCGGTTCTGCCATCTTTTCTGAAGCAGGAAGGTTCAGCCACAGCTGAAGCCCCAGCATTCTGCCGGATTCCTTTGGCATCTCTTCGTGAAGGATGCCGCTGCCAGCTGTCATCCACTGGCATTCGCCGGAATGAATACTCCCACTATTACCAAGGCTGTCTTTGTGATCAATACGGCCGGAAACCAGATACGTAACTGTCTCAATCCCTCTGTGAGGGTGCATGGGAAAACCCGCCACATAATCGGAGGGACTGGTTGAATCAAAGGAATCCATCATCAAAAAGGGATCAAATTCTTTGACATCGTTGTAT
This sequence comes from uncultured Clostridium sp., assembly GCA_963523075.1. Taxonomy (GTDB): domain Bacteria; phylum Bacillota; class Clostridia; order Lachnospirales; family Lachnospiraceae; genus Lacrimispora. Next base: position 375,982 of record CAURBW010000003.1, read on the forward strand.
CCAATAACGCGGACAAGACTGACTCCGGCTCCGTCAACGGCTCTCTGTCCCTGGATCTGCTTTATCACTTTTCTTTTCATTTTGCCTCCTTGCGGGTTTTGATTGATGATCTTATTATAAAGAACCGGTTTAAAAGCTGTCAAGTATCCTGTTTGATCCTGCCTCTTTTCTCTTTGCAGACTTTAAATAATCCAGAAATTTTCGTTACATACAATCCGTCTGTACGTTTCAAATTTAGACCATTTATTATGAAAAGCGATTTTATTGCCAGGCACCAGATTTTTATATTCTTCCAGGCAGTTTAACAGATCTTCTCTGGAACCGATTTTTAAGGCAAAGCCTCTTTCATCCAGAATCGGCAATCCGGAATAACCATAATCATCAAGGCTAATGATATCCAGTATTGTTCTGTTTCGCACAAGAACTGCTGCAGAATCATCCAAAGATATTACATCAAAAAAGTCCGGATACTGAAAACTGTCTCCCGAAACAGGGACGAAATCACCCTGGTGGTATGTGGTCTCTTTTGTATTCTGTCTGGAAAGGAAAGCATTTTCCAGATTAAAATAGAACTCTTCAAAAATATATCCGCCTGCCCGTAACCCGCCTTTTTCAAAGTATGGTTTTTCTTCCCCGCACTCCACATGCTCCACCACTCCGCAGGCTGATGTCATATGGCTGATCCTGTCAATTAAAATCAGTTCCCCCAGGGTTTTGTTCCTTATAAATTCATCGACCGGGATCCTTTGGGAAAATTCAATCAGACAGGAGGCAATCTCATTCTTGCCAATCTCCTGGGCGGGTAAATGCTCACCTGTATTAATATCCACCCGGTAATCAATACGCTTCACCACGGCTGGAAGCATTCTTGTTCCCAGCTTCAGCAGATAATCATTGCCTTCCTTAAGCGGTGCTTCATCCATCCATAGAATGGATGCTTTCACCTCTTTGCTTACCGGCAGCTGATCCTGATCCGTCAGAACGCTCCCCCGGCTCACATCCACCTCTCTGTCAAGCTGTATGGTAACTGCCTGGCCTGCCGATGCATGGTCCGACGACCGGTCCCCCACCAGGATGCTTTTTATCTTTGCTGTCTCATTTCCGGGAAGAACTGTAAGGCTTTGTCCGACTGAGACGGTTCCTGATTCCACCTGGCCCTGAAAACCGCGAAATTCATGGTCAGGACGGCATACTCTCTGAACAGGCATATAAAAACCATTCCCATCCTCCTCCGCAACTTCGGTCTGTTCCAGAAAGGAAAGGAGAGTCTCTCCCTGATACCAGGGCATATGATCTGATTTTACCGTTACATTATCACCTTCCGTGGCGCTGACAGGAATTATGGTCACATGCTTTAAAGACAATTCCTCAGTCAGAGCTGCAACACTCCGGCTGATCTCTTCAAAGCGTTCCTGGCTGTAATCTGCCAGATCCATCTTGTTGACGGCGAAGATGAAATGCCGGATTCCCATAAGGGAACAGATCCTTAAGTGGCGCCTTGTCTGTACCAGAACGCCCTGCTTCGCATCCACGAGGATGACCGCTAACTGAGCGAAGGAAGCCCCTACCGCCATATTTCTTGTATATTCCTCGTGTCCCGGCGTATCCGCCACAATAAAGCTTCTTCTCTCCGTTGTAAAATACCGGTAAGCCACATCAATGGTGATGCCCTGCTCCCGTTCCGCCATCAGACCGTCTAAAAGAAGGGAATAATCAATCTCGCCGCCCCTGGAACCCACCTTACTGTCAAGCAGCAGCGCTTTTTCCTGATCTGCATACAGCAGTTTGGAATCGTAGAGTATATGCCCGATCAGAGTTGATTTTCCGTCGTCCACACTTCCGCATGTAATAAATTTCAGCAATCCGTTCATTAGAAATAACCCTCCCTCTTTCTCTTTTCCATACTGGCAGCTCCGCCGTCTTTGTCAATCACCCGGCTGGTCCGTTCTGATTCCACGGAGCTTAGAGTCTCTTCAATAATCTGATCAATGGTAACTGCTTCTGAAAGAACTCCGCCGGAAAGTGGATAACAGCCCAGTGTCCGGAAACGAACCTTTTTAAGCTGCGGGACCTCTCCGGGATTTAGCCGCATCCGGTCATCATCCACCATAATAATATCATGATCCCGGTAAACAACCGGCCTTTCTGCAGCAAAATACAATGGGACAATGGGGATATTTTCCTGTTTTATGTACTGCCAGATGTCCTTTTCCGTCCAGTTGGAAATGGGAAATACACGGATGCTCTCTCCTTTATAAATCTCTGTATTGTAAAGCTTCCACATCTCCGGTCTCTGATTTTTAGGATCCCAGGCGTGGGATGCATTTCGGAAGGAAAAGATCCGTTCTTTTGCCCGGCTTTTTTCCTCATCCCGTCTGCCTCCGCCAAACGCTGCAGTAAACCCATATTTATTAAGTGCCTGCTTTAATGCCTGGGTTTTCATGATGTCAGTATAGGAAGAGCCATGGTCAAATGGATTGATTCCCCGTGCAACGCCGTCTTCATTGATGTATTCCAACAGCTCAATCCCCAGTTCCTTTGCTGTCCTGTCCCGGAATTCAATCATTTCTTTAAACTTCCAGGTGGTATTGACATGGAGAAATGGGAAAGGCGGTTTCTCGGGATAGAATGCCTTTAATGCCAGGTGAAGCATGACGGAACTGTCCTTTCCGATTGAATAGAGCATAACCGGCTTCTCGCACTGGGCGGCTACCTCTCTGATAATATAAATTGCTTCTGCTTCTAACTCATCAAGATGGGATAATCTGCTCATAATATTTTCTCCTCTAATACTTATTCGAATTTTTACCGTCCACTTCAATCAGGCGTACGGTACCATCGGGTCTGGTGATTTTCCAGAGAAGGAGATCACCTTCCGCGGACACATTCATCACAGTTCCATTTCCACCCATATCAGCTCCCAGGTAAAAATCAATGGCTCCAAACCGGCACTCCTTCACACAGGACGCACAGCCCCAGCAGTCTCTGGGATATTTGATAAATGCTCTGCCGTCTTTTTCTTTAATCAGACTGCCCGGACAGACCTGGGTGCAGGCAAGACAGCCCACACATGTTTCTTTAGAAATCCGTATGCTCATATCTGTTCTCCTTTCCTATGTCCCGGAGTTTTAGAATCAGCCTGCCGTCTTTCAGTGCGGAATTAACAAATTTATGGTAAGCCTCATCTGTCCTGGGAAAATCTAAATTCTCCTGGAAGGAATGCCATCTGGTTTCCTTTCTATAGCAAAGATGGGCAATGACGGAACGGCATACAATCAGGCGCTCCTTCAGCTCATAGACAAACATCAGCTCATGCATATCGGAGGCATTTAAATATCTGGTCAGCTCCGTGATTTCCTTTATTTTTTCTTCACCAAGCTTCAGCTGCTTTTCATTAAACTGATAATTGGTTGAAATCCCTCCTGCATACTCATCCATCACCTTCTGCATTGCCTCTTCCAGCTCCTGTGCTGAAAAAACGGCTTCTGTGCCATTTAAAATGGTTTCATACTCCCGGATCTTTTCATCAGCAAAGGTTTGGATTTGATCAGAACTTTCAATCCGCCTGCCCTTTTTTATAATATCAAGTGCGGCAATTTCCCCTTCTGCCAAAGCTCCGGTCACATACTTCTGGGGACAGCCGCCTGCTGCATCTCCTGCTGCATATAAACCTCCGACAGTCGTCTCCCTGTTTGTATTAATCCAGTAGCCGCTTGCGGTATGGCCTCCAACTATATAGGGCTCGGTTCCCGCTATTTCCACATCCTCTTTTCCAGGCGTCCTGTCACTTTGCAGCCATTTAAGAGTCTGGCTGGGAGCCATATTTAAGTAAGCTTTCAGTAAGTCTTCCTCCGTGTCTTTGTCAATTCCTCCTGTGTGAAGATAGCAGGGACCATTACCCAGCTGATTTTCCCTTACGGTTCCATAGACCCGTTCACTGGTGGTGATTCCGTATTTTTCTTCGTAAATCTCACCTCTGGAATTGATCTGTTTTGCCCTGACCCCCTGGGCAATGGTTCCGGTGGGTGCAATGGTATCCTTGCAGCGCAGTGCGATAAAGCGCATCTCAAAGGAGGTCATCTCTGCACCGGCTTTAATTCCCATGGCATAACCAGCTCCTGTATTAAAAGGAGGGTACCACATCTTATGACGGGAAAACCCCGGGTTATTTGGCTTATAAAGACCGGCTGCACCTCCAGTGGAAACAATGACTGCTGCTGCGCGGATCTCGTAAGCGGTATTCTCTTCCATATGAAAGCCAACAGCTCCCTCTACTCCCTTGTTATCTACAAGCAGATCCGTCACATTTACATGCTCTAAAACCGTGACATTTGGTGCCTGCAAAACGGCATCAGCAAGAATGGGCTTTATATTTTCTCCGTTAATCTTTATATTACGTTTTCCTCTTGTCACATAACGGCCCTTTTCATCCTTTAGAATCACAAGCCCCAGACGTTCTAAATCAGCTGTCACTTTATTAAATCTTAAGGCCGCCGTTAACAGAAGATCTTCTCTTGCAATGCCTGCCGCATCTTTCATTGCGTAATCCACATAATCCTCAGCAGTCTGCCCATCTGTAATGTAGGCATTTATGGCATTTACCCCTGCTGCCAGACAGCCGCTCCGCCTGATCCCGGCTTTTTCAGCAATGATAACCTTTAAATCCGAATTTTTTGAAAGAGTCAGCGCCGCATAACACCCTGCCGTCCCTCCCCCTATAATCAGAACATCTGCCGTCATAACTTCCCGTTTTAACCTTATACTCATCTTTAACTCCTCTGTCTGATCCTTTTTTCTGTGTCAGAATGTGACGATATTGACTCCGTTTAACAGTGAATTTTCCAGCAGGTACGCCTTTTTGTCATCGTAAGCATAAATCCGGTAAACGATCACATTCATTTTTTCACCAATGGTAACAGGACGCCTTTCTAAAGACCGGCGGGTCGTAAGGGAAACTCCATTTACATTCAGCCGCACCTCCAGATAGTTTCCACGAAAGGAAATGTCTTCAATGGTCCCCTCCTCGGAATACTCCATCACATCCTGAAACTTTAAATTATCACTTTTAAATGCTTCCACAAATTCAGGCCGGATGACCGCCCCCGTATAATCACCTTTTTCAAATCCCTTCAGCTTATGATACCCATCCATTCTCGCGGACTGGCCGATAAACTCAGCTACAAAGGGAGTTGCGGGATTTTTATAGATCTCAAATGGACTTGCGATCTGTTCAATTCTTCCCTGATTGGTGACAATAATCTCATCTGCTACCTCCACTGCCTCATCCTGATCATGGGTGACAAAGATGCTGGTAATGCCTACCTTATGAATCATTTCCTTTAACCAGCTGCGAAGTTCCTGGCGCACCTTTGCATCAATGGCTGCAAACGGTTCATCAAGAAGCAAAAGCCCTGGACTGGGTGCCAGTGCTCTGGCAAATGCAACCCGCTGACGCTGTCCGCCGGAAAGCTGATTGGGATAGCGTTTCTCCAGACCCTCCAGACCGGTTAAAGAAAGCAGTTCCATCACCCGTTCCTTAATCAGCTTTTTGTGAACTTTTTTTACTTCCAGACCAAAAGCGATGTTTTCAAAAACTGTCATGTACCGAAACAGTGCGTAATTTTGGAACACAAAACCAATTCCTCTTTCGGGGGCTGGAAGATCATTGACTCTTTTCTGATCAATTATGATATCTCCAAAATCCGGTGTTTCAAAACCCGCAATCATCCGCAGGATTGTTGTTTTACCGCTTCCGCTCGGTCCCAGAAGGGCAGCCAGTGTTCCTTTTTTCAGGCCAAAATTCACCTCTTTTGAAGCTTTAAAATCTCCGTATGATTTTTCAATATTTTTCATTTCTATGTACATAAGACCCTCCTGACTAAACCTTTACTGCTCTTTCCCATTCTTTTTCGCCTGATGCTCTGCCACATTCCGTATGATCAGCACTGCCACCGCCATAAGAACCAGAATGGAAGAAACAGCAAATGCTGAAGTAATGGATTCCGATGAGTTGGAAAGATAAAGTGCATCGATTTCAAGAGGAAGAGTAAATGTCTCCCCTCTGGTTTTTGACAGGGCATGGACAGCCCCGAACTCTCCAAGTGCCCTTGCCGTACAGAGAATCACTCCATAAAGAAGTGCCCAGCGTATATGAGGAAACGTGATCTTCCGGAATATGGTAAATCCATCTGCCCCCATAAGTGCTGCCGCTTCTTCCTCCTCTTTTCCTATAGAAAGAAGAACCGGTATGATCTCCCTTGATACAAATGGAAATGTGACAAATACAGTGGCAAGCACCACCCCCGGAATGGCAAATACAATCTGGATATTTGTTCCAAGAGCCTCATTCAGCCTGGCAATCAGACCGCCGGCCCAGCCCATTCTCCCGAATGTCATTAAAAAGGCAAGCCCTGCAATGACGGGAGAAATGGAAAATGGAATGTCAATGACTGCAGAAAGAATCTGCTTTCCTTTAAATGAAAATCTGGTTATCAGCCATGCTGCCGCGATCCCAAAGATGGTATTGACAACGACTGCAATCACAGCTGCCAGCACAGTGACCCGGAACGCCGATTTTACAGGAGGAGCAGCCAATGATTTTAAGTAAAAGCCCACACCCTCTTTCAGTGAATTGACGATGACTGAAATCAGAGGCAGAACCAGCATGAAAAAAAGAAATACCGCACTGATTCCTATGAGAATCCATTTACCTTTTATTTTCATCCATTTACCCTCCTATAAACAGCTGGTGCGCTTCGCCTGATGCACCTGAATCATATTTACAAACAGTAAAACCATAAAGGACAGAAAAAGCATCACAAGAGCAATTGCTGTCGCTCCGGGATAATCCACATAGTTCAGTTTCTGCATGATCACATAGGATACCACCTGTGTCTGATTCCTGGCGTTGTTCCCCGATATGTAGATCACGCTGCCATATTCCCCCACGCCTCTTGCAAAGGCGAGGCCAAATCCAGTCAGAAGCGCAGGCCCAAGCTCCGGCAGAATTACCTTTCTAAACGTATGAAATTTCCCAGCTCCCAGAATTGCTGCCGCTTCCTCATACCGCGGATCAAGGGTCTCAAGTACCGGCTGAATGGACCGCACCACAAATGGTATTCCTATAAAAATCAGGGCGATGGTCAGTCCGGTCTTCGTATATGCCGCTTTTATCCCGAATAATCCGAGAAATCGGCCCATAATCCCCGTATCTGAATACAGCTTAGACAGAGTGATTCCTGCTACTGCAGTGGGGAGGGCAAAAGGAAGTTCAATAAGCCCATCCATAATCCGTTTGCCTGGAAACTCATAACGTACCAGAACCCAGGCGAGAATCAGCCCAAATACACTGTTGACAAATGCGGCAAAAAGGGAACAGAGCAAGCTGGTTTTAAACGCATTTACCACATTGGTCTTTGTTATCAGGTTTATAAATTCCCGGGGGGATAACTGAAAGGAATATACCAGCACCGAGGCAAGTGGAATGAGTAGAATACCCGAAAGCATGAACAGTGTGATTCCCATACTCAGCCCGAATCCCGGTATGACACGCTGGCTTTTTCCTGTTGGATCTGACTGTTTTGTCATCTGACTTTCCTCCCTTTAATTTTCGTAAATCTCGTCGAAGATTCCACCGTCTGCAAAATAGGTTTCATAAGCGGCATCCCAGCCGCCGAAATCATCAATGGTACAAAGTTTAACATTAAGATCGAACTTTTCGGAAAATTCAGAAAGAATCTTCTTATTCGAGGGTCTGTATCCGTATTCGCCGATCAGCCTCTGCGCTTCATCGGAATAGAGGTATTTTAAGTATTCTTCTGAAGCCTTCTCTGCTCCGTCTCTGCGGGCATTTTCATCCACCACCGCCACACTGGGCTCTGCAAGAATACTGATGCTGGGAGTGATAATTTCATACTGATCCGGATACTCTTTCACCGTATTGATGGCCTCATTCTCCCAGGCAATCAGCACATCTCCCTGCCCGTTTTCTACAAAAGTAGTGGTGGCTCCCCTGGCTCCTGAATCCATAACAGAAACATTTTTATATATATCCGCCGCAAATGATTTCATCTTCTCCTCATCTCCATGATAAGTGACCTTCGAGTACTGCCATGCAGCCAGGAAATTCCAGCAGGCACCGCCGCTGCTCTTAGGATCCGGAGTAATAATCTCCACACCTGGTTTTATTAAATCAGACCAGTCCTTTATCTTTTTTTCATTCCCTTTCCTCACCAGAAACACGATGGCAGAAGTATAAGGTGATGAATTTCCCTCAAATTCCTTCATCCAGCCGGAATCAATCAAACCGGACTTTTCAATCATGGTGATATCATGAGCCAGAGCCAGAGTCACCACATCTGCCTTTGCTCCTTCTATAACCGAACGTGCCTGACCGCCCGATCCCCCGTGGGACTGCACCACCGTGATTCCGGTTTTAAAGGTGTCCCTGTAATGGGATTCAAAGATTTTGTTGTACTCCTGATAAAACTCTCTGGTGGGATCATAAGAAACATTGGTGATTGTGATTGTTCCATCTTTTCCGGAATCCGTCTGCTTTGCACATCCTGCAGACATTACTGCTGCTGCGACCAACAGCGCAAGGGCTGCTGCCCGCTTTTTTCCTCTTTTTCTCATTCATGAACCTCCGCATGCTCCGTGTGTTATCTGGGAGTTTAATCCCTATTTACATATTTGTAAAGTATGTTGTTGTTTTTTCTTTATCTATATGGTAGAATTTCCTTATATATTCCCCTAAAACCATATTTTTTTGCTTATATATCATATATTACCAATATGTATATATGATATAATTCAGGAGGAAGCCATGTCGATTAAAACATTGATGATCTTTGTTACGGTCTATAAGGAAGAAAGTATTACTGCTGCTGCAAATAAACTGAATATCAGCCAGCCTGCAGTGAGCCTTGCAATCCGGGAACTGGAAAATGAGTATTCCACCCGGTTATTTGAACGGGTTGGGAGGGGCATTCAAAAGACCAGTGCTGCCCGCCATTTGTATGAATTCGCCTCCCATATCACCTCTTTATATCAGGAAATGGATCTGGAGTTTAAAAAGCAGAACCAGACCACTCCGCTGCGGATCGGATTTTCCAGCACCATCGGAGCATGTCTGATGCCTGATATCATTCACTGTTTTACAAAAAATGAACAGGTTCCCATGCCTTACATTAAAGTTGACACTTCTGACAGGATAGAAACATCCATCCTGGAAAATCAACTGGATCTGGCTCTTTCAGAGGGAGTCAGCAGCTCTGATAAAATTCTGACTGAACCGTTTTCCAAAGAACAGTTGATTTTAGTTTGCAGTCCTTCCCACCCTTTCGCCCATAGGGAGAAACTAACACTGGAAGACTTAAGAGAAGAACGTTTTCTCTTAAGAGAAAAAGGCAGTCAGACCAGAAAACTGGCTGAATCTGCCTTTCACCTGCATGATTTTATCCTCCGTCCAGTCCTTGAAAGCACCTGCAATGAAGCAATCATATGGGGCGTTCATACAAATCTTGGAATTGCCATACTGCCGGAACGCCAGGTGGCCGAATATCTGGAACATGGAACACTTTCCGCCCTGCCCCTGCAGGGAATTGAACTGAAACGGGAATATCAGATAATTTATCATCAGAATAAGTATTTGAATCCGGAAATGCTTCGTTTTATGGAGCTGGTAAAAAGTAAATCATCACCGTGAACAAAAACAGTTAATAAAACTCCCTGTTGATATTATCCGTTTGACCGTATATGATGGTTCTATCAGGATAAAAACGGGGGATACCTATATGGAAATGAACAGTAAAATCTTATTGGTCGATGACGAAAGAGATATTGTTAATCTGATACAGGAAGTGCTGCGGCAAGATGGTTTTCCTGTTATTGAGAGAGCGTATACAGGGCTTGAGGCGTTACGGATCTGCCGGGAGTTCCAGCCTGATGTTGTTGTGCTGGATGTTATGCTCCCGGATTTTGACGGCCTGGAAGTATGCAAAAAAATACGGGAATTCTCCTATTGCTCCATCCTGTTTCTTTCCTCTAAAAATGACGATATTGATAAAATTCTGGGTCTTTCCTGCGGAGGTGACGATTATATTACAAAACCATTCAGCCCACGGGAAGTTGTATTCCGCATCAAAGCGCAGCTTCGACGCCAGCAGTATCAGGCTGCACCCGGTTCGGGAGACAGGGATATTTTGAATGCCGGTTCTCTTACTCTCGATAAAGAAAGCTGTCGGGCCTATAAGTCAGGGCAGGAAATCAATCTGACCGGACGTGAATATTTGTTATTGTCTTATCTGATGGAAAACACAGATAAAATCATCAGCAAAGAGCGCCTGTACGAACAGGTCTGGGGGGATTACAGCAGCATTTGTGATAATACCATTATGGTACATATCCGGCATATCCGCGAAAAAATCGAGGACATTCCCTCAAATCCCCAACAGCTGATTACAGTAAAAGGCCTGGGCTACAAATTAAAGAAGAGGATTGATTAGATGAAAAAATCCGGATACTGTACCATTTTTCATATTTATCTGATTTTCTTCTTATCGCTGCTTGGAACGATTGCCGCAGCGATTGCCCTTCTTTATTTATTGATTACCGTTAAAACGGCGGCTGGCTCCACCATAAGAAGTGATTGGCCGGATTCATTTACGGAGGATTTCAGGGAATATATTATTTTTATGAATGAGAAAGCACTGGTCCGGCAGACAGGACTGGAACTATTGCAGAAAAATGAGATCGGACTGCAGATTTTAGATCATTCCGGCAATGAAATATTCAGCTATCAAAAGCCGGATCAGGCTGAACAGACTTATTCCAATACAGAACTTTTTAAGCTTTACCGGACAGGACAATTAAAAGGCGGCAAAACAACCGCTTTCATCGGAACAGTTACAAACAATGGAAATGACTATATCTATCTTCTCCATTTTCCTATGACAATTTCCAAAATAACCATGTATCTCAATGGAGACAGGTTTACAGGCGGAAAAACAATTGTCATACTTATTCTCGGTATGCTTTTTATGGCTGTTTTAATTTCCGGTATTATCTATGGTTTTTGGACAACACAAATCATGAACCGCTTAACAACTTCCATCAGGGAAATTTCGGTCCGCAATTATCTTCCAATCAAAGTTCACGGTTCTTACAAGGACATATATGACAGTCTGAACGCCCTGGATACGGAAATCAAAGCAAGTGACAGGCTGCGCAGGCAAACTGAAAAAATGCAGGAGGAATGGATTGCCAACATTACCCATGATTTGAAAACACCCTTATCTCCCATAAAAGGCTATGCCGAACTATTACAGGAGAATGGCACCAAAGGGGAGGAACAATGCAAACGATATGCGCAGGTCATATTAAAAAATTCCGCTTACATGGAAGCGCTGATTAATGATCTGAAATTAACCTATCAATTAGATAATGGAATGATTCCCTTAAAACGTCAGGAGCAGAATTTCATACGTTTCTTAAAGGAACTGGTAATTGACATTTTAAATAATCCCGAATATGAATACCGTACCATAAGCTTTGAAACTTCCGTGGAAACGATTTTATTTTCATTCGATCCAATACTTTTAACAAGGGTATTTCAAAATATTATTCTTAACGCGTTTGTCCATGGCGGTGAAAATACGGCAGTCGCTCTGCAAGTATCCGTTTCTGATAACATGCTTCAGATTATCGTGTCTGATAATGGAAAGGGGATGTCAGCAGAGGAAATACTCTCCCTCTTTCAGCGTTACTATCGGGGAACTAATACAGAACACAGATCTGATGGAACGGGATTAGGACTTGCCATAGCAAAAAGCATTGTAGAGCTTCACGGAGGCATTATTACCGTATCCAGCACGCCGGACACCGGATCTTCTTTTCAAATACAGTTTCCCATAAATTAAGGTTAATTAAGGTTGCCTGAAAGATCGATTAAGGTTGGCAGTTTATCATTTCATTATGATAGCTGCCAGCCTTTTTATGTGTCATAAAAGCCAGAAAACAGATGGGACAGACTTGTGAGCGGCCTGTCTCTGTCAGAAAGCAGGTGTTTCGTTGAAAATAATATTAAAATACATTTTGATTAATGGGAAAGAGCACAGAGCAAGAACAGCTGTTATGCTGCTGTCAATCCTTCTTTCTTCCACATTGCTGTTCGTATCTTTTTCTCTTGCCGCTTCCTATGAAAGTGCCCAGCAGAAAATGGCCCGGGGCGTGTCAGGGAGTGCTACGGTTTCTATTAATGCCGTTGGTGACCCGGACACCATCCGAATCGAGGATATCCCCGACTTACCCACGATCGGTGCAAGCGTGGGAATGCTGAAGGGAAGCTGTCTCTATCACGAAAATGGGTATTATGAAACGGTCGACTTAATTGCAGCAGACCTCTTACAGCTTAATGAAATTAATAAGCCTCGTTTGTTGGATGGAGGAGAAATCACTGATTTCTCCGGCAGGAAAGTCATTCTTCCTGACCGGTTTACTTTAAAGTATGGAATTAAAAAAGGTGATAGGATCCCCCTGCAAATAGGGGGAACTCCTGTTAGCTTTGAAGTAGCTGAAATTGCCGCCTATGATACTGTTTTTCTGCGGAAAACAAGGGGAGCAACCGCGCTTTTACCACGTTCTACCTTGTCAGGACTTTTAGGGAAAACGGATGGATACAGCGAGATTTTAATAAAACCTGCGGATGGTGTCTCTACAGATGTTCTGATAAAAGATCTGGAGACAGCCCTTCCTGACGGCAGATATCAGGTATCTGAGATTATAAATGAAACACAAATCAAAGCCGACGCAAAGCAAAAGTCCATGCCATTTTTACTAATTAGTTTTTTTTCACTGACAATCAGCATTTTTATTATTTACAGCAGCTACAAGGTAATTACATTAGACCGGTTGCCAGTGATCGGAACGTTCCGCAGCATTGGAGCAGCTCAAAAAGCAGTTTCCCGTATTCTTCTTTTAGAAAGCCTGTTATATGGCAGCGCAGGCGGACTAATTGGTATTCCTGTTGGAATGTTTGTACTGAAATTGGTTTTGCAGGGTATGGGAAAATCTCTGCCTCAGGGAATTGAAATCCCCGTTGTTATTACACCGTTCAGCATCATAATCTCCTTCACTATGGCCTTAGCCGTTTCTCTCCTTAGTGCATGGCTTCCGGTGCACCGGGCGAGCCGCCTTCCGATTAAGGAGGTTGTTCTCGGGAACGTTGAAGAACGTTGCCACCCTGGGCACTTTACTATTGGAATCGGAATTATTCTGTTTCTGTTTTCAGTATTCCTACCAAAGCTTGTTCCTGAAGATATGTTAAATCTGGCCGGCGCTTTTTCCTTATCAGGACTGATTACAGCAACAATATTTGTCATTCCCCCTTTGACGAATCTGATTTCTACAGGATTGGAATGCTTATATGGTCTGCTTTTTAATAATACAGGCAGACTCGCCGCAAGGAATATGCGGGACAACAAAAATACCACACAGAACATTACGCTGCTTTTTATCAGTATTTCTGCAGTCATAGCGATCAGCGTTGTAGGGGATTTCGTAAATACTTATATCAGCGATGTATTTACAGACGCAGAATTACAAGGTTTTGCCGACGGGCAAATGACTCCGGAGTTTGTAAAGCAAGTGGAAAATATGGACGGAGTTGAAAAGGTGCTGCCCTTGTTTGTATTCGATCATGAATTACATGGACGCGGTGTTCTTTTTTCACGGCTTGAAGCAACAGACAATCTGGAATGGTATAGCTCCATGCTGGCACTTCATTATACAAAACCCGGTATGCAGGAACAGGCCATTTCTGCATTTGCCGCCCAACGATCCATTCTATTGAGCGAGAGTTGTCTGAAGCGGACTGGATTTACTGTGGGAGATGCGCTCACTCTGTCAAATGGAGCCGCAGCTGGCTCTTATGTTATAGCCGGCAGTTTTAAGTCCAGAGCAACTGATGTGGAAGCTGTGATTCCTTCGTTTTACGCAGCCGCTGATTTTGGCAAAGAAACCTATGGCTTTTTAGCTTATACTGCCGCTGATCCCGATGCAGTCATGGTGCAAATCCGTGACCTGTTTGGAAATACCTCAAACTGGAGCCGGACGGTGGAAGAATTTAATGCAGATGCGCATTCTACAGTGGGAGCATTTTTAAAGCCTATGCACAGCATGACTTACTTCATTTTGCTGCTGGCAGCAGTTGGTGTTATTAATAATCTGCTCATTAACTATATGCAAAAACGCCGGACAATCGCCATGTATAAATCTGTTGGATTAAGCTTCCGGCAAAGCATGAAAATGACGCTTATTGAGGGTTTTTCCTGTGGTATGATGGGAGCAGCAATTGGGATATCTGTTTCCTATATGGAGATAAAAACAATTTTCATTGTGGCTGGTCCAAAAATCTCTATGGCACCGGCACTTAGTGCCAGGACATTTCTGACAGCCGGGGCCAGTGGAATTTTAATCACTTTATCCGGTTCCGTCATTCCGATTTTCAAAAGCCGAAAGATGAAACTGATAGAGGAGATCAAATTTTGAGAAAAGATTGGAGGTTTGCTCATGAAACCATTAACCGGTACTATCGCTGTTGAGGGCAGGCATATTGTAAAAGATTTTCGGCTTGGCGATAGGATAACCAACGTATTAAAAGATGTATCTTTACAAGTAATTCAGGGGGAATTTGTATCCATCATGGGACCTTCGGGTTCTGGGAAAAGCACGCTGCTTTATATTCTTGGCGGTCTTGACTCTCCCACAAGCGGTTCCATCCGTCTCCACGGTACAGATATATCCCACCTGGAAGACGAAAAAATGAGCCGGTTACGACGGCAAAAGATTGGATTTGTATTCCAGTTTTATAACCTGATACCCAACCTGAATGTAGAAGAAAACATCATGCTCCCATTGCTTTTGGATGGCCGGAAAATGAGGGACTATAAAAAGAAATTAAATTACATGTTAGAATTAACAGGGTTATCCGGCAGGCAAAGACATACTCCCCGTGAATTGTCAGGAGGACAGCAACAGCGTGTGGCAATTGCCCGTGCATTGATTGGAAGTCCTGAAATCCTCTTTGCAGACGAACCGACTGGAAATCTGGATAGTAAAACCGGAGGAGAAATTATGCACCTGCTGCACCAGATCAATCAGGAAAGCAAACAGACGATCATCATGGTAACACATTCGTCCGAAGCAGCAAAAAACAGCAGCCGGATCATAACAGTCCGGGATGGAATGATTGAGTAATTTTTGCAGCGCTTTTCTCAGGCTTCAGTAAAGGCTCCTCTCCAAACAGTAAGTCTGGAGGGGAGCCTTATGCTTTGAGTCCGCAAAGGACTTATTTTATTAGTATGTAAACAGCTGTACCCAGTACTGTGTTCCTGCACCGTTTTGTACATTGCCAACACCGATATGTGTATAGTTCTTATTTAAGATGTTAGCCCGGTGTCCGGCACTGTTCATCCATGCATTCATTACTTCTTGCGGTGTCTTCTGACCCCAGGCAATATTCTCGCCTGCGCCCTGGAAGTTAACGTTCTGCTCTCTTATTGCAGTAGAGAAGGAGCTGCCGTTTGGACGTACATGCTCAAAGGAAGTCTGGATTTCATTGGCTCTTACATTGGCTGCTTTTTCTACGTTTGCATCAATGGTAAGAGGTGCAAGTCCTGCTTTTGCTCTTTCTGCATTTACCAGATCAACAACCTGCTGGGTATAGGTCTTGTTGGTAGTGGATCCGTTATTGGTGTTGGTGGTAGTGTTAGTGTTGGTGTTGGTATTTGTGTTGGTGTTGGTATTTGTGTTGGTGTTGGTATTGGTATTGGTATTGGTGTTAGTGTTTGTGGTAGTACCATTGTTGTTACTGCCATTATTGGTATTGTTTCCGCTTCCGTTGCTGCAATTTCCATTATTATTACTATTGCCTTTAATTAAACATGACCAGTTGTTATTGTTTGAATTGATCCCAAGCTGCTGAAGCTTCGCCTTTAAGTCACTGGCATTACAGGAGCCATAAATTGCAGTCACGTTTCTTCCGCCATAGCACTGTCTGTATGAATTATTCACCGCTGCGTTTGCTGTTAATGGAAGCATGCTTGTCAAGGTTAACGTAATCAATCCAATTGCCTTTAGTTTCTTCAATGTTATTTCCTCCTTTTGTGTTTGTTACAATTTTATTACATTTGTGTTACAAGAATATGATAGCACTGTTACTTCCATTTTTCCAGTGGTAATACATGGTAATTGTTGATCCAGATTCCCAGAACCGGGAAAAGGAATTTTCCATTCTCAATCCAGTTCCCTGTATGCATCTGTCAAATAGTCCAGAAAATGCCTGCTTGCAGCAGGTAAAATCCTCTGATCCTTAAATACGACTCCAATGGTTCTGGTCAGCGGCGGTTCCATATTTCTCACAGCATTTTTATAATCCACCCTGTTTAAAATTAAATCTGAGAGAATTCCTACCCCCAGCCCTTTTTCTATCATCGCCATAATTGTATAATCATCATGAACAATATATTGAATATTCGGTTTAATTCCATATTGGTGGAAATACTCCATAGGTTCATTTAAACTCCCCTCTTCCAGCAAGATAAATGGCTCATGAGCCAGTTCCTTTATAGGGATCTTATCTTTAGCCGCAAGGGGATGAGTCATGGGAAGCACTGCAAGCATGGGATCTTTCTTTAATGGAATGGTCTTCAGCTCCTGATCTGTCACTGCCTGGGGATTAATGAAACCAAAGTCCACGCTGCCTTCCTTTACCAGCTGCTCAATCGCCGTGTAATCTCCCTGATAAAGCTGAAAGCTGACAGATGGATATTTTTCTTTGAAGCCCTTCATCAGCCCCGGGAGCCAGTGACAGGATACACTGGCAAAGGTGCCGATGCGGATAGCTGCATTCTGAATCCCTTCCATCTCACTTCGTTTTTCCATCAATTCCCTGTATGCATGACAGATATTTTTTATGTATGGCATAAGCGCTGCGCCGTCCGGTGTCAGTGTTACGCCTTTTTTTGACCGGACAAAAAGAACTGTATCAAGTTCCTCTTCCAGAGACTGAACCATCTGGCTTACAGCGGACTGTGTATAGCCCAGCTCCCTGGCAGCTTTGGTAAATCCCCCACATTCCACGATTTTAACGACCGCCCGGTATCGGTTCATTCATCCACCCTCTTATCCATCAGTTTTCCTAATGTTTCCATTATAAACATTTGTTTTACTGATGTAAAGAACCGTGGTATATTTTTCTTAGTTTACTAAGGGGGGTTGCCCCTGTTACGGAGGATTCTTATGAATGAGCGCAGATTACAATATTTTACCGGAATAAAAGACGGCATTCCCATAGGACTCGGGTACTTTGCCGTATCCTTTACCTTTGGCATTATGGCAGCTAATACCGGTCTTTCACCATGGCAGGCCATTGTGATGTCACTTACCAATTTAACCTCAGCAGGACAGTTCGCCGGACTTGGGATCATTAAAACGGGGGCATCTCTTGGAGAAATGGCTCTTGCCCAGTTCGTGATCAATTTAAGATACAGCTTAATGTCCTGTTCCCTGTCCCAGAAATTTAAAGAGGAGACTCCGTTTTTTCACCGTCTTCTCATCGGATACGGTATAACAGATGAGGTCTTTGGCGTCTCCGTCTGCAAATCCGGTAAATTAGATCCCCGCTACTGTTATGGACTGCTGTCTGCGGCAGTCCCCGGCTGGACACTGGGTACTGCTTTCGGAGCTGTATCCGGCAGCCTGCTTCCAGACCGTCTTTTAAGTGCCTTGAGTGTGGGGTTATACGGTATGTTCGTGGCTATTATCGTACCTCCGGCAAGGGATAACCGGACTCTGGCGTGGGTGGTGGCTGTTTCCATGATTCTCAGTTACCTGTTTTCCTGTCTTCCGGGGCTGCGTATGATTTCTTCCGGTATGCGGCTCATTCTTCTTACAGTTGTAATTGCAGGTGCAGCCGCTTTTTTATTTCCATTTCCGGCCAAAGAGGAGGGTTCTTATGAATGACCGCATTTATGTGTATATACTGGTTATGGCAATCGTGACTTACGCCATCCGCGTACTTCCCCTGACTCTGATCCGGCGGGAAATTAAAAATACTTGGGTACGGTCCTTTCTCTTCTACGTTCCCTATGTAACTCTGTCTGTGATGACTTTTCCGGCTATCCTGACAGCTACCAGGAGTATCTGGTCCGCGGCGGCTGCATTGGTGGCGGCTGTGGTGATGGCTTATAGGGGGAAGACGCTGATTTTTGTTTCCTTAACGGCCTGCGGGGTTGTGTTTATGATGGAGTTACTGCTGGGGATTTTATCGCTTTAATTTTCAAACCGGCAGCTAAACCAATCCACATATATGCAGAAAACAGACACCTTTCGATGTCTGTTTTCTGCTATCCCATATATTAGAATGAATCAAAGCTCCCCATTCTCCTATATCACATAATTATTCATATAATCATTCTTATGAATCAGATCTGCGATGGTTATCCCGTCAAAGTAATCATTAATCAGCTTATTAAGGCCTTCCCACATCTCCAGAGTCTGGCACTGACCAGCTCTGTTGCAGTTATTGGCTTCCCCTTCCAGACAGGACACAGGAGCAAGAGACCCCTCCGTAAGCCGTAGAATGCTTCCCACTGTATAAAGCTCCGGATCCTTAGCCAGCTTGTAGCCGCCGCCTTTCCCTCTTAAAGAGATAAGGAGATTATTTTTACTTAAAATAGAGACTATGGATTCCAAATATTTTTCTGATATCTCCTGCCTTTGAGCAATATCCATCAGCGTAATAAATTCTCCGTTATTGTGCTCTGCCAGATCAATCATGAGTCTGATTGCATAACGGCCTTTCGTTGAAATTTTCATATGCATAACCTCCTATTCATAATTTACCACAAGGTTAATATGTTTTTCAAGTCTATTTTCTAATATTCTTCCTGTTTTTCTATTTTACCAGTGGTTTTCTCATCATAATCATCCAGGAAATGATGAACAGCCCCATCCTTCTTATACGCAATTATGGTATTTAAATTAACATTCTCCACGCTTTTAAATAAATTGCCTTCAATGTAGGGGTTCGTTTCCTTTAACTGGCTGATCAGGTTCTTGATTTCCACCCGTTTGGAACCGGTATTTCCATCTGTCCTGCAGGTGGTGCAGGTATCGGTAAACCGGCATGCGCACTGGATAAAATGAAGGTCGTTGTAATCCCTCCACCGTTTGATGTCATCCTCTCTGATGAGATACAGCGGACGTATGAGCTCCATGCCTTCAAAATTGGTGCTGTGCAGCTTTGGCATCATGGTCTGAATCTGGCCTCCGTACATCATCCCCATGAGAATGGTCTCAATCACATCATCATAGTGATGGCCAAGTGCAATCTTATTGCAGCCCAGCTCCTTCGCCTTACTGTATAAGTGTCCTCTCCTCATTCTTGCACACAGATAGCAGGGGGATTTCTCCACTTCATAGACAGCATCAAAAATCTGTGTTTCAAATACGGTAATTGGAATATTTAAAAGTCTGGCATTATTTTCAATCACCTGGCGGTTTGTCTCGTGATAGCCCGGATCCATAACAAGAAATACCAGTTCGAAGGGAAACTTGTTGTGGCGCCGGATCTCCTGAAACAGCTTTGCCATCAGCATGGAGTCCTTGCCTCCTGAGATGCACACGGCTATCTTGTCATTTTCCTTCACAAGCTCATATTCATTGATTGCTTTGGCAAATTTACTGAACAGCTCTTTATGGAATTTCTTCCGGATACTCTTTTCAATCTCATCCAGCCGTCCCTGACCCTGGTCTTCCTGATTCATGGTCTGAATGAGCCAAGCTCCGTAGCCTCCTGTCAGGCTATAGGCCATATATCCCTTTTCTCTTAATATCTCTGCGGCTTCCTCGCTGAGCAAGCCCTTTAAGCAATACAAAACAATCTTTTTCTCTTTGGGAAGCGTGCACTCGTCAGCTGATATCGCTTCCATATCCATGTGAATGGCACCGGGAATAAATCCGTGCTGATAGGCTCTCTCCTCTCTGATGTCCACCAGAATATATTCTGCCTGATCCATCTGCTCCAGCTGTTGCAATGACAGACTGCATTCACAAGTATCCATGTATTCTGAACCCATATCTTTATCTCCTCATTCCTTTTACGCTTTCTGCTGCCTGTCTGCAAGGTCTTTAATAACCTCTCCGGCGATGATCAGACCTGCAACAGACGGCACAAATGCCAGACTTCCGGGTATATCCCGTCTCTCCGTACACTTATGCGCAGCTCCGGGTGGGCAGATACAGTTTGTCCGGCAGCTGATGGACATATCCTCGATAGGCCTGGTTGGTTTTTCCTTTGAATAAACCACCTTAAGCTTTTTCACTCCCCGTTTCTTTAACTCTCTTCTCATGACCTTCGCAAGAGGACATACCGATGTCTTGTAAATGTCGGCAACTTCAAACTGGGTGGGATCCAACTTGTTGCCGGCCCCCATACAGCTGATGACCGGGACGCCTGCCTCTTTTGCCTGCATGACAAGCTGAAGCTTGGCTGTGACCGTATCCACCGCATCCACCACATAATCATAGTCCTGAAAGGAAAAATCTCCTGCATTCTCAGGAAGAAAGAAGCATTTGTGCATCTCTACCTCTGCCTCCGGATTAATGTCTAAAATCCGCTCTTTCATTACTTCAACCTTATATTTGCCCACCGTTTTTCTGGTGGCTATAATCTGCCTGTTAATATTGGTCAGACATACCTTATCATCATCAACAAGAACAAAGGAACGGACTCCGCTTCTTACCAGCGCTTCCACAACATATCCGCCCACTCCGCCAATTCCAAATACGGCAACTTTCGCTTCTGACAGACGCTTCATAGCATCTTCCCCCAGTAACAGCTGGGTTCTGGAAAACTGATTTAACAAATGAATCTACCTCTTTCTACATTTTCTGCCTGATGGCATAAAAAAACACACTTCAAGTAATTATACTTCGAAAAGTGTGTTTGGGCAATTCATTTTTACTGGATATGGTTTCCTTCCGATGGGAATCGGTTTATTTAATAAAACGGTCAATGGCCTTGTTTAAATTATCAATTGCCTGCTTGTCTCCTGATTCCACCGCGTCCACAATACAATGTTCAATATGATCCTTGATAATCACTTTCCCCGTCTGGTTCAATGCCGATATGACTGCCGACAGCTGAATCAGCACCTCACTGCAGTCTCTTTCGTCACTGACCATACGTTTCACAGATTCCAAATGTCCGATCGCACGGGATAGCCGGTTGATAACCATCTTTGTATTCGTATGCTTATGCGGATGTCCGGGTAAATGGGAATGGGTATATTCGGTTCCATCCTCTGCCTTATGTGTGTGATATTCCATGTTCTCGTTCATATTTGCTACTCTCCTCCATACTCCCCTATTGTACTCCAGATTTCATTTTTTCACAAGATGGTATAAAAATTCAGGTTTTCTTGACATTTCCCCTCCATATATGCTACACTTTTACTCCAAAATTTCAATACAACAGGAGGAAACTATGTCAGCAATCTATGAAACCAGTCGGCTTTTACTAAGAACACCGGAACTGTCCTTTGCACCCATGGTTACAGACTATTATCTAAGAAATCGCGAATTTTTATCGGAATGGGAACCTGTCAGAGACGAAGAATTTTACACTCAGGAATATCAGAAAAAGCAGCTGGAAAACCAAATTGCAGACAGCAATGCGTTAAAGCTTTGGATCTTCAAAAAGGGGGAGGAGGACAAAGTGATCGGCGCCCTGGCATTTAACAATATCGTAAAAGGAGTGTTCCTCTCCTGCTTCCTTGGCTATAACCTGGATAAAGATGAGATAAACAGGGGCTATATGACAGAAGCTGTGAAAAAAGGAATTGAAATTATGTTTCAGGACTACGGTCTTCACCGGATTGAAGCTAATATTATGCCCCGCAATCTGAGGTCTTTAAAAGTGACAAAAAAACTTGGCTTTCAGGAAGAGGGTCTCGCCTCCCAGTACTTAAAAATCAATGGAGTATGGGAAGATCACATACATATGGTATTATTAAACCATGAAATGAATGAATAAGGGGCGGTTGCCCAATGACTGGTTTTTAGTCATTGGGCAACAATGATGGAAACCGCCAAAAGCAATGCCAAGGGCGGTTTCGTTAAATATAGGATTAAATCATTGAAGTCGGCGGTAGTGTAATAAATTTTGTGTCTCTGGAAATAAATGGCTTCTTTCTGGGAAT
>CAURBW010000004.1:0-341266 GCA_963523075.1 uncultured Clostridium sp.
TTTCAGGGTTTTACATACTGTTCAATCTTCTGTTTTCAAAGTGCTTTTTGTTGTTTTGTTTCTCAACAGCAACTTGTTAAGTGTATCATATTATTTCTGTCTTGTCAACAACTTTTTTTATTTTCTTTTTTACTGTTTTTCGACAGCTGGTATATAATACCATGGTCTCGCATATGTGTCAACCACTTTTTTTACTGTCCAAAAGAAAAAAATAATCATTTGGAAATGAGCGGAGAAAGAGGGATTTGAACCCTCGCGCCGGTTGCCCGACCTACACCCTTAGCAGGGGCGCCTCTTCGGCCTCTTGAGTATTTCTCCGTAGTTCTTAATCTCCATATGATGTGTCTATCAAGTATATCTTTTCCAGACGCATTGACAATTATACAAGATATGTTTCGACTTGTCAACCCATTTTTTGATTTATTTCTTCCTGTATTTTATTGTGCACGTATTCAGCAATCTGAGTGGTCTTTAAATGCTGATAATCCTCATAATAAAGGGGTTTTAGAAAGCAGACTTCCACTTTTTGTTTCCTGGATGAATTCTCATCAAAGGGTTTAAAACTGTCAATCAGCGCGACTGGTATAATGGGACATCCGGCATTTACCGCACTTTTAAACGTTCCCCCCTTAAATGGCAGCAATCTGTTTCCCTCTCTGCTGCGGGTCCCCTCTGGAAATATTACAAAATTCTTCTTCTCTTTCACTCCTGCTGTCATCCTGGATATTATCTCTAAGGAAGCTTTTATGTCCTGGCGGTCTATATAGAAACCATCCAGAGCTTTTACTACTTCCTTAACCAGGATCAGATTGGCCGCCTCTTTTTTAACAACTACACTCAAGGGTTTAGGACAGGCTTCCATAATCGCCAGCATATCAAACAGTCCCTGATGGTTGGGAAAGAGAATAAATCCGTTCTCAGAAGGAAGATTCTCTATTCCATGAACAACAACCTCCACGCGCCCTGATTTATTTACTTTCTTTACTACATTGCGAATATATTCATAACGTTCTTTGTGAGGATAATATTCCTCCTTAATGCCCATCTTTCTGATTTTATAGAACCACATGGGCACACGGTAAAAATTTCTTACTACCATATAGAAAATTCGGTTCATGGACTGGTCTATTCCTCTCTGTATTGTGCTAGCGCAGTTTCATATAAATTATTACCTTTACTGTCAATTACTACGATTACAGGAAATTCTTTAATTTCCAGACATCTGATTGCCTCTGTTCCCAGATCTTCGTAAGCAACTACCTTTGATGAGTAAATGCATTTGGAAAGAAGTGCACCTGCCCCACCTACTGCTGCGAAATAGACGGACTGATTTCTTATTATTGAATCAATAACTTCTTTATTTCTTTTTCCTTTTCCTATCATTGCTCCAAGTCCCAGATCCAGAAGCTGGGGCGTATATCGATCCATACGGCTGGCTGTTGTAGGACCTGCAGACCCGATAGGACGCCCTTCTCTGGCCGGGGATGGTCCCATATAATAAATTACATTGCCTTTTATATCAAAAGGCAGGGATTCATTATTATCCAGTGCTTCTTTCATCCTTTTGTGTGCAGCATCTCTGGCTGTATATATAGTTCCCGTAAGGTAGACGTAATCTCCTGCTTTCAATTTTTGTGCGTCTTCTTTACTGACTGGCGCTTTCATATGATAATCCATGGTTTCCTCCCTTTTCTGGTCCAATCCTATATAATTCTGCGTGCATGCCGGTTTACGTGACAGCAGATATTAACTGCTACTGGAAGACCTGCTATGTGGGTAGGATATGTTTCAATATTGACTGCAAGCGCGGTTACTGTTCCGCCTAATCCTCCGGGTCCAATTCCCAGTTTATTTATTTTATCCAGCATCTCTGTTTCCAGTTCTTTTACATAGGGAACAGAGGGTTTTTCATTTAAGTCTCTGGTCAACGCATGCTTTGCCATCTGGGCACATTTTTCAAAAGTACCTCCAATACCGACACCCACAACCATGGGCGGACATGCATTGGGCCCTGCTTCCTTTACAGCTGTTAAAATTGATTCCTTTACCCCCTCCAGACCATCGGCGGGTTTCAGCATAAAAATACGGCTCATATTTTCACTGCCGAATCCCTTTGGTGCAACAGTTATATCAATCTGGTCTCCCTGGGTAATTTCATAATGAATGACTGCAGGCGTATTATCCTTCGTATTAATCCGTTCAATGGGTTCAACTACGGATTTTCTTAGATACCCTTCTGTATACCCTTCGCGCACTCCCTGATTCACGGCATCAGCCAGGATTCCTCCTTCAATATGAACATCCTGTCCGATTTTTAAAAATATCACCGCCATACCGGTATCCTGACAAATAGGTATGAGATCTTCTCTGGCTATTTTTAAGTTTTCTTTAAGCTGGCAGAGAATCTGTTTTCCCAAAGCTGACTTTTCTTTCTCTGCTGATTGCAAAAACACTTCTTCCATATCCTTTGACAGGAGATGATTTGCTTCTATGCACATTTCCTTAATATTTTTTGTGATTTCTTCTGCTCTTATGGTTCTGATCATGGTCTCCTCCAGATAAACGGTTACTCACTGTCTTTACTTAATCATATACGAATCATATGACGAAATCAAGATAAAAAAAGGGGAATGGCATTCACCACTCCCGCTTACTTTTTTTCACTATATAATAAGCCGATTCCTGACTAATTTTTCATGAATATCCTTTATCGTTATCTGCTCCATTCTGTCTCTGCATAAATCATTGAGTTCTCCATAAATTTCATCCATCACTCCGGACATCCCGGAAGCGACCATGCAGGGATTGTTCTCATCTCCTGATTTCCAGGAAGACGATACAAAGGCTACATCAAGTGCATCGCATATCTGCTTCAAATTTATTGTGTCCGGATCACCAATCAGATGATATCCTCCTTCCAGACCTTCCTTTGTTGCAATGATACCTGCCTTTTTCAGTTTTGCCATAACTTTTCTGACACGGGCAGGATTTGTGCAGACATTAGAAGCCAGTTCTTCACTGGATGTGGTAATCTTTCTCTGATTCAGATATACCAGTCCGTGAACTGCGACTGCAAATTCACTTGTCATGCTAATCCCCCATTCTCTTAAATCTTGCATCTTTATCTGTAATTATTGTAGTTTCAGTTTGTATATTACCAAGTTGTATGCTGATTGTCAAGGGCATAAGGCAGAAAACAGAGTTCTATTCATTCTTATCTTTTATACGGATAATTACTTTCTTAATTACCCGATCCTCTGCCTCAAGAATGGAATAATGATTTGATTCATCTTCAATCTCCATGGGAATCTGGGACTGTATAGGAATAAAGCCCAGCAATTCAATTAAATATCCGGAAAGTGTATCACAGGAACTGTCAATTTTTTCATGAAGGACCTCATCCAGATCATAGAGGGAGATTCCACCTGAAGCTTTAAATACAAAAGGCTCCAGTTCTGTAAGCTGCGGTTCAGTTTCTTCATATTCATCATGGATATCCCCCACAATCTCCTCAATTAAATCCTCCAGAGTCACAAGACCTGAAACACCTCCGTATTCATCAATTAGAATAGCCATCTTCAACTTATTTTTCTGCATCTCAAGAAACAGATTATCGTTTTTTTTATTTTCTGGTATAAAATAAGGTTTCTGAAGTATGGTACGGATATCAATGGCGTCAGGATCCCTCCTGGTCATTTCTATGGAAAAATCCTTCATAGACAAAATTCCGATTATATTATCAATCTCACCCTCATAGACTGGAATTCTGGAATGCCTGGTATTTAGAATATCATGAAGTACCTGATCTACCGGCTGCCCAATATCAATGGTTATCATATCCTGTCTTGGGGTCATTATTTCTCTTGCTCTTTTATCATCAAAAAGGAAGATTGATTTGATCATTTCCTCTTCTATTTTATTAAATACACCGCTTTCACGCCCTGTCTGCAGCATGGATCTTATTTCTTCTTCGGAAACCTCTTCTTCCAAATTATCGGTCTTCATACCAAGAATTTTTAAAACACCATTGGTGGACATTGAGAGAAGTTTGATGAACGGGGCCATCACTTTTGATATTGCATAAATGGGTCCTACTGCAAACAGACTAAACTTTTCTGCCTTTTGCAGAGCAATACGCTTGGGTACTAATTCACCAAAAACCAGGTTGAAATAAGAGAGAAGTATGGTGACTGCCACCATGGCTAAGCTTCTGCCATAAGGTATTCCAAGTAAGTCCAGCTTTACTCCCAGAACCTGGGAAATTCCAGTTGCCGCTGAAGCACTTGAGAAAAAACCTGCAAATGTAATAGCCACCTGGATGGTTGATAAAAATCCTGTAGAGTCTTCTGAAAGCTTTTGAATCAGAGATGCTTTTTTATTTCCTACGTCTGCTAACATGCGGATCCTGTTTTTATTGACCGATACAACGGCCATTTCTGCCCCTGCAAAAAATGCATTCATTACGGTTAGGGCAATAAGTAATAAGATCTGTGCGGCTATCTGCGCCGCGCCTGGGTCAGTTTCCAAGCTAAATTTCCTCCTTTTATCGGGACTAAAGAAAAAGTCTCAGGAAGCAGTAAAATAATAATTGCTGCAGCCTGAGCCTTTTTACTGTCCTCAGTTTGTGATTGGTATTATAAAATAAAGGACAGTTTTTTTCTATATTGTTTGTGTTAAGATTTATTCTTCTGTTTCTGGAATCTCTTCTGCATCAGAGGTTTCCTCTGTCTCTGTGATCTCCTGTGCATCTTCCAGATCCAGTTCATCTAAACCTTCTCCTTCGGATTTGCTTCCGTCATCCCGTACCTTTGCGATGCTTGCAACAATAATATCAGAGTCCTGATCAATGTTCATCAGTTTTACACCGGAAGTATTTCTTCCAATAACAGAGATATCATTAACGGAAATTCTGATTACTATTCCTTCTGTTGTTATCAGAAGAAGATCATGATCATCCTGAACCAGCTTGGCCCCTACTATATCTCCGGTTTTTTCTGTAATCTTATAACACAGAACACCTTTACCACCTCTTCTCTGAGGAGTAAATTCTTCAATAGGAGTTCTCTTACCCATACCGTTTTCAGAAACAATCAGCAGCTTTGGTCCCTGAGAATCCATCTGCATTCCCACTACCTGATCATCATCATTAAGCTTCATACCAATTACACCTATGGAGACACGGCCTGTTACACGTACATCATTTTCATGGAATCGGATACACTGTCCCTTTTTCGTCACCAGGAATATATCATTGGTATCGTCTGTAGCTTTAACTTCAATCAGTTCATCATTTTCACGAAGAACAATTGCCTGAAGACCGTTCTTTCTGACATTGGCGTATTCCATCATCGGTGTTTTCTTAACCATACCGTTTCTGGTTGCCATGAATAAGAACTTGTCATCATCATATTCTTTCATGGGAATAATGGCTGTAATATTTTCTCCCGGGAGCATCTGTAAAAGATTTACGATGGCAGTCCCTCTTGAAGTCCTGCTTCCTTCCGGAATCATATATGTTTTTAACCGGTAAACCCTTCCCGTATTGGTAAAGAACATGAGATAGTGGTGGGTCGTCGTCATCATCAGATCTTCGATGTAGTCCTGATCGATGGTCTGCATACCCTTGATGCCTCTTCCGCCACGATTCTGGTTCTTGAAATTATCTACGGACATTCTCTTGATGTAACCCAGTTTTGTCATGGCAACGATGGTATTTTCATCAGGAATTAAATCTTCCATAGACATATCAAACTCATCAAATCCAATAGAGGTTCTTCTGTCATCCCCGTATTTTGCGGAAATGATGCTGATCTCCTCTTTGATTACTCCCAGAAGCTTTTTCTCATCTGCAAGAATAGCTTTTAATTCTGCAATTTTCATTTCCAGCTCTTTGTATTCGTTCTCCAGCTTCTCTCTTTCCAAACCTGTAAGAGCTCTTAAACGCATATCAACGATTGCCTGGGACTGGGGATCACTTAATCCGAACCGGCTCATAAGTTCTGCTTTTGCAATTTGAACATTCTGAGACGCTCTAATGATGTGAATCACTTCATCAATATTATCCAGAGCAATGAGCAATCCTTCCAAGATATGAGCCCGTTCCTCTGCCTTGTTCAAATCGTAACGGGTTCTTCTGGTTACAACCTCTTTCTGGTGCTCCAGGTAATAGTTTAACATCTGGACCAGATTTAACACTTTGGGTTCCAGAACGCCTGACTGATTCTTAACAAGTGCTATCATGATAACACCAAAAGTATCCTGAAGCTGGGTATGTTTAAGCAGCTGGTTTAAAATCACATTGGCGTTGGCATCACGACGAAGTTCAATACAGATTCTCATACCGGTACGGTCTGATTCATCCCGCAGATCCGTAATACCATCAATTTTTTTATCTTTTACAAGTTCTGCAATCTTTTCAATCAGGCGGGCTTTATTAACCATATAAGGAAGTTCCGTAACGATAATACGGCTTTTTCCATTGGGCATAGCCTCAATATCACTGACAGCTCTTACACGTATCTTGCCTCTACCTGTACGGTAAGCTTCTTCTATCCCCCTTTTTCCCAGGATGGTTGCACCTGTTGGGAAGTCTGGCCCTTTTATAATGTCCAGTATCTCCTCCATGGAGGTTTCTCTGTCTTCTTCAACCTGATTTTCAATGATTTTCAGAACGGCTCCAATGACTTCTCTTAAGTTATGAGGAGGAATATTTGTTGCCATACCTACAGCAATTCCTGATGTACCATTAACCAGAAGATTGGGGTAACGGGATGGAAGCACATCTGGCTCCCTCTCTGTCTCATCAAAGTTCGGACTGAAATCAACAGTATCTTTATTGATATCTGCAAGCATTTCCATGGATATTTTACTTAAACGGGCCTCTGTATACCTCATGGCAGCTGCACCATCTCCATCCACAGAACCGAAGTTTCCATGCCCATCTACCAGAGGATATCTGGTGGACCATTCCTGTGCTAAATTCACCAAGGCTCCGTAAATAGAACTGTCACCATGAGGATGATACTTACCCATGGTATCACCAACGATACGGGCACATTTACGATGTGGCTTATCCGGACCGTTGTTGAGCTCTATCATGGAATACAGGACTCTTCTCTGAACCGGTTTTAATCCGTCTCGGACATCCGGCAGTGCCCTGGAAGCAATGACGCTCATGGCATAATCGATATACGATTTTTCCATGGTCTTTTTTAAGTCCACGTCATGAACTTTATCAAAGATATTTGGTTCCATTTTATTTCCTCCAATTAAATATCAAGATTCTGTACGTATTTGGCATTCGCATCGATAAATTCACGTCTTGGTTCTACCTGGTCACCCATCAGGGTTGAAAATGTCAAATCCATTTCAGACTGGGAATCTTCATCCATGTTAATTCTTAAAAGAACTCTTCTTTCGGGATCCATAGTGGTCTCCCAGAGCTGTTCTGCATCCATCTCACCCAGACCTTTGTAGCGCTGGATCTTATTATTGTTGTCTCGTCCAACCTCTTTTAAGATGGAATTAAGTTCTTCATCGCTGTAAGCATACCATACTCTTTTATTTTTCTCAATTTTATATAACGGCGGCTGTGCCAGATACACGTAACCTTTTTTAATAAGATCCGGCATAAATCTGTATAAGAAGGTTAAAAGCAGGGTACTGATATGGGCGCCGTCTACATCGGCATCGGTCATAATAATGATTTTATGGTATCTTAATTTCGTTAAATCAAAATCATCATGAATTCCGGTTCCGAAAGCCGTAATCATGGCTCTGATTTCCGCATTGGCATAAATTTTATCAAGTCTTGCCTTTTCCACGTTTAAAATCTTACCGCGCAAAGGAAGAATGGCCTGGGTATTTCTGGATCGGGCTGTCTTTGCAGAACCTCCGGCACTGTCTCCCTCTACGATATATATCTCACAGTTCTCCGGATTCTTATCGGAACAATCTGCAAGTTTACCTGGAAGTGCCATACCTTCAAGAGCTGTTTTTCTTCTGGTTAAATCTCTTGCCTTTCTGGCAGCCGCTCTTGCTCTCTGAGCTAGAATCGATTTATCACAGATAGTCTTTGAAATTCCCGGATTCTGCTCCAGATAATAAGTGAGCTGTTCTCTGAGAAGACCATCTACAGCACCTCTTGCTTCACTGTTTCCAAGCTTCTGCTTGGTTTGTCCCTCAAACTGTGGTTCTTCAATCTTTACACTTATTATAGCTGTCATACCTTCCCGGATATCTTCACCAGTTAAATTAGTTTCGCTTTCTCTTAACAGCTTATTTTTTCTGGCATAATCATTTAACGTGGTTGTCAGTGCATTCTTGAATCCAATCAAATGGGTTCCGCCTTCCGGCGTATTGATGTTATTTACAAAACTATAAATATTTTCTGTATAGGAATCATTGTGCTGCAGGGCTACTTCCACATATACACCGTCTTTTGTTCCCTCGCAGTAAAATACCTGATCATAAAGAGGAGTCTTCCCTTTGTTTAAATAGGTGACAAATTCTTTAATTCCGCCTTCGTAATGAAATACATGTTCATGAGATTCCTCTCGCTCATCACGAAGAATGATCTTTAAATTTTTAGTCAGAAAGGCAGTTTCTCTTAAACGTATTTTCAAAGTATCATAATCAAATACAGTTTCCTCAAAAATGTCTTTATCAGGAAGAAATGTAACCGTGGTTCCATGTTCCTCGGGGTCGCAATCTCCAATTACTTTTAAGGGGTACATTGTTTTCCCCTTCTCATAACGCTGCTTATAGATCTTTCCTTCTGTACGGATCTCTACTTCCAGCCACTGGGAAAGAGCATTTACAACCGATGCTCCTACTCCGTGAAGTCCACCGGATACCTTGTATCCTCCGCCACCAAATTTTCCGCCTGCATGAAGAATGGTAAACGCTACCTCAACAGCAGGAATTCCTGCTTTCTTCTGAATTCCTACCGGGATTCCGCGTCCATCATCCACAACTGTTATGGAGTTGTCACTATGAATGACTACTTCTATGCTGTCACAGTATCCTGCAAGAGCTTCATCCACCGCGTTATCCACGATTTCGTATACCAGATGATGAAGTCCTCTGATGGATGTACTGCCGATATACATACCGGGTCTCTTTCTTACTGCCTCAAGCCCCTCTAATATCTGGATTTGATCTGCACCATATTCTTGACTCATATTCGTACGCTTCCTCCTGAATCGTTAATTTTCATTGTCTACGGTACCGTTTATTACCTTAAATATTTTATCAATGTGGAACCGGTCATTTACAAAATCTTCCAGTCCCGTACAGGTAATTACAGTCTGTATATGATTAATTCCTGCCAGTAATTGATTCTGCCTGCTGTTATCCAGTTCAGACAGTACATCATCCAGCAAAAGAACGGGGTAATCATGCACAATGTTTTCTACCAGTTCTATTTCTGCCAGTTTTAATGATAAAGCCGCGGTCCGCTGCTGTCCCTGAGATCCAAACCGCCTGATGTCAATGCCATTAACCATAAAACTTAAATCGTCCCGATGGGGGCCTGTCAGAGTGGTTCTCTGCTTTAAATCCTGACCTCTGTTTCGTCTTAAAGTTTCTTCAAAAGAATCTGCCTCCACATCAGGCTCGTAGAGAATACGTAAAGATTCCTTATCGCCGGAAAGCTTACGGTGGATGGGTTCAATAATCATTCCAAGTCTCTCGACAAATTCTTTTCTGTAAAGAATGATCTCTTTTCCATACTGCACCAGCTGCATGTCCCATATATCCAGTGTCTCTTCATAGTCCGGGCGGAATGCCAGATCTTTTAATAATTTATTTCGCTGTGTCACAATCCGGTTATACTGGACCAGTGAGTGTACATACAGCTTATTTAATTGACATAATTCCATGTCAACGAACCGACGCCTTTCTGCCGGTCCGTTTTTTATAAGATTTAAGTCTTCCGGTGAAAAAAATACAACGTTGACGATTCCAAATAATTCGCTGGCCTTACGGATGGGAACACCATTTACTGCCACGCCTTTGGCCTTATTTTTTTTCAAATGCATGTCAATCCGGTATGGAATATCATTCTTTCTGACGTTTAGCTTGATATGCGACTCATCCCTGTCAAACTGTATAATTTCTTTGTCCTTGCTGCCTCTGTGGGATTTTGTCGTAGCACAGACATAGATTGCTTCTAAGACATTTGTTTTCCCCTGGGCATTGTCCCCATAGAGTATATTGGTTCCCTGACTGAAATCCATATGTAATTCATCATAGTTGCGATAATTCTTAAGCTCTATCGATTCAATGATCATGGATGTTGTACTTTCCTCTCAATTGTCCATGTTTTTGGACATAAAGGTATGCCCACAGGGCGCTCCTCTCAATTGTCCATGTTTTTTGGACATAAAGGTATGACTGCTGAGCATTACTCAATTTTAATACTCTTACCATCAAAAGTGACCATATCTCCGCTTCTTAATTTCTTTCCTCTCTGATATTCAGGCTGTCCATTTACGGAAACAAGACCATCCTCAATGACAAACTTCGCGTCAACACCGGATCCTACCAGACCGGCAGCTTTTAAAGCCTGTCCCAGCTTGATATACTCATCCCTTAATTTTATAGTTTCCATATTTCCTCTTTCTTGTCCATGCTTTTTTGGACATAAAGGTATGTCCACAGGACGCTCCTCTTTCTTGTCCATGCTTTTTTGGACATAAAGGTATGTCCGTTGACTCCAGCAATGATTTTAAACAGCTGCTGCGTTAAAGTTAACAGGAAGAATTAAATAAATATATTTTCCCTCCTCATCCCGGATAAAGCAGGGGGATTTGGGATTTAGCATATAAACCGTCACTTCTTCATCATCAATGATCCTTAATGCATCAATTAAGAACTTTGGATTAAATCCAATCATGATGTCACTTCCAGTTTTATGAGTTGCTACCTGAGCATTCATGGATCCGAAACTGGAATTCATGCGAAGTTCCATTTCCTGATCTTCAATGTTGATGATCAGAGGCTTTTTATCATTTTCTCTTACCAGAATGGTTGCCCGGTCAAGGCAGTCCAAAAGTTCTTTCTTGTTAACACTAACCTTCGTTTCATAATCACTGGACAACATCTGATCAATACGGAAATAATCACCTTCTATCAGACGGGATACAACGATTGTATCATCAAATTCAAACAAAATATGATTCGTACTAAAGAAGATAAGAACTTCTTTTTCGTTGTCTCCACCAAGTATCTTGCTGATTTCATTTAGAGTCTTGCCAGGAACAATGACTTTTATATCACGATATGTATCTTTTAATTCAATATTTCGAATGGAAATCCTGTGACCATCCAGAGAAACCACTTTCAGCTGGCTTCCAGTAACCTGAAACAGTTCTCCAGTCATCATCTTATTGCTGTCGTTAGGTGCGATGGAAAAGATAGTCTGTCTGATTACTTCTTTTAAGGAAAACTGGGATAAACAGATATAGTGATCCCTCTCAATATAAGGTAAGTACGCAAATTCCTCACCATCCCGGCCCTGTATATGGAAAATAGAGTTGTCACAGGAGATAGTGGTGGTAAATTTTTCATCACTTTCAATGGTTACCATGGAATCACCGGAAGAAGACAGCTTTCTGACGATTTCTGAAAGAAGCTTAGCTTCCAAAGCAATCTTTCCTCTCTCCAGGATGGTTCCATCCACCTTTGTTTCAATACCAAGTTCCATATCATTGGCAGTGAGCTTAATTTCAGAACCGCTGGCATCAATAAAGATGCATTCCAGGATGGACATGGTTGTTTTGCTGGGAACTGCTTTTAATACAATATTAATACCATTTAAAATGGCATCCTGCTTAAATGTCAGTTTCATAATTGTTGATAACTCCTTTGCTCTCAAAATAACAATAAATAGATAAATAATATAGTTTAGTTTCGTCGTATTAGTAGTAGGGGCTGTGGGTTTGTGTAAAAGCCCTGATAACCGTTATAAAGCCTTAAGTTGTCCTGTTCATAACAATGTGAATAACGTCCACAAAACGTGAGGAAAAATGAGAGGTTATCCACAGACCGATCAGAACCCTTATGAGCCGCTTAATTATCCACATGAAATTAACAGATGATTCACACCCTATTGTGGATTAATTTTCTTTTTTAATATTTCAATGGTGTTATTTAAGGATTCATTCTTGTTTACATCACCGGAGATCTTCTCAATACCATGGATGATGGTGGTATGATCTCTTCCTCCAAGGAATTTTCCAATCAACTGCAGAGGGGTTCCAACCATCTCACGGCAGAGGTACATCACAATCTGACGTGGATATACGATTTCCTTGTTACGTTTCTGAGAACAGATATCAAGAGGAGTCAGACCATAGTGGTCGGCAACAACCTGAATAACCAGTTCAGGAGTGACTTCCCGTTTATCATTAGGAGATATAATATCTTTTAAGGCTTCTTCAGCCAGCTCTACGGTGATTTCCTTATTATCAAGGCGTGAGAGTGCTACGATTTTTGTCAAGGCGCCTTCCAGCTCCCGGATGTTGGATTTGATGTTGGTAGCTATGTATTTAATAACCTCATTGTCAATGTTGTAGCCTTCCATCTCTTCTTTTTTGCGAAGAATGGCCATCCTGGTTTCGTAATCGGGGGACTGTATGTCCACTGTTAAGCCCCATTCGAAGCGGGAACGGAGACGTTCTTCCAGTGTTTCAATTTCCTTTGGCGGTTTATCAGATGAAATAATAATCTGCTTCTTCGCTTCATATAATGCATTAAATGTATGGAAGAATTCTTCCTGTGTACTTTCTTTACCGATGATGAACTGGATATCATCGATTAAAAGAACATCGTTATTTCTGTACTTTTCCCTGAATTCAGTAGGAGAGAAGTTGTTCTTGTTTCGGATCGCATCAATCAGCTCATTGGTGAATTTCTCACTGGTTACGTAGAGAACCTTTGCATTCGGATTGTTCTTTAATATGAAATGACCGATGGAATGCATTAAATGAGTTTTCCCCAGTCCCACACCTCCATAGATGAAAAGAGGGTTATAAATTTCACCGGGGGATTCTGCAACTGCAAGGGATGCTGCGTGTGCCAGATTATTATTAGCACCTACAACAAAGGTATCGAAGATGTATTTCGGATTTAAATTAGCAGTTATGATTGCGGACTGACTGACCGCATTCACCGTATTTGTAATAAGTGTATTGCCTGCAGGAGCGGGAGCCGTTTCTTTTTGAATCTGATTTTCCACAACAAAATCAACGCTGCATTCAAAGCCAGTCACTTCTTCTATGGTTATTTTTAGAAGAAACCCGTATTTTTTGCGGATGTATCCCAGAAATTCTACATCCGGTACCGTGACGATTACCTTTTCTCCGTCAACGGTGTGAACTTTTAGCGGGAGAAGCCAGGTTTTGAAAGAAACATCTGTAATTTCGTGTTCTTCTTTTAAATTCAATAAGATTTCGTCCCATTTTTCCTTTAACTTTTCTAACATTGTATGTCTCCTACATCTATTAAAATGCAAATATGCGCATTAGCCCAATCTACTGTTCATTCTATACTATTTTGTAATAATTTTCAATGATAATAGTAAAAAATTGTGGATAAGTATGTGAAAGGGCTGTGAATTAGCTGTGTATGGATTGTTGATAAGCATCCAGAGAGAAAGTTGTCCACAAAAAACAGGTTTTTGAAAGTTAAGTTATTCACATCCGGGAAATACTGAATTTATCAAAATGTTAAGGACAGGCATGTGCACAAAAAAAGGTTATCAAGATTCTATCCAGAGAGTTTTCCACAAGTTATCCCCATAATGTTGATAACTTTATGTAAATTAACAAAGAAATGTCGATTTTATAGACAGGATTGACGGATAATGGTCAGTTATGTATAATGCAAATGTAACCAGATGCATTGTATCTTATAAAAGAACAGTAGCACAGGAGGAAAAATATGAATACTGGAATCAAAACACGCGACATGGTACTGGCAGCTATATTTGTTGCCCTTATCATCATCATGGCGTTTACGCCCTTCGGATATATTCCTTTGGGATTTATGAACGCCACCATCATTCACGTTCCGGTCATTATTGGAGCCATAATACTTGGACCAAAATATGGCGGATTTCTGGGAATGATTTTTGGACTAACAAGTCTGTGGAAAAACACCAACATGCCAAATCCAACCTCGTTTGTCTTCTCACCATTTGTAAAAGTGGGAGAGTACGGGGGCAATCTGGGAAGCCTGATTATCTGTATGGTACCAAGAATTTTAATTGGAATTGTGGCGTATTATGTGTTTAGAGGAGTATTAAAAGCCTTAAAAGGAAGTAAGATGAGAGTAACTGCAGCACTTGTGGCGGCAGGAATTGCTGGATCATTAACCAACACATTGCTGGTAATGAATCTGATTTATTTTCTTTTTGGTAAAGAGTATGGACAGGCAGCTAAGGGGCTGACGGAAGGAATTTATTCAGTGATTATTGGAATTATCTGTATTAACGGGATTCCGGAGGCAATCGTTGCAGCAATTCTGACTGTTGCCATCACTCAGGCGCTTTTTAAGGTAATGAGAAATTAATTACGTTTGTTGAGTTAAAATAAGAATTAATAAAGTCTCCGGTGTTTGAATCATGCCGGAGACTTTATTTGTTTTACAGGGATATTTAATATGTTTTGATAACCCTGATGTCAGCGTCAGCAGACAATTGCTTTATATAAAGAAGATTACCGGAAAGATCGGTTATGATTTTTAGATCTTTTCCTGATTGAAATATTTTTTTTCCATCAATGCAGGCCAGAGAGCCTTTCTCATCATTTAGAATTTTAAATGAGTGATTTCCCCACACCTGCTCATAGTTACTTTCATAACCTCCGGCTGTTCCCCAGTAAATATGATTCCGTTCTAAGTGAACACCAAACATACGGGAAGTATATTCCATAACCGATAACATGGCTGGTCCATACGAATCCTGCAGACCATCCAGCGATATCAGGGATGGCGAGCCTGTAAATGGATCATATTGCTGTACGAAGACACAGGAATCTCCAATGGCATGAAACAGTTTTTTACCCAGCTGTGGGATCAGATAGTCATAACCATAATTTTCAAGAGCCCGGATGGCTCTCTGATAGGTCAGAGCCTCACATTGTCCGCTCCAGTTATTCGTTTTTATATTACGGAAAAGAGGATCATTCACTGCGATGGATGGGAGCGGCATATATGTCCAGAATTCATCTGGGTTTAATAAGTGCTTAGTAACGAAACGTTCTGCCATGGACCTGGTAAAACTGTTCCAGTACATGGCTCTTAAATTATTGTGAAATAAAACATTTATAGTATTGTGATTTTTATCCCGATCAAAGCATGCATCTTTTGATTCGATCCAGAGATAGTCTTTAATGGCTTTCTGGATGGCTGATGCCTTTCTTTTCCATTCGCTTTTACGGCTTTCATTTCCTTGTATAGAGCTGATAATGGAAAGGGTTTCTCTGGCTGAATAAGAAAAACTCATAATATCCAGAGAAGCCATGGGAACTGCTTTACAATCTGTGGGAGGAGTCTCTTCACTCCAGGAATCGGGAGCATCATGATAGCGCAGTGCATGATCCTCGCCTGTATCGTATTTGCACCAGCTTTCCAGACAGCCGTCTCCGTCTGAATCTCTGGTTTTCCATAGATAGGAATCAAATTTTTCTAAAGTAAGGTAAAGAAGCGTTAAATATTCTTCATCTTTACCCATTAAGTAATACATGTTAAGAGCAGAAGAGGGGAAACAAAAGCCTTGAAATTTATCAAACTGAGGGGTGATCCGATTGTCAATTAAGGCAATGCTTCCGGGCAGACGGCCATCCGGTCTTTGATGTTCCATGAAAAGGAGTTGGTTATTAAGCCCGGCATCCATGTTTCGTTTGGCATACATTTCTCCGCCCATAGGCTGGGTTTCCAGCCATATTTTTTCATATCCTCCTCCTTCTATCAGGACGAGCCTGTTCTCAAACATTTTTAAGTTATTCAGAGTTTTTCTTTCTGCTGAATCCATCAGCTTTTGCAAAAGTTCGTTGGAAGTCTGAAATGATACACTGGTTTCGATTTTCACGTTTTTTCCTCTCTGTATGTTAATTATCCTTTGATGCCACTTCCGCTGATCCCTTCCACCAGGTAACGGTTAAAGAATAAGAAGATCAGAAATACGGGGATCAATGAGAGCGTGGACATGGCAAACATTGCTCCATAATCGGTTGTGGATGTTGAATCTGCAAAGTTTTTTATTGCGACTGACGCAGTATACATCCGGGGTTTACTTAAATAGATCATGGGAGACATAAAATCATCCCATTTCCAGTAAAACTGAATGATGACGGTGGTTACGATGGATGGTTTCAAAAGAGGAAGAAAAATTCTGGTAAATATTGAATATTTACTGCAGCCGTCTATAATTGCAGCTTCATCAAGGTCCTTTGGAATTCCGGCACCAAATTGCATCATCTGATAGATGAAAAATGCCTGACCGAAAAAATGGGGCAGTATGAGAGGAAGATAGGTTCCTACAAAACCGAGTTTGTTATAAATGATGTATTGGGGAACCAGAATGATCTGAGACGGAAGCATCATGGTGCAGATCATGGACATAAACCAGATGTTGCGTCCTTTAAAGCTTACCCTGGAAAATGCATAGGCAACACAGGATGAGGACAGAACAGTTGCCAGGGTGGAAACAGATGCAACAAAAAATGAATTGGAAAAAAAGGTTTGAAAGGTAATGCCTCCGAAACCCTTAAAGCCAGTGAAAAAATTGGAGAATCTCCACTGGGGTGGAATTAAGTTCATTCCTCCATTTAAGATTTCTGCATTATTCTTAAGCGAGCCGCTGACCATCCAGAGAACCGGATAAATCATCAGCAATCCAAGAATACAGACGAATAAATGATAGACAGAAGCCTGTATTTTATGTTTGTTTGTCATGTTATTCTCCTCCTTATTGGTCTGCTTCTGTAAATACCCAGAATTTTGATGTCTTAAAAAGCAGGAATGTAATAATGCTTATTAAAGCCAGCATGACCCAGGACATGGCACTGGCATATCCCATATTGGACCATTTAAAGGCATGGTTGTAAACGTAGAGTGCATAAAAATTAGTGGAATCATTGGGACCGCCCTGTGTAATGACGAAAGCCTGGGTAAATGCCATAAAGGCAGTGATGGTCTGCATGATGAGATTATATAAAATAATGGGGGAGAGACATGGGAGTGTGATTGCTGTAAATCTCTGCCATTTGTTTGCACCGTCAATTTCAGCAGCTTCGTAATAAGTTGGAGATATTTCCTTTAATCCGGCAGCAAAAATAATCATAGAAGAGCCAAATTGCCAGACTGACATGAGAACAAGTATTCCCATTGCCAGGTGGGGCTCACCCAGCCAGGAGAGTTTTGGAAGTCCAAGTGAGGTCAGAATAGTGTTTGCCAGACCTTTTCTTGAAAAAATTGTTTTCCAGACAAGTGCCACGGCAATGCTTCCTCCAATCAGGGATGGCATGTAGTATAGAGAGCGGTAAAAGGTTACGCCTCGCCGTTTCTGAGTCAGAAGATAAGCGATAAAAAGGGCAAATATCAGTTTGGAAGGAACTGAAGTGATGACATAAACAAGTGTTACTTTTACAGAATTCAGGAAACGGTCATCTGAAAATAAATTTCTATAGTTATCAAGTCCTATAAATACCGGATCTTGCCCCAGTTTATAGTTGGTTATGGAATAATACATTGATACAAAAACTGGAATCAATGTAAATGCAAAAAATCCAAAAAGAAAAGGGAAGGAAAAAATATAGCCTACGGTATTGTTGTGATAGAGGATTTTTTTCCAGTTAATTTTTTGTTCGTTCATTGTTTATTACCTCCTTTTTTCCATAGGAAAGGCAGGCAAAGAGAATCCTTACCTGCCTCTTCATTATATTTAAGGCTGAAATTTCGACTTGGAAAAATCCATAAATTGTTTTGCAGCATCTTCTGGTGTTACATCGCCATACTGTACTTTTTCAATCAGAAGCTTATATTGATCTTCAATCTCAGCTTTAGGATCAGGGCTTATAACATTGCTGTTTTCTTTTGGAAAACTGCCTACTTTGTCAACAAATTCATAGATGATTTTGCCGGAGTCATCTGCCTGTGAAACCACAGCCTCTCTTACCTTAGACATGATAGGAACTCCACGTTCTCCATTTAATATTTTATTTGCCTCTATGTCATTCACAAAAAAGTTAATAAACTTAGCTGCTTCTTCCTTTGCTTTGGAATTACTGGAAATACAAAGCTGCTGTGAGGACTGAACTCCCATTCCATAAGGACCGTTTTTGGTTAATCTTGGTACTGGGGCAATTTTAATTTCCCTGCCAGAGGCATGAACAATGGAAGAAACCTGATTGGAGGTAACCCAGGTCATAGCCGCATCTCCGGTAACCAGATAATCCCCCTCTATGTCTTTAATTTCTTTTATAGCTCCGGCATCCGGATAGGCACCTGCATCTGTCAGTTCTTTGATCATCTTTAAGTAATCTGCAAAGGGGGCGGGATCTTCTGACTCTATGCCATTATTAGTTTTCTTAAAGAAATTTGCATCTTTTTTCGTCTGGGAGGCGCGCATGGTTACACCTGCTATAAAATGATCAATTTTTGAACTTCCGTATATACCGAGTTTTTCTTTTATCGTGATGCAGTCTTTTTTCCAGTCATCCCAGGTCCAGTCACTGTCAGGCTCGGACAAGCCGGCTTTTTGAAATAATTCCGGGTCATAAGCAATTCCATAGGTGTTAGTACCAATGGATATTCCAATCTGGGAACCGTTACTGTCCTTTGTTGTTGCCAGAAAATTTTCCGTTGTATCACTGGTATTAATAATTCCGTCTTTTATGTATCCATCCAGTGGTTCTATGTTTTTCATGTATTTGGGAAAATTTCCACCAAGCT
Source organism: uncultured Clostridium sp. (assembly GCA_963523075.1). Taxonomy (GTDB): domain Bacteria; phylum Bacillota; class Clostridia; order Lachnospirales; family Lachnospiraceae; genus Lacrimispora. The sequence continues at coordinate 18,958 of CAURBW010000004.1, forward strand.
GAAATATATCCCAGACATCATCAGCTGCAACCAAAGTATCGAGCTTGGTAAAGTAACTGTCAAAATCGTAAAATTCTGCTTCAATATGTACACCTGGATTCTGTGATTCGTAGAGCTCTATAACCTTGTTTGTAGCGTCATGTCTTGTCTGAGAACCCCACCATGCCATGCGGAGAGTTATCTGTTTTCCGGTATCCTGGGAAACTGACTCAGAAGATGCAGCGGGTTTGCTTCCTGAGCAGCCGGCGAGAGAAAAAGTCATCAGACCAGACAGAAACAGTGCGGTAAGCTTTTTTGTTTTCATATATCCTCCTATAGTGATTACTTTGAAAAATATTGTGAAAATGTACTAATAATAAAATCCGGATTTGTTTTTTGTATAGGTATATTTTAATATTAATCAGAGATAATCACAATACATTTGGAAGAATGCCTCAATACATCAAAAAAACCCCGTAATTTGCACTAGATTGACTAAACATCATTGCTTTTCTTTGATTTTCTGTATTGCAGAGGGGATAATCCAGTATATTTTTTAAACACACGGTCAAAGTAGGACAGCCGTTCATACCCCAGCTTCTGGGAAATATCTTCCATGGACAGATCATCATCAAGAAGCAGGATTCTGGCATGATCTACTCTCTGGCAATTGATAAATTCATTGACAGTAAAATTAGTTACTTCTTTGAAAATCCTGCTCAAATAGCTTTTATCTAAATAAAAAATTTTAGACAGATCCTCCAGACCAAAGATCTCTGAATAATGAATCATGATATACTGTATGATTTCTGCAACTTTTACATAGCGCATCATCTTTCTTTTTGGCATATAATAAACTTCTGGTTTGGTTCCAGCGCCATTTAAGATCATAAGAAATAAGGATAGCAGTTGGTTTTTTACTTCTGAAGCACCATAGGTTTTTTGATTTTTCAGTGCAGATTCCATCCGGAACAGCTTTTTCTCCAGAATGTTTTGCTGTTTCTCATCTAACTGGAGAACACCGTGATTATTCTGAAAAAATTCCAGAAGGTTAAGTTCCATTGCATTGCCTGCAAGACGTAGCCAGGACTCTTCCAGTTCGATCAGAACCCGTTCGTGATAATTTCCGCCGATTACATTGGTAAAAGGGATCAGTTTCTTATCAATAAATGTCAGTGTGCCTTTTCCCATCCGGTAGCTCTGGTCACCATAATAAAAAAAACGCTCTCCATTGAGAATGTAATAAATCTGATATTCATTTTTATAAAATCCTATGGTTTCAGCCAGATCACAGTCTCTTGAAACATGGCTGATACCGATGCCCTGACATTTTCCTGTGAAAATAACCTCTTTCATTTATATAATCCTTTAACTATTAAAGTGTTGTCCTGTTCTTTCAGACTATAAAAAACGGGGTGCTCCTTTCTGTGTTCATTTGGTGTATGCAGGGTAAGAATAAGTTCCCCCTTTTTGTCTTTAAAGATCATGCCATGGCCGCCGTCTTTTTCAAAAAGCAGAGTCTCCTGCTGTATCCATTTTCCTGTAATATCTCCGTTATCAGAATAAGCAATGGCCTGGGTGTATCCTTCCCTGCCAAAACTTGACCACAACATAAGAAGGCGGCCGTTATTAGTGCGGTGAAGGAAAGGACCATCGGTGACATAATGTTTACCAGGCCTGTTTTTATTTTCAATTGTTACTACCCAGCTTTTTGCCTCAGAGGCATGAAAAAGAAGTTCAGGTTCTGATGTGGCATGACTTAAATCACTGCTTAACTTTACTGCGCAGATAGATCCGTCTGATATCTGAACCCACTCATGTACAAAAACCATGTAGGGAGTTCCGTCAGGGCTTACATAAAAGGTTCCGTCAATGCATTCCCAATCTTTGGGAGTGATCTGTTTGTGACTGTGTAAGGTGAACGGTCCCAGAGGATTGCCGGCTTTTAAAATGGCAGTTCCGCCATAATTTTCCGTGTCTTTAAATGTGGCAAACATATAATAGGAGCCCTTATAACAGTGTACTTCGGGAGCCCAGCAGTTTTTGTCAGCAAAAAAATTCTCCGGTTTATGAAAAACTTCATGGGGTCCCTCCCAGTTCATTAAGTCGGTGCTTGTATAACAGTCAAAGCCGGTAGCGGCCATCCAGCAGGTTTCTGCTCTGGTTCCGTACATATAATAGATACCGTCAGACTGCAGTACATAAGGATCTCTGATGTTGATTTGTTCACTTTTCATAGTTATAACCCATCCTTTTTTAGTATTTGGTGATTCCCTTTTGGGAAATTATATAGTTTTATTTATTATACTGTATAAACAGGGAATGTGGAAAATATTAGCAGTCAAATGAAAACTTATATTTTTCCCTTGACGAACCATGCTTTGTTCTATATAATTGATATGATGTTTAATTAAAATAGTCTCAATATGTTTCATCATATTGCCTATGATAAGCTATTGTAACAAGAGGAGGTGTCCGTAGATTATGAAAATGACGTTCCAGCCAAAAAAGAGACAAAGATCAAAAGTTCATGGTTTCAGAGCCAGAATGAGCACTCCCGGCGGAAGAAAAGTTTTAGCTGCCAGAAGAGCAAAAGGAAGAGCAAAATTATCAGCTTAATGGACCAGGCCGCAAGTAATTGTGGCCTTTTCTTTTCTCAAATTCCAGAAAAACGGAAAAGGAAAGAGTTGAATGAAACATTTTAATTCGATTAAAAAAAACAGGGATTTTAAAGAAGTTTATCAGAGCGGAAAATCCCTTGCTAACAGACTTCTTGTCATGTATGTTTTAAAGACGGACAGGCCGGATACAAGAATCGGTATTTCGGTAAGCAAGAAGGTAGGAAACAGTGTTGTCAGGCATCATATAACCAGATTAATCAGAGAAAGCTTCAGGCTTCATGAAGGAATGGTTGAGACAGGATTGGACATCGTGGTCGTTGTGAGAACAGCGGCAAAAGAAGAAAAATACAAGACAATCGAAAGTGCATATCTGCACTTGTGCGGACTTCATAACATTTTAAAAAAAGAATCGAAGTGATCTTATGGTAAAAAAAATCATGATTTTGATGATCAGAGGATATCAGAAATATTTATCACCTCTGAAGATAAGAACTCACTGTATTTACACACCTACGTGTTCTCAATACGCCATTGAGGCACTCCAAAAGTATGGTGTGTTTAAAGGTACGTTTTTGGCTTGCAAAAGAATTATTCGTTGTAATCCTTTTGCAAAAGGCGGTTATGATCCAGTTCCGTAAATGATGAGGAGGTAGTTCATTGGAATTCTTAGTACTCACTAAGGTAGGAGGCTTTCTGGGACCATTTGCAACTGTTCTGGGTGTGATCATGGATCTGCTTTTCCAGATGACCTCTGCAGTTGGAATCCAGAATATTGGTTTATGTATCATTTTATTTACTCTCGTAACAAAGCTTTTAATGTTCCCGCTGACGTTAAAACAGCAGAAATCATCAAAGCTGATGAGCGTTATGCAGCCGGAACTTACCGCCGTTCAGGCAAAGTATAAAGGAAAAACTGACCAGGAATCCATGAGAAGACAGAACGTGGAGATGCAGGCAGTTTATGAAAAATACGGGACATCCATGACTGGAGGCTGTGTCCAGCTGGTGATCCAGATGCCTATTCTGTTTGCTCTTTATCAGGTTATTTATCATATTCCTGCTTATGTACAGAGTGTTAAGGCTGTTTTTGTTAATGTAGTAACTGCAATTACTTCTCTTGGAGGTGATCATGTTACACAGCTGACACAGTTTGCAGCTGATCATAAGGTTACCTTATCAAGAATCGGAGATTTAAATACCAGTAATGGAATGGTAGATTTTTTATACCAGCTCAATCCGGATCAGTGGAATGCTTTAAAAGATCTTTATCCAACCATCCAGGATACTATTACTGCCAATGCTGCTCAGATTGAACACATGAATTCTTTTCTTGGAATTAATCTGGCATCAACACCGGCAAGTGTTATTTTTCCCAGCGGAGGCGGATTCCATTTAAGTCTGGCTCTTCTGATACCTGTTCTTGCAGGAGCAAGCCAGTGGTTCAGTACAAAGCTTATGACTGTGAATCAGCCTAAAAGCGGAGCAGATGAGAATAATGCCATGGCTCAGTCCATGAAGAGCATGAATACAGTGATGCCTTTAATGTCTGTATTCTTCTGTTTCACTTTTGCATCTGGTATCGGTATTTACTGGATCGCATCCAGTGTGTTCCAGATTATTCAGCAGGTCTTAATTAACCGCCATTTAGATCGTATCGATATGGATGAGATGATTAAGAAGAATCTGGATAAGGCGAATAAAAAACGTGCGAAAAAAGGTCTTCCACCCCAGCGTGTTTCTCAGAATGCTACAGCAAGCCTTAAGAATCTTCAGGCTACCAATGAGAAGGCAGAGGAAGAACTGAATGCTAAAATTGAAAAAGCGAAGGAGCAGGTAAAGGCTTCCACTGATTACTATCAAAGCACAAGTTCTGATCCTAACAGCATATCTGCCAAGGCACGTATGGTTTCGAAGTACAATGAAAAGCACAGCAAATAGGAGGGGTGACCTATGGATATGATTACAGTTTCAGCAAAGACCGTTGATGAAGCGATTACAAAAGCATTAATCCAACTGGAGACAACCAGCGATAAACTGGAGTATGAGATTGTTGATAAAGGAAGTAATGGTATTCTGGGATTTATCGGTTCAAAGCCTGCTGTCATCCGCGCAAGGAAGAAAGAAACCTTGGAGGACATGGCAATGACCTTTCTTTCCGATGTATTTGGTGCAATGAATATAAGTGTTTCCATGGAAGCATCATTTGATGAGGGAGAGCGCGAACTTTCCATCAATATGTCAGGCGATGACATGGGAATCCTGATTGGAAAAAGAGGACAGACTCTGGATTCTCTGCAGTATCTGGTAAGTCTTGTTGTGAATAAGGAAAGCGAAGATTATATTCGCGTGAAACTGGATACGGAAAATTACAGAGAGCGGAGAAAAGAGACTCTGGAAACGCTGGCTAAGAACATTGCTTACAAAGTAAAGCGTACCAGAAGACCGGTTTCTCTGGAACCTATGAATCCGTATGAGAGAAGAATTATTCATTCCGCACTTCAGAATGACAAGTTTGTTGTTACCAGAAGTGATGGGGAAGAACCATTCAGACATGTTGTAATATCCTTGAAAAAGGAACATATAAAAAAAGAACGGTATCAGGATAGAGATAAATAGTCAAACAACAATGAGGGGTTGGGGCTGTCGGAAGGCACCCTCAACCCTTTTCTCACGTCGGTATATTGACTGACGTAAAACAGGTGACAGAATATGAAGATGAATACAATAGCGGCTATTGCCACAGCGATGTCCAGTTCCGGAATCGGGATTGTAAGGATCAGCGGCGAGGAGTCATTTCAGATTATAGACAGGGTTTTTATGGGGAAAGGAAAACGGGTTAAAAAGCTTTCCGATGAAAAATCCCACACGATTCATTACGGATTTATATATGATGGAGAAGAACTGATTGATGAGGTTCTGGTATTAATTATGAGGGGACCAGGCAGTTATACCGGAGAGGATACGGTTGAGATTGACTGTCATGGAGGCGTTCTGGTTACAAAAAAGATACTGGAGACAGTATTAAAGTATGGAGCAAGGCCGGCTGAGCCGGGGGAATTTACAAAACGGGCATTTTTAAGCGGAAGGATAGACTTGACTCAGGCAGAGGCAGTCATTGATGTGATTAATGCAAAAAACCAGTATGCTTTGAAATCTTCTGTCAGTCAGCTTGATGGAGCCGTTTCCAAGCGCGTCCGTGCATTGAGAGAAACTATCATTTATCATATTGCATTTATCGAATCGGCGCTTGATGATCCGGAGCATATATCTCTGGATGGTTATCAGGAAACTCTTCTTCATGCAATTTCACCTTTGAAAGAAGAGTTAAAACATCTGATCCGTTCTTCTGAGAATGGAAGAGTACTTTCCGAGGGAATTGAGACTGTAATATTGGGAAAACCCAATGCTGGTAAATCGTCTCTGCTTAATGTTCTTGTAGGAGAGGAGCGTGCCATCGTTACAGATATCGCGGGAACGACCCGTGATACGTTAAAGGAGCAGATTATGCTTGAAGATCTGAGCCTGAATATGATAGATACCGCTGGAATCCGTGATACAGAGGATGTAGTGGAAAAGATAGGGGTAGAAAAGGCCAGAAAGGCGGCAGAAGGTGCTGATTTAATCATCTATGTTGTGGATGGTTCCTGCCCGCTTGATGAGAATGATGAAGAGATTTTATCCGTTATCGACGATAGAAAAGCGGTTATTGTTTTAAATAAGTCAGATTTATCCATGGTGGTGACACCTGATCTGATAAAGGAAAGAACCAGTCATAAGGTGATAACAATTTCTGCCAGAAACCGCTCGGGTATAGAAGAACTGGAGAATGAGATTAAGACGATGTTTTATGAGGGTGAAATTGATTTTAATGACCAGGTTTATATCACAAATGTAAGACAGAAAAATGCACTTGAGGAAGCTTTAAAAAGTCTTAGTATGGTGGAGCAAAGCGTACATGACGGGATGGCTGAAGACTTCTATTCCATTGACTTAATGGATGCGTACGAACAGCTTGGAATCATCCTGGGAGAGTCAGTAGAGGACGATCTGGTCAATGAAATATTCAGCAAATTCTGTATGGGAAAGTAAGGATCAGAAAAGAGGAGATAAAAATGCAGTATTTAGAGGAGTCTTATGATGTAGTAGTAGTTGGCGCTGGTCACGCTGGCTGTGAGGCTGCCCTGGCATGTGCCAGGCTGGGCCTTGAAACGATTATGTTTACGGTAAGTGTGGACAGTATTGCTCTGATGCCCTGTAATCCTAATGTCGGAGGAAGTTCAAAAGGGCACCTGGTAAGAGAACTGGATGCTTTAGGCGGAGAGATGGGAAAAAACATTGACAAGACTTTTATTCAGTCAAAAATGCTTAATCAGTCTAAGGGACCAGCAGTTCATTCTTTAAGGGCACAGGCTGATAAACAGGACTATTCAAGATCTATGAGGAGGGTTCTGGAGAATACAGATCATCTGACAATCAGACAGGCAGAGGTATCAGAAATTATAACTGAGAATGGTATACTGACAGGGGTTAAGACTTATTCCGGTGCAATTTACCGTTGCAAGGCCGCTGTACTAGCAACTGGCACCTATTTAAGAGCCAGATGCATTTATGGTGATGTAAGCAATTATACAGGTCCCAATGGACTGCAGGCAGCCAATCACCTAACAGACTCCTTAAAAGCCAATGGAATTGAAATGCGGCGTTTTAAAACTGGTACTCCTGCCAGGGTGGATAAGAGAAGTATTGATTTTACTAAAATGGAAGAACAGCTGGGCGATGAGAGAGTAGTGCCGTTCTCCTTTTCAACAGATCCAGAATCCATACAAAAGGAGCAGATTTCCTGCTGGCTTACTTATACGAATAACAGCACTCATGAAATTATCAGAAATAATCTGGATCGCTCTCCTTTGTATTCAGGTGCAATAGAGGGAACAGGTCCAAGATACTGTCCATCTATTGAGGACAAGGTAGTAAAGTTTCCGGATAAAGACCGTCACCAGGTGTTTGTGGAACCAGAGGGACTTTATACCAATGAGATGTATTTGGGAGGAATGTCCAGCTCTCTTCCTGAGGATGTTCAGTATGCCATGTATAGAACGGTTCCGGGGCTGGAAAATGTTAAGATTGTGAGAAATGCTTACGCGATCGAATATGACTGCATCAATTCCAGGCAGCTGAATGCGACTCTGGAATTTAAGGCTGTAAGCGGGTTATTCAGCGGTGGTCAGTTTAACGGAAGTTCCGGTTATGAGGAGGCAGCTGTTCAGGGATTTATGGCGGGAGTTAATGCTGCTATGAAGATTTTGGGAAGAGAACCGGTTGTATTAGATCGTTCTCAGGCATATATTGGAGTCCTGATTGATGATCTGGTTACGAAGGAAAACTTAGAGCCTTATCGGATGATGACCTCCAGAGCAGAATACAGGCTTTTACTCCGTCAGGATAATGCAGATCTTCGTCTGATGGGAATCGGGCATAAAATTGGTCTGGTCGGTGATGAGCGGCATGAGGAGCTATTAAAGAAAGAGCAGGCAATTGATTCGGAAATCAGGCGTCTGGAGTCAACAAATATCGGAGCATCCGGATCGGTCCAGGAGTTTTTAGAGAAGCACGGGAGTACGCCGCTAAAAACAGGCACAACATTGGCTGAGTTGGTGCGCAGACCAGAACTTGATTATATTATGTTAACTGACATAGACAGTAAACGAGTTCCTCTTCCTGAAGATGTGATGGAGCAGGTGGATATCAATATTAAATATGAAGGATATATACGCAGACAGAGGCAGCAGGTTGCACAATATAAAAAGCTGGAAAATAGAAAGCTACAGACGGAATTTGATTATGGAGAAGTGAAAGGACTGAGAAGAGAAGCCATTCAGAAGCTGAATTTATATAAGCCCATGTCTATTGGTCAGGCTTCCAGAATATCAGGCGTTTCTCCTGCAGATATCTCTGTGCTGCTGGTTTATTTAGAACAGATGAGATATCATAAAAACTTGGATCAGAAGGAGTGAGGAAGAAAACATGACAGAAGCTTTTTATGAGAAGTTTCAGAGTGAATTAAATTTATTGTCTATTAATTTGGAAAAGAATAAATTAAATCAATTTTATAAATATTTTGAAATATTAATTGAATGGAACAAAGTAATGAATCTTACTACAATTACGGAGATGGATGAGGTAATATCAAAACATTTTGTAGATAGCTTGTCTCTTATTAAAATAGTGAATGATCTTGATACAAAAACTTACAATATAATTGATGTTGGAACGGGTGCAGGCTTTCCCGGAATACCTTTGAAAATAGCATTTCCCCAACTTAATATTACTTTAATGGATTCTTTGAATAAACGAATAAATTTTCTAAATGAAGTGATAGAAAATTTAGGATTGAATGGTATTTGCGCCATACATGGAAGAGCAGAAGATTTGGGCAGAGATTTGGAGCATAGAGAGCAATATGACCTTTGTGTTTCCAGAGCAGTTGCAAATTTAAGCACATTATCGGAATATTGTATGCCATTCGTAAAAGTAGGTGGCTGTTTTATTCCTTATAAGTCTGGTAAGATAGAAAAGGAGTTAACAGAAGCAAAACATGCAGTTTTTCTACTTAGCGGAAAAATAGAAAAAACTGAGCGATTTTTGCTTCCAGGTACAGAAGCAGAGAGAGCGCTGATACAAATCATAAAAACAAACGGGATTCCAAAGAAATATCCAAGAAAGGCTGGATTACCTTCGAAAGAACCGTTAAAGTAAAATGTTTCACGTGAAACATCCAAGAGATAAAAAATAATCTCTGTAGGAATGTTTCACGTGAAACATTTTTTTATAAAAAGTACATTTGTATTAATTGATGAAGACTGGTAGGATTCTCCAACTGTGGTAGATACTTACTTTTCGATACCAAGGAACTTTCAATAGCTGGATTATATTTTTGATATTCCAAAATTGTATCATTGATATGGTCCATTTCCTGTCCACCTGTAATATAAATACTATTGTTGATTTTCTTTAATGCATTCGTCACATTACATTTTGTATAATTACACTTCACACTGGCATAAAGTGACTTTGGTGAGTCTCCTAAATGAGCCGATTCGTAATAAGCATCGATAATTGAATTTTTTACTGAATAAGGATTGAAGTAATAATTCCTGGTAAAGTCTTCTGTTATAGATTGCTTACTAACTGATATATGATATAGAAGAGTTCCCAAAATCGGAAGGTCCAGAATAAACTTATATACTTTGGAATGATTATTGGGAATCTGGCTGCACATCATAAGGCTCTCCGGATTAATCAGCATAATTTGATCGAACAGTTCGGGAGAATTATTACATGCCATAAGTGCCAAAGCAGAAGAGCCACCTGTAGCAATTATATTCGTCCTATGCCCAATCTCCGATTTAATAAAATCAGAAATCATCTGTACATAAAGATAGTTTGTATATGTGAGATCTGGTTTTTCTGACCGGCCACAACCCAGCAGATCAACGGTATAGACAGTATACTGTTCTTTTAATAATGAAATCATGCTGCTCCATTCATAACCATTGGAGCATGCTGTTAAATCATGTATTAAAAGAAGTGGTTTTCCTGTTCCTGACTTGGTATAATGAATATTGCCAAATCTCCATTTGTAGCATAAGGATTTTGCATCTGCCAGTATATTTTTAGATGATGCTGAGAGTTTGACAAATTTATTAATAACTGCAGTGGTCGCAGCCGTACTTGCTGAAAGAATGAGCAGAGTCAGTAATTTACTCGTGGTTTTCATTATTTACCTCCTGATAGCGGATAATCTCTTCTTATTATAATATAATCAATATGGACTTACAACGGCTAACATATTAATTTATTCTTAAACTTGGTAAAATGTTTCACGTGAAACATTTTTTGTATTTTCTGCATTTTTTTTACTTGAAACCATAGGAAAAAAAAATAAAGTATGTTATACTCTAGTTTGAACTGCAATTTCCGGACGTTGTTACAGGAGAAAATTAAAAATGGGAAGAATCATTGCGATAGCAAACCAGAAGGGCGGAGTCGGTAAAACGACTACTGCAATTAACCTATCAGCTTGTCTTGCGGAGTCAGGACAGCGGGTATTAGCTGTGGATTTTGATCCACAAGGAAACGAAACCAGTGGACTGGGTATGGATAAGTCGGCCATTGAGCGTACTGTATATGATCTGCTGGTAGGAGAGTGTGAAATAGAAGAATGTTTGATTACCAACGTTCAGGAAAATCTGGATCTATTGCCATCGAATGTGGATTTGGCAGGAGCTGAAATAGAACTGTTGGAAATCGAAAATAAGGAGATACTCCTTAAGTCATATCTTGAAAAAGTCAAGAAAAACTATGATTTTATTATTATAGATTGTCCTCCGTCATTGAGTCTATTGACAATTAATGCCTTAACTGCAGCAAATACCGTTCTAGTACCCATTCAGTGTGAATATTATGCATTAGAAGGACTTAGTCAGGTATTAAAAACAGTAAATTTAGTAAAAAAGAAATTGAATCCTTCTTTAGAAATGGAAGGAGTCGTATTTACCATGTATGATGCAAGAACAAATCTTTCGTTGGAAGTTGTTGAAAGTGTAAAGAACAATTTAAATCAGAACATTTATAAAACAATCATACCCAGAAATGTCAGACTGGCAGAGGCTCCCAGCCATGGAATGCCGATCAATTTATATGATTCCAGATCAGCGGGAGCGGAAAGCTACCGGTTATTGGCGGCAGAAGTTATCAGCAGAGGAGAAGAGATCTAGATATGGCAAAGAGAACAGGTTTAGGAAAAGGGCTTGGTGCGATTTTTGGAGATGAGGTAATGGAATCTGCAGCAGAGGAACAGGAAATAAGAAATCATAAAGAGGCAAACCATACCGCTGCATCTTTTGATAAGGAAAAAGCAGATTCGGAAACAGGAAAGGAAATGTTTATTAAAATTTCCATGGTTGAGCCCAATCACAATCAGCCGAGAAAGGAATTTCGCGAAGAAGCACTGCTTGAATTAGCTGAATCCATGAAGGAATATGGCGTTCTGCAGCCTCTTTTGGTTCAAAAAAAGGGTGATTATTATGAAATCATCGCTGGTGAACGCAGATGGCGGGCGGCGAAGCTGGCTGGATTAAAAGAAGTACCGGTTGTGATTCGGGAATATACAAAGCAGCAGTCTATGGAGATTGCTTTGATAGAAAATGTTCAAAGAGAAGATTTAAACCCGATTGAAGAAGCCAGGGCTTATTCTATTTTGATGCAGGAGTTCGGATTAAAGCAGGAAGAAATCGCGGCGAGGGTAGCGAAAAACCGGGTTACCATAACTAATAGTATGAGATTATTAAAGTTGGATGAACGTATTCAGGATATGCTGATTCAGGATCAGATCAGCAGCGGACACGCCAGAGCATTATTAGCAGTGGAGAATCAGGATTTACAGTATCAGCTTGCAGGGAAGATTGTTGCTGAGAATTTAAGCGTCCGGGAAGTAGAAAAGCTTGTAAAATCCTTATCAAAAAAGAAAGAACCAAAGGAAATCAGAGAAGAAGATGAAAGCATTTCACTGATTTTCAGGGAATTGGAAGATCGAATGAAAACTGCCATGGGTACGAAGGTCAGCATCAACCGAAAAGATAAAAATAAAGGAAGAGTTGAAATCGAGTACTATTCTGAGGCAGAATTGGAAAGAATAGTAGAGTTATTAGAATCCATAAGATAACATCATGGAAGTGAGGACGAAAGAATGGATAACAGTATATTGAATCAGCTGCCGGTTGATCCTGCCTTTTTGATCATAGGATTATCCGTGCTTACATTAATATTACTGATCATTGTAATTATATGTATCATTCAGATTAGAAAACTATATCGCAGATATGATTTTTTTATGAGGGGCAAGGACGCAGAAACACTTGAGGGCATTATTATGGAACAAATGGAGGATATTGCCCAGTTAAAATCAGAAGATCGTGCCAATAAAGACTCCCTTCGAAATACAAATAAAAACTATAGAAGTGCATTTCAGAAGTTTGGTCTTGTAAAATATAATGCATTTAAAGGAATGGGCGGTAATTTAAGCTTTACTATGGCATTGCTTGATTATACTAACAGCGGCTTTGTATTGAATTCTGTTCACAGCAGAGAAGGGTGTTATGTCTACATTAAAGAAGTAGAAAGAGGAGAGACAGAAGTACTTCTGGGAAGCGAAGAAAAAGAGGCTCTGGAACGGGCGTTGGGATATCATTCTTAAAAACACGGTTTTTACCGTGTTTTTTAATATGATTTTTAGTAAAATAAAAAGTAAGTAAACTTTATAGTAGGATTATGAAAAGGAGAAATGACATGGAAGAAGTACTTCAGTATCTAAAAGAATGCGGCACTTTTTATCTGGCAACCTGTGATGGAGATCAGGCGAGAGTGCGCCCTTTTGGAGCGGTATGCCTGTTTGAAGGAAGGATATATATCATCACCAATAACAAAAAACCGGTCTATGGCCAAATGATAAAAAACCCTAAAATTGAGATCAGCGGTATGAGCCATGGAACCTGGATTCGCCTTCAGTGCGAGGTGGTTCCGGATACCAGAAGAGATGCAAGAGCAGCAATGATTCAAGAATATGGACCAGCTTTGAGCAGAATGTATTCGGTTGACGATAACCTAATGGAAGTCTTTTATTTACAAAATGCCAAAGCTGTAATCCAGTCACTCACCAGTGAAAAAAGAGAAATTTTATTCTGATTAACGGATTTCAATCATCTCAAGGTGGTGCTCTTCTGTAAGAGCTGCACCGATGGCGGTTCCGTATTCAGCCTGTTCAGGAATAATAAAGTGCACATCAAACATGGTCTCCAGGGATTGGAAGATTTCCCTGCATTGAGGAAATTTGGAAAGATTTCCAGTCATAACAAAGTCATTAATATTGCTGTTTAATGATGATAGAATGGCGGACTTTCCAATTACCTGGAGTACCATATGAATAATTCCGATCGCAATATCTTCATCTGTTACAAAACCTCTCACTTTTCCAAAGTTTGATGCAGTTGCAGATAAAGGCAGCCCGGGAAGAGGGGTTCTTGAAATATCCTGAATCTGTAAATCAATATTGCTTAAATTTCCTCTGCTGGCCAGGTCCATGATATGGGAGATATCCTGAGTTTTTAACAGCAGGCTGGAAAGACCCAGGATGGTTCCGCCCCCAATACCAATACCTCCGGTATGAACGATGGAATCACCATTCACCTGAACCAGGGAAGTACCGGTTCCCATACTTACTACGATTAAATCCTTTAATCCGGTAAAATACTGACCGCCTAATCCGTTACAGGTGAATTCATTCACCTTATAGGTGGGTATTCCATAAAGAGGCTGCTCCACATAAGCACTTCCGACCCCTGTTATCATGATTTTTTCTATTTCATTCAACTGAATGTTATTATCATAAATAAATTTGCCCAGAGCTCCAAATAAGGAAGCAATGGGATTATCCGCTTTCACAAATGTGGGTATTTTCAATTTATGATCCTGAAAACCTACAATCTTCGTTGTACTCCCTCCAAGATCAATTCCAATGGTTATTTTCATATATGTCCCCTTAAATCGCGTTATCTAATCCAGCCTGCCTGACCTTTTAGAAGCAGGTATTAAGGCTAACTATACCATAGTTATAGGTAAATGCCAAGTTCTTAAATGTGTTCATAAAAGCGGGATAGAAGCTGAGGCTTTCATAAATATATTAGGGCTAAAAATGATAAAAACATAAGATGTAAGGGATTCTTGATTATTTTATATCATTTTAAACCCATAAATCACCTTATTTTATAAGAATTAGTAGAATCAGATCAATTCTTATATAAGTAAAAAAATATTTATAAATAATACATAAAAAAAATATCGAACGCTGTATATTTTTGTGAGTTATCACATTGACAAAAAAATAACGATAGAATATAATAAAACCATAAAGATCGTTAAAAAAATATCGATCAAGAAACCAATGGGATTGATACTTATAAAATGGAGGAAATTCAAGATGGCAAAAAAAGAAGAACTGGTTAAGGTTCCCCAGATAATTGATAGTGTAGATACCCTGATCGCAAAAATGGAGGCAATGAGAGAAGCTCAGAGAGTTTTCGCAACCTTCACTCAGGAGCAGGTTGATAAAATCTTTTATGAGGCAGCCAGTGCTGCAAATAAATTAAGAATCCCCCTTGCGAAAATGGCTGTCGAGGAAACAGGGATGGGTGTCGCAGAGGATAAAGTAATTAAAAACAACTACGCAGCTGAATATATCTATAATTCTTATAAAGACACGAAGACATGCGGAGTGATTGAAGAAGATAAGGCTTTTGGAATTAAGAAAATTGCAGAGCCAATCGGTCTGGTAGCTGCTGTTATTCCTACTACAAACCCAACTTCAACTGCAATCTTCAAAACACTGATCAGCTTAAAGACAAGAAATGCAATTATCATTTCCCCACACCCAAGGGCAAAGAACTGTACGATTGCAGCTGCTAAGGTAGTTCTTGATGCTGCTGTCAAAGCAGGAGCACCAGAAGGAATTATCGGATGGATTGATGTACCTTCTCTGGAATTAACCAACGAGGTTATGAGAAGTGCAGATATCATACTGGCAACAGGCGGTCCTGGAATGGTAAAGGCTGCTTATTCTTCCGGCAAGCCGGCTCTGGGCGTAGGTGCAGGCAATACACCGGTTATCATTGATGATACGGCAGAGATTAAGATGGCAGTTAGCTCTATCATTCATTCCAAGACATTTGATAATGGTATGATTTGTGCTTCTGAGCAGTCTGTTACTGTTCTTGAAAAGGTTTATGACGCGGTTAAGAAAGAGTTCGCAGCAAGGGGATGCTACTTCTTAAAGGGCGATGAAATTGAAAAAGTACGTAAAACTATTATTATCAATGGCGCTTTAAATGCCAAGATTGTTGGTCAGAAGGCTCATACCATTGCAAAGCTTGCTGGTGTTGAAGTTCCGGAATCAACAAAGATTTTAATCGGTGAAGTGGAAAGCGTACATCTTGAAGAAGAATTTGCACATGAAAAACTGTCTCCCGTCCTGGCAATGTATAAAGCGAAAACTTTTGATGAGGCCATTGAAAAGGCAGAACAGCTGGTAGCAGACGGCGGTTATGGACATACTGCTTCTCTCTATGTAAACGTAAATGAAACGGAAAAGATGGCAAAACATGCAGCTGCAATGAAGACCTGCCGTATTCTTGTTAATACTCCATCTTCTCATGGCGGTATCGGCGATATTTATAACTTTAAGTTACAGCCATCCCTGACTCTGGGCTGCGGTTCCTGGGGAGGAAACTCTGTTTCTGAAAATGTCGGTGTGAAACATTTGCTGAATATTAAAACCGTTGCTGAGAGGAGAGAGAACATGCTGTGGTTCAGAAATCCGGAGAAAGTTTATTTCAAAAAAGGATGTATGCCGGTTGCGCTTAGTGAGTTAAAGGACGTTTATAACAAAAAGAGAGCATTTGTAGTAACAGACTCTTTCCTTTATATGAATGGTTATACCAAGGCGATTACTGATAAGCTGAATGAAATGGGTATTGTTTATACTGTATTTTCAGATGTTCAGCCTGACCCGACACTTGCAAATGCAGAGGCTGGTGCGGCAGCTATGAAGGCATTCCAGCCGGATACAATTATCGCACTGGGCGGCGGTTCAGCCATGGACGCTGCGAAAATCATGTGGGTAATGTACGAGCACCCGGAAGTGGACTTCCAGGATATGGCGATGCGCTTCATGGATATCCGTAAGAGAGTTTACACATTCCCGAAGATGGGTGAGAAAGCATATTTTGTAGCAATCCCAACCTCTTCCGGTACTGGTTCTGAGGTAACTTCTTTCGCTGTTATCACAGATCAGAATACAGGAGTAAAATATCCTCTTGCAGATTATCAGTTAATGCCAAATATGTCCATTGTTGATGCGGACAATATGATGAGCCAGCCAAAGGGTCTGACCAGTGCTTCTGGTATTGATGTACTGACTCATGCGCTGGAAGCATACGCTTCTGTAATGGCTTCTGACTATACCGATGGTCTTGCACTGAAGGCGATGAAAAATGTATTTGAATACCTGCCAACTGCTTATAACGACGGTACTAATGTAGAGGCAAGATGCAAGATGGCAGATGCTTCCTGTATGGCTGGTATGGCATTTAACAACGCATTCTTAGGAGTTTGCCATTCTATGGCTCATAAATTAGGAGCTTACCATCACATTCCTCACGGTGTGGCAAATGCATTATTAATCACTATGGTTATGGAGTTCAATGCTTCTGAAGTTCCGGCTAAGATGGGAACCTTCCCACAGTATCAGTATCCCCATACTCTTGCAAGATATGCAGAATGCGCACGCTTCTGTGGTATCGATGGCAGAGATGACGCGGAAGTATTGAAAAAATTCATTGCCAAGGTTGAAGAATTAAAGAAGGCAGTTGGCATTAAGGCAACAATTAAAGATTATGGTGTTGATGAGAAGTATTTCTTAGATACTCTGGATGAGATGGTTGAGAATGCATTTGATGATCAGTGTACTGGTGCAAACCCAAGATATCCGCTGTTCAGCGAAATTAAGGAAATGTATTTAAAGGGTTACTACGGTAAATAAATAGTAACTGGAAAAAGGTCAGTAACCGTATCTTTTGACAGGACAATAAAAAAGAGAGCAGATTTGGATTGATTTCAAAACTGTTCTCTTTTACGTTGTCCTTTTTTGTATTCCATTTAATATTAAGAAGATTTTCTAAGGACCAGAGTGGTACTGATTTCGATTTTTAAGGGGTACGTGAATGGTTGTGAGGGGTGGGTCCAGGAAGGTACACAAGGGCATGTTATCATTGTCCGCAAAATAACAGTCAGCTGGAATTTCTCCGTGTTTTAAAATAGCCGTCATGTCAGCATAGGCACCATCCATGCATCCATGGACGGAGATAATTTATGGACCCCTGGCTTATGGTTAAGCGCCATGGAGACTGCATCCTCCGACAGATTAAGCAGATTGAGTCAAAAAAATACTATGTTTTACTTAATTATTAATTGCTATTTAGTTTGATCCAGTAAATAATATGAGTAACAGTTAAAAAAGGAGACATGTATATGACAAATGTAGTATTGGGATTTGCACCCACGAGAAGGAGCATATTCTCTGCACCGGATGAAGTAAAGTGCGCGGCTTTAACCATAAAAAAGAGCTGGAGGAAACAGCGTACCGGTACTGCTGTGGGTTAAAATATTTACGAACAGAACATCATGAAAGAGAGGGTACGGCAATGCGGCTGAAAGCAAAGGATATTGCGGCGGCGCTGGGAATATCTCCGGCGACCGTTTCTCTGGTTTTAAATAATAGGCCGGGGGTTAAACCGGCAACAAGAAAAAGAGTTCAGAATTATATTCTGATGGAAGAAGAGAAGAATAACAGCAGGTTAAGGGCAGAGTACAATGAAAGTAAAGGGACTGTGCTGATGCTTAACTATATTAAGCATGGGATTATTTTAAAACAGAGGGAAAACAGACGGGATCCTCTGCTTTTTGGTGATTTTGAATATATTTGTAATAAAGCAGGATACCGGTTTGACTACCAGGAATTTTATGAGAAAGCAGGAAATCTGGAGAAATTTCTGGATAAATGCAGGAGGAGTGATGTAAAAGGGATCTATATGATGGCGGCGGAAATGAATTACAGTGATATTTATCCCTTTGGCCAGCTTAAAATCCCTGTGGTGGTGGGGGATAATCTGTTTTATGAACAGGGTATGGACAGCTTTCTTATTGATAATAAAGAGGGAATCTGCAGAGCTGTGGATTATCTGGTTGATAAGGGACACAGCTATATTTCCTATCTTGCGGAGAAAGTTGACATCTTTAACTTCACAGAACGGAGAGAGGCATTTGTGGAAGAAATGGAGAAACGGCACTGCGGGGATGGGAGCAGCCGCATTATCCGCTTAGGCAACCAGATTGATGAAGTGTATGAAGCGATGAACCGGTATTTAGACGGAGGGATCAGGAAAACAACTGCTTTTGTTCTTGAAAGCTCTGTCATATCCCTGGGGGTAAGCAAGGCTCTTTTAGAAAGGAATATCCGGGTGCCGAAAGAGATATCCTTAATTGGGTTCGATGCACTTCCAAAGCTCAGTATACCCGGTATTAATCTTACATTAATAAAGGGTACCCATACGATGAGGCATAAAGCTGCCATGAGTCATTTAATCCGTCATATAGAGGAGGAAGAAGGGGAGATGGTCCGGGTTTACTACAAGACCAGGCTGTTGGAGGGAGAAAGTGTATTTGATAAAAATAAATACATTTATAAATAATTTAATTTAAAGAAAATTTAAAAACCTATCACAATTGTACAAAAAAAGTGGAAATACATGGCGTATTACTATGGTATTTTGATTGATACAGAGAAAAGTCCGAGGGGGATTGATTGAGAAAAAAACGGGTGTTAGTATGAAATCACAAAACGATTTATGAAGAAGGTTCAAAGGGTATGACTCAATCTCAGGAGGGATAATCATGGCTAAGAAAAATTACGATGAGCTGGCGAAACAGATTGTGGCCAGCGTAGGGGGAGCGGATAATGTTAATTCGCTGATTCACTGTGCAACCAGATTGAGGTTCCAGATTAAGGATCCGGCTAAAGTTGATAAAAAAAGGCTGAGTCAGACGGAAAAGGTCATTACGGTGGTGGAAGCAGGCGGTCAGCTTCAGGTAGTGATCGGAAATGCTGTGGGGGATGTTTATGATTCCATATTAGCAGCCTCATCCATAAAAGCCGGGGATATGAGTACGGAGGGCAAGGAGAGTAATGATAAAAATATCATAAATTTGTTTATGAGTACTGTTTCCGGAATCTTTGCGCCGATACTGGGAGCGATGTCAGGGGCCGGCTTGTTGAAGGGACTTCTCATTCTGTTTACAACAATGGGCTGGTTGTCAAAGGATATGGGAACTTACCGGATTTTATTTGCAGCGGCAGATGGTGTGTTTACATTTCTTCCGGTTTTTCTTGCCTATACAGCAGCTAAGAAATTTAAGGCAGATCCTTTTGTGTCAGTGGCAATTGCGTCCGCGCTGATGTATCCGGACTTATCTGCGGCATTTGCTGCAAAAGAATCTCTGACATTTTTAAATATTCCGGTAGTTCTTGTGAGCTATACTTCATCCGTAATTCCAATTATTCTTTCCGTTTTTGTACTTTCTAAACTGGAAAGAGGGCTGCGGAGAATTCTTCCGGATATAATTAAAAATATTTTCACACCGCTCTTATCTCTTGTAATTATGGTGCCTTCTACCTTTCTGGTACTTGGTCCTATCTCTGATTTTGCGGGAAAAATGCTGGCGGGAGGTTATACTGCCATGGTCTCCGTCAATCCGATTATAGCAGGATTTATTCTGGGGCTTATATGGCCGGCAGCAGTTATGTTCGGACTTCACTGGGGATTCATTCCAATCGTTATAAATAATATTGCACAGACCGGAAGAGATACTCTGTTCACAATAACAGGACCTAATAACTTTGCTCAGGCAGGAGCCACATTAGGGGTATTTTTAAAGACTAAAAGCAAAAAAGTGAAAGATATCGCCGGACCAGCGGCAATCTCTGCTGTACTTGCAGGTATTACAGAACCAGCTATTTACGGAGTAACATTGAAATACAAAAGGCCGTTCTTTATCGGAGCATTTTTTTCCGGTATTGCAGGAGCAATTACCGCAGCGGTAGGAGCAGGAGCCCCTACAGTCTTAGGCACAAGCCTTCTTACAATGACAGGTTATATTGGAGTGGGATTCGCAGGATTCTGTGCAGCCTGTGCCATCGCATACTTTGGTTCTGCTATCTGTACGTACCTGTTCGGATATAATGATAATATGCTTCTTGAAGATGAAACTGCAGGGGCTTCAGCCGATCTGGCTAAAAAGGAAGAAGAATTAGCAGCACCTGTAAATGGAACTATAATATCATTATCAGAAGTGAAGGATGAGGTATTTGCAGGAGGCGGATTAGGCAAAGGAAGCGCAGTTTTGCCGGATGAGGGGACTTTTTACGCACCTTGTGATGGAACAGTTGAAACCGCATATCCTCATGCAGTGGGAATTAAGACGGACCAGGGCGCAGAGGTTTTTATCCATGTAGGATTAGATACGGTGAAACTGGAAGGTAAATTTTTTGAACTTTTAGTAAAAGCCGGAGACAGAGTTAAGAAAGGTGAACTTCTGTTAAAAGCAGATTTAGACAGTATGAAGCGGGAAGGTTATGATGTCACTACCATGGTTTTGGTAACAAACAGCAATGAGTATGCAGATGTTTTAATTACAGAGGCAAAAATGGCTGTGGCAGGAGATGTTATGATCCGCTGTATTCCCAGGTAACAGAAGATTTGGAGGTTTTCCATGAGCAGACTTAAGATACATGAGAACAAGAGGAATTTTACACTGGATGGCCGGGATTTCTTTTATCTGGCAGATACGGTATGGAGCGCGTTTACTTCAATCACACTGGAGGAATGGGAGGATTATCTGGAAAGACGCTGGGCACAGGGCTTTAATGTACTCCAGATTAATACTCTGCCGCAATGGGACAGATGTATGTCCGATGTAGGGGTATATCCGTTTTATACGGAGGATGGACAGAAATTCGATTTTACAAAGTGGGATGAAGCGTATTATTCCAGAGCAAGGCAGATGTGCCGTATGGCGGTTGATAAGGGATTTCAGCTGGCACTGGTGGTATTGTGGCTTAATTATGTTCCGGGAACCTGGGGGAGCAGGCTGGTAGATTTTAATGTGATACCGGAGGAGTTTGTCAGTACTTATGCAGAAAAAACAGTGGAAGTATTTGATGAGTTTGAACCCATTTATGTGATCAGCGGTGATACGGATTTTGATACGGATGAAGCAGTTCGCTATTACGAAACGGCGCTGAAAACCGTATGTGAGAAGTCGCCCCAGTCATTAAAAACTATGCATATTAAGAGGGGATATGATTATATACCGGAACAGTTTTTAGATCGGCTGGACTTTTATATGTACCAGTCCGGGCATTTTGCAGATGGGCAGGATATGGCATACCTGCTTGCAGAAAAATTCTACAGGGATTATCCTGTAAAGCCGGTTGTGAATGCAGAGCCCTGCTATGAACAGATGGGCTACAGCCGGAAGATGTACGGACGTTTTCAGCCGTATGACATACGAAAGGCAGCGTGGAGTGGAATTCTGTCCGGTGCCTGTGCAGGCGTTACGTATGGTGCCCATGGAATCTGGAACTGGAAAAAAACAGGAAAGAAGGCAAATCCGGTGTTAGGTGAGGGGTTCGATGAAGCGTTTCCTGCCTGGGAGGCAATTCATTTTCCCGGAGCCTGGGATTACGGGTTTATTGCAAACTTTCTGGAAACCAATCGTATTGGAGAACTGATACCCGCACAGGAGCTTTTACTTGGAAAATCAGAGCAGATCCGGATGGCGGTGACTGGTGATGGGAGGTATCTTATCTATGTTCCTTATACAACAAAGATCGTAATTGATAAGGAACTTAAGAGGTATTCCGGTAAAGCAGTGGATCTTATCACTGGGAGGACGGCCAGAGTCAGGCTGGTTTCAGATGAAGGAAAAACGTATGTGTCCATGCATGACTTTAAAGGTGATGGACTTATAGTGCTTGAAAGGCAATAAGAGAACTGTAAAAATACAGGGGAAGTGATAATTCAACTTTTCCCTGTATTTTTTATTCTGAAAATTTATTATTCTGACATTGTTATATCCAGGATGCCGGACGGTATAAATTACCAGGTAGTTTTGTATTTTTATTTCCATTTGCAGAATTAATCTGCATTTGTGTTAAAAAAATGCTCTCACTTAAATCAGTATCTTTTAAGTTTGCATCTCGGATATCGGCACCTAAAAAATTCGTTTTTTTCAAACTGCATCCCGTAAAATTTGCTGCAATCATTAGTGATGTGCTGAAGTTTTTTCCGTCCAGATTTGCTTTTTTAAAATTTTTCCCCAAATATGTCATACCAGAATTCTTATTCGATGAAGTATCTGATGAAATTGCACTGCTTATTTGTTTTAAAACGGTGTTTACCTTTAATCTGTATTCTGTAAAGTCAATCTTTGAACCATAATCCGGAAGCTTCTCTATCATCTGTTCATTCTCAAGTATTAGTTTATCAATGGCTGATCTTAAAAGCTTATCTGCTGTTAAATTAAATGCTTCAACCAGATACCACAGCATCTGATGAAGTTGAAATACAGTCATAAACATTTCAAAGATCATGTCCGCCTGTTTGGGATTTGTTTCCCAGGAACCTTCTGATAAGCATAGCTGAGTAGTTCTTTGTCCCGCACCGAAACAATCATAGGCTAAACAACCTTTGTAATTCTTTTCGGAAAGTTTTTCGTGTATTTTACAGCCATAATCAGAATCAAGATAGGCACATGGCGTACCGGCTTCTTTATTGGCAGGGAAACCATCTGTTTTTGCGCAGAATAAAGAAACACAACATAAACCACTGCAATTCTTACAATCTATTTTCAGTTTTACCGCATAATCAGCATATTTATTATCAATATTTTTAATTGCCACTTTGATTCCGCCTTACTATCTTTTTGTGGATATTATATCATAGGGGCTGGACTGTTTCCATCATCTTTATTAAATCAACTCAGTTAAACAAAGAAATATTATTATAAAATTTCTGCTTGATTAATATATCAACATGATATATTATGATGCTATATGATAAAAAGGAGATATACAATTGAAAGAAAACACGGGAAAATCAAAATATGTAATGCTGGGAATGCTTGCCCGTATGCCGTTGACCGGTTATACAATAAAAAAATGGCTGGAAAATGAATACAGTCATTTCTGGCAGGAAAGCTATGGACAGATATACCCCACTTTAAAGATGTTGGTTGCACAGGGATTAGCTGTCTGCTCTGACAATGGGGAACATGGTAACGGACGAGGGCAAATCGTATACAGCATTACCGAGGCAGGAAGAAAAGAACTTTCGTACTGGATGCGTGAGAAGCCGGAGATTGAGAAGCTTCGTTATGAAATTCTTCTCAAGATTTCTTTTGGAGAGAATACCGAATCTGAAGTATTGATCGGACATCTGGATGATTTTATCAGGAGAAATGAGGAGCTGGTAAAAGACATGAACAGATATATGGAGCAGATCAGCCAGTTCAAGGATCAGGGTATCGATTGTACTTATAGCCGTCTGACTGCGCTCTGCGGCGTACATGTTTATTCTGCAATGAAGGATTGGGCGATAGAAGCCAAGAAAATTATATCTGAGAAAGGGGAATTCTAATGAGCGTATTAGTTGTATATTTTTCATTTGAGGGAAATACGAAAATGATTGCGGAAAAAATAGGGGAAACATTAAATGCGGATATCGTTGAATTGAAGACAAGTAAGAGGTATCCAACAGAGGGGCTTGGAAAGTATTTTTGGGGTGGAAAAAGTGTTGTTTTTGGAGATAAACCAACATTGACAAATGAAAGCATTGATCTAAACCGATATGAAACGATTATAATTGGAACTCCGGTCTGGGCAGGATCGTTTGCACCACCCATAAGAAGTTTTGTTAACGATTATAAAATCAGAAATAAACGGATTGCAATTTTAGCATGCCATGGAGGAGGCGGAGCAGTGAAGTGTTTTGCCAAACTGAAGGAAGCTCTGCCGGAGAATAAATTCATTGGTGAAATCGCTTATGTTGAACCTAAGAAGAATCCGGAAAGCATTGACAGTGCTGTTAAGTGGGCATCATGTATTATAATGTAATAAATGAGGTATGAAATGAAGTTTATTAAAAAAATACCGCCGGAGAATGTAGACAGAACTATGTATTTGAAGGAACGAGGCTGGATTCGATTAAAAGAACCAAAGTCTGTCTCAGCAGCAATTTTGTGGTCTATGCCCATCAGCATGCTCCTGATGTTAGCCGGAGCTGTATGGTGTTACTATTTATACCCGCCATTTAAGAAGCTGCTTTCCGGACAACAAGGGTTTTCCCTGGAGATTTCCATTGGTATAGAGATTGTGTATTATCTTTTGGGTATGTTTCTATTCCTCTTGATTCATGAGTTGATACATGCAGTATTTATACCAAAAGTATGGAAATCAGATAAGACATACTGGGGATTTAACGGATTGTTTGGTTTTGTATTTACGGAAGAGATACTTTCAAAGAAAAGAATGGTCGTTATATCACTTATGCCGCTGTTTATTCTTTCGTTTGCAGTACCGTTTCTATTTTCAGTTACCGGTCATTTAAATGGTTATTTAATTTTTCTGAGTGTATTGAACGCAGGAGGTGCATGTGTTGATGTACTGAATGTGATTCTGATTCTTTCACAGGTTCCCCAAAAGGGAAGTCTTATTGCTAATGGATATGCAACCTTTTATAGAAACACAGGAAGGAAAGCCTGATCAGGCTTTTCCTTCCTGTGTTTCATTTATTTTCCCATTCTTAAATAATAGAATCATCTCGTGGGTCAGGCTGATATTGGTAAAATCGTCGGGGATATCCTCAGGAGCCATCCAGACTGCTGTGGATAACTCCGTTTCATCCAGCGTGACTTGTGGAGAACCATCCAGCTCCGCCCAATAACCCATCAAAATGGAATCAGAAAAGCCCCAGGGCTGATTTTTATAGTAACGGATATTTTTAACATGCAGCCCGACTTCCTCCATAACTTCCCGGCTTACCGTATCCTCCAGGGTTTCACCAAATTCCGTATATCCGGCCAGAAGTGCATAACGGGTGTATTCCCTTCCCGCATATTTCGTCAGCAGCAGCTTTCCATCATGAATGATTCCTACAATGACAGCAGGCGCTATTTTCGGATAGACGGTGTTACCACAGGAGGAACAGATCATAGACCGTTCTTTTTTACTTTTAATCATGTCTGATCCACAGCATCCGCAGTATCGGCTGGTTGAATAGAACCGGTGAAGCTGAGAAGCACAGACTGCAGAAAAAGATACCCACATAGGGGTTAATTCCCGTAATATGCTGTTTTTATTAAGGCTGAGACCAGGAGTATCCGCAAGAGTTACACTGGCTTCATCTGCCAGAAAAAAATCCATCTGATCGATGGAGAACAGAAAATCACAATGGGACATGAAGGGGCCGCGATCCTCTTCTTTTAATGCAGAAAACCGTGGGACTGTTTTGGATTTACCTTCAGTCAGGCAGATACTTCCTTCTGAAAAGTAGAAAAAATAGCTGTCAGCAGTGGGTGATTTTATTTCAAATTCGTTATGAAATACATGGGGAAAAATATCCTGAATCATATGTTTGAGACCTTCTTTTTCGTAATTATCAAATAGACAGTTGAACTTATTTTAGAATTAATCAGGCGTTCTGTCAAGATGGCGTAAGAATTAGCAGCTGTAAACACCTAATAACAGTAAAGTTAACAGTTGGGGTTAAATTATAATTTTATGTAAAAATACAACAAAAGATGTACTTGTTTTACTGAAAAAAGCATACAAAGTAGTGAAAAAAACATTGTTATAAATTTTAGGTTAAAAATCAATAAGTAAACAAAAATAACTGGTTTGTAACCGGTCTCAGGTATACTGACAAAGAGGGAAATATTGCCATTTTTGGGCTTGCATATAGAAAACTGAATGAGGAAGAAAAAATATAAAAGGAGGATGTGAAAATGGAGGGAGCAATGAAAAAAATCCATCGCTTAAAACGGATTATTGCCTGGTTGTTAACAATAGCCATTGTTTCGGGAAATGTATCACAGCTTACCGCAGCTACGGTTTATGCGGGAGAGTATACAGAACGAAAAATGGCTACGCCATCCAATGCGTCCAAAGCATCTCCGTCAGAAGCGACGCCATCACAGGCAAAACAGGTGATAGATGTTAAAGTTACCCAGTCTGCCATAGAAAAAGTCCTTAAAAAGGATATTGACGAAAGACCTGAATTAAAAGAAGATTTAGTTCCGTTTAAAGGGGAACAAAAAGATCTGGTTATCGGGAAATTATATGAGGAACTGGAAGGCAAGACCTTAATTCTTCAAAGAAAAACAGGTAAGGCCATGTATCTTGTGGTAGTTTCTGATGCCCTTGATGGTGAACCTTTTACCCAGACTGATGAATCAGACCGTATTAAACAGGAATCTATCCTTCAGAATGTTCAGATTATTGGCGTAAACGGATATAAGGATCGGGAATGTGAATTCCGTCTCAGGGTAGTAAGTGACAATTTTGTTATCACAGAAGCCCAGATGGATGAGTATGCAGTTGTTGGTGAAAATGCGGAGGAAACCGCACTGCAGAATACCGGAAATAACGCAAACGGCAATGCTTCTGCAGCAGATACGGCAGCAGGAACAAAAGCGGAAACAGCAGCAGAAACCCAGGCGGTGGAAACGGTTTCAGAGATTAAGGACGATAATAATACTGAAAATTCAGAAACCGAAGCTGCTATATCAACTGAGAGGCAATCAGAAGCTGCAGAAACAAAGTCAAATGAAGATGAATTCTCAGAAAACGTATCAGGTGATACTGCAATAGAAAATAAAGATGATGTGAAACAGGAAGAGGCAGAACCGGAAAAAGCTGAGCAGCAGGAAGACAGTAATAATTCCGGCGATTCTGCATCCGGCAGCGATATTTCTATTAGCAAAAATGGATTAGAAAATCAAACACTTTCTCTCTCCAGGCACCAGGTTCCGGTACTTACAGAGGCACTGGAAACAATTGCTACCCCTTCGGAAGCAGTTTCGGAAACGGAAAGCTTTGATAGTGCTGATATTGTTTCTATCGGAGATGGCCGTGTTTTATCTGGCGAAGAGAAGTCTGCTTTAATGGGAATGGACGGGGAAGAGGAAGAAAATATCTTCAGTCTGACCTCATTATTTGTTCAGCCTTCTTTCCCCATGGTAGTTCCCTGTTATGGAATTACATTATTAAACATGGAAGTAAGCGACGAGGCAAAGCTTTCTCCCTATGATACAGCTTTAAGCTATTATGGAGATGATGCAGCAGATAAAAAAGAAACGGTGGAAATAAATCTTGACCAGAGTATGACTGGTGAGATAAAGGCAGGGAAGCTTTTTACTTATACCATCACCTATACGATGCAGGCTGCACCTCTTTATGAATATGCAGCAGGCGGAAAGCTGTCCCTGTTTGATACATATGAAAATGCGGTTATTTATTTTACGGTTCCTGCCGGTATTACACTGGAGGAACAGAGTGGGAAAGTAGAACTCTATACATCAGACAGCGAAAAAAGCGTTTATGAAATCCAGGCAGGAGATGAGAATCATACCATTCGTCCGGGAAAGTCGGATAATATTATAATCAACGCATACATAGACGGAAACGGTAAACGGGCGGTAGGGGAGAAATTTTCCCTTTCTGATAACAGCGTTGCGTTTCATGCTGATGTAAAGGTTGCAGATAAGACGGATAAAGAAAACATTACATATCCGGGAAATATACCAACAGTTACTTATGCCAGACAGCCGTCACAGACCCAGACCCAGCTCCAGCTGATCTCTGATGATGAGTGGCATATTAAAAAGAAAGTTTATCCAACGGATCAGTCTTACTCTATTATTAAGGATGATGAGGGGAATCCTCAGTATGTTGATATCACCTATATGATAGAGGTGGGGATGTACGGAAATCCTGGTGAGATATCAAGACAGCCCGATGGAACTGTTTATCAGACTTACGGACGTACCGGATTTAAGGAAGATTCTTTCCATATTACAGATACCCTTTCTATCACAACGCCCAATGCTCCGGCAGAGATGAAGCCGATATCGGTTACTGCGGCATGGGGTGACGGAAGCAGCATACCTGTAAGTAAAAACGGAGATGGATCCATTATAATAGATAGTTATAAAACTCAGGGGCAAAATGGAGCTGATCATATTTATGTATCGGAACAGGCACCAACCTACAGCTCTTATCTGGTCACAGCCAGGTATCCGTTTGAACCATTTATTTTAAAATATAATGACCCGCGTGTGAATGATTCTTCCGTATTTACAGTTTTAAATCAGGCTCATCTGGAATACATAAAGCTGGGAACCACCCAGATTATGAAAGATGATTCTGAAGCAGCGGTAGCAGTCCATGAGGTAAATAAACCTGCAGTCATTCAGTTAACTAAAATGCTGGATGAAGGAATCGGAGTTTTGAAGCCTTATGATCTGGTAATGGAAAAGGAATATCCCGGCTATGCCCAATTTGAAATTTATTCTGTGGATTCCACGGGGAATGAAACACCTTATACTAATTATACGGTTCTGGATCCAAATGGCAAAGCTTTAGAAAGAGGACCAATAGCGGTTAATCCCTCCAGTGAAGCTGGAGAGGACAACATACCATATACAACTGGCAGCAGAGGCTATATTCAGATTCAGGCTGATCCTGGAACTTATGTGATTAAAGAAGGAAGGAAGCCTGCAGGAACTGAATACAGTTATGCAATGGTTAATTCCCAGACCTTCAGAGACAGTCAGGAGATTAAGTTCACCATTAAGGCAGGTGAGAATAAGGAAGTCAAAGTAGTTAATATCGTTGTAGGAAAGGGTGCCATCGAATTTTATAAGAAGGCGCGCACCTGGAACAGTGCGGACACAAAGGAAACAGATTTAAGTCCTTTAAGCGGTGCGCAATTTACACTTTATGAGAAGGTAAACGGTACATTAAACGAGGTGACAACAGTTCAGTCAGACGAGACCGGCCTGGTAAGATTTAAGCCGGTTACACCCGGCGAATATATTGTCAGGGAAAAAAGTGCCAACGGATATATCGTGGACACGAATGAATACCCTGTGACAGTAAAGAGAGGGGAAACTTCTGCCTTAAAGGAAGGCGGCAATTATCTTGTTAATACTTTGAATGAAGCAAAGGTGCAAGTTACAAAGCTGCTTCAAAAGGACAGTGGAGCTTATGAAGCAGTTCCCCAGCAGTACAGAGGAAATTTTGACAACCATTTCTGGTTTGAGTCCACTGCGGATGGCAGCAGCTGGTCCAGAGTTTCCGTAAATTCTAAGGAAACCTGTTCACTGGATGGAAACAGCGGATTTGAAGCAGTTCTTCCAGTTTATGACAGCAGCAGTCATGTGATTCGCTACAGAGTGGCGGAAGAACTTCCGGATGGATATTCTGATGGCAATCCTGCAGGAAACGGGTTCACCACAGAAATTAAAAACGGTAAAACCTATGTTTATAAAGAATTTACTCTCGTACCATTAAAAACAACTTCATTTGAAATTAAAAATGACAGACAGGGAATTTTAAAGCTCCAGAAGGAGACCTGGACGTTTGGAAATCAGTGGTCAACCGGTTGGATCAATACAAGTAATTCCAATGCCGGATACCAGTTTAAGCTGTATGCCGCTGATAAAAATCAGAATAATTACAGCGAAGTAACTCCTGGAAAAATCTATGTCACAGATCAGAGCGGCAATATTACTGCCGGAAATCTGGATATCACCAAAGATTATTACTGGAGTGAGACAGGAAGTGCGGATCGTCTGGAGGCAGAGGAGGCAGGGAAAACTGTTGATAATGCAATTATGAATGGAGTAAAGACATCTCTTATCGGACCTTATACCGTCAGCAGGGAGTCGGATACCAGTGTAAAGGCATATAACATACCACAGAAAGTTCCTTACTGGCTTCACAAGTATGACATAACTGATAACAACAACAAAATCACTGCCACATTCCGCATTACAAGAATAGCAGATGGTGCGGAGGTATTTAAGGGAACCGTTTCTATGGAGGGGACCTTCGTTTCTCTGGATCCAGGAACAGCGTACCGGGTAGAAGAAGTACAGACACCGGCGAACTATATTGGAACAGAGATCAGGGAGTTTACTACACCAGGCGGACCCATTAGCAGGGAACAACTGAAAGAATGGTTCTGGTATCCCAAAGAGGCCACAACTACCCATTTAAAGTTTTATAATAAGCCATTCAAATCAGTTAATTTAAAGAAGGTTAAATATAATTCAAGTGGAAGCGTGGATAGTAACGTTAAGATCACTTTTGAAGTATATCAGAAAGATGGGGATCATTTTACAGCAGTTATACTTCCAGGCAATAAAAAAACAATTGTATCCAATACCGATACGGTTATGGCACCGGGAACATATTACTTCAAGGAAATTCTGGGTTCGGATATTATCAATCCGCTGTTTCTGATGAACAACAAGGCAGATGGACAATATGATGGTTATATCATTCAGAATGGGGCGGTGTATTACGGACCGGCAACTGTAACGGCAGCAGAGACAGCAGCAGATAAAAAAATGAATATCTATCTAAATGGAAGCAAGTCTCTGGAAAACTATCAGAATATCGGAAAAGTGATGGTTACCAAAAAGGATGCCTTAAGAAATACGCCAGTGAGCGGCGCTGTATTTGGAATTTATTTAAGATCTCAGTTCCGTGAGGATGACTGGGCAAACAGTATTAAAAATCCCATTCAGACAAAGTCATCCGGGTCAAACGGTCAGGCGGTTTTTGACAGCAGTAAGCTGCGTATCTTTGATGACAGCGGAAACAGGATACCCTATGTGATTGCTGAAATTACAGCACCTTCGGGATATCTACCTTCTTATGAGGTGCTGACAACCACACTGACAGAGGGGAAAACTATTTCCACTGTAAACGGAGATCCATCGGGAGCACCTCTTGTTATTAAAAATGAGCCAAAGCTGACCATACGCACCCAGAAATACTGGCGAGATGGCTGGAATGATCAGTTCTATGAGGTGAACAGGGCGTTAGGAAATGTAAATCTGGCTCTTTATAAAGTGAATCGGAATCAGCCGGGTATTGCTGATTTTGTGCAGGCACAGGCGACAAACGAATTTGACGGAATTGCTACCTTTAACGACATTGACCGGAATGATATCTATTATGTAGCAGAAGTCCGGGTTCCCACAAGAAGTGAATCCAAGCTGCCTTTTGAATTAAATATGGGGAATAAAGAACCTCTTCCTCTTGAAAACGGGCTGCCGGCAAAGAGCCTTTCCGTGGCAGACTTACAGAACCGGTATAATGCAGTTATATTTAGCGGAAAGAGTCTTCCCGCTAATGCAGATTCCTTGGTCAGGTATACGGATCCAATTTTAAATTATAAATCCTGGGTTCAGTTTAACATATGGAAAACCTGCGACGGGACGACATTTGGCGGAGCAGTCCATGATGAGCGCCACATGATTAATGGTGCAAGATTTACACTTTATAAAATGCTTGCTGACACAAAGAATTTGTCCTCTGTTCAAATGAAGGATTTAGCAGATGAAAGCAGATTTGAGGCAGAAGGTAAGTATGAGAGCGGCACCCGGATCGATCCCCTGACAGGTAAAAGGCTGGATGGTCAGTTTGACACAGCTATTCTGGAGGATGGATATGTTTACTGGCTGGTTGAGGATGAGGCTGCGCCGGGGTATCTTCTGGATGAAGGCGGGAAGCTTGCGGCTGTCTTTGTTCCCAGTAATTCAGGGTACAGCGGATATGATGATATCCGGCATACTTATCATAGCGAAAGGAATGAAAAAATAGCAGTAATTACCAATCCGCATTCTAACGGAGGAACCGGACTTGAAAATTACCATTTCCAGGTTGCTTTAAACAAATGGCTGAAGGATGAGAGCACAGGTAAAGAACCAACCCTTCTTGGCGGTGCGAAATTCCAGATATGGCTGTTAAATCCGGATAATAATGAAAAACTTCTGCCAATAGATGTGGTGGAGACAGGACTGGAATCAGACGGTACCCATAAAACAGGCTATGCGCTGTCAAAAACCATCAGGCTGGATGAATTAAACAGTAAAATTACCGCAATGGGTAAGAATCCCAAGGATATCCTTCAATATAATGCAGAAGGTGATCCGGTTAAGTTATTGCTGGGGCTGGAAGAAATTTATGCGCCATCTAAGGTTACCATAGATACAACGCTTCATCTTTTAAATGTTACGGTACCCATTAACAAGGACCATATTGATGAGCAGTATTTCTGGGACAGCAGCAAATCGACTGCATTCAGGCTGATTAACAAGGTTTCCAAAGAATATCCGGTAACCCTTAAAAAATATGGCTATATCCCGAATACTGGTACATTTCATAAAACAGACGATGAATTGGAAGGCATGAATATTCAGAGAACACCTCTCTCAGGGGTTGCGTTTGAAGTCTGGCAGTATCAGTGGAATGGATCCGGATATGATTACAAGAAATATGGCACCTATACGACAGACAATACCGGTAAAATTCTTATACCTGGAGGGCTTCCTACCGGCCTTTACCGAATGAAGGAAACCTTAACAACGGAGCAGAAGAAACAATATATTCCCATGTATACCGGTGACAGCGGACTTTGGAGGTACTTTACCGTAGCAAGTTCGTCTCTGACAGTGCCTGTTTACAATCCGCAAAAGCCAATGCTTGAGATAGAAAAGACAGCATGGAACGGAGATAGGCCAGAAGGACTTTCCGGTATTACATTTACATTAAAAACTCCTTCAGGAGGTCAGATCACTGCTGTTACACAAAAGCAGGGGGATGGAAGATATCTTGCTGTTTTAAACGGACTTGAAAGCGGAACGTATACCGTCATGAGCGAGACACTGGGAAGCAGTGCAGAAAAGACGGCAGCAGATAACTATTTTGAACAACTTTCAGTTTCTGTTGGTTACAAGCCGGTGGCAGATGGGAATAAAGTAACTCTGGTTCCTGTCACTGATGGAATTACCGGTCAGCTGGCTGCACTGAACATTAAAAATCCAAGACTGGCAAAGCTTACGTTGTATAAAGCTGACGGTGAGAATAAGCAAAGCGATGCTTCCATGAAGGGTGCTGCATTCCGTCTGGAATATATGAAGTTCCGCACTGGTACAGATTTTGACGGAGCCTTTCTAAAGAGTGTGGAAGAACCGGCCTATGAAAAGCCAGCGGATGGCTTTGATGCTTTGACTAAAACTCTGGAAGATCAGGGAGACGGATCCTATGACCTTAAAAACTGCCAGCCAGGCTGGTACCGCATTACGGAAATAAAAGCACCGGAAGGATATACAGTTAATACCGCACCCTTTGTAGTGGCCGTGACCGGAGACATGACCGGATCTTATCATAATACGGAAGTAACCTTTGAAAACCGGATGAAGGTTGCCCTGACAATAACAAAGAAACTTAATTTTGGCGATGGATTCGTAAATGACCAGGATATAAAAACGAAGCTTCCGTCTCAGGTGGTATTTGATGTATTCACCTATTCTGATGCAGAAAAGGCCTATAAGCAGGTATATGATGAAAATAATCAGCCTGTAACAGTCACAATTACTAACTTCGAGGCAGCTGATGGCTATTATACTGCAGAGGGTAAGGTGCTGCTGGCACAGAACCCGGGTGGCGGAGCCTACTATGTAAAAGAGCGGGAAAATCCCGACTGGATGCTGACTGGAGAAACAGGAGTGACCAATGGCAGGCTATGGTCTGACGGCTATATCCAGGCAGGAACGAACTCCGATTTCACAACCAAGACCCCGGTTGCCATAGGAGTTGAAAATCAGTTTGCAAAAGCAAGAATCCGCATTACTAAAGTGGATGCAGCAGATCCTTCAAAGAAATTAACCGGTGCGGCATTCAGCTTATATTCCGATCAGGCACTGACTTCCTATGTGGGAGATTTTAAGGAAATCGGAACAAGCGGAATCTATGAATTTTTACTTTCAACAAAGAAAAACAGTCCGGGAACCTATTATGTAAAGGAGACAAATGCCCCGTTGGGATATCTTACCATTGGGACAGCAATTCCGGAACAGGGGCTGACAGCGGAAACTGGAAAGACTACGGAGATTACCGTAGAAAATCAGGGAGGAATTGATTTCCAGGTTACTAAATACAGCGGAGACGGCAAAACAGAAGCGGTAAAATCAGGAATAACCTTTGAGCTTTATAAAAAAGAGGCCGGGAATTCCTGGAGTTATGTAACAGAGGGAACCACAGATTCCCAGGGTAAGCTTTCCTTCCGGGGGCTGAAACAGGAGTCGGGATATTCTTACGGCTTGTATGAAGTGCCTGTAAAAGACCATGGGTTTGATACCTTCCGTCTGGAAGCTTTTGAAGGGGAGAATGGAACCATACTCCCGGTAACCGCAGATTTAGTTAAGAACGGCGAGACCAGACCAGGACTGGATTTATATGTACTCTCAGGTGATAATACCAAAGCGCCAGGTGTATATCAGTTCAAGGTTCATAATCAGGAAGCGCTGCCATTAAAATTGTTTAAAAATGATAGTAACAAACAGGATAATCCGTCGGGATCACTGAACGCGTTTGTAAAGATAACAAATAAAGAAACTGGAAAACAGACAGGAGATATTGTTTCAATACCTTATGGTGAGTCCGGAACTACAGTCATGCTGCTTCCCGGAACCTATGAGATTGAAGAGACCTCTATTACGCCTAATACAGATGGATATGTGATTAATCCGGATGACAGCAGAACTGTTTATAAGAAGGAAGTAACCATAGAAAAAGGGAATACTCCGCCGCCCTGTGAATTTACCAACGTAAAGCAGAAGACAGGGGTAACCCTGGAAAAGACGACTCAGACCGCTTCTTTAAAAGATTTATGGTGGAATGACGGTCAGATGGTTACCTATACCCTGACACCCGGAGCTGTTAATACGATTCCTCTTGATCAGTATGAAGTCACTGATCAGGGGCTGACCATGCTTGATTCTGGAAAAAGTGTTCTTGATGAAAAAGAATACAGCGATGAAAAATATACCATTCTTTCTGTTAAACCCGGAAAAGCCGCGCAGACAAACCGGCTGAAAGAAGGAAAAACAGGAACGATCATGGCAGATGTAACCTTCTATGGTTTTGATGGAAATCAGACAGGAGAGGTGCAGAGTGTAAGCGTTTCCGGGGATGGTGAGATCGGTGAAATTAAGCCGGCCGGCAGCAGGAAGGTAAAATCATTTAAGATCAGCTACCGGGATGATGCGTTAAAGGGATCCACGAAAAACGCCTATACACTGGGGCAGGATTTTGTGCCGGGAACTATTACGGTTACGGCAAAGCTAAACCGTCAGGACGCAACTCTTGCTGACGGAAGCTATAAGAAGGATATTAAGTTTATCCGCAACAATGCAAGTGTATCTATGAAATACCGGAAGTGGGATGTAAATGGAAAGTTAAACTCTGGTCAGGAAGCCAGCCAGGCAGAAGCGCTATGCGATATTTCAGTGATTCAAAGCCAGGCCCCAATTCTGTCGGTGAGCAAAAATGTAAATCCTGTTAAGGGAGTACAGCCGGGTGACATGCTTACCTACACGCTTACTGTAACCAATGCAACCACAAGCAGTGATACTGGAATTGCGCCTGTTCAAAAACCGGTTCTTATTGATCTGGTTCCTCTGGGAGTAACTGTTTCAGGAGAAACTTCCGGCGAAGACCGGTTGCTGACAGCAGTCACAGTGGAGAAAGCCCCTGGCGGTGTTACCATTGATAAGACTGTACGAA
This sequence comes from uncultured Clostridium sp., assembly GCA_963523075.1. Classification (GTDB taxonomy): domain Bacteria; phylum Bacillota; class Clostridia; order Lachnospirales; family Lachnospiraceae; genus Lacrimispora. The sequence continues at coordinate 55,141 of CAURBW010000004.1, forward strand.
AAGTCGATCCGGATACCGGACGGGAAACCCTGTTTATCCGGCTGAATGGAAATCTGGAAAAGGGCGAATCTGTTACAGTAGCAGTGAAAGCAAAAATTGCAGGAAATATTATTAATTATGGTAAAAACATATTAAACACTCTGTTCGTAACCAGTGATGTACTGCAGCCGGCATTTTCTTTAAATCATACCGGCGCCTCCTTTATGATTCATACCAGCTCAGGAACCAAGTGGCCCAGCAGCGATTTACCGGCCGGAGCATTACTGCCTGATGAAAAGTACCGCAGCTACGGTTATGCTTCTGACTCTGCAGAAAATACCATGAGCACTGGAACGGGTATCCAGCTTTATAAAGAGGTAAAAGGAAATTTAGATACCAGATATGTATCAGGAACTACGGCAGGAAAGGTAGCGAAATCGGCAGAGGATACGGAGCTTACACAGTACGACGGAACCGTATTATACCGGCTTATGGTAAACAATGCATCGGCACAGGATTATGTCAGCCAGCTGCAGCTTATGGATATTCTGCCGGTGAAAGGTGATTTCAGTACAGGTAATTTTGAAAGACTCAGTGACTTCCGATTGAAGTATGACAGTATTCAGTCCATCGCGATTGAAAACAGAAAAGATACAGGAAGTTCGGGAAGAAAGGTTCAGGGATTTGATTATGAGATTTCGTATTCCAATAAAGCATTTGAAAGTAAGGATAATGCAAATGCCGGAAAGAATGCGATGTTAAATGACAACTCCTCCGGATTCTGGTCCGGAAGCTCCAGTGATCCTACCGCCATCCGCATTAAGATCACAGACCCTGAATTTTATCTGGCACCAGGCGAGAACCTGGTTGTCACCTATAAGACAGCCGTGCCTTACAGTACGGCAAAAGAGCTGGAAGAGGCTGCTTACGGCTATGCAGTCAATGATTTTGCCACAGCCTACAGCTATAAAGAAGCAAGCCTTGAGAGTGAAGAAAAGAAGTTCTCCCAGGTACAGACCAGCAATTCCGTCCAGGTGCTTCTGGTTCCTGGAAATGTAAAGGTTTCAGGCAGAATCTGGATTGATGATGATAACAACGGAATGCAGAATGAAAGCATAAAGAATGATCATCTTCTTACGGATTTGTTCCCTCTGCTTCAGAGCGGTTACTTTAATGTCAGCCTTTTGAAGTACAGTAAAAACGGGGATGACCAGATCTCCATGGAACCGGGAACCGGGGATGCCAGATTCTTATTTGACAACCTGACACCTGCGAAGCCATACGGACTCACGGGCTCAGATTTCACGGAGAGCACCGAGGATGAGTGGTATAGCGGCAAGTCTCTGCGGTTAACCAGTTTAAAGGGAGATGATCCGGCTCATTATCAGATTGAAGTGAGTGAGGGGGCTATACCTAAAGGCTTCGAGGATCTGGTATTGAAACTTGCCAAACCTAACATGCTGCCAGACGGGGACAATAAAAAAGCAGGCAGGTCCAGACTTCCAAAGACCTTGCTGGAAGGCGGAGTAAACTACAATGAAAGCTGTGACAGCAACTTTAATGAAACGAAAAACGGATATTCCTCAGAGGATTTCTTCTTATGGTCAACATCAGGGGAATATGATACAACCAAGGACATAGGCTTTGTTCCGTATAGAAACGTAATGGTAAAGAAGACTAACAAAGCTCAAAATCCAGTGGCAGGAGCTCATTTTACGGTATATGGTCCTTTTACAAATCAGGAAATGGATTCCTTCAATAAAACACAGATCACCGATTCCAGTGTGCTTAAAAATCCGGCAGCAGCAGGTGAAACAGCCCTTACAGACGGTGAGGCAGTATGGAATGCAGGCGAGCTTCTTTATTACATGAACTATATTATTGTTGAAGACAGTGCTCCCGCAGGCTACCAGATTGCCAGTGCTGTGTCCGGTGATATGGTATCCATGGATTCCTATAAGGTCAAGGGACAAAAGGCATGGATTCTTAAGAGCAAGGAGTTTAGAACTGAGACTGATCCCGTTAAAAGCACGGTTACAGTAGAGGATTCTTATATAACCGGGTCACTGGAATTTACAAAGATTGACGGACTTACCAGGGAGAAGATTACCGGTGCCGTGTTCGGGATTGAAAAGCAGAGTGATGTGGTCAAAGATGCATGGAATGCACTGATTGCGTCCATGAAAAAAGATGCTGCCTCCATGGGAATAACAGATGTAAAGGAGACGGAGCAGGGCGTTAGCTTTAAGGTTACGGATGGATTGGTGAACATTACCGGAATACCGCTTGGACGCTATACTCTTTCAGAACTCCAGGTTCCCGATGGTTATGATATCTCAAAGAAGCTGGGAGAAACCGGATTTGAAATCAGTTCGGAAGGGCAGAAAGCTGAATTAAGCAAAATAGAAGGAAATGTTATTGAGAATACCAGAACACAATACAGTTTAAGCATCAGAAAGGCGGATAATGCCGGAAATAATGCAGTAAAGGGTATCTCATTTTCCATCTCAGGACCAGGAAAGTACGAAAGCAGTACCTGGAACCCATTTATCAGAAATAAATTTAAAATAAACGATCCGGATCATGCCGGCTATGAAGTAAAACAGACCAGTGATGAGGGCGTTGTTACCTGGAATCTGCCTTACGGGGATTATGAGATTACAGAGCTTCCGGCACCTGGTTATCAGACCCTGGAACCGTTCTATGTCAGAATCGGTCAGGACGGAGCTGTTTCTTTACTGAATGGAAAAGACAGGCCGGAAATCGTTCTCGACAGTCAGGAACAGAATAAAATCAATGTAGTAGTGACCAATAAGGTACTGACTGCACCGATTGCCATTGAAAAAATGGATGGGGAAAGTAAGAACCTGATTACGGGAGCATGGTTTGAACTGAGCGGCACGTCTCTGGTAGAAGGAGCATTTGAAGGGTATTTGAAACATGTGACAGGGCTTGGCGTTTCTTCCGTTACAACCAGAACAGATGGAGGTATTCTTTCAGTAAACTTCCGGGTCGTTGGGTCAGAAGATTCCAGGCAGGGAATTTTAACACAGATCCCTTACGGAACCTATACACTGAAAGAGACCCAGGCACCCAGCGGATATCTCTTTGGCGGCAGCCATGGTTTTACAAAAGAATTTAAACTGGAAAAACCGGAAGGAATCAGCCTGACAGGAGATAATGCAGTAACAAATACACCCCATGAGCTGACAATTGAAAAACGGGATAAGTCAACAAATGCCCTGCTTTCCAATGCTGAATTTGTCTTAATGACATCAGAAGGGAACTATGTGACACTTGACGGCATTAACTCGTATACCGGACTGACAGACAAAAAAGAGGAGGGATCTGTATTTACAACCGGCAGTGATGGAACTGTAACGGTAAAACGACTGCCTGCAGGAAATTATGTTTTAAAAGAAATCAAAGCTCCGGAAAACTACAGTGTGTCTGCAGATACAGAGGTTTCCGTACTGGAAACCGGTAATACAGACAGGACATTAGTATATGATGTGAGAGACCGGGCTAAAATACGTATCAACAAGGCGGCATCCCATAACCATGAAATCCGTCTTTCCGGAGCTGTATTTGAGATTTACTCCGACAATGGATTAACAGCACTTGCCGGTACCGTGACAACTGGAAATGATGGAACGGGAGAGTCCCAGATGCTTCCTCTTGGAACCTATTATGTAAAAGAGAAGACAGCTCCGGCTGGATATGAAGCAGGCAGCAGGGTATATGAAGTCACCTTAAAGGCAGACAGTGAAACCAGCACAGTGACAGCAGATAGCAGTGAGCTTATCTTAAATGATTACGGGACCGGAAGTCTGACTTTTGATAAGGTGGATGGAGTGACAGAAAAACTTCTTCCGTCGGCTGAATTCTCTTTAACAGAGAAAACAACCCAGGTAGAAGGTGCATTTGAAGACTTCACTGAAAAGCTTCTTAAGATGAGAGCAGAGGAACTTGATGCCATGGGAATCCGGGATGTGCAAAAAAATGAAACCGGCATTCGGTTTACAGCGTTTAATGGCCACGTTGATATTAGCAGGATCCCTTATGGAACCTACACACTGAAAGAGGAGAAAGCTCCGGAAGGTTATTTAAGCTTAAACAGTAAGACGGAATTTGACTTTACTCTTTCAGAAGACCAGAAGACGGCCCAGCTGACTGATGATAACCAGGTGGTGAATGACCGTGCACAATTTGTTATAAAGTTAAAGAAAGCGGATAATCTGCAAAGAAGTATAAGTGGAATCAGTTTCCATATTCTGGGGCCTGGAAAATATGAAGATAACGGAATTTTATCCGTATTCGGGGCCAGTCGGTTCCACACGCAGCAGGATGCCGGAAGCGGAACATTTGTTACTGGTGACGACGGCAGTTTAACCCTTGGATTAAAACACGGAGATTACCAGATCAGGGAGGATGCGTCCGGCCGCTATGATTCCATTGAACCGTTCTACATCAGAGTGGATGAAAAAGGAAAGGTCAGCATCTTAAAGGACAACAGCAAAGCCGTTTCTGCAGACAATGGATCTGAGGTGACATTAACAGTAACAAATCAGATCAGCACAGGAAGTATGAGTCTGGAAAAGGTAGACAGCGAAGATACAAATAAGAGATTGGAAGGGGCAGAATTCACACTGACCAATTTATCTACCATGGTTCCGGGAGCATGGGACAGCTACCGTAAGCTGGCAGCTTCTGATGGTGCAGCCTGGACGTCGGAAAATGTGACTGGAAATTCCATTGTATTTACCCTTTCGGGAAAGGCGGTGATCACAAACCTGCCTTATGGAACCTACCGGATCACAGAAACAAAAGCGCCAAAAGGATATTTGCTTGGCACCAAACCGTGGAGCAGTGAATTTACCTTAAGCCAGTCTGAAAAGAGCGAGCTTTATGTGAAACCCTCTTTATTTGAAAAGACGAAAGGTGCAGTTGAAAATCAGCCATCAAAGGTGATTGTGGTTAAGACAAATGCTGTGTTTGCTGATACCAGACTGACTGGGGCAGAGTTCATTATGAAAGCCTCGGGGGGCAGTTATGTAAAGCTTAATAATGGTTCGTTTGAAGGATATACAGCGAACGAAAAAGAAGCTTCCAGATTTGAAACAGACGGCAGCGGACAGTATCTGATCAAGCGTCTGCCTGCAGACACGTATACAATTATTGAAACCAGAGCGCCGTCCGGATACATGATTAATTCCAGTATACCGCCTTTGACTCTTGATGGTGTCAATAGCTTTACAATTACCATTCAGGATGAGAGAATACGCGGCGAAGGCAGCGATGATAATGGTTCTACACCACGTACGCCTCAAAGCACGGTGACTATTATACCGGATCCGGTGCCTCTGGCAAACATGCCAGGTGAGAGTCAGATTGATATGATTACGGTTGATGACGGAAACGTACCTCTGGCAAAATTACCTAAGACAGGAGAGCGCAAATCCAATGCCGGAAAGGTGATGGTAGCACTGTCAGGCTTCATGTTGGCACTCTATGCAGCTATTAATAAAAAAAAGAAGCCAGATAAGTAAATAAAAGAAAATGGTTTATTGACTTTACTAAATTAACTTGCTATAATTTTAAAAAGTTATGGCGGGGAGATAAGGCCGGAACTTGAAGGAGTTCCGGCCTTGTTTTGACATTAATAATAACTTTATTTTATTAATAATACCGTATTATTTATTATCTTAGGAGGAAAGAAAATTATGTCTTACGTGGATGAAGTTTATGACAGAGTCGTAAAGCAGAACCCAGGAGAAGGAGAATTTCACCAGGCAGTAAAGGAAGTTCTTGATTCTCTGCGCATTGTCATTGATGCAAATGAAGAAAAATACAGAAAAGCTGCACTTTTAGAGCGCCTGGTAGAGCCTGAACGTATTATCTCTTTTCGTGTGCCGTGGGTAGATGACAACGGACAGGTAAGAGTGAATAAAGGATTTCGGGTACAGTTTAACAGTGCTATTGGGCCTTATAAAGGAGGTTTGAGACTTCATCCTTCTGTGAATCAGGGCATTTTAAAGTTTTTAGGATTTGAGCAGACATTTAAAAATTCTTTAACTGGTCTTCCCATCGGCGGAGGAAAAGGCGGATCAGATTTTGATCCCAAAGGCAAATCAGACAGAGAGGTCATGGCGTTCTGCCAGAGTTTTATGACCGAATTATCCAAATACATTGGTGCGGATCAGGATGTGCCGGCCGGAGATATCGGCGTTGGAGCCAGAGAGATCGGCTATTTATACGGACAATATAAGCGCATGACCGGGCTTTATGAGGGGGTTCTTACAGGAAAGGGACTTACTTACGGAGGCTCTCTGGTGCGTACCCAGGCTACCGGTTATGGACTCATTTATATACTTGACGAGATGCTCAGACATAATGGCAGAGAGCTGGAAGGAAAGAGTGTGGTTATTTCCGGATCCGGCAACGTGGCTATTTATGCATCGGAAAAGGCGATCCAGCTGGGGGCAAAGGTTGTGGCTTTAAGTGACTCCAACGGATATATCTATGACAAGAACGGCATTCGCCTTGATGTAGTAAAGGAAATAAAGGAAGTGCGCAGAGGGCGGATTAAAGATTATGCGAACGAAGTCGCTTCTGCCGTTTATACAGAAGGAAAAGGGATCTGGACCATACCATGTGATATTGCTCTTCCCTGTGCAACTCAGAACGAGCTGAATTTAGAGGATGCGAAGGCTCTGAAGGCCAACGGCTGCTTTGCGGTTGCAGAAGGCGCGAACATGCCTTCTACCAGAGAGGCAACAGATTTCTTCCTTGAGAATGGAATGCTGTTCATGCCTGGTAAGGCAGCCAATGCAGGCGGCGTGGCAACTTCTGCACTGGAGATGAGCCAGAACAGTTTAAGACTTTCCTGGAGCTTTGATGAAGTGGACAAGAAGCTTCATGACATCATGGTAGGAATCTATGAGAAGACTGCGAGAGCTGCAAAACGCTACGGTGTAAAGGGAAATTATGTGGCAGGCGCCAATATTGCCGGCTTTGAGAAGGTAGTAGAAGCCATGATGGCACAGGGTATCGTGTAAGACCGGGTCCGTACCTTTTTTGGAAGGTACGGACCTTAATTTATTAACAACAAAAATTTTACTGGAATTCTCAAATGTTTTAGTATATAATAAACCGTAAGGCTTGAGGCGGAGTATTCTTCGCCTTATTGTTTTCCTGAAATTTATCTTAGAAAAACAGAAAGCAGGTGATGATTCTATGCATAAATTCTTAAGAACCATAGGTTTCAGTCTTTATGAAAAAGACAGGGATATTGATAAGCTGCTGGATAGGCTCTGTGAAGATCTGTCCGATATAAGAAGGATACAGATTGATGAAGAGTCCAATCTGTGCGAAATCCGAAGAGAAGTGGCGCCCGGGATGGGGATTGCCATCTATGGAGAGATGGACCGGGATGGAATGTTTCAAAGAATGTACTATTACCCCTATTTAAAAAGCAGTGATATAACTTCGGAAGTATCATGCTCCATACAGCGTCACACGGAACGGGAAACCTATGCCGGGCTTTTAGACGAATATAAAGTTGGAATTTCTCTGATCTTTTATATAGATAATTCCTTTGAATGCAGAGAACGGATCATAGACCACCATTCCATGGATACCAGTTATTCATGCCTTACAGGTCTTGCAGTCAGCGGAAAGGTTCTTCTCCCCATTCAAAAGTCTGAAATTCAGCGAGAAAAAGCGAGAGTAGCTGCAAAGGACCGCAATAATCTGTTAGAAGCCGCAAAGAACGGTGATGAAGATGCCATGGAGACATTGACAATTGAAGACATTGATCTCTATTCCCAGGCGTCAAGACGGGTTATGAAGGAAGATTTGTATTCGATTATTGATTCGTGCTTTATGCCGTGCGGCGTAGAATGCGATCAGTATTCTGTAATTGGTGAGATCATTAAGATCGATGAGATGAAGAACCAGATTACGGAAGAAGAGGTATATGACTTCACTCTTGAGTGCAGTGATTTAATATTCCATGTCTGCATAGCAAAAAAAGATTTAACAGGGACGCCGGAAATCGGGCGCAGATTCAAAGGGCAGATCTGGATGCAGGGAACTGTAAAATTCAAGGAATCAGAGGAATAAATACAAGAATGACTTGACGAATTCTTTAAATTTGAATATAATAAGTTTTGGACTGTGCTGCAGGATGTCTGCAGCACAGAGATGTTTCCGTAGCTCAGCTGGATAGAGCGACCGCCTCCTAAGCGGTAGGCCGGGTGTTCAAATCACCTCGGGAACGGCATGATAAGTTGACAGATTTCAAATTGAAATCTGTCAACTTTTTCTATATTCTGATGCCTGTTTTACAAACAGTTGCGGCTTACAATTAGCAGGATACAAATTTGCTATTATAGTCACGATGGGTTTCTCCACCGTGGCTTTTTTAATTTCATTTCATTTTATGAAAGGAATGTTGGGTAATGACTAGGGAAGATAAAAGCAGCAAAATCAAGAAGGCTCTTCGCCAAGGATTTCGTGATGGGTTTTCTAAATTGGCAGACCGTAAGTGCTATGGATATGATCGTGCTATTGACGGCACGCTTGTCATTAATCAGGAAGAATCTGAAATTGAGCAGTGGATATTTAAGAGCTATCGTAGTGGCCACAGCCTTGGCAAAATTGCAAAGAAATTAGAGGAGCGTGGTACCTCCTCTCCTACTGGTCAAGGAAAGTGGAACCGTGAGGCAATCTCCAAGCTTCTATGCAACGAGAAATTTATTGGAAGCGTTCTGCTTCAGAAAATGATGAGTGAAGACGGCTATCAAGTGAAGAATCAAGGTGATCTAGACAGAGTGCTTATTCGAAACCATCATTTTGTTATTATTTCGATTGAATTGTTTGAGGCCGTTCAGAATGTCAAAGTTGTGCGTTCCAAAGATGTGACAAAAAGTGAGAAAATCGACTTCTGACCTTCGTGTCCTAACACCCTTATTTTTCTGCATTATTCCTGATGAGTTCCTGATAACCTTCCCCCCAAGCCTGCATAGTATCAAAGACCGGCTTCAGTGTTCTGCCAAGCTCACTGAGAGAGTATTCCACACGGGGCGGAACCTCTGCAAAAATTCTGCGGGTGACAAGGCCGTCTTCTTCAAGGGAACGCAGGTTATCGGTTAGAACCTTTTGGCTGATGCCGGGAATGGTGCGACGCATTTCATTAAACCGCTGTGTTCCTACGAGAAGATTCCGGATAATAAGCAGTTTCCACTTGTTCCCGATCAGTTGTACGATCGTTGCAACCGGGCAGGCAGGTAGTTCTTCTTTGGTAAGCATATGGGCATCTCCATCTCTTTAGTTTGAATTTAAATATAGGTTTCAATTTGAATATTATATATTAAATCATACTGTTGCACAACCTGTCTGTCAAGCCAATCAGAAAGACGCAGAAATACAAAAATTATTTTGAGTCGGAAAAGCCCATGAACACACAAAGGTTATAAAAAGGTAACTGAGTAATAGAAAGGTGTGTACTTCTCAAGTCAGTTTTTACACGCTACAATGTAGTCACAGATAAGGAAGGCAGTCAAATTAATGACTGGCATAAAGTCTGAATTCTGATCAGGAGGACTTGAGTGATGTCTCTAAAAAATTTGTTTGATAAGAAAGAAACCGAAGAAAAAACACTTGCTGCCTGCGGCACGGCCTGTGGTGCTGGTGACAAGAAGCCGGAGGAAAAACCTGCTGCTTGTGGCACAGCTTGCGGAGCAGGTGACAAGAAGCCGGAGGAAAAACCCGCTGCCTGTGGTACAGCCTGTGGTGCCGGAGACAAGAAATAATTTTCGAAAAGCATCCCTGCAGGCATGGCTTGTGGGGATGCTTTTCTGCCCCTGATTAGAATCAGAAAGGAAAACCAAAATGGAATATTTTGCATTTCAGTGGCACATCACCGAGGCTTGCGACCAACGGTGTAAGCACTGCTATATTTATTCCCTCGGCAGCCATGCCAAGTTCAAGGAAATGGCAGAGCCTGATACGGATACGGTCATTGAAAACATCAAGACCTTTTGCCGAAAAGCGAATCGGCTCCCATATCTTTATATCACCGGAGGCGATCCAATCCTGCATCCACAATTCTGGGCGCTTGCTGAAAAACTCAAAACGGAGAATATCCCCTTTGCCATTCTCGGAAATCCGTTTCATTTGAATGATGCGGTTTGCAAACGCCTGCATGATTATGGCTGCCGGAAATATCAGCTTTCTCTTGACGGGCTGCGTGAAACGCATGACCGTATCCGCCATCCGGGCTCCTATGGTGAAACGCTGGCGGCTGTTCCGATACTTCGGAATGCCGGAATCGATGTTGCTGTCATGTCGACGGTTTCCCGTTGGAACTGCAAAGAGATTCCTGACCTCGTGGATGTCGTTGTAGAAAACAACGTGGACATTTTTGCTTTTGGCCGGTACTGCCCGTCCATGTCCGACAAGGACAGCTGCTGCTTACCGGAGGAATATCACGAGATGATGGAGCTCTGCTGGGAAAAGTTTGAGCAATATAAAGACAGCGGAACGACGTTTAATCTGAAAGACCATCTGTGGACGCTGTTTCAATATGAAAAAGGGCTGTTTCATCCCTCGGATTATCCCGATGACGAATATGTCTATGGCGGCTGCAACTGCGGCAACTGCCACCTGACAATCCTTTCGGACGGCGCAGTATATGCCTGCCGTCGCATGGAGAGCAAGGTGGGTAACGCCATGACGGACGACCTTTATGACCTGTTTACGGGCCTCAAAATGGACAAATACCGTGAATACGAGAAGTTTGAAAAATGCTCAAAATGCGAGTTGCTGCGGTTCTGCCGGGGCTGTCCGGCTGTCGCATCCGGTTATCACGGCAATCTATATGCGCCAGACCCGCAGTGCTGGAAGGAGATTAATGCATGAACGAAGTCTTAAAGAACATGATGGAGCGCCGCTCCATCCGTAAATATGAAAACCGGCAGGTGCCGGACGAAATGCTGGAGCAGATTCTGTATGCGGCTTCCTTCAGCCCCAATGCGGGAAATCGCCAGACCACACAAATTGTTGTGTGTCAGGATGCCGCGATAAATGATAAGTTGGGCAGAATTAAAAAATCCTTGTCTCATGTCAGTATCTCTTCCCCCGGAAGGTATATTTCGACCGACCAGCCCAGCATTGCCGATGATCCTACGATTGCAAGTGCGTTCTACAGCGCGCCCACGGTAGTTACTTTATTCGGTCCCAAAAGGTTTTGGTTCGCGGATGCGGACTGCTATATCATGGCAAGCAATATTTGCCTGGCTGCTTATTCGCTTGGAATCGGCTCATGTATCGAAGGAGTTGTAGAGGACATATTTGATAATGAATTCGGTAAAGCGGTTTTGATCAAATGGAATATTCCGGAGCATCTTGAGGCAAAAGTACATATCACGCTCGGCTACCTGGTCGGCAGCTTCCCCGATAAGAAACCGAGAAAATACCCCAATCCAATTGTTGTGAGGTGAGTAAAATGGACACGAAAACCTGTCTTGAAAAATTGAAGTTGATCGGCGTGCTCAGTTTCGCAACCGTGGATGCGCAGGGCAATCCGCAAATCCGCAACATCAGTGCGATTCACTACGAGCTGGACGGCATGTACTTTTTCACCGCGCGCGGTAAGAACTTTTGCCGAGAACTTCTGGAAAACGGAAAAGTGCAGATTTTGGGATACACCCGGTTCAAGGAAATGATACGGCTGTCCGGAAAAGTTGTTCCTGTACCGGAGGAACAACAAAAAAAGTGGATGGATGTCATTTTTGAAGAACAGCCGTATCTTGCCAATGTCTATCCGGGCGAGACCAGAGACATCGGTATTATCTTCTGCATCAGTAATATAGAGATCGAGTATTTCAATCTCGGCGTAAATCCCATTTTTCGCGAAACCTATACGATGGGAAACGGAAGGCGAACGCCGAAAGGATACTTCATTACAGATGCCTGCGTTGGGTGCGGAACCTGCATGGGTTTTTGTCCTCAGCGATGCATTATGGAAGGCTCCCCCTACCACATTCATTCGGAACACTGTCTGCATTGCGGCGCTTGTTTTGAGGTATGCCCCGTAAAGGCAATCGTGAGGTTATAGTATGACACAGAATGAAGGCCTGCTGTGGCTGATCGAATATTTGATTTCTGAACGCCGGGACAGCGGTTCTGTTTCTGTCCCGCACAATAACGACGAAAAATTTCAACTCTACCGCGCTCTGGTAAACATCCGATCGCCGCAGCCTGTTACGGACGAATACCTAAAAATACAGAATGAATATTTGCAGGAGCTTTCAAAAGAGCGGGGAATCGTACGGCTCGGCGATACGGAGTGTATGGACGGTGACCTTTATCTCTGGCAGGGTGATATTACCCGTCTTGCCGTCGACGCGATCATCAATGCAGCGAACAGCTGGATGCTTGGATGTTTTCAACCCTGCCATAACTGCATTGACAACTGTATCCATACTTTTGCCGGGATACAGCTTCGGGAAGAATGCAACCATTTGATGGCGGAACAGGGGCATGAGGAACCGACGGGGCAGGCCAAAATCACAGGAGGATATAATCTTCCTGCAAAGCACATCTTGCACACAGTCGGGCCAATCGTGTCCGGTGGGCTGAAAAAATCTAAGGAATATGGGCTTGCCGACTGCTACAAAAGCTGTCTAGCGCTTGCCGCTGAAAACGGTCTTGGCAGCGTTGCGTTTTGCTAAAACTTTGCCGATTTTGAGCAGGAATATGATTTTCACGATATGTATTCGGGCGGATTTTACCCTTTTGAAACGCCGGAAGAATTCTGGGCGTACTGGAGCCGTATGATCTGTCTGAACCGCTACGACCAGCCTGCCCGTAGGGCATATCTTGATTTGCTTGAGCTTGTGAAGGATAAGGACTATTTTGTGCTGACCACGAATGTGGATCATCAATTTCAGCTCGCGGGATTTGACAAGCAGAGGCTGTTTTATACACAGGGCGATTACGGTCTGTTTCAATGTTCCCATTGCCGGAAGATATTTGAAAATGAGGAAAGCATTCGCCGCATGGTTACGCAGCAGAAGAGCATGAAGATTCCAACCGAGCTGATCCCAAAATGTCCCGACTGCGGAAAGCCGCTCGCACTGAACCTCCGCAGTGACGACAAATTTGTAGAGGATGTCGGCTGGCACATTGCCTCAAAACGTTATGAAGATTACATCCGCAGGCATAAGGAAGGGCATATCCTTTACCTTGAACTTGGCGTCGGAATGAATACTCCGTCTATTATCAAATATCCGTTCTGGCAAATGACGTATCAGAACCCTGACTCCGCGTTTGTCTGTATCAACATGGGGGATGCTTTTGCACCTGCTGAAATAAAAGAACGATCAGTATGTATCGATGCCGACATCTGGCAAACGCTTCACAGAATTTTGGCGGCACGGACTTTTCATCATACAGACAGCATCAATCCAGTGATACCGTAAAGCTGGCGGTTATTTGTACTGGTTGTTTTGGCTATGGGTGCTGCCACTGAGCCTGTACGCAATTCGCGTTTCTCACAATTGGGGGAGCCATTTTGTTTATGCCCACGTCCAGGTCTGCATCTAAATTGAGCAAATGACAGATAAGGTACCGAAGCCGTAATGGGTTTCGGTACTTTTTTTTATGAAAAGCACATTAAAATATCTTCTATGGAAACAGAAACAGGTAATGCAGGCGCGGTATAAGATGAGGTGCTGCAAACAGAGAGTGCATAATTGTTTAATGTTTCATAAAAATATATGTGACAGGGGGTTATCTGGCCCTCTAAAATAATTGTGTTATCTGAAACGTAGAAATTATTGAGCGGATCTCCCAATCCTTTCCCAACACATTTTAAATAACTTTCTTTTGCTGTCCAAAAACGAAAAAAGTGATGGTAAGATTCAGGCGCAGCAGTTGTATGAATTATTTGTATTTCTTTTGGGTGAAAATAGTGTTTGGCAATGTTTAAGTCTATATTATAGCTTATTTGTTCAATATCAGTTCCTATCCCGGAATCTGAAATAGCACAAGCAACCCAGCTGCCTGAATGTGAAATATTAAATGACAAATCAGGATAATCAGGCAGAAGCGGTTTACCATAGGGATTATAGGTAAAGTGGAGCGGGATTTCTGGTAAAGAAGACTCTGACCTTTGAGAAAGAGCATACCGCAGCAGCATCTCACCGCAGACAGTACGAACGGTGTCTATTTCCATGCGATAGTTTCTGGCCTTTTTTTGACGTTCAGGGCTAAGATGATGCATAAATTTATTTACAATGCTGATATTAATATTTTCAATAGAAAGTATATATAATTCATAGGCCTGGTTCATATCAAGTACTCAATTCTTTGGATATTTATGGTAGTTACATAAGCATTATACCATATAAGATCTGAAAGAGTATGTCAAAAATATCTTTATTAATGCCTGGAGAATTCCAGGCATTAATAAGTTAATTCAGTTACTCAGTGTTCCATCAACCCCCAAACCATTTTAAAGGTACGGTTACTAACGGCGGGAAGAAAATAAGCGCAAACACCAGGATAACCTGAAGTATGTAATAGGGTATGACAGGTTTTATAATCTTTTCCATACTTACCTTTCCTGTCGCGCAGGCCACATTTAATACAGGGCCTACAGGCGGGGAGGTAAGCCCCAGTACATTGGCAAGTGTGAAAACAACTCCGAAATAGACCGGATCTATTCCGGCAGCATGAATCAGCGGAAGCATGATGGGAGTCATAATTAGTATGGTTGGAACAACATCAATGCAGGTTCCCATAATAATAATGATAATCTGAAGCACGAAGTTAAGCAGTGCCGGATTTTCTGTAAGCCCATGCAATGATTCCGTCAGCATCTGTGGAATACGGGATACCGTCATCATATAAGCTGCAACCTGGGCGGTGGCAGCCAGGAACATAACAACACTGGACATTTTAGCGGCTGCTACGAAAGATTTAATTAAATCCTTGAATTTAAGTTCTTTGTAAACAAAAATACCAACAGCAATCGCATACACAACTGCAACCACACCAGCTTCCGTAGCAGTAAATATACCGCCTCTGAGACCGAATAAGATGATAAGCGGCAATAACAATGCCCATAACCCGTTAATAAATATTTTCAAGATTTCCTGAACGGAATATTTTGTTGTATCAGCTTTTAAATTATCTTTGCGGGTAACGAGAAACCAAACACCGCACATAATAATCGTTAAGTAAATTGCAGGGGCAATCCCGCCAAGAAACAGTGATTTAATTGAGCACCCAGCTGCAACGCCATATACGATCATGGGAATTGACGGCGGCATAATAGGTGCTACAAGATTTGCACTTGCCACCAGACCTGCAGATTTTGCACGGTCATATCCGGAGTCCACCATCATTGGAATCAGGATGGCCCCGAGTGCAGCTGTACTTGCAACCGCTGATCCTACAAGGCTTGCAAACATCAGACAGGCTAATATGGTCACATATCCAAGTCCACCGCGAAAACGTCCCACGAAAATGTTGCAGAATTTAATGATCCGGTTTGTAAGTCCGCCTCTGTTCATCAGTTCCCCGGCAAGAACAAAAAAGGGGAGAGCCATCATTGTGACACTGTCGGTTCCCCGCATCAGCTGAGCTGCAATGATCTGCGGATTAACATTGTTGCCGCCAAGTACCATTGCAGTGGCAACGCCGCAAAGGATAAGTGCAAATGCGATTGGCAGGCCAATAGCAATTCCGCCGATCAGAAATACTAAAAAATAAATTAAGATTGACATGGTTCCTCCTTATTCAAGCATTGCCGCGCTTTCATCCTGCGGGGTTATCAGATCTTTTACCGTACGTTTTAATACCCATAGTTTAATAATATTTCCTGCAGCCAGCAGTAAAATGGATATTCCCATGATAAAACCGGAAAGGTATACGACCCATACAGGGAGACCGGTGGCAACCCATTTGTTATGGTAGTTTTGCAGCATGAGACCATAACTTCCCGTAGTAAGAGAGATCATCAGCCATATAATAAGCCCCTGTATCAGTGTGTACAGCGCTTTCTGGGCGGTGGACGGTAACCGGATCAGAACGGAATCAATCAGAAGATGGCGGTTATCGCGCATGGCTTCTATTGATCCGAAATAAACCAGATAGATGAAACTGATTCGGGCAACTTCCTCCGACCAGGCAAAACCTGTATCGAAAATAAAACGCAGAATTACATTTGTAAAAACTAGTATAATCATCACCGCCAGGGCAATGGATATTAAAACTTCAATTCCTTTAAAGAGGGCATTTAATAGCCGGCTCATAGGCACCTCCTGCGAATGTGAATCAATGTTATGTTATTGGACTGCTTTAATTTTTTCTGTTAAATCCTTTGCCCACGGATTCTCAGAGAAAAGCTTATCTGTGAGAGGCTTGATCCGCTCAATAATTTTTTCTTTGTCCTCAGCAGTACATTCTGTTACCGTTACACCGTGATCTTTTAAGAACTGACGGTCAGTGTCAACACTTTTTATGTACTCATCCCATGCTGTCTCACAGGAAGCTTTGGCTGCATCGCGGATTATCTGCTGCTGGTTTTCACTTAAGCCATCCATAAAGCTGGCAGAGGCAACAATCTCCAGAGTTGAAATAATATGATTTGTCTCGTAAATATATTTTTGTACTTCGTAAAAAGCCTCACTGATAACCGTTACCATCCCATTATCCTGTCCGTCAACCACTCCGGTTTCCAGTGCAGAGAACAGTTCACCAAGAGGTATTACCTGAGCGGAAGCACCTAGGTTTTCTACTATGCCCACATGAATGGGATTGCTTGGCATACGGAACTTCTGACCCTTAAAATCATCGACGCTGATAAGCGGTTTATTGCTTGTAAATGTTCTGGCACTGTTTGGACCCCATCCCAGCATGTAGGCAGTGGGAAATTTTTCGTGAAATTCTCCGCTGATATCTTCTGCAATACTGCCTGTCCATACTTTTTTTGCATGGTCTAAATCCCGGTATAAAAAAGGCCAGTCGGAAATCAGCATAGTTGTATATTCCTGGTTCATTGGTGTTCCTACAATTGCTATTTCAATTGTTCCGTTTCGGACCCCATCCCATAAGTCCCCCTCGTTACCCAATGTTCCGGAATGATAAAGATCTACCTTGATGCTGCCGTTACTTTTTTCTTCAACCATAGGTTTAAAAACATTGTCCAGAGCAGCAGCCATTGGATGCGTTGAACTCCAGTTATCTCCAACCTTGATCGTGACCGGCTTGTCTGAGGTTTCTGCTTTTGCAGAATCTCCAGCGGCAGTGCTGGTTACGGTCCCGCCTGTGCTCTGGCAGGCTGTGAGTGAAAATGCTGTGACTGCAGATAAAATAATAGCGGTAATACTTTTTTTCATGATAACTCCTCCTCATACGTACTTTAAGTAATTTATGATTCCCCGAATAAAATCACCATTTTTGCCATATCCTCAGGCGGGTTCTGCATATTTTTAAACACCCGGTCGATTTCGGAAAATGGAATGGTATCACTGACGATTCCATCCAACTGGTAGGCCTTCTGACGAAATTTTTCTATCGTCGGCTCAAACTGTCCCGAAGACATACGGGTTCCGATAATAGATAGTTCTCTTCCGTTAATCATGCTCTGGGTAATATTTTCTTCAGACGTACAGAAACCCAGAGGCACGATACGGGCACCATTAGCGGGGATTCCTTTTTGCAGAAGCATGGTCAGTGATCCTGGGTAGCCGGCTGCATCAAATATCACGTCTGCGCCCTCTCCGTTTGTATATTCAGGTATCCTGGCATTTAAATCCTCTGTTTTGGTGTTGATAATAAAGTCAGCTCCGAAATCCTCAGCCCGTTTTAAAAAGTTATCTTTAATATCAGCACATATAACAGTACAGCCTTTTTCTTTGCAAACCTGCAGTATAATGGTTCCGATTGTCCCCATACCCAAAACCAGAACAACATCACTTCCCTGCACACCGGCTCTTTTGGTGCAGTGACCGCCGATTGCAAAAGGCTCAATCAGTGCAGCCTCCTGAAACGTCAGATCTTTAGGCAGCAGGTAAACTTCACGCTCTGCAGCAATAAAATATTCCCTCCAGCCGCCATCTACAGCAGCACCCCTCGCTTTTACTGTTCTGCAGATGTTTCGCCTGCCGCTTTTGCACTGTTTGCAGGTACCGCAGGCAACTACCAGATCCACAACTACATGGTCCCCTTTCTTAACTTTTGTCACGCCTTCGCCAACCTCTTCGATAATACCTGCATTTTCATGACCAGGAATGCGGGGAAACTCTGCCATTGGATTCTCACCCAGGAATAAATGAAAATCCGAACCGCACACGCCGGCTGCTTTCATTTTGATCAGCACTTCCCCTTTTAATGGTTTTGGACACTCGGTGTCCTCAATGCTGTACCGGAATGGAGCCTTTACTGAAATTTGTTTCATATAACCCTCCTTTGTAAAATACTTATTGTTTCAATTTTGATATATTTCAATTAATATATAAGTGAAATATATCAGATTACACTAACTTTATATCATTATTAAGGAGGAGTGTCAATTTATCAAATATACTAAAAGTGAAGATAAAATTTTGTGAACATTATCCAAAAAGGGATAATAAATAGAATTTGAAAATGAAAAAGAGTTGTTATATAATTAACATGTATTTTAATTAGTATATATGGTGGAAGGGAGTAAAGATGGGAAAACAGGAAAGCCAGACAAGCTTATCTGCTGATAAAACAGTGTATGATTTTATAGGCAGAAGAATTCTTGATCTTCATATTAAGCCGGGAGAGACTATTAATATAAATGAACTTGAGAAGTATTTAAATGTAAGCCGTTCTCCGATCCGTGATGCATTAATACAGCTTGAAAAGGAAGGGCTGGTTGTTACAACACCTAAAAAAGGTACAATTGTTTCGAAAATAAATGCCGCTCGTGTAAAGGATGAGAGGTTTTTGCGTTCCTGTATTGAAGAACGTGTTGTTGAAGAATTTCTGGAGATTTACCAGGACTCAGATATTGAAGAAATGAAGACTGCGATTAAAGCACAGGAGAGGGCCATTAAACTTTTTGATGCCCGAGAGTTTCTGGTCTGCGATGATACTATGCACAGCGTTCCATTTAAGGTTACGGGGCATCAGTTCTGCCTTAATACCGTATTAAATATGTCGGGGCATTATTCACGAATCCGGCTTTTGTCTTTATCTGATCGGAACACACTGAACCAGACGCTGGAACAGCATATGACAATGATTGAATTAATAATAAAAAAAGATTCTGCCAGCCTGAAAACCCTGATTCATGAGCATATCACCAATAAAGAATCGGAGTTCCAATCCCTCCTGAACAGATATCCGGATTTGTTTGAAACAGAAATTCCCACAGCGTCAAATGCAGCTAATATCTGGGAGTCGGACTTTTTAAAACAGAAGGATATTTCCTGATGACGGATGGGGGAGGGTTTTCATCGGCGATGTCCATTACAAAAATACTGAAACTATGGCATAATCATGTACCGGACTGGCGTTTTTTGAATAGTATAAACCAAAAAGGTTGAGAAATAAGATTATGGGCTATTATATCACTGTTGACGGAAATGTCAATATTTACGTGGAGGATTTAAATCCGGACTGCGAAAAAACCATTTTGTTTCTTCATGGCTGGCCGGGGAGCCGCAAGCTGTTTGAGTATCAGTTTGATGTGCTCCCTGGCATGGGCTTTCGCTGCATTGGGATTGACACAAGAGGATTTGGAGATTCGGATAAGCCTTTTTGCGGATATGACTATGACAGACTTGCAGATGATGTGAGAGAAGTAATTGATGCACTGGGATTAAAAAACATTACGCTGGCGGGCCATTCTACCGGTGGCGCCATAGCAATCCGGTATATGGCAAGGCATAAATGTCATGGGGTATCGAAGCTGGCTTTGTTTGCAGCAGCAGCACCAAGTCTGATCAAACGGCAGAATTTCCCCTATGGAGCTGATCTGCAGACAGTGACGGATATTATAAACGGAACTTATGAAGACCGGCCCAATATGCTTAGGAATTTCGGAGATATTTTCTTTTTCCAGCATCTGACCGGACCCTTTGCAGATTGGTTTCTGCAGGTGGGACTGCAGGCAGCTGGCTGGGCAACGGCCAAGGTTGCCAATACATGGATTCAGGAGGTTTTGTTCCAGGATCTGACAGAAATTTGTGTACCAACTCTGATTATTCATGGAATCCATGATAAAGTAGTACCCTTCTCATTAGGGGAAATACAGCATCAGTATATCAAAAATTCAGTACTTCTGCCTTTTGAATTCAGCGGACATGGTGCATTCTATGATCAGAAGGATGAATTCAATCAGGCACTGGCGGAGTTCGCAGAGTAAATATCAGAGCATATGAAACAGGGCGATTAGAAGAAACGAATTTGCTTCTTACTAATGCCCTGTTTTTCTATTATTTAAGGGGCATTTATAGTTATGTATCTCAGAAAAAAAGAATTGTGTAAAGTATTTATATTTATCCAATATTTGCCGATATTATTAAAATAGAATAAAAATAATCTACGAATTATTGCTTCTATAATCAATTGAATGAAAATTCAACTATTAACCTTAATTTTACAGGAGGTATTATTTTATGGAACCCACAAAACGCAAACTGGGAAGCCAGGGACTTGAAGTGTCCGCGGTTGGTCTTGGCTGTATGGGAATGAGCCAGTATTATGGACCAGCAGATGAAAAAGAATCGATTGCTACTCTTCAACACGGGCTGGAGATTGGCTGCAATTTTTATGATACTGCAGAGAGTTACGGTCCTTTTGTTAATGAAGAACTGTTAGGAAAGGCGTTTAAGGACCGCAGGGAGCAGGTAATTATTGCTACAAAGTTTGGCTGCCGTTTTCTGGGAAATACACTGATAGGCTGGAACAGTCATCCAAAGCATATTAAAAAGGCCGTAGAGGGGTGCCTGCGCCGCCTGAATACGGATTATATTGACCTTCTCTACCAGCACCGCGTTGATCCGGGAGTGCCGATTGAAGAAGTTGCCGGAGCGGTATCGGAACTGGTGAAAGAAGGGAAAGTGAAATACTTTGGACTTTCTGAGGCAGGCATTGCCAATATCCGTAAAGCACATGCCGTTCACCCGGTTACTGCACTGCAAAGTGAATATTCTTTATGGGAACGAAATCTGGAGCCGGACATCATTCCGGTATTACGCGAATTAGGCATAGGGCTGGTCCCGTACTGTCCGCTTGGAAAGGGCTTTTTATCGGGAAATGTGAAGAGAGCCGAAGAATATCCGAAAGGGGATGCAAGACGTTCGGACCAGCGCTTTAAGGGCAGAAACTATGATATAAATAAACGGGCAGCCGATGTCGTGTTCAAAATTGCAGCTGAAAAAGGTGCAAAGCCGTCACAGATTGCTCTGGCCTGGCTATTACATAAAGGGGATGACATTGTACCCATTCCCGGTACAAAGCACCGGGCTTATCTGGAAGATAATATGGGGGCAGTATCCATACGCCTTGATTCCGAAGAGATGAAACTGCTTAATGAGGCCATGGAATCCGGTAAAATAGCCGGTAAAAGACATAGTGCATTGGCAATGACTGCGATTGACCGTAAAGTCTGACAGGAATTAACGCTCATCACCATTCACAAATTCTCTTATATGAGGTATAATGAAACTTGATATACATAATTCTGATTCGTAATAAAAGAGATAGAAAGGTGAGGGATGCTGCATGAATATGAGGAAGATTATGGCACTGATGCTTACGGCGGTACTGGTTACTGGAGTGAACTGTACCACTGCATCAGCCGCTTCCAGAAAGAAGATCACTACGGTTAAGATGACGGTATCGGCGGATATTGTACTGGGAGGAGCCGTTTCCGAACAGCAGGCGGAAGTTACGGTAAAAAGTGATAAAATTGAGGTTGATCAGTGTGAGTTTATAAACGATGGATTCAAGTGGTATGAAAATGATGTGCCCAGACTGGAAGTAACCCTGCACTGCCAGGACGATTATTATTTCGACACAAAGGATGAAAGTTATACGATTGAAGGCGGAACTTATGTAAAGCAGAAAAAGGAAGATTATAATCAGACTTTGATTGTTACCATAGATTTACCTTCAGCAGGTGAATTTACACAGCCAGTCAGCTCTGTAAGCTGGAGCGGCAATCATGTGGCAAACTGGTCAGCGTGTGTGGGGGCGGGAAGCTATGAAGTCAAGATTTACCGCGATGGAAAAGGTGTAGGAACTGCAAAAACAACGGATAAAACAAGTATGGAACTTGGAAGTTTTTTGACGAAAGAAGGAAACTATACGTTCCAGGTACGCCCGGTAAATGCGAAGAATCCGGAAAGTAAAGGAAAATGGGTAGAATCAACATTCACTTTCGTTAGTCAGGATGCTGCAAAGTCAAACTTAATCAATTTTGCAGGAAGCTGGAAGCAGGATCAGACAGGCCGGTGGTATGAGAACGGGGATGGAAGCTATTCAAAAAACAGCTGGCAGAATATTAACGGAGAATGGTATTTCTTTAATGAAAAGGGATATATGGCAACAGGCTGGATCGACTGGAACGGGAAGCAGTATTACTGTGATACGGAGACCGGACATATGCTTACTGATGGTACTGCACCTGATGGAGCAAAAGTCGGATCTGATGGAGCACGGCTTCCCTGATGATGATCTTATATGGACGGGCTGCTTTTTGCAGTCCGTTTTTGGTGTGTGGGAAAATTAGTTCCGGATTGACAGGCGGCGGAAAATGCTTGTAGGATGAGGAATTCTATCATATAATAACACGAAGGAGCAGATGGATATGACAACAAATATGGCTGGAAACAAGATAAAGCGGATTCTGGCACTGGCAGCTGTTCTGTGTATTATCTGTTTGACAGGCTGCGTTTACAAAGCAACAGGATCAGGCGCTTCTGATTCTGCTGTACCAGGAGAGACTGATGATCAAAAGACAGGTTCTGGTCTCTCAGTGCATTTTATTGATGTAGGACAGGGGGACAGCACCCTTATTGAAGCAAACAATCATTATATGCTTATTGATGCAGGAGAAAAGGATCAGACGGATACCGTTATCAATTATTTAAAGGCACAGGGAGTAAAAAGTCTGGATTATGTAATTGGCACGCATCCTCACTCAGACCATATCGGAGGTCTGGAAGGAGTGATCCGGGAATTTGATGTAAAAAATGTTATGCTGCCGGAGAAGGAGCATACCACCAGAATTTACGAAAAGCTGCTTGATTCCATTGCTGATAAGAACTTAAAGGTCACCATACCAAAGGCGGGAGAGAGCTTCAGTCTGGGGAAAGCTTCCTTTCAGATTATTTCCCCCAGCCGGGATTATGGGGATAATTTAAATAACTGGTCTATTGGCATACGTCTGGTATTTGAAGAAACCAGCTTTATTTTATGCGGAGATGCAGAAAAGGAAGCAGAACAGGATATGCTGTTAAGCGGACTTCCGTTAAAAGCAGATGTATTAAAAGTATCTCATCATGGAAGCAGTACCTCATCGTCATCGGAATTTATCAATGCAGTGAGTCCCCAGTATGCGGTTATCTCATGCGGGAAGAATAATGATTACGGGCATCCTCATAAAGAGACACTGGATTTATTAAAAAAACAGGGGATCAATGTTTTGCGGACTGATCAGCTTGGAACCATTGTCATAGAGAGTGATGGAACTGATCTTCGGATTCCGGGACAGCCAGGAGCATCAAAGCAGCCGGAAGAGACGGAAACCGTCAGAGAGTATATCATTAACTCCAATACAGGGAAATTTCATCTTCCGGATTGTAAACTGGCAAACTCCATAAAAGAGGAGAATCGGAAACGATATACAGGAAACAGAGAAGAATTGATCAATAAAGGGTTAGAGCCGTGTAAAAGCTGTAATCCATAGACAATAACCGGTATGAAGGGGGAAACGTTTATGCAATATATTATAGACCGGATCGAACGGAATATAGTGATCTGCGAGGAGGAAAGCGGAAGTAAGGTAAAGTTCTCTTTAGAGGATATTCCAAAGGAAGCCAGAGAAGGGGATGTTCTGCTAAACATAAACGGAGCGTTCCAGATTGACGGAGAAGAAACTGACAGGCGCAGACAGAAGATGCGTGAGAAACTGAACAGACTCATAAAATAAAGGATTTGAATATATGAAAAACTACATTGTACTGGATCTGGAATGGAACCAGAATGCCGGAGGGAAGGAGGAAGCAGTCGATCATTTTCCCTTTGAAATCATTGAAATCGGAGCAGTAAGGCTGAATGAGGCCATGGAAGAAACAGGAGAATACAGAAGACTGATTAAACCCAGGGTATACACAGAGCTTCATGAAAAGATTCTGGAAGTGACCCATATGGATCAACAGACTCTGATGGAAGAGGGAATCTGCTTTGAGGAGGCGGTAAAAGAATTCTTTCTCTGGTGCGGGGATGATCCTGTATTTTGTACCTGGGGTTCCATGGATTTAACAGAGCTCCAGCGAAACATCGCTTACTATAAATTATTAAACCCTTTTAAAAAACCGCTCTTATACTATGATGTTCAAAAACTTTACAGCCTTTTGGACGGAGATGGAAAAGACCGGGTTTCTCTTGACGTGGCTGTTTTTGAATCAGGAGTTATGGAAGAGCGTCCCTTTCACAGAGCGCTTGATGATGCCCATTATACAGGGCGGATAATGAGCAAAATGGATTTTAAACGTGTTGAGGCATACTGGTCAACCGATTATTACTGTCTGCCTTCGAACAAAGAAGAAGAGGTCTATCTGGTTTTCCCAGGATATTCCAAATATATTTCAAGGCCTTTTGAATCAAAGCAGGCGGCCATTGAGGATAAGACCGTAACAGATTTAATCTGCTGTAAATGCAATCGGATGCTTAGAAAAAAAATCCGCTGGTTCTCTGTAAATCAAAAATTTTATACCGCACTGGGATGTTGTCCTGTTCACGGAAACGTAAAGGGGAAAATCCGGCTGAGGCGCAACGATGAGGGAATGGTCTATGTGGTTAAGACCATGAAGCTGATTGATGAGAATGAAATCAGTGGAATCTACGCGAAAAAAGACGAGGCGAAAAAGAAGCGGGTGGAAAAAACCAAAGTACGCAAGCAGAACAAGAAGAGGGGAGCATTTCCCCCTTCTTAATATTCGCTTTCCCGCATTCGGTATCCTACTCCTATTTCTGTAAAAATATAGTTTGGTTCCCCGGGGTTTATTTCAATTTTTCTCCGGATATGAGCCATGTTGACTCTTAGAATCTGGTTGTTGCTGTCTGCATAAGGTCCCCAGATATGGTTGATCATGTAGTCGTAGGTAAGCACCTTGCCTGAGTTTTCTGCCAGCAGGGATACCAGTTTGTATTCGATCTGTGTCAAATGGATTACATGTCCGTTTAGGGTGACAAGGCGTTTCGCAAAGTCAATAATAAGCCCCTTGCATTGATATGGGACCTGTACCACTGACCCGTCAACCGTGCTGACTGTAGACTTACCGTGACGCAGGGCTGTACGGATTCTTGCCAGCAGCTCACTGGTGCCAAAGGGCTTTGTAATATAGTCATCGGCGCCGTAATCAAGGGCAGCTACCTTTTCCTGTTCCTGAGTTCTGGCTGAAATGACGATAATAGGAATAGCAGACCAGCTTCTTACATTCTTTATGATATCCAATCCGTCTATATCAGGCAGTCCCAAATCCAACAGAATTACGTCCGGACAGTTGGAACTGATCAGTGCCAGTCCGTCTTTTCCGTTCACTGCGCAGATTACCTTATAATCATGTCTTTGTAACGTGCTCTCAATAAAACCTGAAATATTCTTTTCGTCTTCAATAAGTGCTATTGTAAATTTATTCACAAGTATTCTCCCCCAATGGTAATGTAAATGTAAAGACTGCTCCCAGTGATTCATTGCCTGCAGTTATGCTGCCGTTATGCGCAGCTATAATTGTTTTGCAGATAGAAAGACCGATTCCCATACCCTTATGAGAATCTCCGCTGCTGTTTGGAGAAGAGGTATATCCGTCAAAAATGGTAGACAGTCTGTCTGGTGCGATACCTATACCGTGATCCCGAACATCAAACCGGGCATTTCTATCCTCAATTGAAATGGTTAAACTCACAGGATCTTTGGAATTTGAATGGTATACTGCATTTTCCAGGAGATTAATAATAACCTGTTCAATGAGCGTGGCATCCATGGGGACCATGACCAGCTCTTCCGGTACAGTTACCCTTACCTCGGCATCAGGAAATCGCTTATGAAAACGCATGACTGCCTCAGATGCCACTTCTTCGAGAGGTTCCAGCGATTTTGTTATCTGCGCTTTTGTTCCACGGATTCTGGTAACAGTCAGTAAGTTTTCCACCATGTTAAGAAGCCAGTTGGCATCTTCCCGGATACCATTTACTAAATTTGCTTTTTCCTCTTCAGACATGGCATCATGATCCTCCAGAAAGGAACTGCTTGCGCCAATAATGCCTGTCAGCGGTGTTCTGAGATCGTGAGAAATTGCCCGCAGCAGATTGGCTCTCATTGCCTCTTTTTCTGCTTCCATCAGAAGCTTTTCTCTTTCATGAATAATTTTGTTCTGATATTTTAAATGGGTAGTAGTGGCACTTGTAATACTGGATATCACCATAAGAGCAATAAACGTTATGGGATAACCATCCATGGTAAAATTTAAGTGCATGAAGGGGTATGTAAATACCAGATTTACACAGATTACACTGATAAAGGAGGCTACGACCCCTGGAATATATCCGTTTGAAAAGCGGGAGATTAAAACAACCGCCATCATATAGACGATACTTACATTCGCGGTGTGTCCGCCGACAAAGACCAGCAGATAGGAAACAATGGTCGCTCCCGTCAGAGCTAAGAAGGTAACCAGAATGTTCCACACCAGTTCTTTTTTTGACATGGTCTTTTTCATAACTCCTTCCATTTACCGGAATTTAAACCTTCCTTTTCTCCAGCCCTTTTTTCTTGTGGTATAGATGCCGCGGCGCTGCTGCAGAAGGGAGTCAAATTCGTCTGCGGATACGCCTGATTCTTTCAGACGTTTCAACCGTTGTTCCCTCCGGATCAGAGAGTCCTGTTCGTCTCTGTGCTTTCTGAAAATCATGAATATTATCAGTCCGCCGATGACGAGGGCGGCTCCGACACTGCCAAGAATGAGCCAGACTGTCAGGGGGATTTCAAAGGGTCTTAAGGCTTTTTCCCTGTAAGCCTGGGCTGCCCGGTCTCCTTTCAGCGTTGCTGCTTCTTTCCCGGCAGAAGCGTCCACTGCTTCCGGTGAAGTTTCTGAAGTTTCTGTTCCGGGTGCATCGTCCAGCTTTGACTTCACTGCAGACTCCAACAGGGAATCATTGATTTCCAGAAAGGTTGATCCAACTACCCGGTCCAGGTAACGATAGTTAATCCTTGCTATTGCATTCTCCGGATCGTCGCTTGATATGTCGTAGCTGAGCTCCGGCTGTGCATCATAGAAATCTGCGGTTTTGGGCAGTATGATACGGCTGTCTGGATTGAGTACAAGAGCTTCCGGTTTGGTGATGGAAAGGCCGCTGAAGTTTAAATCATTGGTGATGGAACTATAGGTTTTTTCGTAGTCAGCTGCTTTTAAGGAGGTAAAATTGTTAAATCCAAATTCCAGAAGATTTCTGGTATCAGCCCAGTACTGGGGAGTGGATCCTTTCAGAATAACAGTGATGAGTTTCATCCCGTTTTTTTCGGCACACGTAATGAGTGTATTGCCTGCAAGCGTGGTATAACCGGTTTTGCCGCCCACAATTTCAGGGTAGTAATAAGGAGAGCCTTTCCTCATCATCTTATGTCCCGGATAGATGGCAAGTCCCTCTTTGTTAATGGAATTAGGCGGAAGTTTATAGTAGGTGGTGGAATCGATCTCTTCAAAGATGGGATTATTAAAGGCCGCTCTGGCAATGAGTGCCATATCGTAGGGGGATGTATAATGTTCCGGGTTGTTTAAACCGCTGGGGTTGGCAAAGTGGGTGTTTGTACATCCCAGTTCCTTTGCTCTGGCATTCATCATATCTGCAAAGGCTTCCCGGCTTCCGGCAACATGCTCTGCCAGAGCATTGGCAGATTCGTTGGCGGATTTCAGCAAAAGCGCATAAAGGCAGTCTTTCACGGAGAGCTGGTCTCCTTCGTTGATTCCGGCATTGCTGCTTCCGGATTCCACATTAAAGACAGCGTCATGGGAAAATGTAACCGTGTCATCCAGCCTGCAGTTCTCTATAACAAGCAGGGCAGTCATCACCTTCGTAATGCTTGCAGGAAAATACTGGTTGTGTATATTCTGTCCCCAGAGAATCGTTCCGGTATCTGCATCCATTAAGATCGCGCCATCGGCCTGTACCGATATGTTGTCCGGCCAGTCAGCAGCGGCCATTGCAGTTCCTGGAAAAACTGAGATAAACAAAAACAGACACAGGAAAAAGCTTGAAACTTTTTTAATAAATTGGGTCATACTCTATAATCTCTCCATAGTTATGTTTCGGTTTCATGCAATACTTCAACTTACAGTATAGGTGATTTGGAGTAACAAGTAAAGATTATTTGCTATTTTTCCCCTTTTTACGCATAAGAAGGACGCATAAAGCCAATAGTATCACGACAGAAGAAAAGTAGAGAAAACCAATATAAAAAACAGTATCCCTGAAAAACCCTTCCGGTACTATATTGATCAGCATGTCGGTTGCAGGATCAAGCATCCAGAAATCATTTCTGAAAAATATATGATGAAACATTATGAAATATCTGGTAAAATCCGTGGAAATAATTCCTGCAATAACAGCAGATCCGATAAAAAACAATCCGCTTCCTATTAAAACTGATCGGGGAAAGGTATTGTTCCAGCTTATTTTTAACAGCATAAGAATAACCAGGCATAGTGCCATTATCATAAGGCAGCCTCTCCGAATGGACATGGCACCTAAAAACAGCCCCTGAACGTCTTCCATATGAGCGATTTCTCTGGCGTTAAAGAATTCTCTGTGAATACCGCCCATTGTGGTTTCTACATGAAGATCTGGCCGGCTGCCTTTTAAATATGCCATCATCTGGTCTGTAACGTCCAGAAGATCTTCCATTGTCATGGAGACCGCCTCTGTTACATTATATTTGGCGTATTCTTTTTCAAAGTATCCGGGTGTCCAGTAAATAGCAGCCTCCACTGATGTAAATAATAGTACCACCATAAGGCAGATGGAAAAAATAATACCTGTAGTATATTGCAGTAAACGGTTCATGTGTAACCTCCTGATTCTATTGTTATTTAACGGCAGTAGGCAGATTCCAGCAAAAACGGGTGGCCAGCAGGCGGATTATAATGACGGCTGCGGCTCCTGCCAGCATGGCAATGTCTCCATTGATGTG
The DNA here is from genome assembly GCA_963523075.1 of uncultured Clostridium sp. Classification (GTDB taxonomy): domain Bacteria; phylum Bacillota; class Clostridia; order Lachnospirales; family Lachnospiraceae; genus Lacrimispora. The sequence goes on from CAURBW010000004.1 coordinate 84,584, forward strand.
GTTCATCAGACCGGCATACAGCATAGCGCCTGCGATTGAAGCACAGGCGTAGATGTGCTTTTTTAAAACATAGGGAGTCTGGCCCGCCATGATATCACGCAGTATCCCGCCGCCTACACCGGTGATGACTCCAAGAAATATAATGAGAAAATGAAAATTTCCATAGCCTGCTAAAACGGCAGTATCAATTCCTACTACAGTAAAGGCACCCAGACCTATGGCGTCAAAGATGTTCATGATCTTTTCGTAGGTTTCCATGTGGCGGCCGGAGAGAAATTTCTGATTCAGCCTTACTGTGATAAATAGAAGCATAACCGTAATAAAGGCAAGTAATACGTAAATTGGGTCCTTAAACAGAGCAGGAGGGACATTTCCAATTATAATATCCCGCAGCATCCCGCCGCCTACCGCTGTTGTAACGCCGAGAACAATGACACCAAGCAAATCCAGCTGTTTTTTAATGGCTACCATAGCTCCGGAAGAAGCGAAGGCGATAGTACCGATTGCTTCCACAAAGAAAAGCAGAGATAATTCTATTTTCATGGATAACCTCCGATTATTCCCAACAGGGAAATTAAGGCAAGTATAAGAGTTGAGGGAGTGTTTGTCAATATACAAAAGCAGTGGGAAATCCAGCTGTTAACAAAAAATATCTTGATTTTTTTCCTGAAATTATATATTATATGAAAAAGTTCAAAAGTGAACAATTGGATTATATTTACATCAGGGAAAGGAGCGGGGAAGGCATTTGGTAAAACGGCGGAACTTGATGATCTGTTTTCAGAAAGAGGTGTTTGCATGATTGATCAGAAAGAATTTAAAAAAAATGTACAGGAATGGTCGGATATCTGTTTAAATGATGAACGGATTGACTTGGAATCCTATGACAAATACGATGTAAAGAGGGGGCTTAGAGATAAAAACGGCAACGGAGTGGTGGCCGGACTGACCAAAGTGTCAAAGATCTTGTCGAGTAAAACCATAGACGGAGAGAAAGTACCTTGTGAAGGAGAGCTTTATTACCGGGGATATAATATTTATGATCTGGTAAACGGTGTGGTGAAGGAGGGAAGGTATGGGTTTGAAGAGATCGCTTATCTTCTTTTATTCGGAGAATTACCAGATAAGAAACAGCTGGATCGCTTTTCACAGACATTAGGCTTCAGCAGGACCCTTCCTACTAATTTTGTCAGGGATGTAGTAATGAAAGCACCGAGTCATGACATGATGTCTACCCTGGCACGAAGTATTCTGACGCTGTCAGCCTATGATGAAAAAGCAGGGGACATATCGGTACCAAATGTGCTTCGCCAAAGCCTGATGTTAATCAGTGTGATGCCGATGCTGGCAGTTTATGGGTACCATGCTTTTAATCACTACGAGCGCGGCGGAAGCATGTATATCCACAGACCGGATGAAAAACTGTCCACAGCAGAAAATATTTTAAGGCTCCTGCGGCCTGATATGAAGTATTCCAGAGTGGAAGCTCATGTTCTTGATCTGGCCCTCATTCTTCACATGGAACACGGAGGCGGTAATAACTCCACTTTTACAACCCATGTGGTAACCTCTTCCGGAACCGATACGTACAGCGTGGTGGCAGCAGCCCTGGCATCGTTGAAAGGACCAAAGCACGGCGGTGCGAATATCAAGGTAGTTGAAATGATGGAAGATTTAAGGAAAGAGGTTTGTGACTGGAAGGATGAAGAGGAAGTAGAGAAGTATTTAAGGAAGCTGCTTCACAAGGAAGCATATGACCGAAAAGGCCTGATCTACGGCATGGGACACGCAGTCTATTCCAAATCGGATCCCCGTGCGGAAATATTCAAAGGATTTGTAAAACAGCTCTCTGAAGAAAAGGGCCGTTTGGAAGACTTTAATCTTTACTCAGCCATAGAGCGGCTGGCACCTAAGGTAATCGGCGAAGAACGCCGGATTTACAAAGGAGTCAGTGCAAATGTTGACTTTTACAGCGGATTTGTTTACAGTATGCTGGACATTCCAAAGGAATTATTTACCCCTATTTTTGCAATTGCAAGAATTGTGGGCTGGAGTGCCCACCGGATTGAGGAACTGATAAATATGGATAAAATTATACGCCCGGCTTATGTCAGTGTAATGCAGGAAGAGGAGTATAATCCGCTGGATTTGAGATAATATCATAACAAATAAGAAAGCAGGCCGCAATGCCTGTTTTTTTTATGTCTTTACTGGTTATATATGTAAATTTCCGATATAGTTTGTAAAGCTTTTGAAAAGTATCTTGAATATTATAACCGGCCGTTTTATGCTTTAGAAAATGAGAGGCGCTTCCATTCACAAAAACATTGCGATTGAACATCAAACCGTGGAGTATAAGGAGGATTTAAGTATGAAGAGCAGAAAGAATTATGCAGCTGCTTTTATTTTAGCTGCCATAACTGCGGCATTGGCGGGGGGATATGTATATGCGGCAACGGAGCACTTTTCTGATTCAACTACGGATCAGGCATGGGATGCATGGACACAGAAGTGGGATGGGCAAGTGAGCCGGGATTATGAAAAAATAGCTCTCACACCAGGTATTGACGAGACAAAATTGAACTTTGCATGGTACTCTAAAACCGATGGAACGGCTACACCTAAGATTGAAATATCCAGACGCAGTGATATGGGTCAGCCAGCTGCATATGAAGGAAGTACGGTACAGGCTGTTGACGGATATCAGAGCAACCGGGTGACGGTGGATTCCCTTTCTGAGGACACCACATATTATTATCGGTATTATAAAAATGGTATACCATCAGAAACTGCCTCCTTTAAGACCCATAATTTTAACAGCTATTCCATGCTTTACGTAGGAGATCCGCAAATTGGTGCTTCAAAGGGGCAAACTACCTCCAGAGGAGATAAACTGGAAAATAAATCAGATATAAATACGGCAGCCCGCAATGATGCTTTCAGCTGGAACAAGACTTTAAATACTGCAATGAATGCAAATCCCGATATCAGCTTTATACTATCTGCAGGAGATCAGATTAATAAAAATGTGGAAGGGAAAGATCTGGGAAATGAAACAGAATATGCCGGTTTTTTAAATGCGGACTGGATGAAATCCCTTCCTGTTTCCACGACTATCGGAAATCATGATTCCACTAATGAAAGCTACAGTCTTCATTTCAATAATCCCAATGATACTCAGTTGGGCAAGACAACGGCAGGCGGTGATTATTTCTATAAGTACGGTCCTGCTCTGTATGTCGTACTCAATACAAATAACTATAATTGCGCAGAGCATGAACAGGCCATGCGTCAGGCAGTTGAGGCTTATCCCAATACAAACTGGAGAATCGTAATGATTCATCAGGATATTTATGGAAGCGGTCTTGATCATTCGGACTCTGACGGAATTGTGCTCCGGACCCAGCTGACTCCTCTTATGGATAAATATGATGTGGATGTTGTGCTGCAGGGGCATGATCATACCTATTCCAGGAGCTATTTATTAAAGTCTGACTCTAAAACTCATTCCAACTATAACTTCTATGACTGGGATAATGTAAAAGATGAGGCAGGAAATGTATTTCCTTATTCGGATGCTTCCTATCAGGCCCAGAATAACTGCTACACCATTGCAAATACAATGACCGGCGGTGTGACGAATGGAGACGGTACCCTCTACATGGAAGCCAATTCTGCCACGGGAAGCAAATTTTATGAACTGATCCCCAGTAAACAGGATTATATTGCAGCAAGAAGCCAGAACTGGAATCCCACTTATTCTGTAATTCGTATTAACAGCAACACCTTTGCAATTGATACTTATGAAATTGCAGGCGGAAAGGTTCAGAAAATTGATAATACATACGAGTTAAAAAAGACCAACGCATCCAGAAGATAATGTGGTGAGAAAAAACCCGGGGCATATGACTGAGTCAGAGTACCCCGGGTTTAAGACATAGAAATAATAGTAACTGGTGAGGAAGGAGCCGCCATATATGGAATATAAGGAGCAGGAAAAACTTACATGGAAAATTAAGGAAAAGAGATGGCTTCAGTGGGCTGTATTCGCAGTATTTATTGCAGGATTCTTCCTTTTTTTATTGCGATTTAATCAGATTGATATTGCCAGCCTCATATCAACAGAAGGAAGAACGTTTGAGCGGGGGCGGGTCATAGAGGTTCTTACGGACAACTTACAGGAAGATGGCAGCAGGACCGGTCAGCAGAAAGTTCTGCTTGAAATCCGTTCCGGATCAATGAAAGGAAAAATGGTTGAAGCGACCAGCAACAATGGCTATCTGTTCGGAGCGGCCTGTGAACCTGGAATGAATGTTATTGTGATTCAAAGCGTATTCGGTGATATCTCCATTCATACGGTTTACAGCGTGGACAGGGAGTGGGCTGTTCTTGGATTTGTGCTGCTGTTTTTGGCGGTTGTCTGCTTAATCGGAGGCCGGAAAGGTTTTTATGCCTGCGTAGGTCTCATCTTTACTTTTATCTGCATCATCTGGCTTTACATACCGATGATTTACAAGGGTTATTCCCCGTTTTTTGCAGCAGTACTGGTTGCATCAGTCACTACTTTTATTACGATGTATTTACTGGGAGGCTGGTCTGGAAAAACTTTGTGTGCTGTGGCCGGAACAGTCAGCGGAGTTGTCATTGCCGGAGTATCGGCTTATCTATTCGGTGCGGCGGCCCATATCTCAGGATATAATGTATCAGATATCGAATCCCTGACAGTACTTGAAAATATTCGTGGAATCCGCGTAGGGGAACTGCTCTTTTCCGGATTATTGATTTCTGCTCTTGGTGCAGTAATGGATGTGGGAATGTCCATATCATCTACTGTCTTTGAGATACATGCCAATAATCCTGAACTGGGAGCAAAAGAACTGTTCCGCTCCGGCATGAATGTAGGACGGGATGCCATGGGAACCATGGTGAATACTTTGATTCTTGCATTTGTGGGAAGCGGGGTCAGCACGCTGCTGTTAAACTATGCCTATGAATTACCTTATCTTCAGATTATCAATTCAAATAACATGGTTATAGAGATCATGCAGGGAATTTCCGGAAGTCTGGGAGTTGTGCTGACGATTCCGATTGTATCTCTGATGGCATCTTTTACAGCTGCAAAATGGGGAGTTGACCGCTGATACATTCCGGCCTGCTAAGCAAAGAGGGACAAAATTACAGGGACATAGAATGTATGGCGCAGTGAAGCTCGTTAAATTTATCAATCAGATGACCGGAAGCCCAGTCATACATATCCCTTGTTTCGTATTGGCGGTAATCGCATTCCTGAGAAACCAGGAGCATCGTGTAAACATCATACCAGAGAGCGCGTATGTATTCTTTTTCCGAAAGGCGCTCTATTCCGTAGCCCTTGTAAAAATCCTTGTCTGAGCCATAGGTACGGAATCCCACCTCCATCAGGGGATCTGCCCAAAGACTTCTTTCCCAGTCTATCAAACCGGTAATCCGGTTGTCTTTTACAAAGATGTTCCCATCCCATAAATCCCAGTGTACCAGTCCCGGAACTTTTACCTCATCAAAGATTTCTTTGCTTTTATCTAAATCCTCAAACAATTGTTCCCTGGATATTTTTAAGTCAATGGACAAGCGTTCTCCATCTGAAAAAGCCAGCTCTGTCATAAGGGAAAAAACCTGATGCCAGTTACTTCCCTGTAAAGCCGGCTGTCCGAGATAGCCGAATTTACTGCCCTTTATTCCGTTGATTTTTCGGTTCCATCTGCCGGCTTCCTTACGAATCTCCGACTGTACTGCAGGAGAAAGACTGGGAAGAAGGGAGTGTAAGCTTGCTCCTTCCAGTATCTCCATGAAAAAGTATGGAGAATTAAGCTGGGTAAGGCTCTCGTCATAAAACAGAACCTCTGCAACCGGTACATCGGACTGTTCCTTCACTGTACGCATGGCAAGGACTTCGCTCATCATAATATTCTTCTCATATGACATAACAGGGGCCTCTTTTGGAGGGGCTATCTTTAATATGCAGGAGGGAGCCTGATCCAGGGAGATTTTGTAGGCTACATTAAAATATCCTTCTGTCAGTTCCTCTATGCCGGTACAGAATGCATGTGGGAATGCGCGGTGAATGAGATGGAGAAGCGTCTCTTCCGATTGAATATTTTTAGTTAGACTGTTCATCTGTCACGATCCTTTCTTATGTGTTATATGTCTATTTTAATCTATTTTAACGTATGTTCGCAATATTTAATTCATAGACGATTTTTCCTATCCTGTGATATACTGAATTGTGTGATTTCATCTCAGGATGAAAATAAGGAGGAATTGTGTCGTGGCAAAGAAAAGTGTGCGCAATACCAGGGGGAAAATCGTAAGCGCTGCCTGGAAACTGTTTTATGAACAGGGATATGAAGATACAACGGTAGAGGAAATCATAGAGCTTTCCAAGACCTCCAAAGGATCGTTCTATCATTATTTTGATGGGAAAGATGCTCTTCTTAGCACTCTTAGTGTTTTGTTTGATGATAAATATGAAGAACTGAAAACGCAGCTGGATTTAGAACTCCCGGCGATAGAGAAGCTGCTGCAGTTAAACAGCGAGCTGTTTGCAATGATAGAGAACAGTATTTCCATCGATCTTCTGGCAAGGTTGTTGTCCACGCAACTGGTTACCAATGGTGAAAAGCATTTACTGGACCACAACAGGACCTATTACAAACTTTTAAGAAAAATCATAGCCCAGGGTCAGGAAGACGGACAGATTGGAACTAAAATGAGCGTCAGTGAAATGGTGAAGCTCTACGCGCTCTGCGAACGGGCGCTTTTATATGACTGGTGTCTGTGTGGAGGGGAATATCCTCTCAGACAGTATAGTGCATCTGTGCTGCCATCGTTTCTGAGCGGATTTCTGCCGGAAAAATAATTTAGTATACTTGTATTATATTTATAATTAAGTATTGTACAGCTAAAGAACCTTATAAATTAAAAGAATAATGTTTATTTTAATAAAAAAGTACAGCATTTAGTCTATACTTCGTTCTGCGTTGCGTTCTATTTTTGTTGATGCTATAATACACCCATTGTTGTTGGCTTTGTGAGAAAGGCAGCAGAAATAAAAGTGTTACAAGGAGGACGTTATGAGTATAGGGCAAGTTGGCATATTGTCTGCCATTCTGGTTTATCTGGTGGCAATGGTCTATATCGGATTTTATTACAGCAAAAAGGGCGGAGGCGACTCGGCTGATGAATTCTATCTGGGAGGAAGAAAGCTGGGGCCATTAGTAACCGCCATGAGTGCAGAGGCATCGGATATGAGCAGCTGGCTGCTGATGGGACTTCCTGGAGTTGCGTATATGACTGGAATTGCAGATGCCGGCTGGACGGCAATCGGTCTGGCTGCAGGTACTTACTTAAACTGGCTTTTAGTTGCAAAACGCCTTCGCCGGTATTCGGTAGCGTGTAATACCATTACAATTCCAGATTTTTTTTCCCGTCGTTACCGGGATGAAAAAAACGTATTAATGTGTATATCTGCTGTTATCATTCTGGTATTTTTTATTCCATATACCGCTTCCGGTTTTAAGGCGATTGGTACGCTGTTTAACAGCCTGTATCAAGCAGATTATCACACCGTCATGATTATTGGTGCAATTGTAGTCGTTGGATATACCGTAATGGGCGGGTTTATGGCGGTTTCCACTACGGATCTTGTTCAGAGTATTGTTATGAGTATTTCCCTTATCATTATTGTATTTTACGGAATATCAGTCTCTGGCGGCTGGGATAAGGTTATGGAAAATGCAGGTGCTCTGGACGGATATCTAAGCATGAGCAGAACTCATAATATGGCGGATCAGACATCTTCCCCTTATGGTATTATAAATATAGTGTCAACTTTGGCGTGGGGACTGGGATATTTTGGTATGCCTCATATTCTTCTTCGCTTTATGGCAATCAGCGATGAGAAAAAGCTTACAACTTCCCGCCGCATAGCTTCTACCTGGGTTGTAATTTCCATGTTTGTGGCAATGATCATTGGAATCATCGGTTACAGCGTTTCTCTTGCAGGCTATATTCCGCTATTTGCCTCAGGATCGGAAGCGGAAACTGTTATTATCAGGCTCGCCGGTCTTCTGGGAAGCCATGGTTTTATTTTTTCAGTATTGGCAGGTGTTGTGCTTGCTGGTATTCTTGCATGTACCATGTCGACGGCTGATTCCCAGCTTTTAACAGCCGCATCAGGAGTGTCCCAGAATCTGATGCAGGACTTTTTAAAGCTTAAGGTAAGTCATAAAACTTCCATGCTGGCAGCCCGGCTGACGGTAATCGGAGTGGCACTGGTAGCAGTGTTTCTTGCCTGGGATCCAAATAGTTCGGTATTTACCATTGTTTCTTTTGCCTGGGCTGGTTTCGGAGCTTCCTTTGGGCCAGTCATGCTGTTTGCCCTGTTCTGGAAGAGAAGTAATTATTATGGAGCTGTTGCAGGAATGATATCAGGCGGAGCTATGGTATTCATATGGAAGTATCTGGTACGTCCCATGGGAGGTATCTTTAACATTTATGAGCTTCTTCCCGCATTTACAGTCGCATGTGCGGCGATAATCATCGTATCACTCTTAACGCCTGAGCCTGACGGTGAGATATATAAGGAATTTGACTCAGTAAGAAAATAGCAAAAAGTATATCAAAAACTGCCGGAAGATGTATGCTCCGGCAGTTTTTGCTTTTACGTACAATACTTTCATTCAGAGAGTGATTTTTCTTTTAGAGCAGATTTTAAATAAAAAATGATTGACAGAATAGAAAGTTAGAAATAAAATAATTAGATATCTAATTATGAACCGGGAGGGCGATTATGACATTTCACTATTTACTGATGGCAAATCAGGCAATTTATCAAAGGAGGTTGATGGAAGGATTAAAAAGTACGGGTCTCACATCCGGACAGCCCAAGGTTCTTGATTACTTAAAGGAACATGATGGGGCAGTCCAAAAGGATATTGCGGCTTACTGCTACATAGAGGCCGCTACAATAACCAGCGTTTTAAACGGCATGGAAGGAAAGGGACTGATTGAGAGAAGACGGCTGGATGGAAACAGAAGAACCTTTTATATTTTTCTTACTGAACGGGGAAGGGAACTTCAAAAACGGGTGGATGAAATTTTCATCAAGCTGGAAGAAGAAACATTTGCTGGAATTCCGGAAGAAAAGCGGGTGGAATTTATGAAGTTATTTTATGAAATACACAAAAATATGACATACTAATATATTTACAAAAGGAGAATCATATGCCAATCGGAGTAACTGTTAACTGTATCGCTGTACTTCTGGGAGGAGTCCTGGGAGCAATTTTAAAAAATTATTTTCCTGAAAGATTAAAGAATGCACTTCCCAATATTTTCGGGCTGTCGGCTATTACCATGGGGGTCTATTTCATCATACGGCTGGAAAGCCTTTCGGCAGTAGTACTTGCTGTTATTCTGGGTACAGTGGTTGGTGAACTTCTGGGTCTGGAGGAAAACCTTTTAACCGGACTGAGAAATTTAGAAAAAAGAATGCCGGTCCGGCTGGGCGAAGATGAACTGGATATACTGGTAAGTCTGATAATCCTTTTTTGCTTCAGCGGTACGGGAATCTTCGGGGCCATGAATTCAGCAATGACTGGAGATCATTCTGTCCTTTATGCAAAAGCGATCATGGATTTTTTTACAGCGATCATCTTTGGGACGACAGCGGGCTTTCTTGTTGGTCTGATCGCGATTCCTCAGTTTGCGGTGGGAGCTTTGCTTTTCTGGGGGGCATCGTATCTGCTTCCTGGGGTGACAGATATCATGCTGGCAAATTTCAAGGCGTGCGGGGGAATTATTACCCTTGCGGTAGGACTTAAGATATCCAATATTAAAAAGACCAGCGTGCTGAATATTCTTCCGTCACTTCTTTTGGTTTTTCCATTTTCAATTATTTTATAATAGGTGGAGAAGATCTTAAATTGCATTTACAGGAGGTCTTAATATGAATTCTAAGGAAGAAAATGTTCCTGTATATTTGAGGAGCGTCATTAAGCAGCTTAATAATAATCGGATGGCAGGATATTATGTCAAAGATGAGCGTTCGCTGATTTCTCTTTTGGATGATTTGATCAATGACGGAGAGACCGTTGGCTGCGGCGATTCGGTGACTCTGGAACAGCTGGGGGTTTTTGATTATTTAAGAGTTCGGGATCTTAATTTTCTGGATAAGTTTCAGCCAACCCTGACTGGCGGGGATAAAAGGGAATTGTATTTGCTGAATTTTCGGGCGGATACGTTTCTAACCGGAGTAAATGCGGTTACAAAAAGGGGTGAGCTGTTTAATATAGACGGAAATGGAAGCAGAGTGGCCCCCATGCTATATGGACCCGGGCAGGTAATTGCCATAGCAGGAGTTAATAAAATCACCGATAATCTGGACGAAGCCATAAAAAGAACCAGACAGATTGCAGCGCCCCTGGATGCAAAACGGCTGGGCAAATCAACCCCGTGTACGCATTTAGACCAGTGTATTGACTGCAGTCATAAAGAAAGAATCTGCAATGATTTTGTTTTAATAACAGGCCAATTTATAAAGGACAGGATCAAAGTGATTTTAGTAGATCAGAATCTTGGATACTAGTGCTGGGGTCATACCAACAGGACTGTTCCCCGGTCAGATAATCAATCAGGATCTGACACTTCTGATTGAAGTAAATGATATGCATGAAAGAAAAATGACCATGGCTGATATGGCTGATGCTTTCATTGCACTTCCAGGAGGAGTTGGAACTTATGAAGAATTGTTTGAAGTTCTCAGCTGGGCACAGCTTGGCATTCATAAAAAACCTGTGGGAATTTTAAATGCAGCCCATTTTTTTGATCCTCTGCTGGATATGATAGACAGGGCCGTTGCGGAAGGGTTCATGAATCCTTCCAATAAGGGGCTCTTACTGGTTGATACAGAACCGCAGGGGCTGATTGAAAAAATGAAGTTGTATTCTGCCCCTGATCTGGGAGTTAAGTGGAAGCAGCTGTCAGAAGGGAAGTACTGATAAAAAAAAGAGGAGCTGCGCAGCTGTTATATCAGGCTGCGCAGCTCTTCTGTGATTACATACTCTTTTTCGTACGCTTAATGACTTTAAGTCTTGTAAACTCCTCGCGATCCTTTTCTTCCAGAGAATTGGTAATATTTCTGGTAAGCGTTTCGTAGCGGGGGATAGTAATATTCTTTAATGCATTGGCCCGTTTCTGGGTCCTTTTAATACTGTTAGCCAGACGGTAAGCGGAGTTTTCCACCATGGACAGCTTTATGGACAGCTTTTTTACCTTTTCAAAATGGTAACGGGCTTCATCAAGGGATTCTCTGGTGCTGTAATAAGCGTAGGTTAAATTCAGAGGCATTTCCTCATGCTCCACCAGCGGAATCTCAGTTCCCATAATGCTTCGGGTCTTAATCCGCACCCTGTCGTCAATGGGCACGGCCATAGCGATATCCTGGACATAGTTTATTCCCAGTTCAATGTTTGCCTTCTGGAGCGCTTTATACGCAGCCGTAAATGTCACGTCAATCTCCGACTGAATTCCCTTTGCCTCATCGATTAAGCTCATCAGTTCTTTGATCAGGATGTTCCTCTTTTTATCCATCAGCTCATAACCCTGTCTGGCTAATGTCAGGGAGTTCTTAGCAAGGATTAAATTCCCCTTGGTTGGAAATGTATTCGGATTCATTCTGACCCCTCCTATTCGCCTGAAGCTTCAGCGGCGGTTTCCTTGTAATACTGGTCTAATACTTTCGTGTCGACCCGGTCCAGCTCGGCTCTTGGAAGAAGACCAAGCAGCTCCCAGCCAATGGTTAAGGTCTCAAGAATGTTTCTGTTTGAGTGATTTCCCTGTCCGACAAAACGGCCTTCAAATGCTTTGCCAAACACCAGATATTTTTTATCAATGGGGGAAAGCTCATCTTCACCAATTACGGAAGCCAGCGCTCTTGCGTCACCCACCTTGGCATAGCAGGAAAACAGCTGGTTTGCCACACCCTGGTGGTCAGCCCGGGTAAAGCCTTCGCCGATTCCATCCTTCATCAGACGGCTTAAGGACGGGAGCACGTTAATGGGCGGATAAACAGACTGCCCGTATAAGTTCCGGTCCAGAACAATCTGCCCCTCTGTGATATAACCGGTAAGGTCGGGGATCGGGTGGGTAATGTCATCGTTTGGCATGGTTAAAATGGGGATCTGGGTAACCGATCCATGCCTTCCCTTAACAATGCCGGCACGTTCATAGATGGAAGCCAGCTCGCTGTAAAGATAGCCAGGATAGCCTTTTCTGGATGGGATTTCTCCTTTGGAGGAAGAAACCTCACGAAGTGCTTCTGCATAGGCGGTCATATCCGTTAAAATAACCAGGATATGCATACCTTTTTCAAACGCCAGATATTCTGCCAGGGTAAGAGCCACTTTTGGTGTGATAAGACGCTCTACTACCGGGTCATTGGCCAGATTGATAAACATTGCAACGTGATCAGATACGCCGCTTTCCTCAAAGGTGCGGCGGAAAAAATCTGCTACATCGTATTTAACGCCCATGGCTGCAAATACCACGGCGAATTTTTCTCCAGATTTGGAATCATCACCTAAAGATGCCTGCTGTACGATTTGTGCCGCCAGTTCATCATGGGGAAGCCCGTTTCCGGAAAATATGGGGAGCTTCTGGCCGCGGATTAAGGTCATCAGTCCGTCAATGGCTGAAATTCCGGTGCGGATATAATCTCTTGGATATTCTCTTGTTACGGGATTTAACGGTTTACCGTTAATATCAAGATAAATCTCTGAGTTGATATCACCTAGTCCGTCAATGGGTTCCCCAATACCGTTAAAGGTTCTTCCCAGCATGTCTTCTGAAACGGCAAGCTCCATAGGATGTCCGGTCAGCCGTGTGTGGACATTTCTAAGTGCCAGTCCGTCGGTTCCGCCAAACACCTGAATAATTGCTTTATCTTCATAAACTTCAATAATACGTCCCAGTTTCTGTGTTTTTCCAGCTACTGTCATTTCCACGATTTCGTCAAAGGCAGCATTCTGAACACCCTCTAAAACGACCAGGGGTCCGTTGATTGCACTTAAGCCTAAATATTCGATTGCCATCGTCTGCCTCCTTCCTATGCGTTTCGTTCTATGACAGAATCATAAAAGTTATCAATCTGTTTTTTGTAATCATCAAACATATCCAGTCTGTCATTGGGTACATCATATTTCAGAGATATAATCTTATCAAAGACAGGATCTTCCTTTAAGACGGACATGGGCATTCCCATTGAAACCAGGGAGCGGGACTTTTTATACAGGTAGAGGATTAAGTCCATCATTTTAAACTGCTTTTCCATAGGAACGCAGGTGTCGTCTTTATGAAAGGCATTCTGCTGTAAGAACCCGATTCGAATGACCTTTGCGATCTCTAAAATCAGCTTCTGATCATCAGGAAGCATATCTCCGCCGATCAGCTTGACGATCTCCATCAGGCTGCTCTCCTGGGTCAGGATAAACACCATGCGGTTTCTGTAATCCACAAATTTTTTATCTACCTTTTCCAGATACCAGGGAGCCAGATCCGTTAAATATTCGGAGTAACTGCTAAGCCAGTGAATAGCAGGAAAATGCCGTTCGTTGGCAAGATTTCGGTCAAGACCCCAGAAGCAGCGGACAAAACGCTTGGTGTTCTGTGTTACCGGCTCGGAGAAGTCACCTCCCTGAGGAGATACCGCACCAATGATGGTTACGGAGCCTTCTGTTCCGTTAATATTCTGCATCATGCCTGCGCGCTCATAGAAAGCGGATAAACGTGAGGCTAAGTAAGCAGGAAATCCCTCTTCTGCAGGCATTTCCTCCAAACGTCCGGATAATTCCCTCAGGGCTTCTGCCCAGCGTGAAGTGGAATCTGCCATGATTGCAACATGATAGCCCATATCCCGGTAGTATTCTGCCAGAGTAAGGCCGGAATAAAGACTGGCCTCACGGGCGGCCACGGGCATATTGGAGGTGTTGGCAATCAGGGTGGTCCGGTCCATTAACGGATTGCCGGAACGGGGATCAATTAACTGTGAAAACTCTTCCAGTACCTGAGTCATCTCATTGCCGCGTTCGCCGCAGCCAATATAGATGATGATATCGGCATCCGACCATTTGGCAATCTGATGCTGGGTCATGGTTTTTCCTGTACCGAAGCCTCCCGGAATACAGGCAGTTCCGCCCTTGGCAAGAGGGAAGAGCGTGTCAATAATTCTCTGCCCGGTGATAAGCGGCTTGGTTGCCGGATACCGTTTTAATGTGGGTCTTGGAACCCGGATCGGCCACTTCTGCGTCATGGTCAGCTGCTTTTCTGTTCCATCGGCAAGCTTCAGTGTAATAATCGGATCGGATATGGTATAAGCACCGTCTTCCACTACGTCAAGAACGGTTCCTTCCACATCAGGAGGGATCATAACCTTGTGAACGATGGCGGGTGTCTCCGGCACTTCTGCAATAATCGCACCGGGAAGCAGCCGGTCACCTTTTTTCACTGTAATATGAGTCTGCCAGAGTTTTTTTGTATCAAGGGAATCTACGTGTATTCCCCGGTCAATATAAGCGCCCCCTGTTTTCGCGATCTCACTTAAGGGGCGTTCAATACCGTCAAAAATATTGTTAAGAATACCGGGAGCCAGAGTAACAGAAACGGGAAAACCTGTGGAAGTAACCGTTTCCCCTGGTTTTATGCCGCTGGTTTCCTCATATACCTGAACGATGGTGCGGCGGTCTGTAAGTCCGATGACCTCGCCGACTAAATGATCTTCTCCCACATGGACCATTTCATTCATTCTGAATCCGGGATCGCCCTTTAAATAGATGACAGGGCCGTTGATGCCGGAAATGGTGCCTGTATTAGTCATTTGCCGTACCTCCCATCAAATCTTTAATATTGAACCGGAAATCCCGTTTAGCTTCTGCCAGCTTGGTCTGGAAGGAATTATCGATTAAAATGTGCCTGGAGGGAATGACAGCTCTGGTGCCCCCCATAAATGAATACTCACTGACCCTGATATCAGCACTTTCCGGTAATGATAAGCCCCGGATCTTTTCCTCGTCAGCAGGGTCAATATAGATGGTGATAAATTCTTTCCCGGCCAGTTCTTTTGCTTCTTTGATTTCTTTTTGAAGAAGTTCCGTATACTGGGGGGTATCCATGAAATTTTTTACCATTTCTTTTAATTCGATAAACAGTTTTTCTTTTAGCTCATCCTGCTTTTTTCCAAATTCACGTTTTGTGCCGATCTGTTCTAAGGAGAGCCGTTTGTTAATCTCTCTTTCGATCTGTTCGCTTTCTGATGCCACCTGCTGTTTTGATCTGCGTTTTGCATCCTCCTGATGTTCAGAAAAGGTCTGCTCTAAGGCAGCAGTATATTCATCAAGCATCTTTGCACTGCGGGACCTGGCATCTTCCATACAAAACTCAAGGAAGTGCTGCAATTTTTCCTCAGTTGTCAAGATGACCACCTCTTTCTTATAGTTTTAATCCGATTGCTTCGTTGACATAGTCCGTGATAAAGTTGGGCTTGCGGCCGGTGCCGTGGCGGTCAGGGATTTCAATGATTAACGGCAGCTTGCGGTTTAATTTCACATCATTGATGATGTCCGGAAATGCTTTTCCGAATTTTTCCGTCAAGAGGATGATCCCGATCTCTTTGTCGGCCAGAACCTTATCAAGCTGGCTCTTCAATTCTGCTTTTTCATGAACGACAGCGCCTTCCACACCAGCCAGTCTCATTCCTGTCCAGGTATCAACATTGTCGCTGATCAGATACATTTTCATATATTATAATTTACCCAGGATCATAAAGGATATGATCAGGCCATAGAGACAGACACCTTCGGCAAGACCTACGAAGATCAATGATTTACCAAGTATGGAGCCATCTTCGCTGATGGCACCCAGAGCTGCACTTGCTGCTGCGGAAACAGCGATTCCGCCGCCGATGCAGGCAAGGCCGGTAGAAAGAGCGGCAGCTAAATAACCCATGCCTGCAACGCTTCCGGCAGTATTTGAAGCGGCCTCTGCAGCTTCCGCCTGACCGTTAAAGAGAAAAATACCGGAAACGGCTATTGTACCAAGGAAAAGGAGTAAGTTAATTCCAAGCGCTTTTTTATAACGCCCTTTTGATTTCTCGCCCATGGCAAATGCTCCGAACGGTACGGCGATGCTTAAAAGTAATGCAGCTGCTAATGTAAATTTTACTAATGTTGACATATTGGTTTCCTCCTGAAATGATTAATTTTTCTTTCCGTAAGGTTTAAATGCACGGCCGGTTCCACGGTAGAAACGGCTGAATAATTCATAATATTCCAGACGAAGGACCTGAATTCCCACAATCAGTCCCTCCATACCGCATACAAACAAGTTGCCTAAGATCACACCAATCCAGTTGGGGTTTCCAGCCTCTGCGCCGGAAAGCATTAATACGACCCCCATCATGGCTGCATGGCTGATTGCAAAAGCCCCCACTCTGACAAAGGACAGTGTATTGGAAAAATAGCTTAGGAGAACTTCAAAGAGTTCGAAAAATCCCTGTATTACAAACATGCCTTTTCCTTCCGGCAGTCCTGCCGCTTTCTTTTCCAGCAGGGCAGTAAGCGGTTCTTTAAAGAATATGACGAGAAGCGGAAGACCGAACATTAAAAATAAAATTGCGGATGCCGGAATGGGGTTGCCCGTCATATAAAGAACAATGGTAAGGACAAGGCTTGCATAAAAGACAAGTCCGGCCGCGCCGTTGGTATCAAAAAACGTCCGTTCCGGATCGTTTGACCGGACACTGTTAATAATATTCAAAATCATGCTAAGAAGTATAATTCCCATACCAATGCAGATTGCCGCAATAAATACGGTATTCAGCTTGCCTATAAACGGCAGGTTCGTCATATGTTCCATTGGCCGCAGCCATATGGCATGTATCACATCCTCAAACCCGAAGACGCTGCCAAAGAGGAATCCGAATATGGTGGAAAAGAATCCGCAGCAGGAAATGATGGCCGCCAGGCTGGCTTTTTTCAGACGGAAAAGAAGAAATCCGCCAAAGAGGAGGCAAAGTCCCTGCCCAACATCCCCGAACATGAATCCAAACAGGAATGAATAAGTAATTCCGATGAGAATAGTGGGGTCAATCTCATTATATGCCGGCAGACCGTACATCTTAATAAACAGTTCAAATGGCTGAAACAGCCGTGGATTCAGCAGTTTGGTTGGAGGATCGCTCATAATGTTGCTGTGATCATCTTCCACAATGCAGAACGTCTTCTTATCATCCGAGATTTCTTTCTGAAAAGCCCTGGCATCCCGGCAGCTCATCCAGCCGCAGAGAATGTAAAAGGTATTGATATTCTGTTTGGTACACGCGGCAAGCTTTCTCACATTAAAATTGGTGGAGAAGGTTTCCAGCCGGTGAAGGGCAGATAAAAGTTCACCCCGCCTCGTTTCCAGTATCTGCGATAATTTCTTTTTGACGGCATTTTCTTCCGTCTCAAGAATCTTTATTTTATCCTGCAGGGTATGAATGGCATCGGAAGGTGTGCCCTTATATTCATCAGGCACAAAGAAACGTTCGAAATGCATGGACGAATAAATGGCATCAATCTGGTTCGATACCGTATCCGGTACGAAGTAAACCAGCCAGACATATTCCGAATCCTCCCGGCATTTATACAGGACTGTGTCTATGGTGTCGTAAACGTAGCTTTCAAATTTGTTATAGTATTCATGTAAAATGCGCCCGAATCGGAATTTAATGTACTTAAAATGTAGTATGGAGCTCAAATCGTAATTCAGTCCCGTAAACGGGATGATTTTATCCAGAGATTGGTTTAAGGCATTGATTTTTTCCTCAATGGCTGCCTGCGAGGCGGTAAGTTCTCCCACCTGGGATCCGATTTCCTCAACGATTTTTGCTGCTTTTTCAACCGATACATCCTTTACGTTAGAATCAGTGCTGTTTTCCGGAAGAAGTCTGCACAGCTCCTGGGCACGCTGAAACGTGTCCTTATACGGATTGACCTCGATATAAGGTCTTAAGTCCTTTACCGTTTTTAATTCAGACAACGCATTTTCCAAATGAATTTCATATTTGGATAAATAGGTATCAATAACCCGGTCTATATCCTCTTTCGGTCCGGTGATACTTAAAAACTTCATTTTTTCAATCACAGGAAAAGCAACCCCCTTTACTGTTTTACTACATAGGAGATAATTTCTTCCGGTTTCAGCTGATACCGGATACTCTCTATGAGTGTAATTATTTTTTGAATTTCCTCCTCCTTTAAATAAAGATAGGAATTTAATGTTGCGATGGAATAAGGATTCTGTCTGCTTGTGGAACGGTATATTTTATCGAGAACTTCACTGGTAAGCTGTTCTAAGTCCGGTTTCTCCCTTATATCCATATCCGCCTTCTGACCATAATAGGTGGTCTTTAAAACAGAAAAAAATTCATCCATGGTACCGGCCTCAACCATCTTCACAGTCTGGTCCTTTTTTAAATGATAATGGAAAGGAACAAGCAGTGCATAAATATCAGCAGATTTCAAATGGTAATATTTGAGGGAACGGTAAATCCACTGAATATTGAGTAAGTCCAGCTTGCTGCCAAAACACTGGATCAAAAGTTCCTGTGACTTCCTGTTTAAATATTTGCTCATTACTTTCCAGATTGTTTTAAAATAGAGAAGATCTAAATGTACTTCATAATCAAACAGGGTCGTTTCGGATCCCTCCTCTAAATGTGCCAGCAGGTCATAATAGATGGATCCTTCCAGATTTGCTATAAATTCACGTAAATTCGAGGAAGAGGAAAGCTTCATTAAATCCAGTGAGGAGTGTCTGGAAAAAAAGTCCCTGAATACAGAAAGATCGATATCCAGCCGGTTCTGTCCCATCGCATTACGGAAACATTTTTTCAGGATATCGATTTCAAAGTGCATAAAATACAAGTCAAGGAATTTACGCTGCGTTAAGTTGGAAAAACGGTAGAGTTTTGCAAAATCCTGATACAGGGACAGGATAAGCCGCTGTTCAATCGCACCCCGGTGAAGTTTTTCGTCGTCCAGATCAGAAAACAGTCCCTCATAGGCTTTTAAATGCCTTAAATACTCCACTGCATCGGAAACTGTTTCAAGAGCTGCCATATCCCGGAACTGGCTGTCTGTGATCAGATGGCTTTCCATCGCCCGTACCTTGGTTGTCAAACCGCTGTAGGATAACAGATTTCCCATTTAATCACTCCTTTATCATGTTGTTGAATAGTTCCTCTGCATATTGGGTATGATGGACTTCAAAGTTTTTTTCCATTGCCTCTAAGATTTTCTGCAATTCATCCTGCTGCTTCTTTAAGCGCTGGTTCATTTTGATTTCCATACCTGCTTTCAGTTTTTCTATTTCTTTTTCTGTTTCATTTTCCAGCTGGGCATCAAATGCAGCAGTGCGTTCTTCCGTTTCTTTTGCAAACGCCTTTTTCTGTTCATTGGCATGTTCCATGATGGAAGTGGCAGCTGATTCGATCTCAGATATTTTATCAATCACAGCATCCATTTTTTGCCCTCCTTTTGTGAATAGTGAACTAAATAAAAAGGTTCTAATTAATAATAATACTACAATTTAAAAAAATTTCCATAGTATTTTAGAAATAATCCATTTGTTGGCTTAATTTCAACATAAATATAAGGTATACCGATGAGACTTTGCTTATGCATTGTAAACAAAAAAAGCGAAGACCAAAAGTGTCTCACTTCTGATTCTTCGCTTTAAAATATTATTGGCCGGCTGCTTTTGTGCTTTCTGAAGCCGATTCTGATTCTGACTGTGATTCGCCTGTTCCTTCCGTTACGGTTAAGAATTCAGTTGCAACATAGGCCTGTTTGCCTTCAAACATGATAACCGTCCATTTATCATCATAGGTATCCACATACTCCACAACAGTACCGGAAGCCAGACTTCCAAGCTTTGCGCCGTCGGAGGCGGGCTTGGACCGTACATTAAGTTTGCTTTTGGTTGTATAAACTTTAGGAGGATCTGTTTCTGCTTCCGTAGGCTCTGTGGAAGCTTCCGCAGTGGTAGATACTGCCTCTGAAGTGATTTCAGTTGAAATCTCTGTAGGCATAGTTTCGTTCTTTTTATCTTTCCCTGGTATCAGCTTTACAATAATCAGCACGATAACAAAAAGAAGCAGAAATATAAGAAGCGGCTTTAATAATCCGGATAAATCAGAATTCTTTTTTCTGTTGCGGCGCCTGCTTCTGCTTTGAGGAGCCGGACGTCTGTCGTTCCTTGTGGCTGAGCCCTGAGCAGGTCTTTGGGCAGACCTTGTACCGGAGCTCTGAGCGGCTCTATGGGAAGATCCTGAACCTGATCTTTGAGGTGTCCCTGTCCTTTTGGGTTCGTCTGTTGTTGCAGCGGCTCTTTGTGATGACGCTCTTGATGCTATGGGAGCAGCCTGTACTCCTGCGGTGCGCGGTCTCTGGGCCTGTCCGTCCTGACGGCTTCTGTGAAATGCGTTTGTAAAGGCAGTGACTTCAGCAGCAAGCAGTTTACAGGCTTCAGAAGCATCATAGGGGCTGTCATTGCCTTCATGTACTGCTTTATTACCAAGAACCCGTATCCGATGGTAGTGGTCTTTGACAGCCTGGGAAATAAATCGTCCTTCATATAACTGATCAATGCTGTCAGCCAGATCGGTTTCCACAATCAAAGCCTTTTCGGCAAGAAAATGAATCATATATTCCAGAGTCTGGCGGGCTTTGATCATGACCATATTGTACTGCTTCTGGTTCATGAGCGCCTCGGTTTCCCTCAAACCCTGCTGGATTTTGATCCAGAGACTGTTATCTGTAGTTCCCATGTATTTCCTCCTTTGCAAAACGGTTATATCCTAATATACAGACATTATACTAGATTATAATAAATTGCGCACCTGTTATTTTGTTGATTTTCAATTTGTAAGAGAAAATTAAAAAATATACGGGGGCGCATATAAATACAGGGATTTCCTTTCATGAACTTGCGCATTTTATATCCTATATGATACAATCTATCTGCCATACGCCCTTAAAGGCTGTGAATTGGAAAGATGATTAATTGGAGGAATAAAAATATGAGGCTACGTCACATCCCCGGTTCGGAAGAGGAAATCGCCACGAGTCCTTATGTAATTCAGAATCCATCCGGGAAAAAAGGATGCTGGAAGGAAGTATTTGGAAATGAAAACCCAATAGAAATAGAAATCGGCATGGGAAAGGGCCGTTTCATCATGGAACTGGCCGCACTTCATCCGGAATTTAATTATGTCGGCATCGAGCGGTATCCCAGTGTCTTGCTGCGGGGATTGCAGAAACGGGCTGATCTGGAGCTGGACAATATTTACTTCATGTGCGTAGATGCCAAGAATCTGGCTGATATTTATGCGCCGGGAGAGGTTGAAAAGATTTATCTCAATTTTTCAGATCCCTGGCCTAAGGACCGGCATGAAAAACGCAGGCTTACGTCTGAAGATTTTATGGCGGTATATAATCAGATTTTAAGACCGGACGGAGTTGTAGAATTTAAAACAGATAACAGAGGATTGTTTGATTATTCTTTGGAAGCCATTCCAAGGGCAGGCTGGAAGATTGTGGATTTCACTTATGATTTGCATCACAGCGAGATGGGGGCTGGAAATGTAATGACGGAGTACGAAGAGAAATTTTCCTCCAAGGGAAATCCTATTTACAAGCTGGTTGCCTGCCGTTAATATGTAAAAAATAATTACCGGTCTCCTTTTTATAACCAGGAGACCGGTTTTGCATATAATAAACCAAAAGGTGAGGCAGGTGAGCAGGCCATGGGAATGAAAGATAAGGTAACAAATAAGCTTCTGCAGGCGACCAGCGATAAAACAGAGCTAAATAAAAAAATGCTTACATGGAATAAATCTTTTGTGGAAGTGAACAAAACACTGGGTGGAAATTTGAAAAAAAATACGAATAATAAATAAATTCGAAAAAGTTGTAAATATTTTGTAAAAAAGGTGTTGACTTTTGTTGGATACGGTTATATAATTACACACGTGCTTGAGACGAGAGCACACCGAAAAAACGAAAGACAGGCGCCTTTAGCTCAGTTGGTAGAGCAGTAGACTCTTAATCTATTTGTCCAGGGTTCGAGTCCCTGAAGGCGCAGTAAAAAAGTACTGGTTTTGCAGACGGAGAGCTGCGGGGTCGGTGCTTTTCCTTTGTGTAAAAATAATGGTCGGAATCTATTTGTCCTTTGGGAAGGACTTAAGGGTAAAAAAAGTACTGTCTTTGACGGGTGGGAACGTCGGGGGACAGTACTTCTTTTTGTTTGTGAAAATATTATTTTACATATTAACTTCTATTTTAATGTACTTCTCATCTATCTCATATCCTAGTATCTTAGGTATTCTTGAATATTCACGCTTTATAACGCTTGAAACTAAATCCAAATACTCGTTGTCGGTAGTTGTCAATATTTTGGTAATTCTCTTTTCGTCTATTATACTATATATAGTTATTTTTCCATTGCTAATATCATAAAGGTCAAAATACATTTGATAATGTTCCTGATTGATATTATTATTAATAGTAAAAGATGACATAAAATCAAGTCCTAGTTTTTGTGATGTTGCGTTGATAAACAATTCCGCAATTTCCACAAATTCAAATGTTTGTTGAATGGTAGGTAATTTATATTCATGTTCCAGCGCATCTATTGAAATACCCAATTGATCTACTTCTAGATAACAGTTAGACCAATTTATATTATTTTCAGTTTTAATCATCTTTTTCTCTCCCGATATTATCAAAAAAAACACCACGCTTTATGTATTTAATTATATTATAAATGGAAAATTATACAAGTAAAAAGTGTATCTCAACCAAGTTACCGACCAGAGAAGCTCCGGCTGATCGGGAAGATTGATTGAGGTACTATTATTTTATCTGTTTCTTAGTATCGGTCATGGCAGATGTAGTTGGCTATTACATACGCAAATGGTTAGACCGAGGCAATATGGACAACTAACCGAAAAGAAACCCCGGAGACTAGCCCTCTCCGGGGTTTCGCTTTGTGCGTAATGCACATATTAAGTTTCTTGGCTATCTTTAGCATATTCTATCCAAATGAAGATGTCAAGTGAAATTTGTATCTCAATTATACCGCAGCTGTCAGGATCCGGAAACAAAATTGAGATACACCGAGAATAAGAAAGTTCAGGACATGTGTCCTGAACCTTCCTAGCTGTTTTATCCCCAACCCGTACAACGGAAAGGATATAGTTATTCTATACCCCAATGAACACACGATAATCCAGAAAGCTGTGTAAGTATATCTGCAAATTCCAGACAAGGGAAACAATACGGGACTTATGATTCTTTGAATCTTCTATTACTATGTAATCTTTGTGAAAGTAAATGCCCTTTACCTTTAAAACATTGACTTCCTTTCCAAAATATAAATTGAGATACAATAAGATAATTTTGTTTATCTGAAATAATCATTCTGTTCTGAAACAAATTCCATGGGCTTTTCCAGATCAGATTCCTTCATCTTCTGAATGGCAAGAACAATATACAGCACTGAAAGTCCAAAATTAATAATACCAAACATCGGTATGGAAAATGGTAGAAAGGATACGATTGCCTTGAGTAATAAAGGCAGCGTTCTGGCATAGACTCCCATTTGATACAACTGTCCAAAGGTCAGACGGTACTTCATGCAGGAGGAGGCTATCATTCCAATAAGGGCAACCACCAGAACACCGAAGAAAAACAACGCTGTCATGAATATAAACGCCAGAAGCATAAAAGCTATTATAATAAGATAGGCACTGGGGACCCACTGCTGAAGCTTTCCCCTGCTGAAATCCATGTCAAGATCGGAAAAATATCTTTCTATAATTTCGCCTTTATTCTTTATAATTACCTTTTCTGAATCCATCAGAATTACCTGATAATAATCTGCAATATATTCTCCGATCTCATCCGCATCATAAAAAGAGGTATCCGGAGAGGTATTTATATAAATATACATACCGCCCTCTTCATATTCAACAGGCTCCTCAACCCAAAGCGTTCCGCCGCTCAGCTTAAAATCAGGAACATAATCTTCTATGATTTTTACAAATCCCCCTGTTTTAAACTGAAATCTTAAAAATGGAACAATCATGGTCAGTGAAAAATAGATGACCATTAGAACAACTCCTGCCAAAAAAACCTTCATGCGTTTGTTTTTAACAAATTCTTTGTAGCTTTTAAAATCATAAAGTGATAATATAAGTTCCTTAAATATATTCATTTTTATCTTTCCTTCCTTATAACTGTGCTATTGAAAATCCAATTCCAAAAACCAAAGCATATACTAAAATCAGCACAACTAAATCCAGGACCACTCTTGCGGCTATATGTATTTTGCTGTTGGAAGAAATAGAAACGGTAGCAGAACAGCCAATTAAACCAATTGCCGCTCCCAAAAGACCATTTATAAGATTTATCATGTGCAATGCCATGAAGACATATGCCCATTTAGGAATATTAACCGGAATATATGTTTCCCCCGTTGCACAGTCTTTCTCGTCAATCACCAGCTTAGTTCCTCCGATCAGGGAGCTTATGATCAGCAAAGCCTTTTTCGTACCAATATTTAAGGCATAAGCAGTTTGAAACCACTCTCGCTTAACCAGGAAGTCCTTCAGTTTGTTTTCTTCATTATTCACAAGAACCTTACTCCCCTTCAGCCTGATCTTGTACTCCTTTTCATCAACTTTTACTTTCCATACTTTACCCATGTTCCGGTATCCTTTCTCTTAAGTGTTTTTATACATGATTATCTTATCATATGGATGATGAAAGGAGAAGACTTTCATTTATACTATTTCATAATAGCTTCCAGTCTGCCTTTTGCATTTCTTTTTAAGCTCAGCAATGTCTGCTGAGAAGGAATCTATATTTTTATAGGCCTTTGTCCGGTTTGAAATCCCTGCCACGGACAGACTTGCAATTGGGAATTCTTCCGTAAGTCCCCGCCTGTTTTTGGATATGATATACCCTCTGTCGATATCATCTTTATGGTACAGGGAAGGAACCCGGCAAGAAAAGTGATCAATGACCTCCCCGCAGTATTTCTCTGCCTCATGGTAATCACAGATAACGATAAAATCATCCCCTCCGATATGTCCGATAAATTCACTTTTGACAGCTGCTTTTTTCAGAGTGTCGGCAAGAAGCATAAGCATCATATCTCCGGACTGAAAGCTGTATGCATCATTGTAGGATTTGAAGTTATCAATATCAAAATATATGATACAATAGGGAGCATCGCCGAGAACCCGGTATAAAATTTCCTGGTCGATCAAAAGGTTACCGGGCAGACCTGTCAGCGGATTGGAGTGCATAGCGGTATCCACTTCCACCTTTGTACAGGCTTCAAGAAGATCTTTGATAGTGACGATACCCCAGTAGTTTCCTTGCTTTTCCACAACAATAGGATTGTAAAGCTGCTCATATTGCCGCTGCATGGCCAGCTTGGAAACCTGATTGACGGGCATATCATAATTCACGCTGAGAAAGTTCTTGCTGGTCAGCTGCTGTATGCTTT
The DNA here is from genome assembly GCA_963523075.1 of uncultured Clostridium sp. Taxonomy (GTDB): domain Bacteria; phylum Bacillota; class Clostridia; order Lachnospirales; family Lachnospiraceae; genus Lacrimispora. Next base: position 110,231 of record CAURBW010000004.1, read on the forward strand.
TTTTTGAGTTAAGACTAAAACCGTATCTGCCGCCAAATTTTTCGATCAGGGAAGTTCTTGTCATGAAGCCAACGGCAGATCCCCCTTCTGTCACTGTGAATTCAGTAATAGAGGGGTCATTCTGGAGTGTCTCGTATATTTTCAGAGCTTTTTCATAAGGGGAAAAGGTGTGGCCTGAACGTGATAAATATCCGGCCATGGGATAGATGGAGGTCTTGCTCTTTCTGATATAACTTTTAGCCTGACAACTTTTGATTAAGTCGGCCTTTTCTTTGGAAATATCCTTGAAATCCTGGTCTGGAAAGCCCAGAAAAAAACCCTGGCCATAGCCCACACCCAGACCGATTAATGTATCCAATTCCGCTTCTGTTTCAATTCCTTCGGCAATTACAAGAATTCCTGCGTTTTTTCCAAATTCGGACAGTGCTTTAATCAGCATCTGCTTCGTCTCATCTTTATGTACATCTCTTATCATATTCATGTCAAGCTTTATTAAATCAGGTCTGGCATCGGCGATAATATTAAGACCGGAATAACCGGCACCCACATCATCAATGGCAATTCCGTAATTCTGCTTCTGGTAGTGGTCCACTGCTGATGTAAATGCATGGGTATCCAATATGGAGACGCGCTCTGTTATTTCAAAGATAATGTCATTGGAATTTAATCCGAATTTTTGTAAGTTTGCTTTGGTAAAACCTTCCCTGAAGGTCTTGTCATAAATAATATTACAGTTCACATTGAGAAAAAGTTTTTTTCCCCGTTCCATATAGACCGAGTGTTCAAGCGCTTTTACCCTGCACAGGGTTTCCAGCTCCCAGGACTTATTGTACTTAAATGCTGTCTGAAACATTTCCTCAATATTCATTTCAAGTTCTTTTTTTGAAATGCGGCTTAATGCTTCGTAGCCGTAGGTTTTTCCATCCACAAGCGAAACTATTGGCTGAAATACCGGCGTTAAATACCGACCTTCTAAAATTCTGTCTAATAGCTGATGTTTGTCGTCCATGACAATGCTCCTTATTCCGTTCACATTGTGATGGAACAATTTTATAGGATAAATAAAAAGAAAACAAGCATATTACAGTAAAGAATATGTAATACTTGTTCTAAAGACTTTGATGCTCCTTGAAGGAGGGCCGGAAAGTCAGGATTATTTTTTCCTTAATCTTCCAGTATACATATCATTTTAATAGGAAGAGAGACATTTAAAATGATATGTAAATACACGGGAGCATTTGTGTGTTTTGATAGTAACGCTTTAGCACGGTAAAATAGTAACTGGTTTTTTACCCATCTAATTTACCTAATTTAGACTTTCATTCGTTACTTATGACGATGAATTGAAAAAACGAAAAAAAATACATGGCATTTTACACAAAATATTAGAAAAAAATTCTACATATAACCTAGAAAAATTCGTTTGGAAACGGTAAGTTTACAATTCGTTTACAATTTAGGTTAAAAAATTAATAATAAATTCAGAATTAAGGCAGTTAAAATTGTTCCAAATGTTCAAACAATTGTGAGCATTAATAAGATGTTATGAATTAGACAAAAAGTTGACAATTTTTGCAGATGAAAGTATGATACACGGTATACTCAAACAACATTGTATATTTACGCGTACAATATGGTTGATTGGGAACCATAAAGGAGAAGAACAGTCTCTAAGAAAGGAAGTGAGCATTACGGAGGAGCTGGCAGAGAAGTTATTAGAGGAACTGAACTGCGAAACGGTCTTTACCATTCCGATATTCGGCGGCATTCCAATCGCTGAATCCGTAGTGGTGACATGGGTAATCATGTTGGCATTGACTGTCCTTTCCATCATCCTGGTTAGGAATCTACAGGTTGAGAATCCTGGAAAGAAACAGCAGGTGCTTGAGATGGCCATCGGCGGACTTTACAATTTTTTTGAAAGTCTGATCGGTGAGGAAGGGAAACGCTACATCCCTTATCTGATTTCTGTGGCAATTTATATCGGTGTGGCGAACTTAATCGGCATCATAGGCTTTAAGCCTCCCACCAAGGATTTAAATTCCACTGCTGCACTTGCGGTTATGAGCATTGTGCTGATAGAATATTCTGGTTTTCATAAAAAAGGGGGAAAAGGTTTTCTGAAGGCATTTGCAGAGCCTATGCCGTTATTAACCCCAATGAATATCATGGAATTGTTTATCAGGCCGTTGTCGCTGTGCATGCGGTTATTCGGTAATGTTTTAGGATCATTCGTAGTAATGGAGCTGATCAAGCAGGTAGCGGGTTTCATTGTACCAATTCCGTTTACCATGTATTTTGACATTTTTGACGGATTGATTCAGGCGTACGTATTTGTATTTTTAACAGGTCTATTCATGAAAGAAGCATTAGAATAAAATTATTGATGAAAAAGGAGAAATAATTATGTTTGCAGCAATTGGAGCAGGAATCGCAGTATTTACAGGTTTAGGAGCAGGAATCGGTATTGGTATCGCAACATCAAAAGCAACAGACGCTATTGCAAGACAACCGGAAGCAGAAGGCAAGATCAGCAAAATGCTGTTACTTGGCTGTGCACTTGCGGAGGCAACCGCTATTTATGGTTTCGTTGTGGCCATTCTTATCATTTTATTCCTTAAATAATTTATACCGACAGGATGTACATGGAAAAAAATAATAGAAAGGCAGGCGATACAGATGCTTAGACTGGATATGAACTTTGTATGGAATATCGTGAATCTCATCGTCCTGTATTTTCTGCTGAGGCATTTCCTGATTCAGCCGGTTATGAATGTCATAAATAAACGGCAAACGATGATTGAGCAGAGCATCAGCAATGCAAGGTCTTCTGAAGGGCAGGCAGCAGTTTTGAAAAAGCAGTATGAAGAGAAGCTGGCCGCTTCTGGAGAAGAGGGCGCAAGGCTGATTGAGGAAGCGAAAATCCAGGCGAGATCCCAGTATGACAGGATCTTAAAGGATGCACAGGAAGATGCGGGACGTGTGATCAGCGAAGCCCAGAAGAAGACGGAAGCTGATCAGGAAAAAGCAATGCGTGAAGCAAAAGCCCAAATTGCAGGTCTGGTGATTGCGGCGGCAGCCAAGGTCGTTGGTCAGGAAACGAACGCAAAAGCAAATCAGGCGCTTTATGATTCATTTTTAGCAGAAGCAGGTGATTCCCATGACGCAGGCAGCAATTAATTACGGGCAGGTGCTGTATGAGCTCTCCCTTCCCGGGAAGGTGATAGAGGATGCGGCTCTGGCGCTTAAAACAGTGCCGGAGCTTAAGCGTGTCTTAAACAGCCCTGTGGTTCCCAAAACCAGCAAGCACCGGATTATTGAGCGGGTATTTGACGAATCTGTCAGAACCTTTTTAAAGGTACTGGTCGATCGCCGTGATATAGATCTTACAGAAGAAATATTTGAGGCGTGGCGTTCCAAGGTATGTAAGGAAGCGGGGATTTTAGAAGCTGCGCTTTATTATGTAACGGAACCGGATGAAGAACAGATCCGTGAGATTAAGGCCATGCTTTGCAGGAAGTATGAGAAAAAGGAAGTAAGACTCTGCATGATCGAAGACCCCGGTTTAATCGGTGGCTTCATCCTCCGTGTCGGAGATGTGGAGACTGACTGGAGTTTAAAGGGACGTCTGAGACAATTAGAACAAAATATAATGCGGAGGTGAAAAACGTGGCTTCCATCAATTCAGATGAAATTATTTCTATATTGAGAAGTGAAATTAAGGATTATGACGCTCATGCCAGAGACCAGGAAGTGGGAACTGTCTTAAGCGTAGGCGACGGCATTGCAACGGTTTACGGAATTGACCATGCGATGTACGGCGAAATTGTTATATTTGATAACGGTGTCAAGGGAATGGTTCAGGATATCAGAAGAGAGGATATCGGCTGTATTCTCTTTGGCTCAGACCGCGATATTAAGGAAGGCTGCAAGGTTACAAGGACAAAGAGACGTGCCGGAATTCCGGTTGGTGATCAGTTTGTCGGCAGAGTAGTTAATGCACTGGGAGCTCCGATTGATGGGAAAGGAGAGATTCCTTCTGATGATTTCCGCCCAATTGAAAATGAGGCACCTGGTATCATCGACAGAAAGAGCGTATCTGTTCCCATGGAAACCGGTATTCTTGCAATCGACTCCATGTTTCCCATTGGACGCGGACAGAGAGAGTTAATTATCGGAGACCGTCAGACAGGTAAAACTTCGATTGCAGTAGATGCCATCTTAAACCAGAAGGGGAAAGATGTTATCTGCGTATACGTAGCAGTCGGCCAGAAAGCATCAACTGTTGCCAAGCTTGTAAACACCCTGACTCATTACAGCGCCATGGATTACACCATTGTAGTGTCCTCAACAGCCAGTGAACCGGCTCCACTGCAGTATATTGCACCTTACTCGGGAACAGCACTTGCTGAGTATTTCATGTATAAAGGCAAAGACGTACTGATCGTATATGATGATCTTTCCAAGCATGCGGTAGCATACCGTGCTTTATCTTTGCTTCTGGAGCGTTCTCCGGGACGTGAGGCATACCCAGGTGATGTTTTCTATCTCCATTCAAGGCTTCTGGAGCGTTCCAGCCGCTTAAAGGAGGAACTGGGAGGCGGATCCATTACAGCTCTTCCTATCATCGAGACACAGGCTGGAGACGTATCTGCCTATATCCCAACAAACGTTATTTCTATTACAGATGGACAGATCTTTTTAGAGAGTGACCTCTTTTTCTCCGGTATGAGACCTGCAGTTAACGTCGGTCTGTCCGTATCCCGTGTAGGCGGTGCAGCTCAGACAAAAGCGATGAAAAAAGCAGCGGGAAGCATTCGTATCGATCTGGCCCAGTGCCGCGAGATGGAGGTTTTTACCCAGTTCAGTTCTGATCTTGATGCGGCAACCAAGGAGCAGATTCAGTTCGGAAGAGGTTTAACGGAACTGTTAAAACAGCCTTTGTGTCATCCATTAAGCCTTCATGAACAGGTGATCAGCCTGATTACAGCCAATAACCGCCTCTTACTTGATGTGGAAGTTCCCAAGATGAAGGAATTTCAGAGAAATTTACTTGATTTCTTTGAGAGCGTTCATCCGGAAATTGTCAAAGAGATCGAGGAAACAAAGGCATTATCTGATGAACTGAAACAGAAGATCCTCGACGGGGTAGCAGAATTTAAACAGAAACGGGTGTAAAATATGGCAAATGCGAGAGAAATACAAAGCAGGATGAACAGCATTAAGAGTACCATGAAAATAACCAATGCGATGTATACCATTTCCTCGTCAAAGTTAAAAAGGGCCAGAAAAGCCCTGACTGATACGGAGCCTTATTTTTACGGGCTGCAAAGAACCATTGACAGAATCATAAGGCATACGCCCGACATTGATGACCAGTATTTAGATACCCGGCCAGAGATCAAAAAAGAGGACCGTAAAATCGGATATATCGTAGTAACAGCAGATAAGGGTCTTGCAGGTGCTTATAATCACAACGTTTTTAAGCTGGCTCAGGAACAGATTGACAAGGGAGGGAATCCCACCCTGTTTGTAGTAGGCGATTTGGGACAGCAGTATTTTTCTAAAAAAGGAATACCGGTGGAACAGGATTTCCGCTATACAGTACAGAAACCGAATATGAGCCGTGCAAGAATTATAGAAGAGAAGATCGTTGATTATTTTCTGTCAGGGAAACTTGATGAAGTGTATATGATCTATACCAGAATGGTCAATGCGATGAAAATGGAAGCCGAAATACAGCAGCTTCTGCCTATTCCCAAGAATCGTCCGGGACAGAATGTTCCTTTGAATGTTCATTTAGAGGAAATCACCATGAAGCCATCACCACAGGCAGTGATTGACGCGATTGTACCTAACTATATTGCAGGATTTATTTATGGAGGGCTGGTGGAATCTTATTCCAGCGAGCAGAACTCCAGAATGATGGCAATGCAGGCAGCTACGAAAAGTGCCCAGGAAATGCTTGATGGTCTGGCAATTACCTATAACCGGGTGCGCCAGGCCGCAATTACCCAGGAGATTACTGAGGTAATCAGCGGAGCAAAGGCTCAGAAGAAGAAGCAAAAGAAAGCTTAGGCTTATCGTATTTTCCATAATTTGAGAGAGGAGGAGTCCTCACGACTGTGAGTAACAGATTATGAATAAAGGCAAAATCGTTCAGGTCTTAGGACCTGTAGTAGATGTGGAATTTTTAGAGGGCAGCGACCTTCCCTGCATCAAGGACGCCCTTGAGGTGGATAATGACGGGAGACGCTGCGTAATGGAAGTTGCCCAGCATATGGGCAACAGCACAGTCCGTTGTATTATGCTGGCTTCCAGTGAAGGTCTGTGTAAGGATATGGAAGTAACCGCTACGGGAGAAGGTATTAAAGTTCCTGTTGGCGAGCAGACTTTAGGACGTTTATTTAATGTTCTTGGTGATACCATCGATAATGGAGAAGAGTTAAAGGAAGGACCCAAGTGGGTCATTCACAGAGACCCGCCTCCATTTGAAGAGCAGAGTCCGGTTGCAGAAATCCTGGAGACAGGTATTAAGGTAATCGACCTTCTTGCTCCTTATGCCAAGGGCGGTAAGGTTGGTTTGTTCGGAGGTGCCGGTGTTGGTAAGACCGTTTTAATTCAGGAACTGATTCATAATATCGCAACCGAGCATGGCGGATATTCCATTTTTACCGGTGTTGGAGAGCGTTCCCGTGAAGGAAATGACTTATGGACTGAAATGGGAGAATCCGGAGTAATTGCAAAAACTGCTCTGGTATTCGGTCAGATGAATGAGCCGCCGGGCGCACGTATGCGTGTTGCTGAAACAGGGCTTACCATGGCGGAATATTTCCGTGATGAGGAGCATAAAAATGTGCTTTTATTCATTGATAATATTTTCCGTTTCACACAGGCAGGTTCCGAGGTTTCTGCCCTTCTTGGACGTATGCCTTCAGCGGTTGGATATCAGCCCACTCTGGCGACTGAGATGGGTGAACTGCAGGAAAGAATTACATCAACAAGAAATGGTTCTGTTACATCGGTTCAGGCTGTTTATGTGCCTGCTGATGACCTTACTGATCCCGCTCCGGCAACTACGTTTGCTCATCTGGATGCAACCACGGTTTTATCCAGAAAGATTGTGGAACAGGGTATTTATCCGGCTGTTGATCCTCTGGAATCCAACTCCCGTATCTTAGAGCCTGATGTAGTAGGGGAAGAGCATTATGAAGTAGCGCGAAAAGTACAGGAGCTCCTTCAAAAATACAAAGAACTTCAGGATATCATTGCAATTCTTGGTATGGAAGAGCTGGGTGATGACGATAAGACGACTGTTTACCGGGCAAGAAAGATACAGAAGTACTTATCCCAGCCTTTCTCCGTTGCAGAGAACTTTACGGGAATCGCCGGAAAGTATGTTCCTTTAAAGGAGACTGTCCGTGGATTTAAAGCAATCGTCGACGGTGAGATGGATCAGTATCCGGAAGCTGCATTCTTTAATGTAGGAACTATTGACGAAGTAATAGAAAAGGCCCGGACATTACAGGCTTAACTTGGAGGTGCTGCCAGTGAGTACAAGTACATTTTTCCTTCAGGTACTTGCCAGTGACAAGGTTTTTTACAAAGGACCGTGCCAGAAGTTAATCATTCCTCTTGCAGATGGTGAAAAGGCAGTTCTGCCGCATCATGAAGATATGGTTATTGCCGTTGCCATCGGAGAGATGAGGCTGATGGATGAAAACGGAAAATGGATCCACGCTGTAGTAGGAAACGGATTTGTTCAGATTGTCAACAACCGTGTGACTCTGCTGGTGGATACTGCAGAACTTCCTGAGGACATTGATGAACGTCGTGCCGAAGAAGCCAGGGAGAGAGCAGAGGAACAGTTAAGACAGGGCAAGAGCCTTCAGGAGCATTCTCATTTTGAGGCATCCTTAGCCAGATCTCTGGCGAGACTGCGCACCAAGCATAAATATGAGATCCGATAGGAAATTAACAATATAACAAAGATACCCGAAATAAGCAGTATTCTGTTGATTGGGTATCTTTTTTTTGTATGAAAAATTAACCAATTATATGGATTTTATTGGAAGTGCTGCGGTTGACGGTGTATTTGATTGGTGCTATAGTAAACAGTACAAAGCCTGTAAACAACAGGGTAAATAGATCATGGAGGAGTTATTGTGTTTAAGAATCTAAAGATAAGAGCAAAGGTATTTGCTGCTTTTGGTATGATTATTGTATTTGGAATTATTGCTTTTTCAGGTCTTTTAATGGGCATGAAAAAGATTGCAGGAAATGCACAGGATTTATATGACAAGCCATATTCAGCCGCACAGAGCACATGGGAAATACGCCGCGGAATTTTGGATAGTCAGATGGCACTTTACCGGCTGACCAGTGTGAAAAAGGCGGAATTAAGTTCAGCTACTGAGGAAGCAAAGGCGGTTATGGATCAGGACAGCCAGGATATCCAAAAAGCAGTAGCAGACTTAAACCAGAAGGTAAGAACTCAGGAAGAAAAGGATATTCTCGGAAAAATTCAGGCCGGTATTTCAGAGACAGCTCAGATAAGAGAAAATGTGCTCAGCCTTACTTCAGGCGGTAAGCTTGATGAAGCGAGGAACCTTGTAAAAAGTGCGTATGAGCCAAAGATTGAAGAGGTCAGAACTCAGGCAGTAAATCTGGGTGATCTTGCGGCAAAAGATGCCCAGGGATTTGTCCAGTCAGCAAATAAATCAAGTGATCTGTATTTATTTGCAGGTGTCATAATTATGGTGCTGACCATTGTCTTATGTGCTGTTACGGCTGTTTTTTTCTCCAAGTCCATTTTAAAGCCTTTAAAGGAACTGGATCTGGCAGCAAAGGAGATGGCAAACGGAGATTTAAAGGCTGTCCGCTATATTACATATCAATCGGGTGATGAGCTTGGCGGTCTGGCAGAGAACCTGCGTTTTACCATGAAGACCCTTGATGTCTATATTTCAGAGATTTCCTCAGTACTTTTACGGCTTTCTAAGGGAGATTTAACGGTACCGAGAGATCAGATCACTGATTTTGTAGGCGATTTTTCAGAAATAAAGAGCTCTTTTGTTACCATTTTAAAGAGCTTCAACAGTACGCTTGGAGATATTCATGAAGCAAGTGCCCAGGTTGATGTCAGTTCCGATCAGGTTTCTGATGCGGCCCAGATGCTGTCACAGGGAGCCACTGAGCAGGCAACGGCATTGGAGGATTTAACGGAAGCTATTTCCCATATATCCGAACAGATCCGGGATAATGCAGATCATGCAAAGAAAGCCAATACGCTTACGGAACAGGCACAGGCAGAGGTGGAAGAAAGCAATCATCATATGGTATCCATGAACGATGCCATGAGGGAGATCAGTCAGTCTTCCCAGGAAATTGGAAAGATTATGAAGGCAATTGAGGATATCGCATTTCAGACCAATATTCTTGCCCTGAATGCTGCGGTGGAAGCTGCAAGAGCAGGAGAAGCCGGAAAGGGGTTCGCTGTTGTTGCAGATGAAGTCAGAAACTTGGCAAGCAAGAGTGCGGAAGCAAGCAAGAATACAGCTATTTTAATTGAAAACTCCGTGAGCACGGTGGAAAAGGGAATGGGTATCGCAGAACGGACTTCTCATTCACTTAATGTAGTAAGAGACACCATGGATCAGGTGGTAGATACAGTTAATCAGATTACCCGTGCATCAGAAAAACAGGCAGAGTCGGTGGAGAATGTATCCGGCAGAGTCAATCAGATCGCAGCAGTCGTTCACACAAATTCTGCTACTGCAGAGGAAAGTGCAGCTGCCAGTGAGGAGCTTTCCAGCCAGGCTGCATATTTAGAGCAGCTTGTGGAGCGGTTCCAGCTGTATAGTGACAGAAAAGAAACAGAAGTGTAACGAAAGGAAACAAGACGGGCCCTGGTCAGTGAAAAAATCTGCCAGGGCCCGTTTTTCATCCTAAAGAAACGTCCAGAATCATCATCACAAGAAATCCTGCCATGACTCCTAAAGTTCCCACATTGGAATGCTCACCCAAGTGAGCCTCCGGGATCAGCTCCTCTACTACCACGTACATCATGGCGCCCGCTGCAAAGGACAAAAGCCAGGGCATTAACGGAGCAATTCCGCCTGCAGCCATGACTGTCAGGATACCAAAAACAGGTTCCACAAATCCGGATAAGCTTCCCTTTATAAATGCTTTGCGTGCAGAAAGACCTTCCTGTCTGAGGGGAAGTGATATGGCAGCGCCTTCCGGAAAGTTCTGAATGCCAATTCCGATGGCAAGAGCCATGGCTGAGGTATAAAGTGCAGGATCACCCCCATGCTGTGCTGCAAGGGAAAAAGCCAGACCTACGGTCATACCTTCCGGTATATTATGAAGTGTAACTGCCATCACTAGCAATGTGGTACGCTTCCAGGAAGACGAAACGCCTTCTGCTTTATTCATTTTGGGACTGCTCACATCTGGATGAAGATGGGGCAGATATGTGTCCAGTACAATTAAAAACAAAACGCCCAGTAAAAATCCTCCGGCAGCAGGAATCCAGCCGATTCCTCCTTTTGCTTCAGCCTCTTCTATGGCAGGTATCAGCAGTGACCAGACAGAAGCTGCAATCATAACGCCTGCCGCAAATCCCAGAAAAACTCTCTGAACAGATTGATTTACTTCCTTGCGGAAGAAAAATACAACCGAAGCTCCCAGTGTTGTCATCAAAAATGTAAAACCGGTTCCTCCGGCAGCCCATAATATTGGTGTCATAAGTTTCCTCCTTTCTATTGAGAAGTGTTAGTGTATACTAACCTGCATTTCTTACTTTTACTATATCATATCCGGGGAAATGTGGCAATGAAATAAATTCCCTTTCCATTTCCGACAAAATTGTGTTAAAATAGACCTGATTTTACATAGGAAAGGAAATTGATTGATGAACATAGATAAAGACTGGAACAGACGTTTTGCAGGACCGGTTTTACTGGCCGCAGTGACGGCAGCCTGCCTGTCAGCCTGCAATAGTGAAAGCGGAAATACTAAGGAATCAGGTGCTGCCACACCAGCCGTCGCTGTAGTTTCTGAGACAAAGAAAGAGCAGCCCATCACCATTTTGACACCTGGAGGATTTTTACTGCCAGGCCTTGAGGAGGTTCCGGAACGGAAGGAAAACCCCATACCTGAGTTTTTAAGAAATGGTGTTGAGCATCCGGTAGTGGCAAGTCTTCAGGAGCAGCTGATGAATCTCGGCTTTATGGATAACGATGAACCTACCAATTATTTTGGAAACGTGACAGAGGCTGCAGTAAAGACCTATCAGAGGCAGAATGGACTGGTTCAGGATGGAATTGTTGGACCGGAGACCTTAAATTCCATTATGTCTCCGTCGGCTAAATACTATGCGGTTGCCAAGGGCGTTCAGGGGGATGACATCACAAGGATTCAGAACCGTCTTTATGAATTGGGTTATCTTGCAAATGCAGGGCAGGTTTCAGGAACTTTTGGAGATGAGACGGAGGTTGCGGTACAGAAACTTCAGGAAGTTAACGGTTTGAATGTGGATGGAAAGGTAGGGCGCCAGACAATCAATCTGCTTTACAGTGAGGAGATCCGTCCTAATTATCTGACTTATGGAGAAAAGAGCGACGTAGTGCTGGCCTGCCAGCAGCGTTTAAAAGCTCTGGGATATTTAGTCACAGAACCAGATGGTGCTTATGGAAATGATACGGTAACAGCTGTTAAACAGTTCCAGTCACGAAATGACCTTGTAGTAGACGGGTATCTGGGACCATCAACAAGAATTGCCTTAAACAGTTCTGAAGCCCAGCCCAATGGCATGGGGCTTGGAGAGCAGGGAGATTCTGTCACCAGAATCCAGCAGCTCTTAAATAAATACGGGTATCTGGCAAAAGGAAATGTAACCGGCTATTACGGTGAAGCAACAGAAAAAGCCGTTAAAGCGTTCCAGACCAGAAACGGTCTTTCATCAGATGGAGCCGTTGGTCAGATGACCATGAATAAATTAACTGGAAGCGGCGTAAAATCGGCTGGAGCTTCCGGCGGTTCTGGAAGTGATTCCGGCAAAGGCGGCACTGTGAAAGGCGGTTCCGGTGTAAGCGGACTACTTTCCATCGCGAGATCCAAGCTTGGAAGTCCTTATGTATGGGGAGCAAAAGGATCAGGTTCCTTTGACTGCTCCGGCTTTATATACTGGTCCTTAAATCAGGCTGGTGTACGTCAGAGCTATCTGACTTCTTCCGGTTGGAGAAGTGTTGGAAAATACACAAAGATTTCAAGCTTCGGAAGTCTGCAGGCGGGAGATATTATCGTGGTCAGCGGCCATGTGGGAATCGTGGCAGGCGGCGGGAAGGTAATCGATGCTTCCTCAAGCAACGGACGTGTGGTGGAACGTGCCTTAAGCTCCTGGTGGAGCAACAATTTTATCTGTGGCTGGCGTATATTTGGATAGGAACGGTTCAGAATAATGGGTATGAAAAAACAGAAAAAAGAAATTAACATGATCACGGATCCGCCGGGGAGGTCACTCCTGCTTTTTGCACTTCCTATGATCCTGGGCAATTTATTTCAGCAGTTTTATAATATTATTGATTCTGTTGTTGTGGGACGTTTTGTTGGGGAAGAAGCCCTTGCTTCAGTGGGGGCGTCTTTCTCTATTACCAATGTATTTATTGCCATAGCTGTGGGCGGAGGAATCGGAAGCTCTGTGGTGGTATCACAGTTTCTTGGAGGGAAGCAGACGGGCAATATGAAAACAGCCATTTCCACTACACTGCTAAATTTCCTGACCATAGGTGTGGTTCTGGGCGGACTTGGCCTTGTTTTTAATGACCGGATTCTTCATCTTATGAATACGCCTTCCAATGTCTTTGAACAGGCATCGGTTTATTTAAGCATTTATTTTATGGGACTGCCTTTTCTGTTTATGTATAATGTTCAGGCAGCTGTGTTTCAGTCTCTTGGAGACTCTAAAACGCCATTGTATCTTCTGGTATTCTCTTCCCTGTTAAATATCGTGCTGGATCTTTTGTTTGTGACACAGTTTCATAAAGGAGTATCCGGTGTCGCAGTTGCAACTTTAATTGCCCAGGGGCTGTCGGCAGTTTTATCGTTTTTTATCCTGGTAAGGCGTCTTAGATCTTATGAAACCACAGAATTATTCCATATCTACGACTGGAAGATGACGGTTCACATGATGCGGGTAGCCATTCCCTCCACACTTCAGCAGTCCATTGTACACATTGGAATGCTTTTGGTACAGTCAGTTGTAAACGGGTTCGGATCTGCTGTAATGGCAGGATTTGCGGCAGGAACCAGGATTGAATCCATCTGCATTGTACCAATGCTGGCGCTTGGGAATGCCATGTCAACGTATACGGCTCAGAATATGGGGGCTCAGAGAACGGATCGCGTCAGGAAAGGATATGGGGTCTGCTGTATGATGGCGGCGGCGTTCGCAGTGATAATCTGCGTCATAATGGAGAGCCTTGGAGAGGTGTTTATAAGAAGCTTTTTAAATGAAAGCAGTGCACAGGAGGCGTTCGCGACAGGAATCAGCTATGTGAGGTTCATTTCTTTCTTCTATATCTTTATTGGCTTAAAGGCAATTACTGACGGGCTTTTACGAGGAGCAGGAGATGTGGTGGTGTTTACAGCTGCCAATCTGGTGAATCTGGCAATCCGTGTATCGGGAGCGGCTTTGCTTGCGCCTGTAATTGGGGTCCAGGCCGTCTGGTTTGTTGTGCCAATTGGCTGGACCGCTAATTATATCATCTCATTTACCCGTTATCTAACCGGTAAATGGGAGAGAATCCGTCTTATTTCTTAAGAGGAAACGCAAGAGTCGCCTTAAATAAATCTCCGTCAATGTAAAGCCGCAGCTCTCCGCCCTGAAGCTCTGTTAAGCTCTTTGCAATAGAGATGCCCAAACCGCTTCCTTCGGTAGTTCTGGCAACATCTCCGCGGACGAACCGCTCTGTCAGTTCGTCCGCGCGGATATTTAAGGGATTCTCTGAAATGTTCTTTATGGTAAATAATATAGTCTCTTCTTCTTTTGTAATATCTACATAGACACGGCTGTGCTCCATCGCATATTTGAACGCATTGTTATAAAGGTTCTCAAGCACTCTCCACAAGTAACGCCCATCTGCTTCGATCAGCAGAGTTTCGTCTGGAAGCTCAGACACCAGCTCCAAATGCCGCAGTGAAAACTTTTCTTCGAATTCGCCGTTTGTCTGGTGGATCAGTTCAACAAAATCGATGCTTGCCATATCTAACTTTAAGTTGCCGGAGCTGGCCTTGGAAGCTTCCACTAAGTCTTCTGTCAATGTCTTTAAACGCTGGGATTTCTGTTCCAGAACATCCAGATAACCCTGAATTCGAGGGTCCTGAATTTTCTCCCTTTTAATTAAATCCACATAATTGATGATCGACGTAAGCGGCGTTTTTATGTCGTGGGATACGTTTGTGATCAGATCAGCTTTCAGCCGTTCACTGCGGACCTTTTCCTGCAGCGCAGTTTCAAGCCCTGAACTGATATGATTGATATTCTCTGCAAGTTCCCGTTCTTTTCCATAAAATTTTTTTGTATCAATCTTATACGTGGTATTTCCATTGGATATGTTTAATAGCGCCTGATTGATCTGGTCGGTCTGCCAGGCATTTTTGTACATCTGGTGAAATACCCAAAGATCCAGGAGGCAGAACAGAATAACCACCGCTCCCATAAGAATTCTGGACTCCAAATCGCTGTAGGTGAACAGTAAAAATGCAAATGCCATAATCATTACAACATTAAAAATCAGAAACAGGGAATAGGTTATCATGATTCTTGTTGTAAAACGGTGATCTTTGAAATAGAGTCCGAAGGCCTTTAAGCCTTTATGAAAAAGGCTGTTCTTCCATAGTCTGCCGGACTTATACTGCTTTAAAAGGTTTAATGCGGCAGCGACTCCTGCGGCATAGAAGATCAGGATTTTTAATACAAGTTCCCCATAATACCATTTCTCAGAAGGAAGGAACAGATGAATAATTTTATATATAATCAGGTTCGATATCAGCAGGGCAAAACCGGCAGCAGCCAGATACAGGACCAGACTGATCTCTGCGGGCAGAAGATCGATTCTCTGAATAATCAGAGAGGGGCTCTGTTCTTCTGGAAGACCGGTAAAAAGGACCAGCATATAAAGGGTTGCAGCGCATCCTAAGATTCCAATTGCAAGACAGATCATTCCAAGGATGAAAAGAAGACGCATCTGATCAAAGGATTCAGCTGCCTGATAATAGGCATCATTGTATGGGTAGGAGGTATTGACTGCCACAGACATATGATAATTGCCATTATTATAGGGATTCATCTTTTCAAGCTCAGAGGACACGTTCTTTGGAACGGTTGTTAAGTTGGAGTCTACATAGAGTGCCTCACCGGTAACGTATAAATATTTTCCCAAGGATTTAAACTCATCAATAGTTTTTCCGGTGAAATTAGTGTAGAGTTTATAATCCTCTGCTGTATTCTGATACCGGATTTCAAACTTTAAGTTACCCGGATTCTGAATAAACCGGTAATAAAACCGGTAATAGTTGCCTAAATGTGAAAGGACCTCATAGGAGAGCTGGTCTATGGACTGAAAAGAGTCTCCCGGCTCAGACGCTTTAAAATCAGGCTCGTAGGCACGGTAAAGCACCTGGTAATTCAAATCTTCACTGGAGCTTTCCTTGGGATGACCTCCGCTGACCTTAAACTGTTCGTTCAGATAATAGCCCTGGGACTTGGCGTGCCGGATCATCTCGTCTAATGTGTAATCTTTTGTGGTTCCGGGACCGTCAGCAACCCGTATGATAAATTTGGAGTAATCCAGTTTTCCGTTTGTTTCAAATACTTCCTTATATTTAACATAATTAAATATATCATCAATGTCAGATTTTAACTGACCTGCAAATTCGGGAGTGTCTTCATAGGTTTCGTGGGCAATCCAGCTGATTCCTTCCCCATAGTGGGTGTTGTTGTACATGATAGTGACGCCGATCACTACCAGAAGGGAGAACAGAAGATGGGCCAGTACGGCCTTTTCTTTTCTTTTTTTCATAATGGCTCCTATTGCTTTTCGATCTTATACCCGACACCCCAGACTACCTTTAAATACCGGGGCTCTCTGGGATTAATTTCAATTTTCTCCCGAATATGCCGTATATGAACGGCAACGGTGTTGTCAGCTCCAATGGCCTCCTCGTTCCAGATCTGCTCATATATCTCATCAATGGAAAACACTTTCCCTGCATTTTTAACAAGAAGTAAAAGAATGTTGTATTCAATGGGAGTCAGCTTTATAATCTCCTCATCAATCGTAACTTCCTTATTATCATCATTGATGGCAAGTCCGCCGCATTTGTAGATCTGGCCGGCCGGCTGCTGATTCATATTCCCAAGCTGGGTGTAACGGCGCATCTGTGATTTCACTCTGGCCACTAGCTCCAGCGGGTTAAACGGTTTGGTAATATAATCATCTGCTCCGATATTCAGACCCAGAATTTTATCTGTATCTTCGGACTTGGCGGAAAGAATGATGATGGGAATGCTACTGGTCTCCCTTACTTTTAATGTGGTGCGGATTCCGTCCAGACCGGGCATCATTACATCCAGAATCATTAAGTCCACTTCATTTTCCTCCAGAAGTTCCAGAGCTTCAAAGCCGTCATAGGCCTTAATGATGTGAAATCCTTCTCCGGTTAAATATATATCAATCGCTTCAACAATTTGTTTATCATCGTCACATACTAAGATATTCTGCATTTGATAACCTCCTTTTTTCAATATTATACAACGAAGGCAGTAAAAAAGCACATTACTTTTTTATGAAGAAAAGGAAAACGAACCGGTTTCTATCATGTTTCCACCTGCTTTTTCATATGCTTTACCAATTCAGGTAAAAGGGTGCTGGTATGAACATATATGTAGTACAGCCGGGAGACAGTGTAGATTCCATTGCCGCGTCCCAAAACGTTTCGGTAGAAGCTTTGACATATGACAATCAGATTTTTCCTCCATACCGCCTGGCTGTAGGTCAGGCACTTTATATCAGAGGAGACAGTCCTCCCGAAGACAGGATTCCACTTTATGTGTTTGGTTATGCGTATCCCTTCATAGATCCGGATAATCTGGATCAAACACTTCCATTTCTCACAGATCTTTATGTTTTTTCCTACGGATTCACTCTGGAGGGAGATCTGGTTCCGCCTCAGAGTTCGGATGACTGGATGATTGACCGGGCGCTGGAAGCGGGGGTGCGCCCCGTTCTGACCTTAACGCCTTTTGGACCTGATGGAATGTTTAATAATAACCTGGTTACAAATTTGGTGCATAATCCCCAGATCCAGCAGCGTCTGTTGTGGAATCTGGGCAGAACCATGCAGGAGAAACGGTTTGGAGGTCTGGATATTGACTTTGAGTACATTATGGCAGATGACCGCCAGGCTTATGCAGATTTTGTGAAACGAACCACACAGATTATGAATCAGTTCGGCTATCAGGTAACGGTAGCGCTGGCTCCCAAGACATCGGCTGAACAGAGCGGGCTTTTGTATGAGGGAGTGGATTACAGGCTTCTTGGAGAAGCGGCAAACAGGGTTTTGCTTATGACTTATGAGTGGGGGTATACATATGAGCCGACAAGATATAGGTAATTATTAATCCTTTAAAAACCCAGTGTTTTAGCGGTTTTCCGGGATCCTTGGGAAAATGTTTAATGTGAAGTTCGCCGTATTTCCGGCGCCTTTTTTATTTCTTTCTGTCTTCAAGTAGTCTATGTGGTCTATTACATTTCTCAACATAGAGTTCCTTGTCATGATATCATCGACTTCCCAATACGCTTCAATCAGATGTTCTATGGCTGGAATAAAGTCCCGGCGGGCCTGCTCTATGGATATGATTCTATTCCGTTCTGTCTCTATACGATTCAGTTCTTCCTCCAGTTTGGCTTTTTGTGAATCTAATGTACTGCGGCGATCCTGGAAGGTTTCAAGGTTATAAACTCCTTGCTCCAGTAGGTCAAAGGTTTTATTAAGCTGCCTTATTGTCTGATTTAGTTTTTCTTTTATATTACCTATGGAGTTTTCAAGTACTGTGAGCGTTGTTTCTCCTTCATGTTCAGATTGCTCTGGCCATTCTACGTTATACTCCGGGATCCATTCTTTTAGGCTTTCAATAACCTGATCTTCAATTAAAGAGAGAGGGGAGGATATATTGCTGCACTTACTGTTTGCACAACGTAAAACTGCGTAACAGAGCCGGGTATTGCTGGGCTGCCTGGTCATTAGGTTTCCGCACTTTGCACAGTAGACTAATCCGGAAAGTGGGTTCTGCAGAGCTGTACTTGTATTAATGGGGAGTGGCTTACCGGCTTTGATCTTTTGTGCCAGGTTAAAGGTGTCTTCTGAAATTATGGGATCAAAGCGTCCCCGGACTTTCTCACAATCTGCATCCTTTGGCCGGGATTCAATAATTTTGCCACCAACCATTTGTTTCTGGACTTTCCGCCATTGCCATCTTTGAAATCCGCAATAAGTCGGATTATTAAGTATATCAACGATGGAAGATGCGGACCAGGGCTTTTCGCTCCGGGATTGAACGCTCAGCTCATTAAGCCGATCTCGGATCTGGTAGGATCCAAACTGAGCATAACTACCGTCCTCTTGGGGTTCACCGGCTGTGTAGAGCTCAAAGATATATTTGATAATTTTAGCTTCCTCTGGCACAATCTGAAGGGTGTACCCTTTGTCACCTTTATGTTTAACCTTTTCGTATCCGTACGGTGCAGTCCCGGCTATGTACCAGCCGTCACGAAAGGCTGCAATCCGACCACGCTGGATCCGTCGATTAATTGTCTTATATTCCCTCCGGCTCATGAAGAGATTAAATTCAAAATACTCTTCGTCAAATTCATCAGACGGATCATATGTTTTCATGGGGGTTATGATCCGGGTATTGCTGAACTTAAAGGCTTCAGCTACCGTTCCCTGGTCCTTTGTGTCCCCTCTGGCCAGACGTTCCACTTCCATAACAAGGACGCCTTCCCACATGCCCTGCATGACTTCTACAAGGAGCTGCTGCATTTTGGGGCGGGCGGATATGGTTTCTCCGGAGACCAGTTCTTTGTAAATGGCACCGATTTCAAGACCCATTTTTACGGATAGCTCTGTTAGCAGCATTTCATGACGGGCAAGGGTTTCACCTTCGCCACGTGACTCTGCTTCTTTATCAGCTCGGCTTTTTCTGAGATACATGAGATATGACATGTGTGCCTCCTTTCTTAAATCTATTTTATGGAAACAGTATATACTTAAATCTACTTTTAGCGTTAATAATATGTGGGCTCCGAAAATAATGTAATTATATTTATATCTTTCCAGAATCCCTATAGAAAATCTTTTTGAAAAGCCGCTCGGTGTTCTGAAGGCACTGGGCGGTCTCTTATAATTAATAAAGGTCCAGTTCTAATTAAGTCCAACTTGCGCTTTTGCAGTAGCGGAATCATTTGTAAATGTTACATTGGCATTGGAGCCAGCTGTTCCGTTTCCGTACCATGTTACTATAATAATTTTGTAACCATTAGATTCAACCTGAGAAGAGATAGTGCCAGCGCTGCCAACTATTTTTTGTACATCTTCATAGGTCATTCCTGTATCTATCTGGTTATACTCATCCAGGGTTATGTACTCGCTTTTGTCAGCTACTCCAGAAACTTCTTTTTGTATGCCATCGTTCATTACGGTACTGATAACGAAAATGCCAGTAATCACAATTATAAATGATAAAATCCCAGCCAGACATCCGTGTGATTTCAAATTCCTTTTGCATACAGGACATACTTTTGCCTTTGAGCTAATTTCAGATTGACAGTATTTACATTTCTTTGTTTTTGTTTCTTTTCCCATATTTTTTCCCCTTTTTAGTTCTTATTATTAAATCGTAGAAGATTTTATTTCCAAGTAATCTATATTGAATATAGGCATTACTGCTTTATGATTTTTATTTCATATCTGCCAATCCATATCTATCTTTTACTGGTTCAGGAGCAACGTCATGGTAATAAACCACAGTTTCCTGATAAGCAGTTGGATCACTCCAATAACGATTATTGTAGTAAACGACGCTTCCGTTTGCCAGATCACGTGCAGTAGCCTCAGCACTTCCACTATATTCAATCCAACCCTCATGAGGTCCACCAATTGGCATAAGAGTGTTGTAATCACAGGGATTCATGCAAGCGCCGCTATCTGCAAATCCGAACCAGCCGTTTTGGAATTGGTACCAGCCTGTTTTCATATAACCCGTTTTGTCAAAGTAATACCAGTTATGATCAATTTCTTTTAATGCATTCATGGGATATGTACCGTTATCGTTCTGATACCACCAGCCTGTGGCATCCTGCTTCCATTCTCCTGCGAATGCAGTAATTCCCAAAGTCATAGATAGTACAGCTGTTGCAAATAACAATTTTAACTTCTTCATGCTCATTCCTCCACTTTAGTGATAAATTATATTAACGACTTTAAGTCGTAATGAAAAACCATAAGTTATAATGTTGCATTTTAGCCTGGTATGGTTTATAATGCTATAAAACCGAACATACATTCGATTGGATAAATTGCATACATTGTCTATGATCAGTCCAGAAACAGAAATAGGTATCCCACTATGTTACATTATACCACCTTTCCCTGGTATTTTATGTTTCAGCTTATTATTCTTTCTGGAAGACTGATGTTGTGCAATAAGATTAGAACTTTAAATTTGCAATCTTATTTACTTTAACAACCCAACGGGAAAGGGGATGTACATATGTCAGAGTATGAATACTATTACAATCTTATTATTGACCGATTAAAAAAGGTTAATGGAAAAAGGATAAAAGCCCTTTATTATATAATTGATGGTTTTCTGGGGGATAGCTGATGCTATTCCTCTTTTTTGTCTTCAAACTTCTTAAACTCTTTATAAATATAGTCCCAGTATTCATCTGGGAGCCCCATCATCATATTTAAATAGAACTTCTTAAATTCATTCTTTTCATTTCCAAGTTTCCCGACATTCTGTAGATATTTCATATCCTCAGGAATAAACATGTTGTTTTCGCCGCCCGCACCTGTAAGAAGCCAGTCTTTATTTACTGAGTATTTTTCAACCATATCATCAATCAGCCGTTCACTGGGCTCACCTTTTTCTGCAATTAGTTTACTAATGTAAGGTTGAGATACTTTAATTCCCTCCGCAAAAGCTGTTTTTGTAATACCTAATTTAAATATTAAACTTTCTATTCTTTTTCCTATAGAGTCTTCCATGTTATCACCGCCTCTCCGGAATTAGTATATCATTTGGCATATTACCTGTCAATAAAAAGCATAACTTAGTTATATAAAAATATTGACACAAGAATTAAGTTATGATAAAGTATAACTAAGTTAAAAAGAAATGAGATGAAAAAACTAATGGAGAAGCATAAGGAACGCCTGTGGCGTCGGCTTGAACTTATAACTCAAAATGAAACCGAGGAAAAAGAACTGGAAAGAATTCTTGATGAGAAGCACCTTTCCAGACAGGATCTTGCAATTATACTTTTTAGTCTTCGCGTAAGACCCGGATACCAGAGGACAGATTTTGGTATTTAGATGAGTAATACCCCAAAAGGTCCTTCAATTGTGGAACCGGAAGTTCCTCGTATATACCTACAACTACATGTGGTTTAGGACTGTGGACGTAAAGCGTGCATTTACCAGTAGTAGATTTTATACCTGAGATTTCGAACTCATACCCGTTTTCAAGTTTACGGTATAACACATCTTCTAAATCAATTTTTTTAATGGAGTATGAGCTACCAAGATCATTACATATTTTTTCTAATAATTTCATTGGGATATTATTCCTTTCTTGTGTATTCGGCTCTAACATGAGCCTGCACTTTAATTATAGGAGAACTTAAAAATTATAGCAATAGAAAGTGAGGTGAGAATATGAATACCGGTTATATAGAACTTAGTTCTGATGTCATTCAAGAACGTCTGATGCAGGCAGAGGAAATGTCTCAGATCTGGGACAAGAGTCCAGAGGCAGTGCAGATGTATTTAAAAGGGTGTATGGCAACAGCAGCAGCTTTGGCAGGTCGGCAGTACGGACCAAGAAAAGCAGGGTAATGGGTAACGGATGAAAGCGAGGTGAGGGAGATGGAGAGACTTGATGAAATTATTAGTTGTATTTGTAATTGGCTTATGTGCCATAGCGATTCGGTGGAAGCGCCTGAAATAGCAAAAGCCCTGGCGGAATTAGTCTCAGCCAAGGCCAAAAGGAATATGGCATTGCGTTCATGCCAAGGAAAAAAGACTAGTCGTCATAAGGTGGACCATTGATCTTGCTTCAGCTATTTATTGAACTGATGCTTAAAAGAGAAAGGAGAATGCGATGGGTTATTATGCATTGCAGTTATTAATTATATTTTATATTTTTTTTCTTATTGGTTCTAGACGTTAGGATTGTGCGGTTCAAAGAATAACTTTTTGCTCAGTTTATCAAATTGTTCAGAGATTCGGCAAGCGATTTCATAGAACTTTAGATTTGCCGTTTCGATATCAATGTCATTTCCCCGGTAATTACAATTAAACTCATAAATTAAATTCTTTAATTTACTGTCAGTATATTCGTAATTATCGTATAGGATTGTTAAAAATTCTTCCTGCGTACTTATTGGCATATCCGTAAAATAAAAAGCACCTGTGCAAATTTTTACATAAAGTCTCTCAAATGGAGCGTAAAGATTTTGATATCGGGCCATTAGCCGAGAGCGTTTTTCTAAGAAAAGTTGATGCTTTCGACCAACAGCATAGCCGAGAGCAGCGGTCAAAATATTTACAAATATGAGAGTAATTTGTTCTGCATTCTCAAGGAGAAAATTCATAAAGTGCATTTTCCTTTCTTATGTATTTGGCTCTAAAATGAGCTTGTACTTTAATTATAGGGGAATTAAAAAATTATAGCAATAAGGAAAGGTGTACAAACCGTTCGACATAAAATCAATTAGATAAAGAAAGGGGTGAGGCTATGGCTATAGTGAAAGAAGTCAAAAAGGGAGATACGACTTTCATCTTCCATGATGATTGTTGCAAGGACACAACACCAGAAGAGGTAGAAGCTATTAGTAAGCAACTCGGTAAGATTGCATACCCTGCCCTAAGGGCAGCTCACTTACGGAAAGAGGGAACCGCCTGATGGCGGATATGGTGGACAAGCAGGAGGTGAGAAATATGCCAAAAACAATAGCACAGTATTTTATTCAGCGCTGGCTGGAAGCTAACTTTTATACATCACACTTAAAGGTGGAGTATACAGACGGACATGAAGCAAAGATCACGGATCAGAACGGTGACACAGCATGTGTTGTTTATGAAGAAGGAGAGATCTATCTAAAAGAGGCGTGAGAATTCAGGTGAATGTGAGATGAAAGGAGCCAAATTTTTTGCAGCAGTATTTTGAGAACATAAAGGATTATAAGAAAGAACGATTTTCAAGATTAAAAATTGAGGTTTTGCGGATTATGCCATCAATGATATTTATTGGAATAGTAATGGTGATGTTTTTTATCTGCGGTCATTTGGAAGTAATGTGAAAGAAAGGTGGAAGCTCATGGGAAAGCCAGGGAGACCAACCAGAAGCCAGAGGGAATTAATTCTTCAGAACGGATACAATCCTTCAATTTATCTGGTGATATCAAATGAACCTCGTAAAATGCGGCTGCTTAACGTAGTCACCGGAGACAGGGTAATAATTAAAAAGAAACCCCAGGAGCGGCAACTCCCAGGGAATCAAGGTAACTAGTAAATCATTAACATCCCTATTATAGGGAACCTATCGGAGGAAATCAAGATGGAAAAGTTATTTGAGGCAATTTTATTGGCTACTATGCCAGAAAAAGTAAAGGAAGATGCAAAAAAGCCCATAATCCTTAATTTCACAAAGGAAGAAGGATTGACTGGAGAAGTTACCACGACAATCATAGGACCTACTTCTGGTGTATGCGCGGGCCTTTGTACTTTGCTTCCGGATGCACTTAAAGTTATGGCGCCAGATGATGTGGCTAGGCAAAAGAAAATCTTAGATACCATTTATGAGAGGACTTGTGCTGAACTTGGCATTAAATAGGAGATGGTAAAATGGGGTATTACAGACAATGCCCTCATTGCGGGGCCAATTTGGATCCAGATGAAAAATGTGATTGCAACACTAATGAAAACAATCAAAGAGAGGAAGAAAATTATGACAATAACAGTAGATATCAGAGGATTAGAGCCAATCGTGGAGGCCATGAACAATCTGGCACAGGCATTAGGAGCGAAAGGTGTGGAAGCTACGTTTCGTGAAACGACGGGACAAGCTCCTGTGCCAGCAGCACCAGCCATTCAAACTCTGGCTTCGCCCCAGGGGGCATACTATCAGGCGCCGGGTATGAGTCCGATGCAGCCAAGTCAGACACAGGCAACTCCGGCAGCACCCATGAATCAGGTTCCGATAGGAGCACCTTCACAGGTTCCGCAGGGAGGTATGCCTTCTTCTCAACAGATGGTTCCAACTCAGGGACAGATCCCAACTACAGCCATTCCTCAAAGCTATACTCAGGATCAGATCGCGGTGGCGATGACTGGTCTGGTGGATAGAGGAATGCAGCCTGTAGTAATGCAGATCCTTGGACAATTCGGAGCTTTGTCATTGCAGCAGCTTACAAAGGAGCAATATCCGGCATTAGTAGCCGAGCTTAGAAAGGCGGGGGCTAATATCTGATGAGTGAGGAAAGAAGTCATGCCTTACTGTCAGCGTCCAGCGCTAAGAAGTGGATCCATTGTCCTCCGTCGGCAAGACTTGAGGAGACGTTTCCGGATGAGAGTTCAAAGGCCGCCGAAGAGGGGACATTAGCTCATAGCTTTTGTGAGTTGAAATTGAGAAAGCTATTTATAGAGCCTGGTATGCCTGATAAGACCTATAAGGCAGAGTTAAACAAATTAAAAAAGGATACACGCTATAATCCGGAAATGGATCGTTTCACCGATGATTACGTAGCATATATACAGAAAATCGCCTATGGCTATCCATCAACTCCTTACATATCAGTTGAAAAGAAGATTGACTACAGTCATGTCGCACCGGAAGGCTTCGGTACGGCAGACTGCATCATTCTTTGCGGATCTGATCTTCATGTAGTGGATTTTAAGTATGGAAAAGGTGTTGTGGTAAGCGCGGAAGAAAACCCTCAGATGGGACTTTATGCCATAGGAGCTTTAGCCGCTTACAGTCTCATATATCCTATTGATCAAATTATGTTTCACATTGTCCAGCCCCGTGTTCATAATTTCTCCAGCTGGAAGACGACAGCAAAAGATTTGCAGGATTGGGCGGACGCTGTTGTAAAACCAAATGCCCTGCTTGCTTTTAAGGGAGAAGGAGATTTCTGTCAAGGAACCTGGTGCGATGAGGGATTTTGCAAAGCGGCAGGACAATGCCGGCATAGAATGAACGAAAATATGGAAGTGCTACAAAAAGAGCTTAATCCAGTCACTGGTAAGTTGGTAAGCGAAAATCTTATCAGTAATGAAGATATAGGCAAGATCCTTCCTCTTCTTCAGCTCGTATCCCCTTGGATTAAAAAGGTTGAAAAGGTAGCACTTAATAAGTTGCTTTCTGACGAAGCGGTTCCCGGTTGGAAACTTGTAGAAGGAAGAAGTAACCGGGAATTAACGGATGCCACGAAAGCCTTTAAGGATTTAATTGCAGCCGGATATAAAAAAGCTATGCTCTATGAGCAAAAACCTCTTGCGCTTACAGAGGTGGAGAAGCTCATTACAAAAGAGGATTATACCACGATCTTATCGCCTTATATCGTAAAACCAAAAGGAAAACCAACCCTTGCTCCAGAGAACGATAAAAGGTCAGTCTACCAGAAAGACAGTACTCCGGAGGAAGACTTCGGAGGAGAAAACCATTATAAGGAGGAACAGACACAATGTTAACAGGTAAATTTCGGGCAAGTTATGTTCATGTCTTTGAACCTCAGGCGCCACAGGGCGGAGGGGATCCTAAATATAGCATTACCATGCTGATTCCAAAGAATGATACAGCAACACTTAATATGATACAGACAGAAATAAACAGAGCTTTGCAGGAGGGGCTGGCAAAAGTATTCAACGGGCAAATGCCCGCAAGGCCTAAGCTGCCTATTTATGATGGTGATGGGGTTCGGGCCAACGGGGAGCCTTTTGGAGAAGAGTGCAAAGGCTGCATGGTTATTACAGCGTCTTCTAAGATCAAACCTTCCGTCGTAGATTTGAACATTCAGCAGATTATAGACCCTAATGCTTTTTATTCCGGCTGCTATGCCAGAGCCTCAATAAACTTTTTTGCATATAACCAGAGCGGGAACAAAGGTGTCGGATGTGCATTAAATAATGTCCAGAAAGTAGAGGACGGAGAACCGCTATCAGGAAGAGCTACAGCAGATGAAGACTTTGGCGGCCGTAACACCTGGAATGGTCCGGCTACTTATCAAATGCCTACGCAGGGGAGCCCCTCTGCGGGTTATGGACAGGCAGGATATCAGACACCCAGTCAACCAGTATATCAAAATCCAGCAGGACAGCAATACCAGGCATCGATGCCGCAGGGCTATTCTCCAAATACTAACGGCTACCAGCCGCAGGCAACCGGCTATACACAGCCCGTTTACCCTGGTCAGGGTTATCCGCAAACACAGATTGATCCTATCACTGGACTGCCGGTGATGCCTGGAGGAGTGATGGGGATTTGAGAACTCTCAGCATTGATATAGAGACCTTCAGCAGTGTTGATATTAAAAAGTCTGGGCTGTATAAATATGTGCAGTCACCGGACTTTGAGATTCTCTTATTTGCCTATGCTTATGACGACAATCCGGTCCAGATCGTAGACCTGACGGCCGGTGAGAAAATTCCCTATTTCACAGTAATGGATCTGCATCGGCCAGAGGTGAAGAAGACGGCATTTAATGCCGCATTTGAGTATTACTGTTTGAGCAAGTTTTTTGAAACCCGTCTGGATCAATGGCACTGTACGATGGTTCATGCATGGTACTGCGGATACTCTGGAGGTTTAGGAGCAATCGGACAAGCTATGCAGTTTCCGGAAGATAAGCGAAAGATGTCTGAGGGAAAAGCGCTGATTAAATATTTCTGTTCTCCATGCGCCCGCACGAAGCGGAACGGTGGAAGAACCCGAAACTTACCAGAACATGCCCCTGACAAGTGGAAGCTGTTTAAGGATTACTGCATGCAGGACGTCGTGACCGAGCGGGAGATAAAATGGCAGCTGGATCCATACCCTGTACCTGAGTATGAACACCGCCTATGGACCATAGACCAGATGATTAATATTGGCGGGGTATCCGTAGACATGGATATGGTAAACGGAGCTCTTGCGATCAGTGAGCAAATTACTGATGAGCTGACGGATAAAGCCAGGGATATCACGGGATTAGATAATCCAAACAGTGTGGCTCAGTTAAAGCAATGGATCTCTGATAACTCAGATGTTGAAATTGATAGCCTAAATAAACAGACCGTGTCTGATTTACTAAATGATCAGAACGGGGGCGCCGATTTAAAGGCCATGCTAAAGATTCGTCAGGAGTTGGCAAAGACCTCTGTTAAAAAGTATGAAGCTATGAAAGCTGCAGTGTGTGACGACAATCGGGTACGTGGGCTTTTACAGTTTTATGGAGCAACACGAACTGGGAGATGGGCAGGAAGGCTTGTACAGGTTCAGAACCTGCCAAGAAATTATATAGAAAGCCTTGATACCGCCAGGGATTTAATTAAGAAGCAGAAGATCGAAGCAATCCGGGTCATTTATGGAAATGTGCCAGATACCTTATCACAGTTGATACGAACGGCATTTATTCCAGGAGAGGGAAAGAAGTTTGCAGTTGCAGACTTCTCCGCAATTGAAGCCCGCGTTCTTTCCTGGCTTGCCAATGAAGCCTGGAGGCTTGATGTGTTTAGAACTCATGGGAAAATATATGAAGCTTCAGCCAGTGCCATGTTTGGTGTACCTCTGGATAAGATTAAAAAAGGTAATCCGGAATATGAGCTGCGGGCCAAAGGGAAGGTAGCAGAGCTGGCTTTAGGATATCAGGGAAGTACTGGCGCGCTGGTCCAGATGGGCGCTCTACGCAGCGGATTGCATGAAGAGGATCTTCCAGATATTGTACAAAGATGGAGGGCAGCCAACAAGCGCATTGTGGATTTCTGGTATATGGTGGAGCGGTATGCCGTGGACTGCATCAAAAACGGGACCAATTCCACTATGCCATGCGGAATTTCTTTTTCCAGAGATTCCTCCAGAATGATGATAACGCTTCCAAGTGGAAGAAAGCTGTTTTATGTACAGCCTCAGCTGATCCCAGATGATCGGAACTATGATCGAATTTATTACATGGGACAGGGACAGAAAAGCCATAAGTGGGAGCTTTTGCAGACTTATGGAGGTAAGCTTACGGAGAATATTGTTCAGGCAGTAGCAAGAGACTGTCTGGCTAATTCTATTATCAATCTGTATCAAGCCGGCTATCTTATCAATTTTCATATTCACGATGAAGTAATACTTGAAATCCCGGAAAACGGCAGCCAGAGTCTCGAAGATGCCATCAGACTTATGTGCCTTGTACCTTCATGGGCCGAAGGGCTTCCGCTTAACGCTGATGGTTTCGAAGGGAAATATTATAAAAAGGAGTAGGGCGTATGTTTGTAAATGACAGGCAGATCAAAATATCAGTAGGAACGAGCAGAAAAGCCACGTCCTGGCATTTGCAGGAGATGCTCTGGTCCCAGTTTGTCCAGAAGGTATCAAGACCGGAAAGAACCCAGGAGCCCTTTGCAGAATACAAAGGGCTGCCAAAAGCACAACAGGATAATTTAAAAGATGTGGGCGGATTTGTAGGCGGAGTGCTGCAAGGTGAGGCCCGAAGGAATGGAAATGCTGGCGAACGTTATCTAATTACCCTGGATGCGGACAGCATTATTCCAGGAGGGACACAGGGCGTAATCAATGCTGTTGATGCCCTGGGCTGCGCCTATGTAATTTACTCTACCAGAAAGCACGAAGGGGCTGCACCAAGGCTCCGGATTATACTTCCGCTTGATTCTCCCTGTACGGCTGATGAATATGAGCCCATTGCAAGAAAGACAGCTGCTTTTTTAGGAATGCAGATTTTTGACCCCACAACATTTGAACCGGTTCGATTAATGTATTGGCCAAGCTGCAGTATAGACGGAGAGTTTGTTTTCCTTTATGGGGACAAGCCATTTATCTCAAAAGATGGTATGTTGGGATTATACAGTAACTGGAAAAATGTAGCAGAATGGCCAGAGGTACCAGGGGCTGCAAAGCTTCGGGACAGATCAGCAAAGAAACAGGGAAGCCCACTTGAGAAGCAGGGCGTTGTGGGTGCATTCTGCCGAGAGTATGATATCCCCACTGCCATAGCTGAATTTTTATCTGATGAATATGTACCCTGCGGAGATGATCGGTTTACATATAGTGAAGGTTCCACAGTAGGTGGTGCAGTTCTTTATGAAGAAGGGAACTTCCTCTTCAGCCATCATGCCACGGATCCAGCAAGCGGGAAATTGTGCAATGCTTTTGACCTGGTAAGACTTCATAAATTTTCTGATGAGGATTATGACTCAAAACCGGAGACACCAATTACGCAGCTACCTTCATTTAAAGCCATGTGCGAATTTGCACTAAAGCAGGAGCCTGTTGCAAAGGCGGTAGCATCAGAACGGTATCAGAAGGCACAGGTGGAATTTACCGCATTACCTGCAGCTGAGCCCGTGGAGCAGGATCTTAATTGGCTGGCCCGTTTGGAGTGTCATTCAAAGACTGGTAAACCGCTTAATACCATTGATAACGTGGTCATTATATTAGGCAACGATCCGAAGCTGTCCGGAAGGTTCTGGCATGATGAATTTGCAAATCGGGCAGTAATTGAAAAACCGCTTCCATGGGATACGGTACAAGGAAATTATAAATTAAGAGCATGGGTAGATGAAGACGACGCCGGGTTAAGGCACTACATTGAAAAGGTGTATGGAATTACCGGGAAAGAAAGGATATATGACGCTATGGCAGTTTATGCAACAGCACACAAGCACCATAAGATTAAAGAGTATTTATTGAGCCTCAAATGGGACGGAGTTCCACGGTTAGACCGTTTACTCATTGAATATTTTGGTGCTGAAGATAGTACTTATACTTGGGCTGTTACCCGAAAGACTTTCACGGCGGCAGTGGCCCGGGCAATGGTTCCCGGCATAAAGTTTGACTCCATGCTGATCCTGTCTGGAGCGCAGGGGGTCGGGAAAAGTACATTCTTTCGTTTCCTTGGAAAGGATTGGTATTCTGACAGTCTGGCGACTTTCGATGGGAAAGATGCAGCAGAGCTGATACAGGGATATTGGATTATAGAAGCCGGCGAACTGGCAGGAATGAATAAGTCAGAAATGAATACAGTAAAGCAGTTTTTAAGTAAAACCGAAGACGTATACCGTGAGGCGTATGGACGACGTACAAAGCCATTTCCGCGTACTTGCATCATTGTGGGAACTACTAACGATAAAGAGTTTTTAAAGGACAGAACGGGCAACAGGCGCTTCTGGCCAGTAGATTTAGGTAAGGGGCAGCCTGTTAAGAGTGTATTTAAAGAGCTTCCGGACGAGGTAGATCAGATATGGGCGGAGGCCTGTGTTCGTTGGCAATGTGGTGAGTCTCTTTACTTGGAAGGAGCAATTGCAGAGGAAGCAGTCAGACAGCAGGAGGAGCACAAGGAGCGAAATGCAAGGGAAGGAATTATCCGCGAGTTTCTGGACCGGAAAGTACCAAACGATTGGAGTAAACGTGATCTTGCATCCAGACGGGAGTTTTGGAACTTTGCGGGTAAAGAGTACGACGAGAATCTTCTGCAGGAGCGTGATCGGGTATGCGTGGCTGAGATTTGGTGCGAATGCTTTAATGGTGATTTAAAGATGATGAAGCGGTCCGATGGATTGGAAATCAGCGGAATCTTATCGGGTATGCCAGAATGGGAATATAAAGCTTCCGTACGTTGCGGCCCCTACTACGGAACACAACGAGGTTTCATACGAAAAGTGTAAACAGTAAAGTGTCAACAAAGCTTAAAATGTCAACAGACAAAAGAATAAATTGTCAACGTTGTCAACGGTTGTAAACAGAGTAAAGTTGACGTTTAAAGCCTGATTCTGTAAGGGTTTTAAGTACTTGTAAACAATGTAAACATTCTTTTCTATATAAATATAAAATAAAGGGAAATAAGGGTATATATACCCCTGATGCCCCTGTACGCGAGGTATCATATACGTGTGTGCGTACGAATGTTTACATGGCATGAGTTTGGAGGTTAAGTATGCTTGAGAAAAAGCTGGAAGAAAAATTCAGGGTTGCAGTAAAACAGGCAGGAGGCAAAGCTTATAAATTTACATCGCCGGGAAATGACGGGGTACCAGACAGGCTGGTAATTCTTCCAGGAGGGCAGATCGGTTTTGTAGAGCTGAAGCAGAAAGGGAAAAAGCCGACGGCATTACAGACCCAGCGAATCCGGGAACTGCAAGAAAAGGGCTGCAAGGTTTATGTCTTAGACGATCCAGAAGACATTGAAACTGTTATTTTGGGCATTGCAGGAACTACCGGAAAGGACCGGGGGCTATGAAACTAATTCCTCATGATTATCAGCGCTACTGCATCAACCGTATGATCGCGGAGCCCAAGTTGGGGCTTTTTCTTGACATGGGACTGGGGAAAACTGTTATCACACTAACCGCAGTCAATGACTTGCGGTATAACCGGTTCGAAGCAAGAAAGGTTTTAGTCATAGCCCCTAAAAAGGTGGCTGAGGATACCTGGACAAGAGAAGCCTCTAAGTGGGACCACTTAAAACTTCTTCGGGTTGTTCCGGTCCTTGGATCTAAAACCAAACGGATTAAGGCGATTAATACCCCGGGTGATGTGTATGTGCTAAGTCGGGATAACATTCCCTGGATCGTGGACTATTACCGGAACGATTGGCCATTTGATACAGTCATTATTGATGAGCTGAGCAGCTTTAAAAATCCACAGGCCAAGCGGTTTAAGAGCCTAGTACTTGTCAGGAACCATATTCGGAGAATCTACGGATTAACAGGAACTCCAGCACCAAACGGATTAATTGATCTCTGGGCGCAGATTTATTTATTGGATCAGGGAGAGCGCCTAGGGGAGAAGATAGGGGCCTATCGTGAGAACTTTTTTTCACCGGCGTCCCGAAACCGCGATGTGATATTTTCCTACGCACCATTACCAGGAGCAGAGGAGTCAATACAAAACAGAATTTCAGATATCTGCATCAGCCTTTCTGCAAAGGATTATCTGACCCTGCCAGAGCGGATAGATAACGTAATTCATGTGCAGCTGAGTGATAAAGAGCGTAAGGCGTATGAAACATTTGAGAAGGAAATGCTTCTCGAGATAGATGAGGCCACACTTGATGCCGGATCCGCGGCGGTTCTTTCAAACAAGCTTCTGCAGTTTTGCAATGGAGCTGTGTATGACGAGAATAAAACGCCGGTGGAAATACATAGCGAAAAGTTGGAGGCTCTTACAGAGATCGTGGAAGCCAATCAGGGAAAACCGATACTGGTTTTTTATAATTTCCAGCATGATCGGACAAGGATTTTAGAACGGTTTTCCAGATCTGGGTTGAGAATTAAAGAGCTTAAAGGGCCGGAGACAATTGGGCAGTGGAACAATCGGGAAATAGATATGCTGCTTGCACATCCTGCAAGTGCTGCGTATGGATTGAACCTTCAGGCAGGCGGAAATATCATTGTCTGGTTTGGTCTTAACTGGTCCTTGGAGCTTTACCAACAGGCGAATGCCAGATTACACAGGCAGGGACAGAAGGAAAATGTCATTATCCATCACCTGGTTGTTAATGGCGGAATGGACGAAGACGTTATGGCTGCACTGCAGGATAAGCAGGTGACACAGGATTCCCTTCTTACAGCGCTGAAGGCCAGGATCGGGAAGGTAAGAGATAAAGCCTCTTAAGAAATCTGGTTTAAAAAGTGATTCGTTACGAAAGGATTTAAGTAGGCGTATTAAAAGGGAGGAGCCGATAAGATTGGGGGAATCCTACCGGCTGAAGTATGAAAAAAAGTATTTATATTAAAAGGTTGTTTGCCTCTTTACAAGTATTAATATACCTGGGAATTGTGACAGGAATTTGATCGAACTGTGAAGAGATTGTGAAAGAGAGTGGTACGTTGAAAACTTAATATTGCATAGTTAGTAAGTTTGGTAGTATTATGTTCTTAACAAGTGTTAGATAGATAAGAACGTGTTGAAGGGGGATTAAAATGGAATTACATGTAATAAGTGCAAAGAAATTTGGATATGATAAAGGATATGATTATATAGCCTTTCCGGCTGATCAATACACAAGAGAATCTGCAATGGCTCAATTTACACCCGTTACAAAGGAAACTTTAAAAAATAATCATTGGTATTCGTATACTGCTTATGAATATGATGGTAGAACATATTATAGTTTCCAGTATTCAGGTCTCACCGATGAAAATGAATTTAATAAATATTAAAGTAAATTTATTGAAAAAATTCACAGCTAAGAGTGATTTATAACAAATTATATAGGTTCTAACCGAAAAGGTATATGAAATTTAAATGTGAAATACGATATTGCTAAATTTAATTAATGAATTATGTGTAATACTAGCCTCCAAATGTCAACACGAAGAAAACTACTAACTATCAATATTAAGTTGGTAGTTTTTTTATTGTCAGAAAGAGAGGGATTATAGTGGCAGATCAGAATGAAATATTAAAGATCGTCACTCCAATGATGGAGCATGTATGTGATCACCTATGCCGGTTCCCGTGGGAAATTGAACGCAAAGAAGATCTGGAAGAGGTGTGTGCCAGTTGCCAGATGGACAAGTATACGAATGATATTCTGAATCAGTATGGCAAGATAAACAATTTTGAGAAAACCCAGTGTGCGCATTTACTGAAAGAGCTGGAGATAGAGCGGGCGAAGCATGAGAACATGGTGGCTGACTGGAAGTGGCATTTAACGGAGCGGTTTAGCAGGGTAGTCTGAGGAGGCGGTAATATGTACGGGAAGCTGTTGAAATTGTAGACTGCTTGAATAATTGAATTAGTATTTTAGTGTAACCATATTTCGCCATATATCCGGAGGGATTTTTTTTAAATACTCAATGATTATAAATGACAAAATGTTCATTATTAACGGTAGCAATAAACTATTGATAAAGTCAATATAATGTGTCATTTTTTGCCCTCCGGTCTTTATGGTTATATACCATATACTTTAACATTATATCACTAACTAATCAAGATATAAATAAAAACAGGAAGTACGGCTCAATAACAATGAATAGAATTTATATCAAAGTAAGGAGGCAGATAGATTATGTGCAGTTTTTGCGAGCCCAGAAACTGTGTCCGGATCCGGAGCGTAGAAAGCCTCCGGCAAGAAAGAAGGTGCAGCATGAAGCTGTTAGATAATCAGATAATCACTGTCCAGGTTTATCCAGGGAGGAAGTTTGGGACTATGATCGGAAGTAATGACGGTCTGATTGGGATCCTACTTAATAGTGGTGAATACATAGACGTTCCCCAGGAGCGGGTGAGAATTGTATCAGTGGAGGTGGAGAAAGATGGAAAAGAAAACCAAGAGTCCGGCAGAGCAGTTGGCAGTATTCCTCAATTTTGTTGATCAGTGCACGGCAGAATATCGTCTCGCCTGCGATATGGTAAGTGAAGAGGACAAGCGTCTGCAGGATCTGCTTCACGGGATAGAATTCTCCGAAAACAGATCAGAGGCAGATAAGGAATTAACAAAGCTTCGCAGGAGCCGTAAGGTGCGCAGAGAAAATAAAGATAATGTGAAACGGTATCAGCTTATTGTGGAGTTTTTCAATGATCAGAATAATAAAGCAACGCTTAATAAGATGCGGCAACTCCTGGGAAGACAGAGAAAGGAAGAGGAGTTTCTTAATGGCAAGAGGATTTATAAGCCAAGGGCAAGTAGTTGACAGCAGGGAGGTGGTAGATTGAATATTAAGATAAATAAAAGACTCTTGGAGGATTACAAGAAGCTAAAACGGGAGATTCCTATTCTTGAAGCAGAACTGCAGGAGATGATTACAACAGAAGCTGGAATGGGGAATGATACTATTTTTGATTACCGGGATGGATATCCAAAGCCTCAGAGTGTGGTTGGTTTTAATTG
The DNA here is from genome assembly GCA_963523075.1 of uncultured Clostridium sp. GTDB lineage: Bacteria > Bacillota > Clostridia > Lachnospirales > Lachnospiraceae > Lacrimispora. Next base: position 145,621 of record CAURBW010000004.1, read on the forward strand.
GCCATTATATGAAAACAGGAAGAGAGTTCTGGAGCGAAAGAAGGAAAAGCGAAAGGCAGTAGAGCAATGGATTGATGCCATTGAGGACGGGCAGACCCGTTGTGTCTTCCGCATGAGGTACATAGATGATATGAACTGGGTGAAGATAGCTGCAAAGACTGGATACAGGGGGAATCATGATTATCCAAGGCTCTATATCCGCGATAAATATTTAAAAGAGTCTGGAATCAAGTAAAAATATCGTTTATATCGATAATATCGATTTAGAATACAATTAGATAAAAGGGTCTCCAACCGGAGGCTCTTTTTTTAAACCCCGACAGGAATTTGTTACCTTCATTTGAGAGGAGATGGTAACATGAATAGTTTTATTAGTTGGATAGGTGGCAAGAAACTTCTGAGAAATAAGGTTTTAGAGCAATTCCCAGATCCAGAATTATATAACCGGTATATTGAGGTATTCGGTGGAGCGGGCTGGGTATTATTTTCCCGAGAAAAGCATGCACCTATGGAGGTATTTAACGATGTAAATGGTGAGTTGATTAATTTATACAGGATAGTGAAGCATCACCCGGAAGCCTTACAGGCCGAGCTGGAATGGCTGTTGATGTCAAGGGAACAGTTCTTTGATGAATTGAACCGTAATACCAGGGGGCTGACTGATATCCAAAGAGCTGCGAGGTTTTTCTGTATAATCAAAGAGAGCTTCGGAGCAGATTGCAGATCATTTGGTGTTAGACCGAGAGATATGCAGAAAACGGTTGATTATTTGAAAGAGGTATCTGGCCGGTTAAACAAAGTCGTTATTGAAAATCAGGATTTTGAGCGATTGATTAAGACTTATGATCGCCCTGATGCCCTGTTCTACCTGGACCCACCATACTATGAAGCAGAAAAGTATTATCCAGATCGATTTAATCCGGAAGATCATGAACGGCTGCGGGATAGCCTGGGCAATATTAAGGGGAAATTTGTATTGTCCTATAATGAATGTCAGCATATCAGGGATTTGTATGAGGGATATACAATTATTGAGGTTGATCGGTCGGACAATTTGGTGAACAAGAGTGAGAGAAGAAGATATAAAGAACTTATTATTAAAAATTTTGAATAGTTTTATACAATGCGTTTGCCGGGTGTAACAGCCCGGTGACTGATTAACCCGGTTTATATACTCTCCACAGACATTTTGCGGGTGCTAAGGCTCTTAGCTTATAGCTGAGGGGCCTTTTTATCATATTTTCCAATTTGACCACTACGAACGTTTTTTTCTATACCGATTATACAAAACAAAATATCTTTTTTTGGAATATTTACCCATAAGACATGTGATATAATAAAGAAAAAGTCGAAATGGGGATGCTGAGCTATGGATTTGAAAGATGTAGGGATATTAATTGCTCAAATTGGAGGACCAGAGGCTATAAAAAGATTAGTAAGCACAGCTATTGATACTCACATAAAACCTATTCTACAAAAACATGCAGATTATAAAGATAATTCGTTATACCTAGAAGAATGTTTAAGTGAATATTTAAAAAATACATATGATAATTCCATGATTATGAGCACTATAGTCTTTAGGAATATAAATAAAACAATTTATGATTTATATATTCCTTTATATTTGTTAAAGAGTGATGATCAAAACAATAGAATAAAGTATATTGTAAATGAAAAATATTTAGAGTTTGTTAGTAAATACAACAAAATATTAATTGTCGATACGGCAGGTATGGGAAAGTCAACTTTAGCAAAATATTTAGTAATACAGACAATAAATAATAATGATTATATTCCTATTTTAATAGAATTACGAAGAGTCAACAAATCCAAAGAGATAATTGATTATATTTTAGATCAATTTAATTTATTAGATAAAAAAATAGATAAGAATGATCTAATAGAGATGCTTAAAAGCGGTAAATTTTTAATAATTTTTGACGGGTATGATGAAATTACTAATGAGAATAAAGGTGATATACTTGATGATCTACAAAAATTTATACAGTTGGCAAAAAATAATAAATATATTTTAACATCAAGAGATGATGATGATCTAAATTGTTTAGGCGATTTTCAGAGGTTTTCTATTAAACCACTATCAATAGAGGAAGCTTTTAGCCTAATTAGAAAATATGATAATAATGGATTAAAATCAGAAAAATTGATAGAAAGAATAAAAAGTGATAGTTGCTTAAATGTATTAAAAGAATTTCTCGTAAATCCAATGTTAGTCTCATTATTATATAAAACATTTGAATATAAAGAGGAATTACCTTATAAAAAATTAGGATTCTATAGTCAAGTATATGATGCTTTATTTAACGACCATGATAAGACAAAGGGAAGTGCCTACGTTCACCCTAAAAAAACAAAATTAGATAGTTTGGATTTTGAAAAACTACTTCGAAAAATAGCATTTATATCATTAATAAATAACCAAGTCGAATATAACAAACAGGATCTAGTAGAAATCATTAATAAATCCTTAAAGAACATGATGTGGGTATCTACATCTATAGAAGATGTATTAGATGATTTATGTAATGCAGTATCATTATTTCAAAAAGATGGAAATGATTATAAATGGAAGCATAAATCATTTATGGAATATTTTTCAGCTGGTTATATATGTTACGACAATAATAGGACTGAGGAATTATTTGATAAAATAATTAATTCCACTAACATACATAAGTATAAGAATGTAATAGAGTTTTGTTATGATATGAAACCTGATATTGCAAGAAGAAAATGGGTTTATAAATGTATTAGTGATTATACTACTTTTTATGAAACTATATATGACGTAGAAGTATACAATAATTATTTTAAAGATTTAATAAGCGCTAGAAGAAGCATTGCATTTTCATATGAAGTTTTTTTGATACACATAAAGAGCAAATCTCATATGAGTAAAATACTTGATGAACTATTAGATAAAATGAAAACTAGAAAAGTTAATAACTGTTTGATTAATGGATTAACAATTACACATGCAAATGATATTTTAAATTTTGGTAAGACAAATAAGTGCTATTTAGTTGATCTACTTTTTGATAAGAAAATCGATGTTTTCAAAAAAATAGAGATAGAAAAGCCAAAGTATGCATCATTAAAAATTAATTATGGAGAACATTATATATCAGATGACATTAATCTGATACTAAATAAGAATAAAAAATATTTTGAATATGTCACCCATTTATTAGTTACTTTAATGAGAAGTAATTATATCTTGGACTTTGAGAAATGTGTAAAATTAAAAAAGGAAATTGAATGGGAAATGAATAACATGCATGATTTAGAGTCAGAGTATAACTTATTATAATCTGTTGAGAGATACCATCATGTGAATTTATTTATCAGAGGCGGCCAACTCCGTCTCTTTTTTGTTATAAAAATTAGCTAGATTGGAAGGTGAGACTGATGGCATTAACAGCCAAACAGAGAATATTTGCAAATGAATACTTGATTGATCTTAATGCTACCAGAGCTTACAGGGTGGCTTACCCCAAGGTTAAAAATGATGAAACGGCTGCAGCTAACAGTAGCAGAATGCTAAGAAATGCTAAGGTTGAGGATTATATCCAGAAACGCATGAAAGACCGGGAAAAGCGCACAGAGATCACTCAGGATATGGTTTTAAAGGAGCTCGCCAAGATCGGCTTTGCGGATGTCACTGACTTCGTAACAATAGAAAGCAAAGGAACATATAAGGCTGTTCAGGTTAAGTCCACGGATGAAATGCCCCGAGATAAGTTGGGGGCCATTGCAGGAATTAAGGAAGGCGCGAATGGCATAGAGGTTAAGTTGAATGATAAGGGGAAAGCTCTGGAACTGATCGGGCGTCATTTGGGGATGTGGAAGGATAAGATGGAGCTGTCCGGCGAGGTCAATACCAATAATCCCTTTGAGGGTATTACAACAGAAGAATTAAAGAAGCTGATCCATGGTGGATAGGGAAAATATTATCAGAGGTGCAAAGATAGAACTTGCCAGAAGGGAGTTCTTTTTTTATTGCAATCTAAAGGCTCCGGACTTTTACAAGGAAGACCGTCAATATCTGCTGGACCTTTGTAATGGTTTTCAAGACTTTATAGAATCAGATGATGAAGTTCTGATTGTGAATGAACCTCCCAGGCACGGAAAAAGCCGAACGGCAGGTCTTCTGGTAGAGTGGGTACTGGGAAAAGATCAGTCACAAAAGATCATGACTGGATCCTACAATGAGACCCTTTCCACAATGTTTTCCAAAAACGTCCGCAACGATATTCAGGAGGTTAAGGCAGATCAGAGCAAGATCGTCTTCTCCGATGTATTCCCAGGAGTTAGAATAAAGCAAGGCGATGGAGCAATGAACCTCTGGAGTTTGGAGGGCGGGTATAACAATTACCTGGCTACCTCCCCGACCGGTACAGCAACCGGCTTTGGTGCTTCCCTTTTAATTATAGATGACTTGATCAAAAATGCAGAAGAAGCCAACAATGAGCTTACAAAGGAAAAGCACTGGTCCTGGTTTACAGACACCATGCTTTCTCGTTTGGAAGAAGGCGGTAAGATCATTATTATTATGACAAGGTGGGCGAGTGACGATCTTGCAGGGCGTGCTCTTCAGCATTTTAAAGAAGCCGGCGCAAAAGTCCGCCATATTTGCATGAAGGCATTGATAAACCCGGAAACGCATGAGATGCTCTGCCCTGAAGTATTATCCTATAAATCCTACCAGGCTAAAATAAAAGCCATGGGTCCTGATATTGCATCTGCAAACTATCAGCAGGAGCCAATTGATCTTAAAGGGAAGCTTTATACCAACTTTAAGACATACAGCGGAGAGCTGCCAGAGTTTAAAGAAATCCGGAATTATACCGATACGGCTGACACCGGTGAGGATTATCTGTGCAGTATAAATTATGCCGTAACCTTTGCCAATGAGGCCTATATCCTTAATATTCTATACACAAAAGAACCTATGGAAATTACGGAACCGGCTGCGGCAGAAATGCTTTATGCGGATGAGGTTGATGTTTCTAAGATTGAATCCAATAACGGCGGCCGCAGCTTTGCCCGAAATGTGGAACGGATCCTTCAGGAGAAGTTTGATTATAACCATACCACAATTAAATGGTTCCACCAGAGCAAGAATAAGCAGGCCCGGATATATTCTAATTCTGCCTGGGTTATGCAGCATATTTACTATCCGGAAGATTGGAGAAACCGTTGGCCGGATTACTATAATGCTATGAACCGATATCAACGAGAAGGTCAGAATAAACATGATGATGCTCCCGATGCCACCACAGGAGTCGCAGAGAGTTGTGGTAAAAAGTCAGGAATATCTATTTTCAAATAAGGCAGGTGAGAAAAATGAATGATGAAAAGCCCAATATAGATGTGGTAAAAGAGCTGATCAGGAGCCGGACCCGTTGGCACAGGCAGCATGTGAAGCGTTGCCGGGAGGCTGACCGGTACTATAGGAATGAGAATGATATACTGAAATATGGGGTAAGAGGGCAGGAATTCGGTCCCTTAAGGAATGCAGATAACCGGATTCCACGCAACTTTCATGGGCTTCTTGTAAATCAGAAGGCGGCTTACATGTTTACGGCTCCCCCGCTATTTGATATTGGTAAGGAAGATGCTAATAAGAAGATTGCAGATGTTCTGGGAGATTCTTACCCAAAGCTGTGTAAGGACCTTTGTGTTAATGCATCAAACCATGAATGCTCCTGGATCCATTATTGGATTGATGATGGTGGTAATTTCTGTTATGGCATAGTAAACTCAGAACAGATTATACCTGTGTATAGTAGCGATCTGAACCGGACACTGGTTGCAGTACTAAGAACCTATAAAGACATTGACTTTTCAACAGGAAAGGAAATCACCATCTGGGAGTACTGGGATAAGGAGCACTGCTACAGCTACTATCGTAACAGTAATACAATATCAACCACGGGACTTACGGAATATAATGTGTTTCCAGGTATTCCGGAAGATGGAGCAGCAGAGAAAGGTAATGTATTTCTGCATGGCTGGGAAGAAGTCCCCTTTATTCCCTTTTATAACAACAACATATCCACCAATGATCTGGTGAACATTAAGCCGCTGATAGATGCCTATGACAAGGTGTTTACCGGCTTTTTAAATGATCTTGAGGATATTCAGGAAGTGATCTTCATCCTGACTAATTATGGAGGAGAGGATAAAAAGGAGTTTATTGACGATCTTAAAAAATACAAAATGATTAAGCTCGATGATGATGGTGACGATGGCGGAAAGACAGGCGTGGAGACTTTAACAATCAGTATTCCTATTGAGGCCAGGGAAAAGTTCCTTGAAATGACCAGGAAGGCAATCTTTGAACAGGGCCAGGGCGTAGATCCAGATCCGCAGAAATTTGGAAACTCATCTGGAGAAGCGCTAAAATATTTGTATTCCCTTCTGGAGCTAAAAGCTGGGTTAATGGAAACAGAGTTTAAACTGGGGTTTGGTAAGTTGGTGCGTGCAATATGTAAACATATTGGAGCTCAATGTGATCAGATTATACAGACATGGACCCGTTCTGCTATCAGGAGCGATTCTGAACTTGCTGAGATATGCGAGAAGAGTGTGGGCGTCATCTCCAACAAAACTATTCTTAAAAATCACCCCTTTGTAGAAAATGCGGATGAAGAAGAAAAGCAGTTGGAAAGAGAAAAAAAGAAGGCTGCCGAGGAAGCGGATGAATACCAAAATGCATTTCAAAAGCAGGCAGAGGAGGAACAAGGCGGTGAGATAGATGGGGAAGAGGAATAGTTCTTATTGGAAAGCAAGAATGGCAGCACTGGAGGACGAGCGTTACAGCAGAAGCACGGCATACTACCGGGATTTGGAAAAGCAGTTTAATGAAGCTTCAAAGCTCCTGCAGATGGACATTGAACGATGGTATAACCGGCTGGCGAATAACAACGGAGTAAGTTATGCCAAAGCAAAAAAGCTACTTAAGGAGGATGAACTGAAGGAATTTAAGTGGACTGTCAGGCAGTACATAAAAGCGGGAAAAGAAAACGCTGTTGATAAGCGCTGGTTAAAAGAACTAGAAAATGCCTCTGCAAAGTATCATATTTCCTATTTGGAAGCCATGAAGCTGCAGATCCAGCAGCATGTCGAACTTCTATTTACAGCGTATGACGGCAATATGCCAGAGTTTCTCCATAATGTTTATTCTGATAATTATTACCACACAGCTTTTGAGATCGCCAAGGGGACAGGAGTAGGAAGTAATCTCACTCACCTGGATCCAAAGAAAATTGACCTTATCATTCAAAAGCCCTGGGCGCAGGATGGGACGTCTTTTTCTGACCGGATATGGGGAAACAAAGAAAAGCTTGTTAGTAAGCTTCATACCGAGCTGTCCCAGAGTATAATCCGAGGATCGAACCCAAGAAAGGCAATCACCAATCTTGCAAGAGAAGTGGAGGTAAGCCGAAGTCAGGCAGGGCGCCTGATCATGACAGAGTCTGCTGCCATTGCATCCGCTTCACAGAAGGACTGTTTCGGTGAGCTTGGAGTAGAGCAATATCAAATTCTTGCCACTCTGGATACCCGTACCTCGGATATATGCCGGGACATGGACGGGAAAGACTTTTCAATGAATGACTATGAGGTGGGAATTACAGCCCCGCCCTTTCACCCACATTGCAGGACCACTACAATACCCTATTTTGATGATGAATTTTCAGCTGTGGAGAAAAGAGCTGCCAGGGATCCTGTTACTGGTAAATTTATGGAAGTGCCTGCCAGCTTGACTTATAAGCAATGGCATAAGGAGTTTGTTGAGGACGATCCTCAGGCTGCCTTGATGGAGAAGATGCAGAAGAATGAGAAGGCAGACAGAGATCAGTTTAAGGATTATAAGGTGATTTTTGGAAAAGATGTCCCTCAATCATTTGCAGAATTTCAGAATATGAAGTATACTAAAATTGAGGAATGGGAAGGGTTAAAAGCAGAAAAGCAAAGTCGCATCAATCAGATGGACTTCTCCAAAATGGGCAGCTTAAAAGCAAGGCTTGGAAATAAAGAGGTTCGCTTATGGTATAAGTCTCAGGATGAGAAAATACCAGATATGGTTAATAAAGAGCAGCCTTTGAAAGAACAGGCATTACAAGCATTTAATCTAAGAAATGAACATAGGACTCAGGCCAGGGAACTCATGAAAGATAAAGAAGCCCGTGCTGAGCTGGATAAAACCCATATGAATCCCTCATTTGAACAGATAATGGAGCATAAGAAGAAAAAGTACGGCCTGACAGATGAAGAAGCCTACCAGGATATTATTCGTAGTAGTGCTACTACAAATAAAAAGTTTGACCGTATAGGAGGAGTGGAAGGAAAGGAGGAAAAGAGATGAGGACTTACCAAATGAATGGAAAGCCTGAAATTTTGGAATTTACGAACTATGAGAGATTAGATGAAGAAAAGCTCTTTTCTAACGTATACGAAAAATTGAAGGAGAATTCAGATATTAGCATAGGTGAAAAGAAGACCGGACCTTCTGAAGACTTCTATAAATGTACCCTTTTAGGATCACCTTTCACCCTATTTTTTGATATAGATTATGGACCAAGTATCTATGCGGAAAGTCCAGAAGTTATACAAAAGCTGATAAATTATTTTGAGGTGCCAGAGAATATTTAGAGGGTGAAAAACAAATGAGTGTAACATATTATCGCATCAAGGATTTAAATCTTTTAGGAAAAGAAGAAGATTGCACTTCATATTTGTTTAAGCCCGATAAGGGTTGGATTGTGGATAATGACCATATCTTAATGGATCGGCTTATGGGATATGATGAGTCAGAACCGGACGATTCGCCATACAAGATTGGAAACACAAGCATTTTGGATCTTTTGGAAGAATTAAGCGAAAATGAAGCTCAGAAGTTCATAGAAAATTTGTAGATACCACCAGTCAGAAATGGCCGGTGGTATTTGTATATTCAATCGTTGCGACGGTCGCAACAGAAAGGAGACAGAATGCATCGGGTAAGAGAAGATCCGTTAAATAGTATAAATCTGTTATTATGAGGCGCGCAGGCTTTCCTGGGCGTTATTTTATTGCAAAGAAAGGATGATCTTATGAAAAAAGAAGAGTTTATTGCACTGGGTATTAGTGAGGAGCAGGCGGCAAAGGCGGCAGAAGCTTCTAAGAAGGAGTTGGAGTCCTATGTTCCGAAAGCCGACTACGATACCGCCAATCAGGCAAAGGGACAGCTGGAAAAGGATATCAAGGACCGGGATAAACAGTTGGAAACCTTGAAGAAAAACAGTGGTGATAATGCAGAGTTGCAAAAACAGATTGAAACCCTGCAGGCTGAAAATAAAGCCACGAAGGAAAAGAATGATGCGGACATGAAGGAATTAAAACTGTCCACAGCAATTAAAGTGGCTCTTGCCGGTTCCGCCCATGATGTGGATATTGTTACTGGTCTTGTGGATAAAACTAAATTAATTCTGACCGAAGATGGAAAAGTCTCCGGTCTGGACGAACAGATCAAGTCCATAAAAGAATCCAAGGCGTTCCTGTTTAAAGAATCCGATCCAGGTAAGGGTGGAGCCAAGAGAGAGCCAGGCGCAGGAGGCTATAATCCAAAGGCCGGGAGTACCAATGAAAACGGTTATGGAAAAGGTATTGCAGAAGACCTGAACAAGTCAACTGAAGCTGCAGAGAATCCCTATGCAAAAGCATGGGGCTGATATTAAAGGAAAGCGAGGAAACAAAATGTATTTAGCTAAAAAAACATTTGGTAACACTCCGGAGTTTTTAAAAAGTGAGAAGTACCAGAACATTAGCTGCACGGTGAATGATACCGGTATTACTGCTGATGAATATGGAAAGAAATTTGTTCTGGCCGGCACATTGCTGGACAAGGATGGAAACGTGGTAAAAGTGGCAAGGAGCGGGGCTTCTGGTTCTTATACCTATGCATTATCGGCAACACCCGCCGGCATTCTTTTTGAAACCGTAGAGGTCACCCACGGACCTCAGCCGGGAGCCCTTTTTATTGATGGATCCGTTGAAGCGGAACGCCTGCAGGGAAATTATGTTGTGGAAGCTATACAGCAGCTAATTGTAAAGATGCCGTTCATCAAATTTTTTGTTGATGGACAGTTACAGATTAAGGAGGACTAAGCGATGCCAAGAGTAGAAGAATTATTAACACCCAGGGATCTGATTGACTACACAAAGGAGCGTTCTCAGGAGCCTTACATGGGAGAGTATTTGTTCCCAGAAGATAAAAAAGAAGCTCTGGAAATTGATATGGTAAAGGGTGCAAGTAACCTGCCGGTATCTGCAAAGGTCCACGCTTTTGATACGGAGGCAGAGATCGGATCCAGAGAGGGTGCTGAGGTATTTACGCAGGACCTTGCGCTGATTAAGAAGAAAATCAAGATTCCGGAGAAAACCATAATTGCTCTGGAAAGCCCCAGAAATGATCGGGAAGAAGAGGATATGATTAAGAACATTTTCCGTGATGTTGATAACCTGGTCGCTTCTGTCCGTACCCGTGTAGAATGCATGAGAATGGAAGCACTCTCCACTGGTAAGATCGTTATTAATGAAAATGGAGTGAAAGCCTCTATTGATTATGGAATGCCTGCAGAACATAAAACCAGTAAGACCTGGCTTTCTGGAAGCGCCACAATTTTGGAAGACATGGAGCAGATGGTTGAAACCATTGTGGACGACACAGGTTTTACCCCGGTAAGAGCCTTGACCTCCAAGAAAAATTTAAGTGCCATCCTGCGTGATGAAAGGATTCGGGCGGCAGTGTATGGTGTAAACAGTGCCAAGCTCTTAACCGTGGCAGAGTTAAATGCTTTCCTCGCCCAGCAGAAACTCCCCCAGATTGCTATTTATGACAAAAAGTACCGGGTCCAGGATTCAAAAGGCAAATACACTGCTAAGCGCTTCCTCCCTGAAAACGCCTTTGTCATGATGCCTGAAGGTAAAATGGGGGATACGTTCTATGGTGTGACTGCGGAGGAGCTGGAACTTAGAAGAAATTCTGATGTTGAGATTTCCGAAGTAGGTAAGATCATTGTCTGTCAGTACAACACTATTGATCCGGTGGCAAAGTGGATCAAGGCCGTGGCAACAGCGCTGCCTTCATTCCCTTATGCAGACCAGGTGTTTGTGGCTACTATTTCATAAGGAGAAGCCTATGGAACTGGGAAAATTAAAAGACTTGCTGGGGATATCTAAGGTGGATGTCTCCCAGGATCCCCAGCTTACATTTATCTTGGAAGATGTGGAGGAAATGGTAAAGAACCACTGCCATATCCGAAGCGTACCGGACGGGCTTATAAATACCTGTTATCGAATGGCGGTAGATCTCTATCGTCATGAAAGGCTGGGAGAAGAGTCTGCACCTGTTACGGTCTCATCTATTTCAGAAGGGGATACCAAAACCAGTTTTTCCAGCGCGACGGGAGTCCTGCAGGGAAGTATTTTAAAGAATTACAAAGCGCAGTTAAACCGATACCGGAAAACGGGGTGATAAAAATTGGTTACTAATACAATGAAACAGGCTGCAAGGATGCACCGGAAAGCTATTGAAGCCACTTATGATGGGAAATGCAATATCTATGAAAAACAACCCTACAAGGATCCGGACACAAAGGTGACTATTCAGAAAGATATGAAAGTGGTGGAAGATCAGTCCTGTCATCTGTCCTTTTCAAGTATTCCTGCCACTGACGACACAAACACTGTTTCCAAGCTCCGTCAGGTCATTAAGCTATTACTTGCACCGGAGGTTATTGTGCTACCTGGAAGCAAAATAGAAGTTACTCAGGCCGGTCGGACCGAGTTTTATTCAGGAAGTGGTCAGCCTGCAGTATATGGCAGTCACCAGGAGATTGTGCTGGGGTTATGGAAGGAGAATACGTAATGTCCGGTGGAAGGTTCAATTTTAGAGAACTAAAACAACTTCAAAAGCAGCTCGAACAGTTAGAAAAGGACAAAGACAAATTTTGTGAAGATTGCGCCCGCTATCTGGCCGCCCGCCTGCTTGCCAAAGTGATAAAAAGAACTCCCAGTGATACAGGTAATTTAAGAAGAGGTTGGACTACTCAGGGAAGCGGATCTGGATCAGAGGGATTAAAAACCAGAGGGGCTTCCCAATACGTAGATACTCTTAAGGTTAATCATTATGGCGATACTTATGTGGTTGAAATAATCAATCCGGTTGAGTACGCCACCTACGTAGAATATGGCCATAGAACGGCCAGCCACAAAGGCTGGGTACCGGGAAGGTTTATGCTGACAATTTCAGAACGGGAGCTTGAGCAGCAGGCTCCCAAGATGATTGAAAAGCGGATATCTGATTATTTAAAGGGGGTATTTCGTGTATAACGAGATTATGGACGCAGTCACAAGAAAGCTGGATACACTCTTTCCGGAAATGACCGTATATACCAGTAAAGTGGAGCAGGGGCTTAAAGAACCCTGTTTTTTTGTTGGATTTTTGGATCCATCAGAAAAGCCGCTGCTTGGAACGAGATATTTTCGAAGTACCGGTATTTACATTCAATATCTGCCGGGAGAGGGAGAGCAACGGACCAGAGAGCTGAACAGGGTTCTGGGAGTATTGATGGAATCCATGGAATACCTTTCACTTGCAGGTGGAACTCTGTTCCGTGGTACAAAGCGGAGTGGTGAATTTAAGGAGAAAGTATTGACTTTCTTTGTAAATTATGACCGTTTTGGGCGAAGAGCCGGTAAAGAGATGGAATCCATGAACCAGATAACAATGAATTGAAAGGAGTAATATATGGCAGAAAAAGTATTGAAAAATACCAGGCAGAAAGAACCGGTGCGATATACAAAGACTCAGCTGGCCAGTGCCAAAAGGTACCAGGGAAAGAAAGATCTGATTACAGCTCTGTTAGAAGAGGGGAAGTCCTACACCACGGAGGAAGCGGATCAGCTACTTGACGTGTTTTTGAAAGGTAAGGTGAGTGCATGTTAGGCGGTGGAAGTTTCACAGTACAAAATAAGGTCCTCCCTGGCGCGTATATTAATTTTGTCAGCGCAGCTTCAGTGGGGGCTTCCATAGGCGAGAGAGGGGTTGCAGCCATACCCATGGTGCTTGATTGGGGACCTGAAAAGGAAGTCTTCCAGATGACTGCAGAAGAATTCCTTGAAAAATGCCTTAATGTATTTGGCTATGCTTATGAAGATGTATCAATGCTCCCGGTCAGGGAATTGTTTAAAAACCTGACAAAGGGAGTTTTTTATCGGTTAAATACCGGTGTTAAAGCCTCCAATGACTACGGAACCGCTGTTTATGGTGGTACCCGGGGAAACAGTCTCCAAACAGTGATTGCAAAAAATATTGATGATGAAACCAAGTTTGATGTGAGGACAATGTTTGCTGGGAAGGAAATAGATTCCCAAACAGTAACAGGTGCCAGCGCGTTAAAGAATAATGATTATGTGGTATTCAAGAAAAATGCAACGCTTGCAGAAACCGCTGGAATGCCATATTTAGGAGGAACAAACGGGGAGGCAATAGCTGGGGAGGATTATGCAAACTTTCTTGCAAAGATGGAGAATTACTCCTATCAGGTTCTGTGCTGCCCGTCCGTAGACGAAAACGTAAAGTCTCTTTTTGCTTCATTTACCAAACGTATGAGGGAAGAGAACGGTATCAAGTTTCAGACTGTCTTATATCGGTATACCAAAGCGGATTATGAAGGAATTATTTCTGTGGAGAATGAAGCGCAGGAATTGGAGACCGGACTGGTTTACTGGACAGTCGGAGCAGAGGCGGCCTGTGCTATTAATAAGACCTTGGAAAACAGGACTTATGATGGGGAATATACCATAAAAACGGAATTCAGCCAGTTTCAGTTAAAAGAGGGAGTACAGTCAGGTAAATTCCTTTTTCATAAGGTGGGCAGTGATATCCGTGTCCTGATGGACATTAATACTTTGGTAACTTTCACTGAAGAAAAGGGGGAGGATTTTTCCAGTAATCAGACGATCCGTGTGTTAGACCAGATTGGTAATGATATTGCGTCCCTGTTCAATACGAGATATCTTGGAACGATCCCCAATGATTATGCAGGAAGAGTAAGCCTGTGGAATGATATTGTTACTTATGGAAAGCAGCTGACCACACTCCGGGCCATTGAAGCTATAAGCGCTGATTCCATTACTGTAGATAAGGGATCCAGCAAACGTTCTGTTGTGGTAAATTTCCCGGTGGAACCTATTAACTGTATGAGCCAGCTTTATATGACTGTGGTTGTATCGTAGAAGGGAGTAAAAGAATATGAATCAAAATACCATGAATGCCTGGGATGCCATAAGTGCTACCCAGGCAGAGTGCTATATTACAATCGGGAGCAGCCGGTATAATTTCATGCAGGCTCTTAACCTGGAAGCTAAGATCGAGAAGACAAAAACCGAAGTTCCCATCTTAGGAAGGACTATGAAGGGAAATAAAACAGTTGGATCCAAGGGAAGCGGATCTGCAACGTTTCATTACAACACCAGTATTTTCCGGGAGCTTTTATATCAGTTTCAGGAAACGGGAAAAGATGTCTATTTTGATATACAGATAATCAATGAAGATCCCACTTCCAGTGTAGGTCGGCAGACTGTGATCCTAAAAAACTGTAACCTTGATGGAGGAATCATTGCAAAGTTTGATGCCGATGCAGATTATCTGGAAGATGAGTTTGATTTCACATTTGAAAGCTGGGAAATGCCAGAGAAGTTCAGTAATCTTGCAGGAATGCAGTAATAAGAGAAAAGAGAGGATAAATAACTATGGGAGATTTAAATTGCTTTTTAAGCCAGAATGCTGTGGCCGTTGAGAACATGAAATATGCAGCATCAAAGAGATTCATGGATAAAGAAAAGAAACCGGTGGCATGGGAAATTAAGTGTATTACCCCGGAGCAGGATGAGCTGATTAAAAAGGAGTGTATAAAAAGGAAGCCGATTCCAGGTAAAAGGGGTGCATATATGCCGGAAACGGACTACAACCAGTATGTAGGTAAGCTTGCTGTTGCGTGTACGGTTTTTCCGGATCTCAGCAATAAAGAACTTCAGGATTCCTATCAGGTAATGGGAGCAGAAGCTTTACTTAAAAAGATGCTTACACCAGGGGAATATCAGGATTATCTGGCCAAGGTGCAGGAGGTTAATGGCTTTGATGTCGCGCTTGATGACCTGGTGGAAGAAGCAAAAAACTGATAGAGGGAGGCGATATGGAAGCAAATATTGCTTACTATTGTCTCCACAAGCTTCATAAGTGGCCCCATGAGTTTCTGGGACTCTCCCGCTATGAAAAGGCTGTTGTCATTGCTGCAATAGAAATGAAAATGAAAAATGATAAGATTGAGGCTGCCAGAGCCAAACGGAAAAGGGGGTAGAAAGGATTGGCAGGTTTACAGACTTTCATTCAGTTACAGGACCGTATGTCGGTTGTATTAAACAATATTACCCAGTCAATGTCCATCATGCTCTCAACCTTTGAACAGGCTCAGACAGTGACGGATGCCGGTCTTAATGCGGCTTCTTTTGATGCGGCGAGACAGGGGATTGCAGAAGCCTCTGCTGAAATGGTGCGTTATAGGGAGGAGATTGAAAGAGCTGCAGCAACTCCTCCGCCATCTCCCCCGGAACCAACCTGGAGCAGTGCATCAATGCCAAATGTTTTTATGAGCACTGGTGCGGACCGGTTTCAGGAAGAATTCCAGGCTGCAGATCAAATGGCAAGACAATTATATGAAAGCCAGAAAGCGATATCTGCACAGGCAAGAAGTATGAGGGTAACACCTCCCGGTATGTTAAACGACATAGCGGCTACGGAAAATAAAATGCAGGCGTTGGCCTTACGGGTTCAGAAGTTAAATCAGATACCGGTAAATTTAAGGACGGATCAGACCAACATGGAACTGGAATCCCTTCGGGGAAAGCTTAGCCAGGCGGTGTCAGTTCAGAAAACACTAAATCAGGCTATGGGGAAGATGGATATCAGTACGGCCAATGCAGCCTATCAGCAGTTAAATTCTGTAATGGACGCTGCGGAGCGTAATATTAGAGACAACTTAAACGCCCAGAACCAGTTTAACAACTCAGTCAAGGCCGGGACCAATGCTGCAACGGTTTTATTGACAAAGTTAAAAAGCGTTATGCTTAGTGCAGGTCTGGCATTCAGTGCTACAAAGGTTATTGACCTTGCAGATACCTATACTCAAACCACGGCAAGACTCAATATGATGAATGATGGCTTACAGACTACAGCGGAACTGCAGGATAAGATTTTTGCATCAGCGCAGCGGTCAAGAGCTTCTTATCAGGCCACTGCCGATACGGTATCCAAATTAGGACTGAGAGCCAAGGACGCGTTTGGTTCCAATGCAGAAACAATTCAGTTTGCTGAGAACTTGAATAAATTATTTGTAATATCCGGAGCCAGTCAGCAGGAAACGGCATCTGCATCGCTGCAGCTGACACAGGCATTAGGATCCGGAGTTCTGCGGGGAGAGGAGTTAAACGCAGTATTCGAAGCGGCTCCAAATGTAATCCAGACCATAGCGGATTATCTTGATGTTCCAATTGGTAAAATTAGAAGCATGGCTTCTGATGGTGAGATCACAGCAGACATTGTAAAAAAAGCCATGCTGGGCGCCACGGATCAGATAAACCAGGATTTTAACTCCATGCCAATGACTTTTCAGCAGGTAGGGACAGCTATTTCCAATACTCTGCTTCAAGCGTTTCAACCGGTTATACAGGTAATTGGGCAGGGAGCCACTTTTATTTATGAGCACTGGTCTTCGATAGCTCCGGTGTTTTATGGGCTTGCCATTGGTATACTGGTGGCGGCTGCAGCCTGGGGGATATATACTTTGGTTACATGGCTATCTGTAGCAGCCAATCAGGCGTTAGTTGCCAGTATGCTAACGAATCCATTTCTATGGATTGCCATTGTGATAGGCGCCATTGTGGCGGCTATTTATAAGTGGGTGCAATCAGTGGGCGGTATTCGTGTAGCTTGGCTGATTTGCGTAAATCAGGTTTTGACACAGGCAGACCGGTTAAAATTAGGCTTCATGGCAGCGTGGTCCATGATTAAGGGCGGAACGCTGGACGCGGTTTTTGCGTTTGATTCATTCCGTGTAAAAGTACTTGATACTCTTGGAAATATGAAAGTAAAAGCACTGACAATATTACAGGATCTTGTAAATGGAGCAATTGACCGGGTTAACAAGCTGATCGGAATGGCCAACAATATCCCCGGTGTATCTATTGATTTGATTGACCACGTAGAATTTGCCACTGACGCAGGTGTCGAAGAGCAGATGAAACAGCAGCAGCGAGCAGCAGATCTTTCCAGAAAAAAGGAAGTAATTGCTGGAGCTAAGACAGAGTGGAAAAATGATTATGCCAGAGCGGAAAGAGCAGCTGATGATGCAAGAATGAAGCGGCAGGCAGCAATAGAGACCGCCAAATCTGATGCAGCCAGAAAAGCAGCAGAAGATGACAGTACGGCGGGAGCCTACGGGTCTGACATAGCAGGAAATACGGATAAGACTGCGGGGAATACAGCAGCTATGGCTGATAACATGGATGCATTAGATGAGGAGATTAAATACATGCGTGATGCAGCCGAGCAGGAAGCGATTAACCGGTTCACTCTGGCGGAACTCAAGATTGATTTAACCAATAATAATACTCTGAAAACAGAGACTGATTTTGACAGAATGAATGGCATGCTTAATAACCTTACGGATGAGATCCTGTCAACAGCAGCGGAGGGAGGGCATTTGTAATGGCCTATGAAGTTTATATTGATGATATGCTCCTCCCACTGCCCCCGGAGAAGATCCCTATTAAATATGGTGGGCAGAATAAAACAGTCACTCTGATTAATGGGGAAGAAATCAATATGATACGGCCCCCGGGTTTAGCAGAGATCAGCATTGATATTGTAATTCCGCAGATGGATTATCCCTGTGCAGTATGGGATGGAAGTATTGATAATGCCGAAGATTTTCTGGAAAGGTTGAAAGAATTAAAAGAGGGCGGGAGATCCTTTGAGTTTATAGTAATTCGCGATGGTCCGGGGAGTGACAGCTTCTTTGATACCAATATGGACGTAACACTGGAAGATTATAAAGTTTCTGATGATGCAAAAGAAGGATTGGATCTTATTGTTTCCCTTTCTATGAAAGAGTATAAAAGCTATGGAACAAAAATTATGGACTTTGTGATTGTACAAGAGCAGGAAGTCCCTACCGCTTCGAAATCTGAACCGGAGCGCCAGGGAGAACCACCTGCAGAAAAGACCTACACCGTTGCAAAAGGTGACTGTCTATGGATTATTGCAAAGAAACAGTTGGGAAACGGAAGTCGTTGGCAGGAAATATATAATCTCAACAAAGATAAGATCAGCAATCCTAACCTGATTTATCCCGGCCAGGTATTTAACCTGCCGTAAGAATTAAGGTCTGGACTGGATCTTTTCAATCAAAGCTTCCTGCAGAACCTGAGAGAAGTTTACTCCCATAGAAGTTGCCTCCTCATTTAACCACTCGGGTATGCTTAAGGTCTTTTTTACTGCTTTTGAGTTGGTACGTTTTTTATAGGCTGCCATATCAAACTCAACAATCACAAGAAAACTATCTGGTTCTACGGATATGGTATCAGGAGCTGACGGGGATGGGAGAGGTTCTCTTTCTCCTTCTTTGCTGGTAAGTGCAAGACCGAGAGCGTCTACAGCCATCTCATAAGCCTGTTCCATATCGTCGCCATCTGTCAGACATTCTGGCAGATCAGGAAAGGAGACCCAGAAGCCCCCTTCTTCAGCTTTATGGAAAAGTGCGGGATAGAAAAGTTTTTTCATAGAAATACCTCCAGTTTACAAGGTGGGGTGGGGCTTATTTCAGCCCCGCCTGTTTTAATATTGCCTGTTCCAGACCCTTTTTTAAAGGTTCGGAATGATAAGGAACAATGGTTTGTTTATCAGTTTCGGGATTCCTTAATTTTACATGGGAACCGTTTTGACTGATTTCTTCAAAGCCATTTTTCTTGAGATGTTTTATCATCTCTCTTGGTGTCATAGGCATCTTTTGTAGCTCCTTTCCTTATCATGACTCTATTGTAACACGTAATATTACGTATGTCAATAAAAATACGTAATATTACGTATGAAAGGTGGTGAATAATATGGAAGTACATTTATATATACAGAACGGGCAGACGGTTTATGAACCTGTAGTTCAGGGAAGCATCAACTGGGAAACACAGCGCAAAGGACAACCCGGGAAATGCTCTTTTACTATCATTCCAGACAGCAAACTTCATATAGAGGAAGGGAATGCGGTTCGGCTTGATGTAAATGGGAAATCTGTATTTTTCGGCTTTATTTTTGAAAGAAGTTGGAACAGTGATGGTCAAATGAAAGTAACTGCTTATGATCAGCTCCGGTACTTAAAGAATACAGACAGCTATAATTATACCAATCTTTCTACTGGTGAAGTAATTCTGATGATAGCCAGAGATTACAACTTAAAAACAGGGACTCTCATCGACACTGGTCATAAAATATCCAGAAACAGACCAGATAAAACATTGATCGATATCATTTTGGATTCTTTGGATTTAACGTTGATACATACCGGAAAAATTTATGTATTGTATGATGATGCAGGAAGCCTGACCTTAAATGATGTGGAAAACATGAAGCTGGATATTATGATAGATGGAAGCACAGCT
Organism: uncultured Clostridium sp.; assembly: GCA_963523075.1. GTDB lineage: Bacteria > Bacillota > Clostridia > Lachnospirales > Lachnospiraceae > Lacrimispora. Next base: position 165,406 of record CAURBW010000004.1, read on the forward strand.
CAGGACTATGATTTTAAAATCAGTATTGACAGTGATACCTATAATCAGATTAAGGTTTATTATGATAACAATAAAACTAAAAAACGAGAAGTCTACATGACAAAGGATACCGAGACAATTAACAAATGGGGAATTCTTCAAAAAAACGAATCTATTGAAAAGGATGCAAATGGTCAGGAGATAGCGGAGCGTCATCTGGGCCTATATAATCGCCCCACCAGAAGTTTAAGCATTAAAGGCGCTTTTGGGGATATACGGGTAAGGGCGGGCTGCCTGATTCCGGTATTTTTAGATATAAAGGAAATGGAGTTGAAAAACTATCTTCTGGTAGAAACTGTCACTCACAACATTGACGAAGGGATTCATACCATGGACATGACATTGAGAGGAGCTGGTATCAGTGGCTGATGCGGCCTGGATTGAAAATATGAAGAGCATTGTCCTAAAAGCAGTGGAGGAAGGGGATCCCTGCGATGTCATTCTGGGGACAGTAATAAAGGATTCCCCTGTGGCTGTGCAGATCGATCAGAAAACAACTCTTTCAGAGTCTCAGATTATTGTGCCTGAGCATTTAACAGACCATGCAGAGCAGATGTCTATTCCCGGTGTGGGAGAGGTATCTGTAACGATTAAGGGTGGGTTAAAATCAGGACAGCGAATACTTTTGCTTCAGAAACGCGGAGCGCAGCAGTATGTTGCAATTGGTAGGTGGTAGAAAGGAGGCGGAGTATGCTCCCGGAATCAGGTGGGTTATTAAAACAGGATTTTAAAGTATTCAAACAGCCTTCTAAAACTTTTCGGCTGGATCCTTCAAATCAGAGGATTGTCGGATCCTTGGACGGACTAGAATCGGTAAGGCAGGCGGTAAACTGTGCTCTTAATACAGAGCGCTTTGACTGGCTGATTTATAGCTGGAATTATGGAGTGGAGCTGAAAGATTTATTCGGCAGACCATTGGGGCTTGTAAAATCAAAATTAAAAAAGCGGATTAAAGAAGCATTGACGCAGGATGACAGAATCCAGAGCGTTGATGCTTTTTCATTTGACGTAACAGGAAGAAAACTTCATGTAAAATTCACAGTACATTCCACGGTTGGAGATATACAGGCAGAGAAGGAGGTGAAAGTCTAATTATGTATGAAAAAATGACTTATGAGCTCATCTTACAAAGAATGCTAAGTCAGGTTCCTTCTGAACTTGATAAACGGGAGGGATCCATCATTTATACCGCACTCGCTCCTGCAGCAGCAGAACTTTCCATCATGTATATAGAATTAGATACGATTTTGAAAGAAATGTTTGCTGACACGGCTGACCGAGAGTTTTTAATACGACGTGCGGCGGAGAGAGGGATTATTCCCAAAGCTGCATCTTATGCAGAATTAAAGGGTGAATTTAATATGGATATCCCTATAGGAAGTCGGTTCTCCCTGGATCTACTGAATTTCACTGCCACAGAGCGCATTTCTCAGGGAACATACCGTATGAAGTGTGAATCAATTGGAACAGCCGGAAATATCAGCCGCGGCAGTATGATACCCATTGAGTATATAAAGGGTCTCACAAGGGCAGAGTTGACAGAGCTACTTATACCAGGAGAAGAGGAAGAAGAAACTGAAAAGTTTCGGAAACGATATTTCAACAGTTTAGATTCTCAGGCGTTCGGAGGAAATATAGCGGATTACAAGAAAAAGGTATCGGCAATTCAGGGGGTGGGAGGGGTTAAGGTGTTTCCGGCCTGGAAAGGGGGCGGCACAGTAAAGCTGGTAATTATTGATTCTTCTTATCACAGTCCTACAGCAGATTTAATTCAGTCAGTTCAGAATACTTTGGATCCGGCCGTGGATTCCGGGAAGGGTTATGGATTGGCGCCTATTGGCCATGTAGTGACCGTAGAAGGGGCAGGGCAGGAATATATCTCAATCTCAACGACTATTACCTATCAGTCTGGATATAACGCAGATCTCTGCAAAGAGTATATTGAACTTGCTATTGATGAGTATCTGGCCGGATTAAATCAGACATGGCAGGAAACAGAAGAGTTGGTAATACGGATTTCAAGAATTGAGAGTCGTCTTCTTGATGTAAAGGGGATCCTCGATGTAACAGATACGATTATTAATGGAGGTAGTGGTAATTATGTAGTATCACCTGAAAAAATAGCGGTAAGGGGTGAGATCCATGTATAACAGAGAAATTGATTTAAGATCCTATATTCCGGACTATTTAAAAGATTATGAAGAATTTAAGGTTATAACTGATCTGGAAAAAGAGGACATAGTGAAACTCCGTGAGGCATGTAATGCACTTTGGAATGATGGATTTATCTCTACCGCAGGCTATCAGGGGATTAAAAAATGGGAGACTCTTCTGGGAATCCGGTCAGAACCCAGACGTTCCTTAGAAGAGAGACGGGCAGCTGTCTTAGCCGGTTGGAGCAAGCAGCTCCCCTATACTGAACAAAAGCTTAGAGAGCGACTTATGGCCATGCTGGGAAGTGATTATGAATTATATATAAGGAATTCCACCTATGAATTAAAACTTGTGGTGATAGAGCGGCCTCAGTTTGTTGTAAAAAGCATTCAGAAAATGGTTCATGAAATGATACCAGCCAATCTAAATGCCGGTTTTTTTAGCAAATACCAAGGAAATTATAAAGTCCCGGTTTCCGGAAATAATTCAATACATTTCCACTCAGCTTTTTACCCCCACTATAACCTGCCGCATTTATATTTGGACAATATCTGGTCACTGGACGGCAGCCGTAAGTTTAATGGATATGACAGCGGAGATTTCATTGATTTTTACCCGGTGAAGTTCAGGGTCCGGGCTGAGACCACGGAAGCTGTTCATGAGGCAGAAATGGTTAGAGCTTCTATGAATGCTGCAGAACGAATTAATATCATGGCAGAGGTATTTAAGTTTGAAGCAGGAGTAAAGGAAAATATTCAAAACATTGAGAGTATAGCCATTGCATCTGGAATTATAGAGCAGACAACGGCAGGTCCAGTCCGTGTCATGAATAGGAACGTGATGGACAATAACTGGAAATTAGATGGCGGCCGCAGATTAAATGGCGGCTTTACAATTTTATAAGAAAGGATGAGGATTATGGCAGACACAACAAATGGAGTTATTACTGTGACTGGTAGGAAAAAATTCTGCAAGGCCCACGCCGGGGATATGACGCTTTCGGTGATTACTCACATGGCCTGGGGAGATGGAGGCGTAGACGAAAATGGCCAGCCAAAAGCCACAACCGGAAATGAAATCGGACTTTACAGTGAATTGTTAAAAAAGCCGATAGAGGCCCACTCCTATGCAAATAAAGAGGAAACAACCTGCCGGTATACGGCCACCTTGGAAAAAGGGGAGCTGACTGGAAAAGAAATATCGGAAATGGGACTTTTTGATTCAGATGGAGATCTGGTTGCCTATCGGACATTTATGCGCAAAGGGAAGGACGCAGATATACCGCAGATTTATGATATGGATGAAATCTTTTAGGAGGTGTGCTAATGGCATTTTGTGATATAAAAAACCCACCGGAATATTCCACGGAAATCCGGAAGTGGGATAGAGAGACGCTTGCCGATGGCCAGGAGATGGCGGTTGAAATAGAACAGCTTTTTAACAATACCTTTTATAACAAAATGGTGCAGGAGCAGCATGAACAGCCTATCGAGATAAATCTTCCTGCCAATGGGTGGAGTAATGCAGCTCCCTATAGTCAGAAAGTAGCGGTAGCCGGAATGAAAGCCTCTGATAATCCAATATTAAATCCCTGTACTCCTAAAAATATGGAACCTGCAGAAGTAAAGATCAGGAGGAAAATGGCTGGCTTTATAACTGACGGGGAGACAGAAGATGGATATGTCACCTTTTACTGTGGAGAAAAGAGGCCGACGGTGGACTTTAGTATATATCTGAGAGGGGTGAGTGCAAATGGGTAAAGTGATCATTACAGGAGGTGGTGGATCAGGAGCCGGGTCTGATGAATGTACAGCTACAAGAGCAGAACTGTTAAAAGGCTATACAGCTGTTACAGGAGATACTGATGATGAGGCACTGGAAGGAACGCTGGAACTTACCGGAGATGCTGCAGACAGCCAGGTACTAACTGGTAAGACCTATTATAATACGAATCCTAAAAATAAGAGAACAGGTAGTATGATGAATCAGGGAGCTGTAAGTCAGACTTTAAATGCCGGAGAAAGCTATACTATTCCGGCCGGTTATCATAATGGATCCGGAAAGGTGACAGCAAACAGTCTGACAAGCCAAACACCGGGATCAGCTTCTGCAGGACATATTTTAAGCGGGCAGACGGCGTGGGTAAATGGGGGTAAGCTTACTGGAAATATTCCGTATCAAAATGCAGATGTTACCGGTACTGATCGAGCATGGGCGACGAACATTTCATGTTGGGAGGGAGTAGCCTGCCTGGGAGTCAGGAATGCACACTATTTGAACGGTGTAAACTGGATTCAGGGGAATGTTCCTAATTTTTATGCTAGCAATATTAGACAAGGTGTAAATATTGGAGGACTTGTTGGTACATTACCAGATTATTCTTATTTAGCTAATGGTCAAACGGCTTTTTAAATGGCACGTTTTCGGGAGTCCTCGCCGGGGGCGTGCAGAACTACTCACCAAATAGAGGATTTAGCATGTGGGACGGCAAAATATTATTTAATGGTGGTCAAAAGAAGGTGGGCGGTGAGGATGGTTATTACATATCAGAGTTTGGAGGAGTTGTTAATCGTTTAAGTATTCATGTTGGACCTTTTAAAACCATAAGACTAACCATGTTTGGTCAGACAAGTTATCAAGGATACAATTATGCGGCAAGGGTATGGGTTGATTTATTGCGAGCAAATAAATCATTAATAAGATCTCCTGAGCAAACCATAGACGGCGACGGAGTAGTAAATATTGACGTTAGTGATATAAATGAATACGTTTTTATTGGTATTCGTGGTGAAGGTACTAGGACTAAAGACAAGCCAGAACTTATGTGGATCAGTCGTATTGACTTTTTAAATTAAAGGAGATAGAAAATGAATGTATGTGTTATATATGATGAAACAGGACGCATTTTGACCGCCGAGTATGGCAGAGAGATTCCTTATGAAGAAATGCATAGTAAGGTTTTCGATGTAGCTGTGGGTGATAATATTCAAAAAATTGACCTTTCTGATAAAGAAAACCCAAAAACTATTATTGTTAAGTCGAAAGAGGATTTATTATTAAGCCAGCTTAATAAACTTACTGCTCAAGTAGAATACTTATCAATGAGGTCAGATATTGATGCGGAGGTAGACCATGAGTAAGAATTTTAATAAGGTAAAGAATTTCTGCGTTGCGGAATTATGGCCCTTAAGCTGGGTGATTAATGCAATAGAGAAATGGATCACGGCGGACGAGTACCGGGAGATCACCGGAAAAAAATATGAGAAAGAGTGAGGATAATGAAAATGAAAAATGCATTATGTACAGCAGTGGGAGTTGTAGGTAGCTTTATAGCTTCTTTATTTGGGGGCTGGGATACCGGGATTGGTACCCTGGTCCTTTTTATGGGAATTGATTTCTTTTCGGGTCTTGCGGTTGCCGGGGTATTCCATAAGAGCAAAAAGACAGAGAATGGTAAGTTAGAGTCTGGAGCCGGTTGGAAGGGTTTGTGTAAGAAGTGTATGACCCTCCTGTTTGTTCTGATCGCTCACCGGCTGGATCTGACCATTGGGACAAACTACATAAGGGATGCTGTAATTATTGGTTTCATGGCGAATGAGCTGATCTCCATCGTGGAGAATGCAGGGCTTATGGGGCTGCCGCTTCCTGCAGTTCTGTCTAAAGCCATTGACATCTTATCAAAGAAAGCAGAAGTAACTGAATAATTTGTTGCGACCGTCGCAACGGTTGTAATGTCACAACTTTACGGACCTGGGATTCTCCTGGGTTCTTTTTCGATTGGAGGAAAAAATATGCAGATCAATAAACTACTTACACCCTATAACCATAATTTCGGTACAGTAGACCGTATCAAATATATCGTAATCCATTATGTGGGAGCAACTGGCGGAGCTGAGGCAAACTGTAAATGGTACGCCGGTGCCGATCGGAGTGCCAGTGCACATTATTACGTTGATTTTGATGGATCCGTCTGGCAGTCCGTAGAGGATAAGAACATTGCATGGCACTGTGGAGCGAAAAAGTATATACATCCTGAGTGCAGGAATGCGAACAGTATAGGTATTGAATTATGCGTCCGTAATAAAGGCAGCAAAGCAGATACAAGTCGGGACTGGTACTTTGAAGACACTACGGTGCAAACAGCCATTACACTGACTAGGGAGCTAATGGCAGAGTATGATATACCTGCAGATCATGTAATTCGGCATTATGATGTGACCGGGAAGATCTGTCCTAATCCTTATGTCTATAACCATACACAACACACATGGGAAGCATTCAAAACGGCTCTAACAGCAACACAGGTTAAGAAATCCGGCTGGAAAGAAGAGGACGGGGGATGGCGTTTCTACAATGGAAATACAGGGGAATGTGTGCGGAATGCTTGGCATGAGGATAAAGAAGATAGCCTCTGGTACTGGTTTGACGGTGCTGGCATGATGGTCACAAACACCTGGTATAAATATAACGGTGATTGGTACTATTTGGGACCAGACGGGGCTATGTGTGCTTCCCAGCTTGTCGATAATTCCGGAAAGATCTATGCAGTAGACGCCGCTGGTAAGATGATAACGGAGCCTATGATGCTTACGCCAGATCAAGATGGGGCGTTGCAGTATCCGGTATTAGCGGAGTAAATAGCTATTTAATGGAGTATGGGACAGAAAACTGATTGCTATTTGGTAACTTACAGTGAGCGAAAATATATTATTCCATTCCTATTTTAATTAAACTTTTGGACATTGTAATATGTCATATAAAGTAGTAAAATGAAGAAAAATTAATAAATATGGGGGAGGTATATAATGAGCTACTATTTGTACAGTAGAAAATTAACAAAAGATTTATTAGGAAGTGAAACACGTAAATTAAAATACCTTAAAACATTAATTGACAAGTCAAAGGAATTGGATTGTAGCATTTCAGAAAAGTATCCTATAAGTTATTTTGGAAACGAAAATGAAGACTTAAGAATAAGTGGAGTTAAGGTATTAATTGAAGGTTTTGATGAGATAGATTCCGAAAAGATGGATATTATGGCTCAATACAAGAATATCGAGTATGTTGAAGTTAACGATAAGAAACAAATTGTGCTCCAATTTCAGTGTGAGGATGAAACGGTTAAAGCGCATAGCATTTACAGCTTTTTCGATGAATTCCTAGAAGTATTCGAAGCATCTAAATATATTAGCTATTGTATAAGGAAAAATTATACAAGTGTTATAGAAAAAAATATAAAATGGCTATTATCTTTTAATGCTGATAATGAAGAGAAACAGTACAGATTGTTAAAAGATACGGATGGCTCATGGGGAGTTAGAGGGGTTACTTCAAAAAATTACAAAAATTATGACAACAGTATTGTTTTATATTTGTCCCTACTTTCTTTACATAAGTATTCTGTGGAAAAAAATAAATTTTACCATATTAATTTCTCAAGTATAACAGATTCATCTATTTATATTTTTTTTGAACAAGATGAACCAATAGATGTGCCTAATGTTGGTAAGGTATATATGGGGTTAGCAATTTCAAATGGAGAAATAAGAAATAGTAAATTCAAAGCTGAGCTAAGATACAGAATAGAAAATCCACAAAGCGGTGTATCTTTTTCTGCTATATTCAATAGTTCTGTTTTTAGTATTATGCATAATATGAATGTTCAAACTATAGATATGCAACTAGAAAAATTATTTAATCTTGAAGAGCTTGAAAGCAATATGATGAGTTTTGTTGAAAAATTGAATACGTCAGAAAATTTATCAGAAGATTCGGTGTATTATTTAATATCAGATTTACTTGAAAAAATCAAAGATTGTAGTGATATTTCCAAAAAGACTAAAGATGAATTCAAAAAAATTGAAGTAGAGAATATGATACAAGGTACGTTTACACTTATTAGTCTCTTTGGAAAACTTAATATGATTTCCACAGACGTTGATGAAAAAATATTTATTGAACGCATATATCATAAGGTAATCTCTGATTTATTAATTAAAAGAAATAGTTAAAATTAGTTGACTGATTTGGAGGTGTTTTTATGCAGGAAGACCTTATTGAAAAGGCAATTATAATTGCCAAAGAAAATAAAAGGTCGTTTGGATTTTCTTTGTTAAAGAGAAAGCTTCAAATAGGCTTAGTCACTTGCAATTTATTATTAAACGAATTGCAGGAATTAGGTGTAATTGAATGTGAGTGTGATTCACGGCAACAGTATAAAGTTTTATTATAATATTAAAGAAGTCTTAATTAAATGGTTTTTTGTTAGGGAGATATCGATTGATATCTCTCTTTTATTGCTATTTTATTGGAGAACAGGGCTGATATAAAAAAGCAGTAATAGTGATTAATAATAGCACTTGTAAATTTTTTTATTTATATTTATTATTCATTAAAAATTAAGGAGGTAGCTGCAGTTATTCAAGAACAGGATATATTTATCAACTCAGCGTGGCTACGGAGAGAATAAAGGTGGCTAGGAGTTTCCAGGTGGTAAAGTTGAACCAGGGGAGAGTGTTGAAACTGCGTAAGGAATATATTGCTTACGAGCAGATTTCAAACTTTGAAGTGAACGAATATAATAAGTAATTTTGACAGCCCTGGGAAACTGGGGCTTTTTCTTTATACTGATTTTACTTTTTAGATTTTAAAAGGACATTTTAAATGCATATACTGATATGCGGTCACTGGTTGGCAGGAAATAGACGATGAGTGTTTTATTTTGAGCCACGGACAGGTCATAATCTGGAGTGTGCTCTCTATGTGTCGGATCAAGAGGGAGCGCAAGGGATTGGAAAATTTTAGGAAGGCAACAATATATTTATTTGTGAAATAATTCAACAAAACTGTTGACTAATTTAACGGAAAGTTGTATAATGTAATTGTGAGAGGCCACTCAACATAAGGAGGGTGAATACAATGTTAACAGCGTTTGGAAGATTTTTAAGAAAGCTGCGAATTGATAACGGAGAGCTCTTGAAAGACATGTCTGAAAAATTAAACATAACTGTAGCATATTTATCTGCAGTGGAGAATGGTAAAAGAGATATACCCGAAAAATGGCTAGACATTATTAGGGATCTATATGGCCTTGACGATAATCAATATTGTGTTATGCAGGAAGCAGCATATGAAAACAAAAATGATATCTCTATTACTTTAAAAAAAGGTGACGCATATGACCGTAATCTTGTTTTGTCATTTGCAAGGGAATTTCGTGATTTAACTAAAGAAGAGAAGGCGGATATTATGCAAATTTTAAAGCGGAACAAGTAGAAGAAAGGTAGGAAGAGTATTGGGTGAATGTAGGCTTGCAGATCCACTGTCAAGAAGAGACATAAGTGAAATTGCACGACTTGTAAGAAAATTAATTGGGTGGGAAAGAGAAAATAAATTTCCAATAATTCAGTTTATCGAGTTAATCTTGCCTCAGATTATTCCGGAGTTTCAGCTTATTATTGAGACTAAAGATAAAATGGGAGAGTGTCATGGATTAACATATCCTGAAAGAAAGATTATTAAACTACGAGAAGATGTTTACTTAAGAGCTGCAGATGGATCTGGAAGAGACCGACTAACAGCTGCACATGAGCTATTCCATTTGTTACAGCATAATAGTGAAAATATCAGTTTTGCAAGAATGGAAAATGAAAGCGAAATTCCTACTTTTAGGAATCCGGAATGGCAAGCGGATGCGTTTGGTGGAGAATTATTAGCACCAACATGGATGATAAGGGGTATGTCGGCGGAAGATGTAGCCAGTACATTCGGTGTTTCGTTAGCAGCGGCTAAGACCCAGTTGAAAAATGCTAATAGGTGTTAAGGGTGTTTGCCCTTTACATAGAAAAAAACCAGGCACCATGAGATGTCTGGTCACGACCAAAAGTATTACTACTTGTGGCTGGTTATATTCTTTTCTCGACAATTGGAGTATAACACCTTAGTAATGCTTTTGCAAGTGAAAATTGCAAAGGAGGTTGATAACATGTATATTTTCCGTACATGGATTACCACTAAGGATGGCGAAAAGATTTATGCAAAAACTTATGGTAAAAGGGCTTTTCGTATTTGGATAGGTCCTGGTCCGGAACCAGTTAAGAAGAATTAGTTGACTGAAGAGGCACTTTTACCAGCCAAAGTGTCTTTGACTTTTATTATGAAAGGAAAAGAATAATATGGCAAAAACAAAATCAAGCATTAGAGGACAGCAACATAAGAAAATAGTAACTGTTAAGTCATATACTAAAAGTGACGGTACAAGAGTCGGCGCGTATAGGCGCTCGACTCCTAACTGAACTAAACCATAAATAGGAAGGGGGTATTCTCCCCTTCTTTTTAATAATATGTCGATTAGATAAAGAATTATATTGTAACAGACAAATAAATTACATTATGATAATGGAGAAAGAAAAATGAAAACGTTTGAATTTACTGGGTTAAGAGTTTTACATAATGATATGAAGAGTGTTGGGGAAAAAAGAGCGATATTTCCCTTTGAGTATAATAAGAAAAGTTTTAGTTGTATTTTTTTGACTGATATAACACCGTATAGATTATATTTAACCACTCTTGGCTCTGATCCGATAGTATTTGAGTTTGAGATACATGCAGGATATATTGTAAAGTGTTATATAGATGAAGTCGAATATAAGAAATTAATTAAGTACCTTAATTTAGAATATAGTTCTGATCATAAATTTATGCCAATAGATTTTTTTGAAGCTTTGAATAGAAAAATCCCTTCAAAATTCGAAGATAGGCCTAAATATTCAGAGGTTATAAAAGTTGCATCTAAGCGTAGGAAAATTGAAGAAATTGATAAAGTATTTTTTTGTGGCTGGAGGAGAAACCCGATAGGTAACAAGGTTAGTATAGAAAACTTGGAAAAGACAAGAAGTGCTTTTGGTGAAGAAAAAGCAAAAATTTGCAAAGACAAGAATATAAGTTCTTGCTGGACAGATCAGGTGGGTGACGAGGCATTAAAAAAGCTGAGTGAGTTAAATGCAATGTAGAAAATGCATCTTTTATGTTTAGGAAATAGGTATAATATAAGTGGATTTATAGTTGTTTATCAGCTTAAATCCACTTATAAAAAAATAGTGAACATTATATTAGATAGTGTGTTATAATTAACAGGTAGAGTGGCGGAAAGGACGGCCACATGAATATAAATGATAATAATCTTAGAGCAATCAATGTAATTCCTTATGACGGTAAATCAATAAATCTTAATGATCTTTGCATGTCGCATACAAATTTCAAACCTGGACAAATTTTAGAAGCTGCTATTTATGGTGATATGATAGTAATTACTCCAGCAGTGATGGATACTATACAAAATAATAATTAGTCAATTTATGCTACTCTACATATTAAGTTTTTGCAATAAAATAGATATATACTTATTGTTGAAAGTTTCGGAAAATAGAATATAATTAAAATAGAAATATGGGGCACGAAATCTTACCCCCAAATCAGCTTGGAGACGAAATGAAAACAATTAAGGTGGTAGCTGCAGTTATTCAAGATCAGGATAAATATTTTTCGACTCAGCGTGGCTACGGTGAGTATAAAGGAGGCTGGGAGTTTCCCGGCGGTAAGATCGAACCAGGAGAAAGTGATGAAGCTGCTCTTATTCGTGAAATAAAAGAAGAATTAAAAGTCGATATATCTATAGAAAAATATTTGGGAACGATTGAGTATAACTATCCTTCCTTTCATTTGAGTATGGCATGTTATGTATGTAAGATAATCGCCGGTCAACTTACTTTAGTGGAGCATTCAGCTGCAAAGTGGCTGACGGTGGGTGAATTAGATTCAGTTTCATGGCTGCCAGCAGATGTAGAAGTGGTACAGTTGCTTAAAAACATATGATAAAAAGGGGGAGTTGAGATGGCTTTGAATCCTGATTTTAAAATTGGGGATCAGGTTTTACACAAAGATATAATAAGTGCGTTTAAATGTGGTAATATGGGTGGTATGTTGCCATCTAATAAAACAAAAACCATGGTAATAATCTCAGATAATACTAAAGGATTGTATCATGACAAATGGAAAAAGGGGGTACTCCATTATACCGGAACTGGAAAAGTAGGAGATCAACAGATTAGCGGTAATCCAGGATACAAAAATGGTATACTATATAATTCTAAAACAAACGGTATGGAAATTCATTTATTTGAAGCGGAAAGCGCAGTATATAAATATTGTGGTGTTGTGGTTTTAGATGGAGACCCCTATCAAGAGATGCAAAAAGATGACAATGATAAAGATAGAAAAGTATGGATGTTTCCATTGAGGCCAGTCAATGATATTTCTTCAATAATTCCAGAAAGCCAAAAAGATTATCAATTACAATACCAAGTAACAAAAAAGAAGATAGTGGAGATTGAGAAAAGAGCAGACTTAGAATTATTAGAAGAAGTAGAGAGTGTTCAGGAAAATGAGCTTCCTGCAACAGTAGATTATATCCCAGTGCCTGTTAATAGACCGGATCCAGTGATGCATGAAGGTAATATATCTTATCCAAGAAATAAAGATACTTCACTTAAAGCTCTAAAACGTGCTAATTATTTTTGCGAGATTGACGTATCACATCCAAGTTTTATACGAAAAAGTAATGGAACAAATTATACAGAGCCGCATCATCTGGTGCCAATGGCTGAGCAAGGGCGTTTTGAATGTTCCTTAGATGTACAGGCTAACATCGTATCGCTCTGCAGCAATTGTCATAAAAGATTACATTACGGAAAAGATCCTGAGTTATTGCTGAGACGGTTGTTTGAAGAACGTAAGGAAGAACTGAATTCGGTTGGTATTGTTATCTCATACGAAGGATTATTAGTTATGTATAAGTAGTAAATCTCTTAAATGTAATACTTATGATATAACGATATTTAAAAGGGAGTGTTTTAAAAATGGCCGCGGATTCTCAAAATATATATATTAATAACATTTGTTTTAGAACTAATTTTATATTGCTATGCGCTATTCTGTTTACGTATAGTCTGATTTTGTTCGTTCAATATAAGAAAAATCGTATACGTGTAATAAAAACAAAAAACAATTTGTTATTGAAATTTTTTGTATTATATTATTGTACAATACTACCAATTAATTATATATGCAAAGATCAAAGAATAGACAAAGGTTTAATTAATGGAATAAGATTGATAAATGATTATGCCTCTATATTTGTTATTGCATTATGTGCTGCTTTTTTCTTAAATCTTAATGTATATAAAAATAAATATACTGTTTTAAATGCTGTAAAGAATCCTTTTATCTTTATAGTATATACACTTTCACTTTCTGAAGCAATTGGAGGTGAAATAAATTTTCTTAATTTTCATAATTTGATAACAATTTTAATATTAGTAATTCTCTCAACATTGATGCATAGTCTTTTTATTTATAAAATAAATGATTATGATCAAAGCAATGTAAATTTAAATTATGATCCAATAAAGAATTTAGATGATTTTTTTAATGAAAGAATATGGCAGAAAAATGATTTTATTAATTATATAGAAAATAACCATAATGTAAAGTCAATTTGTGTATCAGCAGAGTGGGGGCAAGGCAAAACATCTTTTATAAACATTGTAGAGAATGAATTAATAAGAAAAGAATATCCTGTTATACGAATTAACGCACTTGATTTTAGTGGTCTAGATGCGTTATTTAAATATTATTTTGAACAACTAGAAGGTATAATAAAGAATTATGGATATTATAAGGGGTTTTCTAGTGAGTTTTCAAATTTTACTAAAACATTAGCGGATATTATATTAGATTATAATAAAATAAAAATTTCTATCAATAAGTCTAAAGATTATTCATATATTACTGAAAAACAAAATTTGCAAAACATTTTAAGTGAAGCATTGGGAAGTAAAAAACTAATAATTATAGTAGATGATGTTGAAAGATGCGATCCTGATATTTCAATTCAATATATAAGGTTTATTAAAGAGATAACAACATTTAACAAAAGTGTAGTAATATTTTTATCTGATTATGAAGAATTGTTAAAACTTCCAAATATTAGTGATAAATATATTCAAAAATTTATAGATTATAGATTTGATATTAGAGTATTAAACTACAGAGAAATATTAAGTTATATAACTAAAAAACACCCTAATATAATTAATTTTATAGACGATATTAATTTTGATATATCTAGTGAAATTGATAATATTTTATTCAAATATAAAAGTGAAATTATAAATTTAAAAAATAATAGAATGAACAAAAAAGATGATTATAATGCTATAACTTCTAATATTAATATATTAACAACTAAACATGACGAGTTAGAAAAAAAATTAAATAACCCAAGAGTATTAAATAAACTTTGTGAGAATATAATAAACAAAAAAAATTCTATAATTTATAATTTAAAAAACGAAAAAAATAGTAATGATTTAGTTGTTTTTTTAAAGAACATAAACATAACAAAGAGTGTAGTTACTATTGCTTTAATACAAACTTTATTTCCATTAGAATATGAAAAAATAAAAAGATCTTCATTAAAATATTATATCGAAAATCTAGAAGAGACCAGAGAACAATTAGAAAGAAACAAAAATTATGTAAAAATAAAAACATTAGATGAAGAGATAATAGTTGATATCTGTAAAGATTTATGGTTTAGTGATTTGCTGTTTACAACAACGAAAGACTATTTTCAAATTAGGGCAGTTGAATTTATTAATAATTTAATTAAAGAACCTGAAATGTTAAAAAGCTCAATTGCATTCTTTTCTTCTAAAGAAGATGAGTATATATCATATATAAAAAATGATAATTGGGAAAAAATTGATAAACCATATTTAGATTTAGTAAATATGGTTTTAAAAAGATATTTTAATCTTGATCCCAAGGAAGCTGCTTCAGTAATTAAAAAAGTTTTTGAACATTATATGAAAATTGAAAGTAAAAATAATAATAATATTAATAAATGTTTTGGTATCTTTGCATATACTATGGATATGTATATATGGAAACAACCTGATACATCTTGCTTAGAATCTTTTTATACGGCAATTCATAAGGGAAAATATGTAATAACAGAAAGAGAGACGTATGAAAAAATGTTATCTAATTTTTCTTATTATTATTTGCAGAATACGTTTATATATATATTTAGAGCAATACAATATAATATATATAATTTTGACTTAAAAGATTCTGACTACGAAAGTAAATTTAATTTTCATGAAAAAAGCTTTGATTTAATGATAAAACGATATGTTAAGATTATCGTAAAACAAGAAAAAGATTCTGTGTTAGATAATCTTAACATACTTAGTGAATACATTAATATAACTAAAACTCGCATGAAGGATTATAATTATGAGTACGATGATGTAAAAGTAGATATATTTACTGCGGAAAAGCAAATACGTGAATATAAATATTTGAATGAAATTATAGAATATGTATCGAGAGCTAATGATACGCAAATTATGGATGTTACTATTAGCCGTAATCCAAGTGTTGATATTGAAAAATATATTAATTATTTACAAAGTAAAACTACGTTTAATTATCAAGAGGAATATTATAGATTATTTAATTTTACTGAAAATTTATTTAATGAAAGTAACTCATCTAGGCTTAGTATTGAATTAATAGACTCTTATAATAAATTAGTTACCATATACTTTGAAAAAGTTAGAGGAGATGTTAAAATATTCAGAATTAGAGCTTTAAAGATATTAAAGGAAATTAATAGAAATAATAAAATAAATAGCAGGTAAGTAGAATAAAACACAAGAAATGTTGCCGTCTCTTTGGCATTATATATAATTACCTATATCTTATAGGCCCATATACATACGGACCGCCCATGGCAGTTGCACCAATCAACATGGTTAGGAAAGTGGTAGACTACGCGATAACCGAGATTCCATTATATAAGATTAGCCTTGGTATCCCAAATTATGGATATGACTGGCCTCTCCCATATGAGCGGGGAGTTACGAGAGCGGAAACCGTAAGTAATCTGGAAGCGATACAGATAGCCATTGAAAATGGAGCAGAGATTCAGTTTGATGAAGAGGCCATGTCCCCATTTTTTCATTATTGGAAGTTTGGTATTGAACATGAGGTCTGGTTTGAGGACGCAAGGAGCTATAAAGCAAAATTTGATTTAATTAAAGAATATGGATTAACGGGAGCCGGGTACTGGCAGATCATGCAGTTCTTCCGGGCAAACTGGCTTGTACTGAGTCAGATGTTTGAAGCAAGGAAGGTTGGAGATTAGATATAGTGAATGCAGGGTGAGGAATTGTGAACATTCCTTCATCCTGCATTTTTAGTGTATATTTCAGAAGAATATAAATAATTTTTGTAAAGCCCAAAAAGTCCAGGTGATTACGGAACGATTAAATATAGAACTAAGGCAACTTTTAAATATTTTACAAAAATAGGAAGGAAGCCGGCAAGAGGGGGGATCCTGCCGGCTTAAGTATGAAAAAAAGTATATTTTGAAAGGTAGTTGACCTCTTTACAATTAACAATATACTGCCAAATTGTGATGGGAGTTTGATTTAACTGTGAAGAGTTTGTGAAATACTGTGTATAAAGATAAATATCGTGATGTTAACTATTACGGTATAATATCCTCAGATGTTAAAAAATTTCATTGATTTATTTTTTTATTATGACAGACAGCTGTCCTGTTTTATGCTGTATGATTGTTAAAAAACAGGAGGTATAACTAAGAAAATGAAATTAGATGGATTTGGAATTTTCGTAGAGGATATGGCAGTAATGGTACGATTTTATCGTGATGTACTGGGATTTGAAATAAAGGAAGACGAAAATGCTACGAATGTTTATCTGGAAAAAAATGGTACATTGTTTTTACTGTATCGGAGAAGTGATTTTGAGAAGATGACAAACAGGGGATTTAATTATGCAAAGGCAATTAATGGGCATTACGAAATAGCGTTAAGCGTGGAAAATTTTGATGCTGTAGATTTGACATTTCAGGAGGTGGTTTCAAAAGGAGCGACCCCTGTTTTAGAACCGACAACGGAGACATGGGGACAGCGCACCTGCTATATTGCGGATCCGGAAGGTAATTTGGTTGAAATTGGTTCATTTAATCAATAGAAAGTAAGGAAGGCTGCTAACCACCAGAACAAATGTTAGCAGTCTTTTTATGTAAAGTTGAAGGTTATGATTTTCAGTCAGATCAGCTTATCATTTTGAGGGGAAAAGTTTATCATGATAATAAGAATCAGCCTGAGGAGTGAACCTTACATGAGGCACAAAAATACATGATTACCACCTCTTTCTTTCTATTTGTTATTTGATTTTGAGATAATTATAACACAGATCCATGAAAAAAGGTTCAACCAATCTGGCTGAACCCCATAAGAAACTGCTATTTGCAAAACTGAGAAATTAAATTTAATAAATCGCTGAAATTACAGGAACTGAAATCAAAACACATAATCAATTACCTCCCTCTTTGTCTGCTTTTTGAACAATTTAATTGTAACACCGATGGTAAAAAGTTGAAATATAGAAAGAATGGCTTGGAAAGCAGTAATTGGCAAATAAGGTAAGGATTCCAGATGCTAAACAGGGGGGATAAAGGGAGGAGCCGGTAAGATTGGCGGGATCCTACCGGCTGAAGTATGAAAAAGTATTTATATGAAAAGGTTATTTCCCTCTTTGTGATTATTAATATACCGGAAAAATGTGACCAGATAATGATGGTTCTGTGAAGAGTTTGTGAAAATGAGTTGTTCGAATTGACACCCGCTCTTTCAATTGTTATAATTCCTATAAACATATTAATAAAGTGCGGTATAAGGAGACTATATGAATATTCAAGAGAAAGATCAGAAACTGAGAGCTTATATTTCCAATCTGGACAGCCTGGCAGTTGCTTTTTCTTCAGGGGTGGATTCAACATTTTTATTAAAAACGGCACATGAAGTACTTGGCGACCGGGTGATTGCAGTGACGGCCAAGTCCTGTTCCTTTCCGGAACGTGAACTGAATGAGGCAATTCAGTTTTGCGGGAATGAGGGAATCAGGCATTTTGTTGTTGACAGCGAGGAACTGGATATAGAAGGCTTTAGCAGCAATCCCAAAAACAGGTGCTATTTATGCAAGCATGAACTGTTTGAAAAGGTGGCGGAGATAGCAGCAGAATATGGTATAAAGCAGATTGCGGAAGGCTCCAATTTAGATGATAATGGTGATTACCGCCCGGGACTAAAAGCGGTAGCAGAGCTGGGAGTACAC
Organism: uncultured Clostridium sp.; assembly: GCA_963523075.1. GTDB lineage: Bacteria > Bacillota > Clostridia > Lachnospirales > Lachnospiraceae > Lacrimispora. The sequence continues at coordinate 183,871 of CAURBW010000004.1, forward strand.
AGTCCGCTGCGCCATGCAGAACTGAATAAGGAGGAAATAAGGGAATTATCCAGAAACCTGGGGTTAAATACCTGGAACAAACAGTCTTTTGCCTGCCTTTCAAGCCGGTTTGTGTACGGGGAGACGATTTCCAGAGAAAAGTTGTCTATGGTTGACAAAGCGGAACAGCTCTTACTGGACCGGGGGTTTTCACAGGTGAGAGTCCGCATCCATGGTACAATTGCCAGGATTGAGGTGCTTCCGGATCAGATTGCACAGCTTATAACAGAACCCCAAAAGAGTGTGATAACGGAGGAGTTTCATCGGATCGGTTTTTCATACGTGACGCTGGATTTAGACGGTTATCGTATGGGGAGCATGAATTTAACACTGAATGAATGATAAGATTATGGAGAATCTGCAGGAGAAAGTTCTTTTTCCTTCAGATTCTCCTTTGCTTTGTGTATAAAATTATATAAATAATATGAGCCAGTTGATTTTCTTCCATTTTTCTGATATATTGATTTGTTAAACAATCTATTGGAGAGGTATTAAAATGTTTTTATATCAGACAATAAATGACCATGTACGAATTCTGGCGTGTAGAGGATATGGGGGAACTGTTCGTATACCGGAAAAGATTGGAGATCTACCCGTGACAGAGCTGGCTGGGTATGTATTTTCCAATGGTGAGGGAAGGAATGAGATGCTTTCTCTGGCAAGCAGTAACTTTCAAATGTGTGATGAAGAGGGTAATCCGGCTTCCTATGAGGAAAAGGGGCTTCCGCCGGAAATCATCTGCGAACGCTTAGTGGATTTATATCTCCCTTCCTCCATTAGAAAAATTGGAAATTATGCTTTTTATAACTGTTACGAGCTTCGTCACCTGGAATGCTTCAGCTCCATTATTGATTTGGGTTCCGGTCTGTTTACCGGCTGCTTAGGAATCAGAAAACTGGATATTCATATTGTAGAGGGAAACCATTCCTGTATGCAGGGAATTGTATCGGAGCTGCGGCAGGAACTTTATGTAAACTACTATGTTAAGGATATGACTGCAAGGCTGATATTTCCTGAGATGTATGAAGAATCGGTAGAACATACACCCGCGCGGATTATATTTCGTGAGATGCATGGGTGCGGACATATGTACCGGTATTGCTTTGCCCAGTCAGAATTTCAGTTTCATAAATATGATGCATTATTTCCACATGTCCGCGTTCAGGAATCAGATCGGCTGACTGCGGCTCTTGCCCTGGGAAGGCTGTATACACCTCTTAATCTGCTCCCCAGAGACCGGAAGATTTATGAAGATTATTTAAAGGAGCATCTAAAGGCGGCAGGGGAGGCCGCGCTAAGTGAGAGTGAACTATTTCTCTGGCTGGCGAAAGAGTATTGCAGGGACCAGGCGGATTTTGACCGGATGATTGATCTGGCATCGGAAAATAACAATACGGAGCTGTTAAGTACTTTAATGGATTTAAGGCATTTGCGTTTTCCTGTAAAAAAACGTACATTTTCTCTTTAACATGAATTATTATTAGTGTTTTCATTGACATAAATTATAAACTGGTATAGAATAATAAACTATTAGTTTACTTCGATGCACTCAGATGTACAACCCAGCATGATTACTATATTTTCATTTACTTTCTCTTCTTTCAATTAAAAGTAAAACCAAAACAATAGAAAAAGAGTCTCAACTTTGTTAGAATGAAGTTATTAATAGTCGCGGCCAGAATGATGCGTTCAGTGAGTTATATAACATTTAGGCTTTGTATTATTAAGGAACGTATAGAAAGAAGGTATTTGAAATGATTGATCCGGTAAGACAGCGCCAGCTTGATGAACTGAATGAGGTAGAACTTGGACATGAAATTCTGGGGAATGCAAGAAACGAGCTTTATTTAAATTTCAGATATCTGGATGTCGCGTTAAGCAGTTTTGGGTTTGAGGCAGAGCGGTCAGGTTCTGGGGTGAGCACGGACGGCTATGTGATTTATTATCAGCCGGATCTCCTGTTTTCCATGTTCCAGAGAGGCCGCATTTTAATCAACCGGGCCTACCTCCATATGCTTTTTCACTGTTTGTTCTGCCACCTTGGTTCTATGGGAAACCGTCAAAAGCACTACTGGGATCTGGCTTGTGACATAGCGGTTGAGTCTATTCTGGACGGATTTTATGTAAAATCTGTTTTCCGGCACCAGTCACCATACCGGCGTGAAATATATGGGCAGATTAGAACAAAGCTACCAGTATTTACAGCGGAAGGAATTTACCATATTCTTATGGAAATGAATCTGTCGGAGGAAGCGTTTCGCCGAATGGAAGCAGAATTCTATGTGGACAGTCATGATAAGTGGGAACAGGAAGAAGATCCCCATTTTAAGATGGAACGCCAGAACAAATGGCAGGATATCAGGGAGAAGATGGAAACAGAGATGGAATCCTTCGGAGAAAAGGAAGACGAATCCTCCAGACAGCTTTTGGAACAGGTGAAAATAGAAAACCGGGAACGCTATGATTATAAACGTTTCTTGAGAAAATTCGCAGTTTTGAAAGAGGAGGCGGAGGTGGATCCTGATTCCTTTGATTCTATATTTTATACCTATGGCTTAACGCTCTATAAAAATATGCCTTTAATTGAGCCTCTTGAAACAAGAGAGGTTTTTAAAATAGAAGATTTTGTAATAGTGATCGATACTTCCATGTCAGTCTCTGGTGATCTGGTGCGAAGCTTTTTAGAGCAGACCTATGAGGTCCTTGGAGAAACGGAAAGCTATTTTCGTAAAATAAACATTCATATCGTACAGTGTGACGAACAGATCCGTTCCGATGCCACCATTACAAGTCGGGAAGAGATGGAAGATTATATGAAGCATTTCACCCTTTCCGGATTCGGGGGAACTGACTTTCGTCCTGCATTTGAATATGTAAATGGGCTTCTTAATAAGGGAGTCTTTAAAAAGCTTCGTGGGCTGTTGTATTTTACAGACGGAAAAGGAATCTATCCCGTTATAATGCCTCCCTATGAAACTGCATTTGTGTTTATGGAAGATCAGTATGAGGACATATCAGTGCCGGGCTGGGCAATGAAGGTGATATTGACAAGAGAAGATTTGGAAGTGAAATAACAGGAGAACGAAACGCGATGAATATAAAACGGGCAAAAGAAGAGATCAAAAATACCATAGAGGCTTATTTACTAAAAGATAACTACGGGACCTACCAGATTCCTGGTATGCGGCAGAGGCCGGTATTCTTAATGGGACCGCCCGGAGTAGGTAAAACACAGATCATGGAGCAGATCGCAAGAGAATGTCAGGTCGGATTAGTAGCTTATACCATTACCCACCATACAAGACAGAGTGCGGTGGGACTTCCATTTATAACAGATAAAGAATTTGGCGGGAAACAGTATCGTGTAACGGAATATACCATGAGTGAAATTGTGGCCTCTGTTTATAATAAGATAGAAAGCACAGGATTGTCGGAAGGAATTCTCTTTATCGATGAAATCAACTGTGTTTCGGAAACACTGGCGCCCACCATGCTTCAGTTCCTTCAGTATAAGACTTTTGGAAATCACCGTATTCCCGAAGGCTGGATTATTGTAACTGCCGGAAACCCTCCGGAATACAACAAATCGGTCAGGGATTTTGATGTGGTTACCTTAGACAGAATTAAGCTGATTCACGTAGAACCGGATTATGAGGTATGGAAGGCTTATGCTTATGAGCATGAGGTTCATCCAGCAGTCATTTCCTATCTTAACGCCAGAACTGATAATTTTTGCCGGATTGAGACTACGGTAGATGGAAAATTTTTTGCTACCCCAAGAGGCTGGGAGGATTTATCCAGCTTTATAAAAATTTATGAACGTCTGGGAAAGAAGCCAGACAGGGATGTGGTGGGAGAGTACATTCAGTTTCCGAAGATTGCCAAAGATTTTGCCAATTATCTGGAATTGTATTACAAATACCGGGAGGATTATCAGATCGACGAGATTCTCTCAGGTACAATCCGTGAAAGCCTGTGTAACAAATTAGGCCGTGCTCCCTTTGATGAGAAACTGAATGTAATAGGGCTTCTTTTATCCAGGCTGGGGCAGCATTTTAAAGCAGTTGCTGATCAGGGGGACAGGACAGGTCTTTTAATGGAAGAATTGAAAAAGGCTGATCCGGAAACGGATGTTAACTCAAACGTTTCCATGGCGGAGCGTCTATTTAAAATAAGAAGTCAGTGGAGTGAGTCTTTAAAGCAAAAACGGGAGGCAGGACTCTTAAACAGGCGGGAGGATTTTTTGTACCGTGATGTAGAGGCATTGCTGCTTAAAATAGAAGAAACACTAAAGTCATCCGAAAATAATGATGTGAAAGAAGACTGGAACCAGATGCGGAAGATGTTTCAGGAGGAAACAAACCGTTATGATATGCTCTTTGCAGAAAGCGGAAAAGCCCTTGAGCATGCCTTTGATTTTCTGGAAGCTGCATTTGTGGCAGGGCAGGAGATGGTCCTGTTTATTACTGAATTAAATACCGGTTTTTACAGTGTAAAATTCTTAAAAGAGTATGAGTGTGAAAGGTATTATCAATATAACAAAAGTCTTTTATTTAAAGACAGGGAGGTTGAAATCAGGTCAAGAATCACGAGTTTGGGAAAATAATGTATAAAAACCAGAAAGCTACTCCATAATATAAGGGAAAAGGAGGTAGTGCCATGGGAAATAAAGCATTAAATTACACAGCTCTGACAATTGCCATCATCGGTGCAGTAAACTGGGGTCTGGTAGGTTTCTTCAATTTCAACTTGGTGTCATTTATTTTCGGCAGCATGACCTGGCTGACAAGGATCGTGTATGCCGTGGTAGGAATCTGCGGTTTATATCTGCTTACCTTTTATGGTCATTCAGAAACAAGTACGGAAAGATAGTTAATGATTTGAGGAGGGCATTGCGCCATGATTGGAATATTTGGTCATGGAGCAGTGCCCTTCATCTATTATACAGTTAAGGAACTTTTCGCAACATTAATAAAACAAGTCACACCATTTGCCTTATTTATTAAATTTTTTATATTAATATAAAAAAATTGTGTCAAATAAATACGAATAACTATAAAAGTTTTATAGTCAGTTGTCGAGGTTATACAATACTATTTATTCATGCATGGAGGCTTAAAAATGGCAGCTCAAAAAGAATTCGAAAACTATCTTCATAGGGAAAATTTGTCTACTAATACAATTTTAACTTATGTTTGGACGGTAAATAATTATTTTTTACATTATGATGAAATAAACAAAGAGAATTTATTGGCCTTTAAAGGTTATTTGATGGAATCTTATAAGCCTAAAACTGTAAATTTGCGGGTTCAGGCGCTTAACAAATATTTGCTATTTCTAGATGAAGAACGTTTGCAGTTGAAAAATGTTAAAATACAGCAAAAAAATTTTTTGGAAAATGTAATAAGCAATGCGGACTATCATTATCTGAAAAAGAGGCTGAAGCAAGATGGTAATATGGAATGGTACTTTCTTGTATGGTATTTAGCTGCCACGGGTGCACGAGTCAGTGAACTGATACAGATTAAAGTGGAACATGTGGATATGGGATATTTGGATCTTTATTCAAAAGGAGGTAAGCTCCGGCGCCTTTACATTCCTGTAAAATTAAGAGAAGAAACGCTTGATTGGCTGAAAAAAAGAAATATTTCGTCTGGTTATTTATTTTTGAACCGTTTTGGAAAACTCATAACAACCAGAGGAATCAGACAGCAACTAAAAAATTTTGCCCTAAAGTATGGACTTGATCCAAAAGTTGTCTATCCTCATTCTTTCCGCCATCGTTATGCAAAGAATTTTCTTGATAGATACAATGATATCGCCTTTCTTGCCGATTTAATGGGGCATGAAAGCATTGAAACCACTCGCATTTATTTAAGAAGAACTTCCACGGAACAGCAAAGTTTAATTGATAAAATTGTAAATTGGTAAAAAAAGATTCAGTTTCATGAAAGAATATGATCATGATGCTGAATCTTTTCTGCTATTGTTAAAAGTTGATTACTTAGTAATAAGTATTCTATGTTCCTATAATGTGTATTATAGGAACTTGATAAAACTTATCAGAACTAAGTTTTTACGATATTATCCTTGTTTTTACCATTCTAATATATCTATCGTCATTACCATTCAGAAAATAAGACATTCTTAAAAAATTTCTTTTATTTACCCGAACCAAACAGTTTTTATAGGAAAAAAATAACATTGTTGTAATACACATTCTGGGAATATTTGTCAAGTGGTTAAAGTATTAACAAACTTGTAAGCCAACAAGGAGGTGAAGCTAATGTTATCTTTAGGAAGGAATCCCGGTCAGTATCTTGTAATTGACAGAAACATTGTTATTCAAGTGGTCTCCGTTGACGGAGATTTACGGCTTGCCATTGATGCGCCAAAAGAAATTTCTATCGAAAGAGGAGAAGTTTATGAAAAGCGTCATCCGATTCCCCAGTGTCTGAAACGGCTGAGGGAAAAGAGCATGAAATGGTGAGATACTCACGCTTTCAACTATTCAACCAGGGCCCGGATGAATAGTTTGGAATAAAAACAATAAAGATACACGGGGGAAAAGGAAGTCCCCGTCATAATCCAAGGAGGTAAAATTTATGAGAATACAACACAATATCGCAGCGTTAAACGCTTATGGACAATTAGGAAGCAATAATAATGCTACATCAAAGAACCTGGAAAAATTATCTTCCGGTTACCGAATCAACCGTGCAGGTGATGATGCTGCAGGTCTGGCAATTTCCGAGAAGATGAGAGCGCAGATAACAGGACTTGAGACTGCTCAGAAGAATGCTAATGATGGTATCTCACTGGTTCAGACAGCAGAAGGTGCACTGACAGAAGTACATTCCATGCTGAACCGAATGACAGAACTTGCAACGCAGTCTGCGAATGGTACATATGACGATAATGTTGACCGCGCCAATCTTCAGAAAGAGGTAGATTCATTAAAGGATGAAATCAACCGAATTTCAGAGTCTACGAACTATAATGGCATCAAGGTATTAGATGGTTCTCTTGGAGCGTCTGCTGCGAGTAAAACTGCAGCTGCAGCTCAGGCGACTGTTGCCGGAACAACGAAGGTAGAAGGTCTTGCAGATACTGCTGTACATACTCAGAATGCTACTAAGGGTGAATTTTCGGTTTCTCTTGACTTAGATGGTAGTAAAACTGATGGAACTACCGCAGTATCACCAACAGATCCGATGCAGTATGAATTTACATTAAAGGATACTGCAGGCATCGATCATACCCTTAAATTTAAGTTTAAGAGCGTGGCTGATACCAAAACCCTGGCAACAAAATTAGATGATCTTATGAAAAATGGACTTAACAGCGGTTTAGATGCTGATTTTGCAGCAGATAACGCGCAGACACTTGATGAGCTGAAAAAAATCTTTGACGATGTAAAATTTGAAAAGGTCGGTGACGACGGTATTAAGATCAGCGCAACAAGTAAAGAAAGCGGGACAAGCGGTATTGGATTACAGTCTGTTACTGTTAAGCAAAGAAAGATTGATGAAAGTGGTGCTGTAGATGCACTTGCTGATTACACACAAAATACCGATTTATCGACCGCGCCAGCAACAGCTGGTGTCACAACTGCTGCAACCGATGAATTTAAGTATTTAGCTCTGGCGAGTGGCGATCTTGCATCAGGAAACAAAATTACCATTGGTGATCATACGTTTGAGATGAGAGCAGCAGATGATTATAATGCCTCCAACGGAAATGTTCGTGTTGTTATCGGCGAGACAGATGCAGATACAAAGAAAAATTTAGTGGCGGCAATGAAGAATGCAGGAATTAGCTCTGCCTCCTTAACACCCGATGGAAAGTTAAAAATCGGTGATGTAAATCAATTAAAAACCTCAGATAAAATAGTTTCATTTAATAATCCAATTGATATTAAGTCATCAACCATTGGAGTCACTGTGGGAACCGATGATGCTGTTAATTCCGAGTACACATTTACACCTGCAGCCGGAACGGCAGGCGAACAAACATTGTCGGTTGGCTACGAGGATGCTGATGGAAACAGAAAAGCAGTTCAGGTTAAATACACAGCTAATGGAACGAATGCCGGAACAACCGCCCAGTCAATAGTAGATGCCATTAATAATAGTGCTGATACCAAGGGCTTGTTTAAAGCAAAAGTGGATGCTTCTACACACGAGATTACCTTAGAAGCGCTTGGTGGTAAAGATGGAGCCAAGGTAAATAGTTTAGCTACCACAGATTCAGCTAGTAGTGCAGTCGGGACGCTTTCCAATACTCAAACCTCTCAACGGGCCAGCAAAACCTTAACCTTTAATAATGCCGGAATCTCCGCGGGAGATACCGTCTCTGTAGGAGGAAAAAATTATCAGTTTATCAAGGCTTCTGATTCTGGAGATCCTACTAAAATAAAAGAGGGTAATACGGCAGTTATTATTGGAAGTACTGATGCCGATACTGCGAAGAATTTGCAGATGGCCCTTTCTAATGATGGTGTGAAAGCAGATATTACTGGTAATAAGCTCACCATTGAAGATGGAGAAAAACAGAAGAATAAATCCGGAGGTTTAACAATACAGGCTGGTGACACCAGTGACACCTATCAGCAGGTAGGTGTTACTATTGGCAACATGGATACAAAAAGCTTAGGGATCGGGGTTGTAGATGTAAGTACTCAGCAGGGAGCTAAGGCTGCTATAGGTCAAATAAAGAATGCAATCAATCAGGTTTCTTCTACCCGTGGTGACTTGGGTGCTGTACAGAATCGTCTGGAGCATACGATTAACAACCTTAGTGTAACAAAAGAAAATATGACAGCCGCTGAGTCACGTGTTCGTGATGTAGATATGGCTTCTGAAATGATGTCATTAACCAAGAACAAAATTCTTGTTCAGGCATCTCAGGCTATGCTGGCTCAGGCAAATCAGATACCTGAGGGTGTGCTTCAGTTATTAAAGTAATAGATATTGAATATATTTTTGTAATTTTGAAGGGCTGTTGGGGCCGTTGCAAAATAAGTGAGATATCACTTATGGAGCAATGGCTCCTTCACTTTCATATCCCGAATCTGCTATGATATCTGATCTTTTTATGCTATACTCTTAATCAAAAGTACCGCCAACCAAATTTACTGTTGTTGGCTGCATTAGGAGGAATGTGATGTTTTTCATATGCGGAATGAGTCAGGGAAAAAAGCTGCTGGATTATACAAAGACAGTGATCTGTGCCTTGTGCGGCGGCTATGGCAGATATCAGGTATTTATGACCTACAGCTATTTCAGTATATTTTTTATTCCCATTATAAAATGGAACAGACATTATTATGTACAGATGTCCTGCTGTAGTACTGTTTATGAGCTGGACGGAGAAAAGGGGAAGAAATTAAGCCGGAGAGAACCGGTTGAAATTGAAGAACAGGATTTAACGCTGGTTCAATCCGGCCGAAGAAATGAGGAGTGGAATAAAAGGCAGTGCTCTCACTGCGGATATGAAACAACTGAGGATTTTGAGTACTGTCCCAAATGCGGACAGAAATTTTAAACAGCCGGTACCGGAGTTTCCCGGGCCGGCTGTTTTTTCAGGTTTTAATAAAATCAGATAATAATATCCTTTAATGCTCTTTTTGGAACGTAGTGAATCTGATTCTCGTCTCTGTAATAAGTAACGCTTCCATCTTCCTTTACAGGTACGATGACAACCTCTTCCTTTGGCTTTCCAAGAGCCAGAACAAGATCAACAGAATAAAGAGAAGTATCGATACCAAGTGCTTCGGACAGCTGGCTTCTCCGCACATTTCCCAGCATACAGCCACCGTATCCCTTTTCTACCGCTCCCAGCATAATGGTCTGCGCAGCGATACCATCATCGGTGAGCTTATTCTTTCCAAGTGACAAATCGCAGAGAATCACGATATAGGCAGAGGGACGCTCGCCTTCTTCCGGTCCAGCCCAGTCCGGAAGTGCACCAGCCCAGCCCAGGGTATCAAAAATCAGGGCATTCTCCTCCGGTGTCTGACTGATCCTGAATTTCAGAGCCTGAGAGTTGGCAGTAGAGGCAGTAAGTCTGGCCAGATCAATGAGTTCCAGCAAATCCTCCCCGGAAATAGGGGTTTCCTGATAGAAGCGGCGGTATGTACGGCATTTGGAGACGAGATCTTTTAACATATTTGATTCCTCCTGTTTATCATGGTCAATAATTAGTTATTTATAAAGTATAGCAGGTATGGAAATCATCTGCAACGGAGAAAAAAGAAAGAGATTTGGTGAAAATATACAAAATTAGAACGATTTTATTACGAAAAACTAGTTTGTTTTTCGAATGGACAAAATTCAAACAAATTGAATAAAAAAAACTCAAGAGCATAAATTCATAATTTATTATTAGACATATAATGGCAATTTGTAAATTTAATTAAGAATTTGCTACTTTTAAATTAAGAAAAAAATCATAATGAATTCATTGACTTTATTTTCTGAAGGTGTTAAACTGTGTCTCGGCTTTAGAAATCAAAAAAAGAAGCCGCGGCATACATATTCAACAAAAAAACATAGGTAGCCGCAAGGAGGAGAACTATTATGAAATTAACAACAAAGAAACTTGTACTTACAGGCGTAGCAGTATTAACAATGGCAGCAATTTCTGCATGTGGCAGCACAAAGACTGCTGAAACAACAGCAGCAACAGAAGCAGTTACAACAGAAGCAGTTACTAAAGAAGCAGTTACAACAGAAGCAGCTTCTAAAGAAGAAGTTACAAAAGAGGAGTCTTCTGAGTCTGTAGAAGAAACAAAAGAGGGAGCATCTGTAAAAGAGTCTTCTGAAGAAGTTTCCAGCGAAGAAGTATCTTCTGAAGCTGCAGAGTCTACAAAGGCTGCTAACTAATTATATAGAAATAACAGCTTAGAAGGAATGGAATATTTCCGCGGGCGGGGACAAATGTCTCCGCCTTTTTTGCGCGCATGTGCTATGCAGAACGGATCAGTATGTGATATAATTTTTCCAAACAGTCATTAATAGGAGGCCGATTTTCATGAAAATTACTTATGTTCATCACAGTGCATTCCTGGTAGAACTGACTTCTGCCGCTCTGCTTTTTGATTATACCCAGGGTCCGCTTCCGGAACTGGACAAGAATAAACCACTCATCATTTTCGCCAGCCACCGTCACGGAGATCATTATTCGGAAAAAATCTTTGATTTGGGAACGGGATTAAGAGAAGTTCATTACGTTCTTTCTGACGATATTTCTAAGAAGAAGGTCAGGGAGGAGTTGAGAGAACGCGTTATATTTGTAAAACCGGAGGAGACTTTCTGGCTTTCTTACAATGACGGCAGGAATACACAGTTGGAAGTTACTGCCTTCGACTCCACAGATGAAGGGGTTGCTTTTCTGATAAAAGGGGATGGAGCAGCCATTTATCATGCTGGGGATTTAAACAACTGGAGATGGGAAGGGGAGCCGGAGGAATGGAACCGGGATATGGCAAAGAAGTATTCATTGGAAGTGGATAAGCTGTCAGGAGTGAAGATTGATGCGGCTTTTCTGCCTCTGGACCCCAGACAGGAGGGAGCTTTCTATCTTGGATTTGATGAATTTATGAGAAAGGCGGAGGTATTACATGCTTTTCCCATGCATTGCTGGGGGAACTTTTCCGTAATTGGGCAGTTAAAGGCGATGGAGGTCTCCGCTCCTTACCGGGACAGGATTATTATGATTGAAAGAGACGGAGAATCCTTTATTCTGGGACAGGAGCCCCTAATTCATGAATGAGCGGAAAGAGGAAGAGCGTGAGGTTTTAGATGCCGCCATGCTTGCAGGTCATATTCTCCTGGAGAATGGTGCTGAAATCTTTCGGGTGGAAGAAACCATGGACCGTATCTGCCGTCATTATGGAATCGAATCCTGCAGTTCTTTTGTGTTAAGTAATGGGATCTTTACTACTGCAGGAAACCAGAGAGAGGAAATATTTGCAAAGGTTCAGCACATTCCGGTGAGCGGAACACATTTAGACCGGGTGGCTGCAGTGAACCAGCTCTCCAGAGAAATAGAGAAAGGATCCTTAACTCCCGGTGAGATCAGGGACAGGCTGGAACTGATTCAGCAGATGCCGGGCAAGTCAAAGAAGATGCAGATTCTGGCATCAGGAGTGGGAAGCGCCTGCTTTTGTTATCTGTTCGGCGGCAATTTAAAGGATGCGGCAGCGGCGTTTTTTCCCGGAGTACTGCTTTATGGATATGTGATTTATCTGGCTGGTCCCCATCTTTCCAAGCTGGTAGGCAATATAGGAGGAGGTGCGCTTGTCACTGCGCTGTGCACCCTTTTGTATATGCTTCATTTGGGAGATCATTTAAACTACATGATTATTGGCTCTATCATGCCCCTGATTCCAGGAGTTGCATTTACCAATGCCATACGCGACATTGCAGATGGAGATTATATCGCAGGTTCTGTCCGCATGCTGGATGCACTGCTGGTATTTTTCTGCATTGCCATGGGAGTGGGACTGGTATTTGGACTGGTTCACCGGTTTACAGGAGGTGGATTTCTATGACAGCATTTTATGAGATGGCAGTTGCAGCTCTGGGTACGGTTGCGTTTGCCCTGCTGTTCGGGGTGCCTGCCATATACTACCCTTATTGCGGTCTGATTGGCGGAACAGGCTGGTTTGTATACAGTATGCTGGTACAGTGGTTTTCGGAGCCGGCATCTGCACTGTTTGCAACCATTGCAGTAATCCTTCTTTCCAGAATATTCGCCGTCAGAAAGCAGTGTCCGGTAACCATCTTTTTGATTTCCGGTATTTTTCCGTTAGTACCGGGGGCGCTGGTATACTGGACTGCTTACTATATTGTGACTGATGATACGGCACTGGCTGCCCGCACTGGGTTCCTGGCCCTGAAAGTGGCTGTAGCCATCGTGCTTGGCATTGTGTTTGTTTTTGAACTGCCTCAGGGGTTCTTTCGCTTTGCTGCAAAGAGGAACAAACGGACATTTGAAGAGAAAGGGAGAAAGAGACGATGATATGGATTAAAAATGCTCATGTAATAGATCCTGCAACCAATACAGAACAGGATATGGATATCTGTATAGAAGATGGAATGATAGTGGAGATGGGAACAGGACAGATTCCTTCAGGGGCTGCAACATCAAAGGAAGATGTGGTGATTGATGCCTCCGGTCTGATTGCCGCACCGGGACTTGTGGACGTACATGTTCATTTTCGGGATCCAGGTCTTACTTATAAGGAGGATATTCAGACAGGCGCAAGAGCAGCTGCCAAAGGCGGATTTACAACGGTTGTATGCATGGCTAACACCAAGCCTCCGGTGGATAATGTTGACACATTGGAATATGTGAAGAAGGAAGGAAAGAAAACAGGAATTAATGTCCTTCATGCAGCGGCTGTATCCAAAGGACTGAAGGGACGTGAACTGACTGATATGGAAGAGCTGGCAGCTCATGGAGCAGCAGGTTTTACAGATGACGGGATTCCGCTCATGGATTCTGAACTTGTGAAAAAGGCTATGGAAAAGGCGGCCAGTCTAAATCTTCCTCTAAGCTTTCATGAGGAAGATCCTTCATTAATTGAAAACAACGGCATCAATCATGGAGCTGTGTCCGACCGGCTTGGTATTTACGGTTCTCCGGCAGAGGCAGAGGACAGCCTGGTGGCCAGGGACTGTATGCTTGCCCTCCACACGAAGGCTGCGGTGGACATCCAGCATATCAGTTCTGCCGCGTCGGTTCGTATGGTCCGGTTTGCAAAGGATTTAGGGGCTGATGTTTATGCAGAAGTGACTCCCCATCATTTCACTCTGACAGAAGAAGCTGTGCTTTCCCATGGAAGTCTGGCAAAGATGAATCCGCCTCTTCGGACTGAGGAAGACCGCATGGCTGTCATAGAAGGTCTGAAAAATGGAAGCATTGACATTATAGCTACGGATCACGCACCTCACAGTACGGAAGAAAAAGCAAAGCCTCTTCTGGAGGCGCCCAGCGGAATTATAGGTCTGGAAACCGCCCTTGGGCTGGGAGTGACCACTTTGGTCAGGCAGGGGCATTTAACAATGATGCAGCTGTTGGAAAAGATGAGCATAAATCCGGCAAAGTTATACCGGCTGGACTGCGGAGTACTGAAAACTGGCGGCATGGCAGATCTGGTGATTTTTGATCCTGAAGAGGAATGGACGGCAGGTGAATACGTTTCCAAATCCTCTAATTCTCCTTTTACGGGGCAAAAGCTTTTCGGAAAAGTAAAATATACGATCTGCAAAGGAAAGATTGTCTATCAGGATGAAAAAGATTAATCAGATATACTTCAGAAAAGGATAAAAGATGGAAATCAGGGTGCAGGACCCTGCGGTCCCGGGGGATTTAAAAGCAGAGGGGACGGCAGAGGGTAAAATGAGTGAGAAAGCAGGTCTGGATCTGGCTGCTGAGGCATTAAAAGCGAATGAAAAAATAATCTCAGGAGAAATGCTGCTTAATGAGGTCGTTGCTCGGACTCAGTCTTTGAAGGAAGAGGCGAAGAACAGCGAATCTGAGAAATCGGATAAATCAGAAAAGTCCAGACCTGCCAGAGATTCTGCTTCCGTTAGTGATTCTCCGGATGTTTGGGATGAAGAGGAATGGAGAGAGGCTTTTCATGAGCTCACGGATTGGTGTCCTTCTGAAACGCTTCCTGTTTCGGAGGAATTAAACCAACTGGCAAGAATATATAAGGAGCTTCTCCTGGCGGTTCTTACCCATGGAACACAGGAGGGTGGGGAAGCGGAGAAGCTGAATCAGGAATTGTCTTTGCTGCTGCAAAAACTGTTGATGTTTCGCTTTGGAGATCTTGAACTTCTTTTAAAGAATCATGGATCTGCTGTAAGTATCACCGCATTGCGGGCGGCAGTCTGCCGCAGCGTTATGGGAAAAAATTTAACAGAGGCAGAGCTGAATCAGCTTTTTGGACGCGAAGATTTAACAGGAAAATCAGCAGGGGCTGTTAATGAAAGCGGAATCAGAACTCCGATCTCTGCTAAAGGAAATGATACCGGCATGGGAATCATTTACCAGCCGGCAGGCTCGGGGACGATTAAAAATAATCCGGGATATGCGGAGAATCTGATGAAAGAAACCTCTATGATTATTCTGGAGAAAGGTGCTTCTTTAAAGGAGAAAGCAGGGAAAACCCAGGGGGCCAGTTTAACCATATCTCCACTGAAAACCGGAAGGGTCTATGAGATAAAAGATTTAGAGACAGCCCAGCGTTTTGCGGCATATATGAGCAGAGAAGGAAATTTATTTAAGCTGGCAGGATTAACGGGAAAGAGTGAAGAACTCTGGGGATTTTTAGCGGCGCTTATGTCAATAAAATCACAGGTTTTTGCATCATATCTGGGAATGGAAAAAGGGCTCGCCGTGGATTTAAGAGAAGCGGGTGACCGTATGACAGATGAACTGATTCAGGAGATTGTGAGCCAGTCGTCGCTGAAATATTCAGGTGCAGCAGTAAGAAAACATGTTTTTGAAGCGAAGGATGTATATAAAATCTTTTATTATATGATGAATATATATCAGGCGAAGGCAGATGTGAATGAGGCTGCCAATAAAGGGATCCGCTATGCCTATCAGCAATTTCTTAAGAAAAAAGAGGTTTCAGAAGACAGGAGAGAACCGGAGTCATTTTTTACAAAAGAAAAGAAGATACCTGCAGAGGACTTTAAGGAAGGCAGAAAACTGATTGAACGGGACTGGAGGGAATTTTTAAATTTTCTAAGCAGCGGAAATTCTTCAGAAATGCCCCAGGGAGTTCTGGCGCTTAGCCCATGGGGGATGCTCGCGGAACCGGAGACTGTCATGGAACGGGATGAAGGCAGTTTCAGTCCGGTTTTCTTATTGGGAGGGGGAGCCGTAATTGTAATACTGATAATTATCTTTTCTTTTATATGGTTTTAACGTGATTATACATAAATTTCTTCTTTACAGAAAAACTTTACTGTGCTACCATGGTAACACACGAAAATTAAGAGGAGGAATTATGTTATGAAAAAAATAGTGATTCTGGCAGCGGCAGTATTAGGAGCAGCAGCGTTATTAAGCGGCTGCGCAGGGAAAAAGGAAGCTCCCACGGCAGCAGAGACGAAAAAAACAGAGTCTTCATCTGCAGAAACCACAAAAGCGCAGGAGACATCTTCCGCAGCTTCCGGCAAAGAGACCTTTACCGTAGGATTTGATCAGGATTTCCCTCCTATGGGATTTGTGGGAGATAATGGTGAGTATACAGGATTTGATTTAGATCTTGCAAAAGAGGTGGCAGACCGTCTTGGCAAAAAGTTTGTAGCCCAGCCAATCGCCTGGGATGCGAAGGATATGGAGCTGGAAAGCGGTAACATTGACTGTATCTGGAATGGATTTACCATCAATGGAAGAGAAGACGGCTATACCTGGACAAAGTCTTATATGGCAAACAGGCAGGTCTTTGTTGTGGCAAAGGATTCCGGAATCAAGACACTGGCTGATCTGTCCGGAAAGGTAGTGGAGGTGCAGGCCGATTCATCTGCAGAGGCTGCATTAAAGGATAATGATACCTTAGCCAAAACATTTCAGACGCTTCAGACAACACCGGATTACAATACTGCATTCATGGATCTTGAGATGGGCGCAGTAAACTGTGTGGCAATGGATGAGATCGTAGCTGCTTATCAGATTCAGCAGAGAAAATCAGATTTTGTGATTCTTGATGAAGCACTTGCTGCTGAAGAGTACGGAGTAGGCTTCAAAAAAGGAAATGAAGCATTAAGAGACCAGGTGCAGGAGCAGCTGGAGGCGATGGCAGCAGACGGAACCTTAAAGACCATTTCTGAAAAATGGTTCGGTAAGGATGTAACAACAATAGGAAAATAATTGATACTGACGGAGGGGCAATCATGGCTTTTACAAAGATACTTACACAACTGGCAGGAGGAATGTGGGTCAGCATTCAGATCTTTCTGGTGACACTCATCTTTTCTCTTCCTCTGGGACTTCTGGTCTCCTTTGGGAGGATGTCGAAAAACCGGGTCATAGAGGCCATTGTTAAATTCTATATTTCAGTCATGAGAGGAACCCCTCTGATGCTTCAGCTTATGGTGGTGTATTTCGGCCCCTATTACCTATTTGGAGTGAAGGTATCAAACGGCTATCGCCTTTGGGCTGCTTTTATCGGCTTTGTTATTAACTATGCGGCCTATTTTGCAGAAATATACAGAAGCGGCATCCAATCCATGCCTGCGGGACAGTATGAGGCGGCAAAGCTTCTGGGATATTCAAAGAATCAGACCTTTTTCAGAATCATATTCCCACAGGTTGTAAAACGGATTCTTCCGTCAGTTACCAACGAGGTAATTACTCTTGTAAAGGATACCTCCCTTGCGTTTACCATCAGCGTGCTGGAGATGTTTGCCGTAGCCAAGGCGCTGGCATCCTCACAGACAAGCCTGATCCCTTTTGTGGCAGCAGGTCTATTCTATTATGTATTTAATCTGGTAGTGGCAATGCTGATGGAATACATAGAAAAACGGATGAATTATTACCAATAGGAGGAATCGGGATGCACGTACTGGAAATGAACCATGTGGAAAAATCATTTGACGGTCAGAGAGTTCTTCGGGATATCTCTTTGTCTGTGAAAGAAGGAGAGATTCTTTCAGTCATCGGGCCTTCCGGCTCAGGAAAATCCACTCTCCTCCGGTGTGCCACCATGCTGGAGCAGATGGATGGCGGAGAACTGTTTTACCTGGGAGAAAAGGCGGCGTGGAATGGAAGCGGTGGGGCTTCTGTCTATGCAAAGAAGGAAAAGTTAAAAGAGATCCAGAAAAATTACGGTCTGGTTTTTCAGAATTTTAATTTATTTCCTCATATGACCGTTTTAAATAATATCATTGATGCACCAATCCATGTTCAGAAGCGGAGTAAAGAGGATGCAGTCAAAGAGGCCATGGAGCTTCTTCAGAAAATGGGACTTGCAGAAAAAGCAGATGCCTATCCCTGCCAGCTGTCCGGCGGACAGTGCCAGCGGGTTGCGATAGCAAGAGCTCTTGCCCTAAATCCCAAGATTCTCTTTTTTGATGAGCCGACTTCTGCACTGGATCCGGAGCTGACCGGAGAGGTGCTTAAGGTTATTAAATCCCTCGCTGATCTGCATATTGCCATGGTAAT
Source organism: uncultured Clostridium sp. (assembly GCA_963523075.1). Taxonomy (GTDB): domain Bacteria; phylum Bacillota; class Clostridia; order Lachnospirales; family Lachnospiraceae; genus Lacrimispora. The sequence continues at coordinate 202,099 of CAURBW010000004.1, forward strand.
TGTCACTCATGAGATGGCATTTGCCAGGGATATCTCCGACCGGGTTATATTTATGGCAGAGGGTGTGATTGTTGAGGAAGGGACTCCGGAAGAAGTGTTTGCATCGGACAATGTGAGGACGCAGAACTTTCTTGGGAGGTATGGAAATATTTTGTAGGAATAATTTTAATAGTGATTTGAATGAGGCCCCTGGAGCACATTGTTTATGTGTGTATCAGGGGTATTGTTTTATGGTTTTCAGGCATTGTATAAGCGCATACTTGTCCAATTTACATTAGCATCTGACATAATTGTAAGTGATACCTTTGGACAGAAAAAGGAGCTTTCCTTCATGCAAAATCTCCCAACACCGATTTCCCGGAGAGATCGGTGACCAGGAAGAATTGGACAAGATCTGCAGGGGGTGTCAGATGGGTGATCTTGTCTGAAATATCCTGAATAAATATAATCGGGCGAGCAGATCAGAGGGGAGTCAATGCGCGCAGACGCTACAAGGACAGACTGCACATGAGACATGGTGGCTGACTGGAAGTGGCATTTGACAAAGAGATTCAGCCGGGTAAATCAGGATTTGACGAATTACTGAACATTGAGAACTTAATATTGATAGTTAGTAAGTTTGGTGGTAGTCTATTTATGAAACTGTGCAGCATTAAGCATAGAATATCAAGAAAATTAATATCAGCATTGTTATACTTTGAAATAGATGGGAGGCGAATCTGTGGAAACAGTAATAAACATTCAGAAAGCCATTGATTATGTTGAAGACAATATTCTGAACGATTTAAATTATGATGTCATTGCAAGACAAGCATATATGTCGAGCTATCATTTCCAAAGACATTTCTCAATGATTTGCGGGATATCGTTAGGTGACTATATTCGGAACAGGCGGCTATCGCTTGCCGGAGCAGAAATAAAGACATCAAATGCTAAAATCATTGATATTGCCTTTAAGTATGGCTATGAAACGCCTGAGAGTTTTTCACGTGCTTTTTCCCGTTTCCATAATATTTCACCAATGATGGCGCGCCATGACGGAGAAATAAAGACAATCGCTAGAATTACCATTAAATCTATTTTGGAAGGAATGAACTTAATGCAGGAGAGAATTAAGCAAAGAGGTTACACCGTAGGAAATGTGGGCTCGGTCTATTTGTCCTCTGATATGGACAAAACAGTAAAATGGTTTGAAGATGTATTAGGCTGGTATGCGGAGGTAGAAGTAAGAGATGTCGATGGCAATCCGACTTATGGATGTGCTATGCCATTTGACGGTGAATTGGTTCATCTTGGAGTTACATCATTTAACGGTATCTTTTTATTACCCGGTGAAACACCACAATGTTTGATATCCATGATGGGTGTCAAGGGCATCGACAATTTATACAATCATGTTAAGAATAATGGATGGGCGAATATTACAGAAGTTTCAACGGAATCTTGGGGGGCAAAGGCGTGCAATATAACAACAATTGACGGTTGTACATTAAGGTTTTTTGAAAGTATTTAGCAGAACGGAATGGTCATAATGCGAAGCCAATAAATTAAAATGAAAACTACTAGCTATCAGTAATTAGGCTAGTAGTTTTTTTGTTGTAATTTAGTCATGTAAACTGAAATTTTAATGTTCTCTAAAATATTACAATATTGAATCATGGCCTATAAAGAAAAATGCCCTCAAGATTAATATGAGGACATTTTTCTAACTAAGGCTTAAGCAGTCAACAATACTTCATTAACAACCTATTGTTATTTCCGCATTGCCATCCTCAGCTAATATTGATAATTCATCATCGTTTAAGCAATCTGCTATTTGACAAGCTAACGTAGTAATGAATAATACATCGCGACAATAACTCATAATATCACCCCTGTTATGTATATGGAAAAGCCACTATTTTATACCTCAAAACGAGATGTTACAGAGGAGGGCTTCTTGTTTTGAGCCAAGATAAAGGTAAAGTTAATTTTGAATTGCATACACCTAAAAGTGTATATGATGGAAAATGACATGATATTCTATTTACATGGGCTGGTACTACGAATGCTAATTCACTGAAATTGTATGTTGATATGGTTCTGGTTGCGCAGGCAGGCGGGGATCCGGTATTCCGGGCCCGCCTTACAATATAGAAGATTATATCATTTTCTGACTGCATTTTGACTGCATGAGGCATGGTTTTGACTGCATTTATGTGGTATTAGATGGTGAGACTGAAAACCTCTGAAACCTTGGTTTTAAGCGAAAAACTACCATTTTTAGCCACTAATATAAATAAATTAAGAAAAAAGAAAAAAACTTTTCACAATCGGATGGTATACTGAATGCGATATAACAGGAAATGGCAAACAGAGAAAAGAGGATGCTTTATGAAAAGAACCCTAATGATCGCATTAGCTGTCTGTGCGGTAGTTTTATTACCGGCTTGCGGGAGATCATCAAAGCAGGCGGAGAGCGCAGCTGGTACCGTTACAGAGACAGGGAAAGAGACTTCAGCCGGGAATGAGACATCTCCGGCAGCAAGTACACAGGCGCCCGGCAGTACAGCAGAATTTAAAATATTAACCGGTAAGGTTACTGAGGTAGCAGACAATATGGAATCCATGACTGTTGCAGATGGAGACACAAAAGCTGCCTTTCATCTGGATAATGCTGTGGTAGAAACCTCCTATTCACTGGAACCGGATGTGAAAGTTTCCATCATCTATAAAGGTGAGATTTCCGGATCTGACACAACTAATGCAAAAGTCATTCTGGTGCTTGACGCTCAGGATAAGATGGAAGTAAAAGAAGTAACCGGAAGTGTAAAGGACCAGGCCATGAGTACCTTTACCATTGATGCAGGTTCGGGAAAAGAGATGGGTTTTATCAAAGATAACTGCGAAGGGCTGGACACGGGCGTGCTTGGGAATGCCACGGATGACAGCAATGGAAGCGGAGCTTTGGTAAAAGTTACCTATGTGACTGTTACCTATGATGCAGGCAGTGAATCTAACTTCCCCTTAAAGGTGGAAGCTGCTAAGTAAAAACCAGGTATAAATCCCGGATAGGCAGGGCTTTTTTGATAAAAGGCTTGCAAATTCGGGATTTTCATGTACAATAAGAGAGATGACAGATAAGGGGCCAAACGACCCCTATTTTGATGGTTTCGGCGGTTTTTTACTGAAACCAGAAGCAGAGCTTAAGATATGGAATAAAACCAGATTTCAGAAAGGGAATTAAGATGATTAGTGCACATAACGTAACATTAAGACTTGGAAAAAAAGCATTGTTTGAAGATGTAAATATTAAGTTTACGGAAGGCAACTGTTATGGCTTGATCGGTGCCAATGGTGCTGGAAAATCCACGTTCTTAAAAATTCTTTCCGGGGAACTGGAGCCTACCGGCGGTGATATTGTGATCACACCGGGTCAGAGACTTTCTTTCTTAAAACAGGACCATTTTAAATATGATGAGTATCAGGTTCTTGATACCGTTATCATGGGAAATGTCAGATTATATGAGATTATGAAGGAAAAGGATGCCATCTACGCAAAGGAAGACTTCACGGATGAGGACGGCATTAAGGCTGCAGATCTGGAGGGAGAATTCGCTACCATGAATGGATGGGAAGCAGAATCCGATGCTGCTAACTTATTAAACGGTCTTGGTATTGAGACTGACTTACACTATAAACTGATGAAGGATTTAACCGGAGCCCAGAAGGTGAAAGTGCTTCTTGCACAGGCACTCTTTGGCAATCCTGATATTCTTCTTTTAGATGAGCCGACCAACCATTTGGATCTGGACGCCATTGCGTGGCTGGAAGAATTCTTAATTAATTTTGAAAATACGGTTATTGTAGTTTCCCATGACCGTTACTTCTTGAATAAGGTCTGCACCCATATTGCGGATATTGATTACAGCAAAATTCAGCTTTATGCCGGTAACTATGATTTCTGGTATGAATCAAGCCAGCTTATGGTAAAGCAGATGAAGGAAGCTAACAGGAAGAAGGAAGAAAAGATTAAGGAGCTGCAGGATTTTATCCAGCGATTCTCAGCCAATGCTTCCAAATCCAAGCAGGCTACTTCCAGAAAACGTGCTTTGGAGAAAATCGAACTGGATGATATCAAACCTTCCAGCCGTAAATATCCTTACATCGACTTCCGCCCGGCCCGTGAGATTGGAAACGAGGTTCTTTCTGTCAATGATTTATCCAAGACCATTGACGGAGTAAAAGTGCTTGATCATATCTCCTTTACCTTAACCAGAGAGGATAAGGTAGCATTTGTAGGACCTAACGAGCTTGCTAAAACCGTTCTGTTTAAGATACTTTCCGGTGAGATGGAAGCGGATGAAGGCGATTATAAATGGGGTCTTACCACTACCCAGAGCTATTTCCCTAAGGATAATACCGCGGAGTTTGATAACGATGATACCATTGTGGACTGGCTGACCCAGTATTCTCCTGAAAAAGAAGCCACCTATGTCCGCGGATTCCTTGGACGTATGCTCTTTGCAGGAGAAGACGGAGTGAAGAAAGTCCGTGTTTTATCCGGTGGTGAGAAAGTGCGCTGTATGCTTTCAAAGCTGATGATAACCGGTGCCAACGTGCTGCTTTTAGACGAGCCTACAGACCACCTGGATATGGAATCTATTACGGCATTAAACAACGGACTGGTGAAATTCCAGGGAGTGCTCCTTTTTTCCTCCCGTGACCATCAGATCGTACAGACTGCAGCAAACCGCATTATGGAAATTGTAGGCGGACAGCTGATTGATAAAATTACTACTTATGACGAGTATCTGGAAAGCGATGAGATGGCTCGTAAGAGACAGGTATTTACTTTGACAGAGGAAGAAATGGGAGAAAATAAATAGAATACCCGATTTTTATGGTAAGACTTCAGCCCGGCAATTGGAAAATTGCCGGGCTGAAACTTTTTACGGAAAGAGGTTTCCATAAATGAAGAAAAATAGTATGATAATAGAAAAGCGGATTAAATGAAGCTAAGTGAAAGGATTTAAACTATGGTCACAATGGAGGAAGTCGCTAAAGCGGCGCATGTATCTCGTGCTACCGTTTCAAGAGTATTATCAAATCATCCGTCTATAACAATGGAAACGCGGAGCAATGTGATGTATTGGGTAAAAAAGCTGGGATACGAGCCGAATCAGGTGGCACAAAGCCTTGCTGGAAACAGAACAAATTTAATCGGTGTATTGTTTTCCGATTTATCCAATCCATTGTATGCCTCCTTAATGGCCTCCATCCTACATGAGGCTGAACTATATGGCTACAATGTGATTATTGGTGATGCTCAGAGGGAAAAAGCAAGGGAAGCCAGCATTATCAACGGATTTAAACGGCGCAAGGTAGATGGAATTATTGTTAGACCTATCGGGACACCTAATAAAAAATTATACAGCGGAATCAATATTCCCATGGTAAGCTTATTCAAGCAGACACAAAAAAAGAATATTATTATAAGCTCGGAAGAAGGAGCGGTTCAGGTTGCAAAGCACTTTTGTGAGCTGGGTCATAAAAATATTGGCTATATCGGACCCGTCAGATCCCAGACGGGTAATAATAAGCTGGAAGGTTTTCGGTCGGAGCTTGACCGTAATGGCCAGAAGTTAAAAATCGTACTTGAATGCAATCAGCATGAAACGGTGGAAAACCAAAAAGTTTATGAAACTATCAGCCAGTATTTCGAGACACATGATCCAAAGAAAATTACAGCATGGTTTGCACACAGCGATATTGCAGCCAGTGATATTATTAAAGCTTTGTCCGAATATGGGATTCATGTACCCAGGGATGTGATTGTATGCGGATATAATAATACATTACTGGCTAAAAAGATGATTCCTACACTGTCTTCTGTGGCTTCTCCCATTGATGAGATTGCCAAGAATGCGGTAAGTATGCTTTTGAACTCAATAAACGGGAATCAGGAAGAGGAATTAATCCATTTAAATCCCAGGTTGGTTATACGGGAGTCAACCTCCAGAGAATTGTTTGATATGCACAAATAAAGAGCAGAAAACAGGACATAATACATAAAAAACATAGAACATATTGACAGAGTATCAGTTCTGTTGTATTCTTAAATTATCCAAATGAACGCGCGTACATTGTTGCATAAAAATTACAAGGAGGATAACATGAGTAAAGAAAGACAAACAGCCGAAGCAATTCTGGCTCATATTGGTGGTAAAGAAAATATTTTAAACGCAGAGCATTGTGCCACACGATTAAGACTCGTTTTAAAGGACAGCACAAAGTTTGATAAGAAGGAAATTGAAAGCATTGATGGGGTAAAGGGAAGCTTTCTTGCTTCCGGGCAGCATCAGATTGTACTTGGAACCGGTTTTGTTAATAAGGTATACGGGGAATTCATTGAGATTACAAAGCTGGACAGCGCAAGCATGATGTCAAAGTCAGAGGCGGTAGCGGTAAATTTAAATGTATTTCAAAAAGCTTCCCGCATGTTGGGGGATGTATTTCTTCCCATTATACCAATCCTGGTAGCAACAGGACTCTTCATGGGACTTCGCAGCCTGATAACGAATCTTGGCGTGGAGCTGGATCCGACCTTTATGGCGCTGTCTCAAGTTCTGATTGATACCGCGTTTGCGTTTCTTCCGGCGCTTGTGACGTATTCTGTTATGAAGCGCTCGGGTGCCTCACCGGCTCTAGGCATCGTAATTGGTCTTATGCTGGTGGCTCCTCAGCTTCCAAATGCAAACCAGGTAGCTGCCGGGAAGATTGAGCCGATCTATCTAGGCTTGGCTGGCTTAAATATACCTATTATCGGTTATCAGGGATCAGTATTGCCGGCATTGATTCTGGGGGTGATTGCCGCCAAAATTGAGAAATGGCTTCGTAAGGCTGTACCGGATGTTCTTGATCTAATTGTTACACCGTTTGTAACGCTGTTGTCCAGTATGGTGATCGGACTGGTTGTCATAGGTCCTGTTATGCATCTGGTTGAAAAAGGGCTGGTAGAAGCCATATCTCTTCTGATGAACATTCCCTTCGGAATCGGTGGTTTTATTGTAGGAGCCCTTCAGCAGGCAGTGGTAATTACGGGGCTGCATCATACCTTTAAAGCTCTTGAGATTGAGCTGCTTGCCAATACGGGAGCCAATCCGTTTAATGCTCTGGTATGCGGAGCAATTGTTGCTCAGGGAGCAGCCGGCATTGCAGCAGCACTGAAAACAAAGGACAAAAAGCAGAAATCACTTTATTTATCATCTGTGGTACCTGCATTTTTAGGGATTACAGAACCGCTGATATTTGGAGGAAATCTTCCCAGGCTGATTCCTTTTGTCTGCGGATGTATCGGCGGAGGATTTGCGGGATTGTATGCATCTATTACCGGTCTTGCAGCAACCGGAATGTCAATTACAGCAATACCGGGAATCCTTCTGTACTTAAATGGACAGCTGCTGAATTATTTAATTGCATGTGGAATCGGGTTTGCAGTTGCATTTATCCTGACTTATCTGTATTACAAACCAGAAGAATAGATTAACATAATATAAGGAGTATCATGGAACAATTGTATAATAATATAACGCTGCCGGATGTATGGCCGCCACATTACAAAGAGGAAACTTTAGATAAACCGCTTCGTATTCCGTATCTGGAAAAAAAGCCGGACTATATTGATATATCAGTGGGAAGGCAGTTGTTTGTAGATGATTTTCTTATCTATGAGACGGATCTTATCAGAGAGTTTGGAAAACCCCAGGTTCTTTCTCAGCCTGTTTTATGGCCTCAGACAAGTATGGAGATGAATGACGGATATTGTACATGCGCATGTCCTTTTAACGGCGGGGTGTTTTATGATGCTCGAAACCAAAAATATAAAATGTGGTATCACTCCGGCTGGTTTGATGGAAGTGCCTATGCGGAAAGTGATGATGGCCTTAGCTGGAAACGGTTAAGCCAGATTAAGTCCGGTCATTCTGACCGGGTTCTGAAGCATGTACCGGGTTATATGAGAGATGGAGATGCCGTCTGGCTTGATGAATATGCTCCATGTGCAGAGGAACGGTATAAAATGCTTGTATTTTACCGGTGTTTTGTGGAAGATTACAAATATTATCACTTAAAACCCAAGCATGCCCATGATGATCCTTCTTCTGTACCTCCCAGGGAAATAACGGTACTTTACAAATCTCCTGACGGAATAAACTGGAAGGAAGTATGTACAACCAGTCACTCTGGGGATAATACTACATTTTTTTATAATCCGTTTCGTAAAAAATGGGTCTACAGTATGAGGACCTTTTCCGAGTTAGACAGCAGAGTGAGAGTAAGAAGCTATTATGAGACGGATGATTTTTATAAAGGCAGTCAGTGGACAAAGGATGACTTAAGCTTTTGGGCGAGAACTGATATTAATGACAGGCCCGATCCGGAACTGGGATACTATACCCAGCTGTATAATCTGGATGCAGTGGCATACGAAAGTGTCATGCTTGGCATTTACTCAGTATTTATGGGACCGCCGAACTTTGTATGTGAGAAAACCGGGCTGCCTAAAATTAATGATTTAAAGATTGCCTTTAGCAGAGACGGGTTTCATTTTGACCGGCCCACCTACAGTGACTTTTTAAGTTCCTCAAGAAAGGAAGGGAGTTGGGATTATGGATATCTGCACCCGGCAAATGGGATCTGCACGGTATCCCAGGATAAACTTTATTTTTATTACTCAGCGTTTTCAGGCCAGTCACCTTACTTCGGAAGTCATAAATATTCAGGAGGGGCTGCAGGGGTAGCGGCATTAAGGCGGGATGGTTTTGCTGGTATGAAAGCCACAGGCACCGGTCAGACACTGACAACAGAGGTTTTGAAGTATCAGGGAGAGTTTTTATTCATCAATGCAGACTGCCTCTCCGGTGAACTGAGGGCTGAGATTCTTGATCCGGAGGGAAAGGTAATATCCGGGTACTCAAAAGAAGAGTGTATTCCCATGAAGGTGGATCAGACAAAATACCGGATGACATGGCGGAATAAAAAAAGTTTATATGGTCTGAAGCAGGTTAAGATCAGAATCAGATTCATTCTGGATCATGCCACGATATACGCGTTCTGGATTACAGACAGTAAAGAGGGTAAGAGCCATGGTTATCTGGCAGCAGGGTCCAGTGAGCTTACGTCTGGAAATAAAGACGACTGAAAAATCAAGGGGAAGGTTTACAGTTGATTATTTCAGATAAGGAGATTAACTCATGATGAGAGTTCCATATGAAACAATGGTGAAAGAATTGAAGCGAGTGCTGGTGAAAAAGGGTTTTAAAGAAGAACGGGCAGAGGCGGCAGCCGTGATATTTGCACAGAACAGCCTTGCCGGTGTATATTCCCATGGACTGAACCGCTTTCCAAGAGTGGTGGAATATCTGGAGAAAGGGGAAATCAATCCGGATATTGAAGCAGTCTGCGAGGTAAAATTTGGGGCATTTGAGCGTTGGAACGGTCAAAGAGGATTCGGACCGCTCAACGCAAAATTAGCCATGGACAGAGCCTGTGAACTGGCAAAGGAGTTTGGGATTGGAATTGTGGCACTGGGTAATAACAATCACTGGATGCGCGGCGGAAGCTATGGCTTTCAGGCAGCAGATCAGGGCTGCATCGGTATCTGCTGGTCCAATACCTGCCCGAATATGCCGGCATGGGGAGGGAAAGACCGGAAGATCGGGAATAATCCTCTTATCTTTGCTGTTCCAAGAAGCAGCGGCATGCACGCGGTGATCGACTGTGCAGTATCTCAGTTTTCTTATGGAAAGCTGGAGGAATATAAATTAAAGGGCCAAGCCTTGCCTGTTCCGGGAGGCTATGACACCAAAGGAAATTTAACTACAGATGCCGGCGAAATTGAGAAAAGCTGGAGGGTTCTTCCTATGGGATACTGGAAGGGAAGCGGCATTTCCATCGCACTTGATTTAATTGCAACCGTACTGACCAATGGAAACGCTGTTCATACCATAGCCGGCTTTGAAGATGAGGTAGGATTGTCCCAGATCATGATTGCAATAGATCCGTCAAAGGCAAATTCCATGGAACTTACGGATGAGATCGTAGATGATATCATAGCGGATATCAAAGCTTCGGAACCGGTTGATCCAAAGGGAGAAATTTTATATCCTGGAGAACCGGAGGCAATTGCAAGAAAAGACAATCTGGAAAACGGGATTCCTGTTTTGGAAGAAAAGTGGAATCAGGTGCTTGCAATGTAAATGGATAAAGATCAAAGGACGTGCTGCATTCTAACTGAAAATGTTAGTTTCGCAACACGTCCTTTTTGGGTTTAGGGAAAGAAGTCTCACACCAGATCTTATTATTTTAATCCGTTATACAATGTATTGAGAAGCTCTCCATTGGAATCCTGACCCAGCTCCCATATCATGGCACCGCCTAAATTCTTTGATTTAATGTAATCTGTTTTATAAGCGATGGACTGAGGATCTTCATAGCTGATGAAGACTGTACCGTTAAATAACCACGGAACCATTGACTGAGAGTGAAAATATCTTGTATAGCCTGTTTTATTTAAGTAGTTTGCCTTGATATCCTTGTAGCTGATGGAGCTGGCACCGCCGTATGTCTGGTATAAACCATTATTTGTATTATTCACGGAAGAGTACAGGTATCCATAGAACGGAATACCCATAACCAGCTTTTCAGCAGGGAAGGAAGCATTTAGCCAGGCACTGACTGCAGAATCCACACTTGCTTTATATTGGGGAGAGGAATCATTGTTATTATAAAGTGGTGCCAGCAAATCCGTATAGGGATCCCAGGTTCCGTGTAAATCATAAGTCATTATATTTGCATAATCCAGATATTGAGCCAGTTGGGACATCTCCACATTTTTTACATAAGAAGCGTCGGCTCCGCCCGCTATGGTGAGGAGGTAGTGCTTCTGATCGAGAGCACCCCGTGCATCCAGCTTTTCCCGTATTTTCTTAAGAAGCAGGGTGAAGTTCTGTTTGTCCTCCGGACGTTTGATATTGGTTGTCAAACCTCCGCTAACAGGATATTCCCAGTCCAGGTCGATGCCGTCAAAACCATATTTAACTATAAAATCTACGCAGCTGTCTGCAAAAGCACTTCTGGAAGTGTCGGACAGCGCTGCATCAGAAAATCTTCCGGACCAGTTCCAGCCACCCACGGAAATCAGTGTTTTTAAATCTGGATTTTTTAGTTTGAGTGAATTCAAAAGCCTTATATTATTAGGATCCACATCAGGATATCCCAGTGTAATCTTTAAATCAGGACCAATATTGGCAAAGGCATAATTAATATGCGTCAGCTTGCTTGCGTCGATCTGGTCAGGACAGGAACCGCTGTACGCTTCCCATGCTGCATAATATCCGACTATTTTGCCTGATAATGGTTCAGTACCTGCCGGAGGCAAAATGGGCTGTGCAGTGGTAACGGATACTGTATTGCTGGCGGGGGAGATGTTTCTTTTTGCGTCTTTTGCTTTTACATAAAACTGGTAAGTCGTTGCCGGGGTTAATCCATTTACGGCATATGTAACGGCGGCGGTGGAACCCAGATAAGTATTGTTTTGGTAGATCTGGTATTCGTTCACGCCGAAGCCGCCTGCGGGAGGGGCCCAGCTCAGGGTGACTGAGGTACTGGTGATATCAGCCGCATTCAAATTTTGGGGAGCAGTGGAAGTATTCCTGCCGGGCTTTGCTGCAAATGAATTTTCAGTGCAGTGACTGCTGATTAGAAAAAGTAAAAAAACAGATATAGCCCACATGATAGCCTTTCTTGTACTTCTTTTCATCGTGTTCTCCTTCACAATTTATTATGATATAGAGTATAACATGATGGGTTTTCCTTGAATAGCGCGCAAAAACTGGTATATTTACATAAAAATGGAAATCAGTCCGGATTGCCGCTAAAACCTTCACTTGCAGATGATTTGTCAATGGCTTATAATCAGCCTTAAAGGAGGTGAGAATGATTAATACGATAGATTCCTATGCTTATGAGTCACGCATAAAAGGAATAAATACCGGTTTAAAAGCAGCAGTTGCAATAGCAGTGTTATTCCTCTGCATTGGAACCGGAGATGTTTTTATATCTGTTGCGGTATTTCTGTCCATGGGGGCTGTAACCGTCTTTTTGGGAGGGCTTTCCATAAAGAAGTATCTGGCACTTTTAAAAATACCAGTGGTCTTTCTGATTCTGGGAACAGCTGCTATTGTGGTTGGGATATCTCCTGTACCGGCAGGACGCTTTTATGTATCACTTCCCGGGTTTTATCTATATCTGTCAGAAGGAGAAGCGCTTCTTTCTGTACGTCTGATATTAAAGGCCATGGCATCGGTAAGTGCCATGTATATGCTTGTACTTTCCACACCAGCAAGTGAGATAATTAATTTACTTGGAAAACTGCATGTGCCAAAGCTGATATCAGAGCTGATGAATCTTATATACCGGTTTATTTTTGTTATGATGGATGTACAGAGCAGCATGAAGCAGGCGGCAGAGTCCAGACTGGGATACCATAATTTCCTTACGTCATGCAGGTCCTTTGGAGGGATCGGAGCGAATCTCTTTATTGTTTCGTTAAAAAAGGCAGGAACGTATTACGATGCCATGACTGCCCGTTGCTATCAGGGAGAGCTTGTATTTCTGGAAGAAAAGAAGCCGGTTAAGACAATAGAGGCAGCAGCGGCAGCCGGCTATATTGCACTTCTTCTGTTTTTATGGCTGGTGCGAAAATGAGGAGGAACAGATGATGGAAGAAATACTTTTGCAGGCAGAAAACCTTTCGTATTCCTATGGAACAGGAAATAAGGCACTTCATGATGTATCCCTGTCTGTGAGAAAGGGAGAGAAGATCGCAGTTCTTGGTTCCAATGGAGCGGGGAAATCCACCTGTTTTTTAAACCTCAATGGTGTTTTGATGCCTGATACAGGAACCATTCGGTATAAGGGAAAGAAGATTGGGAAAAAAGACTTAAATGAACTTCGAAAGGAAGTGGGTATCGTGTTTCAGGACGCAGATAATCAGATTATTGCATCTACTGTTTCAGCAGAGGTATCCTTTGGACCAATGAATTTAAGGCTTTCAAAAGAAGATGTGAAGAAGCGGGTGGAAATGGCTTTAAAGTCCATGAATTTAATGATGTTCCAGGACCGTCCTCCCCACTATTTAAGCGGAGGAGAGAAGAAACGGGTCAGCATAGCGGACATTATTGCAATGGAACCGGAGGTGATCATATTTGATGAACCAACAGCATCTTTAGATCCTGTTAATGTGGAAATGCTCACACAAGTTCTTAATGAAATGACAAAAATGGGGAAAACTCTTCTGATCTCCACCCATGATGTGGATTTTGCATATAAGTGGGCGGACCGGGCAGTGGTATTTGCCGGTGGAACAATTATCGCCGATGGTCCGGCAGCGGATATTCTGGCGTCAGATTCTGTCCTGAATCAGGGGAATTTAAGGAAGCCGGTTTTGATGGAGGTTTATGACAGTCTGGTGAAAAACCGGATCTTAACGGAAGAAAGTCCTCGTTTCAGGGATACACAAGAGTTAAATCAGCTGCTTAACATGCAGTGTGAGATCTAGACATTCATCGCCTTTATATTGACAGAAATTGGTATTGCAGTTACAATACAAGCGTATTATCTAAAAAGGTGCCTGTGAAATTCTCCGCAGGATAATAGGGAAAAGGGTGAAAGTCCCTTACGGTCCCGCCGCTGTATATGCAGAGCAGGGTTCCATTAGTCACTGGGAAACCGGGAAGAGGGAGCAGCTGTGTTTGATGCATGAGTCAGAAGACCTGCCTTTTTGTTTGGAGTATCCGGTTACGAGCGATGACCGGTGCCGGGAAGTCTTTTTGCTGTGCAGAGATTTACCCATAGGGCACCTGTCTGATGTGTGGGAACCATCGGATGTGAGGTGCTTATTTTATTGGAAGGAGAATGAAAATGAGTAAGAAAGAAAAAGGTATCATGAAACTTGCAGCCGCATTTGCACTGACATTTGGAATTGTTCCCAGTGCCTATGCCATGCACATTATGGAGGGTTATTTACCGGTGGGGTATTGTATCGCCTGGGGTGCAGTCTGTGTGCCCTTTCTCATAGCCGGCTTCTTTTCCATTCAGAAGACGCTTCGGGAGAACAGGAAGGCGATTACAGTGCTTGCCATGTCTGGAGCATTTGTATTTGTGCTTTCCTCATTAAAGATTCCGTCGGTTACCGGAAGCTGTTCTCATATGACGGGAACCGGTCTGGGAGCTATTTTGTTCGGACCGTCGGCAGTCAGTATTCTGGGCATTATTGTATTGATCTTTCAGGCGGTACTGCTTGCCCACGGAGGCCTTACCACACTGGGGGCCAATACCTTTTCCATGGCAATTGCAGGTCCTTTCGTGTCTTTCGGAATATATAAGCTTTGCAAGATGTTAAAAGTGAATAAAATGGCATCTGTATTTCTGGCTGCGACACTAGGCGACTTATTTACATACTGTGTTACAAGTTTTCAGCTTGCGTTAGCCTATCCTTCTGAAATCGGAGGCGTGGGTGCTTCTGCTGTTAAATTTCTTGGGGTATTTGCACCAACCCAGCTGCCTCTTGCGGTGATTGAGGGAATTCTTACCGCAGTCATCGTTATGACTCTTGAGACTTATGCTCTTCCAGAGCTGAAAGCCATTGGTTTTACAAGCGAGGGTAAAATAATATGAGCAGGAAAAAGAAACAGACGATTGCAGTGCTGCTGGCACTTGTATGTTTGATTGCTGTCCTCCCTTTGTTTGCATTAAAGGGAGCGGAGTTCGGAGGCTCTGATGATGCAGGAAGCCAGATGATCACAGAAATCCGCGGTGCGGAATATGAACCCTGGTTTACTCCCGTCATGGAAGCTGCCATAGGCGGAGAACTTCCCGGTGAGATAGAAAGTCTGCTGTTCTGTCTTCAGACAGGAATAGGAGTCGGAGTCATCGCATTTTTTATGGGAAGACTGGTGGAACGGAAAAAATGGCAGGATAAACAGTCATAATGGTTTGAATGTAAGGGAAGAATGCAAATTCTTCCCTTTTCGAATGCTGTTTAAAATGGTATACTAACACTATCTTTTTGACGGAGGTGTATGCGATGAAAAAAATGATTTCATGGAATGTGAATGGACTTCGCGCCTGTGTGGAGAAAGGCTTTCTGGATTATTTTCATGAGGTGGATGCAGATGTGTTCTGTATTCAGGAGAGCAAGCTGCAGGAAGGTCAGATAGACCTTTCTCTCCCAGGCTATTATCAATATTGGAATTACGCACAAAAGAAAGGATACTCAGGTACTGCCCTGTTCACCAAAGAAAAGCCGTTATCGGTCACTTATGGAATGGAAATAGAAGAACACGATAAAGAGGGCCGGATCATTACTGCTGAGTTTCCGGAATATTACGTGGTGACCTGCTATACTCCCAATTCCCAGAATGAACTGGCACGTCTTCCCTACCGTATGACCTGGGAGGATGCATTTCGCGCTTATTTAAAAGGGCTGGAGGAGAAAAAACCTGTTATTTTCTGCGGAGACTTAAATGTAGCCCACAAAGAAATTGACTTGAAAAATCCCAAATCCAACCGGAAAAATGCCGGGTTTACCGATGAGGAGAGAGAAAAGTTTACTGTTCTTGTAGAGAATGGGTTTATGGATACCTACCGGTATTTTTATCCGGATCAGGAGGAGATTTACTCCTGGTGGTCCTACCGATTCCGGGCGAGAGAGAAGAATGCAGGGTGGCGTATTGATTATTTCTGTGTATCAGAATGTCTGAAGGACAGGCTGATAAGTGCAGACATTCACACTCAGGTGACAGGATCTGATCACTGTCCGGTAGAGCTTGTAATTAATTAGTGACTGATCAGACATAGTATTACACAGGAGAACAACAAAAACATGAATTTATTAACTATAGAGCATTTAATAAAATCATATACGGAACGGCTGCTTTTTGATGACACCAGTTTCAGCATAAATGAAGGTGAGAAAATCGGTCTGATCGGTATTAACGGTACAGGAAAGTCCACACTGCTTCGCATTGTGGCAGGGCTTGAAGAACCGGACGGGGGGAGTGTGGCAAAGGGAAGAAACTTAGATACCCGCTTCCTTTCCCAGAATCCCAGGTTTGAGGAAGGTGAAACCATTCTGGAAAGCATTATCCGGGAAAATGAAGGCCACGAGCATGTGTGGGATTTAGAAAGCCAGGCAAAGAACATGCTGACCAGACTTGGATTTACAGAATTTGATACCAGAGTGGATACATTATCCGGCGGACAGAGAAAGAGAGTTGCTCTTGTGAGCGTTCTTCTTTCCACTGCGGATTTACTGGTTCTTGACGAGCCGACCAACCATTTGGACAGCAGTATGGCGGACTGGCTGGAGGATTATCTGCTCCGTTTTAAAGGTGCTCTTTTGATGGTAACCCACGACCGGTATTTTTTAGACAGTGTGACCAACCGGATTGTGGAGCTTGATAAGGGAAAGCTTTACAGCTATCAGGAGAACTATGAGGGTTATTTAAAGCTGAAGGCAGACCGGCTGGATATGGAGCAGGCCACCGAGCGGAAACGTCAGTCAATACTACGTATCGAACTGCAGTGGATGCAAAGAGGCGCCAGAGCCCGTTCCACCAAGCAAAAGGCCCATATTGAGCGGTATGAAACTCTTCGTGACCAGAAGGCACCGGAGTTTGATAAAAACGTGGAACTGGATTCCATTGAGAGCCGTCTCGGGCGCACAACCGTAGAGCTGGAAGGTATTACAAAGGCTTTTGGTGATAAGGTTCTGATGAAAGACTTTAACTATATTTTCTTGAAAAATGACCGCATAGGAATTATTGGGCCAAACGGGTCCGGTAAGTCCACACTTATGAAAATTATCGCCGGGTGGCTTCCGCCCGATGAGGGAACCTTAACGGTGGGGCAGACCGTAAAGATGGGGTATTTTTCCCAGGAGAGCGAAGATATGGACGGCAGCTTAAAGGTGATCGATTATATTCGAAGCGCAGCTGAATACGTGAAAACAAAGGATGGCAGTGTCAGCGCCTCCCAGATGCTGGAGCGGTTTTTATTTCCTTCCAGCGTCCAGTATACGACAGTTGAAAAGCTTTCCGGAGGGGAGAAAAGGCGGCTGTATCTGCTGCGGATTCTGATGGAAGCGCCCAATGTCCTGCTTCTTGATGAGCCGACCAATGATCTGGATATCCAGACACTTACCATCCTTGAGGATTACTTAGACAGTTTTCCCGGCATTGTAATAACGGTATCTCATGACCGGTATTTCCTGGACCGGGTTGTGCGCAGAATTTTTGCTTTTGAAGGACAGGGTAAGGTAGCTCAGTACGAAGGAGGCTTTACGGATTATCAGGCGGCTTTCGCTGCGAAATATCCGGATGGGTTTCCCGGGGAAGTACCTGAAACTGGCAAAGGGGAAGACACAGGAGAGAAGAAGGGAAAGGAAAAACCAAGACCAGAGCGGAAGCTTCGGTTTTCCTATAAAGAACAGCGGGAATGGGATACGATTGAAGATGAAATTGCTGCTCTGGAAGAAGCCATTGAGGCGCTTAATGGAAAGATAGATGATGCCGCCAGTGACTATGGCAGACTGAATAAGCTGATGGAAGAAAAGACAGAAAAAGAGGGGCTTTTAGAGGAGAAGATGGAGCGCTGGATGTATTTAAATGATCTGGCCGAACAGATTCAGAACCAGTAACGGGACTGTTACAAAGGAGAAAAGGGATGAAACAGTACAGGATCGCCAAGAGAGAAACAGGATATTATCCCATGGGAATGACAAAGACTGCGGGAGGGATTCATTTTTCCGTTGCTGCACAGGGAGAGGAATTACGGCTTCTATTTTTCCGTGACAATGAAAAGGAACCTGTCTGTACGTTTCTCTTTCCGGAGAAGGAAAAGAGGGGAGAGGTTTTTTACGTAACCATTCTCGGGGATGACTTTACCGGAATTTCCTATTGCTATGAGATTGATGGAAGACGGTTCTCCGATCCGTATGGGAGAGCTTTCACAGATAAGGATAACTGGGGAGATTTAGAGGAAGCAGCTGTGATATCTAAAAGTCCGGTTACATTTGACTCATTTGAATGGGGTGAGGAGAAGCGCCCTTTGATTCCATATGAGGATTCTGTGATCTACCGCATTCATTTACGGGGATTTACCATGCATTCTTCTTCCGGGACCAGGCATAAAGGAACTTTTCAGGCGATAGAGGAAAAAATCCCCTATTTAAAAGAACTGGGAATCACAACAGTTGAGTTGATGCCGGTCTACGAGTTTCAGGAGGTGATTCTTCCTGAGACTGTGCATGGCAATCCATATGGTGTGGATAAACCTACGGGAAAATTAAATTATTGGGGATATACGTCCGGATATTATTTTGCGCCTAAGGCTTCCTATGCATCGGGTGATCAGAAAGATCCTGTCTTAGAATTAAAAAGCCTTGTGAAGGCTCTTCATAAAGAGGGAATGGAACTTATCACAGAGCTCTATTTCACAGGGAAGGAGTCTCCCTCCTTCGCGCTTGATGCGGTCCGGTTCTGGGTAGAAGAGTTTCATTTGGATGGAATTCACCTGGTGGGATATCCGCCTCTTGACTTAATCGGACGTGATCCCTATTTAAAAGGATTAAAACTCTGGGCGAATTCCTGGGGAGATATTCCTCAGAAAGGACCGAAGTATCTGGCGGAATATAATGACAGCTTTCAGGTGGATATGAGAAGAGTGCTCAAAGGGGACGAGGAGCAGATGAAGAATCTGGTATTTCATACCAGGAACAATCCCTCTGACCGTGGCATGATTCAATATATGACAAATACCAATGGGTTTACCATGATGGATCTGGTATCATACGATACCAAACATAATGAAGCCAATGGTGAATTCAATCAGGATGGGAATCTCTATAATTATACCTGGAACTGTGGAACAGAAGGTCCTGCGAGAAAGAAAAAAGTTGTGGAGCTTAGAAAGAAACAGCTGCGCAATGCCTTCCTGCTGCTGCTTCTAAGCCAGGGAACGCCTCTTATTATGGCAGGGGATGAGTTTGGCAATAGCCAGTCAGGCAATAACAATGCATATTGTCAGGATAATGATATATCGTGGTTAAACTGGAACCTTTTAAAAACAAACAGGGATCTTTTTGAATTTGTGAAATCAGTCATAGCCTTTCGAAAGGCACATCCGGTGTTTCATAAGAGAGAAGAAGCGAAGAACATGGATTCTCTCGCCTGTGGGTTTCCTGATGTTTCTTATCATGGTGTGAAACCATGGTATCCGGAATATGAGAATTTCCGGCGTCAGCTGGGGATCCTTTATTGGGGAGATTATGCAAGAAAAGCAGATGGGACGGCAGATAATCATTTTTATGTGGCTTATAACATGCACTGGGAACCCCATACTTTCGACCTACCGAATCTTCCTAAAAAACATCAGTGGCATGTGGTGTTTCATACGGATAAGCTGGAAGAGAACGGCAAGTATGAGGAAGGAAAAGAACCGGTGCTGGAAGGAAAGAGTATACCCGTTCCTCCCAGGACAATTGTGATATTTATGGGAAAAAAGGATGATTGACCGGAAATTCCGGTCTTTCTCCATTTAAGACTCTCCAGATATCCATGGCTGCAAAAAGCTCCATACGGTCAAGCGCTTCCCTGGTATTGGCTGCGCAGTGAGGAGAAACAACAATGCTGTCATATTGCAGCAGCCTGCTGTCTGCGGGAAGAGGCTCCCTTTCGAACACATCAAGAGCAGCCCCTTTTATTTTTTTGTCTTTCACAGCCTGAATTAAATCTTCCTCCTGGATCAAACCTCCTCTGGAGACATTGATTAAGAAAGCGGATGGCTTCATCATATCCAGCTGCTCTTTCGCTATCATGTACCTGTTTTTTTCAGAATAAGGAACATGAAGGGAAATAAAATCCGCATTCCGGTAGACTTCTTCCGGAGCAGACACCGGAATAACACCGAAAGGAGCATTATTGGGAGTTAAATGATGATCATAGACAATGACCTTCATATCGAATCCCATAGCTGCTTTTTTTGCTACCAGCTTTCCAATGTTTCCAAAGCCAATAAGTCCCAGGGTAAGACCGGACAGCTCTATGTTAAAAACATCCTTTCGGATTGAAAAGTCACTTTTCTTCACTGCATCAGACATGATCTTATGGTTTTTAGCACAGGTAAGCATGAAAAAAATGGTATGCTCCGCGACTGCATTGGAGTTGGCATTTCCAGAATTGGTCACCTGGATGCCCAGCTTTTGTGCATAGGCAGTATCAATATAGTCCACTCCTGCACTGAAGCTGGATATCACTTTCAGATTGTAGCATCGGTCCAGCAAAGTTTTATCGTAGCGTAATTTCCTGCTGGGGCCAGCAAGTATGGCATGACACTGTTCAAACACCGGGTCATCTGCAGATGCCGGAGTATAGAATATAAGCTCGCAGCCTTTTTCCTTTAAGTAGTCTGTACCTGTATGAGAGATAGTTCTTGGGATCAGCACTTTAAACATATTTGATTCCTTTCTGAAAGCGTTACCATTTTATATTATAGATGATAGTAACACAGGCCTTACAGGGTTTCAAGCGAATCTGCTATAGTCCGGATTCCATGGTCTCATCACACCAGCAAATGGTGGCTTCACAGGATAAAATTCCTCTGCGGAGCATAGCCTTTAAGAAACGGGAGCGTACTTCGGTTATTTCCGCTATTCCCTGCTCCAGATCATGCTGCATAGCCAGGTATTTTTCCTGCTTTTTCACATGAATTTGTTTATAGTCCTCCAGCATTTTGATGATGTGCTCTTTTGGCTGACTGCTTGAGAATAATAATTTCAGCATAAATTCAGAGCGCATCGGCTGCAGCTCCGTTTCTTCCATAAGCCAGGATTCTAATTCCAGCTGGCCCTTCGGAGTAATCCGGTACAGTATTTTTTTCTCATTCTTTTCGTTTGAGACAATCTCCACCAGTTCATCTGAAAGCATTTTTTTTAGTGTTGGGTATATATGTCCAAAGTTTTCATTCCAGAATCCTGAGAGCACTGTGTCACAGTATTTTTTTATGTCATAGCCGGTGCCTGGTGAGACATTTAAGATACCTAATATTGCATATAAGGATTTGTTTTTTAATGCCATTATGAATTCCCTTCTTTCATTTTTTTCCGTATTTCTCCAGTCTTTCAGCTGTAAGTTCCCAATTCGCACAGCGTTCCATTTCCTGAGAAATTTTAAGACAGTTTTCCTTTATTGTTTCATCTGAAAGGAGCTGCTGTACCTGATCTTTTAGTTTTTTCGCTGATATTTCTTTTATGTTATCTGATAAGCCCAGATTCATGGATACAAGCCTTTTCGCTGTCATATGCTGATCATTGACCTGGGGTAAAGCAAGCATGGGTATTCCAAAGTATAATGCTTCATTCACACTGTTAAAACCTGCATGGGTGATGAATGCGTCCGCTTTTTTTAAAATCTCAAGCTGTGGAAGTACATTTTTAACCAGAAAGTTTTGCGGTATTTCACCTAATTGGGCGACTTCGCACTTTGTTCCAATGGACATGCATACATAATAGTCTGCATCACGGAACGCACAAATGCACACTTTATAAAAATCCAGGAAATCTGTATTCAGACTGCCAAGTGATATATACAGCAGTTTTCTGCTGCCAATCCCGGATAAGTCCACAGACTCTGTATCCTGCGTCCGCTCCATTGACGGTCCGGCAAATAAATATTGGGGTTCTTTTACTGCGTCATCTCCATTAAATTCCCTGGTTGTATATACGATATTGTGATCGCCCCTGCTTATGAAAACTTCTTCCAGTGCCGGTGTATCTATTTTATAACAGTCACAGATTCTGTTCAATACCTGAAGGCAGTGATCCAGCTGGGGATGAGTCCCAGGCATGAGCATGTGCTGTGGTACTGGTGCATGGCTCATGGCAAAAGAGGAATGGGAACAGATAACCGGTATTTGAGTGAGTTGTTTTAAAAAGCATCCGCCTCCAAAGATCGAATCACAGATGATGAAGTCATATGTACGCTCTTTTAAAATATCCAGGATCTGTGGCAGCATGACTTCATCGTAAGAAAGAATATATTCCATCAACATGTAAAACGGATGTCGGTCCGTGGGCCGGTAACCTTTTAAAAACAGATTCAGGCCGCTGCCAAAGTCAATCCAGTTTGCACCGGACTTTGCCACCTGTCCTGAAAATTCAGCTGAGCAAAAATAATCTACTTCATTCCCTCTTTCTGTCAGTTTCTTAACCAGCCCGAGTGTCGGATTAATATGTCCGTACAGATTTGCATTTACAAATAAAATATTCATCCCGTTCCTCCTTATATCACTCTGATATAGTTTGAATTCTATATCAGAGTGATATAGTTGTCAAGAGAAATTTCAGCTATAAAGGAAGGCACTTCCAAATACCCCACTAAAACAAACCGAAAACAGCCTCTCTGATTCCGTGGTCAGCAATGTAGTATTTCTCATTGACAGTGAGAATCTTTTTGCCCTGCAAATCCTGCCTGCGGACACGGTAAAATAGAAAGGCATCCTCGCAAGCTTTGATGTAGTTTAAGATTGTTTCTGGAGCAACAGTACGTCCTTCGCTTTTGAGATATTTTGAAATCGCCGTAGCAGAGAACGTTGTCCCAATGTTTGCTGTAATGTATGCGATGATACGTTCCAACAGGTCAACATCGAGAATGCTGTTGCGCTTTACGATATCTTTAAGGACAACGGAGTTATAGAGGTCTTGCAGATATTGACGGCCAGGCTGCTCGGCATAGCGAAGGTTGCTCAAATACGGCATTCCGCCGCTGGTAAGGTATTTGGTGAACATTGTTCTGGAATCGGAGTCATGAAAAACGGTATGATACAGCTCTGAGAACTCTCCAAAGGAAAAGGGATAAATCACAAATTCCACATATCTCCCGGCTAGGTATGTGGCTAGTTCTCCTGAAAGCAGCTTGGCGTTTGAACCGGTGATATAGATATCACAATTAAATTCAACCCGATATGAAATGAAAAAGCAGCAGGGCAACCGGTTATTTATCTCAGCCGGTGCCCTGCCGCTTTTTTACTTGTGTGCAATTATTGTATATGTATACTGTCCGCGGGAATCTGTTCCATAAAAGTCTGAAAAAGACAGATGGAAGACATCAGTCTTTACTGTATCAAGAGCTATCTGGTTCTTTATCAGATACTGATAAATACCGCTGTAATCAATGGTACCCTGTATCATAATACTTTGCAGGCGCCCATCTCGTAAGATTGCCTTTTTGTAGCATCCGGAGTCTTCCTGTGACAGGATCT
Source organism: uncultured Clostridium sp. (assembly GCA_963523075.1). Classification (GTDB taxonomy): domain Bacteria; phylum Bacillota; class Clostridia; order Lachnospirales; family Lachnospiraceae; genus Lacrimispora. The sequence continues at coordinate 225,457 of CAURBW010000004.1, forward strand.
GATCTCCGTCGCCGGCGATTCCGTCTCCTAAAGAAAGGGTTGTAAGACCATAAAAATTCATGGTATTTTTCATGCCGTAAGGATCTGCATAAGGGGTGGGAATTCCACACATATTGCAGGCTGCTGTGTACCCCTGTTTCATGGCATTGGGCCAGATGGCAGCAATTCCGTTCACGTCTCCTGCAGCATAAATGTTCTTGCAGGATGTTTCCATGCATTCATTAACCTTGATAAAGCGGTCAACGGCTATTTCACAATTTTCTGTGCAGTCTGCTGCAGGGCGCACTCCGGCGGCGACAACTATCATGTCGCACTCCAGAATGGTTCCGTCATCCAGCATGACAGAGTTAATTTTATCATTTTCCGGCATAGTAGTTAAAACCACTTTACGGTCCAGTATGAATTTGCAGCCATGCTGCTCAAATAAGTTCTGATAGGCTCTTCCGGCTTTTTCATCCAGCTGCTTTGGAAGAATCCGGTTAGCAAGCTCCAGAACAGTTACCTCTTTTTTCTGTTCAAGAAATGCGTATGCGGCATCCATGCCGACAAGCCCGGAACCTAATATAAGAATTCTGCCTGCAGTCTGGGCAAACTTCCGGATCTGCCTTGCATCGCTTAAATTACGGAGACCGAATACATTTTTTGCTTCCCTTAAATTTACTATGGGGGGTATGACGCTATGCGCACCTGTTGCAATAAGAAGGCGGTCAAAGTTAAGTTCTGTGCCATCATCCAGCAATACTGACTGCTTCTTTGAGTCAATATGTATCGCTTCTCTGTTTTTTAGCCATGTGATTCCAAGTGCTTCAAAAAAGTCTGCCGGAATAAAGGAAAGCGATGCCTCATCCCGTTCATGGCTTAAGTATTTATGAAGCATACACCGGGAATGAACCTGGTCGTCAACCGACACCATGATGATATCCGCTTTCGGTTCCAGCTTTCGGATGGTTTTAGCAGCTGAGATGCCGGCAGCTCCTGCGCCGATAATTACATGAGTCATTATTCCACCTCCTTAACATAGATCGCTTTAGTCGGACAAGCTTTTACGCAGCTCGGCTCGCTGTCGTGATCAAAGCAGAAATCACATTTAATCACTTTGGTTCTTGTGGTTGTATCCGCTTTTAATACGCCGTAAGGGCAGTTCATTACGCACATAAAGCAGGAACCGCACTTTTCTTCGTCGTAATATACGTGACCGGATTCTTCGTCCTTTACAAGAGCTCCGCTCATACAGGACATGACACATTCCGGCTGGTCGCAGTGACGGCAGAAGATGGGAGCATAGTGACCATTTCCTTTCATGACGATGTGATTTCTGGATTCATTTTCCGGATTGGCTAAATCCAGATCATATATGCTTCCGCCATCTTTTCTATGTGCCTGCATACAGGCGAGAACACAGTTCTTGCACCCGTCGCATTTGGCTTCATCAATGAATATCCGTTTCATATGCCCTCCTCCTATATATTAAGACCGGTCCGCTTCTCCATAATAATATTTTCCAGTATGCCGGCACTTTCCACAGCGTCATTATTAATAATTACCTGTCCCCCGGTAAGTGATTTCATACCATCAGTGAGAACCTTAACAGCAACCTTGCTTCCTGTCACAAAGGGAGGAAGCCCTAAATGAAGGGGGAGACCAAGGGCGAGTCCGAAGCAGCCGTCTGCAAGAGCCTGCTCTTCCAGCCACTGTGCTGCGGAAAGAACAAGTGGAAGTTTGGGAAGATCGACGCCAAGCTCCTGTGCAATTTCAGTAGCAACGATTTCAAGACGTCCGATGGCAAGGCAGGGACCGAAATTGAGAACAGGGGGAATTCCCAGCTTCCTGCAGACTTCTCTTAATTTAGGACCTGCAAATTCAGCGGCCTCCGGTGTCATAAGGCCGCAGTTTTCAATGCCGCCTGAAGAACAGCCTGCAGTCAGCACAATGATATCTTTGGCGATCAGTTCCTTTGTCAGTTCTACTGTGAGAACATCATGTCCACCTGCTGTTAAGTTGGAACAGCCAACCACTCCCGCGATACCTTTGATATCTCCGGATACGATTAAATCAATGAGCGGCTTCCAGCTTCCGCCCAGGAAATCCTTTAAGGAACCTTCGCTGACTCCGGTCAGGGTATTCTCATACCCGTGATCAGGCATAAGATTTAACGGCACCGTGCCACGGCGTTCCTGATAGGATTTCACTACTTTATCAATGATCTTTTCGCTTTGTTCCCTGCGGTGGTCAAAATCAAATTTCATAAGTTCTGCATTGGATTTTTTCGCTACATCATCAAGACAGATCTGTTTGATCTTAAGCTCTTCACAGATTGGTTCAATACCAGGAAGCGTACAGTTAAATTCAGAAAGAACGGCATCAATGGCACCGGTTGCAAGTATGGCCTCGCTGGTGTAGTTGTTCCCTGCATGACCGTCAAATACTTCCTGGTAATGAGCACCCCTTAACTGCAGATCCTGTCCTACGCAGGTACAGCCTACCAGCTTAAAGCCTTTGGCTCCAACTGCCTTTGCCTTTGCAACCGCTTCTGGAGCAATGAGCTGTTCCTGTAAATCCACAAAGATGGTATGCTGATGTCCGGTAATCATGATGTTAATATAATCAGGGTCAATAACGCGAAGTCCTACGGGAGCCATTCGAAGCTCCGGCTGTCCAAGAAGTACATCATTTAAAAGGTTAGTAAGAGTCAGTCCGTAAATACCTGTGGAGACTCCCAGCCTTAAACAGTCAACCAGCATATCCAGAGGATCAGAGTTTAAGTTGGTGGAACATTTGACCACACCCTTAAACACTTCAGATTTTGCGCCTCCAGGCATAATTCCAAGCTCTTTCCAGCGGGCAACTCTTGGAGCGTAAGCAACTTTTTCTGTCAGCTCCATTTCCACATATTCCGGTTTATAGATATCAGCAATTACCGCATCAGCGACTTTCTCAGCCTTTTTGTAGACATCAGATTCCACGATTCCGAAGATGTCTGCCAGGTGGTCAAGAGATTTTAATCCCTTTAATTCACCTCTGATTTTTGCTGTATTCTTTAAATTTAATGCTGTATTTTCAACAATGTGTATGTAACAGCCGCTTCCTGAAGCCACCGCCCTTAAAAAGTTTCTGGCAACAATTGTGTCTGCATCCGCTCCGCAAATTCCACGGGGAGCATCCGGTGTAATACGGCAGGGGCCGTTGGCGCAGAGTCTGCAGCAGACTCCCTGAAGGCCAAATCCGCATTTGGTGCTTTGTTTTTCCACTCTGTGATGAGAGGTCTCCATCGGCAGGGAAGAGATGAACATTTCTAAAGGTTTGTCGGCGCTTGGACAGGTGTTGCACCCGTAACATTGATTCATTGTTTTTCCTCCTTTTAAATCTATACCATCTTGGTAAAGATTGAAATAAAAAAATTATCCGTGCAGTAGCTTTGCCAAAGAACACTCTTTCAGTTCTTTATTGAGATTCAGCTGAATTCTTAAGAACTCTCTGTGAGCCAGGCACGGCTGCTTTGGCTGGTTCACGAAACAGTCATAGCCGGACTGCATACATTCGATCAGCAGCATTTTGGAATCTATGACGGTGAGAATATCATATAAACTTGTGCGTTCCAGATCACAGTTTAAGGCATAGCCTCCCGCGCTTCCACGATAGCTTTTGATCAATCCCGCTTTCTCAAGCTTTCGTGCCATCTTGTAGGTAATGGCTGAAGTCAGGGATTCTTTCTCGCAGATCGTAGGAACGTTCATGATATCGCCCGATGATAAGGCTCTTATGATCCTTATGGCATAATCGCATTCTCTGGTAATGAGCATATAGCACCTCCACGTTATAAGATTAACATACTGTACCTAATTGGTCAAGTTTTATCAATAAGATTTTTGGATTCATATGAGCTGTGAAAGATCTGTGAACCTGCCATTTTTTCAAGTTGATTTCAGGTTGGATCTGTATAATCTGCGTAAAGTACCAGAAAAAAGCGGATAAGGAGGTTTTTTATGAGCGGATATCAAATGACGTTTGAACGGACAGAAATGAAATATCTGTTAGATTCGTTACAATTCCTGAAACTTAAAAAAAGGCTGACGGGAAAGATGGAAACAGATCAATATGGTAATTCTACAATATGCAATATTTATTTTGACACACCTGATGCAAGGCTCATCAGGGAATCTTTGGAAAAGCCGGTTTATAAGGAAAAATTCAGGCTCCGAAGCTATGGGCTGCCAAAAGAAACCAGTTCTGTGTTTCTGGAACTGAAAAAGAAATATAAGGGTATTGTTTACAAACGCCGCGAAACATTGAATTTAGCTGATGCAGAGGCTTATTTATACCGGGGAATGAAACCGGGAAGAGAAACCCAGGTGCTTCGTGAGATTGACTGGTTTCTGCAATATTACAAAGATATAATTCCTGCCATGTATATTTCTTATGAGAGAACTGCTCTGTATGGAATGGAGGATGATGAATTACGGATGACCTTTGATGGAAATATTCTGTGGAGAACAGATTGTTTAAGACTGGAGAACGGCTCCTGGGGATCCCCTCTTTTAGAGAACGGCTGGTATCTTATGGAGATAAAAATTCCGGGATCCATGCCTCTTTGGCTGGGACATATACTGGATGAGCTGAAAATCTATCCGGCTTCATTTTCCAAATATGGTCAGGCATTTGAAAAACAGCAATTGTTGAATTCAGAGAAAAAAGGAGGAGTAAGCTGTGCTTAATACATGGTTTCAATCAATATTAACAGAGGAATCTGAGGTTGCATTTTCACCAGGATCATTTCTTGTGTGTTTAACCGCTTCCCTGGTTCTTGGGCTGTTAATTGCAGGCATTTACATGTACCGGAATTCATATTCAAGGGGATTTGTGGTGACAATTGCGCTGCTTCCCGCTATGGTGCAGATGGTTATTTTACTGGTCAACGGAAACCTTGGGACCGGAGTTGCAGTGATGGGAGCCTTTTCTCTTGTACGCTTCCGGTCAGTTCCTGGAAAGGCAGAGGAGATCAGCAGCATTTTCCAGGCAATGGCAGTTGGACTTGCTACGGGAATGGGATACGTTGGCATGGCAGTTTTGTTCGTCCTTATCATGGGAGGGGTAAATATTTTGCTGGCATCCTTCAAATTCGGGCAGCAGAAAAAAGAAGCAAAAGTACTTAAGATTACAATTCCTGAGTCTTTGGATTATACATCTGTGTTTGATGAAGTATTTACCCAGTATCTGAAAAAATGGGATTTAATTCAGGTAAAGACAACCAATATGGGCAGTCTTTATAAACTGGATTATGAGGTGGTTTTAAAAAATAACGGAGAAGAAAAGAAACTGATTGACGATTTACGATGCAGAAACGGAAATCTTGAGATATTCTTGGGAAGACCCTTAAACAATAAGGAGGAATTATAATGATAAGAAGAAAACTGCCAGGAGGCAGAGCAGCCGCACTTGTGATAGCAGCCTCATTGGCGGCTACAAGTATATCCGGCTGTAACAGCCAGACTGCAACAGAAAGCACTGCTTTTTCCCAAAGTACACAGGAAGATTCTGACACCGATGGTTCTACAGACAGCAGTTCGCCAGAAGTAACCGTTGATAAGAATTTCACAGACCGTGATAAGGATGGAAGCTGCGACGAAAGCAGTTCGGTCAAAATCAGTTTAAATGCAGCCGGAGCCGAAGCAGAGGGAACCGGTGTCAGCGTATCCGGCAGCACTGTAACCATTAGCAAAGAAGGAACTTACATTGTAAGCGGAACTCTGGAAAACGGTCAGATTATCGTTGATGCAGCGGACACAGATAAGGTTCAGATCGTGTTAGATAATGCCGGGATCAATTGTAATACCAGTGCGGCAATCTATGTTAAATCTGCTGATAAGGTTTTTGTAACTCTGGCAGACGGAACTACAAATAAACTGTCTGGAGGAACTGAATACATAGATACTGATGACAATACAGTGGATGGCGTTATATTTTCAAAAGATAATCTGACTGTGAATGGCAGCGGAAGTCTGGAGGTAAATGCCAACTATAAACATGGAATTGTTTCCAAGGATACTTTGGCAATTACAGGAGGAAATATTTCTATTACTGCTGTTTCTCAGTGTTTGTCCGGTAAGGATGAAGTAAAGATCCTTGATGGAACGTTTCAGCTGACAACTTCAGGAAAAGCGGTGAAATCAGACAATGAGGATGATACATCTTCTGGAAATATTTATGTGGCAGGCGGAACCTTTGCTGTAAATTCTAAAGACGATTCCTTCCATGCCAGCGGAACTATTGTAATTGATGGAGGGACCTTTACTCTAGAAAGCGGAGATGATGCGTTCCATGCAGACCAGGATGTAGTGGTCAATGACGGTACGATTACTGTCACAGGCAGTTATGAGGGACTGGAAGGGCATCGGGTAACGATCAATGGAGGAGAGATTTCCATTAAAGCTTCCGATGATGGAATCAATGCGGCAGAGCCGAAATCCTCCACCTCAGAGGGAGAGAATACGCAGCAGGATCAGAGCGGCAAAGAGCGACCGGGATTGCAGCCGGGCGGCCAGCAAAGAAGAGGCGGCGGTCCTGGAGGCGGCTCAGGCGGAATGGGAGGCGGTCAAATGGGCGGAAGTATGGAGAATGATACCAATGCCTATGTTAAGATAACAGGAGGGACTCTGTACGTAGATGCAGGCGGAGATGGGTTAGACTCCAATGGAAGCCTTATCATATCCGGAGGAACGGTTTATGTCACGGGTCCGGTAAATGACGGAGATGGAGCCATTGACTATAATGGAGATGGAATTATAACGGGTGGTGTAGTGGTCGCGGTAGGAAGCTCTGGAATGGCACAGGGATTTGACGATTCCTCTTCTCAATGCTCTGTTTTATATAATTTAACCGCACAGCAGGAAGCAGGAACCACAATCACTCTGAAAGACAAGGATGGAAATGAGCTGATCAGCTTTACTCCTGAGAAAAAGTATTCTTCGGTTGTCATAAGCAGTCCCAAACTGCAGACCGGCACCACCTGCACCCTCACGGCAGGTTCGGAACTGACCGAATTGACGCTTGAGTCAATTGTGACCTCAAACGCGAGCCGTGGAGGAGGGAGAGGCGGTATGGCCCCTGGAAATAGCCGCTAATCTGCCGGATAAATGAGGTGCTCGTCATCGATTCCGTAAAGAACCGTATCTAAGAACTTTCTTGCAAGATATTTTGCCATGCCTGGATTCATATCCAGATAGTTTCCGCAGTCTCTGGCTGCGGCGCCGGGGATTTCTCCCTCAAAGTCACGTATGAATTCATACATCTCAGTAATGAGCGGCACGATATCCCTTGATTTGTAGTCGCCTGTCAAGAGAAGATAGAAACCAGTGCGGCAGCCCATAGGTCCAAAGTATAAGACTTTGGATGCAAAGGATTCATGATTTCTTAAGAACGTGGCCCCTAAATGCTCGATGGTGTGTATCTCTGCCGTATTCATGACCGGTTCAAAATTCGGTCTGGTCATGCGGATATCGAAAGTAGTAATTGCGGTATCGTTTGCTTTATCTTTGCGGGAGACGTAGATACCGGGAAGAAGCTTTAAGTGATTGATCGTAAAGCTTGTTATTTTTTCCATAATAATCAGGTCCTTTCTGTAAGGCTGTTAAGCCGGTGAATAAATTGGCTGTCTTCAGTCAGATTATAATAAAAAAAACGGCTCCGTGCAATAGAAACAATTGCATGGAGCCGTTTAAATGGGTCTGCAGACCGCTTATTTTAAAGCGCCTGAAACTTCTGTAAGCATCATAGGCACAGATTCAAGACCATATCCGGACAGATACCAGGTTGCCGGATTCAGATAGATGATCTTTCCGTCTTTTGCAGCAGTTGTATCATTTACCAGATCATTATCAAGAGTTTTTGATGCGGTATTGCTGCCGCCTACGACTGTAGTGCGGTCCACTACAAAAATCAGGTCAGGATTTTTTTCGGCAATATACTCGAAGCCGACCTCCATACCGTGCTTGCTTACTTCTATGGTGTCATCAACCGGGGTGATGCCAAGAACCCCATGAATAATGCCAAAACGGGATCCAGGACCATAGGCACTTATTTTTCCGTCGTTGGTCTGGATCACAAGTGCTTTTTTACCGCTGTCGGCTGCCGCTTTCCCAATTTCCTCAGCCTGGGATTTTAACTGGCTAAGCTTTGATTTTACTTCCTCGTTTTTTTCAAAGATATCACCAGTCATCAGGCTGACACGTTCAAATTCGCTCCAGAAATCATTGTAATCAACAGAAGTGTAAACAGTTGGAGCGATTTTGGAAAATTCTTCATAAAGGCTTGCCTGACGCCCTCCAATTATGATGAGATCCGGTTTAAACTCGTTAATTGCTTCCACATTAGGCTCCACCAGACTTCCGGCATCTCCATAGGCATCATCTTTGTATTTTTCCAGATAGTTGGGAAGATGAGCCTTAGGTACGATGATTTCCGGTGTTACCCCAAGAAAATCCATGGTTTCCAGAATGCTGTAATCCAGTACTGCAACCCTTTTTGGATTAACAGGAACCTCTGCAGTTCCAAGCGTGTGAGTGATGGTGATAACAGATGCTGTCTGGGAAGACGTTTCAGCAGCCTCTGATACGGTTTCGTCTGCCTGAGAAGCTGCGGCCGGGGCTTCTGACTTTGCGCAGCCAGTCATAAGCGCTCCTGTCATCAATACAGCAAGCGCAGATAAATAGAGTTTCTTCATAAGTAACCTCCTGAAAATAAATTTTATGTTAATCGTCCCAATGGGACACTGAATAACCTTATGTGTAATAGATACAGATGTCTTTCCCGCCAATGGTATTAATCTGTATGTTCATATCGTAGATACCGGAGAGCACATCTGAGTCAATAATCTCTTTCCTGTCACCCATTTTTACCAGTTTGCCGTCTTTTAAAGCTAAAATGTGGTCTGCATAGCAGGAGACAAAATTGATGTCATGGATGACTATGATTACGGTTTTTCCCAGGTCATCAACTAATTTTCTTAATATCTTCATAATCTGGACTGAATGCTTCATATCCAGGTTGTTTAATGGTTCATCAAGGAAGATATATCTGGTGTCCTGGGCAATCACCATGGAGATGTAGGCCATCTGCCGCTGCCCTCCGCTGAGTTCATCCAGATATCGGTCTTTTAGTCCGAGAATTTCGGTATATGCAAGGGCCTCTCTGATTTTTTCTTCATCTTCCTCTGTCAGCTGCCCTTTTGAATAGGGGTAACGTCCGAAACTGACCAGTTCCCAAATGGTCAGGCGCAGGTTCATATGATTGGACTGCCGAAGTATGGAAATCCGTTTAGACAACTCTTCCTGGTTCCATGATAAAACTTCAGTTCCGTCAATCATCACTTTCCCGTCATCCGGTTTTATAAGCCGGCTGATCATGGACAAAAGAGTGCTTTTCCCCGCTCCGTTGCTTCCGATAAAGGCAGTAAGCCTGCCCTCCGTTAACACAGCAGATACCTGATCTACTACGGTCTTTTTTCCATATTTCTTTGTAATATTCTGTATTTCTATCATCGCCTGCTCTCCTTTAACAAAATAAAGATAAAATAGATGCCCCCGATGAAGTTTAAAATTACGCTTACTGTGGCATTTCCTGAAAGCACCCGTTCAGAAACAAACTGACCGGCTGGAAGGGAGATGATACCTAAAAGTACAGCGCCCGGAATTAAATACCTGTGGCGGTAGGTTTTTAGTAGCTCTCTGGAAAGACTGACAAGAAGAATTCCCAAAAAGGTAACCGGTCCTACAAGCACTGTGGAAACCGCTGTCAATGCGGATATAACCATCATCGTCCTTTTAATCAGACTGTCATAATAAATCCCAAGGCTTATGGCATTGTCTTTGGAAAGTCCCAGTACATCAAAACGGGAAATATCATTTTTAGTAAAAAACAAACAGCCAATAACAATGATGCAGGAGACGCTCAGAAGTTTTTCATTGATATTCTTAAAACTTGCAAACAGACTTCCCTGAAGTATGGAAAACTCATTGGGATCAATTAAGAGCTGTAAAAAAGATGAGATACCCTTAAAAAAGGTTCCCATAATCATTCCTGCAAGTACCAGAGTATAGATATTTAAACCTTCTGGCCGGAATACCAGCCGGTAAATGATCAGTGAGGCTGCCATCATAGCTCCTACTGATATAATAAAGTGGAGGGAGCTGTTCATAAGCATCAGTTTCTCCGCGCCCATCAGGTAAACAATGAAAGACTGAATAAATAAGTAAAGGGAATCCAGCCCCATGACTCCGGGAGTTAAAATCCTGCTTTCCGTCATAGTCTGAAATACGACCGAAGAATAGCCCACACATACGCTTACCAGTATCATGGCAGCGATCTTTTTTATCCGTCTTGGAAAATTAAAATCAAAATTATTCTGGTTTAGACCCTGAAAAACAAATAATAAAACTGCAATGGCTGCAATGACAGCTAATATGGCAAGGCATGCTGCAGCCCGTTTGTCTGCCTGACTTCGTATTAAATTTTTTGTCATTTCTTCGCCCCCTTAAGTATCATCATAAGAAAAGCGGCACTTCCCGTCACGCTGATCATCATGCCGATTGGAATTTCATAGGGGTAGATCAAAAGTCTTCCCAGAATATCACATAAGAGAACAAAATTGGCACCAAGGAGCGCAGTGTCCAGGAGACTGTTTTTTAAGTTATCGCCTTTTATCATGCTGATAATATTGGGTACAATCAAGTCCAGGAAAGGGAGGCCTCCCACAGTGACCGTTACTACCGAAGTAATGACTGAAACAAGTATAAGTCCCAGATTTACTATCTGTTCATGGTTTAACCCCAGATTCATGGAGAAATCCTTCCCCATACCCGCAATAGTAAACTTGTCGGCATACAGATACCCCAGAATGAGAAACGGGATTCCCACATACAAAAGCTCATATCTTCCTTTCAAAATAAGAGAGAAGCTTCCCTGCATCCAGGAGGACATATTTTGAATGAGATCAAACCGGTACGCGAAAAATGTAGCGGCTGCATCTACTATGTTGCCTGTCATCAGTCCGATTAAAGGAATTAAAATACCATTTCTGATACGGATCTTAGATAACAGCCGGATAAAAACAAAGGATCCAAACATGCAGCTTACAAATGCTACCAGCATTTTGATGATGGGACTGGAATTACCAAAAAACAACATGGCTGTTAGAATACCAAGCCTGGCCCAGTCTGCTGTCCCAGCTGTGGTTGGGGAGACAAACTTGTTCTTTGTAATGGTCTGCATAATAAGACCAGTCATGCTTAAGCTGCATCCAACCACCAGTATACTCACCAGCCTGGGAATCCGGCTGATTAAGATAATCCCCATATCTTCGGGAGAAGGGTGGAGAAAGCTGATATTTTTTACACCAACCAGAAGAGACAATAGGCATTGGATAAAAAGAATGCTAAAAAGAATCGGTTTCATATTAATTCGATCGGTATGTTGCTTTATCAAAACATATTCGCTCCTCATTTTTATAAAGTGGTTAGCAAGTACTAACTTGCGGTTAAAAATAAAAGATCAACAATGTTGACCTTTTGCACTGATTAACCTGAGAACCAGTATAACTTGGTTTACGTAATGTGTCAATAAAAGGAACAGATAAAAAATATCATTAACATACTAATAAAATGGGAATAAAAAACAGCAGCCAGTTGAAGCCGGGAAAATCATTCATGAAACTCCCTTCCTGTTTCATACCATAGTAGGAGAAATGGGAAGGAGCGTCATTAATGGAAGAATGGTTTCGTTTATCAGAGGATGAAGTCCTTAAACAGCTTCATGCTGACAGGAATGGACTGAATTCCGAAGAAATTCTCAGGCGCAGGCAGATACATGGTTCCAATCTGCTGAAAAAAGCAAAACGAAAAAGTGCCTTTCAAGTGTTTCTGGATCAGTTTAAAGACTTATTAGTCATCATTCTGATTATAGCAGCGGTAATCTCCATGGTATCTGGTGACGTGGAGAGCACCGGAGTAATCTTTGCAGTCTTATTGCTTAATGCAATTCTTGGAACTGTACAGCACCAGAAAGCAGAAAAATCTCTAGACAGCCTGATGTCGTTATCTGCACCTGTCGCGTGGGTGAGAAGGGATGGAAAAAACAAAGAAGTCCTGTCGGAAGAAATCGTGCCTGGGGATATTCTTTTATTAGAGGCTGGAGATATGGTGGCGGCAGACGGCCGTATACTGGAAAATTATTCCCTGCTGGTAAATGAAAGCTCTTTAACCGGAGAATCAGTCAATGTAGAAAAACATACGGGAAGACTGCGCATGGAAAAGGTTCCCCTGGCAGAACAGTCCAATATGGTTTTCTCCGGCTCCCAGGTTGCAGCAGGCAGGGCCATGGCAGTCGTCACCGGAACGGGCATGGATACGGAAATTGGCAGAATCGCCTCATTAATGAATGATACAGGAGAGAAAAAAACGCCTCTCCAGGTGAGTCTGGACCAGTTTGGAAGCAGACTGGCAGCGGCTATTTTATTTATCTGTGCGATTGTTTTTGGATTAAGTATATACAGAAAAATGCCGATTCTGGACTCCCTTATGTTCGCAGTGGCGCTGGCTGTTGCTGCCATACCTGAGGCGCTCAGTTCCATTGTTACCATTGTACAGGCGATGGGAACCCAGAAGATGGCAGGAGAAAATGCCATTATTAAGGATTTAAAAGCGGTGGAAAGTCTGGGGTGTGTATCCGTTATCTGTTCTGATAAAACAGGAACCCTCACACAGAACCGAATGACAGTACAACAGGTTTTTGTTAATAACAGACTTTATCTTCCGGAAATGCTGAAGCCTGAGATTCCCGTACATAAATATTTACTATACGATGCCGTTTTAAACAATGACTCCAGCCATGTCAATGGGCCTCTTACGGGTGAACCTACAGAAACCGCACTGATCCAGATGGCGGAGCGTGCAGGGGTAGATGATGAAGCAGTCAGATCCTGTCACCCCAGATTAGGAGAGGTTCCCTTTGACTCCAGAAGAAAGCTCATGAGTACCCTTCACTATTTAGAAGGTAAGAATATTCTCTTTACAAAAGGTGCAGTAGATATGCTGCTTCCCAGGATAACCCATATCTGGTCTTCTGAAGGAATACGCCCATTAAAAGACGGTGATAAACAGATGCTTATGGAGCAGAACATGATGTTCTCCGCCCAGGGACTCCGGGTACTCACTTTTGTCTGCAGGGAAATGGATAACCAGGAGAAGCTAACGGAAAATTCAGAAAATGGATATACATTTCTCGGCATGGTATCCATGATGGATCCTCCACGACCGGAATCCAGGAATGCTGTCACCAATGCCAGGAGAGCAGGAATCTACCCGGTCATGATTACGGGTGATCATAAGATTACGGCAGCTGCCATTGCGGAGCGGATAGGTATTTTGGAGGAAGATGATCTGGCAATCAGCGGTCCGGAGCTGGATGACCTTACGGAAGATGAGCTGGGGCACAGGCTGGAATCCATCAGTGTTTATGCCCGCGTATCACCGGAACATAAAATAAGAATTGTCCGTGCATGGCAGAAAAAAGGCCATATTGTAGCCATGACAGGTGATGGTGTCAATGATGCGCCTGCTTTAAAGCAGGCGGATATTGGCGTTGCCATGGGGCAGATGGGAACTGAGGTTTCCAAGGAAGCCTCCTCCATGATCCTGACTGATGATAATTTCGCCACAATTATCAAAGCAGTTGCAAACGGACGCAATGTATACCGGAATATCCGAAATGCCATCAAGTTCCTGCTCTCAGGAAACATGGCCGGAATTTTATGTGTACTTTATACCTCCCTCATGGCACTCCCCATGCCATTTGCACCGGTGCATCTGTTGTTTATCAACCTTTTGACAGACTCCCTTCCTGCCATAGCGATCGGAATGGAGCAGGCGGAAGCAGATCTGCTGTCCCAGAAGCCGAGAAATCCCAAGGAAGGAATATTAACAAAAAGGTTTATTCTTGTGATCCTGTTTCAGGGCGCACTCATTGCGGTATGTACCATGGCCTCCTACAGCACCGGACTGATAACCGGAAGCGAGACTGCAGCCAGTACCATGGCATTTTCCACGCTGACACTTGCCAGACTGTTTCACGGATTTAACTGCCGCAGCAGCCACTCCATTTTAAAAATTGGTTTTATGAGCAACTTATGGAGCATTATGGCATTTGAGGCGGGAGCAGTTCTTCTGGCAGCGGTTCTTTTTATCCCAGGACTGCACGATCTGTTTTATGTGGCAGATTTGACAGGAAGGCAGTTTGTCACCATTTTCATATTTGCAATCCTTCCCACGCTGGTGATTCAGGCGATAAAAACAATACGGGAAAGTCTGCACTAAGGTTTCTTTTGTAGAACTTGACATATTTTTGTCCGCGTGGTAGTATAAATTTGTGTTATTTATAAGAAGCCTAAGAGATGACAGAGCCAGGTGATGATTGCGGGGAACCGTACATTTCCAAGGCTCTTTCTTTATTGTTTGGTAAAAAATTAACGAAATGAAAGAAGATGGAAGGGGAAGGAATCATGGGAAAATATGTGATTGCTATGGATCAGGGGACCACCAGTTCCCGGTGCATACTGTTTGATGAGAAAGGGGGCATCTGCAGCGAGGCACAAAAAGAATTCAGGCAGATTTTTCCAAAACCAGGCTGGGTGGAGCACGATCCTATGGAGATATGGTCATCACAGCTTTCTGTGACCATGGAGGCCATGGGAAAAATTGGGGCGCATTACAGCGACATTGCTGCAATCGGAATTACAAACCAGAGAGAAACCACTGTAGTGTGGGATAAGGAGACGGGGGAGCCTGTTTACAATGCCATCGTATGGCAGTGCAGAAGAACCGCTGACCGTATTGAACGCCTGAAAGAAGATGGTCTGGATGGACTTATCAGGGAGCGGACCGGCCTGATTCCCGACGCTTACTTTTCCGGAAGCAAGATTGAATGGATTCTGGATCATGCAGAGGGAGCCAGAGAAAAGGCGGAGCGGGGAGAGCTGCTTTTCGGGACTGTGGACAGCTGGCTGATCTGGAATCTGACCAAGGGCTGCATCCACGTTACGGACTATACCAATGCTTCGAGGACCATGCTGTTTGATATTCATAAAAAATGCTGGGATGAAGACATTCTTAACTATTTTAATATACCAAAATCCATGCTTCCGGATGTAAAACCGTCCAGCTGCGTATACGGCTATACCTCCTCAGACGTAATGGGCGGAAAGATCCCCATTGCCGGAGCAGCAGGAGATCAGCAGGCAGCTTTATTCGGTCAGTGCTGCTTTGAAGCCGGTGAAGTTAAAAATACATACGGAACCGGCTGCTTTCTCCTTATGAATACCGGGGAAAAAGCGGTGAAATCGGAACACGGACTGCTGACCACCATAGCAGCCAGTGATCAGGATCGGATTCAGTATGCCCTGGAAGGAAGCGTATTTGTGGCAGGTGCAGCCATTCAATGGCTGCGGGATGCCATGCGTATGGTGAGGTCCGCGTCCCAGACAGAAGAATATGCCCAGGCAGTGGAAGATACCGGAGGTGTCTATGTGGTTCCGGCGTTTGCAGGTCTTGGAGCTCCCTATTGGGACCAGTACGCCAGAGGTACCATTGTGGGAGTGACCAGAGGAACCAGCAAGGAGCAGTTTATCCGGGCTACGCTGGAATCCATGGCCTACCAGGTTTATGACCTTATTGAAGCCATGGAGCAGGATTCCCAGATTCATTTAAAAGAGCTGAGGGTAGACGGCGGAGCCTGTGCCAATAATTTTCTCATGCAGTTCCAGGCAGATGTTCTGGACACCCGGATTGTCAGACCAGGCTGCATCGAAACAACTGCGCTTGGCGCTGCATATCTGGCTGGTCTGGCTGTAGGGTACTGGAAAGACAGGGAAGAGATCAGACAGAACTGGGAGGCATCTAAAACTTTTGATAAGCAGATGGAAGACGAATGCCGTAAAAAACGGATCAAGGGCTGGAAACGGGCGGTCAAATGTGCTCTGTACTGGTCTCAGGATGAGGATTAAGAGAGACCACAAATCACTTGACAATCAGAATGAAATTATGTTAGCATTAATACAATTAAATAAATAACCTTTGAGACGAAAGAGTAAGGATTATGATACGGAGCTATCCGTTTATTTTCCTTACTCTTTTTTTCTATAGTCCCGGCGAACCGGGAATTATCACGGATTTGGAGGAGATTGATTATGAAGGAATTATATTACGATGCGGCGATCATCGGCGGCGGCGTCACGGGCTGTGCCATAGCCAGGGAGCTGTCCCGCTATCAACTGAAAATCTGCGTCATTGAGCGGGAGGAAGATGTCTGTTCCGGTACATCAAAATCCAACAGTGCCATTGTGCATGCAGGATATGATGCGGAGCCAGGCTCATTAAAGGCGAGATTTAATACAGAAGGAAACCGCATGATGGGAGAACTTTCAGAAGCTCTTGATTTTTCCTTTGTCCGAAACGGTTCACTGGTTCTCTGCTTTTCTGAAGACGACAGACCAGCTCTTAATGCGCTTTATGAAAAAGGCTTAAAAAATGGAGTCCCGGATTTATCCATACTGACCGGGGATGAAGTCCGCACCATGGAGCCCAGTGTATCTGAAACCGTAGCAGCAGCTTTATATGCTCCAACTGGTGGAATCGTATGTCCCTTTGGTTTAACCATAGCTCTGGCAGAGAATGCCTGTGACAATGGGACCGATTTTATATTTGAGACAGAAATTGAGACAATTAACAAAACTGATTCCGGTTATGATTTAATATCCGGTGACAAAATAATTCACGCTTCCTATGTGGTCAATGCAGCAGGCGTTTACTCGGACCAGATCCACAACATGGTCAGTGAGACAAAGCTTCACATCATACCCAGAAAGGGAGATTACTGCCTTCTGGATAAAGAGGCAGGAAACCTGGTGAATCATACCATCTTCCAGCTTCCCGGAAAGATGGGAAAAGGTGTTTTGGTAACGCCTACGGTTCACGGCAATCTTCTGACAGGACCGACTGCAGTGAATGTAACTGACAAAGAAGAGACGTCTACAACTGCGCAGGAACTTTCCGATATTATGGAAAAGGCGGCCTGGGGCGTGAATAACATTCCATTCCGTCAGGTTATCACCTCTTTTTCCGGTCTTCGTGCACACGAGGAGGGAGACGATTTTGTAGTTGGAGAGGTATCCGATGCAGACGGTTTCTTTGATGCGGCAGGAATGGAATCCCCAGGACTTTCAAGCGCTCCCGCAGTAGGTGTTTATTTAGCAGAGCAGATAGCTGGGAAAGCCAATGCACAAAAGAAGGAAAACTTTATAGAAACAAGAAAAGGTATTATCAATCCCCAGAAGCTTTCCCTGGAGGAACGCGGAGAACTGATTAAAAAGGATCCAAGATATGGAAATATCATCTGCCGTTGTGAAGGCGTCAGTGAAGGAGAGATAGCAGATGCGGTGAACAGAACTTTAGGAGCAGTTTCCGTAGATGGTATTAAACGCCGGGTTCGTGCCGGAATGGGACGGTGCCAGTCAGGATTCTGCATCCCGAAGACAATGGAAATTCTTGCAAGGGAAACAGGAAAAAACATGGAAGACATCTGCAAAAACAGATCTGGTTCCAATTTACTGACAGGGAAAAGACAAGGAGGAGAGTGACATGACAGAGCATGATATCGTTATTATCGGAGGAGGTCCCGCAGGTCTGGCTGCAGCTGCAGCTGCAAGGAAAGAGGGAACTGAGGATATACTGATTCTGGAACGGGAAGGTCACCTGGGCGGTATTTTAAATCAGTGCATTCATAACGGCTTTGGCCTTCATACATTTAAAGAAGAGCTGACAGGACCGGAATATGCGTCCCGCTATATTGACATGATTGAAAAGGAACAAATTCCATATAAGCTTAACACCATGGTTCTTTCTATCAGCAGTGACAGGGTACTGACGGTTATAAACCGGGAAGAGGGCTTGATCCAGATAAAAGCAGGTGCTGTGATTCTGGCCATGGGCTGCAGGGAACGCCCGAGGGGAGCTCTTAACATACCTGGCTATCGTCCGGCAGGTATATATTCCGCAGGAACTGCCCAGCGCCTCATGAACTTAGATGGTTATGAAGTGGGAAAAGAAGTGGTGATACTGGGTTCAGGAGACATCGGCCTTATTATGGCAAGACGTATGACTCTGGAAGGTGCAAAAGTAAAGGTGGTTGCTGAGCTTATGCCTTATTCCGGCGGGTTAAAGAGAAACATCGTCCAGTGCCTGGATGACTATGGAATCCCGTTAAAATTAAGCCATACAGTGATAGAGATTCATGGAAAAGAGCGGGTAACCGGAGTTACTCTGGCTGCAGTAGATGAAAAGCGCAGACCCATAGCAGGGACGGAGGAATATTATTCCTGTGATACACTTCTTCTGTCTGTAGGGCTGATTCCGGAAAATGAGCTGTCAAAGAGTGCCGGAGTTGATCTTGATCAGATAACAGGAGGTCCTGTAGTCAATGACCGTCTGGAGACCAGTATAAGCGGAGTGTTTGCCTGCGGGAATGTACTCCATGTTCATGATCTGGTGGATTATGTTTCCGAAGAGGCTGCTCTTGCAGGAAGAAGTGCAGCAGCCTATGCAGGTTCCCAAAAAGAGGAATCCTCTTCTGCAGATATCAGGATTCGGGCTGTAGACGGTGTCCGCTATACAGTTCCGCAGTTTGTGAACCGGGATTCTGATTCAGATCAGTGGAAAATCCGTTTCCGCGTTTCAGATGTGTACCGGGACCGCTATATCAGTATTTATTATGGTGATGAACGGGTTTATCACAAAAAGAAAAAGGTTCTTGCACCCGGAGAGATGGAGCAGGTAGCAATAAAGAAAGAAAGTCTGGAGAAATATCCGGATTTGGCAGAAATCGTAATCTGCACAGAGGAGGATTAAAATGGAAGAACGTGAACTGATCTGTATCTGCTGCCCCCT
Source organism: uncultured Clostridium sp. (assembly GCA_963523075.1). GTDB lineage: Bacteria > Bacillota > Clostridia > Lachnospirales > Lachnospiraceae > Lacrimispora. Next base: position 244,440 of record CAURBW010000004.1, read on the forward strand.
GGGCTGCCCTTTGACCGTACGTATAGAAAACGGTGCAGTGACCGTGACTGGCAATTCCTGTGCAAGAGGTGCGGAGTACGGGGAAAAAGAGGTCCTAAGCCCAACACGGGTGGTGACTTCTACTGTAAGAGTGGTTGACGGAGAATTTGCCATGGTCCCTGTAAAAACAAAAACAGATATTCCAAAAGGCAAAATATTTGATTGTATGAAAGAGATTCAAAATGCCGCTGTTCATGCCCCGGTAGCCATCGGAGATGTAATTATTGAAAACTGTGCGGGTACCGGAGTATCCATCGTAGCCGCAAGAAATGTGAAAAGATCATAATTGAACAGTAAAATCCGCAGCAAATGCCGCCCGCTTTAACCGTGGGTCCCCAAGAGCCTTTACTGCGGGTTTATTTTAATCTGTCAGCTGCGGGAAAAAAACGAAAAGAGACTTTACTTTCGAAAGAAAATAAAGAAAGAGAAAAATATTTCTTGACGGTGGTGGTCAGGATTGATAAAGTAGAACAAGATCCATAGTTTTTTGGGTGCGGAGGGATAAAAATGAAAGCAATTGAACTGCTGGAGACATCTCCGGTGATTGCTGCAGTAAAGGATGAAGGCGGACTGAAACGGTGTTTTGAGTCAGAGTGCCAGGTCGTGTTTGTTCTATACGGAAGTATTTTAAACATCGGAAACATCGTACGGCAGATAAAAGAGCATGGAAAGTACGCCATGGTACATGCAGATCTGACCCATGGTCTCAGTTCAAAAGAGATTGTGGTAGATTTCATTAAGGAAAATACCTATGCTGATGGTATCATCAGTACGAAGCCGCTTCTTGTTAAGCGCGCCGTGGAATTGGGATTATTCGGGATTCAGAGAACATTTATCATTGATTCGCTTGCCATGAGTACGACGAAAAAGCAGATTGACACCTTCCATCCGGATATGGTTGAAATTATGCCAGGAGTAATGCCCAAAGCATTGGAAGAGATCCGTAAATATACCAATATTCCCATCATTGCCGGCGGGCTGATATCGGACAAGAAGGATATCATGGCTGCTTTTCATGCAGGTGCAGATGCGATCTCTACCACCAGGGAAGAGTTATGGTTCATGTAAAAGGAGGATTTTATGAAATTAGTTACTTACGAGGTTGACCGTAGAAGAGATATCGGAGTCGTGAGCAGGGATGGGATGTGGGTTTTCCCTCTTAAGGCCTTCGGTATGGAATACAGAGAGATGCTGGAAGTTGTAAAGGGACTGAGCCAGTCAGAACGGGACTTACTTGAGCATGCATCTGGGCTGGATCCTTACAGCAGCAACATCGTAGGAGCGGCTATGATGAAAGAAGTCACCCTCCTGGCCCCAATTCTGACACCAGATCAGGATATTATCTGTCTGGGTCTTAATTACATGGAACATGCCGAGGAGTCAGCGCGCTACAAAAAAGAGGCGTTTGACAGAGAAAGAAACTATGCAGTCTACTTCTCCAAGAGAGTGAATGAAGCAGTGGCCCCTTATGGTGAAATATTAAGTCACTGTGATATAGTGGACAGCCTGGATTATGAAGCCGAGTTAGCTGTTATTATCGGAAAAGACGCGAAAGATGTGCCTGCAGAAAAGGCAGCAGATTATATATTTGGTTATACCATCATCAACGACGTGAGCGCACGCAACATACAGAACGCTCACAAGCAGTGGTATTTCGGAAAAAGCCTTGACGGATTCACTCCCATGGGCCCTTGTATTCTCACATCCAATTCCATTTCCTACCCGCCTGAGCTATCCATTCAGTCAAAGGTAAACGGAGAACTGAGGCAGGACAGCAATACACGTCTGATGATATTTCAAATCGATCACATTATCAGTGAGCTGTCAAGAGGAATGACGCTGAAGGCCGGAACAATTATATCCACCGGAACTCCAAAAGGGGTGGGACTGGGCTTTGATCCCCCTGCATTTCTGTCAGTAGGTGACGAAGTGGAATGCATAATAGAGGAAATTGGTTCCATTAAAAACCGCGTCATATAATTGAATAAAATTAGAGTTATTTGAAGTGTACAATTGCATATCTGCCGTTGTGCACTTTTTCTCTGCCGGGTAAAATCCGATCCTGCTGTACAAAGCTGATAAAAGTGATAAAATATATAAAAACGGAGGGATGAACAATGGATCAGTTATCATTGGAAATACTGGAATATATTGAGGAACACAGCAGCGAGACTTATGAACTTTTGCTGACCCTGGGAAAGATACCTGCACCTTCCAATCAGGAAGAAAAAAGAGCTGAGTTCTGCCGGGACTGGCTTATGAGCCAGGGGGCGGAAAATGTCTATATCGATTCCGCTTTTAATGTGGTCTACCCCATAGGGTGTACCAAATACAATCCTGTTGTTGTATTTATGGCCCATACAGATGTGGTATTTCCCGATACAACGCCTCTGCCTGTTATAGTTGAAGGCGGCAGAATAAAAGCTCCCGGAATCGGTGATGATACTGCCAATCTATGCGCACTTCTTATGTGTGCCAAATACATTGCCGGTAAGAAAATCACTCCCCCGGACTGCGGACTGCTTCTCGTTGCCAACGCAGGCGAGGAAGGTCTTGGAAATCTAAAAGGCTCCAGGCAGATTGTTAAGGAGTATGGAGGGCGGATCAGAGAATTCTATTCCATAGACGGCTACATGGACCGTATCACAACGGATGCCGTAGGTTCCAGAAGATATGAGGTGGAGGTATTGACGGAAGGCGGACATTCTTTTACGAAATTCGGAAACCGCAATGCCATTGCCTATCTGGCATCCATGATTGACACCCTTTATACATTAAAGGTACCGGAAACAAAGACGAAAACTACCTATAATGTGGGGACCATTTCAGGGGGAACTTCAGTTAACACCATTGCCCAGCAGGCGAAGATGCTTTATGAGTTCCGGTCAGACAGCATGGAAGATTTGGAATTTATGGAGCGGCATTTTAAGGCCGTTGCAGAAAGCTACCGGACAAAGCAGGTGGAAGTAAACACAGTTCTGGTGGGTGAGCGCCCCTGCAGCAGCGGAGTCGATCCTGTGAAGCAGGAGCATATGATCAATAAAGTCTTAGAAGTGATAAAAAAGCATACAGGAACGGAGCCTCAGAAGGGATGCGGATCCACAGACTGCAATATCCCCCTTTCACAGGGAATTCCCAGTGTCTGCTTTGGAGCTGTCAGAGGCGGAGGAGCCCATACGCGGCAGGAATGGGTTGATATTGCCAGTTTAAAAGAGGGGTACATCGTTGCTTTTGAACTGATATTATCCTGTTTTTAAGAAAACGAAAGAGAAGAGGTACAGAGAAGATGATTACTGTCAGTGCATGCCTGATTGTAAAAAATGAAGAAAATGTATTGGCCCGCTGTCTTTTAAGCCTGAAGGATCTGGCAGATGAGATCGTTCTTGTAGATACCGGATCAACAGACAGAACAAAAGAGATCGGGAAACAGTTTGGGTGCAGAATCTTTGATTTTACCTGGGTGGATGATTTTGCTGCTGCAAGAAATTTTTCTTTTGAAAAAGCAGAGATGGATTATATCTATGTGGCGGATGCCGATGAGGTCATTGATGAGGAAAACAGAAAACGATTTATGGATTTAAAACAGTATATCCTGCCTGAAATAGAAATCGTACAGATGAAATACACCAATCAGCTGCAGTTTAATACAACTTATAACTTTGATTGCGAGTACCGTCCCAAACTATTTAAAAGAAACCGCAGATTTGAGTGGCAGGATCCCGTTCATGAGACGGTCCGCTTAGATCCGGTCATATTTGACAGTGAAATCGAAATCATACATATGCCGGAAGGAAATCATTCAAAGCGTGATTTTGGTATTTTCAGAAAACTGATCACAAAAGAAGTTCCTCTTTCAAAGAAGCTTCGTTCCATGTATGCCAGAGAACTGTTTATTTCCGGAGAAGATCAGGATTTTTTGGAAGCGGAAGATTATTTTACCGGTTTGTTGTCAGAAGACAGGGCAGAAGAGGAGTTAAAAATCATTCAGTGTGTTCTGACAAGATGCGGACGGATTAAACATGATGGAGCCCAGATCTTAAAAAATGCTCTGAAAAATGCTGCGTGCGGGAAAGCAAGTGCAGAGGTCTGTTATGATGTCGGAGAGTATTTTATGGAAACAGGAGATTTGCAGGAAGCGGTGATCTGGTTTTATAACGCAGCTTATGAAACGGAATGTGAACTGAATATCAGGTATTCGAAGGAACTTCCTCTTCTTAAGCTGGCCAGATGTTACGAGCTGTCAGGAGATATAACACAGTCAAAGCTGTATCAGGAACTTGCCCAGAATGCAGCGGAGGAGGAAGCTTTAAGAGATTAGAGTATATATAAAACGTGGCAGAAGTCAAAAGAGTCTGGTCTCTTTTAACTTCTGCCACGTTTCTGCCTGTAACGGAGAGTTTACGGCAGTGCTTTAGTAATTTTCAGATTTTCTTTCAAAATAGGCTTTCGGATGAGCGCATACCGGACAAATCTCAGGAGCATCTGCACCTTCATGGATATAACCGCAGTTGCGGCATTTCCAGCCAAGAGGAGCATCGCCCTTAAAGGTTTTATCATTCTTTAAGCTGTCCAGCAGCTTTAAATATCTCTTTTCATGAGCTGCTTCAACCTTGCCGACAAATTCAAACTTCAGTGCAAGCTCTGTGAACCCTTCAGCCCTGGCTTCTTCAGCCATTCTCTTATACATATCTGTCCACTCGTAGTTTTCACCTGCTGCAGCATCCACAAGGTTCTCTTCAGGAGTGCCAATGCCGTGCAGTTCTTTAAACCACATCTTGGCATGCTCCTTCTCCTGATCTGCTGTTTCCAGATATAACGCAGCCATCTGCTCATATCCGGCCTTTTTTGCAGCAGACGCATAAAAAGTATACTTATTTCTTGCCATGGACTCGCCGGCAAATGCATCTTTTAAATTCTGTTCTGTTTTTGTACCCGCATATTTAGACATCGTAAAAACCCTCCTGTTTGAAAATGGATTTAGCCGAAGTATCTTTCCAGTAAGCCTTTGAATGCTTTTCCGTGACGTGCTTCATCCTTAGCCATCTCATGTACGGTATCATGAATTGCATCTAAGTTTAATGCTTTGGCACGCTTGGCAAGATCAAATTTACCTGCTGTTGCACCATTTTCAGCTGCTACTCTTAATTCCAGATTCTTCTTTGTGCTGGAGGATACACATTCGCCTAATAATTCGGCAAACTTGGAAGCATGCTCAGCCTCTTCATGAGCAGCCTTTTCATAATATAAGCCGATTTCCGGATAGCCTTCTCTGTGAGCAGCTCTGGACATAGCAAGGTACATACCAACCTCGGTACATTCACCTTCAAAGTTCGCTCTTAAATCCTTCATGATATCTTCCGGAGAACCCTGAGCTACACCAATCTCATGCTCGCAGGCCCAGGACATATCTTCGTCCTGTAATTTAAATTTCTCAGAACCAGCTTTACATACTGGACAGAATTCCGGAGCTGTCTCTCCTTCGTGAACATAACCGCATACTGTACAAACCCATTTTTTCATGATCTCATGTCTCCTTTTATTTTAATTTTTTATTTTGTAATGTTTTGGCAATCAATAACAATAATGATTACTGATGTTAATTTACCACATGTTTTATCCTGTGTCAAGAGAAATTCTCAATTATTTTCCAAACAATCATTACAAGTGCCGTAAAAATAGATCTTGTGACTGTCGACCTGGCCATCCGCATGTTTTTGGGCCAGATGATTAATGCTGTCCATCGGTTCCATAGGCAGATCATATACCTGCCCGCATTTCCTGCATACAAAATGATAATGCGGTGATGTATCCGCATCAAAGTGATCGGCGCCGTCTCCACAGGTCAGCTTCTGAATTTCCCCCAGTTCCACCAGAAGATTTAAATTCCGATAGACGGTGCCAAGGCTGATATTGGGAAATTCTTCGCGAATCGATGTGTATAAGGCGTCGGCAGTGGGGTGATCGTGTCTCGCCATTAAACAGGTCTTAATAGATTCCCGCTGACGGCTGTACTTTAATGTTTTCATGGCCGCTCCTTTTCTATAAACGATAATTATAGTAGTAATTGTTACTATTTAATAATATAGGATTCTGCCCCATTTGTCAATCTGCAGTTAAATCTATATATTTTCCTTCGCAATCCGGATAAATTCTTCTGTAGCCTGGGACAAGTATCTGCCCTTGTGGCATCCAAACGCAAGAATTCCATGGCTTCGCATGTAATTTAATGAAAAGTAATTTAATCCGGCTTTTTTCATAACTGTTCCGGCTCCGTCCTGGTTTCCTGACATAAACATCTTAGGATAGAAGGTGATTCCCATACCCTTTGATGCAAGGGCAAGAACCGTTTCGATATTCTCTGTCTCCAAAAGAATGCTGGGGGTAAGCTGGGCCTCTTCAAATATTTCGTCGGCGATGGTGCGCACCCGGTTTCCTTTATTGATGAGAAGATAGGGGCAATCCTTTAAAAGTGTAACATCCGCATTGGATTCCAGTTCTTTTTTAATCTCTTCCTGCCTGCCCGGAAAATACCGGTCCAAGATCTGGTCAGGAACTACGAGAAGGATTTCTTCCTCGCAGATAGGAACTGTTTCTACATTTTCTGCTTTAAATGGAAGAAGGTCAATCATAAGATCAATCTCTCCGTGAATCAGCGCATTGCTTAGTTCAGACGAATTTCCTTCTACCAGATGAAGCTCGATATTAGGAAACTTCTCCTGAAAGGCGGGAAGAATAACAGGAAGAAGAAAGCGCCCTCTGGTATGGGATACACCAATGGAAAGCTGTCCGATGGTGAAATCTTTAATATCTGCTAACTGGCGGTATGTCTCATCCTTTAAATCAAGAAGCTCTTTGGCACGGATCTTTAAGGCACGCCCGGCATAGGTCAGTGTCAAAGGCATGGTACGGTTAAAGAGCTGAACATCAAATTCTTTTTCCATATTAGAGATATGGTTGCTTAAAGACTGCTGGGAAATATAGAGCCGCCTGGCGGCTCTTGTAATATTTAATTCTTCCGCAACAGCCAGAAAATATTCCAGGTTCAGGAAGTTAATCATAGATAAGCCTCCAGCTTTGGTATATAGGGGAGTAGCCGGTCGATGGAGCTGTTTACAATCAGTTCCTGGGGAAATGAAAGCTCATCAAGCAGCTCTAAGGCGCGGACATGATTCCCAACATCAGCCTCAATATGGGCGTCGCTGTTTATAATAATGGATGCCTTGTAGCGGCGGCATAAATCCAGCATGATCCGATAGTTCTCCCTTGCGTTCTTTCTGGCACTTAAGGGGTGGAGGGAACTGGAATTCACCTCCAGAAGGGTGTGGTTTTCTGCCGCTGCACAGACCAGGGTATCGTAATCCACTGGAAAGCGGCTGTCATCGGGGTGTCCAATAATCCTCACATAAGGGTTTTCTATAGCGCCTGTATAGGCACTTGTATTCTGGGTCATGGTTCCGTTTTTATAGCAGGGCTCATGGATGCTTGCTATGGAATAATCCAGATTTTCAAGAAGACCTTTTCTTAAGTCGATCCGGCCTGTATAGTCCAGTATATTCAGCTCCGCTCCCATAAGAATATGAATTCCGTAGAGCGTGCGGGGGATCACTTTAAAATTAATAAAATAAAATTCGTTGCATGTTCCTGGCATTTTTGGTGCGTGGTCCGTAGAACCCATGAGAGCGAGTCCCTTTTCAGAGGCGGATTTTGCCATCTCATACAAAGTGCTGTATGCATGTCCGCTGGCCACAGTGTGAGTATGCAGGTCCATTATGTCCTTCATCATGTTTGTCCTTTCTGTTACAAAGCCGGGTCTTTTGATCCGGCAGGTATGTATATTTCTTAGAATATAACATATTTTTCCTGAGAAAACTATAGAAATATCGGGCGGGATGTGTTAAATATATACTTAGATTATGCCTGAAATAAGGTATTTTATGAATGGAGGAATTCTTATGGAAGAAGAGATGAAGACAGATGCGGTTTCCCAGGAGCATGTGGAAACCATGGATGATTATGCTGCAGAACTGGAGGCATCCTTTAAACGCGTCAGGGAAGGTGATACAATAACCGGAACAGTAATCCGTGTCAGTGAAGACCAGGTTTTTCTGGATTTGAGATATTATGCAGAAGGGATCATAAACAAAGAGGATCTAAGCAGTGATCCTGATTTTAATCCTCTTCTGGAGATTCATACGGGAGATGAAATCACCGCAACCGTTATTAAAACCGATGATGGAGAAGGAAATATTGTCCTTTCCCGAAAACTTCAAAATGATCAGGCAGCATGGGAGAAGTTAAAAACCATGATGGAAGACCGCACCATGATAGCAGTAAAGATATCAGAGATTGTAAAAGGCGGAGCTGTGGTTTACCTGGAAGGAATCCGGGGATTTATACCTGCTTCCAAGCTGGCTGCGGAATATGTTGAAAACCTGGAGGATTTTAGCGGAAAGACCATTGATGTCACTGTGATTACTGCTGACGAAGAGAACCAGAAGCTGGTGCTGTCCGGAAAAGAACCTGCATTATTAAAGCAAAAGGAAGAGACCAGCAGAAAGATTGCTAAATGTCAGGCTGGAGTGGTTATGGAAGGAACGGTTGATACCATAAAAGATTACGGTGCATTTATTAATCTGGAAAACGGTCTTTCCGGTCTCCTTCACATTTCACAGATCAGCAATCAGAGAATTAAGCATCCGGGCGCAGTATTAAAGGAAGGACAGACTGTAAAGGTTAAAATTATCTCGACTGCAGATAATAAGATCAGTTTAAGCATGAAGGCGGTGGAAGCCGATGAGGAAGAGGCAGCAGAGATCTTTGATTACAAAGAAGAGGGAAGTGCATCTACCGGACTTGCAAATCTTTTAAAAGGATTAAAATTTTAGAAACTGGGTAAAAACAATATAAAATATCGGGTTTCTATGGTATACTGTTTAGAGAGTAGCAGGGGCTGTCGTTTGGGCTGCCCCTGTCTCACTGATTCAGACAGGTTGCCAAGGGAGGGGGAATGTGGAATGAATATTCCCAAATCATTTGATCAGGTTGACCAGTGGAAATCCGTCATATTTTTGTATGACTCAGCATTAAGAGAAATTAATACAAAAATAGAGATACTCAATAATGAGTTTGTGCATATCTATAATTACAACCCCATTGAGCACATCAAGTCAAGACTTAAGACGCCGGACAGTATTGTTAAAAAGTTAAAGCGGTACGGGTACGATGTGACCATCGATAATATGGTGGAAAAGTTAAACGATATTGCAGGAATAAGGATTATCTGCTCGTTTACTTCAGATATTTATCAGATTGCGGAGATGATAACAAAGCAAAGTGATGTAACAGTCCTTTATGTAAAGGATTATATTGAAAATCCGAAGCCCAATGGATATAAAAGCTACCACATGGTAGTGACCATCCCCATCTATCTGACGGATGGGCCGGTTGATACCAAGGTGGAGGTTCAGATCAGAACTGTCGCTATGGATTTCTGGGCAAGTCTGGAGCATAAGATTTACTACAAATTTGAAGGCAATGCGCCGGCATATTTACAGCAGGAGCTGAAAGCCTGTGCAGATGTGGTCAATATGCTTGATAAAAAGATGTTTTCTTTGAATCAGGCCATTCTGGAACTGAGTGAAGCACAAAAGCCCATACCAGACGGCGGAGAGAGTAAGGCAGAGGAAGATTGAATGAAAAAGGGTGCAGCCTTGACGATTCCGCCCGCTTAAGGCTGTTTTTTAACTTCATAAAAAGAAGGTTGTTTTATGGGCACATTAACAAAAGACACATTTAAGATTCTTAAATATAATCAGAGGAATGGTTTCATCTTCACGCTGCTGTTCCGGCTGGTTACAGCTCCTTTGTATCTGCTTGCTTTAAATGCAGGTCTAGAGTTTGCGCTTAAAATGGCGGATTACAGCTATTTAACTGCGTCAAATATCGGTTTCTTTCTGATAAAACCATGGACAGCAGCGATCATTGCTGCTCTTTTGATTCTTGGGATATTAATGCTGCTGCTGGAGACGGGGTGTCTGATAACACTGTATCAGGGAGCATTCTACTTCAGAAAGCTGAATTTGTGGCAGATTCTCGCAGGAGGATTATCAAAACTTCTTGATGAGATCCGCCGGAAAAACTGGCAGCTGGGACTTCTTGTTCTGGCAGATTATTTTATTACTAATCTTTATCTGATTTATCGGGTGTTTACCCATGTAAAACCGATTAATTTCGTTACTTCTGAGTTATTGAGGCAGCCATGGGGACGGGTCCTGCTGGCAGCATCCATTCTTTTGATCATGTTTTTTGTGGTTCCCGGACTTTATGTATTTCATACCTGTATGATTGAACAGAAGCGGTTTCGGGACGGCTATTTAAAAAGCTGGTGGCTTTTAAGACGCAGGGTTTTTGAGGTCCTGCCTCTGATGCTTGTTTATTATGGCCTTGCCATCCTCGCCCTTTGGGCGCTTTACGGGTTCTGTGTGCTCCTTACCGCTGTGGCAGTTACCCTGTTTACGGATAACCGTCTGGCGCTTGCTGTGCTCCCGGCAGCCTGTGACTGGATCGAACTGGTCCTTATTTTCTTTTCCAGTATGCTTCTGGCTGTGGGGAAATACGGGGCTGTCAGTGTTCAGTATTTCCGGTTTAACAGCCGGATTTCCAGAAAGGCGGCAGCCATCGGTTATGAGGGTAAGCCTTTTGGCAATCGGAAGACAGCAGGAATCATCGTGTCAGCTGCGACAGCACTTTGTCTGCTGTCCCTCTTTTACGTGTTAAGAAACGGCTCTGTTATTACTGGAGATATGCTCAGTGAGATTCAGATCACAGCCCACAGGGGAAGTTCCAATGAGGCACCGGAGAATACCATGGCAGCACTTCATAAGGCAGTGGATGATCTGGCTGATTATGCAGAGATTGATGTTCAGGAGACAGAGGATGGGATCGTGGTACTGGGGCACGACTTTACTTTGAACCGGGTGGCTGGAATGAACCGAACCATAGGATCCTACGATTATGATGATCTGGTCAGGCTTGATGTAGGCTCCTGGTTCTCTGATGAATACAAAGGGGAGTATATACCCACCCTGCAGGAAGCCATGGAATACTGCAAAGGGAAGATCAATTTAAATATTGAGATTAAAAACCTGGGAGAGGACAGTGACTTACCGGAAAAGGTGATACAGCTGATTGATGAATATCAGATGAAAGAGCAGTGCGTGGTTACTTCCACCCGTTTTTCTTATCTGGTCAGAATCAAAAAGGCAGATCCGCAGATCCGGACCGGCTATATCATTTCTGCGGCGTACGGGAATTTTTATTCCAGTGATTCCATAGATTTTATCAGCCTTCGTTCCAGCTTCATCAATGAACGGCTGGTGGAGGCTGCCCATGAAAAAGGCAAGGCGGTACACGCATGGACCGTGAACGGGAAAAGCGAGATGGAACGTATGAAGATGCTGGGTGTTGATAATATCATTACAGATTACCCCATTCTTGCGCGGGAGATTATCTACCGCGAGGCCGCCACAGAAAGTCTGCTGGAATATTTACAGCTGGTATTAAAATAGACAGGAGAACACACATGAGAATTGTATTACAGCGGGTTGCCCATGCTTCGGTTAGAGTAGATGGACATGAGACTGGCTCTATTGGAAAAGGATTTCTGCTTCTGTTAGGAGTTTCTGACACGGATACAGAAGAGATTGCTGATAAGATGGTGGACAAAATATGCAGACTCAGAGTTTTTCCCGATGAAAACGGGAAGACTAATTTATCCTTATCCCAGGTGGAGGGAGAGATTCTGGTAGTGAGCCAGTTCACTCTCTATGCTGACTGCAGAAAAGGAAACCGGCCCAGTTTTGCGGGTGCAGGCTCCCCACAGCTGGCTGACCGCATTTATGAATACGCAGCAGCACGTTTCGGAACTTTTGCAAAGAGGGTTCAGACCGGCAGCTTCGGTGCAGATATGAAGGTTTCTTTATTAAACGACGGACCATTTACGCTGGTTTTAGACAGCGAGACGATATGTCCGGTAACGATTTAACTAATGAACGGGGCAGAGCCCTGACAACAACGGAGGATTATTTACCATGGATAAAACAATTGGACAAAAACTTCAGGATGAACTGACATTTAAATTTCCCCACATCGGAAAAGAAGCGCCGGAACAGATGGAACAGGCAGATCTGTTCTGCAATGGATATAAGAGGTTTCTTGATAATGGAAAGACAGAACGGGAGTGTGTAAGAGAAGCCGTTGCCATGCTGGAGATGCAGGGCTATGTGCCTTTTGACGGAACAAAGACCTACCGGCCGGGAGATAAAGTATACCAGGTTAACAGAGGGAAAGCGATACTTGCAACTACCTTCGGAACACATGGGCTTGAGAAGGGGCTTCGCATCAACGGTGCTCATATCGATTCCCCAAGACTTGATTTAAAACCCAATCCTGTTTATGAAAAGAACGATCTGGCTTACTTCAAGACCCACTATTACGGCGGAATCCGCAAATACCAGTGGGCCACTATTCCATTATCCATGCATGGTGTGATTATTAAAAAAAGCGGAGAAGTTATTGAGGTCAATATCGGTGAAAAGGAAGGCGATCCTGTATTCTGCATCACAGACTTACTGCCCCATCTGGCGGCGGACCAGAATGATAGAAAGCTTAGGGATGGACTGAAGGGAGAGGAACTGAATGTTATTATCGGATCTTTGCCTTTTAATGATGAGGCCGAAATAAAAGAACCGGTAAAGCTGATGGCTCTCAAACTTTTAAACGATCGTTTTGGAATTACGGAAGCAGATTTTTTACGTGCTGAGATTGAGCTGGTTCCGGCACAGAAAGCAAGTGATGTTGGCCTGGACCGCAGCATCATCGGTGCTTACGGACAGGATGACAGGGTATGTGCCTATACAGCCCTTATGGCAGAGATAGATGCAGTGAAACCGGAATATACCACAGTGACCGTACTGGCAGACAAGGAAGAGATCGGTTCTGACGGCAATACCGGATTAAACTCCCACTTTGTTCTTCATTACATCGAGGACCTGGCTGAAATGGCACATGCAAACGTCAGAACTGTCCTGCGCAATTCCATGTGCTTATCTTCTGATGTGAATGCAGCTTATGATCCGACCTTTGCCGCTGTTTACGAGGAGCGCAATTCCTGCTATTTAAACAAAGGCTGTGTTTTGACAAAGTATACCGGTGTCAGGGGAAAAGCAGGATCAAACGATGCCAGCGCGGAACTGATGGCAAAGGTAATTGCCATGATGGAAAAGGAATGTGTATACTGGCAGACCGGTGAACTTGGCGCAGTAGACCAGGGCGGCGGCGGAACAATTGCCAAGTATGTAGCTGCGATGGATGTAGATGTGGTGGATTTAGGTGTGCCAATTTTATCCATGCATTCCCCCTTTGAGCTTTCTTCCAAACTGGATGTTTATAATACATATAAGGCATTCCAGGCATTTTACAAATAATAACGGAATATTGAAATTTTTGTTAATTTCGGGAAAGTGCTTTTTTTACTGTGTCCAGTATGGTATAACTGACAGGAAGCAGTACAAATATGATATATAATTTTAGAAGGAAAAAGGATCGTATTATGAAAAAAATTTTAAATGTGTGTATGTGCGGACTTGTTGCCGCCGCTATTGTAACTGGCTGTTCCAAGAAACCGGCGAATGAAACGACAGCAGCACCCGAAACCGAGACCACAGCAGCTACTGAATCCTCTGCACAGGAAACTGTTCCGTCAGTAGACCTATCAAAAGTGGATAACGGAACGATTACGCTGGGAAATTACAAGGGCATTGAAGTAAAAAGAGATGCTGTGGAAGTGACAGATGAGGAAGTTCAGCAGGCAATCCAGAGCGATCTGGCAGCTCATGAAAAAGATGTGGATGTGGATCGTGCCGTACAGTCCGGCGATGTTGTAAACATTGATTTTGTAGGAAAAAAGGATGGTACTGCATTTGACGGCGGCACTGCTCAGGGCTATGATTTAACCATTGGATCCAATCAGTTCATTCCTGGTTTTGAAGAAGGAATCATCGGAGCAAAAAAGGGAGACAAGCTCTCTTTGGATCTTACTTTTCCACAGGAATACAACAACAAGGATCTGGCAGGAAAGCCGGTAGTATTTGAAGTAACTGTCAATACCATTAAGGAAAAGCAGACTCCTGAGTTAAACGATGCATTTGTTCAGGAAAACACAGAGTTCAAGACAGTTGACGAATACAAGGAAGACAAAAAACAGACTCTTCTTCAGAGTAAGAATGATCAGGCAGATCAGAATGTAAAAAGCAATATCTATGACGCTGTTTTAGCAAATTCTACTGTTGAGGCGAAACAGGAAGCGATTGATGCCAATGTAGAGAATGTAGTTGCCAGATACACCAATCAGGCTGCAGCCTATGGCATGGATTTTGCATCATTTATCACTGCTTTTACAGGAATGAAGGAAGAAGATTTCAGAAGTACAGTGAAGACTCAGGCAGAAGAAATCGTAAAACAGAGACTGGTATTAAATGCGATTGCTGAAAAAGAGGGAATCACCGTAAACGATGATGACCGCAAGGGTGTAGCCGAGAAGATGGGCTACGAAAGTGTAGACAGCATGATCCAGGCAGCAGGACAGTATGAAGTAGATGATTATATCATCAGCAATAAAGTGCTGGATTTCTTAAAAGAGAACGCTAAGATAACGGAATAAATCACATACCATAGGGGGAACCTTTATGCAGCTTTTAAAGGACAGAATACGGAAGGACGGAAAGATCAAGTCCGGTGACGTACTGAAAGTAGACAGCTTTTTAAATCACCAGATGGACATTAAGCTGTTCGTGGAGATCGGAAAAGAGTTTAAGAGACGATTCGCAGATGAAGAAGTCAATAAGATCCTGACCATTGAGGCTTCCGGTATCGGTATCGCCTGTATTGTGGCTCAGTATTTTGATGTTCCTGTTGTATTTGCCAAGAAATCCAAGACGAAGAATATTGCCGGAGATGTTTATACCACTCAGGTAGAATCCTTTACCCATGGAAGAACCTATGATGTGATGGTGTCCAAAGAATTTTTGGGTGCTGGTGATAAGGTGCTGCTCATCGATGATTTCTTAGCCAACGGCAAAGCGTTAGAGGGGCTTGCAGCGATTGTAAGAGATTCCGGCGCAGAACTGGTAGGAGCAGGAATTGTTATTGAGAAGGGATTTCAGCCCGGCGGAGACCACCTTCGTTCCGAAGGAATCCGGGTAGAATCCCTGGCAATTGTGGAAAGTATGGATGAAACCACCGGTACCATCTGTTTTCGAGGTGATCGATGACTGGGAAGAAAAAAGCCCTGTTTTTTGATATTGACGGCACTCTTTTTTCCGAAATTAACCGGAATGTGCCGGAGAGCGCAAAGCAGGCCGTTGAACGGGCAAGAGAGGCAGGGCATCTGGTATTTATCAATTCCGGACGCACCTACTGTCTGACTGGACCCATTCGGTCTATCCTGCAGGTAGATGGCTATTGCTGCGGCTGCGGGACACGGATTGTGGCGGGGGATGAAGTTCTCTACTCCGCCGCGATCCCTCATGAAACGGGCATTAAGATTAAAAAGATGATCCTGGAATATGGTCTTGACGGGGTTTTAGAGGGAACAGAAAGCTGTTATTTTAATAAAGAGGAATCACGAATCGAACAGGTCAGAATTATGAAGGAGCATATGGCTCTGGAAGGAAACTGCTCTCCTTATGGCTGGGATGAAGACTGTTATGACTTTGATAAATTCTGCGTTATGGAAGATGAACAAAGTGATATGAAGGGATTCGCCCGGGAACTGGGGCTGGATTTTGATATAATAAACCGGGGCGGCGGATTTTACGAATGCGTTCCGGCAGGACACTCCAAGGCGACTGCCATTGAGGAAGTGATAAAGCATTATGGGGTAGATCTTGGGGATACATATGTATTTGGTGACAGCACCAATGATTTACCCATGTTTGAGTATGCGAAGAACTGTATTCTCATGGGGCATCACAGTGTGGAACTGGAACCTTATGCCACGTTCTACACAAAGAATGTGGAAGACGACGGAGTGGCCTATGCAATGAAGAAGCTGGGACTTGTTTAACACATCAGAAACATAATAAAAAACATGGGATTGGCAATAAACGGTCCCATGTTTTTTTCTGTTTAATTTAATTTGCTTAAAATACTTCTGGCAACGCTGATTCCGTTAGCAGAAGCCTGCTGAAGCCCTCTTGTTACGGAGGCACCATCTCCGATTGCACGCAGTCCCAGCACACTGGTTTCGAAATCACTGTTGACAACTACTTTATTGGAGTAGAATTTAACTTCTACACCGTAAAGAAGAGTCTCGTCGCTGGCGATACCAGGCGTAACCTTATCAAGAGCAAGCAGCATTTCCTTAATATCAACCATAATTCTGTGAGGGAATACCAGGGATAAATCGCCGGGAACCGCATCCTTTAAAGTAGGAATGATATTGTTCCGGCATAATCGCTCTTCCGTGGTACGTCTGCCTCTCTGGAAATCTCCGAAGGTCTGTACCAGAATTCTGCCGTCACACAGCATGTTGCTTAGCTGTGAGATATGTTTTCCGTATTCAATGGGTGTTTTAAAGGGCTTGGTAAAGTTTTTGGATACCAGAATCGCAAAGTTTGTGTTATTGGTTTTGTATTCCTGGGATTTGTAGGCATGTCCATTGACGACTGCCAGCCCGTTTTCATAGTATTCAGTGGCTACTTCTCCGGAAGGATTGGTACAGAAGGTACGTACCTTATCATCAAAGGTTGGCGTGTAATAAACCAGCTTTGCTTCATAGAGATTCTTATTTAAGAATTCCATTACTTCATCTCTGACTTCAACGCGGACACCGATATCAACGGTTCCCACCTTTGTCTCAATTCCGTGATTTCCGCAGATGTGGCTGAACCAGTCAGATCCTTCCCGGCCGATGGCGGAAACAATCTCAGGAGCTTCGTAAACCTCATCTTTATCAGTAATAATTCCTCTGGCCTGGTTATCCTCAATAATGATATCTTTAACCATGGTATTAAATTCCATCTCCACACCCTGTGCCAGTAAATGCTCCTGAAGGCGGGTGTAGATTTTATAGCCTTCCTCCGTACCAAGATGGCGGATCGGGCATTCGATCAGCTTTAAATTGGCGTTAATGGCTTTGCGGCGGATATCCTGAATCTCCTTCTGCTTGTCCACACCGTATACATTGGTATCAGCGCCGAATTTTAAATAAATATTGTCAGATTCCTTTAACAGTTCTACGGTTTTGTCATATCCCAGTATTTCAGGCAGATTACCTCCAACATCAGGGGATAACGATAATTTACCGTCTGAAAATGCTCCTGCACCTGCAAAGCCAGTGGTGATGGAGCATGGTTTGCAGCCTACGCATACTTTGGTTGTACGTTTGGGACAGGTACGTTTTTCAATGGGACGGCCCTTTTCAATCATAAGGATCTTTAAATCAGGTTTTTTCTCGATCAGTTCATAGGCGCAGAAAATACCGGAAGGGCCTGCACCGATGATGATCACATCGTAATTTTTTGAAGCTTCCTTCATGAACATCACTCCTTTTTCCTTCTAACCCTTATAGTCAACTATTGAGGTAGTTGGTAGAAACGTTCAACCAATTTTGAACTTATATAAGCGCAACGTTTTTATTTTATCATAATGGAAGGCGGTATGACAAGGGACATGAGTATAAAATTTATATAACAGGAGAGTCTGTTCTTTTATTTGTTTACATCTGTAATGCATGTCCTGTTTTATGGGGGCGGACAATGAACAACATGTAAATCCAGAGATTCGGACGTTAGAAAATTCTAAATATAACACAAAAAAAGAAGCCCGACGCATCGGGCCTCTTTAGGGTGTTGTCCGAATACGACCACCTTAAGTATTTTTTTAGTTGTCTTCTGGACTGATTATTTAAACAATAAATGCACTTGTTTCTATGTTAACAAATGGAATTGTTTTAATGCCCGGTTAATCTTATTTCTGGCTGAAATCAGATATGCGGCTGATTTCGGATACGTTGCAAAAGTAATCGGCTCAGATAAGTCCTCTTCTAAAAGCTTTATTACGGCGTCCCTGCCAATATACTGTTCCAACAGCTTTAATGCTCTGTGGTCCTGTATGGCTTCGTATAAAACCATAAGACGTAAGGACTCTTCCGGCTGCCGGTCCGCGCCTGGATAAACTAAAAAAGCGTCACCGGATGGGAAACTTCCCCCGCTGTCCGTAACCAGGTAGGGGTTGATATGTTCCAGGGAGTATTCGGAATTATAAAAATTAAAGCCCCAGTGCAGGATACCTTCAATTCCAAATTTATAAACCTGAATCCCGTAGATTCGGTTCCGTTCTGAAGGCATTGCCATAAAGCGGTTAGAAACGTCAACACACTGTGCAGTACAATAGTAACTCCATAAATGAGGGACGCCGTGCTGTAAAAATGGTTCGATGTGGTTGGTGGCGCAAACGGGACGTTCGGCCAGTCCGGCTTCATAAAAAGAATAATCGGAAAGTGCATCAATCAACTTACAGCCTTTTAAATGATTCATTACGGATTCTCTGGCTGCGGCATAGGATTTAATATTGGTGGTTCTTGGTTCATCGGAAATATGAAACCAGGTATCATCTAAAATTTCCAACTGCTTTAATTCCTCTTTCAGTGCAGGAAGAAACTGATTAAGAAACTGGGTATAATCCCCTAAGGCTGGGGTATGCCAGCCAAACCGTTTGATTTTCTCTCCGTGTTTCGTAACCACAATCTTTGGCGCAAATTCCGCGCCCCACTGAGTAAATAGATGCGCCATTTCAAAGTATCTGATTCCAGATGTTTTGCAGATTTCCACCCATCTCCTTAACCGGGTAAAATCAAACTGGTAAAAACCATTCTCTTCAGTGATATCCACCAGCTGAATGGTAGTCCGTTCACCGCCTTTTGCCGTATCAAGCGGCGGGGTAAAGATTGGGGTTAGTATCATATTCATGCCTCTCTTAGTGTAAAGAGAGATAAAATTTTTAAGGATAGTCCAGTGTTCTTCAGAAAAAACGGGCACATTATAATAATCAGCCAGACAGTCCCCGTGAAACCATTGGGTGTGAATCAATTCCTGTCGGGGCAATAAGGCAGGAATGACTTCCAATGGGGCGGTGACCGATGCAGCAATTGACCGGTCGGAACCTGTCAGCGAAACTGTTATTGGATATGTACCGGCGGGGATTTCGCTGGTGAGAGAAATGTTCACCCAAAGGCTTTGCCACTTGCCAGGGACCAGTAAAATTCTGTTGTGACCCAGATTCCTAAGAAGATCCGGGTAAAGACCGGGAGTATGGCGGAGATAATTGCTGTCCAGTTTTTCATGGGCAGGGTAGGAAGAGGGAACGGAAATCACTTGTCTGATTTGTATATATTTTTTTAGAGGAGAATCAATGGTAACCTTAAGCGTCTCCTTCTCATCTCCCAAAAAAGCGCAGGCAATCTGAAAAGAAACCATTTCCCCATAAAGTCCGGTAAGACGGCAGCATTCCGGATAAAACAAGGGCTCTTCATCAGTAAATACTTTGGTTAGTGAGCTTAAAAGAATCATGCGGTAAGTATTGTTTTTTTGTTCCATGTCGGGTTCCTTTCTCAAATATCTACATTATAACTTTCTGTCCGGTTGATTTCAATGGAATAAAATTATTCTGTGATTCTGCCTTTACATCCTTCTTCTAAACTGTTAAAATTAAAAGAATCGCGTTAGGTACCCCCATATGGGAAATCTAGCGCTTTTCCGGCGTTCATAAAACGCCCCGATCAGTCATGAAACGCAACTGCTGTTAATATAGACAATAATAAGGAGAATCATCATGTACATCATCGCAGGATTAGGTAATCCAACAAGAGAATATGATAAAACAAGACACAACGTGGGTTTTGAGGCTATTGATGTTCTGGCGGACAAACTGGGAATCCGCGTGACAGAAAAGAAGCACAAAGCTGTGTACGGTATGGGAATGGCGGGATTCCAAAAGGTGATTCTTTCAAAACCTCAGACCTTTATGAATTTAAGCGGAGAGAGTATTCGATCGATGGCTGACTTTTATAAGGTGGAGCCGGAAAATATTATCGTCATCTGCGATGACATCAATCTCACAGAGGGACAGCTTCGGATTCGTCTGAAAGGAAGTGCCGGCGGCCACAATGGGCTGAAAAATATCATTCAGCATTTAGGAACCCAGGAATTCCCAAGAATCAGGGTCGGAGTGGGAGAGAAGCCAAGAGAGATGGATCTGGCAGACTATGTGCTGGGGCGGTTCCCGAAAGAGCAGGAGTCTGTTATGGCTGATGCTTACCGGGCGGCGGCAGAAGCGGCAGTCATGATGGCAGAAGACGGGGCCGAAAAGGCGATGAATTATTTCAACAGGAAGAAATAAGGAGATTTCATGAACGATCTATTTGAAAAACCATTAAAGGAACTGAAGGATTTTGAGGGTCTTTGCTCTGATCTGGCAAAGAAGGCCGGACCAGTCATAGCAAGCGGCTGTATGGATTCCCAGAAGGTTCATCTGATGTATGAAGCGGCAAAACAGGAAGGTCTCAAACTGGTAGTAACGTATGACGATACCAGGGCAAGAGAGATCTATGAGGACCTTCGCTTTTTTGATTCCAACGCATGGCTTTATCCTGCAAGGGACTTGCTGTTTTTCAATGCGGATATCCATGGAAACCTGCTTACCAAGCAGCGTATGGCGGTTTTTCGTCATTTGATGGAACAGTCCTCCGGGTGGGTGGTAACAACCTTTGACGGCCTGATGGATCATCTCATGCCTCTTGCTGATTTGAAAAAACAGGCGCTTTTCGTTGAGGGCGGTCAGATCATTGATGTGGAAATATGGAAGAAACGGCTTACACAACTGGGGTATGAGCGTATGGGTCAGGTAGATGGAATGGGGCAGTTTTCCATCCGCGGCGGTATCATAGACATTTTCCCCTTAACAGAAGAGCTTCCTGTTCGCATTGAACTTTGGGACAATGAGGTTGACTCCATCCGAACCTTTGATTTAGAAAGTCAGAGATCCATAGAGCAGCTTGATGAAATCTGCATTTATCCGGCGACAGAAATGGTTCTTACCTCTCAGCAGATTAATGAGGGCATGGAAGAGCTTCAAAAGGAATTGAAAAAATACGAAAAGGATCTGCGGGCGCAGTCAAAGGTTCAGGAAGCAGCCAGGATCCGTACCATTGTTTCGGAACTCATAGAAGGTTTGAAGGAGGGCTGGAAGCAGCACGGACTTGATGGTTATATTCATTATTTCTGCAAGGGAAGTGTGTCCTTCCTGGATTATTTTTCTCCCGAAAATACGGTCTTTTTTTTAGATGAGCCGGAACGGCTTAAGGAAAAGGGAGAAACTGTTGAAATGGAGTTCAGGGAAAGCATGATCCACCGTCTGGAGAATGGCTACCTTCTTCCAGGGCAGACCAGTCTTCTCTATCCCGCAAAAGAGATGTTAGCCAGAATTCAGATGAAGAGCGGAATTTATTTAACCGGCCTGGAACAGAAACTGTCAGGCTTTGTGGTAAAAAACCGCTACAGCTTTCAGGTTAAGAACGTTAATTCCTACCAGAATAGTTTCGAACTGCTTATTAAGGATTTAACAAGATGGAAACGGGAGGGGTACCGGGTCATTCTTTTGTCCGCCTCAAGGACCAGGGCCAGCCGCCTGGCCGGTGATTTAAGGGAATATGACTTACGTGCGTATTGTCCGGACGACAAGGATGGGGAGCATGAGGTAAAACCAGGGGAGATCCTGGTTACGCACGGCAGCATTCACCGCGGCTTTGAATATCCCATGATTAAATTCCTGGTTATTACCGAAGGCGATATGTTCGGCGTGGAAAAGAAGAAGCGCAAACGGAAAAAGACGGTCTATGAAGGCACCAGAATCCAGAACTTTTCTGACCTTTCTGTAGGCGATTATGTGGTACATGAAGACCATGGTCTGGGAATTTACCGCGGAATTGAAAAGATTGAACAGGACGGCGTGATCAAGGATTACTTAAAGGTGGAATATGCCGAAAATGGAAATCTTTATCTACCGGCCACAAGGCTTGACGGAATCCAGAAGTATGCGGGTGCTGAAGCAAAGAAGCCAAAGCTCAACCGTCTTGGTGGAGACCAGTGGAATAAAACAAAAACCAGGGTAAAGGGTGCTGTAAAAGAGATTGCAAAAGATCTGGTTATGCTGTATGCGGCCAGACAGCAGACACACGGATTCCGGTACAGTGAGGATACAGTCTGGCAGAAGGAATTCGAGGAGATGTTTCCTTACGAGGAGACCGAGGACCAGTGGGATGCAATCGAATCCACAAAAGCAGATATGGAAAGCGGCAAGATCATGGACCGCTTAATCTGCGGAGATGTGGGATACGGCAAAACTGAAATTGCACTCAGGGCGGCTTTTAAAGCAGTTCAGGAAGGAAAGCAGGTTGTCTATCTGGTCCCGACCACGATTCTGGCTCAACAGCATTATAACACCTTTGCACAGAGAATGAAGGATTTTCCGGTACGGGTGGATTTAATGTCCCGGTTTAAGACCTCTGCCCAGATTAAGAAAACGGTGGAAGACTTAAGAAAAGGAATGGTGGATATCGTTGTAGGTACACACCGGGTTTTATCCAAAGATGTGCAGTTTAAAGATCTGGGACTTTTAATCATTGATGAGGAGCAGCGTTTCGGCGTTACCCATAAGGAGAAGATCAAACAGTTAAAGGAAAATATCGATGTTCTGACCCTCACGGCAACCCCGATTCCCAGGACACTTCATATGAGCCTTGTAGGAATCCGGGATATGAGCGTGCTGGAAGAGCCTCCCGTTGACCGAATGCCCATACAGACTTATGTAATGGAGCATAACGACGAAATGGTCCGGGAAGCGATCCATAGGGAATTGTCGAGGGGAGGACAGGTTTATTTTGTATATAACCGGGTTAATAATATCGATGAGGTGGCAAACCACATTGCCAAGCTGGTCCCTGAGG
Source organism: uncultured Clostridium sp. (assembly GCA_963523075.1). Classification (GTDB taxonomy): domain Bacteria; phylum Bacillota; class Clostridia; order Lachnospirales; family Lachnospiraceae; genus Lacrimispora. The sequence continues at coordinate 267,541 of CAURBW010000004.1, forward strand.
CAGTGGTTACGTTTGCCCACGGACAGATGCACGAACATGAACTGGAGCGGATCATGTTTGATTTTGTGAACGGGGAGATAGATGTTCTGGTATGCACCACGATTATTGAGACAGGACTTGATATTTCCAATGCTAACACCATGATTATTCAGGATGCAGACCGCATGGGGCTTTCCCAGCTTTACCAGTTAAGAGGCCGGGTAGGCCGTTCCAGCCGTACCGCTTATGCATTTCTTATGTATAAACGGGATAAAATGCTGAAGGAAGAGGCGGAGAAACGTCTTCAGGCAATCCGGGAATTCACGGAACTTGGTTCCGGTATCAAAATTGCCATGAGAGATCTGGAAATAAGAGGAGCAGGCAATGTCCTGGGTGCGGAACAGCACGGTCATATGGAAGCTGTGGGATACGACCTTTACTGTAAACTTCTAAACCAGGCGGTTCTTGAGCTGAAGGGGGAGAGAAAAGAAGAGGATACCTACGAAACTGTGGTGGACTGTGATATTGATGCCTATATTCCGACTTCATATATTAAAAATGAATATCAGAAGCTTGACATTTATAAGCGTATTTCATCCATTGAAAATGAAGAAGAGCATATGGATATGCAGGATGAACTGATGGACCGTTTCGGCGAGATGCCAAAGCCGGTTGAGAATCTTCTTAAGGTTGCAGCATTAAAGGCTCTGGCACACAGCGCATACGTGACGGAGGTGAATATAAACCGCCAGGAAATCCGGCTTACCATGTACCGGAATGCAAAGCTGAAGGTGGAAGGAATTCCAAAGATTATCGAAGAATACCGGGGAGATTTGAAATTCCATATGGGAGAAGAGCCTAAGTTCGCTTACCTTGACCGAAAGAAAAATGCAACAACGGATGCAATGATAAGCCAGGCAGAGGTCATCTTAAAGCAGATTGGAGAATTATCTGAAAAATAGCAAAAAATAGAAAATATAACTAAAAAAATATAGCTTGTCTGGTTGATTTTTTGGCATTATGTGATATACTAATAGTAGAAGATGGGATTAAGTCCCGGATGCTTTCTTACTTCAATACATTTTGTTTCGAAGAAAGGTGGTAGCTATGGACGTTTTAGGTATGTATCTTCTCCAACGGGTTTCAGATGAATTAACCATTCAGCGCTATGGTTCTTTTGAAAACAGGTTTGTGGCGCCTGTCCCCGATAACGCGGCGGCAAAAGTGGCACATGAGGCATATATTTCCTCTTCAAAAGAAGTTCCCCATCGTGTCAGACAAGGTAATTTTTAATCTGGGTATGGAACATCCCTCTTCCTAAATTTCATAATTTACTAACTGAAAATCAGGGCTCGACTTTTTTTAAAGGTCTGGCCCTGATTTTAAATTTTGGGAAAAATGGCAGACTTAAGTATAATCTGGTGTATTCGAAGCAAAATAATATCAGTGATATTAAAATGCACAAGATGGAGGAATATTAAATATGAAAGCAACTGGTATTGTAAGAAGAATTGATGATCTCGGACGCGTGGTAATACCAAAAGAGATCAGAAGAACACTCAGACTTAGAGAAGGAACTCCGCTTGAGATATTTACAGACAGGGAAGGCGAAATTATATTAAAAAAATATTCTCCGATGGTGGAGCTTACCGCTTTTGCTTCCCAGTATGCGGAAGCCATGGCCCAGACTACAGGGCTGACCGTATGCATCAGTGACCGTGATCAGATTATTGCAGTGGCTGGCGGATCTAAAAAAGAACTTCTTCAAAAGACGATCAGCAAGCAGCTGGAGACTATCATCAATGAGCGTACAGTTGTTGTAGCTGGAAAGGATGATAAAGGATTCATAGCACTGACAGGGGAAAGCCTGGAAGGCATAACGGCACAGGTTGTGGCGCCCATCATCTGCGAAGGAGATGCCATTGGAGCGGTTGCTCTTTTGAGCAGAGAACCAAGAGCCCGTTTTGGTGATATGGAGACAAAACTGGCGACTACGGCAGCCGGATTTTTAGGACGCCAGATGGAAGGATAAGGAGGTGAGATTATGCGGATTTTTATGCCGGAAGAGGATGACTACAGCGATGGGGATGTCCCTGAAATAGATACGGACCCCTACAAAGATGGCTTTTATGTAGAGCCTCTGCCAGAATCAGAAAGGCCAAGGCGGGATGGCCCGGGCGGAGACTAATACAGCAAAAAGCGCAGGTAAAACGGCAGCCAGATTTAAATTGGCTGCCGTTTTACTGATGGGATATGGGTTAGTAGATGGTCTGGTCTCCATCCTTAATACAATAATTAACCTTCACACCCAGTTCTTCCATCCATTGTCTGGTCTCCAGGGTTTTCCAGTCTCCGCTTCCGATACCTCCGCCGTTATCATTATTCCACAGCCAGAGAGGACAGGGCCATAATGCAATCTGAGGCTTAATGGCAGCATAGACTTCCTTGCTTACACCATATTGTCCATGGTGGGACATCTGGACAATATCACTTTTTAATTCGGCTGCGCCTGCCTCTTCATAGAGAAGTTTTCCTGCCTCAGGTCCCATATCTCCCAAAACAAGAATGCTGACATTGTTTAAAAAGAATTTATATGCCATAGAGCTGTTATTAACTGATGTCACGTCCAGAAGGTATGGGTTGTTAAGGACCTTGGCTTTTATTGAGCCGACCTGGATCTCATCTCCCTTTTTCACCGTATGAAGACTTTCTGCGGGGAGTGTGGACAAGGCAGAGCGTAAATCATTTACCAGCTGTGACCGGGAGGATTCAACCTTCTCATACCAGGACTGGTCTGCCAGAGAATAATATACATTGTCAATGGTAATATTCCGGTTCGGATTATTTAATATATTAACCAGTGCTCCGATATGGTCTGAGTGGGGATGGGTGATAAACCAGGCAGATACATGTCCGCCTTTTGAACGGATTACATCGCTTAAGTGATCCGCATCAATGTCCCAGCCGCCGTCGATGACTACCAGTGCTCCGTTTTTATCCTGCAAAATCATGGAAAGCATCTGGCGGTTGTCATAATCTGCAAGAAGGGAAAGACTCCCTCCGTTAAAAATCTTGCCGCCTGGACCAATATTGAAGGAGGGACCGATACCCATGCGCATGACTGTCAATTCATCGGCGGTCCTTCCGGGAGTTACAATTTCAGGTGTAAAGGCACTCAATACAATGTTAATAAACAGCACGCAGGCTGCTATTTTTTTCCATATACTAAAATGTTTCATGATTACCTCCGATTTTTTTAACTAGCACTTATTATAATAGAATCATAGGATTTTTAACAGGGGTTCAGGACAAATGTCAGAAAAACGTCAGAAATGGAAACAGATCCCCCTGTTTTCACCGGTATGTGTTATAATCTGAAAAAAGGAGGTTCCGTGCATGTATACTTTTAGAGATTTAGTAGATATTACAAATAAACTGCGGTCGGATGAAGGCTGTCCCTGGGACAGGGAGCAGACTCATGAAAGCTTAAAAAAGCATCTGGAAGAAGAGAGCCAGGAGGTTTTCTCCGCAATTGATAATAAGGATATGGAAAACCTTTGTGAGGAGCTGGGAGATGTTTTATTCCAGGTAATGCTTCACAGCCAGATTGCAAAAGAGAATCACAGCTTTTCCATTGATGATGTGGTGAATGGAGTCTGTGAGAAAATGATCCGCAGGCATCCTCATGTTTTTGGCGATAAAAAGGCGATTTCGTCGGAAGAGGGAGAGGCTGTCTGGAATGCGATAAAAATGCAGGAGAAGGCCCGTGAAAAGAGCAAAAAACCTTGACAAAAACAGGAGAAACAGCTATAAATGATATAGTAATCGTGTCAACGAGAAAATCAGTAGCCTGGTGCTACATTCTAGGAGGAAGATATCAATGAACAAAGCAGAGTTAATCGCGGCAGTAGCAGAGAAAGCAGAGCTGTCCAAAAAGGATGCAGAAAAGGCAGTAAAAGCTTTAACAGATGTAATATCTGAAGAATTAGTTAAGGGCGAGAAAATCCAGTTAGTTGGCTTTGGTACATTCGAAGTATCTGAGAGAGCTGCAAGAGAAGGCAGAAATCCTAAGAGCGGTGAAGTGATGAATATTCCAGCTTCCAAAACTCCAAAGTTCAAAGCAGGTAAGGCATTAAAGGATATGGTGAACGCATAATCCATGAGACTTGATAAGTTTCTGAAAGTTTCCAGAATCATTAAGAGAAGAACCGTGGCAAACGAAGCCTGTGATGCAGGCCGTGTGCTTGTGAATGAAAAACCTGCAAAAGCTTCCTTGAACATTAAGGAAGGTGATGTGATTGAAATACATTTTGGCACCAGTTCAGTTAAGGTAGAGGTTCTTGATGTCGCGGAAACTGTAAAAAAAGATGAGGCAAAGGAGCTTTATCGCTATCTTTAGTCTTATTTGATACGAAATATTAATTTCAGGAATAATGGAGCTCGCCTCCTAATATACTTTAGACAGGTATATTAGGAGGTTTTTCTTTATGGAAGAAAAGATTAGCACACGCCCTCACAGGCTGACAATAGATAATCGTGCTTCCAGTACGATGACGGGAATACGGGATGTGGTATCCTTCGACGAAAACCAGGTGGTACTGGATACTGATATGGGTCTGCTGACTTTAAAGGGCAAGGATCTTCATGTCAGCCGGTTAACGCTGGAAAAGGGGGAAGTGGATCTAAACGGCAGCATAGAGAGTCTTTTGTATTCCTCTAACGAGGCTCTGCGCAGATCAGGGGAATCCCTTCTGTCCAGGCTGTTTAAATAAAATCCAGAGGGAGTCATATGAGCGTTCATATCGTATATGAAGTAAAACTTCTGCTCTACAGCTTTTTTACAGGTGCAGGGCTTATGATGACATATGACCTGCTGCGAATTTTCCGTATTTTTATTCCTCATTCCTATGTATTCACGGGAATTGAGGACATGATTTACTGGGTTTATGCCGCATTGGTGACATTCTCCCTGTTGTATGAGCAGAATGACGGAGGATTGAGAGGATATGTCATAGCCGGTATTTTTCTTGGAATGTATTTATATGACCGGCTGGTCAGCAGGTTTTTTTTAAAATCCTTGAAAAACCTTCAGAAATATCTTAAAATGAAAATGCATAAGTGGATCCGTCCCAAAAGGCGGCAATAGGAACAACTGGTGATTATATGAATGAGATGGGAAAGTCAAGAAGAAAAAGAAAAGATAGATGGGGCAACCGAATGACTCTCATTGGCATTACTTTTGTGGTGTTCAGCCTCGCTGCGATTGTCACGATCGAAGGTGCTTCGCTCAAAGAAAAAGAACTGGAATATCAGTTCCGCCTGCAGAATCTTCAGGCACAGGTGGACAAGGAGCAGAACCGTGCCAAAGAACTGGAGGAATATCGGGTGTATGTCCAGACAAAGCAGTATATCGAAGAGGTGGCAAAGCAGAAGCTGGGACTTGTGAAACCCGATGAGATACTATTGAAGCCGTCGCAGAAGAAGTAGATGATCTGCGGGTATCCCTTTATGTCCAGAAAGCATGGACAAAATTAGAGGAAACCTGTCGTACAATTTTAAATTTGAATCAGCTGTTTTGACAAAAATTTCCCTCCTCCCTGTATATAATGGTTTAAAGCATGATACAGGCAGGAGGGATTTTTGTGTTCAGACGTAAGGCGGCACATCACGATATGGCTGATGTGAATGTATATACGGCAAAGAGATTAAACGACATGGCAAATTCGCTTGGAGAACTTGCCAGAGCGTGCACAGATGAACTGTCCGCAGAACAGGGACTTACAAAGGAAGATGGGATTGCAGCACTTGAGACTGCTGCAGCAATGGTATGCGCAGGCTGCAACAAATGTATCGTATATCCCGGTAAGGAACAGGACAACCAATATTATCTGCAGTATTTAATCCGTGCGTTTGAACAGAAGGGAAGCGTAGATTACGGGGACATGCCCCGTTTTTTTCTGGAAAGCTGTAAAAGAAGGGATGAGTATCTGGCTCACTTAAACAGGGGGCTTGGGCGGGCTACCATGAATCTTGCATGGAAGAACCGGTTTCTGGAAAGCAGGGATGCAATTATTGTCCAGTTTAAAGAACTGGCGGTGATATTAGAAGAGTTTTCCCATCAGGTGGAGCATGCCACTGACATCACTCCGGACTGGGAGGATGAGATCAAACGGGCATTCCGTAAAAATCACATTGTGATAGAGAAAATGCTGCTTCTGGAATATGAGAATCAGCAGAGAGAAGCCTATCTTACCATGAGAACCTTAAACGGGCGCTGCGTCACGGTTAAGGAAGCAGCGGAGATTCTTGAGGATGCCATGGAGGAAGGGGAGTGGACCGTTGCCCCTGACGGAAGAACTTTAGTTACCAGATCAGCGGATACCATTCGCTTTGTTGAAAAGGGAGATTATCAGATTATCTATGGCGCTGCAAAGGCCATTAAAAGCGGTGAAGAGATTTCCGGAGACAACTATACTTTTGGACAGGTTCAGCCCGGACAGGCGATTATGAGTCTGTCTGACGGCATGGGGAGCGGAAAAATTGCAGAGGAAGAGAGCAGGCAGGTAATAGAACTGACACAGAGACTGCTGGAGGCAGGTTTCTCCACGCGGGCTGCCTTAAAAATGGTGAATACCGTACTTCTTCTTACTGGAATATCCCAGCATCCGGCGACGCTGGATCTATGCTGCATTGATTTAAAAACCGGTATCATGGAAGCCATGAAGCTGGGAGCAGCAGCTACCTATATCCGGAGCGAAAGAGGAGTGGAGCGCTTAGAGGCCGGTGAAGTTCCCATGGGTATATTAAGCCCGGTAGAGCCGGTGCTTTTATCCAAAAAGCTTTGGGATGATAACCGGATCATTATGGTGAGCGACGGGGTATTAGATGCACTGCCTGCAGATGACAAGGAGCTGATGCTTCAGGAATTCATTGCAGGAATGCCAATTAAAAATCCACAGGATATGGCGGACCGGATTCTTTTATTTGCAAGATCATTTACGGAAAATGCAGCCGATGATATGACAGTTCTGACAGCCGGGATATGGAAACGAAAATAATAATTGCAACAGACAGGATTTACGGGTATATTTATGATAGAGAGGGGAGAAAATCAACTAAGGAAGGTGACTGAATGTACAAAACGATTTTGGATTATGTCAGACGGAACCAGCTGTTTGACCGGGGAGACCGCGTGATCGTGGCGTTATCCGGAGGAGCCGATTCTGTCTGTCTTCTTGTAGTCTTAAACGAAATGAAGCAGGAATTTGATCTGACTTTGAAAGCGGTGCATGTTCATCATGGCTTGAGAGGAGAAGAAGCGGACAGAGACTGTAACTATGCCGGGGAACTCTCAGAAAAACTGGGGGTGCCCTTTTCCTGTGTTTATGTAGACGCTGCAGGTTATGCAAAAGAGCATGGAATGTCTGTGGAGGAAGCAGGAAGGCATTTAAGATATGAAATTTTTGAAGAAGAAAGGCAGCTGTTTAAGGGAACAAAGATTGCAGTAGCACATCATGGTGATGACCAGGCAGAGACCATATTATATAACTTATTCCGGGGAACCGGATTAAAAGGACTGGGCGGAATGCGCCCTTTAAGAGGGAATATTGTGCGCCCGCTTTTATGTGTGGGGAGAGAGGATATTCTTGCATATCTCAGCGAAAAAGGGATATCTTATTGTGAGGATTCCACCAACAGCGGAATCGAATATGCCAGAAACCGGATCAGAAGAGTAATCCTTCCCCAGGTTAAAGAGCAGTTAAATGCAAGGGCAGGAGAGAACATTGTCCATGCGGGGATAATGGCAGCAAAAGCAGATGTTTACTTGGAAAAACAGGCAGGCAGCCTTTTAAAGAAGCACGGTGAATGGAAAAAAGATGTGGCCGGGTCCGTTTTTCAGTGCGGAATTGGTACTGAAACACTCCTGACAGAGGATGACATAATAAGAACTTATGTAATCCGGCAGATGATTAACAACGTCAATCAGTCCATGAAAGATATTACCATGGTTCATGTGGAAAGCGCGGCAGCGCTTCTTTTTGGTCCTGCAGGCAGGCAGATCGACCTTCCCGGAGGACTGATTGCAGTAAGAACCGGGACGGAAATGTGGATAAAAAAGAAAAATGTCGAAGATCTGGTGGATAACCACCTGGATGTTTGTCTCCCAAATGTGGATTTTTCTGTTTTTTCCTACAAAAAAGGCATGGAAATTCCCAAAAACGGGTATACGAAATGGTTTGATTATGATAAAATCAAATGTGCACTTTCTGTGAGGTATCGGGAAACCGGAGATTACATGACACTGGCCGCAGGCGGAAGAAAGACTTTAAAGTCCTATCTGATCGATGCCAAGGTTCCCAAAGAAGAGCGTGGAAAAATTCCTCTTATTGCGGAAGGTTCCCATGTCCTATGGGTAATCGGATACCGGATCAGTGAATACTATAAGATAACAGATGATACCCATACAGTAATACAAATGCAGCTAGACGGAGGAAAAGTTAATGGATGACAAGATACGTGTGATGTTATCAGAGGAAGAGATAGCAACAAGAATTAAAGAAGTAGCAGAAGAAATCAGCAGGGACTATGAGGGAAAACCTCTTCACCTGATTTGCATTTTAAAGGGAGGCGTTTTCTTTACCTGCGAACTGGCAAAGCGGATCAGTCTGCCGTTAACCATGGACTTCATGTCTGTTTCCAGCTATGGATCCGGAACCGTATCAAGCGGTATCGTGAAAATCGTCAAGGATTTGGATGACCCCATTGAAGGAAAGGATGTATTGATTGTGGAGGATATCATTGATTCCGGCAATACTCTTTCTTACTTAATCGAGGTGCTGAAGCAGAGAAATCCAAACAGTGTTGAGTTATGTACGCTGCTTGATAAGCCGGAACGCCGTGTGAAGAAACAGGTTGAAGTGAAGTATACCTGCTTTACCGTGCCGGATGAATTTATCATCGGTTATGGTCTTGACTACGATCAGATATACAGGAATTTGCCATATATTGGAGTGATAGAACAGCAATAAGGAGGCAGCATGTTGAAACAACAGCAACCATTTAAAGGCTTGGGATTCCTGCTCCTTCTGGCTATTATGCTTTTATTTGCCAGCAGACTGCCCCAAAAGAGCGGAATCATTACAAACCAGGAACTCATGCAGGCGATTGACAATGGGACCATAACCTCAGCGACTGTCAGACAGAACGATCCGCCCCCAACCGGCAGAATCGAGATGACCATGGCTGACGGTTCATTAAAACAGGCCAATGTATCCAATGTGATTGAGATTCAGGACCTTCTGGATCGGAATGGAATTACCTATACAGTGGATGCCGTCCAGAAAGAGAATCTTTTTCTTGTCATTACCCTTCCCATTATTTTAACGGCAGTAGCCCTGGTTTTTCTGTTTATGTTAATGAATGCCAGAGCCGGGGCCGGCAGCGCCAATGCCAAGATGATGAATTTTGGAAGGAGCCGCGCTCATCTTGCCAAGGATGCCAATAAAATAAACTTCAGCAAGGTAGCCGGACTTGAAGAGGAGAAAGAGGAACTGGAGGAAGTTGTGGACTTCTTAAAGAATCCTTCGAAATATACTGGTGTGGGAGCCCGCATTCCCAAGGGCATTCTTCTGGTAGGCCCTCCAGGAACAGGAAAGACACTTCTCGCAAAGGCAGTAGCCGGAGAAGCGGGCGTTCCGTTCTTTTCGATATCCGGTTCGGATTTCGTAGAGATGTTTGTCGGCGTGGGCGCTTCCCGAGTGAGAGATTTGTTTGAAGAGGGCAAAAAACATGCTCCCTGTATTATTTTTATCGATGAGATCGACGCAGTTGCACGGCGCAGAGGCACCGGAATGGGCGGCGGCCATGATGAAAGGGAGCAGACATTAAACCAGCTTCTCGTTGAGATGGACGGTTTTGGAATCAATGAAGGAATCATAGTAATGGCAGCAACCAACCGTGTGGATATTCTGGACCCGGCCATTTTAAGACCCGGACGCTTTGACCGTAAAGTCAGCGTGGGGAGACCGGATGTTAAGGGAAGAGAAGAGATTTTAGTGGTTCATTCCAAGGAAAAACCTCTTGCAGAAGATGTGGATTTAAGGAGAATCGCTCAGACCACAGCCGGTTTTACAGGCGCTGATTTAGAGAACCTGATGAATGAAGCTGCAATTTATGCAGCAAGACACAGTAAGAAGTATATTAATCAGTCTGACATTGATAAAGCCTTTGTAAAGGTGGGAATCGGTGCAGAAAAGAAAAGCAAGGTTATTACGGAGAAAGAAAAGAAGATCACAGCCTACCACGAAGCAGGGCATGCGATTCTTTTCCATCTGCTTCCTGATGAAGGGCCGGTTCATACCATATCCATCATTCCTACAGGAGTCAGTGCTGCCGGATATACCATGCCTCTTCCGGAAAGTGATCATATGTTTAACACAAAAGGCAAGATGCTGCAGGATATTATGGTGGATCTGGGCGGACGGATTGCAGAAGAGATTATTTTCGGCGATATTACCACAGGTGCTTCCCAGGATATCAAGCAGGCAACAGCCCTTGCCAGAGCCATGGTAACCCAGTACGGTATGTCTGATCAGGTGGGCATGATCAATTATGATAATGACGGTGATGAGGTATTCATCGGAAGAGATCTGGCCCATACCAAGAATTACGGAGGCCAGGTTGCCAACACCATCGACAATGAAGTGAAGAGGATCATTGATGAATGTTATATAAAGGCCAAGGAAATCATTTTAAAACATGAAGATGTCCTTCATGCCTGCTGTAAACTGCTTATGGAAAAAGAAAAGATAGGCCAGAAAGAATTTGAAAGCCTGTTTCCTGCTGAAGCAGAAGTCTGATGTATAAACTTTGATTTGTAATGAAAGCGCAGAGATCCGGTAAAATATCTAAGTTTTTGCCTGTGTATCTGCGCTTTTTTGTTGCCTGTTGGTGATCGCAGAAAAAATGCATAAAAAAACAGTTATAAAAAAATGATGTTTGTGCACACTTATTTTCTCAGGCGTGGTATATTAATAAACGTAAACCCCCCCAATACATTATATAGTTTTTGCTACACCCCATAAGAAACGAAATACCTTCTCCGAAAAACGGTCAGCTACCCCGCTGACCGTTTTTTATGTGCGATTTAGGAAAAGGCGGGGTTGTATATTTGAATTCAATCAGATAAAATAGTAATAGAGTAGACGTGAAAGGAAATGAAGAACATATGTGCTTCCAGACAGAGGCGTTAAATAAAGATGCATTATTCACCGATGAGACGGACAGCTTCCGGTTTCCTTCGGAACCTGAGGAAGGGGACGAAGTAGTTCTTCTTTTCCGGACAGCAGCAGATAATGCGGATCTTGTAAGCTATATCGAGGCTGGCAGTTCATCCGGGTCTGCCATGATTAAAACAGATACAGACGATTTATTTGATTATTATGAATACAGGCTTAAGGCAGGCAGTGCCCCAATAAAGTATTGCTTCTCAGTGAGAAAGGGAGATGAGATCTGCTATTACAGCCGTCTCGGTCCTGGCGGGCAGTATCCGGACGCAGGATGGTTCACCATTGTGCCGGGATTTTCCACGCCCAACTGGGCAAAGGGTGCTGTTATGTATCAGATTTTTGTGGACCGTTTTTGTAACGGAGATCACTCCAATGATGTAGCAAGTGATGAATATCTTTACATAGGTCAAAGAGTCATGGCAGTGAATGACTGGGATAAGTACCCGGATCAGTTTGATGTGGGCTGTTTCTACGGCGGAGATTTACAGGGGGTCTGGGATAAGCTTGACTATCTTGAAAATCTGGGCGTGGAAGTGATTTATTTAAACCCCATATTTGTTTCACCGTCAAACCATAAGTACGATTGCCAGGATTATGATTATATAGATCCTCATTACGGCGTAATAGCAAAAGACGGCGGGGAGACATTGGCAGCGGAGGCTTCCGATAACCGGGCGGCTACCAAATATATGATCCGAACGACTGATCAGGAGAATTTAAAAGCCAGCAATGAGTTTTTTGCCAGATTTGTGGGTGAAGTACACAAACGTGGTATGAAGGTGATTCTTGACGGCGTGTTCAATCACTGCGGTTCTTTCCACAAATGGCTCGACGGGGAACGGATTTATGAATTATCAGGAAAGTATGAACCGGGAGCATTTGAATCAGATAACAGTCCTTACCAGTCCTTTTTTAAATTTTTGGATGTAAAGTGGCCGTACAACGATTCTTATGATGGCTGGTGGGGGCATGCTACTTTGCCGAAGCTTAATTATGAGGGTTCTGAGACTCTTTACCGATATATCCTGGATATTGCCGCAAAGTGGGTTTCTGAGCCTTATAACGCCGATGGCTGGCGTCTTGATGTGGCGGCGGACTTAGGTTACAGCAGCCAGTTTAACCATAAGTTCTGGAAGGATTTCAGAAAAGCGGTAAAGGCAGCTAATCCCAATGCCATCGTACTTGCGGAGCATTATGGAGATCCATCTGCCTGGCTGCAGGGGGATGAATGGGATACAGTCATGAACTATGACGCATTCATGGAGCCTGTTTCCTGGTTTTTAACCGGTATGGAAAAGCATAGTGATGAGAAAAACCTAAGGCTTTTCGGGGACGGTGAGACATTCTTTCGTTCCATGAATTACCATATGAGCCGTATGATGGCTGGATCGCTTTTAACAGCTATGAACCAGCTTTCAAACCATGATCATTCCCGATTTCTTACAAGAACCAGCATGAAGACAGGCCGTACTTCAACAGAGGGGCCCTTAGCGGCCTCAGAAGGGATCAGTTATGGCATATTCCGGGAGGGTGTAATGATTCAGATGACATGGCCCGGAGCTCCCGCCATTTATTATGGGGATGAGGCAGGAGTCTGCGGCTGGACTGATCCGGATAATCGAAGAACTTATCCGTGGGGAAATGAGAATCTGGAGCTGATTGAGTTTCACAGATATATGACTGAGCTCCACCGGACCATTCCGGCACTGCGCCTCGGTTCATTAAAGCCTCTTCTGGCAGGGGATCATCTGATAGTATACGGCCGTTTCATAAATGACAGCATCTGTGCCGTTGTAATCAGCAACCATACCAGAGAGCAGGATATTTTAATACCGGTCTGGCAGCTGGGCGTGAAGGATGGAGAGACCATGTCCCGTGTTATGCTGACTTATGAGAGCGGCTATAACGTAGGTAAGATTTCTTTTGCAGTTGTTCAGGGCAACGTGAGAGTATTAATGCCTCCGCTGAGTTCTCTTTTACTGGTGGGCGACAGGGAGTAGAGGTTGTACATTTTTTGATATAATTTTTAAAAAATACCTTGATTTTTTTGGCTCTCTGTGATAAAATTACACTCGCTTGCTAATAATTCATGGGTGGATTCCCGAGTGGCCAAAGGGGGCAGACTGTAAATCTGTTATCGACGATTTCGAAGGTTCGAATCCTTCTCCACCCATTTCAGTAACGGAAGCGATGTAAGAAAAAGGCGGTGCGTTCCAGCGAACACACCGCCTTTTTCGATATAATTTTTGTTTTTTTCTTGTTCGATCGTGGCCAGAAATTAAGAAAGTTTATTCTGCCTGAAGAGCTGCCATGGTAAAGTAATTATATGGTTTATTAAAATGCGGAAGGAAAAAGATATCTGTCAGTTTTAAACGGTCAATCGTCACCTGTTCCTGAATAGCAAGGGAGAACATGTGGATTGCCATGGAGATATCATATTCAGAACACATCTGGGCACCTAAGATGATTCGAGTCTTTTTGTCATATACAATCCGGATCTTAACATTATAATTGTCGTGCTGTATAAATGCTGGCTTCTGAGTATCCTCATAATCAGCAGCAGCTGCATCGTAACCAAGTTTTTTGGCTTTTTCCAGAGTAATTCCGGTAGATACCATTTTAAGATTCCAGATGCAGATACCATTGGATCCCTGAACACCGATGGACTCAAGCGGAGTGCCGCAGGCATTATGAGCTGCTACTATTCCGGAACGGACCGCATTGGTGGCCAGAGCGATATAATTGGTATCCTGAATGGAATTATCGAATACAGTAGCGCAGTCTCCGATGGCATAAACATCAGGTATGTTTGTCTCCTGATGCCTGTTAACCAGATAGGCCCCGTTCTTAAACAGCTTAAGAGTATCTTTACCCAGCTGGCTGTTAGGCTTAAAACCAATTCCAAGCACTACCATATCTGCCGCATATTCATTTTTATCCGTTACAACTTTTTCCACTTTTCCGCTGCCCTTAAGGCTGGTTACCATTTCTTCATAGGCCAGCTTAATTCCATGGCTCTCTAAGTTTTTGGACATAATATCTGTAAATTCACGGTCATAATAGCCGGACAGACAGGTGCTCATATTGTCGATCAGGGTGACCTTCTTACCAATCCTGTTAAATGCCTCGGCCAGTTCCACACCGATGTATCCGGCACCGACTACCACAACATTGCGGATCATGGATCCGTGAAGCTTATCGATGACTTCCTTGGCATTCTGATATAATTTAACGAATTGAACATTGGCAAGATCTGTGCCTTCAATGTTAGGTGAAATAGGAAGAGATCCGGATGCAATAATCAGTTTGTCATAAGGCTGCTGATAGCTCTGTCCGTCTTTTCCCGTGGCGAATACCAGCTTTTTCTCAAAATCAACATGATATACAATGGTTTCTAAATAAACCTTTGCCCCTTTTTGTTCAAAGATCTCTTTGCTGCAGTAAAACAGTCCGTCAGGTGATGTGATCTGGTTTCCAATCCATAAAGCCATACCGCAGCCTAAAAAACTGATATTATTATTGGAATCAAATATAGTTACTTCTTTGTCTTTATAATTGTCTAAGATTGTGTTAATAGCGGCAGTGCCTGCATGATTTGCTCCGATTACTACGATACGTTCCATAAAATACCCTCCTTCAGTGGATTTTTTTTAATTATAGCATATTGTTAAAATAAAAACAATTACTATTATTGATAATATTTTTTTAATTTTTTCCAGCGCAAAATTCAGCCGAAAATGGTTGACAAGAAGGGTGTCTTTTTGTATAATCGATATGTTGTTCAGTGCTAAGGCATTGGCGGCATTTGTTGCCGGCGTGGCGGAACTGGCAGACGCACAGGACTTAAAATCCTGCGGGACTTACCTCCCGTACCGGTTCGATTCCGGTCGCCGGCATATAAAGAGGGCTGTTGTACTTTTGGGTACAGCAGCTTTTTTTATTAGTATGAAATTTCTGCTTGACAATAATTTTATATAAAACTATTATATAACTATGAGAGAACAAGATATTATTTCGCTATTATCCAAAATCAGGACACAGGCTAATAAATTTATTATTAAAAAAATGGCGGATTACGGAGTTTATGAACTGGCACCTTCCCATGGAGATATCATTTTCACATTACTAAATGCAGAAAAGATTACGATGAAGGATTTGGCAGGTTCGATTAAAAAAGACAAGTCTACTGTAACCGTACTCGTGGAGAAGCTGGTCCGGCTTGGGTATATAAAAAAAGAACGGGATGCTGCGGACAACCGGATCACCTACCTTTCCCTTACACAAAAGGGAGCGGATTTAAAACCTATGTTTGAGGATATTTCAAAGAATTTGTTTGATACGGTTTATCAAAACATCCCAAAAGAGGAACGGGAAGCCTTAATGCAGTCCCTGGAAAAAATAGACCGGAATTTTGACAGCATTTAATAAAGATTATGGTTTTAGCAGAATTATTGCGAAGAATCATATTTTTATATCATAATAGTTTTATATAAAACTAATTTAAAAGGAGAAGGAAACATGGGAAAAATTTATAGGGAAACAGCCAGTTTAAGCAAAGCAGAATTATTTTACTACGATACGAAGGAAGAAAAGCCAGTGATGATCTGTCTGCATGGAATGTATGGCAGAGCGGAGACGTGGAGTGATTTTATCAGTCATTACGCAGATAAATACAGAGTGATTGCACCGGATTTAAGAGGACATGGACGAAGCAGTAAGCCAGATGGGTATTATACGTTTGATGAAATGGGAGAAGATGTGGTGGAACTGATGGACAGACTTGGAATAAAACAGATAATTATTGTGGGACATTCCATGGGGGGAGGTATTGCGGGTTATCTTGCTGCAAGGTATCCCGATAAAATCCAGGCAGCAGCAATTCTTGACAAAACAGCAAAAGGACTTAAAAGACATATTCCGATTCTGTCAAGTCGGGTAAAAGAATATGATGCCTTTACAAAAGAATGGAATGAGGTTTTTGACACAAGAAGAGATGCTTTGGAGTGTATAAAGAGGGCATCGGGATCTGAACTGGAAACAGAGTATTTCATCAACAGTTTATGTGAAGATGAATCCGGATATCGCTTTTTATTTTCGAAGCAGGCGCTGGCAGCATACAGGGCGAATGAATATGATTGGATGGATCTGCTTCCGCAAATATCCTGCAAAACTCTTCTTATAAAATCGGCAGGAGAAGAATCAGTAACAAAAAAGGATTTTTTGGATATGGAAGCCTGTTTAAAGGATGTTATTGTTTATACCATGAGCAATACAAACCACAATGTTCATTTGGCAGAGAAAGAAGAGTTTTATCAGATATTTGATCAGTTTCTGCGTGACATTGATATCAGGTAACAATTGCGGAATTTGTTACGTGCCGCCAGGCAGAGTAAGAATAACACGGCAGCCTCCGCCAGTAAGGTTGGAAAAAGAAGCTGTACCGCCGTGAGCGTTTATGATCTGCCGGACAATGGTAAGTCCAAGCCCGTGATTATCAAGTTCCATTGGCTCCAATGGCTGGTTAAGCCGTTTCAGGGTCTGTGCAGGAAAACCGGTTCCATTATCTGTAACAGACAGAAGAGTGGTTCCGGAACTCCCGGACAGCTGGATTTTAATATTACAGCCTTCCGGGTTATGCCCCATGCTGTTTAAAATTAAATTGGTAACGGCCCGTCTGATCAGCTGGCTGTCGCCGGTTAAGACCAAGTTCTGCGTATCCTCGTCTATTAAAATACTTAAAGTATATTTGTCTGAAATGCTGCTGTTTAAAAGATCAGCTGCGATACTGCGGATTAAGGGGGCGAGGCGGTATTCTTCTCTCCGTATGGGCTGCATATCATATTCCAGCTTGGAAGCCAGGTTTAAATCATTAATTAATGCTTTGATTTTCTCACATTGACTGCGAATAATGACAGCAAGTTCCTGCTGGTCTCTGGTGAGGGTTTTGTCTTCTTCCATCTGGCCGGCATATCCCATTATTACAGAGAGCGGTGTGCGAATGTCGTGGGAAATCCCTGCAATCCATGTTGTGCGGGCATTATCCCGTTTATTTAAAGCGGCCTCCTGACGGATCAGCTGGAACGATGCATGGTTGATGCCTGAAGCCAGATCAGAAAGAACGCCCTGGGCCGGCATTGATACCGGTTTCATCTGAGCTAAATCTTCGATACCGGTGGTCAGTTTTTTTAAGGAGAGAAACAACCGAAGGCCGGAAAGCAGGGCTAGTATAACTGCAGTGACAAGATTCAGAATTAAGAACATCGGTATCCAGAACCGGGAATTGTCCATCGTTTTCATGGGAAGCTCTATACCGATCTTCCACATGCTGTTTTTAGGGTTTCCGACTACAAAAAGCCCGTCCTTGTGCTGCCAGACCTTTACCGGATAATCTTTTAAATACCATCGGGACAATCCTGCGACATCAGTAAGCGTATAGGTCAGGGGCACATCCGCTGGAAGGTTTCTGTTCCATATGACAGCGCCTTTCTCATCTATCAGCATAGCCCATTGCTGCTTCTGATCCAGTTCTGCGGCAATAGGATCAGAAAGTGAATAATCTCCATCAGATACCGCAAGCCCTTCTGCCATCTGATGAACCGTATAGTTTTTTCCGTATTCCCTGGCTGACTGAAATAGCCATACAGCCAGAGCGGTAAAGTTAATGATAAGCAGGAGAATTGCAGCGGATGCGGCTGAGACTACATATCTGCTTAAGATTTTCATCATGCTTTTCAAGACAATGTCACCCCCACCAGTTTATAGCCCAGTCCCCGGACTGTTATCAGGAATTCAGGGTCGGAAGGTTCCGGCTCTATTTTTTCGCGTAAACGGCGGATGTGGACCATCAGTGTGTTCTCGTACCCGTAGAGGGGGTCTCCCCATGCTGCAAGGCAGAGGCTGTCTCCGGTTACGATCTTTTCCCTGTTATCAAACAGCTTTTCAAGAAGTGCGTACTCCTTGGCTGTGAGCGAAAAGGACCCTTTAGCAGATGAGATTATGCCGCTGTTAAAATCGATCTTTGTTTTTCCCAGATGAAAGGCTGGTTTTTCCTTCCGGTTTAAAACAGCCGGGAAATAGGTGCGGTTTAACACGGCTTGAAGGCGCAGGATCAGTTCTCTTGGAAGAAATGGTTTCGTAATATAATCATCTGCACCCAGCCCCAGTCCTAAAAGGCGGTTCTCATCTTCGTCTCTGGCAGAAAGAAACAGAACAGGAGCTGCTGATAAGGAACGGAATTCCCGCATCAGGGTAAAACCGTCACCGTCAGGCAGGGAAACGTCCAGTATTACGCCATCCGGTTTTTCTGAAGTAAACAGCAGCCGTGCCTGGCTGCAGTCTTCTGCAAAAATAATTTTTTTAAAACCGCTTTGCTTTAATATATTGCCGACCATTCTGCGAAGCTCAGGTTCATCATCAACAAGAAGGAGTTTGCAGTCAAAAATATCGTTCATGGCGTTTGGTCCTTTCCGTCTGTTTTGTTATCATTATAACCGAAATACCGGAAATTTGAAGGGAAAAGTAAATGTTTAAGGTAAATGTAAGGTGGCTTACAGGCTGACGTAAGGCGGCTTTGTTAGACTGAAACCATAAAAAGCAAAGGAGATTAACATTATGGCAAATATGATTACCACCAGTGGTCTTTGCAAACGATATGGAGCTGCCATGGGAGTAAAGGATTTAGACCTTGCAGTACCGGAAGGGGTAATTTACGGATTCCTCGGTCCCAACGGCGCAGGAAAATCAACTACCATGAAGATGGTACTGGGGCTTGCAAAACCCACTTGCGGGACCATTACTGTATTTGATAAACAGGTAAACAGAAAAAACCGTCTTGCTATTTTAAAAGAAACGGGTTCTCTCATTGAATCCCCAAGTTACTATGCGCACCTTACAGGGAAAGAAAATTTAAAAATAATCAGTACCTTAAAAGAGCTGCCGGACAATGAGACCGACCGCGTGCTGAAGCTTGTCCGTCTGGAAGACCAGAAGAATAAAAAGGCAGGTCAATATTCTCTGGGTATGAAGCAAAGGCTGGGGCTTGCCGGGGCATTGCTTGGAAATCCGAGGCTCCTTATTTTAGATGAGCCCACCAATGGACTTGATCCTGCCGGAATTCAGGAAATACGGGAGCTGATCTGTTCACTGCCCCGCTTATTTGGTATTACAGTCATGGTATCCAGTCACTTATTAAGTGAAATTGATCAGATGGCTGATCACATCGGTGTCATCAGCAAAGGGGAGCTGGTTTTTCAGGACAGGCTGTCTGTTCTTCATGACAGAAGTGAAAGCTGTATTGCAATACGTACCCTGGATAATCAGGCGGCCCGCAGTGTGTTAAGCAGCCAGGGGCTATCCTGCCAGGAAGAGGGGGATTGTTTGCTGATCCCCAAACTGTCTGATCACCAGCTGGCGGGGTATTTCCTGCAGTTTTTAAAAGAAGATATTGGTGTTGTCCGTATTGAAGAACGGAAAAAAACTCTGGAGGATATATTTTTGGAATTAACAGGAATGGCGGTGAGTCTTTGATGAAAGCAGTTTTTCTTGAATTTTATAAAATACGAAAGAGAAAAATCTGGTTTACTGCCGCAGCATTGCTTGGAGTACAGTGCCTGTGGGGAATGTGGGCATTTCGGGATATGAGCGCAAAAGAACTGTCTCAGGGTTATATGCAGTGCCTGTATCATTTTTCCGTGCTCAATACCATTATGATGCCAATGATTGCGGCAATTACAGCTTCAAGAGTCTGTGATCTGGAACATAAGGGGCAGACCTTTAAGCTCCTTTTAACAGCCATGCCTGCAGGTGCGTTATTTGATGCAAAGTTTATCTGTGCTTCCCTGCATATGGCCGCTGTGGGGGTCGCCCAGACAATTCTCATAATCGTTCTGGGCAAAGCAGCGGGATTTACCGAGCCGTTTCCCCCGGGCCGCTTTTTTTACTATATGATCACTACAACTTCCGTGACTGTTACCATTTTGGCTCTTCAGCAGGTATTTTCTCTGTTATTTTCCAATCAGATGATTCCTTTGGTCATTGGAATTACGGGGAGTTTTGGGGGACTTTTCAGTCTGTTTCTGCCGGTGGGCGTTCAAAAAGGAGTCTTATGGAGCTACTACGGAGTGCTGACACAGGTAAAAATGAATTGGGACAGTGAGACTAAAATCGCAGATATGCAGTATATTCCTGTTGACTGGAGCGGTTACCTGCTGCTGGCGGGGGCATTTGCTGCAATCTATTTAACAGGACGCTGGTGTTTTACAAGAAAGGAGCGGTAAGCTTATGTTATGGAACGTACTTCGCGGGGAACGGATGAAGTTAAGGCGCAGTCCTGTCTGGCTGGCATTCTTTCTTCTGCCTGTTCTCCCCGCTTTTATGGGGACATTTAATTATCTTCAGAATACGGAAATACTGCAGGAAGAATGGTACAGCCTTTGGACTCAGCACACTCTGTTTACCTGCTATTTCTTTTTGCCTGCGACGATTGGTGTATACTGTTCTTACCTTTTCCGTCTGGAGCACACCAATCATAACTGGAATTGTGTGATGACACTGCCTGTACCTGCGCTCTATTTATATCTGTCAAAGCTCATCATGGCATCTTCCATGGTAATACTGACTCAGATCTGGGCAGGAGTTCTGTTTATTGTTTCCGGGAAATTATCAGGACTTGCCGGTCCCGTTCCTCCGGAGCTTTTAGAATGGCTGCTTTATGGAACAATGGGGGGAATTGTCATCTGCGGAGTCCAGCTTTGCCTTTCTCTGATCATCCGAAGCTTTGCTGTGCCGGTAGGAATTGCAATGGCAGGGGGAGTCTTGGGAATAGGGGCTCTTTCCAAAGGTCTGGGGGCGTTTTATCCTTATACACTGATGAGCCTCGGCATGAGGGCAAACAGCCCGGGCGGTCCGATGGCGTGCAGTCTGGGACAGTTTCTGGCAGGCTGTGTGCTGTATCTTGCAGTTTCAACAACTGCAGCGATTGTTTGGCTGAATCATAGAGATGTTGCTGAGGCATAGTCAAACTCTGAATTTACCGGCAGCAGAAATTGAATTGAAGATATGTTGCCTTAATTGCGTAATAATTTGGTAAAAATTGTAAAATATAGGTAAACTATCTATACTTATCAGAATATTATCCGTTATAATGATCCTGTCTCTTTCCATAACGGAATAGAGCCATACGTTTATATCGGAGGATAGCAGGAATGAAGAGACGTCAGATAGGAATAAAAAGAGAACTGATCTTGTTTACCATGGGGTGTATTATCTGTATTGTATTTATTTTATCAGCAGGTTCTGTATATCTTTCGTACGATTTGAACCGCAGAACCTTAAACAAATGCCTGAAAGAGACATCAGAGCTGGTGTCGGAGAAAATCACCCAGCAGTTAAAAGAGTATTCAGTAATTGCAGAATCCATTGCCCTTTATCAGAAAGGAAATGCGGCGCGGGGAGGAAATATCGGGTTATTTTTAAATATGTCAAGCTCCCAGTATGGCCTCAATAAAATTGATATTCTTTCCAAGGACGGAGTTTCTATCGTAAACGGAGATTCCTATAATGAGGATCCGGCTTTTTTGCAGGCTGAAGGAGGAAAGGCTTCATTATCAGATCCAATTGTAACAGAAGGAAATGTTTCCTATGAGTATATCTATCCCTACGGAGATATTGTGGTTGTGCTTGAATTTCCTTACTCTGTATTTGAAGAAATCATAAAGGATACCAAGCTGGGTGATACTGGAATTACTTATATGATAAACCGGGATGGAAGGAAAATGGCTCATGAAGATTTCTCTCTTGTTTTAGCCGGTCAAAATGATATCGAGGATGCGAAGAAGGACCCGGGAGCATATGGAGAGGCGGCCAGTCTGGAACGTTCCATGATAAACGGGGATGCCAGCTTTCGTTTTTTTCGGGTAAAAGGTGAGAAAAAGATCGGGGCATACACTCCCATAGCCGATACCAATGGCTGGTCTGTTAACGTTACTGCCATGGAGTCCGAGTTTATGTCGGGAGTAACCGTCTCCATGCTGGGATCCCTGCTTCTTGGGATTGTTTCCATGATACTTGCAGGACTGGCCATGCTTCACATTGCAAACAGAATTACAAAGCCGATCGGACAGGCAGCAGAGGCCATTGAACGGCTGTCAGGAGGAGACTTAAATCTGGAACTGTCAGTTTCGCGGAGTGATGAAATCGGTCAGATCGTACAGAAGGTCAATGAAATGGCAGGGAAATACAAAGACATAATCTCGGATATATCCCGGTTTCTGTATGAAATATCCTGCGGGAATTTACAGGCAGAAAGCGGCTGCGAGTATCCCGGAGAATTTAACGGAATCCGGACTTCCATGGAGGCTATCGCTTTTCGCCTCAGAGAGACATTGCTGCGTATTAAGGCGTCAGCGGATGAGGTGACGGCAGGATCCGGGCAGGTATGGGATGGAGCCCAGGAGCTTGCGAAACGGTCCGCTGAACAGTCGGGAGCCATAGAAGAACTGCAAAGTGCCATGACTGGTGTGTTCCGGCAATCGGTTAAAAATGCAGAATATGTGAAGAAGGCTTCCGCCTATGTAACGGAATCCGGAAAAAAAGTACAGGAAGGAAATCTACATATGCGCAGTTTAAACAAGGCAATGGAAGAGGTTGATTTAACCTCCAGAAAAATCACCGGTATTACAAAGCTGATTGAAGATATCGCGTTCCAGACCAATATACTGGCTTTAAATGCTGCCGTGGAAGCGGGACGTGCAGGGGCAGCAGGAAAAGGATTTGGAGTTGTTGCAGATGAGGTCCGTAATCTGGCTGCAAAGTCTGCAGATGCGGCAAAGGAAACCAAGGGGCTGGTGGAGCAGTCGGTAAATGCGGTATCAAAGGGACGAAGCCTGGCGGAAAATACGGACCGGATCTTAAAGGAAATTGCAGGACACGCGGGAATGACAGAAGAAGTAATCAGAGAAATAGAAGTCTCCTCCATGGATCAGGTGCAGGTGATAGAGCAGATCAATCAGAGCCTTTTAACGGTGTCAGAAGTAGTTCAGTCAAATATGGAGACAGCGGCAGAAAGCTCTGAGTCAAGTAAACAGCTGGCAGAACAGGCACAGGCGCTGCAGACCGAGGTATCTCATTTTCGGGTAAATGAAGAAGATAAACAGATTGGTTCAGATCAGATAGAAGTCTGAATCAATCTGCTTTTTCTTTTGTCTTTACTACGCCTCAGTCTTCCAGAAGCCATGAAGATTGCAGAACGCATAAGCCGCTTTAGGAGAGTCACCCTCCTCCATGGTAAAATGAGCGACAGGCTCACAACCGGGAGTAAAATGAATTCTCATGGTACAGCCTGCTTTTGTCTCAAGCATAACCCAGTTGATGCTGTGTTCCTCTGACATCGGGTGGGGTACGCTGCCCACCTTGACAGTAACATTCAGACCGTTTGTTTCCAGGACAGGGGCGTGCTTTTCCGGCGCGGCATCGGAAGTGTTGGGTTCCAGGACTTCAAAGGGCTTTAAGCTGTCCGGAATGGCTGCATTGGGGGTTCCGAGGATCGCTTCCAGGATGACATTTCGGTTCTTATCAGTAAAAAATAACGTTTTTTGGTTCATTGTAGTCCTCCTATCATAAATTCTTCTTTTTTGTCTCATACTAATAAAAAGAAAAGAGGTGCAGGTATGAGCGCTGATGCAGAATTACTTAATTTCATTTATCAGAATTCCCAGATGGGAGTGGAAACATTACACCAACTTTTACCAATGACAGATAATGAGGCCTTCAAAAAGCTGCTTCATGCACAGCTGAAGGAATATACAGGCATCCATGAGGAAGCAAAGGAACTGTTAAACAAAAATGGGTGCAGGGAAAAAGAAATAGGGCAAATTCAGAAAGTGATGACCTACTTAACGATTGATATGAAGACTATGGTTGACAAGAGTGCTTCCCATATGGCAGAAATGCTGATACTTGGCAGTGTTCGGGGAATCATTGACTGTATAAAACGAATCCGCCAGTATGAGGGAGAAGCTGAAAAAGAGATTGTGGAATTGATGAAGCGGCTATTAAGATTTGAAGAAAATAATGTGGAACGGCTGAAGAAATCTCTTTAACCTGAGAACCGCTGTAAAGTCTTGAAATACCAGACTTGCAGCGGTTCTGTCGTGTTTGTCGGAGTATGGTAATTTATTCTCTGCCCCAATAACAAAAATCCGGCGAATAAGACAAATGATGATGCCATTTAATAATTTCGGTGCCTTGCAGCAACAACAGGAGAAGTATAAAATGGAATTAAACTAGGTGGTATAAAGAAATAGATGAAAATTACAATGGTAAGTTTAATTTAAGAGGAGGAAAGTTATATGAAAATAAAAAATCCGGTTATACCTGGATTTCATCCGGATCCATCCCTGTTAAGGGTACGGAAAGATTATTACATAGCAACATCTACATTTGAATGGTTTCCCGGTGTACGGATCCACCATTCCAAAGACCTGGTTAATTGGGAGCTGGCGGCTTATGCACTGACAGATGAAACTGCGGTAGATATGACGGGCCTGGATATGTCCTGTGGCATTTGGGCACCTAATCTGACCTATGATAATGGAACTTTTTATTTAGCCTATACCATTGTTTATACGGACAGGTCCAGGTTTAAAGATACCCACAATTTTGTAATTACAGCTGAAGACATAAAAGGACCATGGTCCAAACCAGCCACTTTAAGCCGTTCAGGCTTTGACCCATCCATTTTCCACGATACAGACGGAAAAAAATATCTGGTTAATATGACTATGGACTATCGGGAAAAGAAATACCGATTCAGCGGCATTGACGTACAGGAATATGATGCGGTAAACAAAAAACTTATTGGGGAGCCGGTGAGAGTATTTAGGGGAACTTCAAGGGGGACTACGGAAGGACCTAATATTATAAAACGCAATGGGTGGTATTATTTGGTTTGTGCGGAAGGTGGAACCGGTATCAGACATTGTGTAACAGTAGTCCGTTCAAAGTCCATATATGGTCCTTATGCGGAATGCCCTCATAATCCCATAATGACAGCAATGGATAAACCGGAGTGTGAGCTGCAGCGGGCAGGTCATGCACAGGTTATTGAAGGGGATGATGGTAACTGGTATATGGCCCATCTTTGTTCCAGACCACTTAGTGGATATAGTATTTTAGGAAGGGAAACGGGGATACAGAATGTACATTGGACGGAAGATGGCTGGTTCCGTTTGACTGCAAATGACGGTGGGAATCCGGAATTGTATTTCGGACTGCCGGATTCTGAAAAAACGGTGAAGGGTATAAATTATGATACTATTTCACATTCAGGTAATTGGCATAATAACAGATCTGAAAAGACAACTTTTGAAAGTGGAGAAATTCCGTTGAGTTATATGACACTGCGCCGCTCCTTTAAGACAAATGGAATAGAAGTGAAAGATGGTGTTTTGCGTATTCAGGGTGGCTGTTCTCTTGCTTCAAAATACCAGCAGGGTCTGTTGGCACGTCCACAGCAGAGTTTTAATTATGATTTTACAGCAGCTATGAGATTTAGCCCCAGGAATTTAAATCACATAGCCGGTTTGCTGGTATATTATAATTGTGACAATTGTTATCATCTTCGTATTACAAAAGATGAAGAGGGAAAATTAATAAACCTTACCTCTGTTATTAATAAAAATATAAATGACAGTGACCCAATCTATCTGCCGGAAGAAACTGATATCTATTACCTGATGGCGGAAATCCGCCGGGAGGAAGTGAAGTTTTATTATTCCATTAACGGCAAGGATTATCACCGGGTAGGACAGATTCAGGACATGAAAAATATATCCGATGAACATATAGAAGGCAATGGATTTACCGGTTCCATGGTGGGCGTAAATTGTTCTGATTTACAGGGAGATGGTGTTTATGCGGATTTCCTCTACCTGAATTATAATGAAATAGATATGGAGTAAAACTGAATTAAATGGAAGTTGAGTCCCTTACCTTCATTAATCATCAGCCGATAATTTTAAATCATCTTTTTCCGTAATCTGCGGAATTTTAAAATGTATAATCGTACCGGCTCCGGATTTACTTGTTATATGAATTTTACTCTCCGGTCCAAAATATAAAACCAAACGGCTGTTGGTATTGGTGAGACCTATATGGCTTGTTGTTAAATCTGTCTGACCCAAAATGAGCCGAATCTCTTTTAAACGGTCTTTTTCAATTCCAACTCCGTTATCTATAAGATAAAAATGCAGATAACCATCCCGGCTGTAGATTTTTAGCTTAATTAATCCCTTGTGGGAATGGTTTAAGGGGCGGATTCCATGGTAAAGGCTGTTTTCAATGAGCGGCTGAAGCAATAAGCGGAATATAAAGCTATCAAGCACTTCTTCTTCATAGTCAAAATATAAAATAAACATATCCGGATAACGTTTATAATTCACATCCGCATACGAATGGATATGCACCAGATCTTCCCGCAAAGTAACTACCTCCTGAGGGGAACTTAAGGCATATTTTAAAATGGAAGATAATTTTTGGATGGTGGTGTTTAATTCCGTATACTGGTTAGTCAGGCTATAAGCCTGGTTATCCAATAGTTGAAGGGAGTTAAATAAAAAATGGGGATTGATCTGCAGCTGCAGAGCAGTAAGTTCCGTTTTTATTTTTAAATGCTGTTTTTCTGCCAGTTCACTTTTTAAATTCTCGTTGTTGATGAACATTTTTATAACATTGTTGATAATCAGGCTGTACTCGTCCATAAGATACTTTGGCTGTTCCTGCCGGATTAATTTACCATGTTCCGCATCATTTAATATATCAAAGAGATAATAAAACTGATGGACGTTTTTTACGGTAACATAGAGGGAAGTTACTAAGGACATAATGACCGCACAAATGGCTAAAATAATAAAAGTAGTGCTGAAATAAGTAGAAAGGGTGTAATAATCCTTTTCTTCTATTAGTGACAGGAGATAGTAGCCATATTCGGTCTCCTGTGTCAGTGTTGCAAAATAGGTTTTACCTTCTATTTTAAATTTGGTTGGTTTAAGAGTTTTAAAATCTGTTGATGTTATTTTATCCAAAACGCTATCACCATTTTTATTGATATAACTGGTTCCTGCGTCATTGCATAATAGAATTTCGTCATCGGAATTAAGAAGAAAAACAGCTTCCTTTTGATTAAAAACAGTTTGGTTTATCATGGCTTGAAGCCTGTCTGGATAAAGGTTTACAACGATTACCCCGCGGGCGTTATTTAAACGCAGATAAACGCTGACCAACTGAATAGGCCGTCCATATTCATAGTAAGTACGGTTGCAGGTCCAGATTTTATCATTCCTGTCATGAGAAGTGTACAAATCGTGCCACTGCTGATCTTTGAAATCTTTTAGAGCCTGAATTCCGCTGTCTGAATTGATAAAACGGTCGGTGTTATCAATACTTAAATAAACGGAATGTATATTAAGGTTGGAATTGATTGAAATATTAATTAATATTTTGATGCAGTTAAAAAAGATTACATCGGAATAGGTCATGGTATTTTTTAATATGATCTTCTTTAAAGATGACATAAGCCTTGGGGTACCAGTAAAGAGATCCCGTTGATAAGTTGCATTATCAAGTGAAAGACTCAAAGAATCACTTACCAGGGACAAGGACCGAAGAGTGGTCTGTTGGGCTTTTTCTTTTTGGGTTTGTTTGCTTAGGCTTGAGTAAATTAATAAGGTCAGTACTAAAGGCAGTGCTATTACTGAAAAATATAAAAAAAACCTTCTTAAAAATAAGCGTTTACGCATAAAACCCCTTCCGTATGGTTATTGATCGCGAAATTCCTTTGGGGACATTCCATAGTATTGCTTAAAGGTCCTGGAAAAATTTTTGGGATTGTCGTAACCTACCATAAATGCAATTTCATAATGTTTATATTTGATGCTCTTTAGCAATTCGGCAGCTTTTTTCATCCGGGCTTCCAACAGGTAGGTGGAAAAGTTTTTACCGGATTTTTCTTTAATAAGCCTCGATAAATAGCTGGGACTCATATTAATCTGAATAGCGACGTCTTCTAAAGATGCATCCTGTATATGGTTATCAATATACTGAAGAGTGATGTTAATGATTTGCTGGTAATACGAATAATGCTGTTCCGGTTCTTTAATATTCTTTTCTTTATTTAATTGTTCGCATACGCGCTGAAAACAGGTAAGGAGCTCCTCATATTTAATGGGCTTTAACAGATAGTCACAGACAGAATGTATAATTGCAGATTTCATATATTTGAAATCACTGTATCCGCTTATAAAAATAACTTTAACTTCGGGTTTTCTTATGGAGAGCTGCTTTGCAATGTCAATACCTGAAAGTTTTGGCATGCGTATATCGGTCATGACAACCTGTACTTCATGATTATATACATATTCCAGGGCGGATTCCCCGTCATTAAAAATTCCAGCTACTTCAAAACCAACATTTTCCCAGGGAAATATATTGGATATTCCATTGCTGACATGTTCTTCATCGTCAATAATAATCAGTTGATACATCTCATTTTCCTTCCCGTCATAAATTAAATCTGTCAGTTACATCAGTTATGATAGCATATATAAAGACCCTTTTCCAGTGGGGTGAGGATAATATCAAATAACGAAAACAAATAACAGAAAATGATACCTTTGCTTACTGATTTCGCTTGGTAAAGATACTTTATAAAAATTCGGGTTACTGTTTTTTCTGGAAAGAAGACGGTATAATAGGAGTCACAAATATTTATGGGAGGTTAGCAATGAAAAAAGTATTTACAACGATTTTAGCATTGGTGATGACAACTTCTATGTTAGCAGGGTGTTCTAAAAACGGGGGAACAACACAGACCGGTCAGGAGCAGACAAAAGGAGGAGATGCAGTTTCTGATGATAAAACTTCAGATTCCGCAGCAGGTGAGGTAAAAACCACCCCATCCGGATACCAGTTAAAGCATATTACCGATAAACCGGTAACATTGCGTTTTATGTGGTGGGGCGGTGATGAAAGAAATAACGCTACATTACAGGTGATTGACCAGTTTATGGAACTGTATCCCAATGTAACCATCGAAGCCGAGTACGGCGGTAATGAAGGTTATAAGGAAAAACTGGTTACCCAGTTATACAGTGGTGCAGCAGCAGACTTAATCCAGTGTGATCCGGCCTGGTTCTTTGAACTGGTTGAGAACGGGGATTATTTTATTGATTACAACGAATACAAGGACTACTTTGACACAACCGTATTTGATGAAAACATGATTAAAAACTATGGTGAATATAATAGTAAATTGTTAGCCGTACCTACTGGTACAGCAGGGCCCGGATTTATTTTTAACACTACCCTCGCCGATAAAATCGGTTTAGATTATAAGTCACAGATTACCTGGGATTCTTTAATTGAAATGGGAAAACAGGTCCGGGCTTATGACCCTGATTTATATTTATTAAATCTTGATACCTTAACCGTAGCCTCTGAAATTATCCGTCCGATGATTATGCAAAAGACCGGTTATCCGTTTATCAGGGATGAAGAAAAACAAAGAAGCTTTACAAAAGAACAGTTGGTAGAAGTACTTAATTATGTTAAAGAGCTATATGAATCCGGTACCGTTCAGCCGGCACAGGAAAGTGCACCTTTCTATAACGCTACTGATACAAATACAAAATGGATTGCAGGAGAATTTGTAGCAGCTCTGAATTATTCCTCTGCGGTGAACAATTTAATCAACGCTTACAATAGTGAGGATAAAAACTTTATTGCGGTTCAAACTCCCATGCCGGAAGACCGCCAGAATGATGGTTATGTAAATGCACCGCCTCAGGTTATGGCAACCGCAAATACCTGTGAAAATCCGGAAGTTGCAGCTGCTTTCTGGGATTATTTCTTTAACAGCCAGGAAGCAAGTCTGACCTTAAAAGATTTAAGATCCATTCCTGCGATTGAAAAAAATCGTCAAATTTTAAATGCCAACGGTTTAATTAATACGGCAGTAAAAGAAGCTACAGATTTAACAGCTCCTTTAAATGGTGTACCGGAACATGGTTATACAACAGGTTCTGAAATTTCCCAGATTATTATCGATATGGTGGAAAGTATTGCTTACGGCAACTCCACACCCGAGAAAGTAGCAGATGATTCAATAGCACTTATTGATGATTTTCTGGCACAACAGCAGTAAATATCCGGGGCTGTTGCAAATATTTGTAGCAGCCCTGATTTTATCTAATAGAAAAAAGTCCCTTGCTTGTTAAAAAGTAAGAAAGAAGGTTAATATGACACAGCAAATGAAGATTAAAAAGGTTCATGCCTATACGAAAAGAGATTTAATGGGACTTGTTTATATTTTCCCCTGGATACTTGGTGTCCTGATTTTTCAGGCATATCCGTTCATTAGCTCATTTGTTTTTTCGTTTTCAAAATATAATATAGCCACCTTTGAGTGGATTGGACTAGAAAATTACAAGCGTTTATTTACGATTGATCAAGATATTATAAATTGTATTAAAGTTACTTTCGGGTATGTATTTATTACCGTTCCTGGTAAATTGATTATTGCCATGATCGTTGCTTTAATTTTAAGTCAGAAATTAAAAGCGATTAACCTGGTACGTACCATTTATTATATTCCGTCTCTTATGGGCGGAAGTATAGCAGTTGCAATTCTCTGGAAATTAATGTTTGTGAGTGACGGTGTGGTCAACAGCCTGCTGGCCATCTTAGGCATACAGGGGCCTAACTGGCTGGGTAATCCGTCAATTGCCCTACCAACCATATGTTTACTGGAAATCTGGCAGTTTGGTTCCTCCATGGTTCTTTTACTGGCTGCTTTAAAACAAGTACCCAGAGAACTATATGAAGCAGCTGGTGTGGATGGAGCCGGAAAATGGAGAACCTTTTGGGCAATTACGTTTCCCTC
This sequence comes from uncultured Clostridium sp., assembly GCA_963523075.1. GTDB lineage: Bacteria > Bacillota > Clostridia > Lachnospirales > Lachnospiraceae > Lacrimispora. Next base: position 298,741 of record CAURBW010000004.1, read on the forward strand.
TATTACACCGATTTTGTTCTTTAATTTAATCATGCAGACCATTCAGGCATTCCAGAACTTTACCTCTGCCTTTGTTATTACCAACGGAGGACCTGATAAGGCCACCTATGTTCTGGGTATGAAACTTTATAGTGAAGCATTTTCCAACTTTAAAATGGGTTATGCCAGTGCAGTATCCTGGGTAATGTTTGTTCTTATTATGATTATGACCGTCATACTTTTTGGAACATCCAAATACTGGGTACATTATGATGATTAAGGAAGTATTATAAATCAAAGAGTAAAGGCTTAAATTCTTATTTGTGACTTGAGAGAAGCGGAAGGAATGTTAACAAAGATGAAGAAAAAAAGAAAAAGTAAGAGTATTACCTATATTTTTATGACCATGTTTGGGATTTTAATGATATACCCTATTATATGGCTGTTTTTTTCAACCTTTAAAACCAACGCTGAGATATTTGGGTCAGCCAAACTTTTACCAAGCTGCTATGACTGGAGCGGATATGTGAATGGATGGAATGGTAATGGGAGAATTACATATGTGACATTTTTTAAGAATACTTTTTTACTGGTAATTCCAGTGGTCATATTTACCGTAATATCCAGTGCCGTTGTAGCTTATGGGTTTGCAAGATTTAATTTTCCCTTTAAAAAAGTTCTGTTTTCTATATTAATTGCCACATTAATGTTACCCAATGCGGTTATCATAATTCCAAGATATACACTGTTTAACCAGCTTGGCTGGCTGAATTCTTATTTGCCGTTTTACATGCTTGCCATATTCGCCTGTTATCCATTTTTTATATACCAGTTAATTCAATTCTTTCGCTCCATGCCGCGGGATTTGGATGAATCTGCCTATATAGACGGATGTGGAACTTTCAGAGTGTTTTGGAACATACTGCTGCCGCTGATGAAGCCTGCTTTATTTTCCGCCGGGTTGTTCCAATTTATGTGGACCTGGAATGATTTTATGAATCCGTTGATATTTATTAATTCTGTTAATAAATATCCCCTGTCTCTGGCGCTTCGCATGTCTTTGGATATTGGAGCAAATGTGGCCTGGAATCAGGTGTTAGCTATTGCATTGGTTTCGGTTATCCCTTTAATTGTGTTGTTTTTCATGGCACAAAAATATTTTGTGGAAGGTATTGCCACAACAGGGTTGAAAGGCTAACACATGTATACATTTTCTCCATTCTGTAAAGTCAATTAAAAAAGCTGATGCGTCTGCGAGTTTTCATCACAGAAGTCATCAGCTTATTAAGCGGTTTAAGGTCTTGCCTTGGGGAGAACTTCATTCCCTGCTTTTCGTATTATATTACAATATTATTGATATTACAATTAAATTTTACTCTTTTTACTGGCTGCGTAATAGGCAGGATACCACTTCTGGAACCATTTGGTGAAGCAGCCAAGTAGAAATGGAAGTATCGCATTGATGATACTTAAAGGCGATTTAAAATCTGAAATTAGAAACAGATAAGTCCACAGAGGAGTGGCCAGATATAGTATTCCCCAGCAAGCCGTCAGAATCCGGTTGGTTTTTATAAAAAGAGGATTCTTTAACGCGGTTTCTCCTCCATATCCATTCATGGAATAGTAAGCGGTCAGGGGAACTTTCCAAAATACAGTCACAGACCACATCAGCCCGAACAAAAGATAGGATACGGGCACAAGTATCAGGGGGGGAAATCCTGTTATGACAAGTATTCCAAGCAGCGCCGCCGTAAATCCTGAGAACACGTCAAATACGGTGGCCTGATACCGAAAAAAGAAGAAAGGTATGGCTGCGCTTACTAAAATCGAAAGGATTCCACTCAAAGCAGGATGATAAATGCCTGTAAACCATAGAGGAAACCACGGGAGCAGCATAAGAGTCATGTTGCTTTCCTTTTTGGGAACAGCCTGCTGAACATGGGGTTTTGATACTGAACCCAGATAATCATCCCAGCGAATCAGCAGTCCAAAATCGCCGTCTACCTGATAGAGATGTTTCATCAGTGCAGTCTGACCGTCGATGTCTCCCTTTGCTATGCTCATCCACACAGAAAGAGGCGTTGAAATCCTGGTGGTAAAGGGCTGAAAATTCCGGGTTAAAACCTCACAGCTGTCTTTTCCCATTATCAGCTGAGCGGTTTTATCTTCATCGGTATAATGCATTTCCAAAACAAGATCTTTTCCTTTCCACGATTCCTTCCGGTAGAGCGCAGCCATCTGTCTGGTAAATGTAATGGCTGGGTGGGACTTCTCCTGTACTCTGGTCTGATCTGGCGGCTCAACTCCCCAGCTGGCATCTGCCATACGTTCAAATACGTCTCTTGGAAATAGATGCTGAGAAAGCAGATCTCTGGTTTCCCTGCTTATTCTGCCATCAGCAAATTCTCTGCCTGCAGCACGGACAGCCATTAAATACTGATCTGTACGATTTTTCAATTCAGGAATATGAAATAGCTCGCCCTGGCCGCAGTATATGGTTTCGTACCTGCCTTTACCCAGATGGTGGGAAAACTGTGCGTCAACGGCATCGTAATTGCCTTCCGCTGTATAGAAGCCGCAGGTGGAGACCAGCACATAACGTTTGTCTGTCATGTCATACCGGGAAGGGTGGGAGCCGTTTCGGGAGCCTCCTTCCATAAATGGTAAAACCATGGGAAGCTGTCTGTCTATCAGCGCCTTTAACTGGGAGGGCAGTCCGAAATAATATAGAGGAAAGCTGTATATAACAACATCAGCGGATAATATTTTTTCTATTACCATTGCCATGTCATCGGAAATACAGCATTTACCCGGGGTATCCTTCCAGCAGCGAAAGCAGCCGGCACACGGCTTGATGTCCAGCTGTGAAACGGTCAGAGTCTCTGCATGAACAGGTGATGTTTCTTTCATTCCTTCGATAAATGCTTCTGTCAGCCGCAGAGAATTGCTTTTTGTGCCTTTGGGACTTCCGTTTATGATCAGGACATTCATGTCAGCTCCTCCAGTTTCTTAATAGATCTGCGGGCCCAGTCTATACACATTTCAATATAGCTATAGCCAAAATCTGCGGAAAGTTCCCAATACAGTTTTTGCTCCGTTTCCACCAGACTGCCGTACTGGCCGATGCTGTCAGGGATCTGCTTCATCTCGTTTTGATAATGGCTGCAGTCTCTGATAAAGTCAGTCAGCATGTCAATACACTCTTTGGGAGGCCGGCAGCCGGAAAAGAAGACTTTCATTAAAAAAGCATTTTTATTTCCCTTGGAGAATTCGTCATTCTCCTGGGAAAGCCAGCGGAGAAATTCCTGTTTTCCTTTTGGCGTTATGGAATAAAGTTTTTTGCTGGGCTTTTCTGTCTGGATAATGATTTCGCAGGTGACACATTCTTTTTTCTCCAGTTTATTAAGTTCTAAGTATATCTGACTGGTCTGGGCGTACCAGAAAAACCGGACAGATGAACCGAAAGCCTTGGCCAGATCGTATCCGGTCATACTTCCGTAAGATAAGAAACCCAGTATGCTGTGGCTTAAGGACATGATGAATCTCCTTTCATATTATAAAGTTATAATATTACACTTTTATAATATGGTCAATATAAGATTTTATTATTTTATATTTTTTTCCAAAATTTAAAAAACTTGTCTTGACAATTGGGAGAAAATCTTGTAGAATTACTGATGTTGCAGGAGAATAAGCCCAGATAGCTCAGTTGGTAGAGCAGAGGACTGAAAATCCTCGTGTCGCTGGTTCGATTCCGGCTTTGGGCACTGTGCTTCTCGAAGCACATTTGAAATATTTCTGAAATCCTTGCGGGTGTAGTTCAATGGTAGAACACTAGCCTTCCAAGCTAGATACGTGGGTTCGATTCCCATCACCCGCTTCTTAATTAAAATCGGGAAACCTTGATTCTGAGGTTTCCCGATTTTTGCGTTTAAAAATATATTTTTGAAGTCTTAGTTAAATAAATATCGTAATTCAGCTGTTTTCATCTCTCCTCTTGAATTCTATTACTGTCATAATCGTTAAGAACATATCGATGTGGTCTTGCAAATCCCCTTTAATTGGATTTCTTAATGAAAAAGATAGGCGAAGCATATGTTAACTTTACATTGCTTTCTGAATAAAAACAGATAATTTATATTGAAGTTTTAACAAATAAAATAATAACGATTGTTAAATGATAATCAATTAAGGATAAATAAATATCAATAAAATGTGAAAAAAATAATTAAATTGACAGTTATAAAATTAAGCCTATAATGAGTATAAATGACTATGGTCAATAACAAGTCAATAAAAATATATAAATGAAAGCGAGGAAAAGCATATGAAGGACGTTATACTTCAGAATACATATCAGTTATTTATAGGAGGACAGTGGAAGCCTGCTTCTGACGGAAAAACATTTACAGTCACCTGCCCGGCAGACGGCAGAGTTCTTGCACAGTGTGCGGAAGCGACAAAGGAAGATGTGGATGAGGCGGTAAAAGCTGCCTGGAAGGCTTTTGAAACCTGGAAGAATGTTCCGGTTAATCAGAGAGCGGCAATCTTAAATCGGATTGCAGATATTATTGACGCGAACAAGGAACATCTGGCTATGGTTGAAACGCTGGATAATGGAAAGCCAGTCAGGGAGACGTTAAACGTAGATATTCCGCTGGCAGCCCAGCATTTTCGTTATTTCGCAGGCTGCATCATGGCAGAGGAGGGAAGCGCCAGCATACTGGGAGAGAATATGCTCAGTCTTATTTTAAAAGAACCCATTGGCGTAGTCGGCCAGATCGTTCCATGGAACTTTCCGTTTTTAATGGCGGCCTGGAAGCTGGCGCCTGTTCTTGCAAGCGGCTGCTGCACCGTATTTAAGACCTCAAGTGCGACGCCTTTAAGCGTATTTGAGCTGGCAAGACTGATTCAGGATGTAATTCCTGCAGGTGTCTTTAACGTGATTTCAGGAGGCGGTTCAAAATCAGGTCAGTATATGCTGGAGCATCCTGGTTTCAGAAAACTGGCATTTACGGGATCTACAGAGGTGGGAAGAAACGTAGCTCTGGCTGCGGCCGAAAAGCTGATTCCTGCAACACTGGAGCTGGGTGGAAAGTCGGCTAATATTTTCTTTGATGACTGTGACTGGGAGATGGCCATGGATGGTGTGCAGCTTGGAATTCTATTTAACCAGGGTCAGGTGTGCTGCGCAGGTTCCAGAGTTTTTGTACAGGAGGGAATCTATGACCGGTTTGTAAAGGAGGCTGTGGAACGTTTTAACAAGGTTAAAGTAGGGCTTCCATGGGAAGAGGATACTCAGATGGGAAGTCAGATCAATAAAGGACATCTGGAGAAAATATTAGGATATGTGGAAATTGGCAGGGAAGAAGGAGCTAAGGTTCTGTGCGGAGGAGAGGCATTTACCGGAGATGGTCTTGAGAATGGCGCATTTCTCCGTCCCACTCTTCTTGGAGATGTAACCAATGATATGAGAGTGGCAAAGGAAGAAATCTTCGGACCGGTTGCCTGCATCATTAAATTTAAGACAGAAGATGAAGTGATTGCCATGGCCAATGACAGTGAATTCGGACTGGGAGGAGCTGTATGGACCAGAGATATTAACCGGGCAATACGCGTGGCAAGAGCTGTGGAAACAGGACGTATGTGGGTGAATACCTACAATGCAATACCGGAAGGAGCGCCTTTTGGAGGATATAAGACTTCCGGAGTCGGACGTGAGACACATAAGGTGATGCTGGAGCATTATACACAGACAAAGAATATTATGATTAATTTAAGTGAAGTACCTTCTGGTTTTTATCCTGTAAAATAAAAAAATAAAAAGTGCGGTCCTGGAAAATATTATCCAGGACCGCGTTTTTTGTTTCTTCAGGATGCGTGCTATTCGTGTTTGTTGTAAATTGTTATCTGTGTACGGGCACAAGTATGATTGAGGTCATTACCAGTGATTCATGGGCATACCGCATGTGGCTATATGTGAGCTGCATGCGGTATTTTTATACCAATATATCAGAAATGCAACGAAAGTCCTTAAGCAGTTTGCTATGATTTTTGACTTAATAAAAACAAGTGTGTCAAAATGACACATTTAATTTGCAATCTCTATCTAAAACCAATAAAATAAACAAAATAAATGTATAAAACAACCAATAAAAACGCTGAAAATGATAAAAATTAGTTAAAGTGCACAAAATTTCGTTGCTTTACAGACAGGCAAATGATATACTGAAATCACGAAAGAATTACATAAAATTACAAAAAACGACAAAAATACTGATGTGGAAAATGAATGATGAAGCAATTGGCAGCAGCGCAGCAGATTGGAGGAACATGCAGAAAACGACAGAAAACCAGCTGATACATATCCTGGAGACGGAGCTGGTGAAAGCACTGGGGTGCACGGAGCCCATAGCGATTGCTTATGCAAGCGCAGCGGCAAAAAAATATCTGGGAGCAATTCCAGAAAAAATTACAGTTTCCTGCAGCGGAAACATGATTAAGAATGCAAAAGCAGTTGTTGTTCCCATGACCGGAGGCATGAAGGGAATTGAGGCTGCGGCAGCAGTGGGGGCAGTGGGAGGAGATCCGGATAAGGGTCTTGAAGTATTGACCTCAGTAAGGGAACAGGATTTACAGATTGCAAACCGGCTGCTTCAGGAAAAAATATGCCGGGTTGAGCTGCTTGATACCGCGGAAAAGCTTCACTTAATTGTGATTATGACACAGGGGCCGGACGAGGTGAGGGTAGAACTTAAAAAAACCCATCTGGGAATTACAGGAATCGAAAAAAATAAGCAGGTTCTTTTTGAAGCGACAGAATGCAAAGAAGAACAACAGGTAGATTACAGCTGTCTGAATATGGATTCCATATTTGAATTTACAGAACAGGTAGACTTGAAAAATGTGAGGAGGCTGATTAAAGAACAGATTGAATGCAACACCAATATTGCCCAGGCAGGGCTGTCCAGCAGCTACGGAGCCGAGATAGGAAAAACGCTTTTATCAGTGTATGGGGATGATGTAAAAATCAGGGCGAAAGCAGTAGCAGCAGCCGGGTCGGATGCCCGAATGAACGGCTGTGAACTTCCGGTAGTAATTAACTCCGGAAGTGGAAATCAGGGGATGACGGTATCCCTCCCGGTCATAGAATATGCCAAGACTCTCAGGAGCCCGGAAGAGGAGTTATACCGGGCACTGGTGCTGAGCAATTTAATTGCCATTTATCAGAAATACCGTATGGGAAGGCTGTCTGCTTACTGCGGTGCGGTGAGCGCGGCAGCGGGTGCGGGAGCCGGAATCACTTACTTAATGGGTGGCCAGAGGGAACAGATTGAACACACCATTATCAACACTCTGGCTAATACTTCGGGTATTGTATGCGATGGTGCCAGCGCCTCCTGCGCAGCAAAGATTGCTTCCAGCGTGGATGCGGCAATTATGGGCAGTTATTTATCCATGAACGGTCATGTCTTTCTTCCGGGAGACGGGATTGTGAAGGAAGATGTCCAGAAGACAGTGGATGGGGTAATAACACTGGCAAGGGAAGGGATGAAAGAGACAGACGAGGTCATTTTAAACATTATGGTTCAGGGTTAATAAAACAACTCAGATGAGGAAAGGAAGGTAGTTTCAGTTATGAAAAAGGGGTTTATCAGGTATTCATTGGCAATGATGGCGTTGGCGGGGTTACTTTCAGGCTGTGCACAGGGGAGTGGACAGAGTGCGGATGGATCGAACAGTACTTCTGCGGCTAAGACGGAGGGAACCAGCGCAAAAGGCGGAGAAGAGACAGTAAAAATTGCAGTAGCCGGTCCTATGACAGGAGACAATTCTGAATATGGTATTGGTTTTACCAATGCAGCCAAACTGATGGCAGATCAGTGGAATGCTCAGGGAGGGGTTCTGGGCAAACAGATTGAAATAGTTCCTTATGATGATAAGAATACATCAGAAGAGGCAACGACCATTGCCCAGAAGATTGTTTCGGATGGCGATATAAGCGGAGTTATCGGTCATTTTTCATCCGGAGTATGTATGACGGCAGCTCCTATTTACCAGGAAAATAAAATCATAGAGATTTCACCGTCTGCTTCCCACCCGGATTATTCAAAAATCGGAAACTATATTTTCAGAAATAATACAGTTATATCAAAAGAAGGCGCGGCTTCTGTAGATATTGCTGTCCATGACCTGGGAAAGAAGAATATCGGTATCATTTCCATTATGACTGACTGGGGAACCAATACATCAGGTATCATCAAAGATCTGGTTGCCGGATTAAATGATCCTAATGTGAAGGTAGTTGCCCATGAAGAAGTAATGGAGGGCTCAGATGATTATACACCGGCTATTACCAAGCTGAACGAAGCGGGAGCAGATGTGGTAATCTGCTGCGGAATGTACAATCTGGTTGCTCCTGTTGCCAAACAGTATAAAAACATTAATCCTGATATTGCGATTGTTGGTTTCTCCAATGCCTACAGCCAGCAGCTGATTCAGCTGGGCGGTGAAGCGGTGGAAGGTGTCTGCTTCCCGGTCATTTTCTTCTCAGAATCTGATGATGCGGCTGTTAAGACATATGTGGATCAATACACAAAGGCTTATGGAAATTCACCCTCTGCCCTGACCTCTCAGGCATATGATTCAGTCGGAATTCTCCTGACGGCCATGAAGGAAGCGGGTACGGCAGATTCAGAGAAGGTAAGGGATAAGTTAAATGAAATCAGTTACAAAGGAGTAACCGGAGACATTAAGTTTGACGAGCAGGGTGATGTTGATAAGCAGTTTAATAAGGTTACAATTAAAGACGGAAAATTTGTCAAGATGAACTAGATTTAGCAGCGGGAATGGTGAGATGCTGTTCCCGCAGAAAGGTGAAGCCATGATTGCACAACAGATATTTAACGGACTGGCTTTGGGAATGGGATATGCCCTGATTGCGGTAGGATATTCCCTTGTGTTTGGTATACTTCGGCTGGTCAATTTTTCTCACGGTTCCGTCTATGCTTTCGGTGCTCAGATGGCTATGGTTTTCATTGGTCTCCGGTTCGGCGTAATTCCCGGACTGATAGCCAGTATGGTGCTTACAGGTGTCCTTGGAGTAGCGATTGATAAGCTTGCCCTTGAGCCCTTAAGAAAGAAAAAGTCTATTCCTATTGCTTCTTTAATTACAACCATTGGAATTTCCAATATTGTGACCAACCTTCTGATTGCGGTTTTTGGAAGTGAAAAACGTGCGTTTCCGCCACTGTTTGATTTTGGGACCCTGCAGATTGGAAAAATCGTTATTTCATCCACACAGATCGGAATGTGTGTGGTATCCCTGATTCTGATGCTTCTTCTGGTTGGAGTTGTATTCTATACAAAAATCGGGCTGGCAATGAGAGCTGCGGAGCAGAACCCGAAGGCTGCAAACCTGATGGGAATCAACGTAAACTTTGTTATTTCATTTACATTTTTTCTAAGCGGGATATCAGCATCCATTGCCGGTTCCCTGGTGGGGAGCTATTACCAGATTGTTTACCCTAATATGGGATTTATGGCAGGCTTAAAAGCATTCGCTGCCGCTGTTCTTGGCGGAATCGGGAGCCTTCCCGGTGCAATTATCGGAGGTTTGGTGGTGGGAGTGTCAGAGTCAATGGCAGCCACTGTTTTAGGATCCACCTACCGGGATTCCATGGCATTTATCATATTGATTATTGTTCTGATCGTAAGACCTAATGGGTTGTTCGGAAAGAAAGGGATCACGAAGGTATAAAATATGGCAAATACAAAAATGGAAAAACACAGCTTTTTATATCAGTTTGAAAGCTTTACAGGAAAGAATCAGAAGATACTTCTTATTTTGCTGGCAGCAACTCTCTGCCTGCTTCCAAAAGGAGTAAACAACCAGTATTTTCTCACTGTAGTTGTAAAAATGGCAGTTTATGCCATGTTTGGTCTTGGACTTAACATACTCACCGGCTATACCGGTCTGGTGTCCTTAGGACATGCGGGATTTGTCGCAATCGGAGCCTATACAGCCTCCCTTTGTGCAGTGAAGCTGGGCTGGAGCTTTTTTCCGTCCATGCTCTTTGGCATGGTGGCAGCGGGTCTGGTGGGAATTCTTCTGGGACTCCCCACGCTCCGGCTGACCGGAACCTATCTTTCCATTGTTACATTGGGATTCGGAGAAATTATAAAAATGATCGCCATGAACTGGGCTCCGGTGACCAACGGAACCCTGGGCGTAAAAAATATTCCAAAGCCTGCCGTTTTCGGCATGAAGCTTACCATTGCCAATCATGGTCTTTACTATCTGGTTATGATCATACTGGTTGTCTGTACTGTCTTCTGTCTGGTTCTTGTTAAATCGAAAACAGGCAGGGCACTTCAGGCAATTAAAGGAGACGAGCTTGCCAGCGTGATGATGGGGATTAATGTTACCTACTATAAGATCCTGGCCTTTGTGCTGTCGGCCTGCATATGTGCAGCTGCAGGAGCGCTGTACGCCACGCTCATCGGATATGTGGATCCCAATACCTTTAATTTTGACGTATCTACACTGATTCTTTCCATCGTAATTCTGGGGGGAATGGGAACCATTCGGGGAATGTTCCTTGGAGCAGCCATTCTTATCGCCCTTCCGGAGGTGTCCAGATTCTTAATGGTTTACCGTTTCGTTTTATACGGTGTAATTCTGGTAGTGATGATGCGCTTCAGACCTCAGGGAATACTTGGCTGGAAATCACAGCTTCCATATAAATTATCAAAACAGGTCATGGAAAGGCTTAAAACAGCGGGGACAGAGGAGGCAGGAGACAATGGCTGACAATGCATATCTATCCGTGAGAGGAATTACCAAGAGGTTCGGCGGTATTGTTGCAGTAGAACAGGTGAACTTTGAGATAAATAAAGGAGAAGTGGTTTCCATAATCGGTCCCAATGGGGCGGGGAAAACAACGGTATTTAATATGCTGACGGGTGTGTACCAGGTGGACGAGGGAACCATCGTCTTTAACGGAGAAGAGATTCAGAATAAAAAGCCCAAGCATATCGTCATGGCAGGAATGTCCCGGACCTTCCAGAATATCCGGCTGTTTCAGGATATGAGGGTAATTGAAAATGTACTGATTGGAGCGCATATTAAAACCTCTTACAGTTTTTTAGATTCCACCTTCCGTACGGCAAAATACCGGAAGGAAGAAGATGAAAAGGTACTTCAGGCAATTGAACTTCTTAAGTCGGTAGGGCTGGAGCACAGAAAAGATGATTATGCGTCCAATCTTCCTTATGGAGACCAGAGAAAGCTGGAAATTGCCAGGGCAATTGCAACTGGTGCCGGGCTGCTTTTATTAGATGAACCGGCAGCAGGGATGAACCCGAAGGAATCAGAGGAGCTGATGCTTTTTATCCGGTCCTTAAAGAAGAAGGGATATACTGTGCTGCTGATCGAACACGATATGAGCGTGGTTATGAATATCTCAGACCGGATTTATGTGATTGACCACGGCAAGCCCATTGCACACGGGCTTCCTGTGGAGATTGCGAACAATGAACGTGTCATTGAGGCTTATTTGGGAGGGGTGCATAAGGATGCTGAAGATAACTGATTTAAATACTCACTACGGTCCCATACACGCTCTCAAAGGTGTGGATATGGAGATTGGAAAAGGGGAAGTCGTCTCCTTAATCGGCAGCAACGGTGCAGGGAAATCCACTCTGTTAAATACCATCGTGGGGATTGCAAGATCATCCGGAGGCAGGGTTGAGTTTATGGGCAGGGAGATTACCAACAGCCCGCCCCATTTTATGACAAAGCTGGGAATCAGCATATCTCCGGAAGGCAGAGAGGTATTTCCTGCTCTTACAGTGGAAGAAAATCTCCGCCTTGGCGCTTACACGGTAAACGATAAGAAAAAGATAGCCGACAGCTACGAGCGGGTTTACCAGATATTTCCCAGGCTTAAGGAACGAATCAGGCAGACGGCAGGAACGCTCTCGGGAGGAGAACAGCAGATGCTGGCCATTGGAAGAGCGCTGATGTGCGGACCTGAGCTGCTGCTGTTAGATGAGCCGTCTCTTGGTCTGGCCCCTAACTTTGTACTGCTGATTTTTGATCTGATAAAAGAAATTAACAGGCAGGGAGTGACGATTCTTCTGATTGAGCAGAACGCCAACATGGCATTAAGTGCCTCACACAGGGCATATGTACTTGAAAATGGCAGAGTCACCATGTCAGGGGATGCCAAAGAGATTGCAAATGATCCCAGAATTAAAAAAGCGTATTTAGGCTTAGGTTAAAGGAGGTACCATGAAAAAGATTATCAACAAACCGATGGACGTAGTAGGAGAGGCTCTTCGCGGAATGGAGCTTGCCCATCCGGAGCTTTTGTATACACCGGGGTATGAAGTGATATCCCGGAAGGAAAAGGCGGATAAAGTAGCCGTTATCTCCGGAGGCGGGGCAGGACATGAACCGGCCCACGCAGGATATGTGGGGAAAGGCATGTTAGATGCGGCTGTATCGGGGAATGTATTTTCCTCCCCCAGCCCTGACAGGATCGGCGATGCCATAAACCGGATGAATTCCGGAAAGGGAGTTCTTTTAATTATTAAGAACTATTCCGGAGATATTATGAATTTTGGCCTTGCCTCTGATCTTGCAGAGGCAGAGGATATTGAGGTGGAAAGCGTAGTTGTTAAGGATGATGTGGCCGTTCCTGACAGCACCTATTCCACAGGGAGAAGAGGAATTGCAGGTACTGTATTTGTTCATAAGATTGCCGGAGCAAAGGCAGAGCTTGGCGGAAGCTTAAAAGAAGTGAAAGCGGCAGCTGAGAAGGCCATTGCCAATATCAGAAGTATGGGAATGGCTATGAGCCCCTGTATTCTTCCTGCGGTAGGGAAACCGGGATTCGTTCTTGAAGACGATGAGATTGAGATTGGAATGGGAATACACGGAGAACCGGGAGTAGAAAGAACACAGATTAAAACAGCAAAAGAGACAGCTGGAATTCTGCTGGAGAAGATTCTTGAGGACTATGATTATACCGGAAGTGAAGTGGCAGTGCTGGTAAATGGTCTTGGCGGAACACCTCTTATGGAACTCTATATTCTGAATATGGAAATTCAGAAGCTATTAGAAGAGAAAAATATCAGGGCTTATAAGACTCTTGTAGGAAATTATATGACTGCACTGGATATGACCGGTTGTTCTTTAACCCTTATGAAGCTGGATGACGAGTTAAAGGAGCTTCTCGATGCTCCCTGTGATACTCCGGCTTTAAAAATCAGATAAGGCGGTGAAACTATGGGATTTGAATTAACAGGTAAGGATTATGCGGAATACATAAAAAAAGCATATGAACTGATTCATGAAAACGGAGACTACGTGACAGAACTGGATCTGGCCACTGGAGACGGTGATCACTGGTCAAATATTAACATGGGCTTCGAAAAACTGGTTGAGAAAGCAGAAGAACTGGGCCGGCTTCCTGTCAGTGAGGAATTTAAGGAGATTGGCAAGACCATGATGGCAGTAATCGGAGGTTCCTCAGGAGTGCTTTACGGCTCTGCATACCTTGCAGCCGCCAAAGCGGTAAAGGGAAGGGAAACTTTGGACTGCCAGGGAGTCTGCGACAGTCTGGAAGCCATGCTGGAGGCCATCATGTCAAGAGGGCAGGCCAAAGAAGGATTTAAAACCATGATTGACAGCCTTGGACCGGCGGTCATGGCTTATAAAAAGGCGATTTCCGATGGGAAAAGTGAATTGGAAATCTGCGAAATTGTGAAACAGGCAGCCGTTGACGGTGCCGAGAATACGAAAAACATGGAAGCGGTAAAGGGAAGAGCAACTTACCAGGCCAATAAAGGGCTTGGTCATCTGGATCCGGGTGCAGTTACCATGTCTTATCAAATCGGAACGTTAATGAATTGCATAAAAGAAAAAATTAATTTCTAAGGAGGAACAGTTATGTACAGCAACACACCGGAAGACAGAGGTCAGCACATCAAGGATTTAAGAGATGGGATCGAGCACAGAGCCACATGGTTCTACTATATGTTCACAGAGGCGAAGAAAAGAGGGTTAGACAGTGAGTTTGCCCATGATGCCATTAAGAAATGCGGCTGCTTCCATGGTCAGAACAAATATACAAAGACCAGTGACTTAAAGGCTTTTGAGAAGGAATTTGTCAGTGACAATGTTAGAAATATCTTTGAGATGGATACAGAATGTACAGATGACAAGCTGGAAATCACCTTTCATCACTGCCCGCTTGTAGCTGCATGGAGAAAGCTGACGGATGATGAGGAACTGATTGCAGAGATGTGTGAGATTGCCATGGATGGAGACCGGGGAATTTGCTCCCAGTTTGAGGATTTCACCTTCCATCTTGGAAAAACCATTGCAAAAGGCGACTCCATCTGTGAAGTGACCTTTAGTAAGAACCAGGATTAATAAACAGAATGAAACTGTTTCACCAAAAGGGTTGTTGTACGAATACAGCATCCCTGTTTGGCGTTTATAAAACTAATATTTGTGAGGTGCGGGGATGGAAAAAAGCCTGTTGGGATTAATTGGAAGTTATACCAATCATTTGGCAAGAATTATTTCTGATACGCTGGATACAGACATTTTGATTATAGATACCAATATGAACATTGTGGGAAGTTCCTTTAAATACTTAAACCTTTATACAGATATCAGGATCGGCACCATCATATCCACCATATTAATAGAAAACAGAAATGTTATCGTGGAAGATAAGTCGCGTCTTCCGGGCTGCCGTAAGTGTGATCAGTACCGGGAATGCAAGATGAGCAGTTTTGTAGGAGTGCCCATAAGGGTTGATAATCAGGCAGTGGGTGCCCTTGCTCTTGTTCTGACCAGACACAGAGCAAAGTTTTTGTTTGAGAGTCTGGATTCAACCGTTTCATTTTTGGAGAATTTTGCCGAACTTATTTCTGGAAAAATTGAAAATGAAACAAGAACCATCGGATTGGAAAACCGCTTAAAAGAGATTGAGGCTATTATAGATAAAATGTTTGAGGCGGTTATTTATACAGACTATTTCGGAAATATCATTCATGTTAACAAACGTTTCTGCGATGTGATCCATTTGGATAAGGACATGCTGGGAAGCAACATGAAGGAACTGTTTCCGTTTCAATTAATAGAGGATTATTTTCTAAATCATGAGGATATCAGCAATGACCGGCTGACCTTCGAGATGAAAGGCCATTTGTTTCATGGCGTGGTATCCAGTAAAAAGATTTATTTAAGCGATACAGAATTTGGAACTCTGTTCTATTTTAAGCCTCAGAGTGATTTTGTAAAACGAATCAACATATCGGAACAGGGTTCCCTGGTGACTCTGGACTGGCTTAAAAAATATTTTTCTGCACAGGAGCTTTTAACGGCAAAGGAGATGGCAAAAACAAACCATAATATACTGATCCAAAGCTCGGATAACGAGCTAAATCTTCTTCTTGCCAAAGCGGTGTTTAATACATCGGAAAGGAATCTTCATGATCTTTATGTGGTTTATGCGGATAACCTTTACAGGGATTTATTTGAAATCTATATGATGGATGAATACGGAATTTTAAAAAATGCGGATGGCTGTACCGTTGTAATCGTCCATCCGGAGAAGATGCCTTTGTATATCCAGCAGTATATTGCCGATTTCATGAAGACTGGAAAATTCAAGACACATGATAAATCGGTTCGTTCCAATGTGAGATTTATGTTCTGCGTTGACAGAGAGCTGGAGTCTTTGGTGGAGCAGCAGTTGTTTTCCTCTGAATTATACCGCCTCATTGCCCGTTACAAGATCAGTTTTGAGGGAATGGAGAAAGACATGGTAAAATTCCGCAGTTATGTCACATCTGGTCTTGGATATTACAGGAGGCTTTATGAAAATAAAGGGGTAGAGCTTTCCACAGAGCTGCTCACTTATTTAAGAAATCATTTTACAGGGATTGGGAAGCATAGTATGGAAATCATTCTTGAACGAATTGCGGCAGAGTTTTCCGGAAGAGTGACAGTAGAGGATTTGAAAGATAAGAATCTGCTTCCGGCAAACGATGAAGTATACAGCGGGTTGGAAGAGCTGTCAAAAGAGCAGATTAAAACCATGCTGGAACGTGGGTATTCAAAAACCGATATCGCCGATATCCTGGGGATTTCCCGATCCACACTATATCGGAAAATCAGAGAGTACGGCGCAGAGTAAGAGATCTTACGGCTGCGCCGTTTTTAAGTAATGGCATTGCCTCTAACGGAAAAAATGTATAGGATAACCTGGAATGAGATATGATAAGCAGACTTTGGCAGTTTGATAACAATGCCGATGTCTGTTTTTGCATCCAGGTTTCTTCCGTCATACGCGGAAAACAAGATAAAACCAACTTGTATGCAATCTTTGGAGGGGTAAAAACAGGAGATATGGAAAAATGATTTGTGCAAAAACACATCGATATTGGAGAAAAACTATCGATATATGTGTGAATTATGAAAAATGTAGTTGATTTTCAAAGTTGAATGTGATATATTTTACAAAAAGGATGATCACTGCAAAGGTATAGAGTGCTAACTGATATGCATTTCCCGGGATACTGATATGCAATCCTGATGGAATAGAAAACTTGTATGCATTTCACATCCATTGATACAAAGGAGATTATAAGAGTGGCAGAAGTGGAAGAAGAAAAAGGAAATCAGAGAAATGACATATATAATCAGCTGCGGATGCAGATACTGAATCTGACCATTAAACCGGGAGAGCGGCTGAGTGAAAACTTATTATCCAGTCAGATGAATGCCAGCAGGACCATGGTAAGAGATGCACTCTCCCGCCTGGTGGAAGAAGGATACATTGTAGTCTATCCCCAGCGTGGCACAGAAGTTACTTTACTTGATTTAGAGCGGATCAGACAGGTTGTTTTTTCGCATACTGTGTTGGAACAGGCCATGATCGAGGAGATTTGCCGCAAGGGATTGACTGAGAAACAATTTGAACAGCTGGAAGAGGTTTTAAATCGACAAAAATTGGAGATAAATAAAGAAAATCCCCTGGAATTTCTGGTGATAGAGCAGCAGGTGCATTATCTTCTTTCCGCATTTTGCGGGCGGGAGTATACCTGGGAGGTATTCAGAACCATAGACTCAGATCTGCTGCGCTTAAACTATCTTCAATTTACTACGTTTAACTACCGGATTGATATGTCTTCCCTTACCAGCTGGGAGCATGTTCAGGTAGAGGGACGTCTTCTCCTTGATAATATAAGGAGAAAGGATGCGGAAGCAGCCAGCCTGATCTGTGCCAATCATTTTAATACTATTTTATGGAATGCAGGTACACTTCGGGATATTTATCCACAGTTCTTTTCCGGTCAGGCATAGGAAGCAGGTCCGGTTAGAAATAGAAATACCATATAAGAGGAAAGGAGCGGGGAATCCAGGTTTTGAGAAAAGGCTGCTAATTGGCAGACCGGTTAACTATTATCAGCAGTATGGGGAATAAAAAGTTATAGGAGGTATTATTGTGGAGTACATTATTGGTATCATTTTATTAATTTCTTTCTTTGGTTTGGCGTATTACTGCATCAAAGGCCATAACCTGATGATCGGCTTTTTGCTGATTACTCTTCTTTGGACCATTCTTCCTCTTGGAGGAACACTGTTTGTAAGCGAGTCATTTCTTACTTCCAATCCGATTCTGCAGTTTGGAAAAGACAATACTCTGATTGCTGCCTTAAATAAGATTTATCAGTCAGCACCAGAAGGCTGGGGAACAACTCTGGTTAATGTATGCTGGGGTGCATGGTTTGGCCGTGTACTTATGGATACCGGAATTGCATCAACCCTGATCCGCAAGACTGTTGAGTTAGGCGGAGACAAGCCATTTGTAACAGTAGCACTTTTAAATGTAGTAACTGCTCTTATCTTTACTGCCATGACAGGTGCAGGCCCGGTAATTGCAATCGGTGTTATCGTACTTCCGATTCTTATGTCTTTGGGAATTCCAAAATCTGTGGCTCTGTTTACATTCATGGGATCCGTTGCAGCAGGTATTTATATCAATCCGGTTAACTTCACACAGTATCGTGCGTTTTTCTTAAAACCCGACGAGATGCCTGATTTCACACTGGGCTGGTATGCTGCTCACTGGGGTTATGCTGCTCTTATTATCATGCTGGTTATTACTACTGTTCTGGCTGCTTTCTATTTAAAGCGTGCAAAAACAGTTCATGCATGGGCTGCTCAGACAAGAGGCGCTGCTTCCGAGCAGAAAAATGCACCATTTTATACCTTAATTCTTCCGGTAGTACCGGTTGTATTAAAAATCTGGCTGGACTTCTCTGTAATCGGAGGCTTCGTAATTGCTGGTTTCCTTGCACTTTTCCTTTGCGGAAGAATGAAAGGAAGCTTCAAAGAGAACTGTCAGCTTGTAAACAAGCTTTATTATGACGGTGTGGTTGATACCGCTCCGCTGGTAGGATTCCTTCTTACCCTTCCTATGTTTAACTCAGTTGCAGCCCTTGCTTCTCCTTACTTCAAGGTAATTCTTGGAAATGTAATGCCAAGAAGCGAGATCGTTGTTTGTATTGTATTCGCATTACTTCTTTGCATGGGTCTGTTCCGCGGACCAATGACTTTAGTAGGCTGTGGTGCAGCAACACTTGGTGTACTTTCCAACGTTGCATCTTTTTCCGTTCCGTTCCTCTATGCGGTATTTGCAATTCCAACTATTACCGTAAACATCGGAAGCTGTATCACTCAGTCATGGGTTGCATGGGGACTTGCTTATTCGAAGGTTGAATCACGAGACTTCTTAAAGCTTTCCATTCCCAATGCATATTTTGCCGGAGTGCTGCAGTATGTGGCTACATTCATCATGTTAGGTGGACTTGGCGCTGCATGGTTCCTGTCTTAATATTAGTCTCGGACAAGGAGACTAAATCTCAAAACCCCAAAAGATAACCCCTGTCCGGGCGCGCCCCCTGCGCACCCGGACGCTTTTCAAAAGAGTGTAATTGAGGAGCAGTACATGAAAAACATGTTAGTAAAATTTGACTTATTTATCTGGAAAGGAATGGAATACAATGGCAGAGCGTGAACACAGAGCAGTCCGAATGGGCATCGACGTAGGCGGAACTTATACCAAATGCGTAGCCATGGACAATGAGACCCATGAAATTATTGGGAAAAATGAAGTGAAGACCACACATGATGATAAAGATGGCGTTGCTGCCGGTGTTGTACAGAGCTTTCGTAACTGTATGCAGGAAAGTAACATTTTACCAGAGGATGTGGTATTCGTAGCCCATTCAACCACTCAGGCCACCAACGCCTTTATTGAAGGTGACGTAGCTTCGGTAGGTGTGGTAGGTGTTGCCGGAGGCGGTCTGGAAGGATTTCTGGCAAAACGTCAGCTGGCACTGAAAGATATTGTGCTGGATGAAAAAGTAGGACGTATGATCAAGGTTTACAATACGTTTATTAAGAAAAAAATGCTGACCGAGGATGTTATTAATAAGAATATCAGTGAACTCCTGGATCAGGGAGCAAAGGTAGTTGTGGCTTCCATGGCATTCGGTGTAGACAGCATGGATGAGGAGCTTCGCATCCACGACTGTGCAAAGAAGAAAAATGTGCCGGTAACAATGGCTTCCGATATTACAAAATTGTATGGACTGACCCGCCGTACCCGTACGGCTGCAATTAATGCATCCATACTTCCAAAGATGATGTCTACTGCAAATGCCACAGAAAGTTCGGTTCGTGCGGCAGGAATTACAGTTCCGTTAATGATCATGAGAGGTGACGGAGGTGTTATGGAAATCAATGAGATGCGTAAGCGTCCCATTCTTACTGCTCTTTCCGGCCCAGCTGCTTCGGTTATGGGATCTTTAATGTATCTTCGTGCTTCCAATGCCATCTACTTCGAGGTAGGAGGAACTACCACCAATATCGGTGTTATTAAAAACGGCCGTCCAGGCGTGGATTACGCTAAAATCGGCGGTCACGATACGTACATTAACTCTCTGGATGTAAGAATCTTAGGCTGCGCAGGCGGTTCCATGGTTCGTATCGGTGATAAGGCTGTGGTAGACGTAGGTCCCCGTTCTGCCCATATCGCAGGCTGTGAGTATGCATGCTTCATGCCGGAGGAGGAAATTGAGGATCCGCAGATCGAGCTGGTGAGTCCAAAACCTGGAGATCCTGCTGATTATGTAACTCTGCGTTTAAAGAACGGAAAGAAAATCTGTTTTACAAACACGGATGCAGCCAATGTCCTGGGACTTATTGATGAGAAGTACTTTGCACATGGCAATGCAGCATCTGCCCGCAAGGCGATGAAGCCGGTGGCAGACAAGCTTGGCATTACAGTGGAAGAACTTGCAACTCAGATTCTTGACAAGGATTATGAAAAGGTCAGCGCATGTATCAATGCTCTGGCAGATAAATATAAGCTGGATCATGACAGCATGAGACTGGTCGGCTGCGGCGGCGGAGCTGCTTCCTTAGTGCCTTACTGCGCAGGGAAGATGGGACTTCAGTACAGTATCCCGGAGAATGCGGAAGTAATCTCTTCTATTGGAGTAGCTTTGTCCATGGTTCGTGATGTTGTAGAACGTGTTATTCCTAATCCAAGCCAGGAAGATATCCGGGATTTGAAAAAAGAGGCAGCAGATCTTGCAGTCAGCTCCGGTGCTTCTCCGGATACCGTGGAAATTCACATTGAAATTGACAATCAGACCGGTAAGGTTACTGCCATTGCTACCGGTTCCACGGAAGTAAAAACAACCGATCTTTTAAAAGAATGCGATGAACCAGAAGCACGCAAACTGGCAGAAGAAGATTTCGGACCGAAAGTCTCCGATATCAGACTGGCGGATAAGACTGATAAGTTCTTTGTATATCAGGGCAGCAGAGAGGGAAAGTCACCGCTTAGAATCGTAGATAAAAAAGGTTTTATCAAGGTGCAGTGTTCCGATGGTGTGGTAGAAAAGTGCCATATTAAGAATTATGAGGAAACGGTAGAAAAGATCTGGAATGAAAATGCAGTATTTAAGACAGATACAGTACTGCGGCCTGATTTTTATGTCTGCGTGGGACCAAGAGTAAGTGATTACAGTGCGGTGGATTTAGAACAGGTCATGCTGTTAATGAGTCTGGATCTGGGTGATCGGGAACCGGAAGAGGAAGTTCTGATTATCGCATCCGTCAGAGAAAGTTAAAATATGACAAAAGAAGAAATTCGGGAAGCCTTAAAACCCATTGGGGCAGGGCTTTTAGGCAGACAGAACCAGCAAAGATATGAGCGCCCCCATTTCCCTATTCGTCCCATTGAGGATATGCTTACAGACCTGGCAGAAATTGAGCCCTGGGAATGGTATGGCTATGCATTTTCCAGAGAGCCCCTGAATGGAAAATTTCATGATGGCCAGCGGAAAGAATGGATGGAAAAGAGTCTGGCATGCGGAAAAGAGTATGCCGGAATCGTATGCAGAGAATATGGAACCCAGGATCCGAAAGAACTGGCAAAAGCCATGGGAATGAACGTTTCTTATCCGGAATTTCCGGAAAAGACTGAACGCGTATTGTTTGCAGAATTCCGTGTGCCTGATAAGATCTGTATTTATATGGATGCTGTCAACAAAGCGGCCAGGCTGTTTTTGAACCCGGAAGTGACCCGGGTTCTGACAGAGGGGCTGGACGTAAGCAGACTTTTATTGGCCCACGAACTCTTTCATTTTGTAGAAGAACGGTATAAGAATGAAATTTTTACAAAGACGGAGAAAATAAGACTTTGGTCTTTGGGATTTATTCATAACGATTCCAATGTGATTGCTTTCAGTGAGATTGCAGCAATGGGCTTTGCCCAGGAAATTATGAAGATCAGTTATTCTCCGTATCTGATGGATGTATTTCTGGTTTACGGTTATTCGCCGGAAGAGGCAAGCGGACTGTATGAAGAGATGATGCAGTGCGCGAAAAGAAAACCCAGACCGGCCCCCCAGGAACCGTCAGCCAGTGAAGAAATGACAATATAAAACAAGGCAGGAGAAAAGGAGAAGATATGAGTATAAAAGTTCCTTATGAAACAGTGAGAGAAACAGTAGAGAAGGCGCTGCTGCAGGCAGGACTTTCAAAAGAGAAAGCAGAAATCTGTGCCAGAATCCACTCACAGTCCAGTGCGGACGGTGTGGAAAGCCACGGATTAAACCGTGTTCCCCGTTTTGTGGAATATGTATTAAATGGACTGGTTGATCCGGAAGGAGAACCGGAATTAATCGGTGCTAAGGGCGCTGTTGAGAATTATGACGGACATTTGGGAATCGGCATCACCAATGCCCTCTTCTGTGCAGACCGTGCCATGGAACTTGCCAAAGAGCACGGAATCGGCTGCGTTGCATTAAGAAACACCACTCACTGGATGCGTGGAGGTACTTATGCATGGAGAATGGCAGAAGCAGGATTTATGGGAATCAGCTGGATTAATACAGAAAGCTGTATGCCGCTTTGGGGAAGTGATGTACCGGGCGTAGGAAACAACCCGTTCTGTATTGCTGTTCCAAGAGAAGACGGCCCCATCGTGCTTGATATGGCAATGAGCCAGTATGCCTACGGTAAGCTTGGAGTATACCGTCTTGCAGGCAAAAAGCTTCCATTCCCCGGCGGCTTTGATAAAGAAGGCAATTTAACAGATGATCCGGGAGCAATTGAAGAGAGCAAACGCATTCTTCCTACGGGATACTGGAAGGGAAGCTCCATGGCCATCGCTCTGGATCTGGCTGCTGCTCTTATGGCTAACGGAAAAAGCGGCCTGAATCTGGATGAGGAAGGAAGAGGAAGCTGTACCGGCTGCTGTCAGATCTTTATTGCCTATGATCCTTATCTTTTCGGCACCAGGGAAGAAATTCAGGAAATGTTAAATAAGAGAGTTGCAGCTGCAGATGCCACCCATCCGGAAAAAGAGGGCGGCAAAGTTACCTGCCCCGGCGAGCGCACCATTGAAACAAGAAAGCACAGTATGGAAAGCGGAGTCAATGTAGATGAACAGATCTGGGATCAGATCGTCGCTATCTCTAAGGGAAACTTAGAAACAAAAGATATTGCAAGCAAATAAAACACAGCTCTGTTAAGAGGAAAGAGGAGAAGATTATGCTGTTTTCTAATATTGCAGTTGCAGAGAAATATAATTATCTGGAAGAAAAATTTATAAAGGCCTATGAATGGCTGAAATCAACTGACATTCAATCGCTTCAGCCCGGGAGCTATCCCATCGCAGGCGACCAGGTTGTGGCAAATGTTCAGGAGTACACCACAATCTCTCCCGATGAGGCTCTGTTTGAAACTCACGAGAAGTTTTTCGATATCCAGTACGTAGTTTCCGGCAGGGAACAGTTTGGTGTCTGCAAGCGGGATGGACTGACTGTTAAGGAACGTCGGGAAGAGAGTGACTTAATCTTTTATGAAGAGCCGGGACTTAGCGGCAGTGTACTTCTGGAAGAGGGAGACATGATCATCGTGGCACCGGAGGATGCACATAAGCCCCGCTGCGTGGCAGGAGTGCCCTGCCAGGTCAAAAAGGTAGTAGTGAAGGTGGCAGTTTAACAGCCGGTTTTTTGTTAGATTAAATTCATGCCAAGAGGCATCATGAGATGCGCTATCAGAACCTGATAAGCCTGATCCGTATTCCCGTTTTTTAAGTGATGATAAAAATTTTCATGCTCCTCTAATGTGGCCTGTGTCCGTCCGGTAACGGTAAGGGCATTGGCAGTCGTCAGATGGATCATATAAAGGAGGCGCTGGAATAAGTGGTCAAATTCACTGTTTCTGGCGAAATGGACCAGAAGCATATGAAACTGATGGTCCTCCTCCGTAAACGAGACAGGAAAGTTGTCCGAAATCAGGGCGGCCTTCTGCCTCTCAAGAGACGCTTCCATATCCTTAAGAAGTGTTATAAACCGTTCGTCTCCTCTTAAAGAAGCAGCCAGATGAACGCAGAAACCTTCAATGGCACAGCGGACTTCAATGGATTCACGCATCGTTTCTTTGTCCAGACGGCGAATCTTAAATCCCCGGCTGGGGATGATGGTGATGTAACCATCCTGGGAAAGGCACTGGAGAGCTTCCCGCAGGGGAGTCCGTGAAATTCCAAGTTCTTTTGCAAGTCTGGTCTCTGAATATAAAATATCGGAGTCCAGTGATTTGGATAAAATCTGTTCTTTGATGGTATTATAAGCCTGTGACTGCAGGGAACCGCTATCGTTCATGAAAAACTCCTTTCATGGGTTTTAGCCTATCATACCCCAGAAAATTTCACAAGTCAACAAAAAATGATTGACCGGTATACCGGTATACAGGTATAATAACAGCAGTAAGACAAACTAAATTTTATCTCGCAGGAGGAAAAACAAATGAGCGTATCACAATTAGGCAATGGTTTAAGAGTTATCGATTTAACAAAGCAGCTGGATCCGGCAACCGAATCAAGAAGGTGCCATTTATTCCGTTTTAACACAGGTGGTCCAATCCCGGATTTCCATACCATCATGGATTTAACCAGCCATTTAGGCACCCATGTAGAATGTCCGTATCATCACAATGACAACTGGACTGATGTTCAGGGACTTCCAATCGGTACATTTATGGGTCGTGCTATTTATGTAAATATTACCCATATGGAACCCAACGGAAAAATTAAGGCACAAGATTTAGAGAAAGCCTGCGGCGACCGGATTAAAGAAGGCGATATCGTGATTCTGGATTCCCAGTATAAGCTGCCTCCGTTTACTCCGGCTTCCAACACAGAGGAAGATAAGAGACTTTTTATCTGCCGTGAAACAGCAGAATGGCTGAAAGAAAAGAAAGTGAAATGTGTCGGCTTCGGCGACGGTGTTTCCATTGAAAGCAACAACACCGATGTTTCTGCATTCCATGATGTTTTAATGGAGGTTGATGTGGTGTTCTTAGAAGTGCTTAAGAATTTAGAGGAACTGACAACTGACACCTTCTTTATGTCCTATACACCGATTCCGATCAAAGGTCTTGATTCCTGCCCGATCCGTGCTTATGCCATTGAGGGAATTGCAGAGTTTTCCAGATAACGGAAGGTGAATATATGAAAATTGCAGTAATCGGGGCTGGAGCCATGGGATCCATCTACGGCGGTCATTTGTCCCAAAAGCATGAAGTTTATCTGGTGGATACTTCTCCTGCTATTGTAGAACATATCCGGAAGGAAGGAATCAGACTTCAGGAGAATGGGGAAGAGAACGTATATTATCCCAATGCAGTAACATCTGCAGAAGGTCTTCCTGCCATGGATCTGGTACTTCTTTTTGTGAAATCTCTGTATTCCAGGGATGCGCTTGTCTCAGGAAAGAACCTGATTGGAGAAGATACCTATTTAATGACTCTGCAGAACGGTTCCGGTCATGAAGATATACTGGAAGAATTTGCTCCTGAGGATCACATTATCATTGGAACAACAGAAGACAACGGAGCGGTTTTGGGCCCCGGAGTTATCCGGAGAGGCGGAACAGGAAATACCAATGTGGGAATGCTCACAGAGGATAAACAAGAGTTTCTTCCAAGGCTGAAAGAGGAGTTTGAATGCTGCGGTTTTTCCGTGAAGATTCATTCCAATATTCAGCAGCTGATCTGGAACAAGCTGTTTACCAATGTTTCCTTAAGTGCCGTTACCGGAATTCTGCAGGTAGATATGGGATACATTGCAGCCAATGATCATGCCTGGAATATGACAGTCAGTCTGATCCGCGAAGCGGTGGCAGTGGCTCATGGTCTTGGGCTTGAAGCAGATGCAGACGAAATTATGGAAAAAGTAAAAAAGACATCAGAGATGTCACCGGGCGGCTGTACCTCAATTCGTGCAGATATTCAGAATGGACGTAAAACTGAGGTGGATATGATCAGCGGTTCGGTTGTAAGAGCAGCTAAAAAATGCGGTATACCTGTTCCGACCCATGAGTTTGTAGTGGAGATGGTACATGCCCTGGAAGGGAAAGAACGGTAATTAACTGCACAAGAAGGGAGGGTGTCCCAAAGAGTCAGTGTGAAAGAATACAGCGAAACCTGGTATTAGGAATAATTCCGGTACAGGAGTGACTGTATCCTGCTATCTGCCTTTCAGGACACCCGCTTTTTATACGATTCCGGCTGCAGGCCGGAACAATAAGGGGTTCAATTAAATGTCAGGGGGACATACTATCATGAAAAAATTAATTGTTGCTTCAATAACACCATTTGACAGACAGGGGAAAATCAACGAGACTTCGGCCAGACAGCTTTGGGAAAGAAACCTTACGGAAGGTGCAGATGGATTTTTTATCGGGGGAAGTTCCGGAGAGTGTTTTCTGCTGACAAGAGAAGAACGGATCCGTTCGTTCGAACTGGCATCGGAGTTGAAAGACCGCTGTGATCTCTATGCCCATGTGGGTGCCATCAGCACAGATGAAGCCATTTTTTACGCAAAAAAAGCAAAGGAACTGGGTATCCGTGGCATTGCAGCAACACCGCCTTTGTATTTTGGATTTTCTGAGAAGGAAATCGCAGAATACTATTATGATATTGCTCAGGCAGTGGGGGAGCCGGTCCTTTACTATAACATTCCATCCAGCACTCACCGAGAGCTGGATCTAAATAACCCGGAAACCCGGAAACTGTTAAAATCCGGAGCGGTGGGAGCAGTCAAACACACTAATTTAAATCTTCTGCAGATGGAACGGATCAAAAACATAAATTCTGATATCATCTGTTACGGAGGATTTGAAAGCTCAATGGTGGCATTTCTTGCGTTCGGCTGTGATGGTTTTATTGGAAGCAGCTTTAACTTTATGCTGCCCCAGTTTAAACGGATCATGGAATTGTACCTGGAAGGAAACGAGGAAGAAGCCAGAGTTCTGCAGACTAAATCCAACAACATCCTGGATGTACTTTTGAAAAACGGTCTCTGCGCAAATTTAAAATACATTGTTTCCAGTCAGGGAATTCCGGCCGGAGAAGTAAGAAAACCCATGCTGCCCTTAACAGAAAGCAGGAAAGAAGAAATGGATGAGATTCTTTCCAAATATCTGGAGGTACGGTAAGAAATAAAGGAGATAAATCATATGAAAGCGGTACAGATTGTAAAGCCAGGAGAATTAAAGGTAATTGATATAGAGAAACCAGTTCTTGATGAAGCAAATAATGTGATTGTGAAAATGACGGCTGCAGGAATCTGCGGCTCAGATGTTGGAATTTATCACGGGACCAATGCAGCCGCAACTTATCCCAGGATTATCGGTCACGAGATGGTGGGTGTAGTGGCAGAAACCGGCTCCTCTGTTAAGAAGTTAAAGGCAGGTGACCGCGTAATCGTTAACCAGGTTACCAGCTGCGGACACTGTTATCCATGCCGGAAGGGAAGAGGAAATGTCTGCGATCATTTAAAAGTAAGGGGAGTTCATATTGACGGAGGCTATCGTGAGTTTATCGCAGTGCCGGAATCCGATTGTTACCTTCTTCCTGATTCCATATCTGATCAGGATGCGGTTATGATCGAACCTACCACCATTGCCATCCAGTCCTGTACCAGAGCAGAGCTGGAAAAGGATGATATGCTTCTCATTTATGGTTCTGGCGCTCTTGGAAGCTCCATTTTAAAAATTGCCAGACAAATATGCGACCACATTATTGTTGCAGATATCCAGGATGACAAGCTTGAGACTGCAAAAGCCAATGGGGCAGAGCATACGATAAACGTCCTCAATGAGGATCTCGTGGAGAAAGTGAAAGAATACACCCATATGCATGGAGCGACTGTATCCATAGATGCTGTCTGCAACAAGGATTCTCTAATCCGTCTTTTAAATGCCACCGGAAATGCCGGAAAGGTTATCACCATGGGATTTTCAACTGCGCCCACAGAGATTAATCAGTTTGCCATAACCGCAAAGGAGCTGGATGTAAGAGGCTCCAGACTTCAAAATAAAATGTTTGGAAAAGCTATTGATATGATTCTTGAGGGAAAACTGGATTTAACCGGTTCTGTTTCCCACACATTTCCGCTGACTAAGGCTCAGGAGGCCTTTGATTTTGTGGATAGCCATGATCCGTCTATCCGTAAGATTATTCTAACTTTTGATTTTTAAAACCCCACTCTCTCTAAAAGAAGAGGTTCCTTCCGCGTATTAAAACGGGAGGAACCTCTTCTTTTTATCATCAGGCCGGTGAAGTGCGTCAGTTAAATAATCGTATATCCGGTCCATGGCAGCTAAATCAACCCATTCCGGAGTATCCCGGTATCCGCCGTGCATGGTAGAGGATATCTCCATCTGATCCAGAATCATATGGAATTCCGGCGGTTTGCCTAAAAGACCGCTGCCCAGCTTGGAAAGTGCATTGAGATACTGGATATCCCATCTGGGTACGCTGGCAATGCTGATCGCGGGAGTCCGTCCGCCGGAAAATGAGGCTTCATCACTTCCCGGAAGATATTTAACAAGAACCCCGTTGTGAGCCGCCAGAACCTCTTTCCTGCAAAATGTTTCTACTCCGGTTTTGCGTTCGTATCCCCGGCTGTAAACTGCAATGGTGTCACCATAACCGCACACATCCAGATTGATAACTCCGGTTATCTCCTGATGATTCATGGAAGCGGCGTAGAGCCTGCTCCCGGTATTGCCTGTTTCCTCTCCGTCAAAGAAAGCAAAACGTACAGGAACGTTCTCTTCCTTCAGCTTTCCGGCAAGAGCAATAAGAATACAAAGGGCTGCGGCGTTGTCATTGGCACCGAAGCTGCCAGGTACTGCATCATAATGAGCACAGAAAAGCGGGCCCGGCTTGTTGTTCCATGGGGTCAGAAGGTAGTTATAAGTTCCTCTTGGGGCCTTTTGGGAAGGCGGCTCTTCCTGAATATCAAAATCCAGATGCTCCTTTACAAGCACCGCCCTCACAGCATTACGCCGCTGTTCCGGATCTTTTAAGGATAGTTCCGCCAGATAATGGTTTAATTCCATATTCGATGCCCCTCCTAACGGATACTGTCCTGCAGGCAGCTTTCTAACGGTACTTTTATTACGATCTTTCTTATGGGAGCCTCTGCATCGCCAGCTTTAATTGCAGGGATATGCACATCCCATGGAAAATAAACAGCGAAGGTTCCAGGAATCATTTGAATCCGTCCTTCCGGAGCGGCAGGATCGTTTTTATAAAAGAGGATGTCTCTGGGAGTATCAAGAAGATTCTCCTCAATCTGTCCGTTTCCGTCATCTGTGTAGAATCCGGCCTCCTCTGGTCCGCCGCAGGCCAGAAACTGAACATCAATATTCTTTCTGTGAATCTCAGGACGCAGTCCGCTTCGGTCTCCTGTCTTTAAATCAAGTACCTGAAGGATCACTGGTACACCATCCAGATCAATTGAAAATACACCCGGCTCGTGAGCTGCCATGTCATGCTCAGTTAAATAACGGATTGCACAGCCAAGAGGGGCGGGAAGAACAGCAAGCTGTTCTTTTAACATGGGGCTGTAAATATTTCCAAAAATCATAATTCATTCCTCCGTCTATTCTCAAATTCAGGTATCGTTTATCCTTACTGCATGGCAGTTAATCCGCCGTCTACACCAAGGATCTGTCCGGACACAAATGAGGAGGCCTCACTGCATAAAAACAGCGCAGCCGCCGCAATATCTTCTTCCTGCCCGATTCGCCCCAAAGGAATCCGATTCGTCAGGGTCTGGTAAAACTGAGGGTCATCCAGCTGAAAGGCGT
This sequence comes from uncultured Clostridium sp., assembly GCA_963523075.1. Classification (GTDB taxonomy): domain Bacteria; phylum Bacillota; class Clostridia; order Lachnospirales; family Lachnospiraceae; genus Lacrimispora. The sequence continues at coordinate 328,492 of CAURBW010000004.1, forward strand.
TAATAGGCGTCCGGACAAAAGTTGGAGCGATGGCGTTGCAGGTAATACCGTATTTTCCCCATTCACATGCAAGCTGTCTGGTATACATATTCACGGCTCCTTTGCTGGTACAGTAAGCGAGATAATCCTGACTGGTTCCGATCAGGCCTTTTACAGAAGAAAGATTTAAAATCCGTCCGTAACCGGATGGAATCATGAAACGTTTTCCCACAGCCCGGGTCACCGTATGGATTCCCAGAACATTTAAATCCATGACCTGTGAAAACACTTCTTCCTCGTAATCCTCGGCAGGAATAAGGCGGTTCATACCGGCGCTGTTGACTAAAATATCCAGGCCGCCCAATTCTTTCTCTATCTCACCCAGCATCCCTTCCACCTTATCGCGGTTTGTGATGTCACAACCGAGAGCGAGAAGGCGTTTCCCTTCCCGGTCCGCCGTTTCTTTTAAAAAGTCAGCCTTTTCCGGATGCCCTCCGCAGACAGCCACGTCGGCGCCGCTTTGAAGGAACGCTTTTGCAATAGAACTTCCAAGTCCGCCGGTTCCCCCGGCAATCAGAGCTCTCTTTCCATTCAGGGTAAATCTGGTTTGTATACGATCATTCATCATAGCTGATTCCTTTCTGATTATGGAAGCCGGCAGTTTCGTAGTGTGGCTGGCTTTCAAGAAAATAGTCCGGATAACACTCCTGCAATGGCGGAATCAGAAGCTGGATCCGGGATAAATGATGGCGGTAGACCGTACATGCCCGATCTGTATTTCTGACAGCCAGTGCATCGGTGAGAGCCGTAAGGTCTTTTATGAAATCCTCTGTAACTGAAGAGTCAGATGCAGCGAGATATAAAAGTCTCTGAAGATCCATTCCGGCTTTCTGGACAGCTTCCCATATATGGTTCATCTTTCCTCCCAGTTCATAAAGAAGATGGTAATAGTCGGTGATTAACCGGACGGAATGGGATAAATCTCCCTGGGATAAATAGTCTTCAAGCTCCTGCAGATGGTGATAGAGAACGTCAAACTGAGAACCCTTAACATTCCGGATAAATATATTCTGGATCATAGCTGTTCCCAGCTGTTTATGAATCCATATAGTCTGTTCGATCCGGCCGGTATCTATTTTTGAAACAAACGCACCTTTCTGAGGAATAATATCAATCAGATTTTTCCGGGAAAGCTTGTACAAAGTATCATGGACAGGAGTCCGGCTGATGTTCAGAGCATCTGCCAGTTCCACCTCATTCATCTTTCTTCCCGGGGGAAGATGCAGGTTTAAAATAAAATGCCGTATGATCCGGTATGCATACTGCCTGGCATCTTCGGAGTGCCTTCTGGGCGGTAATTTCTGAAACGGTATGAGTGACATGAAAAACTCCGTTCTGCCGCACTTAAAACGGCATATTTCTTCCTATATTATATCATGAGTTTCCTTGTTTGGTAAACCCTTATGAAAAAATCATCGATGTTGGCAGGAGAATTAAAACCGTTACAAAATATTAATTAATAATTAAAAAAATAATAGGTTGTTACCATTTGGGTTTTGTGCTATAATTTTACTGCTTTCGATTTTACATATAAAAGCAGGGGGATAGCCAATACCAATTAACGAGGAGAAATTATGAAAAAAAGAATTTATTCTATCTTACTGGCCTGTTTATTAATTGCAGCACTTGCAGGCTGCAGTAAAAAGGCAGAAACCGTGGCAACAGATACAACTGTGGCAGAATCACAGGCAAAAGACTCAACTGTGGCAGAATCACAGGCAACAACAGAAGAAAGCAAAGCAACAGAAGCGAGTACAGAAGCAGGCGCAGCAGATGGGTTTACAACTTTTGCAGATCCCAACGGAGTATTTACAGCCAGCTATCCGGGAACACCAAAAGAGACGAAGCAGTCAGTTCCTTCCGGAGATACTGCAATTGACATGTATTCCTATATGCTTGAGCAGGAAGATGCCCTTTATAATGTTATGTACAGTGATATACCAGAGGGCGGTGCAGCAGATCCGGCAGCTATGCTGCAGGGTGCCGTTTCCAATATTCCCTATACAGTTGATGAAAGCAGTGACATTACCCTTGGAGAATATATCGGAAAAGAATTAAAATACAGTGCTCCATTAGGATCTGATACGATCACCTTCTATCACAGAGTATACATTGCAGGAAATCGTATTTACCAGCTCCAGGCAGTTTCTGCAACAGGAGAAAGAACACCGGAAATTGATACTTTCTTTAATTCCTTTGCACTGACTAAATAAGATTCATATTAAACAACCTATAATCAGGATTCCCCAATTCTGTTAATTATGTATCGTTAGAAAGATTCCCGTCTGAAAAGACGGGGAAAAGCCCCGTGAAGTAAGTATGATTCATACTCGCTTACACGGGGCTTTTTAATTACTGAATAAAAGTTCCTGCCTGTATCTGACCCACAATTTCCTTGTACTGTGTCTGGATATCCTGCGGCACTGCATTTGAAAATGTTCCAATGCTTAAGCAGCCATTTCCTAAATCACCGTAGATGGTCTGGCCGCCAAACTTATCTGCTTCCACATCCTTCATACATGCCTTTAACAGAGCTGCGTTGTCGGTTACCACAGAGCAGATAATAATCTTGTCGTCAGCAGAACCTAAATCTCCGGGCTGACCGATATCGTATCTTCCCTCTGAGCCAGCCAGAGCCTCACGTGCTCCGGTATCAACTGCAGAGGCATCACCGAACATTACATCAACGTCGTAGGTGGAGACCATGGAGGAAGCAATTTCCTTACCCTTGGCAGTATCGCTGAAAGAGCCTGCATAAGCAGAAGAAACTTTAATATCAGGATTTACCTTTTTTGCTGCCTTTTCATAACATTCCAGTTTTGCCTTTGTGGTATCCAGCTCCATGCCGCCGATAAATCCAATGTTGTTTGTCTTGCTCATAAGACCTGCAAGAGCGCCTGCCATGTAACCAATCTGCTTTGCATCAGGAAGAATGGAGGTAATGTTATCTGTTTCAACGGTACCGTTTAACAGGGCAAAATTGATTTCCGGATATTCTTCTGCTACCTGTTTTACTGCATCGGTATACTGATTGCCGGGAGCGAAGATGAGGTTATAGCCAAGTTCTGCATAATCTGTCATAACAGTAGCAAAATCCGCAGTCGCTACATTGTCGGTGTACACAGTTTCCCAGCCGCTGTCCTTCGCTGCATTTACCATAGCCTGATAGCAGCTGGCTCCCCAGCCTCCGTCAGATACAGAAGAGTCAAGGACCATAGCCACCTTATAGCCTGACGCTTTTGACGTCTCAGCAGCCTGCGTTTCCCCAGCTTTTGTGGTTTCCGTTTTTGCAGTTTCCGATGCAGAAGTGTCTGCTGCAGAGACTTCTGTTTTTGTTGGTGCAGCCTTGCTGCCGCATGCAGCCAGGCTCATGGCAGTAAGGACTGCGGCCATAATGAGAGAAGCTGTTTTCATAGTCTTTTTCATAATAAATCCTCCTTTTATGTTTGAAAAAATATATAATCGCAGGGCTGTCCTGGAATTATCATCAGCGTTCTTCCCTGTAATAGGGCTGTCCATTGGCTTTCGGACCGCTTTTTCGTATCCCGAAAAATGCAAGAACAAACAGGGTGCACAGATAGGGGATCATCTGGAGAAGCTGGTAGGGGGTGGATGGACTTAACAGCTGCAGCCGGATCTGCAGCGCATCACAGAATCCAAAAAGCAGGCAGGCTAACAATACGCCGGAAGGCATCCAGCGTCCGAATATAACAGCTGACAGCGCGATAAACCCGCGCCCTGCCACAATTCCCTCGGAGTAGGTGCTGGTGTAGCAAATGGTTAAGTACGCTCCTCCGATACCCGCAAGTGCGCCGCAGATAACGCAGGCAATGTATTTTTGAAGCACTACATTAATTCCCAGTGTTTCTGCCGCTTTAGGAAATTCGCCTACGGCTTTAAAATTAAGCCCTGCTTTTGTCCTGTTAAAGAAAACTGCAGTGACAGGTACCAGGAGATAGGCAGCATATACCAGAGGAATATGGTGAAAGAACAAAGGTCCAAGAACCGGGATGCTGCTAAGAAGCGGAATGGGAAGCGCCTTCATGGATACTCCCTGGATCAGTGTTGAAGTATCGGAAAAGGAAAGGCGGTATAGGAAGGAAGCCAGTGCCGGTGCAAAAATATTAATCGCCATGCCGTAAACAATCTGCGGAGCACACAGGCGAATGGTGCAGAACGCATAAATCATATTAATGGCTATGCCTGAAAGGGCGCCTGCAAGGATACCGACTGTGGGACTTCCGGTTTTATATCCGATTAAAAACCCAATTAATGCGCCGAAGGACATGATTCCGTCAAGACCGATATTGACTAAGCCGGCCCGTTCCGAGTAGGTCTCAGCCAGTGCCACAAACAAGATGGGAGTAGCCATACGAATGGTGGAAAGCAGCAGTTCTGTGAGAAAATTCATGTTAAAAAATGCATCCATCAGTTGGTAACCTCCTTTTTCCCCAAATGGCTGTTTATGTACTGTCTGATTGCGGGGAGCTTTAAAAGCGCTGTGCCGGCCACTGCAAATATAATTACCAGTGCCTGAATAATATCAACCACTGCAGTGGGAATCTGCATACCGGTCTGTAAAGTACTGGCTCCTTTTCTCAGCACTGCGAAGATAAATGCCACAGCAGCAGTTCCGATAGGATTAAGCTGGGCAATCAGTGCGATTGCCACTCCGTCAAAACCGAATCCCTGTCCGAATCCGCCCATCAGTCTCAGCTGCTTGCCGTGTAGCTCCACGCTTCCGCCAAGTCCTGCCACTGCTCCGGAGGCAATAAAGGAAAAGAGAACATACCGGTTTACGGGGAAACCATTGTAAAATGCTGCAGTGGAATTTAATCCCACTGCCCTCAGCTTAAATCCCTTTGAGGTATAGAAAAGAAAATAGTATCCTGCAATTGCAAGAAACAATGCAACCCATACACCCCAGTGGACAGGGAAGCTTTTTGATATAACTGCCAGTCTGGTGCTGTCGGGGATGGCAAAGGTCTGGGGAACGCTTCCGTCACGCAAAAGGGTTGTATAAACGTAACCCATAAAGAGAGTTGCCACATAATTCAGCATGATGCTGACAATCATTTCATTTAAACCTCTTGCAATCTTTAAAACTCCTGGAATCGCACCCCATACTGCCCCCGCTGCCGCGCCGATAAGAAGACTGAGCAGTATTCCTGCAAATCCTTCTATACCAGATTTTGTGATAAAAAATATGCTGGCGACTGCCCCCATTACGAACTGGCCTTCCCCGCCAAGATTGAAAACACCGCATTTATAAGAGAAGGCGGCAGTCAGTCCGGTAAATATCAAGGGACAGGCAATTACAAGGGTCTGAGCGATCTTTCTGCTGCTGCCAAATGCACCTGAAAACAGAAATACATATGCCTGAAAGGGGTTTTTACCCAGGCAGATTATAATGATTCCTCCAATGATAAATGCCACCAGAATGGATAATACGGGCACAATGACCTTCATTAAATTTTCTTTCTGCTTCATGTCCTAATTCCCCTTTCCTGCCATTGCAAGTGAAATTTGTTCAATGGGTGGATTGACTCCTGAATAGGTTCCCATGACCTGTCCCTCGAACATGACCAGAATCCGGTCTGATAAATTGAGTATTTCATCAAAGTCCGCACTGATTAAGAGAATCGCACAGCCCTTATCCCTGGCAGCAGCCATGGTATCATGAACATAACGGGCGGCTCCGATATCTAAGCCTCTGGTGGGATGAACTGCAATTAAAAGCTCCGGGTCATTTTCCATTTCTCTTGCCAGTATAATTTTCTGCTGGTTGCCTCCGGATAAGTTCCGCACCTCCTGCTCGATGGAAGCGCAGCGGATATCATTTTTCCCCTGCATTTCAAGAGCAAATCTGGTAATGGCCTTATTCTTTAAAAGTGCTCCGTGCCCATAGGAGAAACGGGCTTCTTCAGTCGCTTTTAAAACAAGATTTTCTCTGACTGTCATATTGCCGATGAGTCCCATTTTATTGCGGTCTTCCGGGACATGAGAAACATGGGAGAGGATAAAGCCGTTTGGTGCAAAACGGGAGACGCGGGAAGCCTTTAACAAAACATTTCCTTCCTCAGGAGCGATAATCCCTGCAGCCAGCTGTGCCAGCTGTGACTGACCGTTTCCATCTACTCCTGCAATGCCCAGGATTTCTCCCTTTCGTACAGTGAGGCTCACATCATTTAAGCCACTGTGTTTATGCTGTTTTTGATAGCTGATATTTTGAAAGCTTAAGACATCATCTCCGGGAGCGGTGACTTTTTTATAATTACTGGGCACCATTTCCCTTCCAATCATTAAGTTGGCAAGCTGTGTTCCATCGGTGTCCTCTTTATTTAATGTGGTAATGGTCTCACCTGCCCGCAAAATTGTGATACGGTCACTGACTGAAAGAACCTCTCTCATTTTGTGGGAAATAAAGATTACTGATTTTTGTTCTCCGGTCAGCTTTCGGATAATGGCAAAAAGTCCTTCTGCTTCAATGTCGGTAAGTGCAGCCGTGGGTTCATCAAGAATAAGAAGTTCCGCTCCTCTGTAAAGAGCTTTTAAAATTTCCACCCGCTGCTGGGCTCCTACAGAGATTTCCGTGATCTGCTTGTCCAGTTCCACGTCAAGACCGTATTTTTCTGAAAGTTCCAGGATTTCTTTTCTCACCTGGTCCTTTTTTATAAAGACAGAGGAATCCTTCCGGCTTCCGAGAATAATGTTTTCTAATACAGTCATGGCTTCTACAAGCATGAAATGCTGGTGGACCATGCCAATACCCATTTTTACTGCGGCTTTTGGAGAATCAATTTTCACTTTTTCTCCACGGAGAAAAATGGCTCCGCTGGTGGGCTGGTATAAGCCGATAAGAATATTCATCAGAGTGCTTTTTCCTGCACCGTTTTCTCCCAGCAGAGTATGTACTTCTCCCTCTCTGACAGAGAGATTGATATTGCGGTTGGCATATACATCTCCAAACTGCTTGGTGATCTGCTCCATTCTCAGCAATTCCTTCATTGGTTCCTCCTAGCCTCTGATCTCTCTGATCAGGATTGATTTGCAATAAGCAAAATAAGAATCTAAATCAAATGCCTCTTTGTCAACCAGAAACTGAACCGTGGCCCCCTCCAGCAGAGAGACTGCAATTCCGGCAATCAGATTCTGTTTTGCAGATGGCATATCCGGTGAAAATTTTTCTGCGATTTCCCGTATTTCCGTTCTCCAGTTTTGATAGGAGAGGCAGAATTCCTTATGCATGTCAGGATCCAGGCGGGACTGATTCCAGAAATCCAGCTCAGCAACATCATACTTATCTTCTATTAAAATCGTGTAAATCTTTTGTTTTATAAAAATGTCCAGACGATCTTCAAGAGTCGCTTCCGGACCAATTCCTGACTGGTGAATGGATTGCTGGCGGATTTCGCGGTAACGGTTTAAGACTTTTTTCTGAACAGCAAGGAGAAGCTCTTTCTTGCTGTTATAATAATAATGAATATTGGATTGAAACAAATGTGCTTTTTCTGCCACCTGCCGGATTCTCAACCCGCTGATGGTTTTTTCCTGAATGATTGTAAGGGCTGCATCCAGAATTCGATCTTCTGTTGAAGTGCTGCAGGGTTGTTCTTCTATTGATAAATTTTGCCCCATATCACGCCTCCCTTTTGGTCAGATGACCAATTTCTTGCATTATACGGAACCGTTCTTATGGTGTCAATGAAAAATCAGAATAATTGGATATATTAAGCATTAGATTAAGAATATAAAAGAATAACACTTGAAAATTAATAAAACAAGGAAAATAATAAGGGGCGCTGGGTGATATTTCCAGTTTTAAGCTAGGAAACATGATTGGAGAAAGTTTCCAGAATTTTCGAAATGTACCTTTGTTTGATATTATTTCTGTTATGAAAAAAATTAAGAAATATATTGCAAGTTTCCGTTGTATATGATATAATGCCAGTGTTGTGAAACAAATATTTATGCGCGAGTGGCTCAGTTGGTGGAGTACGACCTTGCCAAGGTCGGGGTCGCGGGTTCGAGTCCCGTCTCGCGCTTTCTATAGGTCCTGTATTTACAGGACTTTTTTCTTATCGTGTTGCATTTCATGTTGCATAGTCTCAAAATGATCTATGATTTTTCCTGTGAATATCGTGTTGTAATCTTCCATAGTTCCCCGGTAAATTCTTTTTAAAGTTCCATCAGAGGACCAGCCTCCACGAGCCATAATATACTGATCCGGTACGCCGATCGCATGCATGACACTGGCTGCGTAGTAGCGCAGATCGTGAAAGCGGAAGTGAGGGACATTGAGCCTTGTCAGAGCCCTTTCAAATCTCCGTGTTACCTGATCCGGATTTAAGTGAAGAGATTGTGAAAGAAATAGTGTACATTGAGAACTTAATATTGATAGTTAGTGAGTATTCTGGTATTCTACTTATGAAGATTATTTATTAATTTAAGCGAGGTATTGAACTTGATTTACAATACAAGTATGGAACGAATTTTATCGGATATAACAATGAAAGATATTAATCCTCGAATGGAACACCCTGTTTTTAAGAAAATAAACCTAGCTGGACAGCCATACTGGGGCGTTGATAATTTCTGGGGGATAGATAAAACTCCAATAGATGGAAGCGTCAATCTAACGGATTTGGAATGGGACGGAAATGAGGTTTATCTCTCTCATACAACGGACCTTCTGGACCTTTTGAAACATGGATTAGGAATTGTAATGTCATGGAAAAAGCAACTGGAACAGGAGTACACTCAAATCCATTTTGACATATTACTCTCAATAGATTATGGAGATGAGGATATTAATCCCTCCGTTACACTTCGATTTTGGGCGATAAGAGAACGGTATCATTATATTGACCCTTCTTTTGCAGAACTTCAAAAATTTGATCAGCCCGTTCTTATGGAACAGGTTAATTATAGATTATGAGCATATTGTGAAACTAATAAAATTAAATATCTAATAATTCCACTAACTATCAGTATTGAGCTGGTAGTTTTTTTATTGCCAGAAAGAGAAAGGAAAAGAAGAATGAAATCATTATTACATTACCCAGGCAGTAAGAAACGTATTGCCTCCTGGATAATTGAAAATATGCCAGAACATCACAGCTATCTGGATCCGTATTTTGGTGGAGGGGGTATGTTCTTCGAAAAGCCTCCTTCCAAGATCTAGACGGTGAATGATCTTGATGGTGATGTAGTGAATTTCTTCCGGGTGATTCAGAATCCGGAAAGCAGTCAGGAGTTGCAGGACTGGCTTATATATACACCCTACTCCAGACAGGTCTATGATGAATCCTTTGTAAAGGAGCCGCAGTCACCGGTGGAACAGGCTGGGTACTTTGCAGTAAGGTCCATGCAGAGTCATGGGTTCCGCCTAACGGAAAAATGTGGCTGGAAGAAAGATGTGTACGGCAGGGAAGCTGCCTATGCGGTCCGGTATTGGAATCAGCTTCCGGAAACACTGGCAGATATGGCGATCAGGCTGAAAGGTGTGCAGATTGAGAATAAGCCGGCACTGGAGTTGATCAGAGCGTTTGATCACGATAACGTCCTGATCTACTTGGATCCGCCTTATGTGTTTTCAACACCAACCAGGAAGCAGTACTGGTTTGAAATGTCGGATCAGGATCATGAGAAACTACTGAAGACGGTAATCCATAGCAAGGCTAAGGTGATGCTTTCCGGATATGATTGTGAGTTGTATGAAAAGTATTTAAAGGACTGGCGTAAATTACAGATTCCGGCCAGAGCGCAGAACAGTCTTCCGAGAGTGGAGATGTTGTGGATGAACTTTTGACCGATAAACTTATCTTAGATAGAAAGTTGTGGGTTGGGGCATAGAGTAATTAAATATTGGAACAGATACTACGCTTCCACCATCAACAAAGACGTCCACTTCGTTATAAGCAGTGTCTTTTATTTGCACACTTGATAACCATGGTTGAATAACTGTAGAACATGATTCAGGGCTCTCATAAAATTCAATATATACTTCTGCTTTGCCAGGATCCGCAACATGATATATATTTCCCGGATATGTGCCATAAATTCTGGCATAATCACACGGACGCGGTAGGTCAGCTAAAACTAAAACATTAATAATGTCATCAATACGATAAGCAATAACAGATTTTATATTCATAATTTTAACTCCTTATAAAATCAATTTTAAGTACATATTTTACTAGCATTATATTAGTTGTTTATATTAGTGTTACATAATTAATGATAAAAACAGAAATACAATTTTAACAGAATGAGCTGAAATTTTTCAGAGGAGGGAAACATTGAGAAAATCATCAAAAGACTGCAGAGCAGACAGAGCCAGCGTCAACAGTCGCATACAGGCTGAGGCGGATGCAGCTATAAAGGCACCGTATGATAACAGAGCCGGTGACGCTCACACCTGATCAGGGTGGGGCGTTGCAGCATCCGGGATTAGCAGAATAAATTATTTTTTGGATTTTAACCATATCGATTTTTTGCTCCCCAATCACACAACTCTTCTAAAATGGGTAATAAAGTTTGTGCTCTATCTGTTAGACTGTATTCAACTTTAGGAGGAATCTGGGGGTACTCTTTCCGCCTCACCAATCCAGCCTCTTCCAATTCTTTTAATTGGGAACTTAGTATTTTATAAGTAATAGTTCCTATTTGTCTTTGCATTTCATTAAAACGAACTGGTTGGTTTTCGGCTAAAAGGTATATAATAACCATTTTCCATTTCCCGCCAATCACTGACATTGTATAGCCGAAAGGGGTATCCTTAATATTTTTAACTATGCCATTAAAATCAGCCATTCCCATACTTATACTATCCTTTCAAATAGTACCTTTCAATAAAGTACGTACTTTTTTTATGTGTGAACTTAGTATATACTAAGCTCACTTTAAAGTAAAGGAGCGATAATTATGACTGGTATTAAAACTTATAATCACGGCCTGCCCTGGGAAGGCGAGCATGGTATTGCCCAAGGTTACTGCGTTAACGGTATATTATACATTTCGGGACAATTCTCCCATGATATGCAAGGCGCATTTGTTGGAGCGGGAGATATTGAGGTGCAGACAAAACAAACATTAGAGAATCTTGATCGAGTGCTAGCAGAATTTAGCGCAACAAGATCTAATATTGCGGAGATGGAGATTTTTCTAACAGACCCACAAGAACAATTTGAAAAATGTATTAGAATTTTTAAGGAATATGTGGGTGATCACCGACCAGCTGGTACTCTTGTGGGTGTATCAAGTATGTCGTTTCCCGACCAGCTGATTGAAATTCGTGCAGTGGCACATGTTAATTGATTTTTTTCAGAGGTAAAAAGGTGGGTAACCGGTATCCTCCAAAATCGTGTTGCATTTTCGTGTTGCATAGCCTGCAATAATTACCGTAAAAGTGCATTTATGTAAACATTTTTGCTATAATAAAAACACCGGGAAACCTCGTATTTACAAGGAATCCCGGTGAATGCTGGCTTTATCGCTATTATCTATTTACGGGTTCGAGTCCCGTCTCTCGCTTTTTTAATTGGTAGCGGAAATCTAGGTTTTGTCAAGATTTCCGCTATTTTTGGATGTTTGTCAGCCTGTAGACGGCTATATACAGTTTAATGACTGCTATGTGGTCATAGGATTTCTTTTCTGCCAGTGGATCAAATATCTGTTGAACATGGGTACATGTTACTCAATCAAAGAAGTCATTTTTGTCTTTATAGTTTCGGGATATTCGTTCATTTGGGAAAATTCTTCGAAAGTATGAACTATTATTGATTTACTCAATATCATATATTAAAAGTAATATAGCTAAAAAATAAATAAGGAGTAATTGTCATATGGAATTAAATGCATTTGCCGCTGAATTTCCGGAATTATATGCAATGTTAAATGAAACTGTCAGATCCACTATTGTGGCTAACAGTATGACAGGAGAAGAGTCTCTCAAGGATTGGGACAATATGATTGATAATTACGTTAGTAATTTCGATTACGACGATTACTATGGGCAGGAGATTGGAGAGATTTCACCTCAGCAGGTACCTTTTGGTGGTTTCGGAGGCAGGGATGGCAGAGACAGGGACAGAGATAGAGATAGAGATAGAGATAGAGACCGCCGTCGTCGCTTCCGCGATTTTAGTTTAAGAGATATTATCAGACTTTTATTTTTAAGACAATTGTTCGACCGGAACCGTTACTAAAATTTAGTTGTAAAACCCCGTATTTTTGCCATGTAGTAGCTTCCGTGCCACCGTATGTGGAATGTATAATAATGATGACGTATTGTAGCCTCATAGAACCAAAATTTATTGTAGTTTTGGGACAAAAACCAGGGGTAATTTTGAGGCCGAAAATGCAAATTTCGGCCTATTTTTTTAACTGTTTTCACAGATAACAAAGGGCGGCCGGAGAAATATTACCTCCAAAACAGTGGATTGTAACATGTTTTTGTGGTCACAAGTTTCCCTTACTGCTATATAATATACAAAGATGGTAAATATTACAGCGATTGCAGTAGTACAATCAGAATTAGAAAAAAATCAGGATGGGCGCAGGAAACAGATGTTCCAGAGGAGCCATTGCCACCATTTATCTGAAGCAATAGCCTGTATTTATTTGACAAAGGAAGTAAAATGATATAGAGTTAGAGATGGGTAACACGCTGCATTATTTAAAGAGAGCGTAAATTTTCTTGTGTCCGGAAAGTAAACAACTATCTGGAATTGAA
>CAURBW010000005.1:0-283328 GCA_963523075.1 uncultured Clostridium sp.
ATTCAATTCCAGATAGTTGTTTACTTTCCGGACACAAGAAAATTTACGCTCTCTTAGCGACATCTAACGATTTGCCAGTTCCCTGGTAATATCCTCCCAGGTCACACCTTTCTGCGCCATCAGAACCATCATATGATAAAGAAAATCAGAAATCTCATATTTTACTTCTTCGGAATCAGGGTTTTTCGCAGCAATAATAATCTCTGTCGCCTCTTCCCCCAGCTTCTTCAGAATCTTATCTATTCCTTTATCAAAAAGATAATTGGTATAGGAGCCTTCCTTTGGATTTTCCCTTCGGTCAAGAATGACTTCAAATACTTCCTCAAACACTTTCAGCGGATTGGAATCCTGATATTCCTTCTTCACCAGTTCCTGATAAAAACAGCTTCTGGCACCCGTATGACAGGCAGCACCAATCTGATTTACCTTGGCTAGAAGCGTATCATTGTCACAATCCAGAGACAGTGATTTTACATACTGATAATGACCGGAAGTCTCACCTTTCAGCCAGAGACTCTGACGGCTTCTGCTGTAATAAGTCATCAGTCCGGTTTTTAATGTTTCTTTAAAAGCTTCCTTATTCATATATGCCAGCATGAGAACTTCCCCGGTACGGTAATCCTGGGTAATAACAGGAATCAGTCCATCTCCGTTTAATTTAAACTTAGAGAATTCTATCGCACTTTCGAATGTTTCCACTGCTATTCCCTGCATTTTCAATTCCTGCTTCAGCTCCATACAGCCGGTTCTTCCATCTGAAATATCAATAATCCCCGCTATGTTTTCTCTTTTTAAAGCATCTGTCAGGAAAAAGGAATCATCACTAACCCGGGTAACAAAAAATATCTCTTCCCGGGCAGAAACCGCATCCAATCCTTCTTCTGTAAGAGCCGTATCGCCTAAGATCATAACAGAGGCTCCCAGCTGGGCGTATTCTTCCGTATGAGACAGATAGGAAATGTCCGGTAGATATGCATAAATTTTATCATCTCCAAAACGGTCGGAGGCTTCCTTCATCATATCCACATTTTCTTCCAGACTCACATCGAGAAAAGCTGCTTTGGCTCCGGCATATAAATATTTTTTTACATCCTCCAGACGTTTTACTCTTCCGCCTGCAAGGACAGGAATATCTGACACTCTTCCAATCTCTTTCATCAGACCTATGGTGCGCTCATGATCTGCTTCCGTTTCTGAAATGTCATAGAGGAAAAGCTCATCTGAGCCATTGTCTCCATAAAAACACGCCAGAGAAAGAGGACGTTCTTCATAACAGACCGATAAATCATCAAGTCTCCATGCTTTTCCTTCACGTATTCCGAAACCTGCAATTAATTTTTTACATTCCATCATACTTTCCTCCCTTGATGGTCCTGCAGTTCAAAGGTCTTTACCGCTTCCGAAAGATCAATCCGCTTCTCATACAAGGCTTTTCCTATAATCGCTCCTTGCACGCCTGCTTCGTATAACAGTCTTAAATCTTCCATGGAAGACATACCGCCGGATGCGATCACATCAAGACCTGTTTCATCCGTCAGCTTTTTTGTATATGCCACGTTGGGACCGGAGAGCATTCCGTCCCTTGAGATATCTGTATACACAATATGGCGTATGCCGTACTCCTTCATCTGGGAGCAAAGTTCGGATGCGGTGATTTGGCTTAATTTCTCCCAGCCTTCTACTGCCACCATTCCGTCCTTTGCATCCACCCCTAACACGATCCGGTCAGCTCCAAATTTATCAATCATATCCCGTATGAACTCTGGCTGCTTCACCGCTTTCGTTCCGATAATCACCCGGGCGACCCCTAAGGAAAGCATGGAAGCAATGGCCTCTTCACTGCGAATCCCGCCGCCGATTTCTACAGGGATTGAAACAGTATTGACAATCCTTTGTATTACTTCCTTATTAACCGAATGCCCGGCCAGTGCACCGTCCAAATCAACCAGATGAAGATAAGCAGCTCCCTGCTCCTGCCATAGTGCCGCTATCTCTTCCGGTTTGTCAGAATATACGGTAATCTCTTTAAATTCACCTTGTTTTAAACGAACACATCGTCCGTTCTTTAAATCGATTGCTGGATAAAGCTGCATATGGGTTCTCCTTATAATGTACCTTTTGTAGACAAAACTCCGGTAATCCGGGGATCCGGCAAAGTAGCATCATCAAGTGCCTTGGCAAATGCCTTAAATACCCCTTCTATCATATGATGATTGTTATTCCCTGAAAGCTTTCTGATGTGAAGATTTATTTCTGCAGAATAAGATACAGCGTAGAAAAATTCCCTGACCATCTCTGTCTCAAAATCTCCTACCCGCTCTGCAGTTAAAGGAACATCAAATCCCAGATAAGGCCGGCCGGATAAATCCACTGCACATAAGATTAAAGTCTCATCCATGGGCAGTATCATATTTCCGTAACGTTTTATAGACTTTTTATCTCCCAGAGCTTCCTTAATAGCAGCACCCAGTACAATCCCAGTATCCTCAATGGTATGGTGGGTATCTACTTCCAGATCTCCCTTAACCGTCAGCTCTAAATCAAAAAAACCATGACGGGCAAAGCTGTTTAACATGTGGTCAAAAAAACCGATCCCTGTGTGAATATTGGCAGTTCCGCTTCCATCAATATTGAACTTCATCTGAATATCGGTTTCCTTGGTTATTCGAGATATCACTGCACTTCGTCCCATATTTTTCCCCTTTATTCCTGGATTTCATCGTCTTCAAACCGTATTTTTACCGAATTGGCATGGGCTGTCAGCTGCTCTGCCTGAGCAAAGAAGTCAATCTCTTTGTAAACATCTGCCAGTGCCTCTTTGGAATAGTAGATAATACTTGATTTTTTAATAAAGTCGTCTACACTGAGAGCGGAGAAAAATCTTGCAGTACCATTGGTAGGAAGAACATGATTGGGTCCTGCAAAATAATCTCCCAAAGGCTCAGAGCTGTATTCACCGATGAAAATAGCGCCTGCATTATGAATCCTTGTCATGTCTTCAAACGGATTCTTAGTCACAATCTCAAGGTGTTCCGGCGCAATCTCATTGACTGCAGAAACGGCATCCTTCATATTATCTGCTACAAGAATACAGCCGTAATTATCCAGAGATTTATTAATGATCTCAGATCTGGAAAGTTTTGAAGCCTGCAATCTTGCTTCTTTCGATACTTTTTCTGCCAGTTCCATGCTGGTTGTTACAAGAATTGCAGAAGCCAGTTCATCATGCTCCGCCTGAGACAACAGATCCGCAGCCACAAACCTTGGATTTGCACTTTCATCAGCAAGCACTAAAATTTCGCTGGGTCCTGCAATGCTGTCAATGCTGGCATGACCGTAAACTGCTTTTTTTGCCAGTGCGACAAATATATTGCCGGGACCAACGATTTTATTAACTCTTGGAATGGAATCAGTACCAAAAGCCAAAGCTGCAATCGCCTGGGCTCCGCCCGCCTTATACACCTCAGTTGCCCCTGCAAGATGAGCAGCCGTCAGCGTAACGGGGTTTACCTTTCCATCCTTTCCAGGAGGCGTTACCATAACGATCCGTCCCACTCCTGCCACCCTGGCAGGTATAATATTCATCAGAACAGAAGAAGGATAAGCTGCTTTTCCGCCCGGGACATACACGCCTGCGCTCTCAAGAGTCGTTATCTTCTGACCGAGAATGGTTCCGTCCGGCTTACTGTCAAACCAGCTGTACTGCCTCTGCTTTTCATGAAACAGCCGGATATTATTCATGGATTTTTCCATGACTTCCAAAAGCTTCGGATCCACGGACTTTACAGCTTCTTCGATTTCCTCTTTCGTTACGCGGATATTGGTCTCGTTAACTTCTGCTTTATCAAATTCCCTGGTATAGGCAAAAACGGCCTTATCGCCCTCTGCCTTTACCCGATCCACAATCCCCTGTACAGTTTTGGCATACGTATCGTATTGATTGGGATCTCTCTTTAATAATCCGGAAAGAATATTCTGTTTGGATGTCTCATCTAATTTTACAATCTTCATTGGTTTTCCTCCTGCAGCAAAAGTCTCAAATCCCGAATCAGCTTTGTGATCCTGTCATTTTCCCGCTTCATGCTCACCTGGTTAACCACCATACGGGCAGAGAGAGGGCAGATCTCTTCCAGAACCGTAAGCCCGTTCTCCTTTAAAGTCGTTCCTGTTTCCACAATGTCAACAATGACCTCAGAAAGACCAACGATGGGAGCCAGCTCGATGGAACCGTTCAGCTTAATGATTTCCACAGTCTGATGCTTTTTATTGTAAAAATAATCCTTGGCAATAGCCGGATATTTGGTTGCTACACGGATTCGTTCATGGTGCTTCAGGAGTTCACTGGCTGACTGGGGACCGCAAACGCACATACGGCAGTTTCCGATTCCCAGGTTCATCACCTCATAAAGCTTTCGTCCCTCTTCTAAAATCGTATCCTTCCCGACGATGCCGATGTCCGCGGCACCATATTCCACATAGGTGGGAACATCACTGGCTTTTGCCAGGAAAAACCGGATTTTAAGCTCTTCATTGGTAAAGATCAGCTTACGGGAGTCCTTATCTTTCATCTCTTCGCAGGTGATTCCGATCCGTTCGAACATTTCAAGTGACTGCTTGGCCAGACGCCCTTTTGCCAGGGCAAATGTCAGATATCTCATACGTACCCCCATTATTTTAAGTATTCTGAAAGCGGAACCACATCCATACGCTTTAAGTCAAGATTGATTACGGTTACCGTTATTCCTTCCTGATCCAGATACAATAAATTCTTTAAGTCGCGCCGCATGGCATATTCTTTATAAGCTTCTATGGACCGTTCCGGCTTCTTGCACTGCAGCTGAACCGGAACCTTTAAATTACGAAAATGTCCGGCAAGAGAAATGGCATTTTCTCTTGATTCCTGCTCATATAGAATCATGGTGTTTGTCATGGAAACCTCTGTTTCAATCTTCTGTCTGCTTAAAGCCAGCAAAAGCTCATCCACAGAAATACCAAATCCCACAGCTGGAGAATCCTTGCCAAACTGTTTTAAAAGGCTGTCATACCTGCCTCCGTTTACAATATAATCCCCTGTACCATACGTATAGGCCTTAAATATAATTCCGGTATAATACTGATACTGGCTGAGCATTCCAAGATCATAGGAAACATAGTCGGAAAGCCCGTAATGTTCCAGAATCCGGTTCACTTCTTCCAGACGGCTGATAGCTCTTAAAGCCCGCTCATTGGAAGTCAGTTCCCTGGCAGCCTGTATCTGCTCCAAAGAACCAAAGAGCTCGGGAAGCTTTAAAAACACCTGTTTTAACTCCTGGGAAATAGGCTGGGTCATGACTAATTCTTCCACACCAAAGTAATTCTTATTTTCAATCAGTTCCCGAAGAGTTTCTTCCATCTCCTCATCCATACCGGCTTCTTCTAACAGTCCTTTAAAGAAATCCACCTCTCCCAGTTCCACCTGAAACTCAGTCAGTCCGGTGGATTTCAGTGCCTGAATTACCATTGCCAGGATTTCTCCATCTGCATCCGCTGAATCATCACCAATTAACTCAACACCTGTCTGGCTGGCTTCTTTCAGCCTTCCCTGATAGCTGGAATTGTTGATAAAGGTACGTTCCACATAACAAAGCCTGATTGGCATATCCTCATCCAGAAAATACTTGGCTGCACATCTGGCGATGGCTGGCGTTTCATCGGGCCGAAGGACCAGAGTGTGGTTATCCCGGTCAAAAAACTTGAACATTTCCTTTGCCTTTACGCTTCCCCTGGATTCATTAAAGATATCAAAAAATTCAAAGGTAGGTGTTTCTATATCCTGATAACCGCATAAGTGAAATTCCTTCAGCATTTTTTCCTGAATGACTGCTTTTCTCGTACATTCTATTCCATAAATATCCCGGACACCATCCGGCGTATGTAACAGTTTATTAGCCATAACAACCTCCAACCGTTCAAGAAAATATTTTTCATAGAAAACTATTTTTATACACTTTCATGTAGTAAAGTGATAATTTAATAACGTGTAGTTTATTATAGGCGAGAAATATATTCTTGTCAATGTCTTCTGTCCAAATCTTTTTGAATCAGCTCCAGATAGTGAATCAGGATATCCCTGCAGCTTGATATTTTCCAGGTTTTGTCCAGTTCCTCATACGTAAAGCTTTTTCTTCCCCCTGCCTCCATTCTTTGAAAATAACACTTAATCTGGTCAAAGGGCAGATAGTAAACTTCATTTTTCTGAGTATAGGACACGATAATAAATGCAATTCCTCCCTGTCTTTCAAATTCCTCCATGAAAGTGACCTGATGAGAGTGAATGTTCTGCAGCGGAAACGTATCAGACGCACATTCTTTTGCATCAAAACAAACAGGAATTCCCTGAACCGCGCCGATATAATCCACCGTACTTTTCTGATCAAAATAGGCCAGGGTAATATGCCTGCTCTCCTTATCAATGGAAATAGGCGTAATGGGTGTGGGGATTTTCTGAATCAGGGCAAGTCCCTTTTCCAGATAACTGTCATTGCTGCGGTTAATCAGCTCTTCTAACGTTGAGCCTCTTAATCCTCTTGTTTTCCAGGTTCCCATCGTATTCCTACCTCCATTCCCTGCAAATGGCAGCGTAAACAGGAGGAAGGGGAGCCGTAAATTCCTTACCCGAGAGATAAGAAAGAGGCTCAGGAAGCTGAGGCAATACCAGCTGATAGGAATGAAGAAGCTGTGACTGGACTTTGTAAAGCCTCTTTGCTTCTTCATTTTCCTTTTTATCTCCGTATTTGTAATCCCCCACGATTGGATGCCCAATGGAAGATAAATGAGCCCGGATCTGATGCGTGCGCCCTGTGATCAGCGTTACCCTTAACAGCGTATATCCGCCGTAATAATCTAACGGCATATATTCTGTGGAGATTGGCACACTGTCTTTAAATTCACTGGTACGGACAGTGACCTGATTGGTCATCTCATCCTTTGCCAGAAACCCGGTAATCATCTGTTTCCCAGCCACATGCCCTTTTACCACACACTGGTAATATTTGTGAATGGACCTGTCCTTAAACACCTCTGACATCACCTGAAGACCGGGCAGGGATTTCCCACCAACGACAAGACCGCTGGTATTCCTGTCTAAACGGTTGCAGACAGAAGGGCGGAAACTTTTTAACTGCTCCGTGGATAACTCACCTTTTGAAATCAGATAATCAATTAAATATTCCACAAGGGATTCGTCGGAATCCTTTGCTTTTTGGGACAGCATTCCTGCAGGTTTATTAATGAGAATAATGTTTTCATCTTCATATATGATATTTAAATGAACCTTACTTACCCTGGGAACCTTAACCTGAGAAAATTTTTCAATGGTCTCATCGGAAAGAAACAGTTTGATTTCATCTCCCTGGGAGAGCTTTTCAGAACCGTCGCATTTTTTCCCATTTAAAGTGATGTTCTTTTTCCGCATCATTTTATAAAGAAAGCTTTTCCCTGCAAGATTTAAATATTTGGACAGCAGCTTATCAAGCCGCTGTCCTGCTTCATTCGTCGATACAATCACAGACTGCATAATGGTTCCCTCTTTTACTGAATTTTACATAGACAGACTCTTTAGCAGGGTTACTGCCAGGCCGGATCTGTCATTATCTTCCTTTTTCTCTTTCGGTTTCAGACTGCTTAAGCGCTTAAAAAAGAAATTTTCATCAAAAATCACCTTTACATCATAATCCAGCTTATGCTGGCTCAGCATCTGTTTTATATATCGTTCTGCTTTGTCAGAATCCGCTTTGCCGGCTGTACAGTAGGCATAGATTTCATCCGGCATAACCAGAATCACATCCATTGGCAGGAGCTGTTCCTTTGAAGAAATGATAAGATCATACAAAAGGACTCCCTTTTCTTCAAAAGCGGAGGCCTTTTTCTCAAGCACAGGTGATAAAGACCGGTACTTGAAAGAAGCAAGCAGAGGCGCTGCGATGTTTGCTGCCGGCAGAACAGAAAGGATAGCCATTACAGTTAAAGTGTTCTTTAAGGCAGCACTGCCGGCAAATTCCCTGAATATTAACTGAATGACGATGAGAGCCGCCCCGGTCAATACCTTTAGCAGTTCTTTCTTTTTATGGTAATCCCGGTAGCCCGACTGCCCTTTTAAGTATCGTTTCACTTTTGTAACCCTCTTTCGTTATCTTCTGTTGTCCACCACCCGCAAAACTCCTTTCATGAATCGGAGTATTATGGAATGGGGAATTGTCTTGCATAAAAGCTGGAAAACCTTCATCGTGGTTCCATAAACAGAAACCGGTCTCCCCATCATGCTGTCACGCAATGCCAGACGCACTACCTTTTTCGGATCAGCCATTACTATTTTTTTATAGAAAGGAATTTTTCCGGTTGTCTCGGCGATATCAAAGAATTCCGTTCTGACAGGACCGGGACATACGGCAGTCACAAGGATGCCTTTTGGTTTTAATTCCTCATTTAAGGCTCTGCTGTAGCTTAAAACAAAGGCCTTCGTTGCAGCGTAGATGGCAAAACCAGGCTGAGGCAGAAAAGATGCGGCAGACGCAAATTGTATGATCCTGCTGTTTTCAGACATATAAGGAAGTACCATATGGGTCACTGCACAAAGCGCTCTGCAGTTTAAATCCACCATACCAAGTTCATCATTTAAGCTGATGGAACTAACCGCCCCGATCTTTCCATAACCGGCAGCATTGATCAGCCATTTTACTTCTGGTTTCTCTTCAAATAATACATCCTGCAGGCTCATCAATCTGCTGTCATCTGTTAAATCAATGGCAAATGATCTTACCTTTACCGGAACGAGAGAAGATAATTCTTCCATCCGCTCCTTTCTTCTGGCAATCGCCCAGATTTCGCCGATGCCGCCAAAGCGGTCGGCAATCTGCATGATAAACTCTCTTCCCAAACCGGAAGACGCTCCTGTTACGATAGCTACCTTCATCATGATCCCTTCTTTCAATCAGACATGTGTTGTTATTTCTTAGTTGATTTTTTATGAACATTTCGGATGGTCTTTTTTTTGCGTTCCCGCTGGCCTCCCGCTGATGTTTCCGTCTTTTTCCCGCTTCCATAATCTTTCCCTGTTTTTCGTTCAGAAAAACCAGGCTTAAAACCGGACTTGGGGCGAATGAGGCATTTTTTATCGAAACCGATCAAATCGGTTCTTCCCGCTTTCGTAAGTGCTTCTTCCACAAGGTCATAATTTTTTGGATTCCGGTATTGAATCAATGCCCTCTGCATGGCTTTTTCATGAGGATTGGTAGGAACATAAACCGGTTCCATAGTCCGGGGATCATAGCCCGTGTAATACATGCAGGTGGAAATGGTAGACGGCGTAGGATAAAAATCCTGAACCTGCTCAGGCATATATCCAAGATCTCTTAAATACTCCGCAAGTTCAATGGCTTCCTTCAGTCCCGATCCCGGGTGGGAGGACATTAAGTAAGGAACCAGATACTGTTTTAACCCCAGCCGTCCGTTCATTTCATTATATTCCTTTACGAACCTGCGGTAAACATCATTTCTTGGTTTTCCCATTCTGGTAAGAACATTGTCCGCCACATGCTCCGGCGCTACCTTTAACTGGCCGCTGACATGATATTCACAAAGCTCTTTTAAGAATTTTTTGCCCGGATCTGCAAGCACGTAATCAAAACGGATTCCTGAACGGATAAACACTTTTTTCACTTTCGGTATATTTCTTAACTTTCTCAAAAGCTCAATATAATCGGAATGATCAGCCCTTAAATTCTTACACGGTTCAGGAAACAGACACTGCTTATTGGAACAGGCGCCTTTTCCGATCTGCTTTTCACAGGCCGGATAACGGAAATCCGCAGTCGGACCTCCTACATCATGGATATAGCCCTTAAAATCAGGCTCATTGGTCAGCCATTTTGCCTCTTCTATCAAAGATTCGTGGCTCCTGGCCTGTATAATCCTTCCCTGATGAAACGTAAGGGCACAGAAACTGCACGCACCGAAACAGCCGCGGTTGCTGATGAGACTGAACTTAATTTCCCTGATTGCCGGTACTCCGCCCAGTTCTTCATAGGACGGATGATAATTTCTCATGTAAGGCAGGGAATAAACCTGGTCCATCTCCTCAGTAGACAGGGGTTTTGCCGGTGGATTCTGGACCACATATAAATTGTCCTTGTAGGGTTCAGCAAGACGCTTTCCGATATAGGGATCTGTATTGCCATACTGAATGTAGTAGCTTTTTGCATATTCCAGCTTGTCTTTTTTCATGCTGTCATAAGACGGCAGAACAAGAGCATCATATACGGATTCCAGGCTGTCTGTCTTATAAACAGTACCTTCCACAAAGGTAATATCCTTGATATCGATTCCGCTGTTTAAGGCATCCGCTATTTCCACAATGGATTTTTCTCCCATTCCATAGGAGATTAAATCTGCCTGGGAATCAATTAAAATGGAGTGTTTCAGACGGTCTGACCAGTAATCGTAATGTGCCAGACGTCTTAGACTGGCTTCGATTCCTCCGATTATAACAGGAGCTTTTTTATAAACAGAGCGTATGAGATTGCAGTAAACCGTAGTTGCATAGTCCGGACGCTTTCCCATCACACCGCCAGGAGTATAGGAGTCCTGCTGTCGTTTCTTCTTGGAGACAGAATAATGATTCACCATGGAATCCATATTTCCGCCGGAAACCAGAAATCCAAGCCTTGGTTCACCAAGAACAGAAATACTTGATGGATCCTTCCAGTCGGGCTGTGCGATGATTCCCACCTTATATCCATGTGCCTCTAAAAGGCGGCTGATTATGGCATGACCAAAGGAAGGGTGGTCTACATAGGCATCTCCTGTTACATAGACAAAGTCACATTGTTTCCACCCACGGATATTCATATCCGCCCTGGTGACCGGAAGATAGTCGTGCATCATGATTTAACTCCATTTCTTTCTAATAGCTGGTAATAGTCATAAATAAAATAATCGGCCAGCTCCCGTTTCTCGGCTTCCAATGCTCTGGAAAATTCATCGTCAATGGCACAGACTGTCATTCCGGCTCTTTTCCCTGCCAGAATCCCTGCCGGAACATCCTCAAATACCAGGCAATGTGACGGCGATACTTCCAGTTCCTTTGCTACCTTTAAATAAATATCCGGAGCAGGCTTTCCTGCAGCAACCTCGCAGGAAGTAGCCACTATCCTAAAATACTTCCCGATTTTTAAAGAATCAATCACGGCATCTACCATTTCTCTGCCGTTGCTGGTAGCAATTCCCATACACACGCCCTGTGACGCAAGATATGCCAGAAATTCTCCAGCTCCCGGTTTTAAGGGCACTTCATTCTTATATTTATCAAGAGACATATCCGTCCATATTCCCTTGATCACTTCCATGGATTCCTTCAGTTTAAACCGCTCTTTAAAATAAAAGGCCGTTTCCGTAAAGCTCATTCCTTCTATCTCTCTTTCTAAATCTTCCGGGCAGGGAATTCCTCTGCTTCCTAAAAACTCTATATCAATGGATTTCCACATCCACATGGAATCCACCAGGGTTCCATCCAGATCAAAAATCACTGCTTTTTTCTCATTGAGCATCTTTCGTTTTTTCTTCCTTTCCATGACGCTTTAGCAAGTCAATCTCTTCTAACGTAAGCGGGCGGTATTCACCCGGCTGTAAATTTTCATCCAGCTTTAAGCTTCCCATCGAAAGCCTCTTTAAGTATACCACACTGCACCCCAGCGTTTCAAACATTCGTTTTACCTGATGGAATTTCCCCTCCCTGATCGTAAGAAGAATCGTGGAAGGATTTCCATATTCCAGAATCTCAAGGCTGGCCGGCATGGTCAATGTCCCGTCTTCAAGCACCACTCCCTCTTCCATGCGTTTTTTTGCATCTAAAGGGATCTCCCCTTCTATTCTGGCATAATACACCTTATTGA
Source organism: uncultured Clostridium sp. (assembly GCA_963523075.1). Classification (GTDB taxonomy): domain Bacteria; phylum Bacillota; class Clostridia; order Lachnospirales; family Lachnospiraceae; genus Lacrimispora. Next base: position 11,928 of record CAURBW010000005.1, read on the forward strand.
CATGCTTTCTGGGAGACAGGAGCTGATGAGCCAGATCTCCGTCATTGGTAATGAGAAGCAGACCCTCCGTATCAATATCCAGTCTTCCTACCGGGAACAAATCTCCCCGTTTTCGGTCTGCAATCAAATCTATGACTGTCTGATACCGGTTATCTTCTGTCGCCGATACAACCCCCTGTGGCTTGCACAGCATATAATATTCAAATTCGGCATAGGAAATAGTTCTTCCGTCAACTGCAATGGCATTCTGGTCCGGAATAATTTTCCGCTCTGATTTTTTCTCAGGTATTCCATCAACGGTAATCCTGCCTTTTCTTGCCATCTCTTTGATCTGACTTCTGGTTCCCTCTCCCATTTCAGCTAAATATTTATCTAATCGGATCTCTTTCATCACTGCCACCGCCATCCCGGATAATATTTATTTTTTAGCGTATCCCCGTTGCCTTTTGCAAATCCCAGAGGGAACCCGTCTACACAGATTAAGTACCAGCCCTTTTTTCTTTCTTCTGATTCTGTTAAAAAAACAGTCTCTCCTTTTAAATACCGGATCACTCTTTCGTCTTCCTTTTTAAAAGAGATGGTCTGCTTAAATTCTTCCATTTTTAAAGACTGAGCCAGTGCCTGAGAAGGTTCAAAACGTTCTTTTTTCATCTCACCAAGGCAAAGACCGGTACGCAGATAACGAAGCTTCCCTCCATTTTCCGGAAAATATTCAGGCAGATAATAGACACAGTCATTCTTTATCTCAATACGGGAGCTGATGAGAGGTTTTGATATCATGGAAAGAAACTGGGAAAGTTCCTCCGGAAGTAATTTTCCCTTTTTGCTTCCAGTCTTTAATATCTCTGCCGGAACCTTTCCGCCCTTTTTCTTTAAAAGTGCCATAAAATGGCCCTCTCCCTTAATTTTATGAGGAAACAGCCGCAGGCAGCCTGACAGGCCGATCCCGTCTGATGCTCCCTCGAACAACGGGAGTTTCACCAGTTCCATATCCTCATGATTTTCCAGAATCAGACGGATAATATCTTCATTTTCACAGATAGAGAAGGTACAGGTGGAATACATCATAAGTCCGCCGGGAGCCAGCATATCAACCGCATGTCCGACAATTTCTCTCTGGATCTGTGCATAGTATTCCGGTCCATGCTCTTCATAGCTTTTCACCATGTCTCCGTCTTTCCGGAACATTCCTTCTCCGGAGCAGGGCGCATCCACAAGAATCTTATCAAAAAAGCTGCCAAATGCCGCTTTTAATTTCCAGGGTTCCTCGCTGGTGACACAGATATTTTCTATTCCCCACAGCTCCAGATTTTTCAGTAAAGCCCGTGCCCTGGAATTGCTGATATCATTGGAGACTAAAAGTCCCTTTCCCTTTAGCTTTGCACCCAGTTCCGTGCTTTTGCCTCCCGGAGCAGCACAAAGATCCAGAACTTTATCTCCCGGCACAACCGGAAGCATATGCGCCGGTGTCATGGCGCTGGGCTCCTGAAGATAGTAAAGTCCTGCGTAATAATACGGATCTTTTGCAGGACGTTCCTCTCCCTCATAATAAAATCCGTTGTCTGCCCACGGAACAGGATGAAGCTTTAATGATGTCATTTTAATAAACTCTTCAGGGGAAATCTTTAACGTATTGACACGCAATCCGTAAAGGCGCTCTTCATCAAAGCTTTTTACATAGGCCTTAAATTCTTCTTCTCCCAGCAAGTCCCTCATTCTGCTTAAAAATTCTTCCGAAATCTTGATTTCTTTCACTTTTTTACTCCCATTTCATCTCTATGTAAGCAATCTTAATATACTAATATGAATATTTCAACCGGTATTTCTCCAGATATTTTAATACCCAGTATGGGTTTACACTCATCTCTTCGTTGTGGTCCGTCCGGATATAGATTCCAAGGTGAAGGTGTACATCGAAATTCCCTGTGGTTCCTTCCACTTTACTGTATCCGGTATCACCCATAAATCCCAGCAGCTCTCCCGCATTCACCTTATCCCCTTTCTTCCAGTCTCTGCTGTAACCATAGAGATGGGCATAATATAAATATGCCCCTCCCGGAGCCCGTATCCCCAGCCGCCAGCCGCCTTTTTCCAGCCAGCCCACCTTTTCCACCACTCCGTCACTGATACTGATGATGGGATAGGTACCTCTGGGTTTTGTATTTCCCATCACATCACAGCCTTCATGTCCCCGTTCACCGCCATAGGAGCGGCTTTCCATCCAGCCATTTTGAAATTTGACATCAGGAAAGTCAGGATTGACATTTTCGGGAACCGGAAAATATTTTAAATCACCCAGTATGGATTCATAGGCTTTTTTTAATTTCCGGTATTCTGCAGGCTTTACCTTTAAAAGTCTGTCGGTATGTACGGTTAAATCCTTTACTTTTGTTAAATCATACTGATGTTCTACCATCAGGGAAGTCAGGGTATCGTAGTTGATCTCCTTCCAGTCAGCCACTATCTTCCCAAGCTCCATACTTCTGAAATCATCACTCTCCCATGTGTAGGCATTCAGCTGATAGAACGTCGGATTATTATACAGATAATCAATCATGGTCACATGAAATACGGAAAGGATCAGGATTAAAAAAACAATCACCATCATATCAATCTTGCCTTCTCAATATAATTGTATAAAACAATCTATTCAGGTGCGTATGAAAAAATCCTTTTTCCGCCTTCTTTCTGTAGCCGCGCTTTTTCTGCTGCTCCTTTTTCATGATACCGCATTTGAAGGAGCTAAAAGCGGACTGATTCTCTGGGGCAGCGTGGTAGTACCCACACTTCTCCCGTTTATGATCTGTTCCAATGTAATTGTTTCCCTAAATGCCATTCATATTCTGATTCTTCCGGTCAGACAGCTTCTGCACCGTTTCTTTTGCATGTCGGATGCCGGGTGTTATACCTTTGTCTCCGGTTTGCTCTGCGGTTATCCCATGGGTGCCAAGACCTGCAGCGAATTTATGGATGAGAACCGGATCACACAAAAGGAAGGAAAATACTTATTAGCTATCTGCAATCATCCCAGCCCGATGTTCCTTTTAGGATATGCAGCCTCTGGTCTGCCAAAGACAGTACCGGTCTGGATTCTTCTGCTTTGCATCTATGCCCCGGTTATACCGGTAGCCCTTGCAGCCCGTTTCTGTTATCAGGTAGAACGTCCGTTTCGCTCCATGCCGGTTTCAAAAGAATCAGTTAAATCCTTTGACGAAAGTCTCATGGATTCCTGTGAGGTTATGGTGAAAATCGGCGGATATATTATGCTTTTTTCCATCCTGGCTTTTTATATTGCGAAACTTTCTTTCCTTCATCCGGAGTATAAGGCTGTCATTCTTGGATTTGTGGAGATCACCACAGGAATCCAGGCTGTTTCTCATGTATTCTCCGGCACTATGGGAGGTTTATGGATCAGCGCAGTTACCGCCTTCGGAGGCTTATCCGGTGTTTTTCAGACAAAGAGTGTCATAAAAAATGCCGGATTATCCATCCGGCACTATGTAGCATGGAAAGCAATACATACTCTCCTGACAATTCTACTGTTTATTCTACTGACCCGTTTTGCGGTTCTTCTGCCGTCTGCATAACAGCCCCTGTCAGTTCCTGACGGTTTGAGGAGACAATATCATAACTTGACTGCATAGAAGTCATAAAAGCGTCAAAACGCCCCTGAGCGCCCTCCATGGAGTGACTGATTATGGTCTGCAGACTCTTTAACATATCGTCTGTATACTGAACAGAGCTTTGACGGATGCCGTTAGCATCGGCAACTGCCTGTTCAACGATCTGCTGCGCCTGAACCTGAGCCTGTTCAATAATCTCATTGGCCTGGGCGTACGCTTTCTGCATAATCTCGTGTTCATTCACCAGTTCATTGGTCTGGGCATTGGCCTGGGCCAGAATGGAATCGGCCTGCTGACGTGCTTCGCCCATGATGGCATCCCTGTTGCTTATAATCTTCTGATACTGCTTGATCTCATCCGGAATTCGAAGGCGCAGTTCCACCAGCAGCTCTTCCAGTTCATCTCTGTTTACCACAATCTTGCTGTTAGAAAGGGGCTGGTACTTACAACTGTCAATATATTCTTCGATTTCACCGATTAACTGTTCAATTCTGCTCATCATAATACGGACACTCCTTGCTTTATTTCGTTCTATCTTCTATTTTCTTTCTTACACGTTCTGCAATATTCTCAGGCACAAACGCGCTTATCTCACCGCCATAAGAGGCAATCTCCTTCACAATGCTGGAACTTAAATAAGAATACTTTAAATTCGTTGTCAGAAACACAGTATCCACCTCGGGTGCAATCACCCGGTTTGTCTGTGCAATCTGTAATTCGTATTCAAAATCCGTTACAGCGCGAAGCCCGCGGATTACCGCATCCGCCTGATTGGCTCGTACAAAATCTATCATCAGCCCGCCGAATGATTTCACTTCTACATTATCAAAATCATTCGTCAGGCTCTTTAACATATTAACACGTTCTTCTACAGAAAACAACGGAGTTTTTGAATTATTATTTAAAACCCCGATAATTAAATGGTCACACATTCTTGCCGAGCGTTCAATGATATCAAGATGACCAAAAGTCACCGGATCAAAGCTTCCCGGATATACTGCTTTTCTCATATGGTTTCTTCCTTTTATCTATTCTTTTTCTGTTCTTTCAACGAACACATGCTTATTTGTTTTGTAAATTTTCTCTTTCATAATCTCATATCCCATAGACTTAAGATAATCAAAATCCGTATCCAGGGAAGCTTCGATAATGATGGTGGTTTCTTCTCCGATCAGGGCTGAATCTCTAACATATTCCAGGACTCTTTTTTCCCATTCCATGCGGTAAGGGGGATCCATAAATACAACATCAAACTCATAATTTTTGTCTTCCAGCCGCTTTAGTGCAGTCAGAACATCGCAGTTCATCACCACCGCATCCGGTTCCAGCCGTGTGGTCTTTAAATTCTCCCGGATGCATTCTGCAGCTTTTGGATTTTGTTCCACCAAAACTGCCATCTTTGCGCCTCTGCTTAAAGCCTCTATTCCGATAGCACCGCTTCCGGAGAATAAATCCAGAAAGCAGCAGTCAAAAATACTGTCATGAATCATATTAAAAAGTGTCTCTTTTATTCTGTCTGTAGTCGGTCTCGTATCCAGACCTTCTATTGTCTTTAAAACAAGCCTTCTGGCTTTACCGGCAATTACTCTCATATACAGCTTCCTCACATTATTTTTCCAAACTATTATAGTATGAATATGGAAATTATACAACAAAAAAAAGAAAGGAGCTGCAGCTCCTTCGTAATCAAACTGATGATTACCGGCTGCAGCTCCTTTTGAATTGTTACAGATTATTTTCCTGCAATCTGTCTTTCATAGGCTTCAATCATTTTCTTAACCATATATCCGCCTACGGAACCATTCTGTGCGGAAGTTAAGTTACCGTTGTAACCATTGGTTAACGGTACTCCTAATTCATTTGCTACTTCCATTTTGAAACGATCCATTGCTTCTTTTGCCTCTGGTACATTTGTAGTGTTAGATTTTCCTGACATAATAAAATGCCTCCTTTTCATCTATTCACCATGTCAAAACTTTTTTTCATGGTGTGTTTTGTGCTACACTCCTATTATGGCTTTAATAGGGTGAAATACACTAGAAGGTTTTTCGTAAAATGTTATTTTCAGGAAAAAATTGAACTACTTCAAATTACTTATGATACAGCAATGGAAGTCAGTCTTCACTGAGTATCTTTTCGATATTTGTTTTGACCAGCTGGAAAGCCACCTCATTCATGCCGCTGTTTATAATTACGTCAGCCGTAGGTTTTGTTGGCTCTACGTAAAGATAATGCATAGGCTTTACTGTGGTTAAATACTGCTCCACAACCCCTTCAATGTCCCTTCCACGCTCTTTCACGTCCCGGATGACACGGCGTAAAATTCTCTCATCTGCATCAGCCTCAACAAAAATCTTAATATCAAACATATTTCTTAAACGTTCATCTGCAAATACTAAAATTCCTTCCACTAAAATAACCTTTTTAGGCGCTACTTTAACGAACTTGTCAGAACGGTTGTGATTGGAATAATCATAAATCGGACACTCAACGGATTCCCCGCTTCGCAGTGCAGCCAGCTGATCCAGCAAAAGTTCTGTCTCAAATGCTTCCGGATGATCGTAATTCATCTTTTTTCTTTCTTCAAAAGGAACCCCATCCTGTCGTTTATAATAATTATCATGGTAAAGAACTGCTATATTATCACAAAACGCTTCTTTCAGCCGGTTGGTAAATGTTGACTTTCCTGAACCGGTACCTCCGGCAATTCCTATTATAACACAATTCATCTTCCGCAATCCTCCACTTATCTGGTCCTGTTCACACAAAGCTTATTCTATCAGAAAGACCGGATGAATTCAATGGTTTTACTGCCAGTATCTGCTTTTATCCTTTTATCTCATTATAATAATTAGCCAGAGTAACAGTCACATAGGGATATACGTAAATATAAGCCAGACAGCAGGTGATTAATGCAAGTAAATGCCACAGGATGAAGGAGAGACTTAAAACAAAAAATTCCCATAATCGTCCGTCCATCATATCTTTACTCTCTTTTATACACTGGAAAATACCTTTATCTGGATGTTCTACCATAATAAAAATTGCCTGAGAATAACGTAGTGCTGCAACAATACCAGGAATAATAAGCAGAATTGACCACAGAGTTATAAACAAGCCCATCATAAAGGAAAGTCCCAATGCCTTCAGCAAATATGAGGTACTGGAAAATAAGTCTCCATAAGACATGGATTCATCACGTTTTGCCACTTTTAAACAGTAAGACTGATAACCAAAATCCAGCAGTGTGCTTATAATAAAATATATCACAAAGAAAATAATACTGAATATAATATATGACCGCCACTGATCGAGACCTGCCTGGCTGTTTTCAAGAATCTCCTGCCATTTATCCAGAAAAAGCTGGATTACTGATAAAACCGTAAGTATCACTCCCATAATGACAGTAACCAGGTACGGGTTTATGAGTGCCTGCTTCATGGCACTTTTAGCATCTGCTTTTAATGCTTCTCTATTCATACCGATGCCTCCTTTTAGATACTTTTATTAAATTATTACAGATTCAGCCTGTCGTAACTTTTCTCCAGATATTCACTTAGCTTTCTGCCCAGCTCTGCATTCTCCTCTTTTTCCAGATCAGGGTCTTCCGAAAAAATATCCTTTACTTCCTCTGATACTGTTTTTAACAGATTGGCATCAGTAAAAATATCCCCCAGCTTAAATTCCATCTCTCCGCTTTGCCGGATGCCAAAGATATCGCCAGGTCCTCTTAATTTTAAATCTTCTGAGGCAATGAAAAAACCGTCATTGGACCGGTTTAGAATATCCAGGCGTTCCTTCGTGCCATCCTGATCCGAGCTATTCACTAAAATACAGTAAGACTGAAATTTGCCGCGCCCCACCCTGCCTCTCAGCTGATGAAGCTGGGCCAGCCCGAACCGTTCCGCATTCTCAATCATCATAACCGCAGCGTTGGGTACATTAACTCCTACTTCAACTACGGTAGTAGAAACAAGAACTGAGATTTCGCCGGCAGCAAACCGTTCCATGATGCTGTTTTTTTCTTTTGCTTTCATTTTGCCATGAAGATATTCGATACTGATTCCTGGAAGAGCTTTTATTAACGCAGCAGTATAGTCCACCACATTCTCCGCTTCTATCATCTCACTTGCTTCAACCATGGGACAGATCACATAAGCCTGTCGTCCGGCTGCAACTTCCTTTTTTATAAAATCATAAGCCTTTTTCCGGTACCCGGTATCCACCACACAGTTTTTTATAGGGAGACGATTGGCAGGGAGTTCATCGATCACGGAAATGTCCAGATCGCCGTAAATAATGATGGCCAGAGTTCTTGGTATGGGAGTTGCACTCATAACCATTACATGCGGCTCTTCTCCCTTTTTCCCAAGCAGTTCTCTCTGCCCCACGCCGAACCGGTGCTGCTCATCTGTAATAACCAGAGCGAGATTATCATAGATGACTTTATCCTGAATAAGAGCATGAGTTCCTATTATGATATCGGCTTCGTGGGCCGCTATTTTCTCATAAGCAATCCTTTTTTCCTTCGCAGTCATGGAACCGGTAACGAGAATGGGCACCTTATTAATCTGGTATTTTAAGAACAGCTCTGTCATGGATTCATAATGCTGCCTGGCAAGAACCTCAGTAGGAACCATCAAAGCGCCCTGATAGCCGTTATAAGCCGCCTGCAGCAGTGCAAGTATGGCTATGATGGTTTTTCCCGATCCAACATCTCCCTGTACCAGGCGGTTCATAACCAGACCGCCCGTTATGTCTGCATAAACCTCATCAAGAACCTTCTGCTGGGCTCCTGTCAGAGAATAAGGCAGACTGGCCTGAAATGCTTTTACCTCCTCTGACAACCGGAACGTAAAGGGACTGGTTCTGTTCTCTCTTCCGTCTTTCAAGCGCCTGACAGCCATTAAAAAGAGAAAAAACTCATCAAAAACCAGTCTTTTTCTGGCAAATAAAAGTTCTTTCCTGTCTGACGGAAAATGAATATGTTCAATTGCGAAATTATATTCTGCCAGTTCATGCTTCTTTCGCAGCTTTGCAGGCAGATAATCCCTGATCATAAGGCGGACAGTGAGCGCCTGCTTCTGAGCCCGGACAATGGTTTTATTGCTCAGACCCTTCGTCTGACCGTAAACAGGCTGCATGGAATGAATGATCTCTTCATAAGCTTCCGCCGTATACACTTCCGGCTGCTCCATGATAAGCCGGCCGCTTTTCTTAATAACTTTTCCGCGAAAGACAGCCCGCATCCCTGCCTTTAAGGTAGAATGCAGATAGGGCATATTGTACCAGATCATCTGGAGTGTGCCGGATCCATCTCTTAAAACAGCTGTGACAACCTGTACGCGGCTGTATCGTTTTACATCTGGTGTTCTCTCAAGCATTCCGCACACTGTCATGACTGTATCCGGTCTGATTTCAGCTATAGGTGAGGGTTCCTCATACGTATCATATGCCCGTGGATAATATTCCAGAAGATCTTCTATTGTATTCACTCCAATCTTTTGAAACAGTTTTCCGGTTTTTTCGCCGATTCCTTTCAGTGTCTCAATGGGTTTTTGGTCCATTCTCTCATGCGCCTCCTTTCATTTTGATTCTCAGAATACGAAAAACCGGGCAGACGAGAGTCCCGTCTGCCCGGAATCATACAAGTCCTGACTCCTCTTTATTCTACGGAAATCAGATAATAGTAAATCGGCTGACTGCCGGAATGAAGTTCCACTTCACAATTTGAGAATTGTTCTTCCACTTTTCCCTTCAGGTGAGCGGCGTCTTCCCCGCTCACATCCTTGCCGTAATAAATGGTAATAAGTTCTGATTCTTCTTCTACCATGGCTTCCAGGGATTTAAGCGCAGTAGCTTCAATCTCTTTTCCAACAGCAAGAATTCCATGGTCTCCAAGAGCCATGATATCGCCCTCTTTAATTTCTATATCATCAATCGTAGTGTTGCGGACTGCATAAGTAATCTGTCCGGTCTTTACACGGGCCATTTCTTCCGTCATGTTTGTTTCATTCTCTTCCGGAGATAAATCAGGTGCAAAATTAATGATTGCAGTGATTCCCTGTGGAATTGTCCTGGAAGGAATCACGATTACCTTCTTATCCTCTACCAGACTCTTCGCCTGCTCTGCAGCCAGAATGATGTTCTTGTTATTCGGCAGGATGTAGATTGTGTCTGCATTCACCCTGTCGATGGCGTTTAACATATCCTCAGTGCTGGGATTCATGGTCTGACCGCCCTGGATTAAATAATCCGCTCCGATACCGCCAAAGATTTCATCAAGCCCTTCACCTGCAGAAACGGAGATAAAGCCATATGGCTTTCTGGGCTCTGCCTTCTTTTCTTCCGCCTTCTGCTGTGCCGCCAGTTTTTCCGATTCCTTAATCAGCCTCTCGTGATGCTCTTCCCTCATGTTATCAATCTTCATACGGGACAGGGAGCCAAGAGTCAGAGCCTTTTGAATGGCAAGTCCCGGATCATTGGTATGAACATGAACTTTTACAATATCATCATCGGATACAACTACCAGGGAATCTCCTATGGTTTCTAAGTATCTTTTGAATTCCTGCTCTGTTTTTTCATTATATGGCTTTTCTAAATTAACAATAAATTCTGTACAATATCCGAATTTAATATCTGCTTCTTTCAGGGCAATGCCTTCAGAACTTATAACCGGCTCCACACGTCCTGCGGTTTCCACCGTAAGATCAACTTCCTTACCTGTAAGGAAATTAAAAGCCCCCTTTACCACCTGCATCAGTCCCTGACCGCCGGAATCCACGACCCCTGCCTGCTTTAATACCGGAAGCATCTCCGGAGTCTGGCTTAATACATAATCGCCCTGTTCAATGACCTGATTGCAAAATTCAATGATATCCTCTGTTTCAGTCACCAGCTCAGCAGCTTTTTCTGCCATACCTCTCGCGACTGTCAGAATGGTGCCCTCCTTGGGTTTCATAACGGCCTTATAGGCTGTTTCTGTGGCTCTGACAAAGGAATTAGCCAAAATAGTAACTGTCACCTGGTCAGCGGCTGCGATCTCTTTTGTAAATCCTCGGAACAACTGGGATAAGATTACGCCGGAGTTTCCTCTTGCGCCTCTTAAAGAACCGGAAGAAATTGCCTTTGACAGAGATTCCATGGTTGGATTCTCAATGGCAGCCACCTCTTTTGCAGCTGACATAATGGTCATAGTCATGTTAGTCCCGGTATCTCCATCTGGAACCGGAAATACATTCAATTCATTAATCCAGTCCTTTTTGGCTTCCAGTTCTTTTGCACCTGCTAAAAATGCTTTCTGCAGCATCTTTGCGTCTATATACTCCATACCCACAGGTAGTTTCCTCCTTAATCAATCACTCTTACGCCTTCGACAAAGATGTTAATCTTATCTACCGTCATACCGGTGAATTCTTCTACTTTGTATTTTACATTTTCAATCAGATTATCAGCTACTGCAGAAATACTGATTCCATATGCTACGATTACATGAAAATCAATGGTGATATGGTTGTCCTGAATCACCACATTAATTCCATGTGTCAGTCCTTCCCGTTTTAAAAGCTTAACGAGTCCGTCTTTCATGCTGACAGCCGCCATACCGACAATACCGAAGCACTCAACTGCGGTGGTTCCGGCGTACATAGCGATAACATCAGGGCTTACCTGGATTTCGCCCAGTTTATTATTGATATAACCCTTCATAGTCTCTACCTCCGTTCTTTCTGTCTGTTATGATTATACATGATTTTTCCAAAAAAAGAAACAAATTTTTATTTTTCACTTGCAAATCGCTGTAATTTCTGTTATCATACACTTGTTGTGGATTTTTCAACCATAAAAAAATCCAAGTTACTTTTAAGGAGGTGCAATCATGGCTAAATGTGCAATTTGTGAAAAGGCTGCTCACTTTGGCAACGCAGTGAGCCATTCCCATAGAAGATCCAATAAGATGTGGAAAGCAAATGTAAAGTCCGTTAAAGTTAAAGTAACAGGCGGCGCTAAGAAGATGTACGTATGTACTTCCTGTTTAAGATCCGGATTAGTTGAAAGAGCTTAATCGTAGGAAACTCCTGGCTGGTAACAGTCAGGAGTATTTTTTTTATAACTATGAGACCCGGTTAATCCAATCGGGTCTCAATAATAGCAACAGTATTTGCTGTCAGCAGCAAAACAGATTATATCCCAGTACCAGACATCCAATTATAAACAGAATTGTAACGATCGTCGCCGGGATAAACAGTAGGATTGCCATACCTGCTCCAAAACAGAACAGCATAAGTCCGCATACTCTTCTCATATCATCCCTCAATCCATTCAGGCTATATAATATCCTATGCGGCTTATCCCTTTCTTATTCTTCGGCTTTTTCTTTCTCTGCAGCCGCAGCCATCTCCTCTGCCATTTTTATTGCTTCCGGTGATACCTCTTTATTCCCAGATGTGAATTTGTTGACGAAATCCGGAACCATATCAAGAATCTTCGTCACTGCATCCTGCTGTTTGATATTAACCAGCTTTGTCACGCCGTTTTGAATAATCAGTATGGCACTTGGGCTCATCTTTGCATGCATTCCCCCGGCACCCTTCTCTTTCGCATTTTCCGAAAAGGATCCGGCAGCCATTCCGCAGGTGACATCCACCAAAGGCAGAATAATGGTATCATCCACCTTCACTGCATCTCCTACCACCGTTTTTGTCGCTACAAAGGCATCCATACCTTTAAACAATGCCTCTACTGTAGACGTAAAATAATTATCTGCCATTGAACGTAATTCCTCCTTTATCGAAGCCATCTCTTTAACAGAACTCTGAAGTTTTTATCAAGAAGCATCCGTATACCAATGACCAGGACCATTCCAAGACGAATTCTTCCCTGAAATGTGCCTTCTGCGGTAAATACGGACCGGTCAAAAACCGGATACAGATTCCAGTACTTATGAAAGAACGGATACAGCAGGCTGGCCGCCATAAGTGCCTGTCCGGTCAGTCCGGGATCTTCAAAGCCAAATGCTACGCTGCCATGCCCCTTTACAGGGAAAATATGCCGTACCAGACGTTTCCCCTGTCTGTAAAGCAGCTTTGCAGTCTTCTGATTTTCGCTGTTGGAAAGAAAAGCCTGAATTTCATCTTTCTTCTCTTTCATGTTTTTCAGTGTATCACAGATACTGTTATATAAATACTTAAATTTTTCCAGAATATGGATTAATTTCTTCTTTATCTTACGAAACAATGCCTGCAGCCAGGACTCTTTTTCTATTTGTTGTGTTCCTTTTATATCTTTAAGTACAGGCTGCCGGGTCTCTGACTCCCCCTGGACTGCTTTTTTGACATCCCGCCCTAATTGTCTCGCTTCCTTTACTGCATCCGGCTCCATTACTTCCATGGCCTGAACCATAATTTCCTCAGCATCTTTCAGTTCTTCATCCATTTTCTTCGGCCTCATGATGGGAAATCCAAACAGACGGACTACAATCAGAACTTCTTCCTCATACCGGACCGTAACAGAAAGGATATGTAGCAGCCAGGAAATTTTCATGTTTCCCTTCACCTTATTATAATATGATCCTTCTCCGCGGTAACGGACCGGTACGAACAGTACCAGCAGGGCTGCCAGAAAAATGAGCCCTAAAAGAATCAGGATCAGCAGTCCTAACAGTTTTAAAATAAATAAAATTATATGAAGCATGAACACCTCACATCTTACCGGCCTCTATTTAAAAAATCAGACAGATTAAACCCTTCTGTTTTCCGGTATAAGTCATGGATCACACGTCCAGCTACTTCCAGAGCTTCCCAGTAATCAGCAGCAATGCCGAGTATGAAGAACTCTTTTTCCTTATAAAATGGAGATATTATTTCAGCAGCTGGATAGATATCAAGTATATTATTCCCATTTGAAGCGGGTGTAATCACATAAATATCCAAACCGGGTTTACCCTTCCTGATTCCCTGAATGATCCGGTAACGTTTCTTCTTTGCTTTATCTCCGACGTATAAACGGTTATACCAGCTTATTTTCATAATCCATCAGCTCTTCCAATAATTCCATGCATGTTTCTTTTTCAGCCTGATCCAGGCAGCTGCCAAGACTGCCTTTCATGTATTCCTGGATTTCGTCTATCGAGTTAAAGTAAACAGGCAGATCCGATAAAATCTTAGCCATTACTGCACGAACCACCTGTTTTGGTGCATCTGCAAAAAGCTCATCCAGTTCATGGAAATAAGCTTCTGCTTCCTGATCCAGACAGGCCTTATCGACCGCCGTGTTTCCATCACCGGACAGAGTATCTCCCCCCGGAATCAGCAGTTCTGCAAAACTGCTTCCAGACAACAGTCTGTCCACATTCATAGAACGGATATAGTCCGGATCATCAGCGGGCTGTTCGTCCTCCTTAAGAACTTCTGCTTTTAGGTACCGTTCATAATAAGCTTCCTGCCTGCCCTCCAGCTGGGTCAGCTGATCAAGAAATTCCTCTTCTGTAATGGAATAATCTTCCTGATCAAATTTAGTCAGAATGCTGCTTAATACAGAGCGGTAAAATGCTTCCTCACTGACATCAATCACAGCGTCCGGACGGGCATACATAAGTACACACAAATCGTTAATCAGATCCTGAATCATCACGTAATAACCGGACTCATCCGTAAGAACCTGACTTGCGTAGGTCAATTTTGCCGCAGCCTCTTCATAGCCTTCAAATGTCATATTCCGGTAATCCGTATGCTTAAACTGCTGCAAAATTTCATAAATTTCTCTGTGACCATCTTCCATCCCTTCAGGAAGAGAAACCATGGACTCCGTCCGGAGGGTATACATCATGTCACGGAGATTCTCCCTTGGAGAACCGATGTAAACGGAAAGCCCATCCATAAGAAGGCTGTAAAACTTCTGTTTTGTCAGTCGTACAGGAAGCTGGCCGATCACCTGTTTGATTCGTCCATTCATAACAGCGGTATCACTGGTGCCTGTTATAAATTCCATCAGCTTTTTTAAAAATACGTCTTCTCCGGCACCTGTTGTACCGGAAGGAGTAAATTTACGCTCCATTCGGTTTAAAATATACTCATAAATCTGAAAACAGTCTGCAAAGGATGTCAGCACTTCCACTTCATGAGTCATATCTTTTCTCAGTGCAAGCAGATCCTTTTCCGCTTCGCTGCCGGAGATATATTCACCCATAAGGCCGTTTAACCGTCTTAAGTAAGCAGCCATATTCTGTGACCCGGGTGCTTCTTCTGCAACGGTCTCCAATAATGTATAGTAATTTAAGACAAGCCTCACATAAGAATACTGATAAGCAGCGGTCATCTGCTTTTTCATTAAACGGGTTTCCACGCGTTGTCTCCTCTCGGGGGTTATTAATGGTAATTGGACAGAATGGATCTCCTTAAGAAATCCAGTGCCTTCACTACGGACTGTTCCCTGATTTTCTCACGGTTTCCTTTAAAGTGGTATTCCTCCACCTTTACTTTGTCCTTCATATAGCAGGCAATATATACAAGTCCGACAGGCTTTTCACCTTCTGCATCCGGCCCGGCAATCCCGGTCACTGCAATGCATGCATCTGCATCTGTTGCAAATACACCTCCGGTTGCCATCTCTTTGGCTGTCTGTTCACTGACTGCCCCATATTTTTTTAAAGTACCTTTGCTGACATCTAAATATTTTCTTTTCGCCTTGTTGGAATAAGTGATAAATCCCTCCCGGAATACCTCTGAAGCACCAGGAACATTAACCAGTCTACCAGCGATCAGACCGCCTGTACAGGATTCTGCTGTTGTAACAGTCAGCTCATATTTCTTTAAAAGCCGAACAACAGCCATCTCAAGAGTTTCTTCTTCCTTGGTTGTATATACAGCATTTTCAAACCGGTTTTTAATCTCTTTGACAACAGGCTTAAGCAGATTTTTAGCAGCTTCCTCGTTGTCTGCCTTTGCAGTCACTCTTAAATGTACCTCTGCTGTTTTTGCATAAGTGGCAATGGTGGGATTGGTCTGAGTATTGATTAAATCAATCAGTTTATCTTCTACCTGACTTTCACCGTAACCGCATATTTTAATCATCTGAGAGCGAATTACTTCCGGCTGACGGTTTTGTAAATACGGGAATACCTGCTCTGTAAATAATGGTTTTAACTCGTTAGGAGGTCCCGGAAGAAGAATAGCAGTCCTTCCGTTCTTCTCCATAATAAGTCCCGGAGCAGTACCGTTGCTGTTGTCAAGTACGGTTGATCCCTGAGGAACCATGGCCTGCTTCCAGTTATTATCCGGTATTTCTTTATATATGTTGTTTTTAAAATATTTTTCGATCCATTCTCTGGTATGCGCATCCTCTGCCAGTTCAAATCCCATCACTTCAGCGCATACTTCCTTAGTCAGATCATCTTCTGTCGGCCCAAGACCTCCGGTAAGAATTACCACATCAGAACGATTGAGTGCTGTTTCAAGTGCTGCCGAAAGCCTCTCCCTGTTATCTCCCACTGTTACCTGATGATACATGGAGAGTCCCAAGAGGGCACATTTTTCCGCGAGATACTGGGTGTTTGTATTAACGATGTTTCCAAGAAGAATTTCTGTTCCGACTGAAATCAGTTCAACTACCATGTTTACATACTCCCTTCCATAAAAACGCCATAATTTTTTGCTATATAATCAACAAGTGATACCACTGTGAGTATTGCTGCAATCCAGATAAAGGCATTGGTAACGATCGATAGCGCAGGTATGTTTAAAATCAGCAGAACTGACATCACCATCTGGGAAGCTGTTTTAAACTTCGCCCAATAGCTTGCCGCAATCACAACTCCGTTATCGGAAGCTACCAGGCGGAATCCGCTGATTATAAACTCACGGCTGATAATTACAATAACGATCCAGGCCGGAAGCTGTCCAAGTGCAGTGAAGCAGATCAAACCTGCGCATACCAGAAGTTTATCCGCAAGAGGATCCATAAATTTTCCAAAATTAGTTACCAGATTATACTTTCTTGCAATCTTGCCATCCAGCAAATCCGTAAAGCTTGCAACAATAAATACAGCCGCAGCTATATAACGGTAAGTCACATTGTTACCGCCGTCTAGCAGTAAAAAAAGAACAAAAAACGGAATCATAATAACCCTTAAAACAGTCAGTTTATTCGGTAAATTCATCTTCCAACTCTCCTATTAAATCATACTCCATCGCTCCGGTCACACGGATCTTTGCAAAATCCCCAGACATCAGTTCCTCACCTGTCTGTACAAAAATCATCCCATCCACTCCCGGACCATCCATATAGGTTCTTGCTACATAAGCATTCTCATCTGCAACTTTTCCTTCTATCATCACTTCCAGTGTTTTTCCTACCATGGACTGGGAATGATCTATGGAAATTTCCTGCTGAAGTTCCATTATCGCATCCCGGCGTTCCTCTTTAGTCTCCTGCGGTACCTGATCAGGAAACTCTGCAGCCGGTGTATCTTCCTCTGCAGAATAGGCGAATACACCCAGACGTTCAAACTCCATCTCATCCACGAAGTCCATCAGCTCTTCATGATCTTCCTCTGTTTCTCCTGGAAATCCGGAAATAAGAGTCGTTCTCAGTGCGATATCAGGAATCTCAGTGCGAAGCTTGTTAATGATGTCCATCAGCTGCTCTTTGGATGTTCTTCGTCCCATGCGTTTTAATATACGGTCACTTGCATGCTGAATCGGCATATCTAAATAGCGGCAGACTTTAGCCTCTTCTT
This sequence comes from uncultured Clostridium sp., assembly GCA_963523075.1. Taxonomy (GTDB): domain Bacteria; phylum Bacillota; class Clostridia; order Lachnospirales; family Lachnospiraceae; genus Lacrimispora. The sequence goes on from CAURBW010000005.1 coordinate 29,283, forward strand.
TTATTACCGCAATCAGTTCGTCCGTAATCTCTTCAGGATAGCAGTACTGAATGCGGATCCACTGAATGCCTGATATTTTGCAAAGCTTCTTTAATAATTCCGGAAGCGATTTTTTTCCATATAAGTCCACACCGTATAAAGTCGTCTCCTGAGCCACCAAAATCAGCTCCTTCACACCCTTGCCCGCCAGCTTTTCTGCTTCCTTCACCAGATTTTCCATGGGAACGCTGCGATAGTTCCCTCTTAACGTGGGGATGATGCAGTAAGTACAATGCTTGTCACAGCCTTCAGCAATTTTTAAAAATGCATAATGACCTCCGGTGGTAAGGATTCTGTCTGTTCCTGTCTCAGGAAGTATGTCCAGATCATGGAAACAGCTTACCGGTTCCTCGCCTCCCAGTGCACCCTTTAAAACATTGGAAATCTCATCGTAGGTTGAGGTTCCCAAAATACCATCCACTTCCGGAATCTCATCGATGATCTCCTGCTTATAACGCTGCGCCAGACAACCGGTGACAATTAACGCCTTACAATTGCCGTCAATTTTTCGCTGAGCCATCTCCAAAATGGTATTGACACTTTCTTCTTTGGCATCACCGATAAAACAGCAGGTATTGATTACAATGACATCTGCTTCATACTCGTCATCTGTAAAGGTATACCCGTCTCTATTTAAAAGGCCTAACATCATCTCCGTATCAACCAGATTCTTATCACAGCCCAGTGAAATGCATAATAACTTCATGTTTAAACTCCTGTCGTTCTTTTTTCCTGAAAGAAAAGGCCATCTACCCAAACGGAGACGGCCCTCTTCCTAATTATCGTCTTCTTCTGTTGCGTCCGCTTCGCTTAAAATCTTCACTTTGCCCTCATATAACTCTTCTACGGCAACTGAAAGCGGCTTCTTGCCGGCTCCCGGAATCTCAGTATCAGAGCCTCCGATGATCTGTCTTGCTCTCTTTGCTGCGGCAATTACGATGGAATAACGGCTCTGTACAACCGGAGCATCTCCCGGCTCAACCTCACTGTTTACTACATTAATCAAATCTGAATAAGATGGATGTAACATCTTCCATTCCCCTTTCTTAATCGAATTTATATATTTTTTAATTCTTCCCGGATCTGGGATAAAAATGCCATATTGTTGGAAGCCCTCTTGTGCTGTATCTGAATCATAAGATGCATCTCTTCCACGCATGTATCGATCTCATCATTAATCAGAATATAATCATAAGCTTCCATTCCCTGTGCTTCTTCAGCAGCCCTGTGCAGCCTGGCATTAATCACTTCCATACTTTCCGTACCCCTGCCGATCAGACGGCGTTTCAGCTCTTGTGCATTAGGAGGCATGACGAACAGCAGGATTGCTTCCGGAAACCGTTCCTTTACTTTCAGTGCTCCCTGAATTTCTATTTCAAGAATAACATCTTTCCCCATTTTCATCTGGTTTAAAACATATTCCTTGGGAGTTCCGTAAGAATGATTGACGTACTGAGCGTACTCAATCAATTCTTCCTTTTCAATCATATTTTTAAAATGTTCTTCTGTAACAAAAAAATATTCTTTTCCGTCCACTTCGCCCGTTCTGGGTGCCCGGGTAGTGGCTGAAATGGACAGCGCATAATTCTCATACCGGTTCAGAAGCGCTTTCATAAGTGTGCCCTTTCCGGCACCGGAAAAACCGGATACAACTACCAGCATGCCATGCTCGTTCATACTGCGATTCTCCTACTCAATATTCTGGATCTGCTCCCGTACTTTTTCAATTTCGGTCTTTAATATAATTGCCTTGTCTGATACCTCTAAATCACTGGCCTTAGAAAGAATGGTATTGGCTTCCCGGTTCATCTCCTGAGCGATAAAATCCAGTTTCCTGCCTACAATTCCTCCTGCCTCCAGTTCAGACCGTGTATGTTCAATGTGGCTTCTTAAACGGACCGTCTCTTCATCCACACAGATCTTATCTGCATAAATGGTAACTTCCGCAGCAATTCTGCCTTCATCAATGGCAGCGCCTGCCAGAAGTTCTTTCACCTTATCTTCCAGTTTCGCCCGGTATTCCATAAGAATCTTTGGAGATCTTTCTTCAATAAATTCAAGAATATCGTTCATCAGGTTCAGCTTTCCAAGAAGGTCCGCCTTTAAGTTTTCGCCTTCTGTTAATCTTGTTTCCACAAAGCGTTTTGCAGCTTCCTCTACTGTTTCTGAAAGGAGCTTCCACATCTGATCCTCATCTTCCGGTACTTCTTCCATAATAAGTACTTCCGGACATCTGGCGAGTGCAGAAACCTTGATATCGTTCTGAATTCCGAACTGCTCTTCCATCTTTGCAAAATATCCCATGTATTCAGCAGCCAGCGCACTGTTATACTTTAAAAACATCTTGTTTTCTGTATAATCTTCATAACTGATAAAAATGTCTACTTTTCCGCGCTGAATATAATTCTTCAACAGATTCCTGATCCCTGCTTCAAAGAAATTAAACTTTTTCGGCATCTTTATGCTTAAATCCAAATACCTGTGATTTACAGCCTTCATCTCGACGGAAATTTTATATTCATCCGTGACGGTTTCGTACCTGCCGAAACCTGTCATGCTCTTAATCATTACAAATGCCTCTCTTTCGCCATAGATATAAACCATTATAAGTCATAATAAAAAACAAGTCAAATGGTTTTAAATTTTACAGAACACAGTTTCTGTGATATACTATCTTCATCTATAAACCTTACCGGAGGACTCAGACAATGGCATTAGATGGAATTGTTATGGCAAATCTCACAGCAGAAATGAAAGACCGGCTGGAAGGCGGAAAGATCTCTAAAATCGCCCAGCCGGAAAAAGATGAACTGCTGTTTACTGTTAAAAATCAAAAAAATACATGGAAGCTTTTAATTTCTGCCAGTGCCAGCTTACCACTGGTTTATTTTACGGAAAACAACAAGCAGAGCCCCTTAACTGCGCCCAATTTCTGCATGCTTTTAAGAAAGCATATAGGGAATGGGCGGATTATGAGAATCAGCCAGCCTGGTTTGGAAAGAATCCTTTGCATGGAAATTGAACATCTGGATGAATTAGGTGACAGACGAACCAAAAAACTCATGATAGAAATCATGGGCAAGCACAGCAACATCATCTTCTGCAATGAAGAAGATATGATCCTGGACAGTATTAAGCACATCTCTGCCCAGGTCAGTTCTGTGCGAGAGGTTCTGCCCGGAAGAAAATACTTTATTCCCCAGACCATGGATAAAAAAGATCCGCTGACGATTACAGAAGAAGAATTTATTGCAGCTGTCAGACATGCAGCCGCGCCGGTACAGAAGAGCCTTTATTTAAACTTAACCGGTATCAGTCCCATTATCGGCCATGAGCTGTGTCATCTGGCGTCCATTGACGGAGATCACTCCGCCAATGAACTGACAGAAACGGAGCTTTTGCACTTATACCGCATGTTCTCCTTTATGATAGAAGATATTAAAAAAGGATCTTTTAAACCAAATATTATTTATAAAAATGAAGAGCCGGTTGAATTTGCAGCCGTCCCACTCACCTGCTATGAAGGCAGTGATTATGAAGCTAAGTCTTTTGAATCAATCAGTACCCTTTTAGAGACCTACTATGCGTCTAAAAATGCCGTGACAAGAATCCGCCAGAAATCTGTGGATTTAAGGAAGATTGTTCAGACAGCGCTGGAGCGCAATTACAAAAAATACGATTTGCAGGAAAAGCAGCTGAAAGACACGGAAAAAAAGGATAAGTACAAAATATACGGAGAACTTTTAAATACCTATGGTTATGAGCTGACAGGCGGTGAAAAACAGCTTACCTGTCTGAACTACTACACCAATGAGGACATTGCCATTCCACTGGATGACCAGCTGTCTGCTAAGGAAAACTCACAGAAGTATTTTGACAAATATAATAAAATGAAACGAACGTTTGAAGCCGTCACAGAACAAATAAACGAGACCAGACAGGAAATCGACCACCTGGAGTCCATCAGCGCTGCACTGGATATCGCTTTGCTGGAAGAAGATCTTGTTCAGATTAAAGAAGAACTGATGGAATACGGATACGTCAAACATCGAAAAAGCGGAGACAAAAAACCGAAAGTCACCAGTAAGCCCTTCCATTATATTTCATCCGATGGATTTCATATGTATGTAGGCAAGAACAACTATCAAAATGAAGAGCTGACCTTTAAAGTCGCAAGCGGTAATGACTGGTGGTTTCATGCCAAAGGAATTCCCGGATCCCATGTGATCGTCAAGTCAGAAGGAAAAGAGCTGACCGACCGGACCTTTGAAGAAGCCGGAGCCCTGGCAGCATATTATTCCAAGGGAAAAGACAACGATAAGGTTGAGGTGGATTATATACAGAAAAAACAAATCAAGAAAGTCGCAGGGGCAGCTCCCGGGTTTGTGATCTATCACACAAATTATTCTATGGTTGCTGAACCGGGTATTCATTCAGAGGAATTAAGATGATTTAATTTTATGATTGATAGACATAACACAGATTGCGGGCCCTGAGGGGTCCGCTTTCTATAATTTATACAAAAAAGAAGCGTTTACTGCAGGCATTCATATCTGCTTTACAACGCTCCATTTATTATCAATCTAAATTTCTAACGTTTCTATAATGTTCTTTCTTTCTGGAATAGTGGTTATTACTTCAATGCAATATTCTTCCGGGATAATCCCGCTCATATTATGTCTTGGAAAAATACTTATTTTTTCAATTACATTATTTTCAATAATATCTGGTTTCTTTTTTTCCATTTTTAATATTCTAATAAATAAGTTTTCTCTCATATACCTTTCTCCTAACTTTGTCATCTGCCTGCTTAGGAAAAAAAACTACATGCCACTATAAAAACGTTATAAAATACGTAAATCTGCTGCCTTTTAAAATAAACTGAAAGACAGCAGATACTCCCCTTTTTGTATAAGAAAACCGAAGTCAACCTATACTATATGCTTTTTCATTAAACAACGTTTTTATAATTCGTTGAATTACTCATACCGGAATTTCTGATGATGTCTTCTTTTCCAAAATTACTTTGCATTGCGCATCTTTAACACTTCTTCCGGAATTTTTCTTTCATAAACTCCAGCCGGAATGCTTCTCCCTACAGAATTAAGAGATACTTTAACTAATGCTTTCTGCAATTCTTTTACTACTTCCTTTTTCATCATCCTCAATCTCCTTTTTATTTGTTTTGTTTTTAGGAAATAATGTCAGTACTTCCAAAACAATCGGATAAATAAGTAGTTCCCTCAGTGACGGATTCAGATATGCAGCCGTCATGATAATGGTTAAAACAGTAACAGAATACAGTTTCTTTTTCAGAATATCTTTTGGAGTAAAATATTCTATGTTGATGGTCCTTGGTGCAAAAGCCCAAATAACTATCAATGAAATAATATAGATGTATGGCAACAGGGACAGCCCGATTGGTAAATATGTATGACCTGTTAATGATATAGCCCATATAAGCAGCATACTAAGCCCACAGCCAGTTCCCGTTCTTGCATGTATCCCACCAGCCTGCAATCTGAGTCCACAGAAAGCTGACAATATAAGAAGAGTTTCCAGTCCTTTTCCAATCACAATTCCTATGATCTGAATGAATATAAACTTAACGATATTATCCAATAACAACTCAATTCCATATTGAATTACATCGCTCTCTTCTTTGCTTTTCGGACTGATTTCATTCATCCAATTATTAAGCATTAATGCCATTTTATTTATGCCCATTTTTCCACCACCATTTAACCATATATTACCATAACTTTTAAACAAAAAATGTTTTTGCAATTTTCGTTGCGTATTTTATCTTAAGCGTCAAATACGGTGACTTTTCATACAATTAGCTTTACTTTCTATTTCCAACAAGGTACAATAATAGTATTTACTAGCGAGGTGAGACACCATGACATATTTTATTTATACCTTTACAGGAGGTCTTTGTAATTATTTCTCCTGCGTTAATCTGCTGCCAAAAAAGCTCTCTGTGTTAAAAAGATTTCTCTTATTTTTATATGCGTTCGGATCTCTTTTTCTCTTTAATCATGTTTATGGGCAGGCTGGTACTTTTATTACACTTACAGGTATACTGATAATTGTATGTGTTCTGACAAAAAACGATTATTTAAGCCTGGGGTGTTATTTGTTTGGATATCTTTATATCATTGCATTTAATTATCTGTTTATGTACATTGCAGGCGAAATACTTAAAATGGATATGGTGTCTATGCTTAAACATGATGTCCTGAACATTGTTTTTTCCTGTTTATACTGTGCATACTGCGGAGTCACGACTAAATTAATCGGATTATTTATTCATAAAAAATTAAATATCTCCCAATATCTGACTAACCAGCATATGCTTAAAGCAATACTAATTGACTTGTTTCTTCTGGTGTTTTTCTTTGTTTTTAACTTTTCATACGGTGAACGTTTAGGCTATAATTATGGTGTAATAGCACTTAATGGAATCATCTTTTTACTGCTGTTCTCCATTACCGTGTTTCTAATGTATTCTATTTACAAAGTGACTATGGGCGAACAAGCTTATAAATTTCGTATGGCCCAGTATGAGAATCTGCAGATTTATACAGAGAAACTGGAGAATTCTTACGGTGTAATGAGAAAATTCAAACATGATTACATGAACATACTCAGTACAATGAGCGGTTTTATGGAAGAGAATGACATGGATGGATTAATTGAATATTATGAAAAGAGAGTGCTCCCTATCAGTCACTCATTTTCAGAATCAGATACAAAACTGGGTGCTCTTTCAAACATCAAAGATACCGCCCTGAAAAGTCTGCTGTCAACAAAATTTATTTATACTATGGAGATAGGTATTAATTTAAAAATCGAATTAACTGAAATAATTGACAATCTGGTTATGGACACTCTTGATCTTTCAAGAATTATTGGGATTTTTTTAGACAATTCTATAGAAGCAGCTATGGATACATTTGAAAAAGAATTATATTACTGCATGTTTTATAAGGATAACGACCTTTATATTATTATACGAAATACTTCTCTCCCCTTAAGTCATGCAATCTCACAGCTTTGCAGCCACGGTATATCCACAAAAGGGGAAGATCGCGGAGTAGGACTTTATAATGTATCCCTCATACTAAGTAATTATGACAATATTATCTGGGATACTACTTACGAAGAACCTTACTTTACTCAGAAACTGATTCTTAGAAAAGGTGTAAAATAGGTGTAATAAATGATTCATATATATCTTTGTGAAGATGATGAAAGACAATTAAAAAGATGGAAAGACATTATTGAAAAATACTTGTTAATGAATTCTACAGAATCGATTCTTTATTGCACCGCTTCGAATCCGGAGGAACTTTTATCATTTAGAAAAAAATCAGGTATTATAGGTCTGTATTTTCTTGATATTGATTTACAGGCCAGACAAAACGGAATTGAACTGGCTCAGGAAATCCGAAGATACGATCCTCGTGGTTACATTGTTTTTGTTACAACCCACAGTGAAATGGCAATTCTTACGTTTCAGTATAAAGTGGAAGCAATGGACTTTATTGTAAAAGATGAACCAAAAACTCTGCCGGATCAAATCTGTGCCTGTATACGGAATGCAGAAGCAAACTATAAAAATCAGCTAAATGTATCAAATCGGCTGTTATCTGTGAAAATTGATAAATCTTCTCTTATTCTGGATCAGAATGATATAATTGCGGTGACAACCGGAGAGGATTATCATAAAATCATGATACATACAAAATCCGGAATCAAACAAATAACCGGCACTTTAAAAGAACTAAATGCAATACTAAACTCTGCCTTTTGTCAATGCAGCCGTTCTGTTATAGTGAATTTAAAACATGTAAGTAAATATTCCAGAGAAAATGCCATTCTGATTATGGATAATAAAGAAACTTATCCCGTATCTTTTCGTATGATGGGGAAGGTACAAAAAGCCTTAAATAACCTATAATTTTTTAAAAAAAAGCCGGATTTAATCCGGCTTTTTCTTTCTTTAATCTCCATACGTCCCCTTGGATTTTACAAGTTTGGGCCTGTATCCCTGAGAAGTAAGCGCAGCCATAATGGCATTTTTATGGTCTGTTCCAAATGCTTCCAGGGTAATCCTTAATTCTACTGCCGTATTCCGGTTAATGCTGATAAACTGGTTATGTTCCAGACGGATGACATTGCCCTGTTCTTTTGCAAGAAGGGTGGATACCTTTGCCAGCTCACCGGGCTTATCAGGAAGCAGTATTGATACGGTGAAGATGCGGTCTCTCTGAATCAGTCCGAGCTGTACGATGGAAGCCATGGTGATCACATCCATGTTTCCGCCGCTTAAAATAGATACAATTTTTTTATTGTCTACATCGATATGCTTTAAAGCAGCAACAGTAAGCAGACCGGAATTTTCTACCACCATCTTATGATTTTCCATCATATCCAGGAATGCTACAATGAGTTCTGAGTCTTCAATTGTAATGATACTGTCCACATTTTCCTGGATGTATGGGAAAAGCTTGTCACCCGGACATTTTACTGCAGTACCATCTGCAATGGTGTTGACACTGGGAAGAGATACTACTTTTCCCTGGCGAATTGATTCCTGCATACAGTTTGCGCCAGCAGGCTCCACACCAATTACTTTAATATTGGGATTTAACATCTTTGCCAGTACGGAAACACCTGTGCAAAGACCGCCTCCCCCGATTGGAACCAGAATATAATCAACAGTTGGAAGCTCTTTGATGATTTCCATGGCTATAGTACCCTGTCCGGTTGCCACATCTAAATCATTAAAGGGGTGAACAAAAGTAAGCCCTCTTTCCTCCGCAAGCTTATAAGCATAACTGCAGGCCTCGTCAAAGACATCTCCTTCTAAAATCACTTCGGCTCCGTATCCTTTTGTCCGGTTAACCTTCATCAGGGGTGTTGTTGTAGGCATGACAATGGTAGCGGGAATTCCGGCAAGCTTTGCCGCATAGGCAACACCCTGAGCATGATTACCGGCAGAGGCGGTAATCAAACCTTTGGATTTTTCTTCCTCTGTCAGAGTGCTGATTTTATAGTAAGCGCCTCTTACCTTATAAGCCCCGGTATACTGCATGTTTTCCGGCTTAAAATACACTTTATTTCCAGTCTGAGCAGAAAAATACTCACTGTAAATAAGCTTCGTTTCCAGGGTGACCTTGCCAACGACTTCTGATGCTTCCTCAAACTTTTCCAATGTCAACATAATTTACGCCTCATCTTTCTCTTCTACGTGAAACAATGCATTTACAAATTCTTCTGCATTGAATTTCTGCAAATCATCAATCTTCTCCCCGACACCTATATATTTCACCGGAATTCCCAGTTCGGATTGAATTGCCACCGCAATTCCCCCCTTAGCCGTACCATCCAGCTTGGTAAGTATAATTCCCGTAATGTCTGCCACTTCCATGAATTGTTTCGCCTGTACAAGAGCGTTCTGTCCGGTAGTTCCATCTAAAACCACAAGAGTTTCCCGATATGCTTCCGGATATTCCTTATCAATGATCCGATTGATCTTTTTCAGTTCTTCCATCAGGTTCTTTTTATTGTGAAGACGTCCCGCTGTATCACAGATCAATACATCGGCCTGTCTGGATTTGGCCGCAGCAACCGCATCATATACAACTGCAGCCGGATCAGAACCTTCCTGCTGGGCAATAATATCAACATTTGCTCTCCTCGCCCATTCTGTCAGCTGTTCAATCGCTGCTGCACGGAATGTGTCGGCTGCCGCAACAATGACTTTCTTTCCATCATCCTTCATCTGTCCTGCAAGCTTACCAACAGAAGTGGTTTTTCCTACCCCATTTACTCCGATAATTAACAAAACAGAGCGGCGTTTTTCGAATTCATAGGCATTTTCGCCCAGATCCATCTGGTCCATGATGCTATCCATAAGAAGCTGCTTACATTCTGATGGATCCTTGATGTTTTTTTCCTTAACCTTTTTTCTCAAGTCTTCCATAATTGACGTGGTAGTCTGGATACCCAGATCACCCATGATCAGAATTTCTTCAATTTCCTCATAAAACTCGTCATCAATGGCCGAAAAACCGTTGAAAATGGAATCCACACCTGCGATAATATTATCTCTTGTTTTTTGCAGTCCAGCTACCAGTTTTCCAAAGAATCCCTTTTTTTCTCCCATTGTCGGCCTCCTTAACTTTCTAAATCTTCTTCGATCAGATTAACAGATACAAGCGTCGAAACGCCCTTTTCCTGCATGGTAATACCATACAGACGGTCTGCGGATACCATGGTACCGCGTCTGTGGGTAATAACTATAAACTGTGTAAATTTTGTCAGCTTATGCAAATATTTTGCAAAACGATCAACATTGGAGTCATCAAGTGCAGCCTCGATCTCGTCAAGAAGACAGAACGGGGATGGCTTTAGATTCTGAATTGCAAAAAGCAGCGCAATCGCTGTCAGCGCTTTTTCCCCTCCGGAAAGCTGCATCATATTCTGCAGCTTTTTACCGGGCGGCTGGGAAACAATCTGTATTCCTGCCTCAAGGATATCCTCATCCTCTACGAGTTCAAGTGCACCTCGTCCCCCTCCGAACAGCTCCTTGAATACTTTGTCAAATTCCACTCTGATTTCCCGGAATTTTTCCTCAAACTGTTTGCGCATTCCTGTATCCAGCTCATCGATAATTTTTAATAAGGTTCCCTCTGCAGTGATAAGATCATCATGCTGGGTCTTCATAAATTCATAACGCTCTGAAACTTCCTTATAGTCCTCAATGGCATTAACATTTACATTGCCAAGTTTACGGATCTCTTCCTTTAAGGATCCGATCATTTTTTTGATATCCGGCAGAGAAGTCCATTCTTCATTCCTTAAAGCCTCAGCTTTTGAAAACGTCAGTTCATATTCATTCCACATGTAGTTTACGTGGTTTTCCATACGTTCTTCCATTTTTTCCTTCTGACTCTGAAGGCGGAACAGTTCCTTATCCAGCAGACTGATGCGCTGGGTAAGTTCCTCTCGTTTTTGAAACAGTTCCTTCTGCTCTTTCGATTTCGCTTCTTTTTTAGCCAGCTTCTCATTAATTGCCTGATCCAGTGTTTCCCTGGCTGAATTGATTTCTGCTATTCTGGCTTTAATGGATTCGATTTCCTTCTGTTTTTCTTCTATGATCAGACCGGAACCGTTTGTTCCCTGAGAAAGTTTTAACAGTTCCTCTTCCAGCCTGCTTATTTCATCCTTGACACGCCGGATATTTTCCAGCTCAAAATCGTCCTTTTGCTTCAGACCGGAGGCTGTCAGCTGTGCTTCTGATAAATCTTTTGAGAACTTTTCCCTGTCAGCTCTTGCTTTCTCAAGATCGGCATTAAGACCTTCCAGTTCACCGTCTATTTCTCCGCTTCGGGCTGCCAGTTTTTCCACTGCAAGAATCAGATCCTGCCTGTTTTCACCGATCTCTTTTTTCTGAACCTCCAGCTGAGTGTTTTCCAGTTCTAAATCCCCATAGGATTCCACAATCTCTGCTTTTTTATCTTCAATCCTGTGCAGATTTATTTTAACCGTATTTTGTCTTAAATAAAGCTTCTGCTTTTCGCTTCGGATCGTTTCAAGTTCTTCCCTGCATTCACTTAGAAGACCTTCATTCATAACCAGTTCTGTCTCAATTTGTCCGGTTTCTTTCAGTGCCTTTTCACAGGCAGCCTCCAGTTCCTCCATCTCGCGCTTTCTTCCCAGTAAGTTACTGGTATTCTTAAAAGCACCTCCTGTCATGGAACCGCCTGCACTTAAAAGTTCTCCTTCCAGGGTTACAATTCTTAAAGAGTACTGGAATTTCTTCGCAAGGGCAATTGCATGGTCGATGGTATCCACAACAACCACTCTGCCAAGGAGATAATTCATCAGTCCCTCGTACTGGCTGTCTGCTTCAACCAGAGAATTGGCAAGACCCAGAACTCCCGGTTCGTTAAGGGCTTTCTCCTGATTGAAACCATTCTTGTTACCAATACTGGTAAGAGGGAGAAATGTGGCTCTGCCGTATTTATTTTTCTTTAAATACTCAATCAGCTGCTTTGCCGTCTGGTCAGAGTCAGTAACAACATTCTGAATGCTTCCGCCCAGTGCCGTTTCAATGGCGACCTCATACTTTTTCGGAACAGTAATTAAATCCGCTACAACACCATGGATTCCCCGTATCCGGTCCTTAACTTCCATGACCCGGCGGATGCTGCCTCCATATCCTTCATACCGCTCTGCCAGATTACGAAGGGATTCCAGCTTGGTGGAACTGGTATGGTACTCCTGCTGTCTGTCATTTAAGTTTTTTCCAAGACGTTTTACTTCCCGCTCCAGTTCCTCCGCTCTGCTTTCACTTTGTTCCTGAAGCTCATTATACTTAAGAATACCGGTATCGATCTCATCCGCTTCTTTTTGAAGCACCAAAAGCTGCTGATCCTGTTCTGACTCATCGCTTTTATATTTAAGAAGCTTTTGAAGAACTTCAGATCTTCGTACATTCACCTGCTCCAGCATGGTTTCATAACGCTGTTGTTTGGCATTTAAGGCAGCCTTTTCATTAAGGAGCTCAATAATACTCCCTTTCCCGGACTCAATTCTTTGTTCCAGAAGATGAATTTTTTCATCCTCTGCAGCAAGAACCGCCTCTCCCTGCTTGAGCTGTTCCAGCGCCGCCTTTACTGACCCGGCAATAACAGACCGTTCCTCTTCATAGGCAGCTGCCTGGGACTGTTTCATATCTATCTCAGAGTGAATGGATCTCACCCTGCCTGCAATATGCTCCGCATTCATCTGTTCCGTATTAATCTGCTCTTTCAATACATTAATACGGCCCTGTAAATTTCCTGTCTCAATATCAGAGTTGTTTTTTTCATTGCGGCTTACTAAAATAGATTCATCCAGTTGGGATAAATATGTATCGAGGGTCTCATATTGCTCTCTTATACCTTCTGATGCATTTTTTGCATCATCCAGATCACGGCTGACGATAACTTCCTTATCATCCACTTCTTTCATCTGGAACCGCAGCCCTTCTGTCTCCATCAGGAACTGATTAACATCATACTTTTTCAGTTCTTCCTTTAATCTTAAATACTCTTTCGCAGCCTCAGACTGTTTTGCCAAAGGGCCAACCTGTTTTTCCAGCTCTGAAAGAATATCACTGACGCGGACCAGATTCTGTTTTTCATCCTCCAGCTTTTTCTGGGCAATGGACTTGCGGCGTTTAAACTTTACAATCCCGGCCGCCTCATCAAAAAGCTCCCGGCGTTCTTCCGGCTTACCACTTAAAATCTTATCAATCTGGCCCTGTCCGATTATGGAATAACCTTCCTTGCCGATTCCGGTATCATAAAAAAGCTCATTAATATCCTTTAAGCGGCATGCGCTTCCATTGATCATGTACTCACTCTCACCGGACCGGTAAACCCTTCTTGAAACAGTCACCTGATCATAATCAATGGATAAGTGGTGATCCGAATTGTCAAGCGTTATGGCTACATAAGCAAATCCCTGGGGTTTTCTCAGCTCTGTCCCTGAAAAAATAACATCCTGCATACTGGAACTTCTTAACTGTTTTACTTTCTGTTCACCCAGTACCCAGCGCACCGCATCAGCAACATTGCTCTTACCGCTTCCGTTGGGGCCTACAATGCCTGTTATTCCGTTATGGAATTCGAATACTATTTTGTTGGCAAAAGATTTAAAACCCTGAACCTCTATACTTTTTAAATACATACTCCACGCTGACAGCCAACAACAGCTGCCCTTTCCTTACCTTATTATTGTCCTGCTTTTTGGACATAAAGGGATACCCGAAGGGTGTTACCTTATTATTGTCCTGCTTTTTGGACATAAAGGGATACCCGAAGGGTGTTGCCTTATTATAGTTCACGAAGCTTCAGAATCCCATGATAAGCCGCCACCTGCTCGGCCGCCTTCTTGGTTCTTCCGGTCCCCTGTCCAATTGGATTATCCCCGATTTTCACCTGAGTCTCAAATACCTTATTATGATCCGGACCTTCTTCCCTTAAGAGTACATAGGTCAGCGCCTCCTCTGTCTGGCTCTGAACAATCTCCTGCAAGATAGTCTTGCTATCATAAAAGAGCTGCTTATGTTCCAGATCATTCATGATGAATCGAAGGATAAACTCTTTTGCATTAGCAAAACCACCGTCCAGATAAATGGCTCCTATCAGCGCTTCCATCGCGTCTGAAACAATCGAAGCTCTCCCTCTTCCGCCGGTTGATTCTTCGCCACGGCCAAGGAGGAGATATTCCCCAAGGTTTATCACTTCCGCACAATATGCAAGAGTCGGTTCACAAACAATGCTCGCCCGGATCTTAGTTAAATCGCCTTCCGGTTTTTGCGGGTATTTGTGATACAGACAATCACTGGATACAACCTCCAGTACCGAATCACCTAAAAACTCAAGTCTTTCATTGCACTCTGTCTTATTCAAACGGTGTTCATTGGCATAGGAGCTGTGGGCCATGGCCTGTGTCATAAGATGCTTGTCTGAAAAACGGTAGCCAATCCGTTCTTCCAGTTCTCTTATATTTCTGCTCATCTCATTCCTCTTTTTTCTTATTATCGTCAACGCACTTTGGACATAAAGGGATACCCGAAGGGTGTTTCATTATTATTTCCCTATTATGAAAGAAGGTGCTGCGGTCAACCAAACGGTCTTAGCAGCACCCACATCTATTAATTTAATGCATTCTTGACCTGTTCTACTGCGTCGCTGACACTTACAATATTCTCTGCTACTTCAGTCGGAATTTCAATATCAAATTCCTCCTCAATGCCCATAACGATCTGGAACACATCAAGGGAGTCAGCACCAAGATCATCCACAAATGTGGAGTTCATTGTAACCTCCTCCGGCTCAATATTTAATACCTCTGCAATAATTTTCTGTAATTTTTCAAATTCCATTTGTTTTCCTTCCTCTCTCCTATTCTTGATTTTCTTCTTTCATTTTAAGACTTTCTCTTATCTTATCATTAATTCCCTGTTCTTTGAAGGTTACGCACTGAAGTATGGAGTTTTTTACTTCTGCTGCTTTTGAATTGCCATGAGTCTTTACCACCAGACCATTCAGCCCTAAAAGCGGAGCGCCGCCATACCGGGAAGAATCAAATGATTTTAAAGTCTCCTTTAAAGCAGGTTTTACAAGCAGAGCACCGATTTTACTCCTGAAGCTGCTCATCATACCACTCTTTACCTTGTTAATCAAGGTCGCGCCCACTCCTTCATAAAGCTTCAGGATTACATTGCCCACAAATGCCTCACATACTATGACATCTGCACCGCCATGCGGAATCTCTCTGGCCTCAATGCTTCCGGTAAAATGAATATCCTTACAATCCTTTAACAGCGGAAATGTCTCTTTCACTAACGCATTTCCCTTTTCTTCCTCTGCGCCGATGTTAACAATGGCAACTGTTGGATTTTTAACACCCACAACATGCTCCATATAAAGGGAGCCCATCCGGGCAAACTGTACCAGATGAGAGGGTCTGGCATCCACATTAGCGCCGCAGTCTATCAGCAGGGAAACACCTTTTTCTGTTGGAATAAGGGGTGCAAGCGGTGGTCTTTCAACACCCTTGATCCGTCCGACTATCACCTGTCCGCCAACCAGTATGGCGCCTGAGCTACCGGCCGATACAAATGCATCCGCCTCCTTTTGTTTTACCAGATTCATTCCCACAACGATGGAAGAATCTTTCTTCTTACGTATGGCGTTAACCGGAGGTTCTTCCGTCTCGATTACCTCTGTCGCATTCACAATCTGTATCTGATCCTTGTTAAACGTGTACTTTGCAAGTTCTTCAGATATCATCTGTTCCTGCCCTACTAAGAGAACCCGGATCTCTTTATTCGCGTTTACCGCCTCTACGGCACCTGCTACCGTCTGTACTGGTGCATAGTCACCGCCCATGGCATCCACAGCTACTTTTATCATCATGATTCCCCTTTCAAGTGTTTCCTTAGATAATCTATTACATAATATACTAAATATTATACTATAAATCAATAATAAATTAAGAAATTTAAAACCAATAAAAACGGTCTTAGCTGACCAGCTTTTTCTCAACATTTTTTATAACGTAAGCATAAGATATTCCTGTGAACAAAGCCGCGCTGAGCCATGCTGCAGGATCACAGGCACATGCAAGGGGAAAACTTAACAGCTTCATCGCAAGCGCTGCAGTAACCAGTCTGGCTGCCAGTTCCACCACACCGCCAAGCATGGGAAGCAATCCATATCCGCACCCCTGCATGGTATTGCGGAAAATGAAAATGGTTCCGAGAGGAATATAAAAAGCCGCGCACAAATAGCTGTAGGTTTTAGCCCATGGAAGAATCTCTGCAAGGTCAACATTGCCGGAGAAAAACAGCCTTAGTGCATAGGGAAGTCCCAGTACCACGATAATCGAGCATACAACTGCATAAATCACCTCTGTTGTCAAAGCAAGACGGACGCCCCGTCTGATCCTTCCGATATCTCCCTTTCCATAGTTCTGGCCTGAATAAGTAGCCATGGTTTGTCCCATTGCTATCATCCCCTGAATCACCATACTTTGAAATTTATTGGCTGCAGTATTTGATGCCACTGCAACAGAACCAAACAGATTCACTGCAGATTGCATAATCATGGTTCCTGACGCTGTAATTCCAAACTGCAAAGCCATGGGAATGCCAACAGAAAGCTGTATCTTCGTATCATACTCATGAAGTTTCCAGTGATGCCTTTCCGGTGTAAGAACAGGCATTTTTCTTGTAATATAAATAATACATAAAAAAGCTGCAGCTCCCTGAGATATATTGGTGGCCCATGCCGCTCCTGCAACCCCCATTTTGAAATTGATGACAAAAACTAAATCCAGCACTATATTTAAGCATGCTGAAAATACGAGAAATATAAGCGGTATCCGGCTGTTTCCCACGGAACGGAGAAAAGAAGAAAACAGGTTATAAAATACGTTTGCGAAAATGCCCATGCAAATGATAGAAATGTAAGTATACGCATCTTCCATAATATTCTGAGGAGTATTCATAATTCTTAGAAGAGTCCTCATGAAGGTCAGACTGATTAATGTCATGAATCCGATCACAAATATGGATAGTATAATTCCATTTGCAACAGATCTCCTTGTTCCGTTTTCATCGCCTGCCCCGAACCTCTGACTGGTTAGAACCGTAAATCCCGTACTCATACCTTGCGAAAAACCAATTACCAGGAACATAATGGTTCCGGTAGATCCTACGGCAGCCAATGCATCCGGTCCCACAAAACGGCCTACGATAATCGTATCCACCATATTGTAAAACTGCTGAAAAATGTTTCCGATTAAAAGCGGAAGTGTAAATTTTAATATGATGGGAAGCGGATTGCCTCTCGTCATGTCGGTCTCCATAATCTTTCACCCTTTGCTTATTTATTATTCTGCCATACTTTACCATATGGCACAGACGTTATTTTACCATGTTATCAATCACTTGTCACGGTCCTTTTCAAACTGTTTTAACTTCACCGCTGTTTTTTTTGCAAAAAAACTGCTGCCAGAAACCGGTTCATCAGGGAATCTGGCAGCAGTCTGTATCTCTACATTTTATTCTTTTGTAACCAACCCGTTAACATTTTCAGTGGTAACCAGTTCATTATCCAGGATAACATATTTCTCAACGGTTTTCCCCTCCAGGTAATCATAAGCGGTTTTTAAAATTGCTTTTCCAAGGAAAAACGGAGGTTCTGCTATGGTTGCTTCTACCTTCCCCCCTTTAATTGCCTCAATGGTGTCATCAATGGCGTCACAGCCAATCATAGTAATTTCATCTAAGCGGCCTGCAGCCTCAATTGCTTCCAAAGCTCCCAGAAGCATTTCATCATTTGCGGCATACAATCCGTCAATGTGATCATTGGCCTGCAAAATATTTTCCATTACGCTCATACCCTTTGCACGGTCAAAATCTGCCACCTGGCAGGCGACAATTTTCATATCCGGATGCTGGCTTATGATTTCATTGAATCCTTTGGAACGGTTCTGAGCCACATTGGTGCCCATAATTCCCTGAAGCTCTACGATATTACCTTTTCCGCCCAGAGTATCTGCCAGATACTGTCCTGCAAGCTTTCCGGATTTAATGGCATCATACCCGATATGAGAAACCACATCTCCTCCACTGGCTTCCCTGTCCATGGTCAGAACCGGTATTCCGGCTTTGTTGCAGTCTTCGATGGATGAAACAATGGCATCAGAATCACATGTATCAATAATAATGCAGTCGGGTTTCTTTGTAATGAGATTTTCTACGTCTTTCATCTGAGTAGCAGGGTCATCCTGGGCATCTGTGATGTATAATTCCACCCCCAGTTCATCGGCCGCCTTTTGTACCCCATCCTTTACATCCACAAAGAACGGATTTGTCTGTGTATTCATTGCCAGACCGATTACGTATTTTTTCTTTGATCCTGTATCCGCTTTTGCTGCTGTTTCCTCTGACTTTGTTGCGGCCGCTTCGGTCTGAGCCGTTTCCTTTGACGTCTCCGTTGTTGTTTCAGTGCTGCATCCGGCCAGTGAAAATATAACGAACCCTGCCATCATTGCTGCTGCAATTCTTTTTTTCATCATAATACTTCCCTTCCCTTCTCAAATACATTAAAATAGTTTCTATTTATTCCGCTTTCGCAGATAAATCCTTCACCTTTTTATCCACCAGCACGGCAATCAGCACAACAGATCCTTTTACTATGCTGGTTGCATGAGGGTTGACATTCATAAGAGTGAGGATGTTATCTATGATCCCCATGATCATGGCACCCACCACCGTGGGAAGTACAAATCCCGTTCCTCCGCTTAAACTGGTTCCTCCAAGGATAACTGCTGCAATCGCATCCATTTCAATCCCCTGTCCGCTTGTGGACTGCGCCGATCCAAGCCTTGCTGTCAATACAACAGCAGCGACACCGCTTAAAAATCCATTCATTATATAAGCGGTCCATTCTGTCCGTTTCACGGATATGCCTGATAAACGGGCTGCTTCCCGGTTTCCCCCAAGAGCATAAATGCTCCTTCCAAACCGGGTCTGTGACAGTATGTAATGTGCCGCCAGAAAAAGGAGTATGAGAATAATCACAGGAACCGGCACTCCCAAAACAGAACCCTTCCCAATAAATTTATAGGCATCCGATTTTACCGGAATCGGGGAACCCTTTGTATAGATCAGAACACACCCCCGCAGCAAAGTCATTGTACCCAGCGTTGCTATAAAAGGAGGTATCCCGCAGTGAGAGATAAAAAAACCGTTGGCTGCGCCGCAGGCAGTTCCTATGGCAACTGCTGTTATTACCGCAAGGAATGTATTGCCGGTTGAAGCCAGTACCCCTGATGCAACGACTCCGGAAAGGCCCAGAATAGAACCAACAGATAAGTCAATTCCACCGGTAAGGATTACGAAGGTCATTCCGCATCCGATAATCCCGGCAACGGTAACCTGCTTGAACACATTAAACAGATTCGATATATTTAAAAAGCTTTTTGATAAAAATGCAGCAAACAGGCAAATGATAAGTAATATTAAAACTGACCGGTAAATATTGATCTGGTTAATCAATTGTTTCTTAGCTTTCTGATTCATTTTCCCTCACCCCTCCAGATGCATGTGCTAATATTGTTTCCTGATTCATGTCCGTTCCTGAGATCTCCAATACCATACGTCCTTCCCGCATGACAATCACACGGTCACTGACTCCGATCAGCTCCGGCAAATCTGTGGAAACCATAAGAATACTTTTCCCTTTTTCTGTCAGCTGGTTAATTATCGCATAAATTTCTGCTTTAGCCCCAACATCCACTCCCCTTGTGGGTTCATTGAGAATGAGAATATCAGAATCTGCTTCCAGCACCTTTGCAAAGACGATCTTCTGCTGATTTCCTCCGCTTAACTTCCCAGCCAGCTGGGAAGGTGAACTGATTCGGATATTCAGCGATTTGACCTGATGGCTGACCCGCTCCATTTCCAGTCTGGTATTTAAATGAATCCCTCTTGTCAGCTTTTTTAAAGATGACATGGAAATATTTTCTCTGATGCTTCTTACTAAAACCAGTCCCTCCTGCTTCCTGTCATCAGAAACAAAACCAATTCCGGATTTCAGCGCTTTTGCAGGTGCAGAGCAGTCTTTTCTCTCCCCATGTACCCAGAGTTCTCCGCTTTCCATTGGTATGGCACCGTATAATATTTTTGATAATTCAATGGTCCCCGATCCTAAAAGTCCGGTTATGCCAAGAATCTCTCCTTTATGAAGCTTCAGACTCATATCATGTACATTCCGGCTGTTCATATTTTTTGCTTCAAATACAACCTCCTGAGGCTTGTAATCGCGGACAGGATATAGATTAGAAACACTTCTGCCTACCATCATGGACACTACATCATCATAATCTGTATCACCGATCTCTTTCGAAGCAACATATCTGCCATCCCGAAACACGGTCAGACGATCTGAAATTTTAAAAATTTCATCCATACGGTGAGAAATATAGATAATTGCAATTCCCTTCTTTTTAAGCTCTTCAATAATTCCAAACAGTATTTTAATTTCTTCCTCGGCCAGAGCGGCAGTCGGCTCATCCATGATGATGATTCTGGCTCCTATGGTGAGACATTTGGCAATCTCTGTCATCTGCGCTTCGGCTACAGAAAGATTCTTCACTTTGGTCCTTGAACTGAATTTCAGACCCAGATGGTTTAAATTATCCTGCGCCTCCTTAAACAGCTTATCCCAATCCACCTTCTTAAAGCTGTTTACCGGAAGCCTCCCAAGATACATGTTTTCAGCCGCTGTTAATTCAGGAACCATATTAAATTCCTGATAGATCATGGCAATTCCTGACTTTTCGGCTTCCCTGGCTGAGTGAAATACCACCTTTTTCCCATTTAAATACATGGCACCGGACGTATATGGCTGAGCCCCCGCGATGATTTTCATCAAAGTGGATTTTCCTGCTCCGTTTTCTCCGCACAGAGCGTGAACCTCACCCTCATATATTTCCAGATGGACTCCGTCAAGAGCTTTTACACCAGGAAAAGTCTTAACAATTGAATCCAGTTTTAGAACTAACCTTCCTCCCATTTAATATCCCCTTCCCCTCGCCTGGTCTCAATATGCACATCCCGAGATCAGAATTACATTGGTATAACCGGTAAACTCACCTGTGAGAATGATTGCCTTAGCTCCTTCTGTCATTTTTTTTAATTCACTGTGGGGAATATACTCTACAGGAATTCCCTCCGGCAAAAGAGCCAGAGCTTCTTTATGCAGTTCCCCGCTTACTACAAGAGCTTCCTCGGCAAAAACAGCCTTTTCGGTTACCATATACTTTTCGATCTCTTCAAGAACCTCCAAGTAGGTCGGGCTTCCCTGTTTCCAGCCTAAATCCACCCGCTCCACCCCCTTTGGGACAGGCAGACCGGCATCTGCGATCACAAGCATATCCATGTGTCTGATTTCCGCCATGATTCTTGATAGCTGGGGATGTAAAATTCCAGTCTTTAACATTGCAGTCCCTCCGTTTCATGAGATTGAATAAATTCATCGATTTCTGACCGTTCCGGCATCGCCGGTGTTGTTCCGATTCTCTGTACAGAAATAGCTGCCAGCGCATTGGCAAATTCTGCAGCTTCCCATAAATCTTTTCCTTCTGCCAGGGCTGCCGCAAGACCGCCGTTGAATGCGTCTCCTGCTCCTGTGGTGTCTACCGCATTTACCCGATAGGCTGGTATTAATCCTCTTTTTTCAATCGTTGCAATATAAACCCCTTTGCTTCCCATTGTAATGAGCACATTTCTGACGCCCTTTTTCAGAAAATAGTCCGCTGCTTTTCCGGCGCTCTCCTCTCCGTCTACCGGGATTCCGGTGAGTATCCCAGCCTCTACTTCGTTGGGAGTAATCAGTTCCACCCGGCTTAAAATACTGTCACTGACGGGCTGTACAGGCGCTGTATTTAAAATAATTTTAACTCCTTTGCCATATGCCGTTTCTACCGCCTTCTCAACGGAAGAAATGTTTGTTTCCAGCTGAATCAGCAAATAATCGGACTGGTCCAGCAGGTCTGTGATGGATTCCACCTCCTCATCGGAAATCGTATCACACGCACCTAAGATCACTGCGATTTCATTCTGGCTGGTATTCTCATCTACCATGATTAATGCAGTGCCTGTCTCAGCCTGTCCGCTGCGAAATACCCTTTTTGTATCCATCCCCAGCCTGGTCATGGTCTCTATCGCAAGATCTGCAAAGGTGTCATTGCCAACTTTCGTTACCATTGTTACGTCTGCACCTGCCTTATGGGCTGCTACCGCCTGGTTAAACCCCTTTCCGCCAGGTCCCATTTTAAACAGACTTCCCTTCACCGTTTCACCCGGCACAGGCAGATGAGGACATCTTCCCATCAGATCCACAACAAAACTCCCAAATACCGTTATTTTCTTACCCATAAAAATCTCCTCTTCTCTTTACAGCAGCGCAACTCCATTTCCAGCACCAATCCGGTCTGCTCCTGCTAAAATCATGGCTCTGGCCTCCTCCGGTGTACGAATCCCGCCGCTTGCCTTAACTTTCATCCTCTCTCCCACTGTCTTCTTCATAAGGGCAACATCCTCTGTCAATGCCCCTCCGGTACTGAAACCGGTAGACGTTTTGACAAAATCTGCGCCGGCTTCCATGGAAAGTTCACAGGCCGTTACTATTTCATCCTTTGTCAAAAGACAGTTTTCAAGAATTACTTTTACTGTTCTTGATTGACTGGCCTCTACTACGGCTTTGATATCAGACCGTACCAGGTCATAATTCCTATCTTTCAGGGCGCCGATATTTATTACCATATCCACTTCATCTGCTCCTGCTTTTACTGCCTCTGATGCTTCAAAAGCTTTGGCGGCTGTCAGCATGGCTCCCAATGGAAATCCCACTACACAGCATACTGCCACACTGCTGCCCTTTAGCTCCTGCGCTGCCAGAGGTACGTGGCAGGTGTTTACGCAGACGGATGCAAATCCATATTCTTTTGCCTCCTGACAATATCTTCTGATTATTTCTGCCCCGGCATCTGCCTTCAGCATTGTATGGTCAATCATGTTTGCTATGTTCATATCCATCCTCCGTATTTTTTTATATGTAACCGGTTACATATCAGGGCAAAAATAAACTGCCTTACTGCAGCCTATTTTATCTTTTCTGAACCGCGAAGCACCATCTGATATGGAACAAAGAGTTTTCGCCCTGAGCTTTTGCTCTCCTTACGGGTCAGTTTGTCAATCAGCATTTCCATCGCCAGATATCCCTGTCTCCTTGCGTCCCTGTCAATCGTTGAAAGACTATAATCTATGATTTTCAGGGATTCAATCTGATCAAATCCTACTATGGAAATATCCCTGCCAATTTTCAGCTTATGCTCCGTTAAATATTTGAGCACGCCCAGGCTGGTCTGGTTGTTGGAAGCGAAAATAGCAGTCGGCGGGTCAGGAAGTTCCAGTAATTCTTTCGTACGCTCATACGCTTTCATGATCTTAAAATCGCCTGACACGATATATTCCTCTCTTAGTCCAATCCCATGATCCTTAAGAGCTGACTTGTATCCGTTCAGACGGTCTTTTCCCGGCATAGATGTATTGGGACCCGTAATTACTGCAATCTTCTTATGTCCATTCTGAATTAAAGATTCCACAGCCTTATATGCAGCATCATGGTTCTCTACAAACACTCCATCCAGAATGGAATTTCTGATGTTGCGGTCAATTAATACAACTGGAATTCCTTTGTTTTCAAATTGGATCAGCTTATCCCTGGTCATCTCATCAAGCTCTGAAATTGGAGTGATCAAAAGCCCCGAGAGTCTCTGGCTTTCTGCCATCATAAGACATTGATGTTCTCTCTCCGACATCTCGCCGGTATCGAATAAAACAATATTGTACTGATTGTTGGCAGCCTTTTCCCCTATTCCGCTTATAATGCCTGAAAAAAACTCATTGGCGATATCCGGGACAATCACTCCAATACTGGAAGAATCACGTATACTGAGACTTCTGGCTATGGCATTGGGGACATATTCTGCCTCTTCAATTGCCGTTAAAACTTTTTGCTTTGTTTCTTCTTTCACATATCCGGATTCATTAATGACTCTGGAAACAGTTGCGGAAGAAACACCTGCTTTTCTTGCTATATCCCGTATGTTCATTTTTAACTCTCCTTGTGTAACCGGTTACATGTATAATATTAACACAAATAATTTCAAATGTAAAGTTTTTTTATAACTTTTCACAACACTTATTCATAGACATGCAAAAAAACGGATCCTGCTCAGGCAAGTCCGTTTTTTTCTGATCAATGGAATTTAAATCTCTGCCGTCAGCTTTACTGGCTTACCCCCCATAAGCTGTATACTCGTTTCATCCGGCTGGCTGAAGCCCGCGTATAATTCAATGCTGTTTCCGTCTTTTATGTGTTCTCCTTTCTCATTTACAACCATAAAAGCACGCTGATCCAGCTTTATTTTTACACTCTTTTTCTCCTCGCAATTCAGTTTCACCCTTTTAAAACCGCAAAGTCTTGGATGAAGGGGCGCAAATTCTGAATCCATAACCTTAACATAGACCTGGAAGATCTCTTCAACAGCCCGGCCACCGGTGTTCTCAGCCACAGCCTCCACTTCCATTTCTTCCATGTTTAAATAAGCTTCAGTCACTGCTGCCCGCCCGTAAGTCAGACCATATCCAAAGGGATACTGGGGCTTACTTTCCATATAACGATAGGTTCTGTTCTTCATGGAATAATCCGTAAATTCAGGCAAATCGCTTTCCGGATCATAAAACGTCACACATAATTTTCCCGATGGAGAATAAAGACCGAACAGAATCTCTGCAAACGCCTTTCCTCCTCTTGCTCCCGGATACCATGCCTGTATAATGGCGTCATAATTTTCCTTGGCAATGCTTAAATCAATATCACTGCCTGCCATCATGCACAACACAACCGGAGTACCGGTTTTAGCCAGTGCCTCCATTAATTTTCTCTGAGGTTTGGGAAGCAGCAGTGACTCCTTATCTCCTGAAGCGTACTGGTTCCCCCGATCTCCTTCTTCCCCCTCCAGGAGTTCATTCAGACCCAGACACAAAACGACCACATCACTGTGTTCTGCTACAATTAGCGCTTCTGAAATACGGTCATAGTCAAATGCCAGATTTTCTGTTTTTGGCCCGCTTATATTACAGCCCTCCGAATAGAGCACTCTGATCTCATCTTTTGCAAACGCCTTTATTCCTTCCAGAATTGTAATATATTCGGAGGAAGTACCATGGTAATTTCCAATGAGCGCAGCCCTGCTGTCAGCGTTAGGTCCAATCACCCCGATCGTCTTCACTGATCCTTTATCCAAAGGAAGGATCCCGTTATTCTTTAACAGAACCATACTCTCTCTGGCAGCACGTTCTGAAAGCTCCAGATGCTTCTTACACTCCACCATCTCATAAGGAATGGCATCAAATTCGGTTTCATCAAACAATCCCAGCAGATATCTGGTAGTAAACAGGCGTGTACAGGATTCTGTAATCGCTTCCTCACTTACCAGCCCATGCTCATATGCGTTTAATATATGAAGATAGGTATTGCCGCAGTTTAAATCACAGCCTGCATTTAATGCCATGGCTGCAGAAGTTTTTGCGTCAGGGCTGATTAAATGGCGTTCATGAAAATCACGGATTGCCCAACAGTCCGAAACATAATGACCCTCAAATCCCCATTCACCTCTTAAAATATCCTGCATTAAAATTTTGCTGGCACAACAGGGTTCTCCGTTCGTCCGGTTATATGCACCCATAACAGCTTCGGATTTTCCTTCCTTTACCGCTGCCTCAAATGCAGGCAGGTAGGTTTCTCTTAAATCCTTTAAGGAAACTTCCGCATTAAACTCATGACGAAGAGCTTCAGGACCGGAATGAACAGCAAAATGTTTTACACAGGCTGCCGCTTTCATGGTCTCTTTCTCTCCCTGGAGTCCTTTTATGTAAGCAACGCCAAGCCGGCTGCTTAAATAAGGATCTTCCCCGTATGTCTCCTGTCCTCTGCCCCATCTGGGATCCCGGAATATATTAACATTTGGTGACCAGAATGTCAGTCCTTTATAAATATCCCTGTCCTCCTGTTTGGTAAACGCATTGTATTTGGCTCTTCCTTCTTCTGCAATGACCTCTGCAATTTCATGCACCAGCTCCTCGTCAAAAGCTGACGCCATACCTATGGCCTGAGGAAAACTGGTTGCTGTACCGGCTCTTGCCACACCATGAAGCGCTTCGTTCCACCAGTTATAAGCTGGTATACCCAGTCTTCTTATAGGCGGCGCGTCATATCGCAGCTGGCTTGCCTTCTCTTCTAATGTCATACTTGATACTAACTGTTCCGCTCTTTTTCGCGCTTCTTTCCGATTCACTTATCTTTCCTCCTGAAAATTGATGTCTTATCCCTTTACTGCTCCCGTCGTAAGTCCGTCTACAATCTGGTTGCTGAATATACTGTAAACAACAATAGTCGGTGCAATCGCTATAATAATTGCCGCAAACATCTGAACATAGTTTGTGGCATAGGGACCTACAAAGTAAGTCAGAGTGACGGGAAGGGTTTTTTTCGCAGTGTCAGATATAAATACCATGGCCAGCAGCAGCTCATTCCAGTTGCCGACAAACGTCATAATACCTGCAACAAACATCCCCACTCTGGAGAGAGGCAGTGCAATTCTGATGAAACAGCCATAGATGGAGCAACCATCAATACACGCTGCTTCAAATATCTCATTAGGCATGCTTTTAAAGAATCCTGTCATCAAAAAAATCGTCATTGGAAGGGAAAACGTAATATATGGAATAATCAGTCCAATCAGCTGATTCGTTAAATGCCAGTTGGAAAAACGGACAAAAAGCGGTATCAGAACACAATGTACCGGAATCATCATTCCAATCAGGAAATACTGCATCATATATTTAAGAAAACCCAGCCTCATTCTGGCAATGGCAAATGCCGCCATAGCGCCGATCAGCAGACTGATTACCAATGCGCTGGAACATACAATAACAGAATTTAAGGTCGCAACCCCCAACTGACCGTTAGTCCATGCAAAGATATAGTTTCCCAGCTGAAGAACACTGGGGGGTGTAAATGGTGAAGTCAGCACCTCTCTGTTTGATTTTAAAGAAACACTCAGCATCCAGACCAGCGGAAGTAAATAAACAAGAGCCAGCGCAAGCAGCAATGCATATAAAAGTACACTAGATACAGTGATCTTATTCTTTTTTTTCTGGTTATCTTCTATTCTCATTGTTTTCCTTCCCCCTAAGACTCGTAGGTTTCTACTTTTATGCATTTACTAATGAGGAATGTGGCTAAAAGGCATAAAATGAGCAGCACTATGGAAATCGCACTGGCATAACCATATTTATAATATTTGAATCCCTGTGTATATAAATGGGTTGCAAGCACATCGGTCCTATGGTTTGGTCCACCCTGGGTCATATTATAAATCAGATCAAAAAACTTAAGAGAACCGATACAGTTCAACGAAAGAGTTGTCACAAGCATAGGCTTGATTAATGGCAGCGTTATAAAACGGAAAGACTGACCTTTGGACGCTCCGTCAATATAGGAAGCTTCATAGATGTCTCTTGATATCCCGCTGATCTGAGCCATATAGAGCATCATATTCTGACCGACGTACTGCCACAAAGCGACAAAACCAATTACCCACATGGGAAGGGGGATGAATCCTTTGGTGTCAAACAGCCAGTTAGGTCCCTGGATACCAAATGTGCTTAAAAGGTTATTAATACCTATTTTAGGATTGAAAAGAAATGCCCATAAAAGGCCAAGTGCAGCTGATGAAAGTACACAGGGAAGGTAATAGATATTTTTAAATAAATTCCTGCCTGCCTTAATATTTGTCAATAAAACCGCCAGCAATAAACCGACGATCTGCTGGGTCACACCAGAGAAAAGCATAAAAAATATGGAGTTTTTCAAAGCGATCTTCATGGTCTCATCACTGGTGAATAAATCTATGTAATTTTTTAATCCGACAAAATCCGGTTTCGTCAGTCCCGTATAATTACACAGGGAATAGTAGATAACCTGGATAATCGGAACAAATAAAATCAGAGTAAATAAAAGGAATGCCGGCGCTATAAAAATGAAAGCCGCTTTTTTATCCTCCAATAGCCTGTTCATATGGCTGCCTCTCTTTCTATAATGAGGGTATGCAAAGGCGTTTATGCTTCGCATACCCTCATCATCCTGTCAATTATTTTTTCCGGACATTCTTGTCATAGAAATCCTGTACTTTCTGAAGAGCCTGCTCCGGCGCAGCATTTCCAAGGAATACATCCACCATGGCTGCATCAAATGTATCTCCTGCTTCCACGCTTGCCAGTGATTCGTTATAAAATCCCAATGTACCGGTTACGTTCTTTAAGATGTCATTAATGTAAGCAAATTGCTTTGGAGCTTTGTCATAATCAATGGCAACCTTGGTAACCGGAATCTTACCGGCTACTTCTGCCGTATATTTCTGAGCGGTGTCATCGGTGAACATCTTCATAAGTGCAATGGCTGCTTCTTTATGCTTTGTAGTTGAACTCATAACAAGGTTATCTGTTTTTACGATCATACGGTTTGGATCTGAACCGCCTTCAATAGCCGGGAACTGGAATACGCCGCATTTGTCTTCAAATTCCGGATTATTTCCGTTGATCTGAGCAATTGCCCATGAGCCCTGTACCAGCATGGCTGCGTCTCCATTATAGAAGTTTGCAGTTGCCTGATCATTGGAATCTCCGGCTGCAGTATCCTGGAAATACTGGGAAAGTTCTTTTAATTTCGTTGCTGCATCAAGGAAAGTCGGGCTGGTCCAGTCAAGAGTACCTGCATTTACCCCAACCAGATTATCCGGGCCGCCTTCACGGTCACAGAGATAACCGGCTATCATAGACAGACACCATGCAGTACCTGCAGAACAGGATATTGGAGTATAACCGGCTTCTTTTATTTTTTTACATGCTGCAAGCAGTTCGTCGTAGGTCTTCGGCACCTCAACTCCTGCCTTTTTAAACATATCTGTATTGTAAAAAACGCAGGCAGCTGCAAAGTTTGTTGGAACTGCCATTATCTTTCCGTCATATGTAATACGCTCAAAGATACCGTCTGTAAAATTCCCATACCACTGTGATTCCTGGTTTTTTAAAAGATCAGTTAAATCTGCCGCTGCACCGGATTCCACATACTGAGTTAAATTAGGTCCCGGATTGCAGATAAATACATCAGGAGTATTGCCTGATGCAACCAGTGCATTCAGCTTTGCAGTGTATTCCTCCAGGTTTGTTGTTACTACATTACAGTAATATTTCCCCTTATACTGCTCATTAAAACGGTCTATAACCTGTTTATAGCCTTTGCTGATTAAATCTTCCGTAGCATTTAAATCATCCCAGAACATCCATGTAATCTGCTCTTCTTTTCCGGTTGCAGTAACAGCACCGGAAGTAGTCTCCGCAGCTGCGCCTCCGCCTGAAGATCCGCCGCCTCCACTGGTATCAGTCGATACCCCGCATCCGGAAAGTGACCCCAATACAAGTGCAGCTGCCAAAAACCCCGAAACAAATCTCTTTACCATACCTTTCCTCCTTAACAATCTTCGCATTTTTTGTAGCATTAATGATATGCTATAACTCTAACAGAATTCTGTCCGATTTTCTTTATAATTATTGCCTCTCTATTACTAATTGTTGCTATTATAATATTTTATTCATACTTTACTTTTTAACGTAATATACATAATATACTTTTTGTATTCCTGTTTTTTGTATCTTTTAACTATTAAAAAAATAAAATACGCCTGATTTTATATTTTATATTGATATTTACGGAAGTATATTCTATAATTTTTCTAATACCAAAAGCAATTATTCATTGTCATTAACGAATAGGGGGAGGACTTACTTTGATTGAAAATCTGAAAGGAACTCATGAGACTGTAAATTATAAAGAATATACCAACATCCGTCTGTACGACAATACCCAGGCAGAAGACTATCCTTCCCACTGGCATACTCCCCTTGAAATCATCATGCCTCTTACCGGCAAATATACCATTGTTTTGAGCACACATAGCATCGACTTAAAACCAGGTGATATTATTTTGATCTGTCCGGGCGTTATTCACGCTTTAAAAGCGCCGAAATCAGGACGCCGGATTATTTTTCAGGCTGAGCTTCCCATGTTTCACGAGATCAAAGAGCTGGAATCCATACTCACGCTGCTAAATCCTACGTTTCTCGTCACACCGGAGCTTTACCCCTCTATACATGATCAGCTCTATCACTACACACTGGAAATAATGGAAGAATACAGAAAAGACATGCCCCTTACGGAAACAAAGATTTATTCCAGGCTCTTAGAGATGTTTGCTCTCATCGGACGCAACCATACCCAGCAGGTCAGTTCTCTGGATATCGGCAACATCCAGCAAAAGAAATATGCTGAGAAATTTATTTATATCTGCAATTACATCAGCAGCCACTGTACGGAAGAATTAACTCTGGAGGAAGTTGCCGCTCTCCTTGGCTTCAGTAAATACCATTTTTCCCGCCTCTTTAAACAGTTTGCAAATATTTCTTTTTATAAATATGTAAATAAAAAGCGGATTGCCGTCGCCGAAACACTGCTGATTAACCCCCAGCTGTCTGTTACCGAGGTAGCACTGCGTTCCGGCTTTTCCAGCCCCTCCGCTTTTATACGTATGTTCAAAATCATAAAATCCTGCACTCCCACAGAATTTCGTCAGATGTATATACAGGATTAATCTGCAAATTCTGCATGAAGTGTCCCAAAAACAGCCGAACGTCCGGTAGTCTCGTGCACGGCAGATGCATAAACACCCACTGTACAGCCGGTAAAACCTCCGGCTTTTTGTGAACATAGATCTTTAATATCCAAAGGCTTTCCTGTTATCTGTTTATCAACCTCAACAGAAAGCATCTGACCTTGTCCACGCAGCCGGATCTGATGAATACTGCCGGAAACCTCCGCTTTGCTCCATTCCTCCCGTGCATTTCCTTTTCTGATTACAGTAACCGCTTCCAGCCGTCCTTCCCTTTGACGGATAACCACTTTTACATAATGCGTTTCATTATAAAAATAGAGAAGTCCTGCCTCCTCAGATCCGTTCGGTTCTGATTCCATAGTAACCTGTATATCAAACGTCCTGGATAAAAGCCTGATTCCAATATAGGCCGGTACCGACAAATCCTCCATCGTTTCAGGGAGAAAAGGGAGATGCAGCCTGCCATCCTCCAGCTTTACAGGCAGCCGGGCCGGATGGTCCCTTAAACCAATGCAGCGCATATCAAGGGGTTCTGCCCACTCAATATCTGTGGAAGGCGGAAGAACCTTCTGCTCATTGTTAAAAGCGGATAATTTCAGACGATCCGGAACCTTTCCCATACCTGGACTTACCACCGGCCAGTCATCTTCCCATATCACGTCTGCAAGGAATGTTTCCCGTCCCAGTTCAGCACATCCGTTTAAAGGTCTTATGCCAAGCATCACCATATACCATTCTCCATCCGGCGTTTCAATCAGATCCCCATGTCCGATACTCTGCACAGGGTAAGTGTGGCCCAGATGACGGTGTGTCAGAATAGGATTATGGGGGCATGATTCGTATGGACCATAAAGGCTTTTGCTTCGTGCAACTGTCACGCTGTGATTAAACTCAGTACCTCCCTCTGCAAGAAGGAGATAATACATCTGGCCGATCCGGTACAGATGAGGTCCCTCTGCCCATATCGTCCGTTTCATGCTTCCGTCAAATAAAACAACCGGATTCTTCACAAGCCTCTTTTCCTTTAAGTCAAGCTCCTGAATCCATATCTCACAATCTCCATAATAAGCCGGATGTTCCTTTGTCCGCTGGCCGATATAATAGCAGGCATCTTCTTCGAAATACAGACTGGGATCAATTCCCGGTGCGTTCTCCAGAAAAACGGGTTCTGACCATGGTCCTTTTGGGTCTGCGGCTGTAACATAGAAATTTCCGCCACCGGACACATTGGTGGCAATTACATAAAACAATCCTTTGTGGTACCTGATTGTCGGCGCATAAATACCTTCGGAAACATTGGCTCCGTCAAGGCGGAGCTGCTCCTCTCGTTCCAGAACATGTCCGATCAAAATCCAGTTCTTCAGATCAAAGCTTCGAAATACAGGGATACCAGGTGCGTATGCAAAGGTAGAATGAACCATGTAGTAATCGTCTCCAACCCTGCAAATGGATGGATCAGGATAAAAGCCTTTTTGTATTGGATTTGTTAGTTCTATCATGGCACCTCCCTAAATGATCACTGCAGTAAATGGCTTTACAGGAAGATCTGCTTCGTTGAATAAATTAACTTCACAGTATCCCTCTTTTGCAAATCTGATTTCAACCGGCCCCTCTGTCAGCGTTTCAAAAAACAGCAGTAAATCCTGATCCAGTCTGAATTCCTTTACGCTCCTTGAAATACCACCCTGCTCTGCACACAGGCTCTTAATAAAGTTCCCCCTTATGTGCAGTTTTTTCCCTGTATGGGAAAAATGCAGACGAATCCGGTTTCCTTCCCGTTCCCCGCCAATAAATTCCGGAGATTCACATAAGATTTCTTCCCCATAGATCAATCCCCTTGCTAAAAGTGCCAGACGTTCCCCTACTTCCTTCTTTTTTTTCGGATGTATATCCTCATACATTCCCAGATCCATAATAGAAATCATGCCTGTCCCCGGTACGCTTTTCGCTGCCCGTTCCTGGCTTTCTCTCACCACCGGATAATCTTCTCCCCCGATTCCAAGCCATTTACCAAAAGGCGCCAGCTGAACAAAGAGAAACGGCAGTTCATCCTGCCATAAATCTCTCCAGCAGCGGATTAGAGAAGAAAAGGTTTTATCATAAATGTCCCCATGCCCTGCATCTGATTCCCCCTGATACCATAAAACCCCCTTCACAGAAAAAGGAGCAAGTTCTTTCAGCATCATTTCATACAATCCGGAGGGCCGGTACTGATGATAAGGACCCATGGGCAGAACCGGTGCATCGGCAGTCTCCCGCATCCATCTTTCCTGATCCTGCTGGCTCATGCCATACATCATCGCTCTCCATGCAATCTGGTGAAGATAGGAATCCTCATACTCCCAGGCCATTAGACTGCACCGTCTTATTTCTTCCTCATCAGCAGACTTAAGAGCTTTCTCATATTCTACTTGAAAGACAGAAAGCGGCTCCTCATTGAGGTAAGAAGATCCCATCCATGCACAGGCCGGAGTTCCGCCCCAGTTACAGCCTATAATACCTACCGGAACACCAATCACCGTCTGAATGGCTCTGGCAAACGTATATCCCGGAGCAGAAAAACTCTCCCACTGGTAATCGTGCTCCTTAAACCAGCTTCCGCAATCAGGAAGTTCTCTTTTTTGACCCGGATAAGCAATCCTTCTGCAGTTGAACATCCGAATCATATCGTTTTGTTCCCATTCCTTTATTTCGTTCCAATGGGCGTCATATCTCAAAAAATATTCCATGTTGGACTGACCGGCGGCTATGTATATATCACCAATGCAGATGTCTTCAAGAACAATATCCGGCTCCTTCTTTTCATCTGTAAAAATCTCTAATTTTTGTCCACAGGCCGCTTCCCTGGCAGGAATTTCACAATAAAACTTCCCTTCCTTTACATCAGCAGAAACACAGTCACCGCAAAAACTCACCAACAGCCTCACGGTCCCCTCAGCTTCTCCCCATATTTTAATCATCTTATTCCGCTGAATCATCATTCCATTTTGAAAAATTTCCGGTAATTTAATTCGTGCCATATTGCCCCCCCCATATGCTGATCAGATATTTTCTCCAGTATAGCACAGAACACGATGATAAAAAACAAAATACTTGCGTCCTTATTATTAATATTAGCTGTAAGGCAGTGCCCCTGCTCTAAAACAAGAAAAGACAAGGTCCTGAATAATCAGAATCCTTGTCTTTTTATGTTTTGAGCTATTTCCATACTGAAATTATTCAGCAACAGAAATGATTTCTTTCTTGTTATAAGAACCGCAAGCTTTGCATACTCTGTGTGGCATCATAAGCTCACCGCACTTGCTGCATTTCACTAAGTTCGGAGCGCTCATCTTCCAGTTTGCTCTACGTTTGTCTCTTCTAGCTTTAGAAGATTTATTCTTTGGACAGATAGACATGGTTACACCTCCTTAAACTGTTTAAAAATATCCTGGATGACTGCCATTCTCGGGTCAACCGAACTAACATCGCAGCCACAAGTCTCATGATTGAGATTTGTTCCACATCTATTACAAATTCCCTTACAGTCTTCACTGCAGAGAACCTTCATAGGCAGATTCAGTATGAGTTCATCACAAACCAACTGGTCTACATCCAGACAATAACCATTAACATATGGCTGTTCCTCGAGATCCTCTTCTCTCTCTTCGTCAGTTTCACTTAAATCAACCGTACGAATGACATCAAAACTCAGCTCATTACGGACAGGATCCAGACAACGGTCACATGGAATCAGTAAAGTAAGTTCCACTTTTCCTTCCAGCTCCAGTTTCTTTCCTCCCAGATTCATGATCCGCAGCACTACCGGTCTGGCATCTGCTATTTCATAATCTCCATAGGGTCCATGATAAGTTTTCATCTCTATATCAAGAGTATAGGTTTTCTCTTTCCCTTCCAGGGTAAACAACTCGGTTAAATTTATAAGCATATTATAGTCTCCTAATACGCACCTATGTTATTATACATAGGGGTGCACTATTTGTCAACAAAATATTTCCATATTTCACACTATAAAAACTATAATGTGCCAATATTTAAGGAATTATACCAAAGCTTTTGTTTCTCTTGCAATTGCAAGCTCTTCGTTGGTAGGGATAACACATACTTTCACCTTGGAATCAGGTGTGGAAATCATCATGCGTTTGCCTCTGTGGCTGTTTGCTTCTGCATCGATTTCTACTCCAAGATAGGATAAATAGGTACAGATTTCTGCACGGATCGGCTTATCATTTTCTCCTACGCCTGCTGTAAATACGATGGCTTCCACACCATTCATTGCAGCAGTATAAGCACCGATGTATTTTGCAACACGGTAGATATATGCCTTAATTGCAGTATCTGCCAGATGATTTCCCTCTGCCTGTGCTTTCTGAACATCACGGAAATCGCTGGAAATTCCGCCGGACATACCGAGAATACCGGATTTTTTATTTAAGATATCCAGTACTTCGTTGACGCTCTTGCCTTCTTTGTTGCAGATAAACTGAATCACAGCAGGATCAATATCACCGCTTCTGGTTCCCATAATAAGGCCCTCAAGAGGTGTAAGACCCATACTTGTATCGACACACTTGCCTCCGATAGAAGCAGAGATACTTGCACCGTTTCCTAAATGGCAGACAATAACCTTTCCGTTCTTATGATCCAGTCCGCAGAAATCCAGTGCTTCTTTGGAAACAAAGCTGTGGCTTGTTCCGTGGAAGCCGTAACGGCGGATGCTGTATTTTTCATAATATTCCTGAGGAATTGCGTAAAGAGAAGCTTTCTCCGGCATACCCATACCAAATGCAGTATCAAAAACAGCCACGTTAGGTGTTCCTGGCATAGCTGCCTCGCATGCCTCAATACCCATTAAGTTTGCAGGGTTATGCAGAGGTCCTAAATCGAAACAGTCACGGATTACTTTCTTTACATCTTCATTTACAACGATGGAATCACTGTAAATTGTACCGGCATGGAGAACACGATGTCCTACTGCGGAGATTTCACTGGTATCTTTGATTACTCCATGCTCAGGATTAACCAGCGCATCCATAACCAGCTTGATTGCTACAGTGTGATTAGGCATCTCTTCTTCTAATTCGAATTCGCCTTTTCCCTCTGCTTTGTGAGTCAGTTTGGATCCGTTAATACCAATTCTTTCGCATAAACCTTTTGCTAAAACTCCCTCGTTACTCATATCAATCAGCTGATATTTTAAGGAAGAGCTTCCGCAGTTGATAACTAAAATTTTCATAAAACTAAATTCTCCTTCGATTATTTTACAATTTCGCCGTACTGTTCTCTGCCGCAGCCTGCTGCGTTGGATTCATCCGTATCAATGTGCATTGCCAGAGCATAGGATTCGCTTACACGTACAACTACATCTCCGAAAACAAGACTTCTGCCATTTGTATCAACTTTTACAGAAACGATTTCGCCGTTTTCAACACCCAGCTTTTCTGCATCTGCAGGCGTTGCATGAATATGACGCTTTGCCGCAATTACGCCCTCTGTGATGTCAATTTCACCTGCTGGTCCGACAATCCTGCAAGGTCCGCTGCCGGCAATATCTCCGGATTCTCTTACTGGTGCCGCGATTCCTGCAGAGCGGGCATCTGTCAGGGAAAGTTCGATCTGAGTAGATTTTCTGACCGGTCCTAAAATCGAAACTCCTTTGAACTCACCTTTTGATCCCACAACAGTAACTCTCTCCTCGCAGGCAAACTGACCTGGCTGGGATAATTCTTTCTTCTTGGTTAATTCATATCCCTGTCCAAATAAAATCTCAAGATGTTCCTGAGATAAATGTACATGACGAGCTGATGTTTCTACGATAAAATTCATACTTATCTATTCTCCTGTTCTAATTGATCAATGCTTCTTCTTGATTCTCACTCTATTCTATGAGCATTCCCGAAAATTTTCAAGTGTTGTGATAAAATAATTTGCATTTTTTGCGAAACAATAGCATAATAAAGGTTGAAAAAAAGAAAAAGGACGTTTTTTATGTTAAAAAAGAAAAATTTGTATGCTGTAGGAATTATCGCTGAATATAATCCGTTTCATAACGGCCACGCCTACCATATCAGAAAAGCAAAGGAGCTTGCCAATGCAAAGTACGCGGTAGTAGTCATGAGCGGAGATTTTGTACAGAGGGGTTCTCCTGCCATATATGACAAATATACAAGGACAGCCATGGCACTTTCCTGCGGTGCTGACCTGGTGCTGGAGATTCCGTCCGTTTTTGCTTCCGGCAGCGCGGAAGATTTTGCCTCCTGTTCCGTCGCATTATTAAATGGTCTTGGAGCAGTTGATTCCCTGTGCTTTGGCAGTGAAAGCGGCGAGTTGGAAAAACTTTCCGCTATTGCTACTATTCTCGCCAATGAACCAGCCGTTTATTCAGAAGAGCTGCGCAGTCAGCTGAAAAAAGGGGCGACATTTCCGGAAGCAAGGAATAACGCTCTTGTTACCAGCGGAGCTGTCAGGGGGGAAGATGCCTCAATTCTGGCCTATCCCAATAACATTTTAGGAATAGAATATTTAAAAGCCATTTACAGACAGAATGCTTCCTTAATTCCGTTGACCATTGCAAGAAACGGCAGTGACTATCACGATCCGCTTCTTACACCAGACCGTTTTTGCTCCGCAACCGGACTTAGAAAAGCTTTAAAGGAATCAGATAAACTTATCAAAGAAGAGAATTCCATCTTCGATTATGTGCCGGAACCGGTAAAATTAAAAATACTGGAAAGCAAACCTCTTTACTATGATGATTTCAATCTCCTTTTAAACTCTGCTCTGCTCCGGCTCTCTATGGAAGGAATTCCATTTCAGAATTTTGCTGATGTTTCGGAAGAACTGGCAGCAAGAATAACAAAACAGCTTCCTGATTATCATTCTTTTGAAGAAAAGATCATTCAGTTAAAGACCAGACAATACACCTATACAAGAATCAGCCGGGCTTTGCTCCATATTCTTCTGGGGACCACAAACCAGCTGACAGCAGCTGGCAGACAGGCGGGGTATGCTCCTTATGCCAGAATTCTGGGATTTAAAAAGACTTCAGTTCCCCTGATGGGAGAAATAAAAAAGAGAGGGAGCATCCCTCTTATCGCGAAAACTGCCGGTGCTGAAACCGGTTTTACAGGAGCAGCAGCCGCTATGCTCCGGCATGATTTCTATTCTTCTCATATTTATCAGACTGTATTGCAGGCAAAATATAATATAAAAGTCAAAAATGAATTCACACAATCCGTCGTCATATTATGACGGCGGATTGATGAATTCTCTGATATTATCTTTATATAGAAGAAACCGGGATTTGGGAACCACAACCCCCTGCTTCCATAAATCAAGCAGTTCTTCAAAGGTTACAAGTTTCGCATCAACGACTTCCTCTGCCTGTAATTTCACATCCTCCATGGTAATGTTCTGCCTGTTAATATAGGTATCAACAAACCGTTCTTTCTGGCGAATGCTGTGAATCAGTTTTAGGTCCTCTTTCTCTGCATGAATTCCGGCTTCTTCTAAAAGTTCTCTTATAGCGCCTTCTTCGCTGGTCTCTCCTGCAAGAACAGAACCACCGGTACACTCCCACATTAAACCATAAGGCTTATCCGGATGCCGCCTGGTTAAAAGAATCAGATTCTTCTGATTTACGGTCCAGATATCAGCTACCAGATGATATTCCCCTTTACCCAGCGGAACTCCCCGGACATGAGTTCTCCCGGTTGCCGCTCTGTTTTCATCGTAGATATCCCAAAGCTCCATAAGCCATTCCCCGTCTGACGTGTCAACAGTAAAATTTAGAAGTTAGCTCCGTTCCAGCCCCAATGCTCCACTTCCTCGTATTTTATATAGATCTTATCCTGTGCAATCCCTAACACCTCTTTGAATATCTTAGAAATCTCAGCGGTCAGGTGGTCTAAATCCCGGTCAGAAGCACGTCCGAAAATTTTAACTTCTATAAAAGCAATCTTCGTATTGTTCTTTCCTTTAAAATAAAGAGAATAGTTATCTTCAAAGCCGATCATCAGCCAGCTTTCTGATTTGCCTGGAATCAGGCTGATTGCCTGACCAAGTTTATCTTTTAAAATTTCCTTCTCTTCCTCTGATAACGCAACATTTACTTTGGAATTAATAAAGGGCATGAACACTCCTCCTTAAATGATTACTCTCATCATACCATATATGACAGCAAACTTCACTCATTATTTTATAATAGTTTACTCTTTATAAAGCAAATTATAAAGAGTCAGATTTCCGTGGAGAAATTCCATAATTTCATCAATTTGATACCGATTATTCTTCTTTTCACCCTGCTTTACTGCGCGGATTAATATATTCTTTGGTGTGTGTTCCATATCAATGAATTCCAGAATCTGGGTTCTGTATCCCTGATTCTCTAAAATCTCTGCTCTCAAAGCATCTGTATACAGGGCAGCCATACGTTCCTTAATCAGACCATATTGCAAAACAGGAGCCATCAGACTGTTTTCTATCTGTTTATTGAGTTCATGCTGACAGCAGGGTACGGATAGAATCACAGACGCTCCCCATGAAACCGCTTTAGCAAGAGCAAAATCAGTTGCTGTATCACAGGCATGAAGGGTAACAACCATATCCACCTGATTCACACCCTCATAAGAAGCGATATCACCATGATAAAATCTCAGTTTGTCATACCCATAACTCTCACTTAACCGGTTGCAGCTGTCAATCACAGTCTGCTTTAAATCAAGACCTATAATGCGAATGGAGTACCCCTTTTGCACATGAAGATAATAATACATGGCAAATGTTAAATAAGACTTTCCGCAGCCGAAATCAATGATCACATTTTCTCTGTCTTTATG
The DNA here is from genome assembly GCA_963523075.1 of uncultured Clostridium sp. Classification (GTDB taxonomy): domain Bacteria; phylum Bacillota; class Clostridia; order Lachnospirales; family Lachnospiraceae; genus Lacrimispora. Next base: position 69,098 of record CAURBW010000005.1, read on the forward strand.
AAGTCTTGGAAGTATATCTTCAATATATTCCAGGAAACGGTTAATCTGACGGAATTTGTCGTATCTGGATCTGATAATAGTTCCATCTTCCGTCATGACTCCCAAATCAACGAGGAACGGTATGGCAGTTCCTTCTTTTAAGATATAGTTTTTTTGTCTGTTGTGGTCCGTCACAGCAGGAAAAGCTGTGATTTTTTGCGGGACGCGCTTTACCTTAATATCTGGAATCCCCTTTTTACTCATCAGAATCCGGACCTGTCCTTTCGCGGATTCCAGTTCCAGCTGGCGAAACGTCCCATCCAGTAAATCCGCTGCATAGTCTGCGCATTCTTCTTTCGACAGGTTCTTATGAAATGCCTGGTTTCCTATCAATTCCTCCGCCTGAAACAGCAGCAATTCTTTCTGTTTCAGAGGACGAATCTTTACCTTGGACATTGCCTGTTTCTCAACCGGATTGCTGATGATGATACGGACCAGGAATTCATCAAGATAGTCTCTGAGTGCTTCCGTCAGTTTTATTTTTTCGATCTGTTCCATGTCTAATTCTTAAAGCTGTGTATCGGCGCAGGAATTCTTCCTCCGCGGCTGATAAACTTTTCACAGGAATACTGATTTACAGGCATAACAGGAGCGTATCCTAAGAGACCGCCGAATTCCACCGTTTCGCCAACAGACTTGCCGATTACCGGAATAATACGAACCGCTGTTGTCTTCTGATTTATCATACCGATTGCGGATTCATCGGCGATAATTCCGGATATCGTGGAGGCAGGAGTGTCTCCAGGAATAGCAATCATGTCCAGACCAACGGAGCAGACACAGGTCATTGCTTCCAGCTTTTCAAGGTTTAATGCACCCATGGCAACTGCATCGATCATCCCCTGATCTTCACTGACAGGAATGAAGGCACCGCTTAAACCGCCCACATAGGACGAAGCCATAACTCCGCCTTTTTTTACCTGATCATTAAGCAAAGCCAGCGCAGCTGTGGTACCCGGGGCACCAACGCGTTCCAGACCGATCTCTTCTAAAATCTCGGCTACACTGTCACCGATTGCAGGTGTGGGAGCCAGAGACAGATCTATGATACCAAATGGAATGTTAAGTCTCTTAGACGCCTCCTGGGCAACCAGCTGTCCTACACGGGTGATTTTAAATGCAGTTTTCTTAATGGTCTCACAAAGAACTTCAAAATCCTTTCCTCTCGCGGTCTCAATCGCCCGCTTTACCACACCAGGTCCGCTGACACCGACATTAATAATGGCATCTGCTTCTGTCACACCATGGAATGCACCTGCCATAAAGGGGTTATCATCCGGCGCATTACAGAAGATAACCAGTTTTGCGCAGCCAAGAGAATCATTATCCCTGGTCTCCTCTGCTGTTTCCAGGACGATTTTACCCATAAGCGCAACTGCATCCATATTGATTCCTGTTTTTGTAGAACCAACATTCACCGAACTGCAGACACGGTCCGTACAGGCTAGAGCTTTAGGAATGGAGCAGATGAGATTTTTATCTGCAGTTGTCATTCCCTTGCTGACAAGTGCAGAATATCCCCCGATAAAATTGACGCCTACTTCCTTTGCTGCGCGGTCAAGTGTCTGGGCAATGGTAACAAAATCATCCGGTGTTTTGCATGCGGCAGCTCCTACCATTGCAATGGGGGTTACGGAAATTCGTTTATTCACAATCGGAATTGCAAAATCTTTTTCAATTTCTCTGCCAACAGATACCAGATTTTTTGCAACAGTGGTAATCTTGTTGTAAATTTTTTCATTCACTGCTTTTAAGTCACTGTCGCAGCAGTCAAGGAGACTGATGCCCATGGTGATGGTACGCACATCCAGCAATTCCTGCTCGATCATCTTATTGGTCTCGTTTACTTCAAACATATTCAACATATAGAAAACCCATCCTTTTCTTAAGCCTCACTGCGGTAATCAGATCCGATGCATTTTTGTGAAAATTTCTTCCCTCTGGCATTTTACCTTCACACCAATCTCGTCTCCAATTTGTTCCAGTTCATCCGCAAGCTCTCCAAAAGGCTTCGCCGCTTCGTTGATGTCAACAATCATCATCATGTTAAAATATCCCTGTACAATTGTCTGGGAAATATCCAATATGTTTACCTGGTTGTTTGCCAGATAAGTACAGATCTTTGCGATAATCCCCACTGTGTCTTTGCCAACTACTGTAATAATCGTCTTATTCATCATGCATCTCCTCTTTATATAGTGATAATTTCCGACATCTGATCCCGTTTTGCAACGGCTATGGAAAAATCAGATGCCTTAAATGGATTATCTCCCTCTGAGATTTCAAGCTTTACGGTTTCATAAGCAAGCTCTTCGTAATTATTCTCCTTGCTTAAATGACCCAGCAGAATCTTTTTTAAGTTCTCGTGAAGAATGCAGCACAACAGCCGTCCCGCATTTTCATTGGATAAATGTCCGTGATCTCCCAATATCCTGCGCTTTAAGTAATAAGGATAAGGTCCGGCCTGAAGCATATTCACATCATGGTTCGACTCTAAAAGCAAAGCATCCAGTCCCTGCAGATGCTCGATGATGTATTGATTGTAATGACCCATATCCGTTGCCACTGCAACTGACTTATGTTCATGCTGAATCCGGTATGCCACCGGATTTGCTGCATCATGGTCAATGGAAAACGGCTTGACCTCTAAATCTCCCACAAAAAAATCTACATCCGGACGAATGGCACAAAATAGTTCCTGGGGATATTCTCCCAGATATTTCTGCTTTGAAATTTCCTCCAGAGTCTCCCTGGTTCCATATATGGGAACGCCATACTTTCTGGCCAGCACTCCCAGTCCTTTGGTGTGGTCAGAGTGTTCATGAGTGATCACAATTCCAGTGAGCTCGTTTCCTTTTAATCCGATTTCATTTAAGCCCTGTTCAATCCTCTTGTTGCTTATTCCGGCATCTACCAGAATATGAGTTGTATCAGAACCCACATAAATGCAGTTTCCGCTGCTCCCGCTAGCAATGCTTACCAGTCTCATATCATTATCTGTCCCCTGTTTTCAATATTTCCGCCAATTGGTCCTCTAAATCCGCAACAGAACCATTGTTTTCGATTATCCGGTCACAGCGCCTTACATACTCCTGTTCCGACGCCTGGCTTCTGATTATTTGTTCCGAACGTTCGTTTGTATAACCCCTGTTTTCCGAAAGACGTCTGATTCTGATCTCCTCTGATGCATGAACATACCACATCTCATCATAGATATCTTCCGCTTCTTCACCCATAATTGCAAATTCTACCACAATAAGCCCGGCTTGGGAAGCGGAAATTTTTTGTCTGATTCTTTTCCATACAAGAGGATGAATAATAGAATTAACCTGCTCTCTTGCAGATTCATTTTCAAAAATCACTTTTCCCAATGCAGTTCGGTTAATGGTTCCGTCAGGATTAAGGATGGTTTCTCCGAAGGTTTCTTTCACCCGCAAATATCCGTCTTCTCCCGGCAGCATCAGTTCATGGGCAACTTTGTCCGCTTCAATCACCTGTGCATTGTATTTCGTTCTTAATATGGAAAGAACCAGACTTTTTCCGGCTCCCACTCCGCCTGTAAGTCCAATTACATTCACGCGTTCCACCATCCCTTTATTTGGCATCGAACCAGGATTCTCCAACATTGGCATCAACTTCCAGGGGCACAGCCAGTCTGGCAGCACTCTTCATCTCCTCCACAAGCAGATTTTTTACCTGGTCCAGTTCTTCCAGACGTGTCTCAATTAAAAGCTCATCATGGACCTGAAGGACGATTCTGGACCGCAGTCCCTGTTTCTTTAGTGCGCTGTCTACCCGGACCATGGCAATTTTAATAATATCTGCCGCTGTTCCCTGAATGGGAGAATTCATTGCCACACGTTCGCCGAAGGAACGCTGCATAAAGTTGGAAGATTTCAGCTCCGGTACGGGGCGGCGGCGCCCAAACATACTGACTGCATACCCGGTTTCTTTTGCATCAGCCACCAGCTTATCCAGAAAAGCCTTAACTCCGGGATAGGTTTCAAAGTATTTTTCAATGTATTCCGACGCTTCTTTTCTGGTAATGCTCAACCCTTCACTTAATCCAAAAGAACTGATTCCGTATACAATACCGAAATTCACAGCCTTTGCATTGCGCCGCTGTAAGGAAGTCACTTCAGAAAGCGGTACATGAAAGACTTCTGAGGCAGTAATTGCGTGAATATCCTCGGCCTGCTGATAGGCGCCGATCAGTCTTGCATCTCCCGACATATGAGCCAGAACTCTCAGTTCAATCTGGGAGTAATCGGCATCTACAAATACACATCCCTCCTGGGGGACAAATACTTTCCGTATCTCCCTTCCAAGTTCCATGCGGATTGGAATGTTCTGTAAATTAGGTTCTGTACTGCTGATTCTTCCAGTAGCGGTAATTGTCTGATTAAAGGTGCCGTGAATCCGTTCATCGGAGCCTATATAGGCCGCCAGCCCATCGGTATAGGTGGAATTTAACTTGGTCAGCTGCCTGTAATCCAGAATCAGTTCTATGACAGGATAATCCGGAGCCAGTTTTTCAAGCACATCAGCTGCAGTGGAATAACCTGTTTTTGTCTTTTTCCCGCCAGGAAGCTTCATTTTTTCAAAAAGGATTTCTCCAAGCTGTTTAGGTGAATTAATATTAAAGGTTTCACCTGTCTGCCCGTATATTTTTTGTTCCGATTCCTTGATCCGGATTTTCAGTCTGTCTCCGTATTCTTTTAACCTGTCCCGCTCTACCCGGATTCCCGTTTCTTCCATAGAAAACAAGCTGTATACCAACGGCATTTCAATGTCATAAAACAGCTGCTCCATATCTGTCTTTTTTAATTCTTCTCTTAAAATGTTTCCGCACAAAAATGAAACGTATGCCATGGAACAGATACAGTGAACTGCCTGGGAACGATTTTCCTCCAGCGCCTGGGTTATGGTTCGTTTTCCCAGCAGTTCTGTTTTCGAAGGAATGGTTAGCTGAAGATAATCCTCTGCTAAATCATTATATTCATAGGAGCTTTTTAACGGATCAATTAAGTAAGCTGCTATGGAAGCATCAAACACCGTTTTTTCTCCATTCAGGTTCAAAAATGGAAGCTGGCTTTTCAGATCTAAAGCAGTAATATCTTCTGCCTGTCTTATGACCTCTTCTGCCTTTTCTTTCAAATATTCTGACGTTAAATTACCCTGAGGAATAAAGCACCAGCACTCCTCTATTGACAGACATAAGGCCAATGCAGATATTTTTTTATCCGTTCCCGCCAGCTGCAGACCAACGCTGACACCTGTGGAACATCTCCCAAAAACTGCCTCTGCGTCAGAAAGATCCGTAACTTCTTTTATAATCCAGCCAGATGAGGAGATCTCCTCTCCTTCCTCCGGGAACAGGGCAGGTTCAAAATCCATATCCATGATTTCTTCAATCTCTGATTCTGCAATGGATTTAGTCTCATCCAGACGAAGATTATAATCTGTTTTTAAGCAAAGAGAATCAGCCTTTTTGTTTATCTGCTGCTCATACTCAGTCAAAGCTTCCCGAACCTGCTCAGACTCCAGCTCCTCCTTTTTACCGTAAAGAGCTTTTAAGGAACCATACTGTAAAATCAGCCGGCATGCGGTTTTTCGGCCAATCCCTGCTCCGCGCTCCAATGCGAATACTTCTTTTAACTGTCCCGGCTCCAGACCAAATTCTGCCTTCACTGCATCCACAGACCAGTTTATTAATTTTACCCCTTCTTCTCCCAGACCGGGAGTCCAGACATTCACGTGCTCATTTACAGCCATCAGAAAACTCTCATTACCAGTGAGCACTGAAACGTCGTTTCCTTCCTCCTCACAGTTTTTTGCAAGGGAACAAATAAGATCCAAAGAACGTGCCCCTTCTTCTTCAAAAACAGGAACTTTCAGAGCAGTCAATGCTTCTTTTAAAAGTGCCTTTTTTTTCTTTAAATCCTGGGCGGCTATTCCATCTTTATTGAAATTTCCAAAAGCCGCTGCAATATAATCTGTTTGCTTTTCTTCTATTATACGAACCACCACATTGCGTATTCCTTTTACGCAGTTGTCTGGAAGCGCATAATAAACCTCTTCCAGCATGCCGGTCCCGTCAATCAGTACTGTTTTTTTTCTGTTCATCTGTTCTCCTATCCAAGCAAGCCCAACTGCAGCCAGATTCTGCACTGAAGAAGGACTGTAATGACAAGTGCCATGACGCAAACGGTAGAAACCGCATATCTTGCTATTTTTATCAGCTGTATTAACTGAAGTCTTTGTCTGGACTGTTCCAGAGCCGCCTCCAGCGCTCCCTTGATATTATAATTCCCTGTTTCAGAATCCAGCTGCATGATTCCTGCCTCTATGGTAAAATATATTTCCAGCTCTTCCATACAATCTGCACAGGTCTGCGTATGTTCCAAAAATTCTTTCAGTTCCTCATCTGTCAGTTCACCGTTTATATATGGAATGACCAGACGTTCTGCTTCCTTACATGTCATCGCCCAGCACCTCCTTAACCATAGCTTTTTTCTATCATACAATATATTTTGCCGATTTTCAATTTAAATACTTGCCAAATGGAAAATCCTGTGATAGAATAATGAACGTTGTAAGTGCAAGCCGGCATGTCGGAATGGCAGACGAGGCGGACTCAAAATCCGTTGATGGCAACATCGTGTGGGTTCAAGTCCCACTGCCGGCACTACACCCTTGGCAGGGAACCGGACTTCGCAAACCGAATTCATTTTTGGTTTGCGGAGTCCTTTCTCTTTGTCCCCATATTCTCATACAATTTCCTTAATTTTACATTATATTCTAGGAAAAGCCACCGGTATTATGATATACTATCATAAGAAAAAACAATTTGATCGGAGGTGATTTTACGAAACGTCATATCATGCTAATGGCTGTACTTCTGTCCGCAATGGCTCTTTACGGGTGCAGTCACAGAAATTATGTAAAAGCAGATTTATCAGACATTCAGACAACCGAAAGCAAAGAAACAACTGAATTCTACACTCAGGATGCCATAGAAGTAAAGAATGAATCCGAAAGTTCCAAAAGTTTAAGCAAAGACCCAGAATCCGGATTAGCCACCTCTATTTATGTCTATAAGAATGACAAGGTGACCATAGAATATCCGGTCCTTACACAAACAGCAGATGAATCGAATTTAGAAGCGGTCAATAACCTGTTAAAAGACAATGCACTGAAAATCATCAATGCTTATTCCGTTGACCCATCAAAGGACAGTCTTACTGTCAGCGCAGATATCATCTCTGCAGACAGGAGCCGAATCAGCGTTGTATATACAGGAATGCTTAATGTTAGCGGAGCTGCTCACCCCACGAATGTGTATTACACCAGCGTAGTTGATTTAAAAACTGCCAGAAATATCAGGCTGACGGATTATGTCGATCCAAAACTGCTGGCACAATATGTGCTCTCTGATAACTGTAAGTTCTACAACACGTCTTCTGAGCTTACTGAGGCTTTAATGGGTGTACGGTCCGATATGGATTTAGAGACCTATACCAGCATTTTTCAAAATGCTGATTTTTCACCGGAACAGTTCAAAAAAGGAACCGCCCAATTCCCGGAATCCTTTAGCTATGAGGATCAGGGAGTCATTATTGTATCCATACCAGTCGCACATGCATTGGGGGATTTTGCGTTAATTGAATATACTCCTGAGACAAAATAACAAAAATAGTTGCCATTTATCCCTTTCTCTGATAAAATAGGACGGAAAAATAAAAAGAAACGGGGTATAATCATGAGTAACAACGCAAAATTGACAACCCGAGACTATCTGCTCAGCATTCAGCATCTCTTCGCCATGTTCGGCGCAACCGTGCTGGTACCCTTACTGACAGGTCTCAATCCATCGCTGGCATTATTCTCTGCAGGCGTTGGCACCTTAATATTCCACTGCTGTACTAAATTTAAGGTTCCTGTGTTTCTCGGTTCTTCCTTCGCATTTCTGGCCGCGGTTACCGCTATTATCCGACCGGAAGGAACCGTGATCCCTGAGAACGTACCTTTAGCACAGGGTGGAATTATTTTTGCCGGTCTGGTATATTTGATCTTCGCTTTCATCGCTTACACCATTGGTGCTGAGAAAATCAAAAAGATTTTCCCTCCCGTTGTGACCGGTCCTGTAATCGTAGTCATCGGAATCAACCTGGCTGGCACGGCAATCAGCGATGCAACCGGCAATTTAAGCCTGGCTGACGGTGTAACACCTGCCATTGCGCTGAATCTGGGAATTGCGGTATTTACATTATTCGTAGTTATTCTCTGTTCTATTTTCGCTCATGGTTTTTTCAAGCTGGTTCCGATTCTCATCGGAATAGCGGCCGGTTATCTCCTTTGTATTGTATTAGGAGCATTTGGTATCTTCCATATGGACTATTCAGCCATATCAGCTGCATCATGGATTAATATCCCATTTGTGACAAAGGACTTAAACGGTGTGCCATTTATGTCTGTTCCAAAATTCAGCTTAGGTGCCATTCTTTCTATCGCACCGATCGCCTGCGTTACATTCATGGAGCACATTGGAGACATCACCACAAACGGAACTGTTGTAGGCAAGGATTTTCTTAAGGATCCAGGACTTCACCGAACTTTGATGGGCGATGGTCTTGCTACATTGGTTGCAGGATTTATGGGTGGTCCCGCCAACACTACTTATTCTGAGAATACAGGCGTTTTGGCAACTACTAAAAATTACAATCCAAGGCTCCTTCGTGTAACTGCCGTGTTTGCCGTTATTCTTGGCCTTTTTGGAAAAGTCGGTGCAATCCTTCAAACCATCCCAGGTCCTGTAAAAGGCGGTGTGGAAATCATGCTGTTTGGGATGATCGCAGCTGTGGGAATTCGCTCTCTGGCAGAATCAAACCTGGATTTTACGCACAGCAGAAACTTAAGTATCGTCGGACTGATTCTGGTATTCGGACTGGGACTTGCTCAGGTCGGAGGGCTGAATGTCGTAATTGGTTCTGTAACATTAAACATTTCAGGTCTTTTCATCGCTGTTATCATAGGTGTCTTCATGAACCTGATACTGCCTGAAACCCCTGATACAGCAAGAGATTAAAGAAAGGATTAAAACTATTATGGATTTATCATTGGACAATGTAACTGTTTTTACCCACCCGCTGATCCAGCACAAAATTTCAATCTTACGAGACAAGAGAACTGGAACCAATGAGTTCCGTGCTCTCATCGAGGAAATCGCCATGCTGATGGGATTCGAGGCATTAAGGGATCTTCCATTACAGGATGTGGAGGTAGAGACTCCCATTGAGACCTGTATGACCCCCATGATTGCCGGTAAAAAGATGGCAGTTGTTCCTATTCTCAGAGCAGGTCTTGGTATGGTAAACGGAATTCTGGCCCTTGTACCGTCTGCCAAGGTAGGACATATTGGTTTATATCGGGATGAAAAAACTCATGAACCCCATGAATACTACTGCAAGCTTCCAAGCCCGATTGAACAGAGAACCATTGTTGTTACCGATCCTATGCTTGCTACCGGCGGTTCTGCAATTGCAGCCGTTGACTTTATCAAGCAGTACGGTGGAAAGCACATCAAGTTCATGTCCATCATCGCCGCTCCGGAAGGGTTAAAACGGCTTCATGAGGCACATCCGGATATTCAGATCTACGTGGGACATCTGGACCGTCAGTTAAATGAAAATGCTTATATCTGCCCAGGTCTTGGAGATGCTGGTGACCGTATATTCGGCACAAAATAAATAAAATCAACATATAAAAAGCCCGGTATTTCCTGTCCTTCTAAGACATGGAAATACCGGGCTTTTTAACAGCTGTACTTAATATCAGCCGATCCCTTTATATACGATACTTAATATTAATACCAGTGCTGCAAGAAATACATAGAGATACTTTGCTGTAAAAATAAAATAAGATCCCAGCGGTTTCTCACGCCCACTGTTTAATTCTTTGAGAATTTCTTCTTTTTTCAATACCCAATAGATCATGACAGCGCATAAAACTGCGCCAAATGGTACCACATAAATGGTAATGTAATCCATCCATGCTCCCATATATGGTTCATATTCGATAAAAAGACCTATAATGAAGACGACAGTGCCTACAAAAACAACAGCAGCCTTTCTTGGAAAATGCAGATGAGTCTGAAGCGCTTCTGCGCAGACTTCAAACATATTAACCAGAGAGGTTACCCCTGCAAATAGTACTGACAGGAAAAACAATACTGCTATTACTCTGCCTGCCGGGATTTGTGCAAATACCTTAGGCAGGGTTATGAACATCAGCGGCGGTCCGCTGGCCGGGTCCATCTGGAACGCAAATACAGCAGGAATAATGGCAAAGCCCGCCAATAGAGCGGCTACGGTATCTAATAAAGCAGTGGTAACGGCTGCTTTTGGTATATCCTCACTTTTATCCAGATAGCTGCCATAAATTACCATTCCAGAGCCTGTAATGGAAAGAGAAAAGAAAGCCTGTCCCATAGCCATAACCCAGGTTTCCGGTTTTAGCAGATATTCCCACCTTGGCACAAGCAGATATTTATATCCTTCTATAGCCCCAGGGAGAAAAAACACCCGAACTGCAATTAGTAAAAACAGGATAAAAAAAGCAGGCATCATGATTGCATTTACTTTTTCAATGCCTTTTAACACTCCTCCCGCCAGTATGACAACCGTTAATATGACAACGAAAAGATGCCATGGTACACTGCCGAAATGTCCGGTTGCCCGGGAAAAATATTGTGCAGCCTCTTCTTTCAGCATAACCCCGGATAAGGCACCCCATATGTATCTCAAGACCCAGCCCACGATAATCGCATATCCAATGGCGATACCAAATGAACCAATCAAAGGAATTGCGCCCAGAAAGGAACCGCCCCTTTTCCCTCTTGTCTTTAAAGCATAATCATAAGAACCAATGGGGCCTGTACCGGTGAGCCTGCCAAACGCAAACTCTCCGGACAAACCAACAAGACCAAATAAAAATACAAAACCAAAATATACCAGTAAAAAAGCGGCGCCTCCATACTGTCCCAGCCGGTAGGGAAACATCCAGATGTTCCCCATACCTACGGCTGACCCAACAGAGGCCAGGATGAATCCAATTCTTGAACCGAATTTTCCATTTCCTGTCTGGGCATGTTTATTTTCGCTCATGTCGTATTTATTCCTCAGTAATATTCTTTTCTACGATTTCTCCCTGCTTTTTGTAGATGGAATTACCTTCTACACAGCCTCTGACACAGGAAAGCGGATAAATATCTGCCTTTGGCCCAATGACTGTACCAGGATTTAAAATAGCACCACAGCCGATTTCTACAAAATCACCAAGGATTGCGCCAAATTTCTTAAGGCCAGTTTCGATGTCTCCATCCTCTGCGTGTACGGTAACAAGAGATTTATCTGTTTTCACATTGGAGGCAATTGAGGATGCTCCCATATGAGCCTTATATCCTAAAATAGAATCTCCAACATAGTTAAAATGAGGAACCTGTACTCCGTCAAAAAGAATGGCATTCTTTATTTCAGAAGAGTTTCCAACTACTGCACCTTCGCCAATGATTGCATTACCTCTGATAAATGCGCAATGACGGATCTGTGCATTCTTGCAGATAATTACATGCTCGCCCATACAAGCTGTTGGCGGAAGATTTACAGACTTATGAATCCAGACTGCTTTTCCCACATGAACATATTCGTCCTTTGGAAGACGCTCTCCCAGGGAAACAATAAATTCGCTGATCTTAGGAATGATTTCCCACGGATAGGTGGTCTGCTCAAATAATAACTTGGCCACTGTATGATTGGTATCAAATAAGTCCTGGTTTGTCATATCTTCTTTTTTCATGTTAATAATCTCCTATTTTTGTTTTTTATAATTAGCTGCCGCAGCATCAAATACATTACGTAAATCATAATGATTATTAAGCTTCAGTACCCAAGCGGTACGTCCGGCAACAAAATTCTCCAGTTTCTGCATATACTCTTCTGTGGTTATGCTTCCCTCTGATACATAGGTTAATCCCTTTTCCCAGCTGGCTGTCAGCTCCGGATTAAGAAGCTGTTTAATGGAGGCATTCACTACATCATAAATCATCTCTCCTAACAGTGTGGGCAGAATTATCTGGGTTTTCGTGTTCAGGGAAAGATACTCAATATGAAACAGCTTTTTTAAAATCTCAGCTCTCGTCGCACTGGTTCCTATCCCGCTTCCCTTAATCTGGGCACGAAGTTCTTCATCCTCGATTAATTGGCCCGCATTTTCCATGGCAAGAATCATGGATCCTGATGTATAGCGTTTAGGCGGGGAGGTCTCACCTTCTTTAATAATCAGCTTTTTAATGGGCAGCTGCATTCCTTTTTTTAATGAACCAAGCATGGCAATAAAGGCCGGATTGTCCATCTGCTTTTGAGACACTTCCGAATTATTCTCATCCTGATTTTCACTGTCGGGGAGCGGTTCGTCAGCTTTTTCCTCTGCTTTCTTTTTACCTCCGGACACATCTGCCACTTTTAAATACCCCTCTTCCAGCATTACCCGGAAGCTGGAATAAAAGTGTTCTTTATCAGCAGCCAGCTCCAAAGCATACTTTTGATAAATGGCTGGCGGATAGAAAACACTCAAAAACCTTCTTGCAATCACTTCATAAACCTTTGCCCCCAGCGGTGTTAAGCCCCTTAAGGCTGAAAGCCCCTGACCAGTAGGAATAATGGCATAATGGTCAGTAATCTGCTTATCATTGACATATCTGGTTTTATCAATTGTTTTATAGGCTCCACGGCTTAATGCTTCTTCTGCCGCCTCCTTTAAAGGCTCGAATCCCTTTAATCCACTAATGTTTTTATAGATTTCTTTTGCTACTGCAGTGGAAAGAACTCTGGCATCCGTTCTTGGGTAAGTGACCATCTTCTTCTCATAAAGCTCCTGAACTACCTTCAGTGTCTCATCAGGACTGATCTTAAACATCTTAGAACAGTCATTCTGAAGTTCAGCCAGATTATAAAGCAGCGGTGGATTCTTGGTTTCCTTTTTCTTCTCAACCGATACAACAGCTGCCTCCATGGGATCTGCTGCAGAAAGTGACTCGATCAGTTCCTCAGCATGCTTTCTTTCTTTAAATCCATTCTCTTTATAAAGATAAGGTGAATCATAAAACCTGGAACCCGGCGCACTTTTCCATTCACCGTCAAAATCCAGATCTTCTTTGGAAAATGTACCGATAACACGATAAAACGGTGTCTTTACAAAGTCCCTGATCTCCCGTTCTCTTCTTACCACCATTCCCATGACGCAGGTCATGACACGGCCAACCGAAATAACGGTATTCTTCCCGCTCTTTAAATAGTTTGAAATATGCTGTCCATATCTTAGTGTAAGCAAACGTGAAAAATTAATTCCCATGAGATAATCTTCTTTTGCACGCAAATAGGCGGAAGCTGAAAGATTATCATATTCGGCCTCGTCCTTTGCCTCCCGTATGCCTCTTAGAATTTCCTCTTCCGTCTGGGAGTCAATCCAGACTCTCTTCTGCTTTTTATTGTTCACCCCTGCCATCTGGGCAACCAGCCTGTATATGTATTCTCCTTCTCTTCCGGAGTCAGTACAGACATAGATTGTATCCACATCAGGGCGGTTTAACAGACCGCTCACAATTTCAAACTGTCTGGCTGCACTGGGTATTACTTCATATTTAAATTCTTTGGGAAGAAACGGCAGGGTGGATAAGCTCCATCGCTTATATCTGGGATCATAGCTTTCCGGATAGCTCATAGTGACCAGATGACCCACGCACCAGGTTATAATCACCTGGTCAGCTTCCATGTATCCGTTGCTGCGTTTTCCATTTATTTTAAGCGCATTTGCGAACTCCTGAGCCACACTTGGTTTTTCTGCAATGTATAACGATTTTGACATATAACTCCCTACTGCTTTGTGATAGTAACCGTTCTATTATACCATTAAAATTCATGAATAGCAAATATTTCTGACGACTCTCACCAAAAGGCAAATCAAAAATTATTATAACATTGATAAATTTTAATATCAATGGTACAATGGTTAACAATTTACTTAAAATTCTATTACATTAATGCAAAGGAGTGTTTGTCTTATGTCAGTACAAAAAGTAAAAGAATACTTCAAAGAATCCGGGCGGGATTGTCAGGTTATGGAGTTTCCCGTTTCCAGTGCAACAGTCGAATTAGCTGCAAAGGCGCTTAATGTGATCCCGGCAAGGATTGCCAAAACCATGTCCTTTCACGGCTGTGAAGCAGACAGCTGCATCCTTGTGGTAACAGCCGGGGATATGAAAATTGACAATGCTAAATTCAAAAAAACATTTGGAATCAAATCAAAAATGCTGGCTGCTGATGAAGTATCTGCTTTAACAGGTCATGAAATCGGGGGCGTGTGTCCCTTTGCCAATCCAGACTGTGCAGCCATTTACTTAGATGTGTCTCTTCAGAGATTTTCTTCTGTTTTTCCAGCTGCAGGCAGTTCTAATTCTGCCATTGAGCTGACAAATGAAGAACTGTTTTTATTTGCCCGGGCGAATAAATGGGTGGATGTGTGTAAAAGTAATGAAGTTTAAAATTTATATATAGAAAACAAAATTGGGGGGATTTTATTATGACATCAAAAAACAGATTAATTTTACAGATTGCATTTGTTTACCTCAATATGCAGTTCCATTTGATGTATCTTCTTTTTTATCCAGACTCTTCTTTCTTACACTTACCGTAGGCATTACGGAAGAAATCATATTCAGGGGATATATTTTCACCAAATTGAACCAGTTAGTTCGTTCTAAATGGTCCGTCATTCTTATTAGCTGCATTCTTTTTTATGCTGTTCATCTGCCAAGAACATTAGCAATTAATAGAACTCATATTTATAGTACATTTGTCACAACGATTCTGTTTTGCTGTTACTTATACTCTTTTTCAAAAAAAAGTATTATTCCATTAATCATTGCACATGGTTTATATAATACTCTGACAGCCGGATACGGATTTGTCATATGGAATTTCATCTTCAGTATGTTATAAAACAAACCCCCTGAAAATTAATCAGCGGGAGTTCGTTTTCTATATTCAGACAGGATAACGGACAGAAACAGCAATGCGCAGCCTGTCAGTAATTTTACAGTCATCGGCTCTTCCAGAAGAAAGACGGAGAACAGCAGGCCAAATACCGATTCAAAGGACAGAATAATGGAAGAAGTATTGGGACTTAAATGTTTCTGCCCCATATTTTGAAGCAGGAAGCAGATCATTGTGCTGAAAATACCAAGATAAAGCAGGCTGGCCGCCATAGAGTGATCAATCACAGACAGGTCCAGTCCTCCTTCTAAAACCGGAGCAGTAATCCAGCTTAACCCTGCCGCAACTGCCATTTGCATCACTGTCAGTATGATCGGATCATGGGTTTCTGTGTAACGGTCAACAAAGACGATGTGGAAAGCAAAAAATATTCCGCATATTAAAGTCATTAAATCACCCACATTCACTCTTAAATCACCCTCCAGGGAAATAAAGCCCAGGCCGATGACTGCGATAACCGCTGCACCCACATTATTTTTTGAAGGTTTTTTCTTATTAAAAAACCAGTGTAAAAAGGGAACGAGAATGACATATAAGGTAGTTATAAAAGCATTTTTGCTTGCAGTCGTGTACTTCAGTCCATAGGTCTGAAAGAAATAACTGATAAACAAAAAAAAGCCCAAAACCACACCGCATAAAATATCTGCTTTTCCTGTTTTTCGTAACCGCTTCCAAAATACCGCAGCGAGTGCTGCAAACGCAATGGTAAACCGCAGTGCCAGCAGATAAGTTGGTGATATGACATCCACCGAATTTTTCATCACAACAAAGGCACTTCCCCATATAATTGTGGTGACAATCAGTCCCATGACTGATAGAGTTTTGATTCCTTTTTCATTGGCTTTATTCATAGGTATGCAAAAATATCCTTTCACAAGCGTACAGGGGCGCAGTAATCTGCGTCCCTGATTTCCTATCAATTCTTTACTAAATTGTGGTAAATTTATAGATTGTAGTTGTCTGATATTCCTGTCCTGCCTTTAAAATGGGGGAAAGAAATGATGGAGTATTGACCGCATTGGGATAATACTGGGTTTCAAAGCAGTAACAGCAGCGTTTGCTGTAAACCGCACCTCCCTTGCCAGGCATCTGGTCATTTAAAAAGTTGGCAGTATAAAACTGCATTCCGGGAAGATCGGTAAACACTTCCATTCTGATTCCGGTCTTATCTGATTCAGCAGCTGCACACAAAGCCAGTTCCTTTAACGGATGATTCAGCACCCAGTTATGATCATATCCATTTCCGAAAACAAGTGCTTCATAATCTTCATTTATATCCTGCTCAATTGTTTTCATGACAGTGAAATCCATGGGAGTACCCTTTACCTGGGTAAATTCTCCTGTAGGGATTGAAATTTCATCTGCTCTTGTATATGTATCGGCATCAATCCATACCCTCTGCTCTAATGCGCTTCCGCAATCATGTCCATCCAGATTGAAATAGCTGTGATTGGTAAAGTTTGCCACTGTATCCTCATCACAGATCATGTGGTAGTCGATCTTTAAACTGTCATCCGGGGTCAGGGTATACGTTATCGTAATATTCGCATTGCCGGGATATCCCTGATCTCCATCTGGTGAAAACAGGGAAAAGCTCACGCTGGTTCCCAATTCACTCTCTTCAGCCTCACTGTCCCACAGACGTGAATGATAAAGATCCGGACCGCTGTGTAAGTTATTGGTGCTGTTATTGGCTGCCAGCTTGTATTCCTTCCCATTAATCGTAAACTTTGCACCAGCAATACGGTTGGCATTTCTTCCAATGGGAGCTCCGAAGTGAGGCGGGTTGAGCAGATAATCAGATACACTATCATACCCTAATACCACATCCGTCTCCTTTCCGTTCCGATCAGGCACATTCATGGTTACCCAGACTGCGCCCAGATTTGTAAATGAAGCAGAAACCCGGTTTTCATTTACCAGTGTATATAAATATACCTCTCTGCCATCCGGCATGTTTCCCCAAAGTTCTTTTTTGTATGCCATCTTACTTCCTCCATATACCTATTTTATAAAGGCCCTCCCCTGGACAGAGAGAGCCTCATAATCCAGTTAATCTCTGACTTTGATATACCCCTGTGCAGTTAAAAGCTCTGCGCTGAGTACTGCGCCGCCGGCGGCCCCGCGAACAGTATTGTGGGACAAGCCGATAAATTTATAATCATAAACAGAATCTGTTCTTAATCTGCCCACAGAAACTCCCATTCCATTTTCAAAATCCACATCAAGAGCTACCTGGGGACGGTTATCTTCTTCTAAATACTGAATGAACTGTTTTGGTGCACTTGGAAGATCAAGTTCCTGTGGAAGACCCTTAAAGTTCACCAAACGGTCTATTAATTCTTCTTTTGCAGGATGCTTGCGGAATTTTACGAAAACTGCTGCAGTATGGCCATTGAGAACAGGTACACGGATGCACTGGCAGGTAATTACCGGCTCCTTTGCCTTTACAATCTCGCCGTTTTCCATGGTTCCCCAAAGACGAAGCGGCTCCTGCTCGCTTTTTTCTTCCTCACCGCCGATATAGGGAATAATGTTTCCTTCCATCTCCGGCCAGTCCTTAAAAGTCTTTCCTGCTCCTGAAATAGCCTGATAAGTGGTAGCTACCACCTCATAAGGTTCAAACTCTTTCCATGCAGTCAGTACCGGTGCATAGCTTTGAATGGAACAGTTTGGTTTTACTGCAATGAATCCCCGCTCTGTACCCAGGCGCTTTCTCTGGTCTTTTATAATTTCAAAATGCTGGGGATTGATCTCAGGAACTACCATCGGTACATCCGGCGTCCATCTATGGGCGCTGTTATTGGAAACAACCGGTGTCTCAGTTTTGGCATAAGCTTCTTCTATGGCTTTAATCTCATCTTTTGTCATATCAACTGCGCTGAATACAAAATCCACACCTGCCGCAACTTTTTTAACCTCATTCACATTCATGACTGTTAAGTGTTTCACTGCTTCCGGCATAGGAGTTGTCATCTTCCAACGATCTCCAACCGCCTCTTCGTATGACTTTCCGGCTGAACGGGGGCTGGCTGCCACAGTTACCACCTCATACCATGGGTGGTTCTCAAGCAGAGATATAAATCTCTGTCCAACCATACCGGTAGCTCCCAATATACCAACTCGCAACTTCTTTTCCATCGCTTTCTCCTCATTTCTTTTCATTTTGTAATACTATAATACGCTAAATTCCTAACTATCCTATAACAAAGTGAAAAAAAAATCAATATTTATTCGTCAGAAAAATACATTTGTGCGTGCGAGGAAGACATTTCTTGAAAATGTATGTTGCAGTAAAGCACTAAAGGCGAACCTTGCTGCCTTTTCCATCTCTTTTACCTATTTTTAAGCGGTTTAAATGGACTTCCTTTTCTTTGTATCGTATAACCGGTTCGTCTCCTGGTAAATAGACAGCTTCCAGGCTCTCGCCCGGGGAAAGTTTAATTCCTCTCACACCTCTTGCATTCTTTTTCATCTCAGGAATCTCCTCTGAAGAAAAACGCAGGAATACTCCGGAAGAGGTCTGAAGGACAGTATCTGTCTCTCCCTCGTATGGCAGCACACAAATCAGCACATCATCTTCTAACAGCCTGGTTGCAGCTACTGTACGGTTATTGGTTTCAAATTCTTCCCCAGGCACCATCTTAATCAATGCCTGCCTGGTTGCAAACAGGAACTTCTTTCCTTTTAATCCGCCTGCATGAGATAAATAGATAATCTCTTCCTTTGTTCCGTCAAATTTACTTAAATTGTCAATGGGAGTTCCCTTATCCCGAAGCTTTCCGCCTGGCATATCCAATACTTTTATCTGGTGTAAATTCCCTGTATTGGTAAAGATGCAGATCTTATCCGTATTCAGACAGTTTACCACAAAAGGATTCTCTGTTTCAATGGTTTCTTTGTTTCTGTCATAAGTATTTTTATCCAATACCTTGCAGTATCCGAACCTGTCCATAACAAAGGTTACTTCTGAAACAGTTACTGCCGCTTCATCATAGACTGCTTCCTTTCCATCCTCAATCAGGGTCTTTCTTGGTGTGCCGTATTCTGCCTTAATAGAATCCAGATCCTTTTTAATGACCTCATCCATGTTCTTTCTGCTGGAAAGGATTTTTTCATATTCCTTTATCTTTGCCAGTGTTTCCTTAAATTCCTTTTCCAACTGAAGAATCTCTAAGCCGATCAGCTTATATAACCGCATCTCAAGAATCGCACTTGCCTGCTTTTCAGTAAAGCATAACTTCCTGGCATCCTCTTCAAATCCCTTAACCCGGAAAGAAATGCTTGAAATATCACCTGTCATCAGACAGTTTTTGGCATCTTTTAAGTTTTTTGACCCTCTTAATACCGCTATAATTAAATCAATAATATCGCAGGCCTTTATAAGTCCTTCCTTGATTTCTTTCTTTTCCAGTTCTTTATCCAGAAGAACCTTATATTTTCTGGTCGCATTCTCATACTGGAAGTCCAGATAATTCTTAAGAATTCCTTTTAAATTCAGGATCTCCGGGCGCCCATCCGCGATTGCAAGCATATTAACGCCATAGGTGTCTTCCAGTTTTGTTTTTTTATACAGGATATTACGTATTTTCTCTACATCTGCATCCTTACGAAGCTCCAGAACAATCCGGATTCCTTCTTTATTAGACTGATTGGATATATCTATCACGTCTGTAAGCTTTTTATTCTCCACCAGTTCTGCAATATCCATAAGGAATTTATTAATCCCGGCTCCAATCATGGTATATGGAATCTCAGTAATGATCAGCTTGTCCTTATCAGCTTTTCGTTTTCCAAGCTCCACCTCTATTTTTCCCCGAAGTTTGATTTTCCCCATTCCGGTTTCATAAATAGCGGGAAGATCGCTCTTATTTGCAATAATTCCGCCTGTAGGAAAGTCAGGACCCGGCAGGTATTCCATCAGCTCACCTGTGGAAATATCAGGATTATCAATATATGCCTGAACTGCGTCCACCACTTCTCCTAAATTATGAGGAGGAATGCTGGTGCTCATTCCAACTGCAATTCCCTCTGCTCCATTAATCAGAAGGTTTGGGACTCTTACAGGAAGAACCTCCGGTTCTTTTTCCGTTTCATCATAATTGGGAATAAACTCCACGGTTTTATCCAGATCTTTTAAATAAACCTCTTCGGCAAACTTTTCAAGCCTTGCCTCCGTATATCGCATAGCCGCTGCACCGTCTCCTTCAATGGATCCGAAGTTTCCATGACCGTCTACCAGCGGAACTCCTTTTTTAAATACCTGAGACATCACAACCAGCGTTTCATAGATGGAGCTGTCGCCATGGGGATGATATTTACCCATGGTATCGCCCACAATACGTGCTGATTTTCTGTGGGGCTTGTCATGATTTAAATGCAGTTCGCTCATATCGTAAAGCACACGGCGCTGCACCGGTTTTAATCCGTCTCTCGCATCCGGGATTGCTCTTGCCGTAATGACACTCATGGAGTAATTCATATAGCTTTTCTGCATTTCCTCGGAATACTCTGTTTTAATAATTTTTTCTGCCATATTCCTTCTCCTTACGCATCAATCTCCGCTTCATCCGCATGCTCGTAAATAAACTGCCGTCTTGGAAGCACGTCACTTCCCATGAGCTTTTCCGTTATTTCTGAGGCCATCCGTGCATCTTCAATCTCCACCTGCTTTAAAACACGGTGTTCCGGATCCAGAGTTGTTTCCCAAAGCTGCTCTGCATCCATTTCACCAAGACCTTTATAACGCTGAAGGGTAAAATCACCGGTATGTGTTCTTCTGTAACGTTCCAGTTCCTTTTCATCATAAAGATACTGTTCCTCTCCGCGTTTTGGAATCACTTTAAACAGCGGAGGCATAGCGATATAGACATGACCATCGTAAATTAATTCCGGCATAAAACGATACAAAAAGGTCAACAGCAGGGTATCAATATGACTGCCATCCACATCGGCATCCGTCATAAGAATGATTTTATCATAACGAAGCTTTGTAATATCAAAGTCATTGCCATAGCCCTCTGAAAATCCGCAGCCAAACGTATTAATCATCGTCTTAATTTCGGCATTGGCCAAAACCTTATCAATGGATGCCTTTTCTACATTTAAGATTTTACCGCGGATGGGCAGTATAGCCTGATACTGTCTGTTTCTGGCTGTCTTGGCAGACCCGCCTGCAGAGTCTCCCTCAACAATAAATATTTCGCACCTGGATGCATCCCTGCTCTCACAGTTAGCCAGTTTCCCGTTGCTGTCAAAAGAAAATCTTGATTTGCTGAGCATATTTGTCTTGGCTTTTTCTTCCGCTTTGCGGATCTTAGCTGATTTTTCCGCACAGCTTATAACAGATTTAAGTACTTCTAGGTTACGGTCAAAATATCGCTGCAGCTCATCTCCCGTTACCGTAAATACTGCCTTAGTAGCGTCTGCACTTGCAAGCTTTGTTTTTGTCTGTCCTTCAAAGATCGGGTCTGGATGCTTTACTGCAATTACGGCTGTCAGGCCGTTTCTTGTATCTGCTCCGGTAAAATTGGTGTCCTTTTCTTTTAATATACCAAGCTCTCTGGCATAGCTGTTAATCAGCTGGGTAAAACGGGTTTTAAAACCGGCTAAATGGGTGCCGCCCTCCTGGGTAAATATATTGTTGCAGAAACCAAGTATATTTTCCTCAAACGTATCTACAAACTGAATCGCAGCTTCCACTTCAACCTTATCAACAATTCCCTTAAAATACACCGGATCATGAACGGCTTCTTTTCCATCGTTTAATTCTTTTACATAAGCGACGATTCCTTCCGGCTCATAAAACTCCACCTTTTCCTCTTCTCCCGGTCTCTTATTGGAATAAGAAATGTGAAGATTGGGATTTAAGTATGCCGTTTCGTGAAGACGGCTTTTCAGCCATTCCGCTTTAAAACGTATTTTTTCAAATATAGTCTCATCAGGAAGGAAATTGATTTCCGTTCCTGTCTCTCTGGTTTTTCCCAACGTGGGAAGCAGGCCATCCACCAGCTCCACCGTTGGTATGCCCCGCTCGTATTTGTCGTAATGAATCAGACCATCCTTATATACTTTGACACTCATGTAATCAGACAAGGCATTTACCACAGAAGAGCCCACGCCGTGAAGTCCTCCGCTGGTCTTGTAAGCATCATTGTCAAACTTACCGCCGGCATGAAGCGTGGATAAAACCACTCGTTCCGCCGAAACACCTTTCTTATGCATCTCAACCGGAATTCCCCGGCCTGAGTCTTTGACTGTACAGGACCCATCGGCCTCCAGTGTCACCCAGATCTGATTACAGAAACCTGCCAGATGCTCGTCCACTGCGTTATCAACAATCTCATAAATCAAATGATTCAGTCCCTTTGTCCCAACACTTCCTATATACATTCCCGGACGTTTCCGTACTGCCTCAAGGCCTTCCAGCACGGTAATACTATCCGCATTATACTGCGTTTTCGCCATGTTACTCCTCCACATCTTGTATTATCAAATCCCATTATACAATGGTTTTTCCATTTTTGGCAAGTTCATGGGGAATTTTTTACCAATTTTCAGAAAAACCTATTGAAATAATCCAGTCTGCTGTGATATAATACGAAATGTGTCAAACAATAACATGCAGATATAGTTCATTGGTAGAACATCAGCTTCCCAAGCTGAGGAGGCGGGTCCGATTCCCGTTATCTGCTTAATATAAAAACCCCGGTAAATACAAATCCTTGTAAGTACTGGGGTTTTTACTATTTAGTATTCGTTTGTTTTGGCTTTTGCAGGAAATTTTTGTTCCCTTAACCACTTCCTTAATATGTCAGTATTTATATCACCAAGGTCAATTCCTCCGGCTTTTATACCAAGCGCCGCAGCCGTACCTGCCGCCTGGCCGGTAGCAAAACAGGGACTCATAATCCGTATGGATGACATCACTGCCCGGTCTGCACTGATGATCCGTCCTGCAACAGCTAAATTCTTAAGCCCTTCCGGAATTAAACAACGGTATGGAATCCCATAGCATTCCCCATTCCTGTACTTAGAATTTTGATATAGTTTCTCATTCTTCCCGCCTTCTTCAGGCAACGCTGCATGAAGATCGATTGGGTAGGAGTAGTAAGCAATTGCATCCGAAAAATCGGCTCTATTTAAATAATCTTCTTTTGTCAATGTATAACCGCCCTTTATTCTTCTTGATTCCCGTATCCCAAGATAGGGACCGCTTGAAGCCAGCACACATGTCTCCATCCCCGGGACGTATTCCCTTAAAAACGTTATGAGCTCTGGTAAGTTTCTTCTGGCTTCTATTTCAGCCTGGCTTTTGTTCCATGGATCAAGAGGTTTTAAATCATATACATGTCCGAAATTTAAGCCTGCTATTCCATCCGCCTGCAAAGACATCCCACCTACCTTCGTCTCATTCAATGGAAAACGCCCGTCTTTTTTTGCTTTTTCTGTTGCAACCGAAAGATTCCCGTTCTCCCCTTCTTTATCCACGTAGTCCATAAACCGTTTGACATCGATATTTGCAACACGGAAACAGAGCGTCCCGGCCTGTACTCTGCCGTCCTTATCTCCGTACTCCCACATCGCTCCTGCCATCGCGGCGAAATCTCCATCCCCGGTGCAATCGATAAAATAGTTCGCCTCGATCCATTGAAATCCCCCTTTGTTGTAGACTTTGACTGCTTCAATTTTTCCATCCTTAAATTTAGCATCTATGACTGTTGTGTGAAACAGCACATCACAGCCACTGTCTGTTACCAGATCATCCATGACGCGTTTTAAATGCTCCGGATCAATGGGATACCAGTCGATCTCCTCCATGCGGTCCGGTTTTCGGTCATAAAAGGGACTTTTATATCCATCTTTTTTTAACTCTTCTAAAATTTCCCGTCCTATTCCTCCTATTAAATCCTGTTCTCCGTTTGTAAAAGGTCCAAACGCAGGTACACTGGCTAACGTTGCCATACCACCGAAAAATGCTTCCTGTTCGATCAGCAGCGTACTACAGCCGTTTCTGGAAGCTGCAATTGCGGCTGCCACACCAGACGGACCTCCTCCTGCCACGATTACATCATATTGCACTTTCATACTTCAAAACTCCTTTTCCTCTTTCCTGTCAACTGGTCTGCCAAATTCGCGCCCATACGAATATGACCATTATCAGAAGGGTGCAGCAGATCCGTGCTTAAATAGGTGAAATCCACTAACACATCTTCCCCTTTGATCAGATGAAATCTTTGATCTCCCACTGTAGATGCCGCCTGCCTTACAATTTCCTTAAAGCTGCGGTAATGCCGATAGTAGGCAGAATCCTGATCCAGTGCAATGAGTCCTTTATTAGGAAACATATCAATAACAAAGATATCTCCGGCCGGACTTTTCTTTAAAGTCTCTAAAAGATATCTGACCCGTTTACTGGTTTCTTCTTCCTCAAAAAACAGCACCATATTCACACCAATCTCCAGTGAAAGAACATCTGCAGAAAGTTCTGCTAAATAGTCTGCCACTTCCACCTCGCATAAACAGGAGCCAGAGAGACCTTTGTTCATCACATCCCAGCCTGCTTTCACTGCTGCCTGGTTTATGTAACTGTTGGAATATAGGTTCGTCACACTGCCGCATGTAATGGATGATCCATAAGCGGCCCATAAAACTTCTGGTTTTTCTTCCCTTTTTGGCGGCCTTAAGGCATTTTCATAAGTGTCAATGTAATGGAAATAGATAGCTCCATTCATTCCAAACTGAATCCGCCAGATCCATGGAGCAAATTGTTTTCCTGTCAGCATTTTTTGATTAACAATCTCATAAACAGGCGGGTCTTCCACATGAAGGACGGTGCAGACTCCGGCCTTTAGTACTTCTCTTCTATGGAATAAGTCTCCTTTGTAAATCAGCACATCGATATCCTGCTCCACCGCTGTCAGCGCGACATCAAAGTATTTGGACTCCGTTACAAACCGGAGCTCACAGCCATGGACCCTGTCTGCCCGGAATCTTGCATTTCTGTTTTCCGCCACTCCCAGGCTTCGGCTTATATTGCGGGGAAAGCGGCAAAGCTTCTTTCCTCCCATTCCTTCCACTTCCTCCAAATGATCCACATTATGAAACTCGATGCCATAGACAATCATACTATTAACTTCCTTTCTCCTCCGTCCGCCTCCTTTACATGAATCATCATACGTTTGTTTAACATTTCAAACGACACTTCATCCACTTTGCAGGCTCCATCGCTGCTGGTAATCACATGAGCAAACATAGCCTCTCCTCCAAAAGAGCGCTCAATCCTGTAGTTAATATCCGATACAGAAGGATTATCCGGTCCTTTTCCGCTAAATACAGTCTGACCAAATCCATACCCAAATATATGAGTCGTCACTTCCCCATCCTGATAAACAGTTACAATCGGACTGTCTGCTTTTATCTTTTTAATGGAATGAAGATGTTTATAGGGCTTTTTTTCCGAGAAGACTTCTACCGGCAGTCCGTTAAACGCCAGAACGGTTTCTCCCGAAACATGCATGACCCAGTCAATGGCTAAATCAGGATCTGCCCCCGTTACCAGAAAGACTTCTGCAAAATAATCATCCGTCCAGGCAATTTTCCTTGTCATTTTAACAGGTCTGTAATGTTCTTCCTTCCACTGAACAATGGTAAAGCTGTCCGGCATGGTATAAGGAGCGGTCCAGTCTGCTTCTGCTTCTACATAAATCACCCCATCCAGTACCTCATACCGCTTTAAGATTCCGTTTACCGGTGACTGATTTTCTTCCCCGATCATCACGGTGTTGTGTGACCCAGTATTTTTATAATAATCATAATGCATCAAGGCACCATATCCGGTAGTGCCAAGGTCAGGAGAGATCCGCTTTCCATAAGCAAGATAACTGATGTCCAGCCGGTCATAATGATCGTGTTCCCCGCCATAGCTGTCATGCTTAAACAGCAGATAACGTTGATCGGAACCTCTTAAAATGGTATTTCCACTGAGTCCTTCTTGTACATGATAATTATCAAACGAATGGCTGCATGGGGTTAACTCATCTACACCATAGATGAAAGCTTCCACATTAACCCGCCTCTCGTTTTTATATAATTTATTTAAAATGTATAGCAGTTTCTCCCCTCCGATTTCCCGATAGGCAAACTCATAGAGATAAAGGCTGGATGATGTATGTCCATAATTCGTGTCATTTAACATGGGAATCCGAAATCCCGGCTCTAAATAATCCACTAATAACTCCATCATGGCCTTATAATTGGGATGACTGATATGGCTGTGGGAGGTATGCAGCGCAAACTTTTCATATGCGAAAAAACTGGTTAATGCGTAAAAATGGTAACCAAAGGCCCCTTCAAACCACATATGGTTCTTAAGCATTCCATGCTCCAGCTGATAAAGAAGACCATACGGCTCATAAACGGCAGATTTAATATAAGAATCCACATGAAAAATCAACCCGATAATTGCTATGGCGGAATTAATAATCACCTCATGATTATGCAGCTGATTATGGCGGTGCTCCATAAGAAATTCAGCACCAGGAAGCAGCATGCCATCCCGAATAAAAATTTGCTCTGCCTTCGTCATCACATCGGACAAAAGATCATAGGTCATGGCAAAGCTTCTAAGGAAATTGGCCTCATCAAGGGTCTGAGCACCTGATTTCCCTGGACCATTGTAAGGAATATCTCCATGCACCTCATATTCTTTGTAATACCTGGAATATTCTGTCATAATGGAGATTGCCTTCTTGGCATAAGATTCCCCTCCTGTAACCAGATATAAAAGTCCCATTTTAAATGCAGCGGTATAATTTCTGGAGTTTATGATTCCCCACCAGGTGCTGTCATAAGGCTCTCCTGTAAATACCTGACCACAGGCAGGGCATTTATGTTGATGTCCATTCGTTCTGTTAAATTCCAGCTGAACCGAACATTTTGGACAGTAATAATAGAGAAACCAGTTTGCTATGCCGGTTTTGGGAACCAGAACCGGCTCTGCCATCACTTCCACGACTTCCTCTTTTAACTGATTGATTGCTTCAGGCCAAAGCTCCCCTTTTTTTTGCAGCTGTGTAACTTGTGCTTTTGTAAACTGTATCATGTAATCCCTCCCTTAATATAAGTGTTCTTCTTCCACTGCCTTTTTAAATTCGGTTGGCGTACAGCCGTAAAATTTCTTAAAACTGCTTGCAAAATACCTTTGATTTTCGTAACCGCACTCTTCTGACACTTCCTGTATCTTTAAACTGGTTTTCTGAAGAAGCATTCCGGCATGCTCCATCCGTTTCCGTATTAGATACTCTCCAATCCCTTCCCCTGTTTGCTGTTTGAAAATCTGGCGCACATAGCTGGAACTAAAATGTACCTTTCCGGCAACCCACTCCAAATCTACATTACTGTTTTTTATATTGTTTTCCAGCAACAGTTTCATCTGCTTTACGACTGAACTGGCCTTTGTTTCCTCTGAATAATCAGAGACTACAAGACAGCAGGTTTCTATATAACTTTCTAACATTTCTTTCATATCCATAAGGCTGCCATAATGAATCCTGTCCTGCATAGAAGCTGCAGGTTCCATAATCTCCCGGTCAAATCCGGCATGTTCCATATCATTCTGGATCGCGTAAATCAGTTCCTTTACAGACACACTGATGTAGTCATTTTTCCTGTTGGCCAAAGAAGCGTAACTTTTTATTAATCCTTTCAGTTGTAAAAGTGCTTCGTCTTTTTGTCCCAGCCGTACCGAAAGGCGGATCTGATTTTTCCAGTCTTTGATTGATGAACTGCTGCCCTCATCCTGTTTTCCATGTTCATCTCCATAGAATAATATGGGATGTTCTGTATTAATCATTCCCCGCCAGACCGCCATTGCTTCCTGATATGAAGCACACAGATCCTCTCTGCACCTATGTGGACAGCCCATGGCAGAAGCAAGCTGGATTTGATAATACTTTTTCAGGCTGGTCTGTATTTTTTCCATACCCGCTTTTATCTTACCAGTAAAAGCTGCTTCCCCGTCCCCTGTCCCGCACCAGATTACAACCAGATGGGCTCCATCAAAGCTGACTGCATAAAGACTGATATCAGGAGGAAAATAACCTTCCCGTATCAGCAGCAGAAACTCCTCTACACTTTCCTGACTTTTAAAATCCCAGTTTCCTCCTGCAAGGCGGAGTACACCTGCCAGATAATAGTCTCCTGTTAAATCCATACCAAGCTGCTGATAGTCCGTTTCCCTGCACGCTCTTCCTTCCAGCAGATCCTTACATACTTTTTCCCTGTAAAGACCTTCTCTGATCATCGCCTGTTCCCGAAGCAGGCTCATATTCTGCTGGAGTGTTTTCTGACTGTCCAGCTCATTAATCATCTTCACTAAAACTTCCTCCAGCTCCTGTGGCAAAAATGGTTTTAATAGATAATCCTTTACACCAAGAGAAATAGCCTGTCTGGCATAATCGAATTCATCGTATCCGCTGATCACAACATATTTGCTTAAAAGTCTGGCTTTCTGCATCTCTTTAATCAGCTCCAATCCATTCATGAAAGGCATGGATATATCCGTGATTAAAATATCCGGTTTTAAAAGAAGGGCTGATTTTAGCGCTTCTTTTCCATCTCCTGCTACTGCAACCACTTCCGCAGCTAACGAAGAGCTGCGAATATTTTTTACAAGCAAATCCCTTACATATTCCTCATCATCTACAATCATGACCCGATACATGAATCCATCTCCCCATCTCTGACTGGAAGTGTAAGCATTGCTTTGGTCCACTGACCTTCTACACTTTCAAATTGAAGTCCGAAATTCTCTCCGTAAAATAAGCGGAGCCTTTCATTTACGTTATAGATTCCATAACCTTCTAAACGGTCTGTTACCCCTTTTTTTAATGTTTCATTAAGAATCTTTAACTTATCCTCTTGAATTCCTGCTCCATTGTCCCATACAATCAGCTTTAATATTTTCTCTGCTTCTTCACTGCATGGTTCTTCATAAATCCGTATCAGTCCTGTTCCCTGCTTCTCTTTAATGCCATGATAAATCGAATTCTCTGCCAGAGGCTGTAAAATCAGTTTGATTACTCTTAAGTCCAGCCACTGCTCATCCACATCAATCTGATAATTTAACTTTGAATGATAGCGGATTCTTTGAATATCAAGATAACTGGAGACATGTTCAATTTCTTCTTTTAAGGTGATAATTTCCGCTCCCTTACTCAGTGAAATCCGAAAGAATTTCCCTAAGGAATTGGACAAAATACTGATTTCCTTTGCTCCCTGGTCGGCAGCCTGCCACGTGATGGCATTTAGCGTATTATAGAGAAAATGAGGATTTATCTGAGCCTGCAATGCCCTTAGTTCAGCCTTTCTCTTCTGTTTTTGTACTTCGGCTGCATGATCCCTCTCCCACTTTAATTCTTCGATTGTCTCCTCCTGCTTTCTTACCAGGTTTTGGATCTCTCCGATCATGTAGTTAAAACTCTTTGCCAGACTTCCCACTTCATCTTTATACGGATAAAAAAAGCGAGTATTAAAATCCCCTTTTTCAACCAGGCTCATTCGTTTTTCCAGTTTCCTTAAAGAGTTAGTCAACTGATGGGATAATAACAGGATGGCAGTCACGCCAACGAAAAAGATCACTCCCATGGTTTCTAGAATTACGTCTCTTAGACTCTGCAAACTGCCAAGCAGAGTTTCTCTCGATTTTAACCCAAAGATCTGCCAGCCATTTTCGGAAAGACGATTACAGGTCACTAAATATGTATTACCTTCATATTCATAGTCACTTGTGATGACTGCTCCTTTTTCTCCTTCTTTTAGGGCCAGTTTCATCAGTTTTGCAGAGTCAATGCCTTCTGAGCCAATAATTGTATTCCCTTCCTGATCCAGAATAAGAATCTTATCAAAAAACTCATATTTTCCTGCTAACAGATGTTCCAGTTCCTTTGTCTTTAACTGAAGAATTAAATATAAGCTGCCCTTATATCCCTCCACACTAAACCTTCTCACACAGGGAATAATCTGATCCGTATCCTGGAAGATCTGGTCTGTTTGTGACGGGAACCACTGGATGGCTTTCCCCGGGCCTCCCATATAGGAACTATAATACTCCGACTCTTTAAACTGAAACTGCCAGTTTCTCATTCGGATAAAATTATCAAATTCCCGCTTGTCTGTGTAAATATAGGAAGAATGCAGCAGATTTTCCCCTGTCTCCAAATCTTTCAAAAAAGAAGATACAGTCCCCATGGTCTTTATTAGATTCAAATCATTGGGATTGTTTAAATAATCAGAAAAGCTAACTACAAAGGTATAATTAGTCAGCATTCCCTGGGCTCTCTGTCTGATTACTCCAAGCCGCATATCAAGGGTATCCACTATCTGTGCAAGTACACTTTCCGCACTTGCCCTGAAATTCTCCTCGATGTCTTGAGACGTATACCGATAATAAGAAAATCCGCTGATTGCCGTTGTAAAAAAGAACATAATCCCAAATATCAAGATAATCTTGCTTCGAAACCGCAGGTTTTTATACAATTTTTTCATCATTTTTCCTTTATATTTTCGCCTTTCCTGATATGTATTTACAATCCCATTTTATCATATATCCGAAAGGCCGAATAGCCAGAACACAAACATGTTCCGGCTATAGAATGAAAGGCTAACCTTTTACCGCACCGGCCGTCAGCCCTGCAATAAACTGTTTATTGGAAAACATGTATACGATTAAGATTGGGATAATTGCAATAGATGCACCTGCAAGCATAATATGCCACTCCGCTGCTGAATTCACAGAATACTTTAGTTGAACAACTGCAACGGTTAAAGTCTGAAGCTTTGGTATGGAGATCGTCATGATTAAACTGGTGATATAATCATTCCACGCATTCCGGAAGGAGAATAACGCCACAACTGCAAGAATTGGCTTGCTTAATGGAAGAATGATGCGGGAATATACCCCATAAATGCTGCACCCGTCAATAATCGCGGCTTCATCTAATTCCTTTGGGATTCCTTTGGTAAATCCCATAACCAGAAATACATTGGCAGCCTGACCTCCGGTCAAAGCAATCACCAGCGCAAACATGGTTTTGTTGATTTTCAGTGCACGAAGCAGTTCATAAATGGGATAGAGCGTAACCGATCCCAGTGACACGAACATCATGGACATATAAAGTGCAAGCAGAATCTTTTTCCCTGCAAAGTCCTTTCTTGCCATAATGAACCCGGCAAGAGAGGTGGTGAACACTGCAAGAATTGTCACCGATACGCTGACCATTATACTGTTTAACGTATATTTCGTAAAATCAGCCTGTATAAACGCTTTGTAATAGTTTTCAAAATGCCAAACCTTGGGGAAGAAACCTCCTCCCTGGGTCAGTTCTGCATTTGTCTTAAACGATCCAAGAATGGTATAAATCACTGGATACAGTGTAAAAACAATCATAATCACCAAAAAGATCCATTTCGAAATCAACGCAGCCCAGGCTTTGTCAGACAGATGTACTTTGTTCATTCTGATATTCTGTGCGTTTGCTTCTGTCATAATCTGCCTCCTTAATAAATATCATCCAGTTTCTTTGAAACCTTTAAGTAAATCACCGTAACCATACCTGCAATAACGGCAGAAACTACGCTGACTGCCGCGCCGTAGCCATACTGTGGGACAGTTGCTTCCGCGGCAGAAATCGGGAAGAAATACCGGTAGCCGTAAAGGGACATGACCATGGTTGCATTATTGGGGCCGCCCTCGGTAAGTACCATAACATTGGTTATATCATGAAATGCAGATGTAATTGCCAGCATCATAATGATCTTTAAAATTGGTCCCAGCATGGGAATGATGATAAACCAGATAGTCTGTAGTTTTCCGGCTCCATCAATTCTGGCGCTTTCAATGGCATCCTCCGATACCTGCTGGATTCCTGCTATGAAATAAACCATATAGTTTCCTACACCGCCCCAGACGGCAGTCATAATGAGCGTCTTCATCGCGTGATCTTTTCCAAGCCAGTTTATGGGACGGCTGATGATCCCTGATTCCAAAAGGTATTTATTGATTTCGCCATTATAAGCATTAAATAATAAGTAAAATACAAGCCCCATAACAGCAGAGCTCATGATCGTGGGTAGAAACATAATGCTCTGGGTGATTCCATTTCCACGTTTTTGATGATTCAAAAGAAATGCGAGGAAAAAGGCCAGAGGAATAATAAAAATAACTTTTCCAAATCCGTAAGTAAACGTATGAAGTACACTTTCCCAGTACACTTTATCCCCGAATACTCTTGCTAAATTAGCAAAACCTACAAATCTTGGAACCCCTGTTCCATAACCGCCATATTGATAAAATACATACTTTAACGTCCAGACAACCGGATACAGAGAACAGGCTGTAAAAAGAATCAGATTTGGCAGCAAAAAGGAATATATCTGCAGGTTGTGTTTTAAAGTCTTTTTTATAATGGGCATCCTGCTTATCGTTTCTTTCATCTGTGTACTCCTTTCTTAACGAAAGAGGGGCTGCCTCTTTTTTTGAAGTGGCCCCTCTTTTCCATTACTTATTTACTGCAATGTTGGATTCTTCGGATCATAACCGGGAATCTTTACTTCATAGCCTGTGTTATTTTTAATGGCTTCCTGATAGGCCTTGTTATAACGATCTGTTAAATCCTTTAATGCAGCATCGACATCTGCACTTCCGTAGTAAATTGATTCACAGGTTTTAAACATATCCTCACCTTCCACGACCATACCGGAAGCAAATGCTGTATGAGGCGGCTTTGGAAGAAGTGCGTCAATATCGGTAATCAGCAGCCATTTTTTATTCTGGAAATCAATACTTGGTTTTGCTTTTGCAATGACACTTGGAAGAATGCTCACACCGTAGCCTCCTTCATAGTAACCAACCAGATAATCTTCATTTGCGAAAATATCTTTGTATACTTTAAATGCCTTTTCTAAGTTGGGGCTCTTTGCATTAAGAACATACCCGCCGGTCCCGGTAAAGTATTGTTTCCCAGTAGCTTTGCCTCCAACTGTCGGAATTGGAACACAATCCCATTTATCAGAGTCCATAGGAAACTGATTCTGGTATACACCTGGCTCTGCATGGCTGTATGACATGTACATACCAATTTTTCCTGCAGCAAACTGTGTTCTTAACGGGTCTATGTCAAGAGACTCACATCCTGGGAATGCACTGTCTTCAGAAAGCAGTTCTTTCCATAATTTGAGGGATTCTGCCCAGGGTGTGAAGTCATATTCTCCCTTAGCAAAGTCGTATCCGCGAACAAGTCCTGTCTCACGTTCAAGTCCTACCATTAAGGACCGCTGTAAGCCGGAGCTTGCACTCTTCATATTCTCAGCAAATCCATAAATCCCTTCACTGGATAATTTAGAAGTAATGAGTTTGGAATCTGCTACCATTTCTTCTAACGTTTTTGGCGGTTCTGCAATTCCCACGCGTGCGAATATTTCTTTATTATAGAAGAGACGGCAGGT
This sequence comes from uncultured Clostridium sp., assembly GCA_963523075.1. Lineage (GTDB taxonomy): Bacteria > Bacillota > Clostridia > Lachnospirales > Lachnospiraceae > Lacrimispora. The sequence goes on from CAURBW010000005.1 coordinate 102,751, forward strand.
CGTTCCATTTGTGGAAATAAAGTAAAGCTTTCCGTCCAGTTCATTATACCCAGGGAAGATCACATCCTTGAAATACGCCTTCATATCATCATCCATAAAGTCATAGAGATTTGCCCACTGGCCTTCGTTTACGTATTTATCAAACATCTGTTCCTGCTGAACCATAATATCAGGAAGCTCACCACTTTGTACTGCCATATCAATGGCCTGAACGTAGTTGTCTGTATAGAGCTGATAATTTACCTGAATATTATCTGTATTGGTTTTGTTATACTCGTCAACCTTTTCCTGTACATAGGATGCATCATGGCGATCCTTCGACCAGATATTAATCACGGTTTTCTCCCCGCTTGCAGCCTTTCCGTCAGACGAAGCCGCTGTTGTTTCCGCCGCCGCTGTCGTCTGTGCGTTTGTAGTTTCATTCGTTTCTGCCCCGCCAGAACAGCCGGCCAGCGTACCCGCTGTCATGAGTGCAGCAAGTGTAATTGCTCCAATTTGTTTTAACCTCATAAGATGTTTTCCTCCCATTTCTTATTTATGGGTCCATTATACGAAATAAACCAATGACCGTAAATGCAATATCCGTCTATCCCATGTTCGAAATCCGATGTTCCAGTTCATAGTGTATACACATTTATAATAGAACACAAAAAATCCCAGTAAATACAAATTTCCTTGTAAATACTGGGATTTTTTAAATTTCTTACCTCATCTTATCTGAAATCCAGACTTATCTCTGACAGGTACTATTTCCGCCTCATAATGATTGATCTCTATAAAGCGTTCACCTTTCAATATCTCAAACAGATGATCAATTTTTTCTCTTTCTCCCTGCAGTTCCATTTCCACCCGCCCGTCATCTAAATTTCTCACCCAGCCTGTCAGGTTTAACTGATTGGCAAACTGCATGGCCCGAAAACGGAATCCTACTCCCTGAACTCTTCCGCTAACGAAAATATGCTCTCTGATTATTTCTCTATGCATGTATTCACCACCTTATTTTTATCCTGGGGAATCAGAGTCACTGTTTCATTAAGTAGTTTATCAAAGTCTTCCAGTGGCAGCGGTCTGGCAAATACGTATCCCTGTATGAAATCGCAGCCTGCTGATTTTAAAAAGTCAACCGTTTCCGTATATTCCACACCTTCTGCAATTGTTTTAATCTGAAGCTCTTTTGCCATATTAATGATATTGGAAATGACAATACGTTCCCGTCTGATATCACTGCTTTTTCTGAAAAACATGATATCAAGCTTGACAATATCAATAGAAAGGTTCTTTAATAGGTTTAAAGATGAGTAGCCTGCCCCAAAATCATCAAGTGAACAGATAAATCCTTTTTCATGGAGCCTTGACACCAGGCTGTTAAATACAGTATCGTCAGTAAGCATAACCGTCTCTGTAAATTCCAATTCCAGTAAACCGTCGGGTATCTCATACTTTTCCTTGATATTCCCATAGTAATCTACAAAATCATCTCTGAGTATCCCTATTTTTGAAACATTGACAGCCAGATTAATGGGTTTTCTTCCTGATTTCAAATATTCGTGAAGCCATTGACAGGACAATTCAAACATATAACGGTCCAGCATAATGATTTTCCCATCCCGTTCCATAATAGAAATAAACTGGCCGGGAGGTATGGTGCCTTTACGGGGATTTTCCCATCTTACAAGTACTTCTCCTCCTACTATCTGATTATTATTCTGAATAGAGATCTTAGGCTGTATAAAAATCTGAAATTCCTGTCTTTCGATTGCACCTTCCATCTCAGTTTCCAACTCAGATTCATCAACGACCTTGTCTCGTATTTCCTTATCATAAAAGCCAAACTGGTTCCCTGGCATGTTTTTTATGTATTTTTGCGCTATATTAGCACGATTTACGATGTTATCAATGGAAACATTCCTGTCCTCTTCCTCCAGGCAATAAACTCCCATACAGAGCTCGGTTGCTATCCTTTTATTATAGGACAGTTCCTGCTGCCGGAAAGCTTCTACCAGTTCCTGAAAACGATTTTTCAGTTCAGTCCATGATTCATATTGGCAAAGACCTGCAAAATTATCTGCTGACACTCTGCAAAACAGAGAATTCTGCCTCGTACCTTTTTGCAGCAGACTGGCAATCGCGATCAGAATCCGGTCTCCTTCTTCATATCCCAGCACATCATTTATGAACTTGAACTTTTTAATATCGCAATACCATACTGCATAGCTCTTCATATCAGCATTTCTAAGAATTCGTTCTGCTTCTTCTTTAAAAGAATAAAAGTTCCGGCAGCGTGTAAGTGAATCAGTATATGCGATGTTCATCAGTGTCTTTTGATTTGCTGCAATCGTCCTGTATTGCTTGTAGAAAAATATAAAAAACAGGCCTGAGGCTAACAAAATCATAATTCCGATACCCACAGCTGTTTCCAGATATCTGCCTTGCAGTCCGGATTTTGGAAAAATATTCAGCAGATACCAGTCATTGACTTCCAACGGAATTAATACGGCCAGTTCAGGCTCATTCTTCCCGACTTTCAATTCAGAAGAAATTTGCTGACCACTGGTTATCATATCAAAAATTTTATTTTTTATATGATTCCATGCCGCATTACCAGTTTCATCTCTATTACCGGCCGCCGCAATTAAACGCCCCTGGTCATCAAAAACTGCACAGATTCCGGTACCAGCGAGAATATGAGTATCAAGCATCTCGTTCAGCATATTATGAACATTACCTGCGTATAGATATCCCAGCGGCTGATTCTCATTACCCCTTATTAAAACATTTAAATAATAATCATCTTTGTCTAAACCCGGCCAGTCAAGCTTTTCGGAATATTCTATCTTCATTCCATTTACAGGAAGGTTCATTCGGTTAATAATCTCCGGCAGCTGTCTGGCATGATCAGAATCCATGCCGCCAAAACCTGCTGCTATGGTTTTAAGCAGATGAACGTCTCCTTCTATTCGGCTTTTGACTGTAAACTGGTTCTGTTTTGCTGCACTATAATAATAATCATTATTTTCTTTTTCGTTTTTCCGTATCATATACAAAAGAAAACTCAGACAGCAAATCATCAGAAACAGCCATAGGAGTACAGGAATTGCCATATCAAATTTCCTAATCCTGATATCTTCCTTCGCATGCATAACAGTCAGACTCCTTGTAAAATAAAACTCACAACTTGTTCTTTTATGCTAATTATAGCTTTTTATGGAACGTTTGGCAATGATTACATAATCTAAGTTTTTTTTCATAAAAGGGTTGATTTTTCACCTTGTATTTGTTATACTGTCAAAGGTTCGGCACTATGCCGAAATCCGGATTGCTTCCGTAGCGCAGTTGGTAGCGCAACGCATTCGTAATGCGTGGGTCGGGGGTTCGAGTCCCCCCGGAAGCTTGAAAAAAACCTCGTAGATACGAGGTTTTTTTGATGTACCTGGATCAATCACGTTTCTTAAGATCCCATTTTCTTATCCGATAATGATATCTTTCTTTTCAAGTATCGCCGTTGCTGCCGCACATGCGGGACAGTCACAATAAATTGCTCCGGCAGATTTTATTTTCTTTGCATGTCCGGCGATATTCTTCGCAGTGTCCTCTCCAAAAACCTTAATTCCATTATCAGATTCTGCAAATCCGATTAAAATATCAATCGGTATAATATCTGCTTCCAGCTCATTTATGTATCTCTTAGTTTCTGCAGCTTCTTCTTCCGTTCCAATTGCCTGAAGCCAGGTCTGTGCAGCTGTTTTTGCTTCATTGCTGCAAGAGGGTGCATTGATTAATTCGTTTGTTTTTTCAACAACATAATTCATTACTTCTTTATTCATAATGGTATTCCTCCTTTTGGAATTTATTTACATTCTATCACAAAAAATCTGCATTTACAATTTATAGATTAGATAACTGCCATTGCTATACTCTTTTTATTTCAATGAACATTTCTTCTCCTTACGATAACCATTCCAGCCACAATACCAGCAAGTCCGAAACATAAGAGCACTCCCGCACGCAGGCCTGCATTACCTGTTTTAGGAAGTTCACTCAGCCAGCTCCAAAATCCTTTTCCTTTATAACTGGTGATTCCAAAGCCATTTAGGTTAGATCGATATTTTGCAGTTATAATGCCTTTTTTCTTTCCGTTCTCCCTATTGTTAAGCATTGTGACTTCTCCTGTTACGGTTCCGTCGTCCCTTATGTAAATAGTCAGGTAGAAGTCAGTCTTTCTATATCCCACTGGAGCAATTACTTCATGTACAGTATATTGCCCAGCACGAACCGGATGGTATGAAATTATACCGTTTTCATCTGTTGTTCCATTAAATACAGGCTCTCCAGCTTCATTTCTGATCTCCAGTTCAGCTCCAGCTAATCTTTTCATTGTTTCAGCATCTGCTTTTTGAATTATTACTTCCGGTGAAAGGTGATTAACAACTGATACTGTACTGTTTTGTGATACCTTACCATTATGAATGGTAAAGGAATAGATATGATCTGTTGCGAGGTAACCAGGTGCTGATTTAGTCTCCTTGTAGGTATAGGTTCCATTAGCCGGTATGTCAAATTTTGCATATCCATCCTTACCGGTTTCAACTGCCAGGTACGGTTTCCCATCAGACTGATAAATGGAGAATTCCACTCCTTTAATCCCACGTCCTGTTGCTGCATCTGCTTTGTATAGATACATTTTACCCGAGTCTGGGCTCTGCTGATTGGGATCAGTCATAGTGACCTCCAATAGTCCGGGGGCTTTGGGTACTGTAAATGCCAGATCAGCGGAAAGGAGATAGCCTGACGGGGCATTTACCTCATGGAGATAATAAGTTCTTTCTGCCACTAATTTTCCTATGATATCTATGTCTTCATCTGTTGATACAAAGTCTGGTACAACTACTTTTTTTTGCTGGTCCAATATCTGTAAAGTAGCTCCATTTAAAATCTGACCAGATGAATCCACTTTTCTTATACGGACTCTTGTTGCATCATTTCTCATTACTACCTGGTCAACGCTTCCTGCCTTGCTGACAGTAAAGGTAATATCTTCTGCATAGGCATACCCGTCTGCTGGCTTTTCTTCAATAAAGTGGTAAGTTTCTCCGGCTATTAGTTTTCCGATGATTTCATGAGGCTGCTCCCCAGACATCCACTCTTCAACCTGATTCCCTTCATTATCTATTACACTCAGACGATTTCCGGGAAGTTCATCGCTGCCGGTGACTGCTTTTTTAGAGAGAATTACATGGGTGGGATCATCAAACATAACAACAGTATTCCTTTTTTCATTTAAACTGACGGTAAAAGAAACATCTTCTGCATAGGCATAGCCATCTGCCGGTCTCACTTCATGGAGCCAGTAGTTTTTTCCAGCAATCAGCTGCCCTTTTAACACCACAAATTGGCTTCCTGTTGTAAAGATTAAATCCTCACCGGCAGTTATACCATTTCCATCACGGACCGCCTTTGCAGCTGTTTTGTCCTCATTTAAGATCTGAAGCGTACTTCCGGATAATGGACGTGCTGCTTCAGAAGGAGTACTCTCCGTCAGAGATTTGGCCAGCTTTTGAATTTCAACTTCCGTTTTTTGATCCTTCATAGTGACAGTTATGGTTTCCGCTTCTTGTGGCACAGTAAATGTCATACTCTCACTGTAGGTATATCCGGCAGGAGGCGCTTCTTCGGAAAGCTCATAGGTTCTGCCGGCAATTAAAAGCCCCGTAAAAACAATTGGTACTCCTGTTGGTGTAAATTCTTTGATCAATGTGCCAGTATCCTTTTCCCTGATTCTGAACCGCCCTCCGCTTAAAAGTTCTCCTGATTCTGCATCCGTTTTTAATATACTCACTTCTGTTTTCTGATCCCCCATGATAATGGTCTCAGAAATTCCGCTGTCCTCTGCAGTAAATCTAATATCCTTTTCGTAAGCGTATCCATCCGGGGAACTGACCTCTTGAAAGATATATTCTTTCCCAGGTGTTACAAGTTTTGTTGGGATCTGTACCCTCTCTCCTACCTTAGTAAATTCATAAATAATCTCATTTGTCTCTGCATCAATCAGCTGATAGCTGCCTCCCAAAAGCTCCTTACCAGTATCATGGTCAATTTTGGAAAAATACAGCTGCATTTTCCGGTCTTCCATATCAACGTTATCAACCATTCCTGAAGCATTTACTTCAAATCGGTACGCTCCGCTTATCAGGCTGTTCCCATCGCTGTAAGAGGTTGTCTCTTTAAGCTTATAACTTCCTCCGGCTGTCAGGATTTCCCGGATCGATTTATCATTCCGATTGCTTTCAAATACTTCACTCTGAAAGTTTTTCTGGATTTCTCCGGTCATGATCTCCTCATCCGGTTCATATCCATCTGCTCCCACTTTGGTGATTTCATATCTGGTTCCATAGGGGAGGCCGGAAAAGGTAATAAATCCTTCTCCGGTAAGTGTGACATCTCCCTCTCCCTTGATTCTCCCTGTTACAGAGCCGGTGAATGCTTGGTAACCAATTAAGACCGTTCCTGCCTGATCTGTGAATTTCACATAATAGGTAAAGGTATCTGCCTGGCTCTTTCCTGTCCCAGTCAGCTTATTAATGATACTGATGGAGCCATCTGGGACAATGGGGTTCCAGAGGTTCGTGGTTTTTGTGACCGCTCCGGCTGTCGAAATAAAGTTTGCTTTGACTTCCGTTCCGTTTTCTCCGCTAACTATAGTTACCACATCCACAGTTCCGCTTTCATGGGCAGCTATATCGGTAAGATTCCAGGTTATGATTCCGTTTTGCTCGGTACCATTGTCAGTGGATCTTAAATAATCCAGTCCATCTGTTAGGACTGCTTTTATACAAATATCTGCCGGTTTACTATAAGTATTGGTATAAGTGACAGAGTACTTTATAATACTACCTGCCTTGACAGCCCCACGAACCGCTCCAATGCTGCTTGTTACCTTGGCGATTGGAACTTCTTTGATCACCGGATTTAGAATCGTGTAATCGTGGCTATCATTATTCACTGCCCAGCTTGCCAGGACGTTCCCATTCCTATCCTTTAAATCCTGTCTGGTTCCCAGATACGTCCGGGAAGGGAGGGTATAACCCCCATTTTCGTTAAAGTAAATCCGTCTGGTTTCCTTAAAGGATTTTTCTGACCTTCCATCGGAATATTTGGTATACTCTGTAATCTCATACAAGTGGCCTTCTGTAATGCCGTCCATTGCTGTTACTCTTTGATTTTCTCCAGTTCCGATTAAGGCTGGCAATTCATAACCAGTGTCAAGGTCCTTGATAACGGTATATACCGTTACGGGCACTCGGCTAGTTATGGTAAGTGCTTCAACGGCTCCGTTATCGCTGGCCAATTTTAATACATTGAAATCATTGGATACATTTTTGATTCCCGTTCCAGCTTTATTTACCGTAAAGATCACTGGTTTTGATAGCGCATATCCAGCTGGAGCTTTTAACTCCTCCATAATGTAGACCTGGTTTGCTTTTAGTTTTTTCATTAAGGTAAAACCATTCTCTCCAGAAAAAACCGTTGCAACGGCTCCTCCGTTCTTTTGATATTCTCCATCAACCACGGCTGCCTCATAAACAGCAATTTCTGCCCCCTTTACGGCCATACCGGTATTAAAGTCCGTTTTTCTAAAATGAATCTTTGTAGGATTATTTAGTACTTCATAGCTGTACTTCACTTCTGTCCCACTCTCTGCTCCATCAAACTGGAACTTTTTCACTCCTACGGAGATCTGATAAAAATCAGGAGGAGAAATTTCTTCCACGGAGTAGGTATAGGCTTTTATGGTGCCATCTGTCTGAACCTTCCCCACTGGAAGATCTCTTAAAATGGCGCTTCCATTGGTGCCGGTTGTCATATACCAGACAGTTCCTGTATCCTGGTTTGTCACTTTAAACCGGGCATTTTCTAAGCCTTCTGTGGTATTTGAAGCCTTTTTATTGATTTCCAATGTTCCGACGGTAAGATGATTGGTGAAACGGTAAACTGGAATCTTTTCTGCTCCCACTTCGATTTTCACCGGATCTGCTTTCTGCATATAAGCCGGTGGAGTAATTTCTACAATGTAGTAGGTTCCGTATGCGACCTTACTGATCCGGTGGGGCTTTAGATCCCCCACTTGGAACCCGTCTATGATTTTGTTATTAAACTGATCTTCTTTGGTATAACGTCCGTCTGATCCGGAGATCCAGGTCTCTATGAGGTGGGCTTCATCTTTTAGTAAACTTCCATCTGCCGCAGCTCTGTATAAGGCAAGTCCTGCTCCTTCGGCTGCATACTGGTTGGTATCATCTGTTACCACCTTCAAAACATTGATAAACTTCTCTACATTTTGTAAGCTGATCCGTTGTACTGCTCCAGTTTCGGTTAAGGTGATTGCTTTTGGTTCAGCCGGTTCGAAACCGTCTGGGACCTTTTCTTCCACCAGGACGTAGGCTCCCATCTTTTTTCCGTTCGATTCTACATTCAAAGGTAGATAATCAAAACGGTGCATCCCCTCTAAGGTGTCATAGGATTTTATGCCGCTATACTCCTTATAATTGAACTGGTATTCAAAGATTAAGGGCAGCTTTCCGTCAGGATCTAAAGCCCCGTTTGTCACGTTCCGGTAAACGGTGATCCGGATTGTTGTCCCCGAGTCAGTTGTCCAGGTCTGTGTCATGCTCTCTCCCATTCCTGTGGAGATGCTCCCGGTTCGCTCTGCACTCCGCATTCCGCTTTTGGTGTACCAGGTAAGATAGGTAAGTTCCTCTCCCTTTTCCCGGTAAGCGGCTTCAAAATCTGTAAGGAAGCTGGATTTATTATCCGTTATCCCTAAGAAACCTTTCATGCGGTCCGCAAACTTCGTACTCTTTTCTGTCAGCTCTGTGTAATCGCTTAGATTGTCCGTAGTCCATTCCCCTACTTTTTTTGTTGTATCGTACTTTGGTTTTCCCCCTTCCATCAAAATGGTTCCATCTTGATCCGTTTTCGCTTCGTAAAGGGCAAGACCAGCTGCGTGATCGTTTGGTAACAGCGACTTATTTCTTTTACTGTCTAAATAGTATTTATACACCTCCAGCTTGGTGTGATCATTGGTCAGGTCAAAAGTCTGAACGTCACCAGCTGCTTTTACGGTAATCTCCATGGAAGTTCTGACATATCCGCTTGCTGCCTCGGTTTCTTCCAGTATATAATCTCCAGCCGGGATGCCTTCAAAATACTTGGCTTTACCATCGGTGATCCAGTCGGCTATAATACGCACCGGTGCATTGTCTTCCGTGTTTTCTACGGTCCACTCAGCCGGCTTGTTTTCTGTTTTTACCAAATAATAACCGTTGGGATAGGTGTTGCTGTCCGTGGTTGAAATTCTCTTCGCTTTATAAAGCACCAAGTGCGCCCCCATGATCTGCTTATAGCTGTAAGTGCCTTTGGGTTCCGTCACAATCAGGCCATCCTGGTAGTCACTAATCACTGGAATCCGGTACTGACTAGAGGCATCGGTTTTCGTAATCTCCACTTTGATCTTTGGATCTTCCATGCTGGCGGTCTGTACTTCTTTGTTTTCCGCTACGGTAATTCCCTGGGGGAAGCCTTTTTGATAGCCAGAAGGGGCCTTTACCTCTTCCATGATATACTTCCCTGGTATCACACGCTTTAACATATCTGCCTGTCCCACGGACTTTTCTGATTGGAACGGATCATTGGGATATGTTTCTCCAGTGATCCAGGTATTTTCCATGACCCAGGCTTCGCCCTGGCGGTAGTAAAGTTTTGGATCGTCGGTGATATCCTCTTCCTCACCGATGGCATCTCTTTCGGCCTTATTATTGATCCGATAAGCTACCTTGTTGAACGCATCTAAGAGATCATCATACTTGTACCTCACATAATCTCCGTCAATGTCATAAATAGGGTCTCCCTTTTTGTAGGTCTCCTCTGATTTTTGGTAGTACTCCGGTAGGCCATGGCTATTGAATACCGGATTCATGCTCTTTTGAAAGGTTTTCCCCTGGTACGTTCCAGTGGTGTACTCCTGATCGGTATCTGCATTCACGGAAGCAATCCGGAAGGTTCTTATCTTTTCCCTGGCTATGATAGCCCCGATCTTATTCTTTGATAGCTTGATCGGCCATACCAGGAGATTGTCTCCCTCTTTGGCAAAGGCCATGCCGGTGGTAGGATTAACAAATGCATCCCGGTTCCCTTCGGAATCCAGATGGTAGAGTGTTGTTTCTGAAGGTAGTGTGAGGAGCTTGTCTGCCTTTGTATAGCGGACCTTGGTTAGCTCTCCCCCAGCCAGCTCAAAGACTGGTTTTCCTGCCTTTAACACAAAGATGGATTCCCGGTTCTTTACAGATACCTTATTGCTGTTTCTGTCATAGCCGTAAACTGCACCACCTGTTCCTGTTTCCGTAACCGTAAGATCTGCCAGAGAATAGAAGAGAATATCGGTATCCTCCCGGTCAATGGTCTGATACGTCCAGGTGCCTTCCCCGGTTCTTCCGGATAGGCTTCCTTCCTGATCCTGCTTGTTAATAAATTCTACGGTACTTCCTGCGTATCCTTTTTTCACCTTTATGGACTGGACGTTGTTGTTCCGGTCCCTGGTCACTTCCACACCGTCATACCCGTAATCTCCGCTGTCTCCGTTTTCTTTGATCTCAATGGCATCGTAAAGCGCCATCTCTGCTCCGGCTGCGTAGCGGTTCTTATGGTCAGCGGTGTTAAGAGGTCTGGAGACCAGGCCATATCCAGCAAACACACCATTTAAGTAAACTGGCTCCACATCTTCTCCGGCTTCTTTTCTGGCCAGAAGTGCTTCTAAAGTCCCTTTGAACCAACCATATCCTAAATAGGTTCCGTTTTTATAGCCAAACTCCAGGTTTTCCGCTCCGTATCTCTGTTTTAATTCCAGCTCCGTTCCTTCCACTCTGGTTTCGGTCTGGTAGGTGACAGTCTGGGTAGAATCTTTGATTTTAGATACTTCTAAGCGGATTGGGGTATTTCCCACATAGATTCTTGCAGTTTTTTCCTTTAAGTCTTTATTCCCATAAATGGCTGCAGCCACTCTCTCATCTCGGTTTCCGTCCAGGTAATAAGTAGTCTGGTCAGAATAGATTTCAATGGCTACTGGCTTTGTTCTCACATAACCAGCGGGAGGCTTGATTTCACAAAGGACATAAACCCCTGCGCCAAGTGGCTGAGGAGTGACAAGATATCCGGTGTTCTGATCCTGATATTCTGTCTTTCCTTCCTCCTCCTTGGCCTGAAGGCCGTCCCTGGTGGTGGTAAAGGCTTCAAACTGTCCGGTCCGTCTTCCTTCCTGATCAGAAAGGATCACTTGCTTTGCTTCCTCGCAGATAGGGGTTCCTGCCGGGACAATTCCGCTCCATAGTGCCTGTTCCACTTCGCCTTGCATCTCATTAACTTTACTAACCTTTTTTGCTCCCATGGCTTCTAAAAACTCTTTGGTGCCTTTGATTCTGGTATCTATCTCATAAAATTTCACCAGACCATCCGTAGTTTCTCCGTCCTCTCTGGAAGCGGCATATAGGGCAAACATAGCCCCATCATGTAAGATATTTTCTCCTGTCTCGGAATCCAGCTTTTCAATTCGTAACCGACTTTTATAAAAAGTGTTTGTGAACTTCCGGTATCCATACCCTTTGTAGCTGGAGGTGCCATCCTTGTTTTGAACGGCATCCGTTCGCTCATTGGCCGGTTCTGTCACGGACCAGGGAACTAACATGGAAGCATACTTGCCATCATAGGCGGTCTGCATTCCCTCCATAGCCGTTACATGATCTTGATAGACCACTCCACTCCCTGATGGAAAAGCCACCTGATCATAGATCTGTTTGTCCTCTGAGATAGAGCCATAACGGTAGATTTTTTCCACTCCATCGGTCTCATAAGTGGAACCGTTTGGCGTTCTCTTTCCGGCATTTCCATAGTCAGCCAGGTAATGGCTGATTGGACTGCCTCCGGCTTCTTTGGAGTGGACCATGGTATTATAGTAATCTTTTCCCGGATCGTTCTTCTCCTGGGTGATGGTAAAGTACCCTTTCATGGATGAATCTCCAGGAGCGGAGCCAGAAATTACCTGAAGGTCCAGTCCGAAAGGATAAATCTCATAATCTCCTAACCGGCTGTGCGCCCGGATCACATATTTACTCTTATCCTCTCCATTTTCTCCCGGCCATTCCTCATTAAATCGTATGTGGTATTTGGAAGAGAGTGCAACCACTCTGTCAGAAGCATTATAGTTGTAATAGTGACTCATTGCTTCTGGTGTCGGATCAGATCCGGCTTTCCCTCCTTCATAAACAGCAGGAAGTTCGATTTCCTTTGGAGCATCCGTCTTATAATGCTTATTGAAAAGATCTCCTAAGTCCTTATTAAAGGGCTGCTGTTCCACTGCTACGTAGGTTCCGTAGGGGAGATATTCTGACACTCCATAGCAATACCCGGCCTCTGTATCTTCCTGATCGGCACTTAGGGTTGTGGTGTCTTTGTCTTTTCCTCCCTCTGCTTCACTGTCCCAGTGAATGGAATAAATTTCATCAAGGTCATAGCTGAAGAACGGTTTTAAATAATTCTCTGCTTTTTTAATGGCTTCAGATAAAGCCTTATCATAAAGTTCATCCGGATATTTCTCATGTCCAGAAGCTCCCTCTGTTTCTCCAGCCGGATTCTGTTTTACCAACTTCGCTACTTCATCAGCCAAGTACCAGGTAATTGCGAACTGCCGTACATAATCGGAACGCTGGGAGTTGCTTTCTGCTTCCCCGGATGTATTCATGTTATTTCTCATGTTTAAATTGTTATGAATGGCCGGGTATTCCTTTTGTCCTCCTGCCGTTCCAAACAGTAGCTGCTTGATCCAGGCAAAGGGTTTAAATGACGTGCTGCCATTGTCCGTCCGGTCCCACTTGTCTTCATTGGCTACTTTTATTCCATCAAAAAACTTTTCATAATTGTAACCGCTGATTTCCCGGTCGTTTCCAGCTTCATCCTTAACCTTCTGCAATCCTTTTTCTAAAATTGCTGTATACCCTGGATTTTGTTCCACATTGATATAATTGTTTGTGTAACTATAAAGTTCAGGATTGGCGATTGCTGCCTTGTTGGAATCTTTTTTCAAAGGATCGGTCTCATGGTCTACGTTGGTGTATAGCTTTTGTGCTTTCTCCGGAAATGAATCCCGGTAAGACTTAATATCCACGGTATTCCCATTCCGATCCTGCCAGAGAATGCTTCCATCCTCTGCCCGGTAAAGCCGCTCTAAGTTGGATTTTAGGTAGACTTTAAACCGGAAGTTCTTCTTATACGCTGCATTATTTTCACTTCCCCCTCCCTGTTCGGTATACTTATCCTTTCCTCCAGCTTTTGCATAGGTATTATCTTCATAGGTTCCATCAGCTTGGACCGATATGTCCTTTGTAATTTTGATCTTCTGCATGATGGGCCGTCCCACTAAGGAAACAGGGGCTTGTCTGGTCCCTCCGTCAGAATCAATCCGGGTCCGGTCATACCGGAGCGTCACCGATTCGATGTAGCTTCCAGCACTGACCATCTTTGGCGTAACAGAAATGTTACCATAGTACTCTGCAAACTCCTGGGGCGTGGTATAGGTCCCTTCCATCAGCTCTGTACTGTATTTGATCCGGTACTCTTTTGTTTCGCTCCCCTCACCTCCAGATGCTTCTATGTTATAACCCGTTCCGTCATATATGGCAGTCACCGGTGTTTCAACGTCCTTTAATTCATAGCCCGGTGCCACCTGGATTTCTCCCTCTACCATGACCTTTTTTATACTTCCATCATTGTTCCGGATAGGTTCGCCCTGGTTATAGACCCAGTAGGTTCGCTCCGGGCTTTCCTGTAGGGCAATCTTTGATAAATCTTTTTGAAAAACAGCCTCTTTCTTTGAAAGCTCCCCGGCTTTTACCTTGGCAAAGGTAAGAAAGCCGTTGCTATTTTCCTTATAATCTTCCAGCTGATCAACGGTATAGGAAAGATATAAATATCCTGAAACTTCAGCTCCCTTGATCTTGTAAGTGATTGGCTGTTTTACAAAGACTATTTTTCTGGCTTCATCATATATACCGGAAGAAACGGAGGTCCCTACTCGGTAGGAATAACGAATCACTGCATTTTCATCTGTGATTTTCTCAATGCGTAAGCAGTTAAAAACAGATAGTCCCACTTCCTCCATTCCTTCATACAGGCTTTTCGCCTGTTCCTCAAAGGTCTCTCCCTCCACGGGAACTAACATCCAGGGGGCTCCCTCATCTGGCTCTTTAAAGGAAGCCTTTTTTAATGCTGCATTAGCATCCTCCATTAAGTCCTCTGTATTCTTCTTATCCTCAAAGGTAGGAATGGTATAGCGCAGGGCATTGTCCGGACGGACTGCGGTATAGTCATACTCCGGTTCAGATACCATGCTTACCACTACGCTTTCACCATTGGGAAGGTTTATAGTATCCCCTGCCTTTGCAGCCACGCTCTGGCCATTTATAATAACCTTAGCTCCTGCTTCTTCTGCCAGGGCCGTTTCTTCCCTGAAAACATACTCCGTATGGGTCCCTTTTGGATCTTCCACGATCTGACTTCTTGTTTCGTAAAATAAAGCTCCTGCCGGGATTCCCTGAGCGTAGATTTGATATCCGTTTGTGGTTCCACTGCTCTTTAAGGTAAAGGTATTGCTTTTCTTTAAACGGTCTACCTCCAGGCTTCCCACTGAAACGGTCCCCTCTGCCGATGGATTCCCTCCTGCTTCAAAGGCTTCCCGGTTCGTATGGGCTGCATCTTTTCCATACACGGAAAGTTCATAGCCTTCCGACCGAGTCAGTTCTTTAATATAATACTGGGTTCCGTCAGCGCCTACCAAAAGCGGCCGGCCGATCCAGGCATTTCCGTTCAGCGCCTCATTGTTTTCAATGGGGTAGAAATGGCTGCTCTCTCCGGTGCCGTCCCGCCCCTGGTTGGAGGAAAGCTTCTGGTATCCGGATGTGGTCTCACTTCGGCTGTCTGTCATGGAAATGCTGCTCCCACGGGAGGTATTGCCCTCAAACCGCTCCATATCCGACTCTTTACTAATGGCCTTACCCATGGAGGTATAGAGATTTGTAGGGGCGGTATCTGCAAAACCACCAGATCTCTTTTCAATAGCTCCCGTTTGATAGTTATAGGTATGTCCCGGTGCCTGAGTAATGATCAGGAAACTAGCTTCCCCGTTCCGGTCTGTCGTTGCTACGGAAACCAGGTCATCCTTTTGATATACCACTCCGGAATGCCGGTCTGGATGGGGGACATCGGTTGCTGCAAACAATCCGTAAACAGCTCCCTCCAAGCTTCCGTCCCCCTGGGTATCCCCGTAAGCGTTATAATTACCGGATTCACCTTTCTTTAGGTCCATGTCCTTTTTATTGATATGGATATCACCTTCGACCCTGTGATCGTAAACGATGAAGGTCCAGTCAATGATAGATGAATTTGGGGGAGAGATCCGGCTGGTCTCCGTGGATTCCGGAAGTGAGGATAAGGAGGAGCCTCCTTTAGATCCCTTATTCTTACTGGTCAGTTTAAACAGGGCGTCTGTTTTGTCTGCTATCATTCGCAGACTTGATGTAATACTTACCTTTACGTGTTCCAAAAAGCCGGTAAATGAGATCCCTCCATCAATGGCATCTGCCTGGGAAAGAGTGGCCTTTTTCTTTTCGACTGGTTGTGGAAGTTCCAAAGGAAGTGTTTCCGGAATGGTCTCAGTCAGTGTTTCCGCTTGGGATTCCTGGGGCTCCTGCTGTGCCGTTGTTACTTCCTCTGCTTCTGCATTGGTTTCTTGCTGTGTTTGTGCTTCTGTTGTGGCTTCCGTAGATTCTGATGCTGCTTCTTCCGCCTCTTCTGCTTCTGTTTTCTTCTGACTCTCCGCTTCGGTTTCTTGCTGTGTTTCAGTTTCCGGTTGTTCCATTGTTTCGCTTTCTGAAGGGGCTTCTACCTCTGTCTCAGGTTCTGTTTTTTCCTCATGGTCAGATACAATGAAATCCTTTTCATCAACCAGATCTACTTGCTCTACGGCACCAAAGCCCATCAATAAGTCTTGTCTGGAGGTGAAATCATCTTGCTGAAGGAGGAAGGTATCTGTTGAAATGGATTCTGCTTCCATGTTCGCTCCATCAATCACGTATCCAGAACGCAGACCAGAGGAGCTGTAATTCTTAAACTCACTGGATGAAACGGCTCTCCACTCTACCGGGATATCATCGGGGTGGTTGCCATGAAGGGCATAGCCAGTGGCCGGAGTGGTTTCCTTTGCTGAGTACTCATAATCTAAGGAAATGAAGTCCTTATAAAACTGATTCCGATCCTGTTCTATGGCTTCCTTTTGTGATGCACCACTTGGATCAATGGCATGAAAGAAACCGCCTTTTTCTACCAGACGTTCACACTCCTGCACTCCGGCCAACCACTCGGCCCATTTCGTATCATGAAGCGCCTGGTTCTCTTGCTCCACTCTTTCTATATCATCACTGTTGGTTTGCTCTCCGGTTTCTTCGTCATACTCCGGTTCGGGAACCTCTTCATACTCAATGACTGGGGCTGGATGACCAGAGCAATATCCCTTTTCATAGGTATAACTCTTGGCATCTGAATGGGCTTTCTTATTTACCATTCGTCCCAGAGAATCTACGTAGTGAAGTTCGCCGTTTTGATTGGTAATATGGTCATCAGCCGAGCAAGGATCATTTTCCGGGTTGCTCCAACGTTTAAACTGGGAACCGGAAGAATTTCCCTGGTTGTAACAGTTTGATTCGGAATCATTCAGCCCGGTATCTCCGCTGTAGTTGGTAGATATCCGTTCTTCATCCCCTCCTGCATCCTCTTCCCATGAAGCTCCGGTTAAGGAGCCAAAGTTGGAGGAATAGCTCTCTGGTCCATCAAGATCTAGGTTAGTATCATCAAGTTGGGCATCATCAAATTTTTCTAAGATATCCCACCTGGAACCGGCAAGAGGTTTTCCTGTCTCTGAATCAAACGTTGATAGAGATACGTTATAATTAGCGCCAAAAGCTTCCGTATGCTTGTAGCGCTTTACTCCGTTTGGTAAGGAACCCGGAACTACATGAACCTCTAAATCTTTATCAAGTTTGGCTATAAAGTAGGTCTGAGATTGATCAAAGGCATATTGATAACTTCCTTGTACTTGGGTGTAGAATTTAAAGGTCGCAAGTTTTGCGGAACCAATATCTTTTGCAAGTTCCAATCCATATTGACCAGGATTCGCCCAGTACAAAACACCGATTCCTTTTCCATCCGTTGGAACTTCCCCTGACTGGGAAGAAAATACAAGACCAGTATCCGTTGCCCCATTGTAGGTCCAATCCCCATAAAGATCCTTTGCAGAAAATCTTTGATAATAATCTTTAATCGCTGCATTAGAGTAAGGAATAGTAATTGTATAGGTTTCAGTGGCATGATCAATTTTGGCATGATAAATGGTCTCATCTGTATCCACATCTAAAGTTTTTGTTATGGTTGCAGCATCCCACACCTGTCCAAACATCCAATCTGCCCAGTTTGTACAGCCTTTGGCTTTATATTCCTCTGGAATCTGAGTACTGGATAATTGATTGTAAACCGAACGATCTCCCACCGCATTGGGATTCATTTGTTTTACGACTGATCTATAATTGTCACTATCTTGAAAGATTCTTAAATCAGTCGCTAAATCTGTGCCCGTAAAAGCGCAATCATCAGCTGCAATCCAGTTAATAACTGATGCAACAATATATTTGGCTGTTCCTGCATTGGCGTCATTACAAGCTTCTATGCTGTCATTTTTCCCCATGTAGCTGCCGTATACGTTCATGAGGAAGTTAAATTTTTCTCTATCTTTATCTCCTATTTTTTTAGGGAACAAGGGTGGTGGATTATTTGGTGTCCAATAATTATCAAAAAAAGCCTGACTCCCCAAATGAATCATAATGTTTCTATCATGCCCCTGAACACAGTATAGAAAAGTTTTATCAAACTCTTTATACTCTCCCTTGCTGCGCTGTTTGTTCTCTACTAGATATTGCTTTGCACCGGCCGGGAAATTTCCTTCATTAACTGGTTCCCCAAGATGAAACACTTTATTTTCATACATTAAGCCCGTAGGCTTATAGTTGTTAAAGTTATCTGCCTCGTACCTATTGGCATCCCAGGAAGGTAAGGATACCGCTTCAATCAGTTGCGCATAGTCCGCAAAGGATATCATGGTTGGTGGAACGTAAGGCAGGAAGGCCATGGTTGACAGTATTACTGCCATAATTCCAGCCATTCTTCTCTTTAATTCTATATTTTGCAACAGTTTTATCATTCTTTTATCCTCTATTTTGCAAACAAAAAAAGACTACCGATTATGAAATAACCGATAGTCTTTTTTGAAATTAATTATTGTTTTCTAAAAAAACGGATTAGGTGTTCCCCAAAGCTGTGCTGCTCTTTCACTAGAGTCATAGTCGTATCCTAATGCTCCAATAGGAAAATCAACAAAACCATACCAGGGGGTAACGTCATTATATTTTCTTGTCATTACTTTTCCATCAATCATAAGCTGCCCCAGCTCATTGACCAAGTATCCATCTGGTGTAATTGTATTTGTATAAAGATATCCAAACTCGTTAAAGCAGTAAGCATACTTTAAACCATCTTTCTTTCCATCTGGAGATACCATAAACCAATTCCATTTGCTTTTATAGCAGGTTTTGTTATCCCCGTACCAATAATTACTTATTCCATTCTGATTTAATGGTTTTTGTGAATCTATATGCCAAGAATTTGGTACAAACGTTTGAGTAACTATATAATTAACTTCAGCATCACTTGTACCAAATGCAGGAACAAACCCATCTGCAAATGTTATGGCTCCGTTACTATCTGTTTTAGATCCTCCAGCAAAAACTGCATTCTTCATTAGATTTCCATGTAAATCTTTCACATAATAAGTATAAGTATCCCTCTTAACTGCATTCCCTGCATTCAAGAAAAAATTTTTATTATCCCATTCATTCGTTGTATATCCTACCGGAAGCTTATCAGCAGTCCAGATAATATCTGCAAATGCCGGTGTTGCCATTGTCACGGTAAGTAACGTGGACAATATTGCCCCTATTATTTTCTTTTTCATCTCAATTCCTCCCTTTTTATTTCAAATTCCCAACTGATTTCTTTGTTAAAATTCGAATTATACTATTTACAAACAGATATAGCAATCTTTTGTCTTTAAATGTTGAATCCACTGATATAATATATAATTTTGTTCTTTATATAAGATTCGCTCAATAAAGTTTACGTTAGCAATTACAATTAATTTACCTCTTGCACGAGTTGTTGCAACATTTATAAGACGCATGGCTTCACTACCATGAACTCCTTTAAGAAATGGAGCTAAATCATTTTTCCCCGGGGCATCTATTAAATCAAAAATGATCATATCCATTTCTCTTCCCTGATATTTATGTACTGTTGCTGCCTCTATTTTTTTATCAGGATATTCTTTATGGAGCGGTTCGAACATGTGTTTGATATGTCTCGCTTGCGCATTGTAAGGAGTTATAATACCAACAGATTCTATCCCGGATTTCAAACCGCACTTAGTTAATTTAAGAACCAAATCTGCAGAATTGGGGCTTATCCAACTCGATTCTTTCTTTACACACCAAGGATTCGATATTGTGGATACCTTTGAAATATCAATGAGAATGCATGTTTCATTTGGATAAGGATCTAAATATTGGGCATAGAAATTATTATGATTTTTATCAAGACCATTTTTCAATTTCCCTTTATAAAAAATATCTATTATGGAATTCGCAATATCAGGATGGCATCTATACTGAGTATCAAGAATTACTAACTCCTCAAGTTTCTCATCATTTGTAACCTTTTCTGTAATTCCACATTGATCGAATATACTGTTTTTTAGCCAGATGGCTTCCGGATCTTCTGCTATTCGAGAGAGCTGATAAAAATCTCCGCAAAGAATGGCTTTATCAGTTGCCAGTGCGCAAGATGCATATAAATTGGGACATGGTGCCATACTTACCTCATCCATAATAACAACATTAAAAGTTCTTTCTCTTAATTGCGGATTTAACGTACAAGAAGTCAATGTGGTTCCAACTACCCTTGCGTTTTTTTAAAGTTCTGGCCCACGCCCTTTTATTTTCGACAGTTCTTTCTGTACATGAGTTATTTCTTTATCAATCTGCCTTATCTTTTCTTCTTCCGAACTAAAGTTGTGTACTAACCGTTTAAGTTCTTCTTCAGTGATCCCACAAAAACTTAACTCTGCATAAAGGTTTTCATATTCTTCTTTTTTAAGATTAAATTTGTTCTTTTTTGTTGCACTGTCCTTGACCTGATCATCTACATGACTTCTTTGAAAAGCCTCTTTTTCTTTTAAATCTAAAAGTTCAGAAAGCATTTTCTCTTTCTTCGTTTCAATTTTAGTGAAAAATTTAATTATTATGTTTTTTTATTAAGTCTTTCAATATCAGTTTCTTTACTCTTTACATTCCTGCTTACCTGCAGCAACTCCCGTTGCTGGGTTTCTAATATATTTCTGGATTCGTTATAATCCTTTTCACACGCCTGCATCTTTAGCTTTGTGGATGATAATATATTTAGTTCATCAATATAATCATTACAGCTATTCTCGATATTTCTTAGATTTTCTTCCGCTACCCTCCTCCTCTGCTCTAGATTGTCTTCCTGTTCTATAAGCTCTTCGCTTTGACTTGAAATAATCGCTGCTGGCGTGATTTTCATAAGTTTTTTAGACTGTGATATCTTTCAGCGGATTATCTGTCCTTCTTTTATTTGTTCTTCATCAAATAATTTAATTATCTTTTCCATCAAACCATCAACAGCTTCATTAGTATGTGCCGTTATCAACAAAGTATTATTGTCCTTTAATAACGCTTCGGCTAAACTACCCAGTGTCTGAGATTTTCCTGTTCCAGGCGGTCCCCAGATAAAGGTTACATCAGAACCGATTGACACTTGTACGGCTTCTTTTTGGCTTTCATTAAAATTCTCTGGAAATCCAACAGCGTTTCCTTTAGCGGAAACAGTTTCACATAATCCAAAAGCTTTATCTGCAAGAATTCTTGGAGGATTCTCCTGAGAATCCCTGATCTTGATAATAGTTTCTTTTGTATTCTCAAGAAGTTTTGTATCATCAATTATTAATTTTGATTTTTCAATTGGATCAGGAAGATTTTTATTTGCTATATACAAAGATAAGGTTTCATCTTCCACTCCAATTACCATGGCATACTCACTTGGTAGGCGGGGTGGTTATTTTTTGTACCTTTGTTATTGTGCTTCACATATGTAAGTATTGCAACGATCAACGCTGCAGCATTTATGATTATCATAAACTCCTCGTAAGTGTTCACAATTACCACCTCCTTTCGGAGATGGAAACCACCCGGCAGATTTACTACCTAATAACTATAACATATTATGGAAATATTTTCAAATTTTCTATGAATTTGTTACTAAATTTGAAATATATAAAGATAAAAGTATAAGGATCATTCTATATTTATAAATGAACGAAACTGAGTTCCGTTCATATCAATTAACCATTTCACAAGAAGAAATATATCCATGGCCTTTTTTATTATTGTTCTATTAGATTAGCTTTCATGGACGGTACATGGTAAAAGGGTTCCTCTTTCTTTAAATCGCGAACGGAACTTAGTTCCCTTCACAATACTATGAAACTTTTAGGATAGATTTTGATAATGGGTTCGGTATTGAATAATTTCAATCTTGCCACCATTAATACGATATACCTGCGGATTTGCTTCATCAATTCTGCCACTCCAATATCGCTGCATATATCCTTTTAAAGGCTCCGGTTTACCAATACCACACCTTCTGTATCATGTCCTCTATTTCTTCTTTCAAAAGCAAGTTTGAGTTCTTTATTTCGGTCCTTTAATTGGCTATTTTCTGAGCTTCTCCATCTACTCTATCAACAGTTTTTTAATGTTTTCAATAACTTAAATATAAATGTTATAGTAGTAAACGGAAATGTTTCATAAGATTCTTTCATTTATCCCCATTCGCAGGAACATGAACGGAACTCAGTTCCGCTCATGCCACAGGTGTTATAAATTCTTTTCTATCGCTTAAACATATTCGGTTGTCAATGTACAAGCATCTTTAGTTTTTTAAGAGACGGCAAACTTAATAATCCCTTTTTATGATATCCACTGGCCTTTCTCATTTACCATATAACCATCGGGTGTTACTGTATTTGTCAGCAGTTTTCCTCTTGTTCCATCAGAAACCGGGTTAAGGTAATACCAGATCCCCTCTATATTCTGCCATCCAGTGAGCATCTGTCCCTGGGTTCCATCGGATGTAGATTTTAAATAAAATGTAATTCCATCTGCATCTGTCTGCCAGCCCGTCACCATGAAGCCATCTTTATCAAACCGGAACCATGAAGCTTTTTCCTGATCTCCCGTTGCAAATGGGTTACTAATGTATGCCCATTCATCGGTATAGATCCGGTCGGATGCAAAGATCCACTTTCCATTTCCAGCCTGGGTCCAGGTGCCGGTGATGGCACCAGATGGAGCTTCTGGTCCTTTGATATTTCCTGCGACCGTTACTCCTACGGATCGGCCACCACCACCACCACCACCAGAACCTTTTCCACCGCCTCCGGAACTACCACCAGAAGTGGTATTATCAATGACTTTTAAGATCAATCTTAGCTGTATTGGATCAGAGAACTTTCCATCACTACTCTCTGCAAATACAAAAGCGTTTATGCTTCCAGCGTACTGTGAGTTCCCCAGTATCACATTAATCCAGCCAGCAATGATCTCCTGTTTTTCATTAATAACAACAGCCTTTACACATCCCTCTGAATCTATGGAAAGAATTTCTGAATCAGAGGATCTCCACTGAATTTTCTTCTTTTCCCTATTTTCTGGATAAACTGAAGCGGAAAATTTCTTTCCCTCCAGTCCACTCCAGATATAAGCAGGATTATTTCTTCTTCCTGTTTTGGTAAGGACAAGATCAAATGTTTCACTTTCTCGGTCCGCTTCCAGACACTCTGCCTGGAACGTAAGTTTCACCAGACAAGTGGCCGTTTTCTTTCCATCCCTTGTGGTGGCCGTAACCTCCACATTCTTTTCTCCTTGGTAAGGAGCTTTGTGAAGCGCTTCTTTGATCCAGTCTGCACCATCAACTGGTGCTACATTTCCCTGTTCATCAACAGATAATGCTTCTGGATCGGAGGAAGTCCAGATTACAGTACGGTCATAGGGCTTATGTTCTACCGACTCATCAAGATCCGGGAAAACCGTTGTTGACAGCTTCGTTGCCGTAAATCCCTTTTTATCAGAAATCTGAGAATGGATATCCCCGGTCATCTGATAGCCAAGGTTATAGGATAGTTCTTTCTGATCAAAGGTAATTCCTTCTGATACCACTCTGCTCTGGTCATCCGTTACAAAGTTGATACTTACCTGGCAGACTGCAGAAGCTTTATTTCCCAGCTTGTCTTTTCCATCAACTGTAATGACTACATCCCGGCTTCCGCTTCCCGTTACCTTCGCATAGGGATCATTACTTTTAATTCCATTGTCGGTAACCATGATGTTACGAATCCAGGCAGCATCCTTGAAAGCGTAAACTGATGCTTCCCGGTATGCCTCATTATCCTGGGTGACTTGTACGACTGCCGGATCGGAACTAGTCCATACCACTTCCTCCTTTGAGAAAAAGTCAGGGGTGAATGTTGCGGTTAAGGACTGAGGGGCTGTTACCGTTAGGCTTTCGCTTGGTGCTTTCCGGTTCCCGGTGAGAGTCCTTTTGACGGTGTAGGTAAGCACCTGTTTATCAAGAACTGCTCCTTCCGTTGCAACTAATGTATTGTCAATGATCTGGAAGGTGACATTAATTCGGCTGTTGGCAGTACAGGGTTTTCCTTCAAAGGAAGTGGAA
This sequence comes from uncultured Clostridium sp., assembly GCA_963523075.1. Taxonomy (GTDB): domain Bacteria; phylum Bacillota; class Clostridia; order Lachnospirales; family Lachnospiraceae; genus Lacrimispora. The sequence goes on from CAURBW010000005.1 coordinate 126,760, forward strand.
GGTCTGGTCTGCGCCGTTAAAACTGCAACTCCACCATTTTGGTGTCCAGCTCCGTAAATTGCATTGGGAATCTTATACTGGTAATTCTCATCTGCCTGTTTCATTTCTGAATCCGCTATAATGGTTTGAAAGAAAGAGGAGGAAAGATTGACTGACAGGCTCGCTGACTGTGAAGTGTATCCGTCAGTTTCCTCGTCATTGTTTTTTGCCAGACCAATAAGCTGTGGATCATCAATGCTCCATTTCACACGGCGGTCTGCTACGTCATTGTTAGCATCGATCACCGCCTTGATATTTACTGGCTGCACCTCAGCTCCCTGCTCTAACACACCGTTGATATACCGGGCGATCAGCTTTCCTTCCTTATTTTTGATCTCTGTTGTTTTTACCGGATTCTTTCGATTTCCGGTCCTGGTCTGGATGACTGCAAATGTATAGCTTTCCGGATCTACCTTTACGGATACTGCCACCTTTTTATAAAGTGCTGATAGGGTAATGTTATCCTCTGGCATGGTAAAGGTGTAGGCATGGTTGCTGTCGGAATAGGTACTGCTCTTTTTAATTCCCTTACTATTTACATAGAAAGGAGAGCCTTCGATCTGAAACTTTTCCGTATCTGTATTGTTTGGCGCCGTTGTCACGGTGACTGTGGTACCGGCTGCAATTGCTCCCCGGTTCTCTTTATCCATGGGTTTGGAATACTGAGAGCTTCCACGGACGTCTAAGGTAGCAATGTCATAATAGTTCTGGCTGTTTGCTATGGTATCAATCTGATTGACATTTAATAGGTATCCTCTTACGGGCCTGCCCAAAGAATCCGATGCAAAGTGATCGATAATATAGTCTCCAGACTCCTCATCAAGAACGGTCAGGATACCTTTTTCCAGTTCTTCATAAAAGTGCTGATCCGAAATGGTCTTTTGTACTCCACCCTGAACCAGAGTATAGTAAAGATCTCCTGTGTGCCAGTAACCGATATGGGCAGCGTAGGTATAATCGTTATCATCAACGATTTCAGAACCGCAGACATTTGCACTTATCTTACTTTCCGTATCAGCAAACAGATACGCTACATCTTCTATATAGTTAAAGTTAGTCGCAGCCCCTTGTCTGGTTCCGATAAAGGTTCCTTCCCTTGCCATGGAACCAAGCTGAGAGTTTCCAATGGTTCCCGCAAAACGGGCCACTTTTATTTTCCCGGCTGCATATTTACCTGTAATTCCTCCGATGGCGGCCGAGTGATAACCACCAATGGTTCCGCTTACATAGGTATTAAATACGTTAGAAGCATTCTGATATCCCACGATTCCGCCAATGTATCCGGTTCCCTGGATTCTTGCGGTGGTTCCTGTGCCGGTAGATACCTCACAGTCTACGATGGATGAATTGGAAGCAACTCCGGCAATTCCTCCGGCATAAATAATTTCACTTCCTCCTTTCGCATCAATCATGACTTTTTCACAGACTGCATTTTCAATGACGGTACCACTGATCTCTCCTGCTATTCCTCCAGAAATGCCGGTGGAGCTGATGTCTGCATTCTTTACTGTTACGTTTCGTATTTCACTGCTTTCTGCATATCCCACGACCACACCAGTCCGGTCATTTCCCTTAATGGAGCTGCTGTCCGGTATGATCGTCAAATCATGGATATTTGCGTCCATTACGGCACCGAATAGTCCCACGTTATTATAACCGGAAAAGGAAGTCAGCTTTAAGTTCTTTATGGTTTTTCCATTCCCGTCAAAGGAACCATTAAATGAATGGGAGACTTCTCCGGCAATCTCCGAAGAATCCTGGTAAAATCCGATGGGAATCCAGTTCACCCCCTGAAGATCAATGTTTGCTCCCAGGGCAAAGTAGCATCCAGAATAATCTCCGGCATACTTGGCTCCCTCTGCCTCCGGAACCATCATTCCCATGGCCGTAAGTTCGGAAAGGCCCATAAGCTGTTCCCGGTTTTTAATCAGGTAAGGCTTTTCTTCCGTTCCCTCTCCCTGGCTTCCACTAAGGAATTCAAAGCTGGTCATTCCAGACCAGGAATCCCAAATATCTCCCAGGGAGCTGGAAGAAGAGACCGAACTGAGAAGGGAAACTGCTAAAGCTTTTTTTATATCCACAAAATCAGGTTCTGATATTTCAGACGGCGTGGCAATATCTACTGGAACTGTTACCGAAATTTCAATCGTTTCCGGATCTACAGCGGGAATCTCTTCCGGTTCAACTTCTGGCAGATCTTCTTCGAAATCTTCTTCATTAACAATTTCTTCACCCTCTATTTCTGTATCACGGCTCGCTTCAGAAGGTGTGGCCACTAAACTTGAAACTTCTGTATCTGATTCCGCATATACCGCCCAAGACGGTACTGCGGTTATTGTCAGGGCAGCACACATAACGTATGCCAGCCCTCTCACAATTTTTTTTCTCATTGTTACTCCTCGTATTTATTTTTCCAAACCCCGTTCTCATCTACCAGGTATCCGTCTTGATGCATAAATAAAACCAAACAATAAATAAGGCAGTATACTCATATATTTCTCCTATCCCTGCGGAATCGTCATAACAGGTCTAATGCCGATACTTGTCTCTGACACATTAACCGGCTGTATATTCCCGTCTGTCAGACTGACAGCGTATATTCCATCACCATACCAAGAATCTACCAGACCGCTATTTTGAGGTGTCCGCAGATAATACCCTTTTGAATAAGCGGAGATCTGGGAATCAGGATTATTTGTTTCACTACCATTAAATTTCCATAGATGATCCCGATATTTTAGCGCTTCTTCCATGGACAGAATAAAGATTTTATCCTCCATAGACTGATATAGACGGTCAAATCCCATTAAGCTGCAGTCATTAAGCTGCTCGTACGTCCCTCTGCCAGTAGAGCCTATGTATGACCGGGTAATTCCTATATAAGCATCATGCAAGAATTGCGGATCAGAAGCATTATTCTGCAGCCACTCCCGTGTCTTTGAATACTTATAGTTATTGTTATCTCCGAAATTAAGCTTTTGGGATGTTCCCATAATGTCGGACCGTATTACACTATCACATAGAAACAGAGCCGTTTTCTGGCTGTTATTCATGGCGTCCTCATAATCTTCATCAATGCATTGGAATAAATAGGTTCTATTTCCAATAATCCGGAACTGAACATCTCCCACACTGTAGTGGACCGCATCCGGTGTTTCATCTACCGGCTGATAACAAATATCACAGATTTCGTTATGGTCTGTGTCTGCATGTCCTGTTGCAGGTAATATCACTGTTACCTCCTTTCCGCACTTTACGCATCGAACTGTTTCATAACCGTTATCCATACAGGCGTATTCCACCCGGCCAATCACTTCATAGCTGTGATCGCAGGTATTTTCATCATAAGTTTTCTCAAACCCAACCCTTAAAATGGTATATATCTCATCAGCAATTGTTAAATGTTCCAAGGAGATCTCAGATATGTTTTTCACAGCCGGGAACTTCTGGCCTACAACTTCGGCATTTGGGGTATATCCCTTTGCTATTACATATACTTCTTTCCGAACTGTCCCATCTGCCATGGATACCAGGTTAAGAAGCCTTTCATTTCCTTCCTCCTGGTTTTCACTGACAAGTTGCCGGGCCGATGGCCTTTCTCCTGAAATACATTGATCTGCTTCACTGGAAACATCCAGCCAGTAATTCAATCTTTCTTTAGCCACTGCATCTGGATCAGGTTCTTCCGGTAAACGATCACCTTTTCGGTATTTAATATAATATTTCTGGGTACCGTTACCATTCACAACAACACTCCATGGACTGGGTATGAGGGAATGATAGTAATATTGATCATTTCCTATAATCGTTTCAGGAAAATCAATAAGCAGTTCCTTACCTTCCTCCGTTTTACCCTTTTGTCCTTTAAAAATCTCCCTGTCTGGCTTCCCCTCTTCAATAAACTTTAAGTCCCAGTCAATTTTTCTGGCTTCAGAAGGAGATGCTGGAGCTTCTTTTTCATAATAGATATTTAGAGTAATCTGATCATGAGTGAGCACAAGAATATTGTTCTGTCCTTTACACATTGTATATCTTTCAATATATGGCTGAATCAGTTCTATTGTTTCTGCCTCTTTCCCTGTTCCGGTCATAATCTGAAGAATTGTTTTATCAGCAATATCCATATATCTTACGGTATATTTGTATTGTTTAACTGGTACTTCCGGTACTTCCTTTCCTCCATTGCTATCTGGATCTGTTGGCTTAGGTTCAGGTTTAATATCAGGCTTTTCACTTTTATTTTCATTCTTAGAACTGTTTGAATTGCTGTGACCTCGGCTTCCACCACTTCCGCCTCCCCCCGAACCTCCAGAAAATACGGTTCTGCCTGTTGAAAATGTTTTCCCTCCTTTAACCGTCTGTATCCCTTTCTTTGGAATCTCAACAATACCTCCTTCGTTAACCCATGCGCCTGATTCATTGACGATATACCCATCTGGAGTCATGTCATGGCTATACATCGCGCCCTGTGGATAATTTCCCCTGTCTGCAGGAGAAAGAAAATAGCACTTGCCATCAATCCACTGCCAGTCTGTTAGCATCTTTCCTTTTGTACCATCAGAAATCGGATTAAAAAAATACCATTTACCCCCAATCTGTTGCCAAGATGTTGCCATATAGCCATTTTCATCAAAGTAAAACCAATCACCATCGATTAACTTCCATGCACTTTTCTCATAATTCTGATCTGTCTCATAAAGCCAGCGTTTATCACTTGTTACCCAGGCTCCATAGCCTGACAGCGGGACGCTTGTTACCATTATTACTGCACTAAATAACACGAAATACTTACTCTTAATCATTCAGACATCCATCACTCCTATATTTTTTTGCATAAAAAAGGAACTATTAACATTTCACATGCCAATAGTTTCTTTTAAACAATCTAATTATCTGACCCTATCATCTTTTTCATTGCTCCCTCTTTCCCATAGAACTATGGCATATAAAATTTTCAAGGTACTATATTTCTATTAAAAAATCTTCGTTTAAACCAGCCCTTTTTCTTTGTCGCGTTCCTCCAAAACTTCATTTGAGATCTGAATCTTAAATAATAATTATAAAAGAGGGGAAATTATATGGCTGACTTAGAAAAATTAATGTGTTAATTTGGAATTACAGTAGAAATGCAGTAGATGAAACCCAGTGCGAAAGTTAAACCTGGAGGTTAGTTAGGAGAACTTAAAATGGAAAAGAAAAAAACAAGAAAATAGATGGCAAGTGCAAAATTAAAGAAAGATGTCTTATGCAGCAAATCAATATTAAAAAATAATGTTTTGGGAGAAACACGATAATGAGATAATTAATATAGAAATTGCTGAGAATTACTAATGATTTCATGCCTCCGTATATCAAGGGAAAGCACCTTCATATTGCTATTATATACCTAATTTCAGAAAAAATATAGTCTATTTTAAAATTTTATTATAAAATATACTTTCTTAATGTTATTCGAATATTTTTTATCATATAAAATGGACCTGACCTATGCTGAATTGAACGGAAAAAAAGTTTAGTAACATTAGAACTATTTTTTCCAATATGGCCATATAATAATACAAAATGCTATTAAGGTATACCTATGAATGTAAGTATTGGAATGAAAGCTCCTGACTTTACTGCAATGACAACATTCGGACCTGTAAAATTATCCGACTACAAAGGACACTGGGTGATACTGTTCTCCCATCCAGGAGATTTTACACCTGTATGCACTACCGAATTTATTGCTTTTGCGCAGGCTAATGACCAATTTGAAGCTTTAAATGCTAAATTAATCGGTCTGAGCATTGACAGCAACCCATCTCATCTTGCATGGGTAAACCAGATCTATCTACTGACAGGTATTCAGATTCCATTCCCTATTATAGCAGACCGAATGGCTGATGTGGCAAATATGTATGGAATGATTGCTCCTGATGCTGCCAAACAGGAAACGGTACGTAACGTCTTTTTCATTGACCCTGATCAGGTCATTCGGGCAATACTAATCTATCCTCTTACTAACGGTAGAAATATCTGTGAAATCATACGGCTTTTAACAGCCCTTGAAACTACAGACCGGTGCAGCGTAGTAACTCCGGCAAACTGGGAACCCGGCAGTCCTGCCATGGTTCCTCCGCCACGTACTTACGACCAACTTCTGGAACGAGTCAATGATCCTAATGCAGAAAACCTAAATTGTATGGACTGGTTCTGGTGTTATAAAGATAAGCCCTGCTGACTATACATTGAACGGATAGAAAAAAGCCTTCAGGTTTAATCCTGAAGGCTTCCATTATGACCTATCCGAGAATCGAACTCGGGTTTCCGCCGTGAGAGGGCGGCGTCTTGACCGCTTGACCAATAGGCCAGTACGAATATAATTCATACAAAATCGAGGCGACAAGATTCGAACTTGCGACCTCTGCGTCCCGAACGCAGCGCTCTACCAAACTGAGCCACGCCTCGATTACGTTACGTAGTATAATATAAATCCGAGACAATGTCAACTGTATTTTCAAAATTTTTTATTTTTTTTTAAATTCTGGAAAAATAACATCAAAATTCAGTTACTCTTTTAATCACCAGCTGCAGAACACAATATCCTGTTCTGCAGCTGAAACAGCTTTATGCCAGATCAAAAAGTGACAGCTGATTGGATTCGGGAAGATCACCGAGAAGACCCAAATCTCCCATCAGATCACAAACTGTCTTACTCACCTTCGTCCGGTTTCTGAAATCCTCTCTTGATAAAAATCTTCCATCCTTACTTGCATCCACAACCGCATCTGCCGCTTTTTCTCCCAGTCCATCTATACTGCTTAAAGACGGCATTAGTTTTCCGTCAATAATCTGAAAATGTCTGGCTTTCGCCTGGTAAATATTAATAGGAATAAAATCATACCCCCTGGCATACATCTCCTGAACAATACGCATATCCCGAAGAGTGTCCTGCTCTTTCTTGGAAAGAGTGTCGATCCGTTTCCTGTAATCGGCCAGATAATGCTCCAGCTTTTCTCTTCCCTGGCACATCAGCTCGTAACTGAAGCCATTGGCCCGGATGCTGAAAAAGGAGGCGTAATAAGCCAGTGGATAGAATACTTTACAGTACGCGATTCTCCATGCCATCATAACATAAGCGGCCGCATGGGCTTTTGGGAACATGTATTTGATCTTTTTACAGGACCATATATACCAGTCAGGAACTCCATGTGCCGTCATTTCCTCTTCCCAGTCGGGCTTCAGACCTTTCCCCTTTCGTACACTTTCCATGATGGAGAAAGATAAACCTTCTTCGATTCCCATGGAAATCAAATATATCATAATGTCATCTCTGGTACATATGGCAGTCTGAATGGTAGCTTTTCCTTCCTGAATGAGCGCCTGGGCATTTCCCAGCCATACATCCGTACCATGAGCAAGCCCCGCTATGCGGACAAGATCGGAGAAATATTTTGGCTGGGTATCAATTAACATCTGCATGGCAAAATCGGTACCAAACTCCGGCACTCCAAGCGCACCCAGTTTACAGCCTCCAATATCTTCAGGAGTAATACCAAGAGCTGATGTGTCCTGAAAAAGTGACATGACTTCTCTGCTGTCCAGGGGAATATCCTTTACAGGATCAAAGCCGATTAAATCCTGAAGCATACGAATCATGGTCGGATCGTCGTGTCCCAGAATATCAAGCTTTAAAAGGTTATGGTCAATAGAGTGATAATCGAAATGAGTGGTTACCGTCATGGTGGTCATATCATTGGCAGGTCTTTGTACCGGTGTAAAGGAATAAATCTCCTCACCATGAGGAAGAACGATAATTCCGCCAGGATGCTGGCCAGTAGTTCTTCTGACGCCAACACAGCCCTGAACAATCCGGTTGATTTCACAGTTCCGTTTTCTTACTCCATGCTCCTCATAATAATTCTTTACATAACCAAATGCTGTTTTATCGGCAAGAGTACCGATTGTTCCTGCACGGAAGGTCTGACCCTTTCCGAAAATAACTTCTGTATAGTCATGTGCCTTACTCTGGTATTCTCCTGAGAAATTTAAATCAATATCAGGCTCCTTGTCTCCCTTAAATCCCAGGAATGTCTCAAACGGAATATCAAAACCATCCTTTGATAAAGGATGTCCGCAAACCGGGCATATTTTATCCGGCATATCACAGCCGGCCATACCGGTAAATGCCTTTACTTCTTCCGAATCAAAATCATAATAATGACAATTATCGCAATAATAATGAGGGCTGAGTGAATTTACCTCTGTGATACCTGACATATAGGCAACAAAGGATGATCCGACAGATCCTCTGGATCCCACCAGGTATCCGTCTTCGTTGGATTTCCATACTAACTTCTGCGCAATTATATACATAACCGCAAATCCATTGGATATTATGGAGTTCAGCTCCCGTTCCAGACGTTCCGTAACAATTGCAGGAAGGTCTTCACCATAGATGGCATGAGCCCTGTCATAACAGATTTTTCTTAAATCTTCATCTGAGTTTTCAATAACAGGCGCACACTTATCCGGCCGTACAGGTGATATCCGTTCACACATATCCGCTATTTTTCTGGTATTCTTTATGACCACTTCCTCTGCCTTGTTTGGGCCTAAGTATTCAAACTCCTGAAGCATCTCCTCTGTAGTCCGAAGATACAGGGGAGCCTGGTCATCCGAATCCTTAAAGCCCTGTCCAGCCATAATTATTCTCCGGTAAACCTCATCCTCCGGATCAAGGAAATGAACGTCACAGGTAGCACAGACAGGCTTTCCAAACTGCTCTCCAAGGGTCACAATCCGCCTATTAATGTCAATTAAATCCTGCTTCGTTTTTACCGTACTCTTTTCATCTCTTAACATAAATGCATTGTTCCCAAGAGGCTGTATTTCCAGATAATCGTAATAATTCACAAGCTTGGCTATTTCTGCATCCGGAACGCCTCTGAGAAGGGCCTGATAAAGCTCTCCTGCTTCACAGGCGGATCCGATAATCAAACCTTCCCTGTACTCACTCAGCACGCTTTTAGGAATTCTCGGTCTTCTGGCATAAAAATCAATGTGGGAACGGGAAATCAAACGGTATAAATTAACCCTTCCAACATCGTTGGAGGCCAGGATAATCACGTGATAGGTAGGAAGTTTTTTAATCATGTCAGCAGACATGGTACTGAGTTTGTTTAATTCATCAAGTGTCTCCACTCCCCGTTCCCTGAGCATTCTTACAAATGCAGCAAATATTTCTGCCGTACAGCCGGCATCGTCAACCGCCCTGTGATGGTTCGCCAGGGGAATGTTTAAGGCTTTGGCTACAGTGTCCAGTTTATACCGGTTTAAACTGGGAAGGAGAAGCCTGGAGAGGGCCACTGTATCAATCACTGTAGGGGCAAATTCCAACTGAAGCTTTTGTGCATTATAAGAGATAAAGCTAACGTCAAAAGAAGCATTGTGGGCGACCAGAACCGAATCTTTGCAAAACTCCAGAAACTGAGGAAGGATCACATCAATCTTCGGATGGGGAAGCACCATACTGTCATTAATCCCCGTAAGCTGTTCGATCTCAAAGGGTATGGGTACGTCAGGATTTACAAAAGTGCTGAATTTATCCCTGATTTTACCGTCAATCACCTTTACTGCACCGATTTCAATAATCCGGTTTCTGGATGAACTGAAACCGGTTGTCTCAATGTCAAAAACCACATAAGAATCAGAGAAGGACTGATTTTTAGAATTCTCAACAAGCTGTTTTAAATCATCAACCAGATATCCTTCCACTCCATAAATAACCTTAAGCGTATCGCCCTTATCCAACGCATGGTTTGCATCCGGAAAGGACTGAACACAGCCATGATCTGTAATTGCAATAGCCGGCATTCCCCATTTTTTCGCACGCTTTACCAGATCCTTTACTTCAGAAACGCCATCCATATCGCTCATCTTCGTATGGCAGTGAAGCTCCACACGCTTTTCTAAACTGTTGTCCGATCTTTTGCCGGTAAAATCTTCCGATTTTTTAATACCCACAACTGATCCCAGGGTCAGCTCCCCATCAAACTTGTCTATGGTAGTCACACCCTTTATTTTGATAAAGCTGCCCTGAACAACTGCATTTTTCAGATCCTCCAGCTGTTCTTCCCTTGCAAACATTTTCACTGTAATCGTGTCAGTAAAATCTGTTACATCGAAAATTATAATGGTCTTGCCGCTTCTTAGTTCTCTGCTGTCTGTCATGATAATCTTGCCGCGGATCACAACTTCACCGATTTCCCCGTCAATCTTTTCGATTTCCATGGTTTCCTCTTCGAAATCTCTGCCATACAAAACATCCGGATTATCGGAACGGCGGCCATTATATGAATTCTTCCGGTAATCTTTCCATTCTTTCTTTCCCGCTTCTGCATCTGCTGCTTTACCAGTTTCCTTTTTATCTCCCTCTTTTTTCCCTCCCATACGAAGCCCTGGAGCAGGGGTCTGGGCTTCCTGCGTAAACGGCACTTCATCTGAATCGGATGCAGCCAAAGAATCCATAGAACCATCCGCCATGGAAGGACCGCCATATTCTGCGTCTGACAGGTTTTTCTGCTGACTCCCAAGAGAGGTTCTGCTGACGATTTCTTCTACTTCCCGCTGCATCTGCAGTTCTTTCTGTTTTGCCAGTGCATTCTCCTTAGGCGCAATAAACTCATACTGGACTTCAATAGGCAGACCGCACCTCTCATGAAAAATCTTTTCCAGTACGCGCTTTAGCTCTCCTGCCTTTTCATGAGTTACAATGGTATCTTCCACCGTCATCTTTAAAAGATCAGGTTCAGGAAACTGACACTGCGCCTTTCGGAACATATTGTATTCAATGATACTGTAATTTTTTAATTCCGCCAGAAGACTTTCCCGATAGATCTTCAACAGTTTCTGGGGAGTATACTGCCCGGACAGACGGAATCTCTCAATAATCTTAATTGTGATCTGCTTCGATGGAAACAGCTGCTCTTTAATTCCTTTTTCCAGGCTGTAAATATTTTGTTTATGGATCAGTCTTGGGCTGATTAAATAAACACGAATAGAGCTTCTATCCCTGTTTGATGTGACCTTTTCCACATCTACCAGATTTAAAAGCTCTCGTAATTCGTCTGTAATATGTAAATTTGGAAAAACTTCCAAAAATTTCTTTGCCATTCTGTCACCTATTGCATTTTCATAAGTTCTTCCTGAAGGGCGCTAAGAAGTTCTTCTTCCGGAACCTTTCTGATTACTTCTCCTTTTTTAATAAGAAGTCCTTCTCCGATTCCGCCGGCAATACCGATATCTGCTTCTCTTGCTTCACCTGGACCGTTTACCACACAGCCCATAACTGCAACCTTAATATCCAGTTGATCGTAAGCAGAAACCAAATCTTCCACCTGATTTGCCAGTGAGATCAGATCAATTCTGGTTCTTCCGCAGGTAGGACAGGATATCACCTCTACTCCTCCCCGTTTAAGACCCAGGGTTCTTAAAATTGTCTTAGCCGCCTTTACTTCCTCAAGCGGGTCACCGGTAAGAGAAACACGAATGGTGTCACCGATTCCTTTATGAAGAATAATTCCCAGTCCAACGGAAGATTTGATAGTTCCTGATATAAGAGTTCCTGCCTCTGTAATACCTACATGAAGCGGATAATCCGTTTGCTCAGCGATCAGTTCATGGGCTTTGATACACATGAGCACATCTGAGGATTTGATACTGATAACCAGATTTCCATAGTCCATCTCCTCGATCATGCGCACTTTGTTTAATGCGCTTTCCACAATGCCCTCTGCAGTAACTCCCCCATATTTTTCAATGAGATTTTTTTCAAGAGATCCGCTGTTTACTCCCACCCGAATGGGAATCTGGTATTCTTTTGCTTTATCCACAACAGTGCGGACACGGTCCAGAGAGCCGATATTACCCGGATTAATCCGGATCTTATCAGCCCCTGACTCTATGGAAGCCACAGCCAGCCGATAGTCAAAATGAATATCAGCTACCAGCGGTATTTTGATCTGTTTTTTAATTTCCCTGATAGCAGCCGCTGCTTCCATGTCCGGAACTGCAACTCTGATAATATCGCATCCGGCAGCCGTCAGCTTTTTAATTTGGTTAACTGTCGATGCAATATCCTGAGTTTTCGTATTGCACATGGATTGGATCAGAACCGGATTGCCTCCACCGATGACCCTGTCTCCGATCTGAATTGTTTTCGTGTGATCCCTGTTCATAAACTCCTCCATTCCCATGCTTTTATCAGGTGAATCTGCTGATATCATTAAACACTACAAAAATCATCAGCGCCATCAATGCCGCCATGCTGATCATATTTACTAGACCCTCTTTTTCCGGGTCTATTCTTTTTCCGCGTATTGCTTCAATTATTAAAAACAACAGTCTCCCCCCGTCAAGTGCCGGTATTGGGAGCAGATTCATCACACCTAAGTTGGCACTTAAAAGGATACACATACTGATAACATTCATAAGTGCAGCAACCACGCTGACAGTAAGCCCCGCTTTTACAGAATCGTCAATCATAACCACGATTCCCACCGGTCCGCTTAAGTCATTTACACTGGCTTTTCCTGTAAAAAGCATACCAAGGCTCTTCACAGTCAGCTTTACGTCATATTCCATCTCCATATATCCATGCTTAATGAGATCACCGGCATTCGCTGCCTTTTTATTCTCAGGCGCAATCAAAATACCGATCAGATACTTTTTACTTTCTTCTGAATATTGGGGCGTAACGGTCACAGTCTGAATTTCCTGATTTCCTGTCTGGGGATCTGTTCTTGAAAACTCTACCTGGTTCATCTTATCATCCGGTTTCATCAGCTTGTAGAGAATGTATTCCTGATACATGGAAACATTCTCTCCGTTAATTTTTAACAATTTATCCCCGGAACGCATTCCTGCTTCATAAGCAGGTGAACCTTCCGTTACTTCTTTTATATAAGTGATGTCATAACCGCTCATTCCCACCAAAACCAGGGAAAGCAAAAAGGCAAGAATAAAATTAAAAACGGGTCCCGCAGCAATCACAGACATCCTTGCGGGGATGGATTTATTCTGAAATGCCCGTTCATCCGGATTTTCATCATCTTCTCCCAGCATCATGCAGGATCCGCCTAAAGGAAACAATTTAATGGAATACGTTGTCTCACCCTTTTTTAAGTGAAGAAGGCGTGGCCCCATACCTATGGAAAATTCCACCACTGCGATACCGTTCATTTTTGCAAATATAAAATGACCCAACTCGTGAATCAAAACAATTAAACCGAATACTAGAATTGCTACGATAACACTGGACAATTCACCACCTGCTTTCTATATAGTCATAAGCTGCAGCCTCTGCTTCAAGAATCTCTTCCACACTGGGATTCTCTTTAACAGTATGCCCGTTCATCGCTCCCTCTATCATATCTGTGATAGTAAGATATGTAATTTCCCTGTTCAAAAATTTGGCAACTGCCTTTTCGTTTGCAGCATTAAAAACAGTTGGAAGCGTTCCGCCGGTGCATCCGGCCTGATAGGCAAGTTTCAATCCCGGAAAATTAACCAGATCCGGTTTTTCAAAATTAATTTGACCAATGGACCAGAAATCAAGACGGTCCCCTTTTAAATATCTCCGTTCCGGATAATAAAGCGCATATTGAATGGGAAGTTTCATATCTGGAGTTCCCATCTGGGCCATAACTGCACCGTCTTCAAATTCCACCATGGAATGAATGATGCTCTTGGGCTGAATCACCACCTGTACCTGATCCATCTCCACATCAAACAGCCATTTGGCTTCCATTACCTCAAGGCCTTTATTCACCATGGTAGAGGAATCTATGGTAATCTTCTTTCCCATGGACCAGTTTGGATGATTGAGTGCATCTTCCACCTTCACATTCCTTAACTCTTCTCTTGTCTTCCCCCGAAAAGGACCGCCGGATGCAGTCAGCAATATCTTATGGATGGTTTTTTTGTCTTCCCCGTTGAGACACTGGAATATGGCACTGTGCTCACTGTCTACCGGGAGAATCCTGACACCCATTTTCTTTGCAAGAGGCATAATGATGTGGCCGGCAGTTACCAGAGTTTCCTTATTGGCAAGGGCAATGTCTTTCCCTGCTTCCATCGCCGCTATGGTGGGCCGGATTCCAATCATCCCAACTACTGCGGTAACAACAATTTCTGAAGTTTCTTCTACAGCAGTTTCAATTAACCCATCCATTCCGGAAACAATGCGAACAGGAAGATCTCTTACCAGGGCTTTCAGTTCCTTCGCCTTTTCTTCTTCCCAGACACAGGCTGTCTTTGGCCGGAATTTTCTGATCTGTTCCTCCAGAAGGCGGATGTTGCTGCCTGCAGCCAAAGCGGTAACTTCAATATCCCCTTGGGTCTCCACCACCTCCAAAGTCTGCGTTCCAATGGATCCTGTTGATCCCAGGATTGCTATTTTCTTCATCTTATGCTGTATACTCCTTTTCTTTTCCTTAATTCCAATTTAAAGCAATGCTTTATTGATTTTAACGTATAAATGTGACTACAAAATAGATGACAGGTGCTGTAAAAAGCATACTGTCAAAACGATCCAGTATACCGCCATGTCCTGGTATCAGCTTTCCATAGTCCTTCACCTGATGATCCCGCTTTATTGCAGATGCAGCCAGATCGCCGATGGGTGAAATAATCGCTGCAAAAGCACATGCCAGAGTACAGGTGATCTGAGGATAATCAAGTACAGTCATTGACTCACCAAATACAGTAGCATATAAAAATCCCAGAAGAGATGCGCCTAAGATTCCGCCGATTGCGCCCTCTATGGATTTATGAGGGCTGAGTACCGGGGCCAGTTTGTGTTTCCCGATGAGATTCCCAACACAATATGCACAGGTATCACATCCCCAGGAACTCAAAAATACCAGCCAAACCAGATATTTCCCGTCATTCATGGTACGGACCTGATATAGGTAGGATAACATAACAGCAACGTAAAAAAATCCAAAAAATGCTCCAGTTATTTCTTCTGTCTTATATTTAGGAAAAGCAAAAACATAAAGGCATAAAAGAAGCATCATAAAAACAATAGACATATATAATGCATATTGCTGCATATGAAACCATAACAGCCCGTAATAAACAACAACGATTAAATATCCCATATATCCCATGGGATGATCGTGAATCTTAAGTACACGATACAGCTCATACAAACCAATCATGGATATGAAAATCGTCGTCGCAAACAGCAGGAGCCCACCACTTCCCACTGTTATAAGTGCGATCAAAACAAGAACAATTCCGCTTATCAGCCTGGTTGTAAACATCCCGCTTCCTCCCTCGTGATCACTTCACTCCTCCAAATCTCCGTTCTCTGCTATTATACGCCGCAATGGCTTTTTTCATTTCTTCCATATTAAAATCAGGCCAATAGCAATCTGAGACATATAACTCCGTATATGCCAACTGCCATAAAAGATAATTAGACAGTCTTAATTCTCCACTGGTTCGGATCAGAAGATCCGGATCCGGAATTCCATTGGTATCCAGATAACCGGCAAATCTCTCTTCCGTTAAGCAATCCGGTGCAATCTTTCCCTCTCTGGTATCTTCCATGATCTTTCTGGCAGCCCGGACGATTTCATCACGCCCGCCATAGTTTACTGCAATCACGAAAGTCAGACCTGTGTTGTTCCTGGTTTCTTCCACCAGGCGGCCGATTCCCTCAACAATATCAGAGTCAAAGCGTTCCCTGTCTCCAATCATCTTTACCCGCACATTGTTCGCTTTTGAAACCTTTAACAGTCTTACCATATAATAGCGGAACAGCTGCATAAGAGCTCCCACTTCCTCATTGGAACGCTTCCAGTTTTCTGTTGAAAAGCCATAGACTGTTAAATACTTTATGCCCAGTCTCGCTGCATCCTCAACTGTTTTTTCTACAGTGATGCAGCCTTCTTTATGCCCCATGCTTCTTGGAAGTCCACGCTTTTTCGCCCATCTGCCGTTTCCGTCAAGTATGATGGCGACGTGCTCCGGAATTACCATATTATCCAATTCTTTATCCATAAAGTATCACTCCTTTTAAAACACAAAACAGGACAGGCATAATGCCTGCCCCCCTGTTTATTTTATACAGTAAGAAGATCCTTTGACTTCTCATCAGTTGCTTTTTCAATCTGCGCAACCATTCTATCTGTTAATTTCTGAATCTTGTCTTCTGCATCAGCCAGTTCATCCTCAGAAATATCTTCTGCTTTCAGCTGTTTTTTAAAGGAGTCATTGGCATCGCGGCGGATGTTGCGGATTGCGATTTTCGCAGCTTCTCCCTTTTTCTTTACATCTTTTACAAGATCTTTTCTGCGTTCCTCTGTCAGTTCAGGAAATACCAGACGAATCACGTTGCCGTCATTAGTAGGATTAATTCCCAGTTCAGATGCAAGAATTGCCTTTTCAATGGCTTTTAACAGGCTCTTCTCCCATGGCTGGATCACGATCATGCGTGCTTCCGGTATTGTAATATTACCTACCTGCTGAATTGGTGTTGGAGTTCCATAATAATCCACTTTGATCTTATCCAATACATGGGGATTGGCACGTCCTGCGCGGATCGTCATAAAATCATTCTCCAGCGCTTTTAATGTCTTATTCATCTTATCTTCATATACCTGTAAACTCTCCTGCATATCGTCCTCCTGTTTTATGCGGTCACTATTGTACCGTTTATTTTTCCCTGCATTGCATTGGCAATGCCATCTTTTTCATTCAAACTGAATACCGCAAGGGGCATCTTGTTCTCCATACACATAATGGACGCAGTCAGATCAATTACCCCAAGCTGTTTTTCTATCACTTCATTAATGGAAATCTTATCAAATTTAACCGCATTGGGGTTCACCTTGGGGTCGCTGTCATATACTCCGTCTATGGCTTTTGCAAGCAGGATACAGTCAGCATCCATCTCGATGGCGCGAAGTGCAATTCCCGTATCAGTGGAAAAATATGGATGGCCGGTGCCTCCGGCAAAGAATACCACTTTTCCTTCTGAAAAATACTGATTTGCCCTGTCTTTGGAAAACAGCTCTGTCATGGCACCGCACTCAAATGGGGTCAGTATCCGGGTTTCCATTCCTGCGTTCCTGAAAATTTCAGAAACATAAATGCAGTTCATAATAGTAGCAAGCATGCCAATCTGATCCGCCTTTGTGCGGTCAATTGCGTTACTGGTTCTGCCTCTCCAGAAGTTTCCTCCGCCTATGACAATTCCTAACTGAACACCAGCAACAACGGATATCTTAACCTGCCGTGCAACCTCTTTAACAGTGGCTTCTTCATAACCTGTCTTACTGGAACCGGCAAGAGCTTCACCACTGAGTTTTAATAATACACGTCTTGGATTCATAGCTTAAACTCTCCTGTACTTTTGTATTGTCTTAAAAGATTATAGCATACTTTTAGATGGTTGGAAAGAGGAAGTTTCCCAGCTGCACGATTGTGAGTGCAACAAAAAACACCTGGATATTACATCCAGATGCTTTTCGTCTGTATACTATTTCTTATTCCATGGTAGCATACTGGAAGAACCAGTAGCCATATGGAGAATACCATGTTCCCTTTAAATTCTTTTTCTGTAACCAGAACTCATTCCTGTAAGTAAGCGGAGCGATTGCCGCATCCTCAAGAATCTTATTCTCTGCTTCATGAAGCTTTGCATAATGTTCTTTAACATCAGCGGTAGAATTGGCTTCATCAAGTAATTTATCAACAGCAGGACTATTATATTTTGCATTGTTATTTCCGCTTGTTGACTTCATTAAGTTAAGAAGATTGGAAGGATCATCATAGTCAAAACTCCATGCATCTCGTGCAATCTGATAATCCCCAGCACGACGGGTAGGAGTAAAAGTAGCCCATTCAACAATCTTTATATCCATTGTAATACCAAGAGTTTCTTTCCAACAGCTTTGAAGATATTCAGCTACTGCTTTATTAAAGCCTTGATCGTTTGTCATATACTCAAAAATTGGGAAGCCCTGTCCATCAGGATATCCTGCTTTTGCAAGCAATTCTTTTGCTTTAGCAACATCAGCTTCATGATCTTTAATGTTAAAGAAGTCACCGCCGTTATTTTTCCGTGTAATTTCCTCAAAATAAGTTCCGCCTTCTACATCAGAAACCCCAAGCGGAACAAAGTTTGCTGCCGGAGCACCGATTCCCTGCATAACCGTATTAGCCAAATAATCACGATCAACAGCAAGACTCAACGCTTTACGTACATCGGGATTGTTAAAAGGCTCTTTTTCGTTCTGGAAATCGATATAGTTAATACCCATTCCTGCCTCAACATGGAATTCCTCATTACCTTTAAGTGCAAGAACTTCCTCTGTTGGAACATCCTTAATCATAGCCACTTCTCCAGTTTGATATGCACTGTAAGCCGCATTAGAATCTTCCATTAAAACAAACTTCAAAGTGTTTAAAGTAATCTTATCTGCATTCCAATAATTTTCATTTTTTCCAAATGTTATATGAGATCCTGGAACCCACTCAATCATCTTTAAAGGACCATTTGATATATAAGTTTCAGGTTTTAAACTCCACTGTTCTCCATTTGCAGCAACAGTTGCTTCCTGAACAGGAACCATTGTTGCATGAGTAACAAGCTTTGTAAAATATACACAAGGAGCCGACAACTCTACAACTAAGGTCTTGTCATCAGGTGCAGATACCGCAAGCGCATCAATATTTCCTGCTGCTGCTTCCTCATATCCTTTTACACTTCCCAACATATCAGCTGCATATGGAGCAGCCGTATTGGGGTCTGCAAGTCTTTTCCAAGAATAAACAAAATCTTTTGCTGTCAATGATGAACCATCACTCCATTTTAATCCGTCACGAAGATGGAAGGTATAGGTAAGACCGTCCTCTGATACATCATATGATTCTGCCTGTCCTGGAACGATCTTATTGTCCTTATCTACAATAAGCAGAGTTTCAAATGCATGTACAATCACGTTTGCACCATCAGCTGCACTATTTAAAGCAGGATCAATGGTCTCCGGGTCCGGTCCAACCTGCACCGCAAGATCAAGGCCTGTAGTTGTTCCTTTCGCGGGGGCTGCAGTCTCGCCATTTGCTGCTGCAGTTGTAGTGGCTTCTGCGCCAGTTGTTGGCTGAGCTGATTTACTGCCGCCGCAAGCGGTAAGTAATAAACCAGATGCCATGACTGCTGCCAATACAAGTGACATTTTTTTCATAGTTATTCCTCCTATAAAATTATTTTAATTAACGCAGTAGCACTTTATCCGGCTACTGCGCCAATTCATTTTCTAAGCATAACATAAAAGCAGCAAAAGTTCAATCTAATTTTAATTCACTTTATCCAGATGATGGCAGGCCGCATAATGTCCGGAGGACACTTCTTTCCATTCCGGTTCCTGAGCTGCACAAAGCTCATCCGCATAAGGACAGCGTGTACGGAACCTGCAGCCGGATGGCGGATTTACCGGGCTTGGCACATCTCCTTCCAGCATAATTCTCTTGGATTTCCGGCTTGCTTCCGGGTCTGCAATGGGAATCGCTGAAATCAGGCTCTTTGTATATGGATGAACGCTGTGGAAAGTAAGCTCGTAACTGTCTGCCAGCTCCACCATCTTTCCCAAATACATGACTCCGATACGGTTGGAAATATGTTTTACAATAGAAAGATCATGAGCGATAAATAAATAGGTTAAGCCTCTTTCTTCCTGAAGCTGTTCAAACATGTTTACTACCTGGGCCTGAATGGAAACATCTAATGCAGATACAGGTTCATCACAGACTATAAACTGAGGATCTACAGCCAGTGCACGGGCAATTCCCACACGCTGACGCTGACCGCCTGAAAATTCGTGAGGATAACGGTTTGCGTGTTCCGAGTTTAAACCAACCGTGGAGAGAACAGAGATAATCTGTTCCTGGCGCTCTTTTTTATTGGCAGCCAGATGATGAATATCAATCGCTTCTCCGATAATATCTCCAACTGTCATTCGGGGATCCAGACTTGCATAAGGATCCTGGAAAACAATCTGCATTTTTTGACGGTAAGGAAGCATATTAACTTTTGTGATATCTTTTCCTTCAAAATAAATCTTTCCATCTGTCGGTTCATAAAGGCGCAGAAGGGTTCGTCCCGTGGTTGTCTTACCACAGCCGGATTCCCCTACAAGACCCAGAGTCTCTCCTTTTTTAATTCCAAATGAAACATTATCAACAGCCTTAACCACTTTTTTTTCAAATAATTTGCCACCGGCAACAGGGAAGTACTGCTTTAAATTTTCAACTTCTACCAGATATTTTTGATCCATTATGCATCTCCCTTCTGCGCCTGTTGTTTTTCAAACTCCTGCTTCTGCATCAGCCAGCAGGCACTGTAATGAATTTCAGATATATCTGTATAAGGCGGCATTTCACGGAGACAAATCTTCATACAGGAGCCGCAGCGGGGCGCAAACGGACAGCCTGCAGGAGGATTGAGCATATCCACAGGACTTCCTTCAATAGGAATCAGCTTGCTGTGCTCTTTTTCATTCAGTTTAGGAATGCTTCGGATCAGACCTTTTGTATATTCATGGCATGGATTGTAGAAAATATCATTGGCATCTCCGTACTCCACCACTTTGCCTGCATACATAACAGCAATGCGGTCACACATGTTGGCAACAACGCCCAGATCGTGAGTGATCATGATGATTGCCATGCCAAGTTTTTCCTTTAACTCCATCATCAGTTCCAGAATCTGCGCCTGTATCGTAACATCAAGAGCAGTTGTCGGCTCATCCGCAATCAGAAGCTTTGGCTCACACGCCAGCGCAATCGCAATCATAACCCTCTGGCGCATACCGCCAGACAATTCATGGGGATACTGCTTAAGGCGCTTCTCCGGCTCATTGATACCAACCAGAGTCAGAAGCTCTTTTGCTCTTTCCCTTGCCTGCTGGGAGTTTTTATTGGTGTGAAGCATAACAACCTCACAAATCTGATTTCCAATTGTATACACCGGATTTAAGCTGGTCATTGGATCCTGAAAAATAATTGATATTTCATTTCCACGGATTTTACGCATTTCTTTTTCCGTCATCTGATCAATCTGATGTCCGTTAAACTGAAGGGAACCTCCCAGTAAACGGCCAGGATATGCAGTAAGTCCCATCAGACTGTATGCAGTTACAGATTTTCCCGATCCGGATTCTCCAACAATTCCAAGAACTTCGCCTTCACGTAAATGAAAGGACACATTATTTAAAGCCTTAACTTCCCCTGCCGGAGTAAAGAAAGAAAGACGTTCATTCTCAACATTAACTAAATATTCACTCATCGTTTCTTCCCTCCTTTAATCTTTCAGTTTCGGATCGAATGCATCCCGAAGACCGTCACCTAACAGATTGAAACTTAAAATAATAACTGAAATCATCAGTGCCGGAGCAAACAAACGGTGAGGATAACTTTGCAGACCATTTAATGCCGCACTTGCAAGACTTCCCAGTGAAGGCATGGGCGCAGCCACCCCAAGACCAAGGAAGCTTAAAAAGCTCTCAGTAAAGATGGAAGAAGGAATCTGAAGCGTTGTGGTTACAATCAATGTACCAATACAGTTGGTAAGCAGATGCTTTTTGATAATGTGACCGCTGGAAGCTCCCAGAGCTCTTGCCGCAGTTACATATTCCTGTTCTTTCAAAATCAGAATCTGGCTTCGTACAATACGTGCCATTCCGACCCAGTAAAGAAGCGCAAATACAACGAAAATACTGATCAGGTTAACACCGATTACCTGAATCCACTGAAAACCCGGTTTTTGAGCCAGCGCTTTTAGCGGCTGATCAAAGGCCACAGATAAAAGTACAATGATTAAAATATCTGGAACTGTGTAAATCATATCCACAATCCGCATCATAATCATATCCACCCAGCCTCCGAAGAAACCGGCAATGGAGCCGTAAAGAGAACCGATCAGTAAGATAATGGCTGAAGCAACCAGACCGACAATGAGGGAAACTCTGCTTCCCATCATAACGCGGACTGCATAGTCACGTCCCAGGTTATCTGTTCCTAAAACATGAGGGAATACACTCTCCCCCGCATCCATAGAAGCCAGTTCTTTCACTGAATACTGCATAGGAGCTAAATTCTCACTTCCGCGAATCTGCTGTTCATAGCTGTATGGGTATAACTGAGGTATTACAAATGACAGGATAAACACAATAACAATTACGACCAGGCTGACCATCGCAATCTTGTTTTTTTTCAGACGTCTGATTCCATCCTTCCAGAATCCGACACTTTTCCGCATGACAGTAAGGCTTTCTTTTTCCGCATCACTGGCAAGGAGAAAGTCTTCCACATTAAGCTGTAATGATAATTTATTCTTTGGCATCCTCTTTCTCCTTTCTCTTACTTCAGATTGATACGTGGGTCAATAAATTTATAAGCAACATCAACCAGCACATTCATCACAACCATTAAAGCAGCAAGGAAAATCGTAGTACCCATAATAAGAGGATAATCACGCCCTGTAATGGAACCAATAAATTCAGATCCGAGCCCTGGAATTGTAAATATTTTTTCAACAATGAAGCTTCCCGTTACAGTATAAGCCAGCAGTGGTCCCAAATATGTAACCACCGGAAGAATGGCATTACGAAGTGCATGCTTGAAAATACTCACCAGCTGGGAAAGACCTTTTGCACGGGCTGTTCTCATATAATCCTGCCCCATGACATCCAGCATGGAAGAACGCATCAGTCTTGCAATATAGGATGATGGGTAAAGAGCAAGCGCCATAACCGGCATGATGTAATTCTTCCAGGATCCAAGTCCGAACGTAGGCAGAAGTCCTAACTTTAAACTGAGAACATACATGAGTATAGTACAGACCACAAAGCTTGGAACTGCAATTCCGCAGGTACTGAATACAATAATGATATTATCTGCTAATGTGCCTCGTTTAAACGCAGCAATACTTCCAAGAGGAACGCCGATCAATACTGCAGCTAAAATTGCCATTCCTCCGATTCTTGCAGAAACAGGGAATTTAGTACCAATTATCATATTCACAGTACGTCCGCGCTGCTTTACACTCAATCCTAAATCCCCATGCAGGATATCTTTCATATACGTTACATACTGTTCACTTAATGGTTTATCCAATCCATATTTTTCATTTAATGCCGCCTGGGCCTGTGGGCTGATTGCCTTTTCTGACATGAATGGTCCTCCTGGCACCATGTTCATGACAAAAAATGTTACCGTAGCAACAGCAAAGATCGTTACAATCGCCATAGCAATACGTTTTATAATATATTTAGCCACTCTCATCAACTCCTTTAGTCGTAATGTCCGCCCAACTGGAAACATATGTCAATCGGAAACGGACACTGTTTGAATAGAAAAATCCCATGGATACCCATGGGATTCCCCCCAGAATCCTGTTACAAGATTACTGCATCTGTTTTGCAACTTCTTCTGCAAAGTTCTCTTCTTTCTTCTCAAGGCCTTCGCCAGTTTCGAAGCGTACAAACTTTCTAACTTCTACTTTTCCGCCAACTTCTTTAGAAACCTGCTCTAAATACTTGCCAACTGTTAAGTCTCCGTCTTTTACATAAGCCTGATCTACCAGACAGAACTCTTTTAATTCCTTATTCAAACGGCCAACAATCATCTTCTCAAGAATGGAATCAGGCTTGTCAGGATTTTCATTCTTAGCCTGAACCTTTAAGATTTCCATTTCATGATCAATGAATTCCTGAGAAATTTCTTCTCTCTTTACATACTTTGGAGTTAAAGCAGCGATCTGCATTGCAACGTTCTTTAACGCTTCTTTAACAGCATCATTTACTACTTCTGCACCAGCTTCAATCAGAACGCCGATTCTGCCGCCGCCATGAATATAATCAACAACTACACCATCAGTTGTAATCTTTTCAAATCTTCTGATATTCATATTTTCGCCAATAACAGAGATCTGGCTGGATAAAGCCTGAGCTACTGTTAATGAGCTGTCACTGATCCATGCCTCAGCCATGAATGCATCCATATCCTTCGCTTCAGAAGCAAGGACCTGAGAAACCACATCAGCTACATATCCCTGGAACTGAGCGTTCTTGGCAACGAAGTCTGTCTCACTGTTAACTTCTACGATAGCTCCGGATTTTCCATCTTCACTTACTACAGTCGTAACAACACCTTCTGCAGCAATTCTTCCTGCCTTTTTAGATGCAGCTGCAAGTCCTTTTTCTCTTAAAAACTCAACTGCCTTGTCCATATCACCGTCAGTCTCTGCAAGTGCTTTCTTGCAATCCATCATACCTGCACCGGTTAACTCTCTTAATTCTTTTACCATTCCAGCTGTAACTGCTGCCATTCGTTTTTCCCTCCATCATCGATTAAACGTAATTGATATTGCAAAAGGTCTGTCCATAAAAATATGCTTCGACCCGCCATACAGCAGACCGAAGCATACGTTCGTCTGAATCTTAAGCTTCTACAGTCTCTTCTAACTCCTGAGCTGCTTCTGCTTCCTCAGCTACTGCCTCGCCCTGGTTTGCTTCGATTACTGCGTCTGCCATCTTGGATACAATTAACTTGACAGCTCTAATCGCATCATCATTACCTGGGATTACGAAATCAAGTTCTTCAGGATCACAGTTTGTGTCAGCAATGCCGATTAACGGAATGCCAAGTGTGTGAGCTTCCTGAACGCAGATTCTTTCTTTCTTGGGATCTACAACAAAAATCGCATCCGGAACCTTCTTCATATCTTTGATTCCGCCTAAATTCTTCTCTAATTTCTCCCATTCTTTCTTAAGAGCAATTACTTCTTTCTTAGGAAGCACATCAAATGTACCATCCTGAGACATTGTCTCAATCTGCTTTAATCTTGCAACTCTGGACTGGATTGTCTTGAAGTTTGTCAGCATACCGCCCAGCCATCTCTCATTAACGAAGTACATACCGCAGCGCTCTGCCTCAGATTTGATGGCATCCTGAGCCTGCTTCTTTGTACCAACAAAAAGAATTTTTCCGCCTTCTGCAGCAATATCAGATACTGCCTTGTAAGCTTCATCTACTTTTACAACAGACTTCTGTAAGTCGATGATGTAGATACCGTTTCTCTCTGTGTAGATATACGGAGCCATCTTAGGGTTCCATCTTCTGGTCTGATGACCGAAGTGCACGCCAGCCTCTAAAAGCTGCTTCATTGAAATAACGCTCATGTTATTACCTCCATTGGTTTTACTTCCGTCCGTTTCTCTTACTTCCGAGGAGACCATATCGCGGCACCTTCCTCTGGAATCCGCAGACGTGTTTTTTGTAAGCCTTGCTAGTATAGCACAATATTTTTAGCGATGCAAGTAATTTTTTATATTTCATGTCCAAATCAGAAGATTTCTATATCCGCAAAAAAAGGTAATCATTGCTGATCACCTTTTTAAACTTTTTTATGCACTATAAATCTTTCATATCGCGTCGTTCCGGAATGATTTTTGTATTGCCTGCCTTGATGGATTTCAGCTCGTCAAATACCACATCATTCAGGACCTTTATATAGGTACCTTTCATACCGGAAGATCTGGATTCGATGACACCGGCACTTTCAAACTTCCGCAGCGCATTGACAATAACAGAGCGGGTAATACCAACACGGTCTGCAATTTTGCTTGCAACAAGAATGCCTTCATTTCCATCCAGTTCTTCGAAGATATGTGTGATCGCTTCCAGTTCGGAGAAAGATAAGGTGCTGATGGCTGATTTCACAATCTGTACCTTTCTGGTTTCTTCTGCATTCTCTTCGTTTACTGATCTCATCATCTCAAGACCTACAACAGTAGTGCCGTATTCGCTTAAAATAATATCGTCAATGTCATACTGTGAATCCGATTTATAAATAAACAGAGTTCCAAGTCTCTCCCCTGCTATATCAATCGGTGTTATAATAGCCTGATATTTTCTGATGTTGTCACCGGTAAAACCAAGCGTTTCCAAGTTTACATTTTCTTTTGTAGACAGAATACTGAGCAGTCGTTCATTCAGCATAGTATCGACATAACCGCCTACCTGGTCTGCAATCAGTTCCTGAATCTCTTCGATGTCAGGCGTGAGACCCACGCCAAGCACCTTACCCTTCTTGCTGATAACAAGAATATTGGAATTCAGGATCTCGGTAAGCACTTCACAAATATCGTTAAAAACGACCTTATGCGAATTATTGTTATGCAATAATTTGTTAATTTTTCTAGTTTTGTCCAACAACTGTACGCTCATTGCCGAAAACCTCCTTTATAATTGATGTTAAATTTCGAAAAACGCTTTTAATAATTAAATATTATCACTATTATTTTCAAATAACAATAGTTTTTTGAAGATTTTCGATTTTCTTAATAATTTTCCTATTTTCCTACTTATCCGTGCTGAATCCGCACTGCTCATTGGAACACAGTAACTTATTACCTTTTTCAACCATATATGAACCACATTTAGGGCATTTCTGGGTGGAAGGCTTTTGCCATGACATAAAATCGCAGTCAGGATTTGCCTCGCAGCCATAATAAATTCTGCCCTTCTTTGTTTTCTTAATCACTACATCCTTACCGCACTTTGGACACGGAACTCCTGTCTTTTCCAGATAAGGTTTCGTATTCTTACATTCCGGGAAACCGGGACATGCAAGAAATTTTCCGTGTGGACCATATTTTATAACCATATTCCGGCCGCACAGTTCACAAACTTCTTCTGTCACTTCATCGGCAATGGTAACAGATTCAAGTTCTACCAGTGCCTTATCAACTGCATCCTTTAAATCAGGATAGAAATTTTTCACAACTGTCTTCCACTGTACCGTGCCATCTCCCACTTTATCAAGAAGATATTCCAGATTTGCAGTAAATGTGATGTCTACAATGCTGGGGAAACTTTGTTTCATCATGCTGCTGACTACTTCTCCCAGTTCTGTCACGTAAAGATTTTTATTTTCTTTTGCCACATACCGTCTGGCTATTATTGTTGTAATTGTAGGAGCATAAGTACTTGGACGTCCAATTCCCTGTTCTTCCATGGCTTTTACAAGCGATGCTTCCGTAAAATGAGCGGGGGGCTGGGTAAAATGCTGGCTGTTTTCCAGCTTCTCCAGTTTAAGTATACTGCCTTTTTCCAGATTGCCAAGAAGAATATTATTTTCTTCCTTCTCTTCTTCCTGCACATAAACAGACATAAAACCATCAAATTGAAGTTTTGAAGCTGAAAGCGCAAATAAATAGGTTCCTGCCTTTACCTTCACAGAGGTAGTCTCATACACGGCTGGCTGCATTCTGCTGGCTGCAAATCTCTTCCAGATCAGCTGATAGAGGCGGAATAAATCTCTCTGAAGGGATTCTTTTACAATCACTGGAGTCAGGGCAATGTCCGTAGGACGAATTGCCTCGTGGGCATCCTGTATCTTAACATTGCTTTTCTTATTCTGCTCTCCGTTTGCCAGATAACGGCTGCCATACTGTTTCTCAATAAACTCTCTTGCTGCTACATCAGCCTCTTCTGCGATTCTGGTAGAATCAGTTCTCAAATAGGTGATGAGACCTACGGTTCCATGACCGGTGACCTCTACTCCTTCATATAACTGCTGAGCCAGACGCATGGTCTTTTGAGTGGAAAAATTAAGTACCTTGGAAGCTTCCTGCTGAAGAGTACTGGTCGTAAATGGAATGGGAGCTTTCTTTACCCGTTCCCCGGCCTTTACCTCCTCAACCTGGTATTCTTTATTACGAAGACCAGCAAGTATTTTTTCCAGCTCTTCCTTATTATGAATGGTAATTCTTCCATTCTTGTCTCCATAGAATTTTGCCTTCAGCGTCTTCTTGCTTCCATCCTGCTTTAAGTCCGCATCCAGATTCCAGTATTCCTCAGGTATAAAAGCATTGATATCCTCTTCCCGGTCACAGATCAGACGAAGCGCCACAGACTGAACACGTCCGGCACTTAATCCTCTTTTTACCTTCGCCCATAAAAGAGGGCTGATCATATATCCAACCATTCGGTCCAGAACTCTTCTCGCCTGCTGGGCATCCACCAGATCCATATCAATTGCTCTTGGAGTTTTTAAAGAAGTTTTCACCGCATTCTTGGTAATCTCATTAAAGCTGATCCGGTATACCTGTTTTTCTTTCAGCTCATCTAATTTCAGAGCTTTCATTAAATGCCAGGAAATTGCTTCTCCTTCACGGTCAGGGTCAGTTGCAAGATAAATCTTATCCGCTTTCTTTACTTCTTTTCTCAGCTTCGCAAGAATATCCCCTTTTCCCCTGATCGTTATATATTTTGGATCAAAATCATGTTCCACATCGATTCCCATCTGACTCTTAGGAAGATCCCTTACATGTCCATTGGAAGCATCCACTTCATAGTTTGCTCCAAGGAACTTTTTTATAGTTTTTACTTTTGCGGGTGACTCCACAATTACTAAACAGTTCGCCATACCAAACTCCTCGCCTATTGTTTCTTACCATAATATTGATGGGATGTCTGTACAATGCTGCCCTTTAATTCCAGTTCTAAAAGGACACTCATGCACTCGCTGACAGACAATCCACTGCAGCTCACAATCTCTTCCAGATTCTTCGGTTGCAAATCTAGGCAACTATACACCATTTTTTCTTTTTTGGCAAGCCCGTTCTTATTTTTTTCATGAACTCTTAATATTTTACCGTTTTGTAACTTGAAATATTCCAACACCGTTTCCGGAGACAGCAATACGCCTGCCCCTTCAGAAATCAGGCAGTTGCAGCCTGTACTTAAGGGATCTGTCACTCTCCCCGGAAGGGCAAAAATCTCTTTTCCCTGTTCCAGGCCAAGATTAGCCGTTATCAGAGACCCGCTCTTTTCCCGGGCCTCAATTACAAGAATCACATCGGAAAGTCCGCTTATGATCCGGTTTCTCATAGGGAAATTCTGAGGTTTCGGGGCTTCATCAGGCATGAATTCCGTTATAATGCCACCGCATTCTGCCATGCGTCTGTATAATTCATAATTTTCTTTCGGGTAACAGATATTGATTCCGCACCCCAATACGCCGTACGTCTCCTGACCTGCTTCCAGAGCACCTTCATGCCCCGCTCCGTCTATTCCGTATGCCAGGCCGCTGATAATTGACACTCCCGCGGCAGATAGCTCTCTAGCTAAATATACCGCCATCTGGCGTCCGTAATTGGTACAGTTTCTGGCTCCTATGATAGCTGCAGCAGGTTTCTCCTCTGCTGGCAGTTTTCCCTTTACAAAAAGCCCCATGGGGTATCCATGAACAGATAGAAGCCGTTTTGGATAATCATGATCAAAATGAGTAATAAAACGTATCCCTTTTTTCTCTAATTGTTCCAGCTGGTTACGAATGGAAACCATGCAGGATTTTTGTTCTTCAAAAAACGATATCTCACTTTGTTTTAAAAGCCCGCAGCCTTCCAGTTCCTTTCTTTCTATATTATATATCTTCTTATAACTCCCCATGTAATCATACAGTTTTTTTATTTTCACCGCTCCAAGAAATGGAATGTGGGAAAGCCAGTACAGACATTCCCGTTCTTCCAGATTATCCATAAATACCTCCCCAAAACCTGCCTTCCCGGCTGCGCAGACCCGCAGCTTCCGCCAGATGATTTTTTGTTATTTTTTCAGAACCTTGCAGATCTGCAATTGTTCTTGCAATTTTAAGGATTTTCTCGTATCCCCTGACACTGAGACCCATAGATTCATAGATTTGCTTGAGAAATAGCTCTTCGGTTTTATCCAGACTGCAGAATCTTTCCAGATCCGGTTTCTTCATAGAACTGTTAAAAAGTATTCTTGTGCCCTTAAACCGCTCCATCTGCATGGATCTGGCCTGTTCTATACGGATTCTGATGGATGCGGATGTTTCCCCTTTTTCCCCCTGCTGCAGATCCTTATAACTGACTGGGCTTGATTCTGCACAAATATCGAATCTGTCCAGTATTGGCTTTGAGATTCTTCCCAGATATTTGTTTACCTGGCTTTCGGAGCATCTGCACTTCGTCCTGTCCGGATAAAATCCGCAAGGGCATGGGTTCATTGCAGCCGCCAATAGAAATTTTGCAGGAAATATATAAGCCCCATGAGTTCTTGTTATAGTAATTTCCCCCTCTTCCAGAGGCTGTCTTAAAATCTCAATGGTGGATTTTTGAAACTCAGACAATTCATCCAGGAACAGTACACCGCCTGAAGCCAAAGTGAGCTCTCCTGGTTTGGGAATTCGTCCGCCCCCTGCAAGTGCCTGAGGGCTGATGGTATGATGCGGACTGCGAAAGGGCCGTGTATTCATAATAGGAGTCTCCCCGGAAAGCAGACCGCAAACGCTGTATATTTTGGAGATTTCCATGATTTCTTCAAAAGAAAGAGATGGCATAATGGTGGGTATTCTTTTGGCGAACATGGTTTTCCCTGTACCTGCAGGACCGATATACATAATGTTATGCATACCCGCTGCAGCAACCTCAGTGGCTCGTCTTAAAAACGGCTGTCCTCCAATGTCAGAAAAATCCACATCATAATTTTTTTCCGCAGATCCCGGCAGTTTTTGATCAGCAGGGAACTCTGCCAGCTTCCTTATTCCATTTAAATAATCTGTCAAGTCCTTTAAGGTATCCAGTCCCACAACCTGCATACCATTTGTGACAGATCCTTCCCCCCTGTTCTCTCTGGGAAGATAGCATACTGTCTTTCCGTCCTTTTTTGCAGCGAGAACAATAGAAAGCGCCCCCGGCACAGGTTTAACCGTACCATCTAATCCCAGTTCTCCGGAAAATACACAGTTCGACAAACCAGAAGACCGGATCATACCAGAAGCAGATAAAATAGCGATCGCAATGGGAAGATCAAAAGCTGTCCCCTCTTTTCTGATATCTGCAGGAGACAGATTGATGGTTATCTTTTTGGCAGGGATGCGAAAGCCGGAGTTTTTTAGAGCGGTTCTGACTCTGTCCTGTGCCTCCTTTACCTGGGAAGAAAGATAACCAACCATGGAGAAACCCGGCAGCCCGTCGCTGACATCCGCCTCCACAAGAATCGGAACCCCCTCTACACCAATAATACCAATACTATGAACTTTACTATACAATTAAACGCTCCTTTCAAATATAAAGGAAATAAAAAATGGAAATTCATGCAGAAACGCACTTGGAATATCCGGAACCGGATTAAATTTATGATAACTTAAAAAGCAGAAAAAGGCAACTATTTTCTCACTTTTTCTGCTTTTTCCAAGAAATATTGACATCACTGTCAAATCCCGTCAGACGTCCCTTAATCCCTGGGAAAATTCAGGCATATATGGCCTGTAGCGGAGAGGCATATGATTAAGCTGACATACCGGATTTGTACGTTCTTTAATAGAAATGCTCTTCCTGAAGCGTCTAAAAAGATCTTCATATTCATCCTCTTTCGCCGATTTTGCAATCTTATCTTCCCATTGGGGCGACAAAAAATCGGTCAGATACCAGGGACGGAATGCCGGATGAAGAACTGCCTTTTTTCTGTTAGCATCGTATATTACCCAGTTTTCACCTGAGAGGCGGTCCGCAAAATGGGGTGCAAGAAGAACAATTATGTCATTCTTAGGACCGATCCGGCTTACCAGTAAGTCCCCTTCCATCTCCAAAAAGCGGACAAATCCAGTCAGATGGTGAGTCTCATTATCTACAAAACGGCACATATGAAACATGTCGTAAACAGCCTGAATCTGGAGCATGCTGACAATACCGGCGCCTGCACGAAATCCGCAGATCAGAAAGCGGTATATCTTATCTGCACGTTCCATATCATTACTTAAGGCGGCTTTGTAAACAACTTCATAGGCTTCCTCGGAAATCTTAGTTCTAATTGCCGTTATCACCTTATCAGCCTTTTGGGAATCGATGGGCACTTCTTCATACTGGCAGAACAGTTCCATGGTTATACTGTCATCCTTAAGCCGGAGCATCACATTGTCGTGACCCTTCTTACTGGCCCACGCGGTATAAACACCGCTTAAAATCCCCTCTATACTGCTGTCGCAAAGATATACCATCTTCATACCATAACCCCTCCGGAACCTGCCTGTGCCAGCAGGCTGGTGTCGTCAAACAGAGAGAGCTGGCGGTAAGTTGCCGTAGAGCTGATATCCCAGACACTTCTCCGTTCTTCACCTACCAGGTGGCTGGATATATAATCCTCTTCAATCTTTACAGGATACATCATCTTGCCTGAACAGGTAATAAAATAATGAGCTCTTTTCAGTACTACCCCCATCTTTTTTAAAGCTTCAAAATCCAATATTCCGTTCCGTCTGGCAGCCAGTATTCTTTTTACGGACTTCACTCCCATGCCAGGAACTCTCAGTAGGGTGAAATAATCAGCCAGGTTTACCTCCACCGGAAACTGTTCCAGATGCCTAAGTGCCCAGTCACACTTCGGATCCAGAAGAACATTAAAATTAGGACGTTCTTCGGAAAGCAGTTCTCCTGCCTGAAAGCCATAAAACCGCATCAGCCAGTCTGCCTGATAAAGCCTGTGCTCTCTCAAAAGCGGCGGTCCTCCCGGAAGGGCAGGAAGGCTGCTGTCCTGATTAACCGGTACAAATGCAGAATAAAATACCCTTTTCAGATCATAATTCTTATACAGCGCCTCTGCCACCATCATCATCTGATAATCATTCTCCGGTGTAGCGCCTACAATCATCTGTGTGCTCTGGCCTGCCGGCACAAAAGCAGGAGTCTTTTTATATTCCATCAGTTCATAGCGATTGGTCACAATTCCGTTCTGAATCTGCTTCATGGGCTTTAATATCTTGTCACGGTTCTTCCCTGGAGCCAGCTTTTTTAACCCTTCTGCAGTGGGCAGTTCTAAGTTAATGCTCATACGGTCTGCAAGAAACCCTGTCTTTTCAATCAATAACGGATCTGCACCCGGAATCGCTTTTACATGAATATAACCATGAAAATGATACTCCCCCCTCAGCTTTTTTAAGGTCTGGTAGATGAGATCCATGGTATAATCAGCACTGTTTAAAACACCAGAGCTCAGAAACAGACCCTCGATATAATTACGGCGGTAAAACTGTATGGTAAGCTGACAAACCTCCTCCGGCGTAAAAGCAGTACGGACTACGTCATTGGATGATCTGTTGATGCAGTATTTGCAATCGTAAATACACTGATTTGTAAATAATATCTTGAGCAGAGAGATACACCTGCCATCTGCTGAAAAGCTGTGGCAGATGCCTGCTTTGCTGGCATTGCCGATGGTTCCCGCCTTCCCCTTACGGTCCACTCCGCTGGAAGTACAGGCGACATCATACTTGGCAGCATCCGACAATATCTCTAATTTTTCCTGAACACTTAACGCTTCCTGTATTAGCATCTCTTCACCTCGAACATTTGTTCTTGATAAGAATTTTATCATACATCTATAAAGATTTCAAGCGTTTTCGAATATATGTTCTCTCTTTAAATAGGTTTTTATTCATTGCCGTTTACAGGAAAGCGGACAACAGAAAAAGACGGCGAAATTCCCCGTCTCTGTCTGTTGTCTGGCCGTTACCAGTTATCGTTATTCTTCAAAACCGCCCGGATTATTCTTCTGCCAATTCCAGGAATCCCGGCACATCTCTTTCAGTCCACGCTCCGCTCTCCAGCCAAGCTCCTTCTCCGCTTTTGAAGGGTCTGCATAACATGTTGGGATATCTCCAGGTCTGCGTTCCATAATGGTATAAGGAATCTTTAAACCATTGGCTTCTTCAAACGCGCCAATAACATCAAGAACACTGTATCCGATTCCGGTACCCAGGTTATAGATCCATACTCCGCCTGCCTGTTTTGACATGGCATTTAAAGCCTTTACGTGACCCACTGCCAGATCAACAACATGAATATAGTCCCGGACACAGGTTCCATCCGGCGTTTCATAATCCTTGCCGAAAACTCCCAGGCGTTCCAGTTTTCCTACCGCCACCTGAGTAATATAAGGAAGAAGGTTATTGGGAGTTCCTTTTGGATCTTCTCCGATCCGGCCGGATTCATGAGCTCCAATGGGATTGAAATAGCGCAATAACATAACATTCCATTCAGGATCAGCAGTATTTAAATCAGTCAGGATCTGCTCCAGCATTCCCTTGGTTCTTCCGTAAGGATTGGTAATATCTCCCTTTGGACATTCTTCCGTAATCGGAACAAACTCCGGATCTCCATATACCGTCGCAGAAGAACTGAACACAATGCTCTTCACTCCGTGTTTTCTCATAACATCGCAAAGCACTAAAGTGCCTGTTATGTTGTTGTGATAATATTCAAGAGGTTTGCCCACTGACTCCCCCACTGCCTTCAGTCCTGCAAAATGAATGACACCGTCAATGGATTCTTTTTCAAAGATCTGCTCCAGAGCTTCCCGGTCCAGTAAATCTGCCTCATAAAAATTCAGCTTTTTTCCTGTAATTTCCATTACACGTTTCATGGATTCCCTGCTTGAATTACAAAGATTGTCAACCACTACTACCTCTAAACCGGCATTCAGCAGTTCCACACATGTATGACTTCCTATGTATCCTGCACCACCGGTAACTAATATCGCCATGTTAACTTCCTCCTTTAAAATGTCCTGAAACTATTATAAGCAGGAAATCGGAAAATAACAATGTAGAATTTCTTAAAAACCTATGATTTTTATCTGATTTTTTCTATTTAAATATAGAAGCAAAAAAACCAAATATGCTTTTAAATATGTTTCCTATGCGGTGAAACACATTGCCATCCGGGTGGAAATCTTCATCCACTTTCACATCGTCATCAGCTTCATCCTGCTTGATTTCTCCAGTTCTCAGTATGATTTGAATGCTCTTTGGCGATGGGTTTCTGGCTGATGTCATGGAGGCGGGTTTCGCTTCTAAGTCGATGTTTAACAGGGTGGTATCCTCAGTGGTATATTCGTCCCACTTATCATCAATCATATTTTTTATGGTATCCTTGGCATTTCTCAAAACTTCAGTCTGATCAAGACCATTTCCTGCAACATTCAGGGTATCAGCCAGACCGTTTAATGTCTTTTCCGTGCTGCCATTTAAGGAAATGCCCACTGTCTTCATCTGATTCTCCAGAGAGCGGAAGAATACATTCATGGAATCAATGCTCCTTGATGCACTGTCTGTCATCTCTCCCATATCTGTCAGCGTGTTAAGCATCTCATCATGATGACGGTTTAAAATCCCATTAAGTTCTTCCGCATTTCCAATCAGGTCATCCGCAGTATCACAAAGTTTTCCAATGGCATCGGACGATTCTATTACACCGTCTGCCGCACCGTTAATATGATTTCGTTCCGAATAAAGATCTCCAAGAAGGACTTTTGTCAGTCCAAGAAACTTTGTCATATCATCGGTCAGTCCGGCTCCGCTTCCTGCCAGCTGGGGAAGAATCTGTGCAAGGGGTGCTGCAGCTTTTAGTGCCGCCTTTGAAGCAGAACTGGGGGAAGCGGTACTTCCTGTTTCCAATGCAGAAGTTAAATAATCGGTTAATGCGTTGATCTCTGTAACAGAATAGCCCTTCTCATTAAATAAATAGGAAGAAATTTCATCCTCATCAGCCAGACCTTCCTCTGTGACATCCCAAAGCAGTTCTTCCAGTTCCTCATCTCCCAATCCCTGTGCCGATGCGCTGAGTGACCCGGTTAAAGCCGTCAGCTGAGGAAGCATCTGTGCAAGTGCTGAAAGTTCCTTTGCCAGCGCCTGCTGCTGGTTTGTCAGTGTATTTAAGTGCTCCTGAGTCTTATCAAGCTGTTTTAGGAACATCTGAGTTTTTATTCCGGTTTCCGGTGAATTTGCCAATCTCTGCAATTCTTCCAGTTCATCTCTGAGTTTCCTTACCCCCTCCTGTAAATCATTTAAATCCGGAGAGAGATCACTTAGAATTTCAGTTAAGTGATTCGTCTGGCTTCTCAAATCGTTCAACGCAGTTTTGGCATTCTGCGTGTGATTATAAAATGGCCTCAGTGTCTGGGACAGTCCATCAAGTGCCGCCAGCGCATCATCTGCATTCTGATAGACCTTTCCTTTCGAATCCGCCACAATCTGTCTGGTTTTATCAAGCCCTCTGATTCCGTCTGATGTGCTGTCAATGCTGTTCTTCATATGATCCATGGTATTCAGCACCACATCCAGGCTGTCACTGATGGCATCTGCCGAATCTTCCATGGTTTCCTTTGCCTCCCGCAAATCTTTCACCTTATCAAGCTGACTGACCGTCAGCGGGACCATGGCAAAGACAATGCCGGAGAATTTAAAATCATCCGTACCAATGCGGATCGAATAATGGCCGTCTTCTCCAGGAAGAGCAAAGAAAACCACCGTGCTTAGATTTCCTACCGTCTGCACCTGCGCACCCTCAGCCTCCAGGCTTAAGTTTTTATCCATATCCACAACAGCACTGCCCATTAATGTCATATTGTTTTTATAAAAATCGGAAAGTCCTTCATTAGGAGCCAGGTCTACATTTACTTCGATCAGACCCTTTTCCCCCGCCAGTTCTTCCGCTTTTTTCTCCACTCCGTTAAGCCTGTAACTGACTGTAATGTTCCAGGGCAGCTCCTTTTTTTCTGTTTTCGTCTGCCCTTCAAAATAGAATCTGCTTTCTCCCGCTTCCGGTGTAAAAGTTACTGAGCCGTCGGCCCCCACCACCGGCCTGGAATGATCCGTTAAATTAATTACCTTATCGTAATTTCCGTAATCTACCAGCGGTTCCTTTCCATTTATCCTGTAGATCTTTACAACGCTGCTTTCCTTTATCTCTCCATAGGGATCCATTGTCACGTAAAGAGTTTCATCGCATGGAGGCTGTACTTCCGAAGCCAATGGCACCAGTACGGACTGCATGGAGATGACAGCAGCCAGCCCTATGGGAACTATTTTTTTATACTTGTTCATTTGCATCCCCTCCTTTTAACTTTTTTCTTACTTTTGTGTATTTTAAACGCCGCCTCTCTTTTCGTCTGTATGCGCGCTCCTGTTGTTTTTGTATCTGTTTATCAAACAGACTGAGAAGCGCCGGCAAGAGCGACAGTACCAATACCATGCTGAGAACAGCTCCTCTGCCCACAAGGCGTCCGACCTGGGAGATTGCCTGAATGGAAGACGTAAAAAACAGGAGATATCCCACCACAGTTAAAATTCCTCCCGATGTAAGTATGGATAAGGTGCTCTTTGAAATGGCAGCCATTGCAGAATCCGTGTTATTCATGGTTTTTCTGAAACCAAGATAGTTATTGGTCATCAATATGGAATAGTCAATGGTAGCCCCCAGCTGAAGACAGCTGACTATGATATAACCGATATATACCATACTGTCTCCCAACACGTAAGGCAGAGTCATATTTAAATAGATTGCCACCTCAATTGGAATAATAACAAGAATCGGCACCAGTACAGCCTGAAAGGTTACTAAGACTACCAGCGCAACCCCCGCAAGGGAAAGGAGGGATACCTTATTATAATCATCAGTTAAAATATCACGGATATCAATCGTGGTCGGCGTCATACCAATCACATATGCATCATTGGGGTAAAATTGACGAATTACATTCTCCAGTTTTTGACTGCAGTCGAAGGCATACTGACTTTCCTGAACGGTATTCATGGATATAAGGAATCTGGCGTAATGGCTGCTTCTCAGCTGCTTACTGACCTTATCCGGCAGGAAGCTCTCTGGAATCCCTCTCGGTATGGTTCC
Source organism: uncultured Clostridium sp. (assembly GCA_963523075.1). GTDB lineage: Bacteria > Bacillota > Clostridia > Lachnospirales > Lachnospiraceae > Lacrimispora. Next base: position 164,565 of record CAURBW010000005.1, read on the forward strand.
TGACATGGAGATGGCGTAATTAACAAAATCCAGATCCTCCAGTGCATCCGTAAGCTGTCTTTCCGTCACCACCGAGCCATTTGGTACGATTCCAATAATCATGTTGGATTTTCCAAATTCTTCATTAATCTTTCTGGTATCCTCATAGACTCTTGTTCCCGGACCTGCGCCGATGGCATCATCACCATAGTAAAAGGCATTCATGCTCTGGCCAAAGTAACAGGGAACAGCCAGGATCAGGGCTGTTATAAACACAGGTTTCCTTATCCTGTTCATCTGCCTTGCAAAACGGTCAAATGGAGGCACAAAAGGTTTATGCGCCGTCTTTTCTATCATACTGTTAAAATGCAGGATCAGGGTCGGCATCAGAAACATCACCGTTGCCAGACTGCAGATAATCCCTTTTGTCAGTACAAAACCCACATCTTTGCCAATAGTAAAACGCATGAATGCAATGACTATAAATCCAACAATCGTGGTTGCTCCGCTGGCTAAAATGGAACTGCAGGATTCCTTCACTGCCATTTCCATGGCCTTGTTTATTTCTATACCGGTATTTTTTATTGCGGTGAATGTATGTAAGAGAAAAATCGAATAGTCCATAGAAACTGCCAGCTGTAAAATAGCCGCTGTTGAAAATGTGAAAAACGATATTGTACCAAACATCAGGTTTGACCCCATATTCAGTATAATTGCGATTACCATAATTAAGATAAACAGGAATGGTTCCATCCAGGATGTTGTTGTCAGTGCCAGTATCAGCCAGATGATTACCAGTGCCATACCAATGGCTATGGTGATCTCGTGTGTGATGGATTCCTCCCTCTCTTTACTGGATACCGCACTTCCAGCAAAACATCCCCGATCCTTTCCTACAATCCGGTATATCTCTTCTACGCCGGAACGGGTGAGCGGATTGTCATCCCCCTTTTTGAAGATGACGTCAATTAATGCATTGCCATTGCGGTAATAGTCTTTCATGGAAAACACATCAACAGAGGCCATATCCGTCAACCCCTCATCAGCAAAGGATGCCCCCATATATACATCCGTTGCAAGATCAGGTCCGATTACCACATCCACTCCCTCCAGATCTGAAATTTCACTTCTGATCCGCTTCGCTTCCTGAAGACTTACGTCCCGCACCATGATCCGCGCCATACCAGGATATCCAAACTCATCTTCCATCACATCCAGCGCCTGCTTCGTCTGGGCAAACTGCGGCAGATACTTGCTTAAGTCATAATTAACTTTCACAAAAGGAAAACACACTGCACAGATAATGGTTCCCGTAAAAAATACACTTTCAATTAATTTACCTTTAAAAACAATAAAATGAACAAATTTGTCGAAAAAACTCCTGTTTTTTTCCATATCCCCTCCATTTATAATCGAAAATCTACTAATGGATACTTTATTGACTTTTCAACACGTGTATATTATAATACTAGTGTATATAACATTCAATAATCAATCTATTTAGATACATCTATTAATAATCACAGAATATTTTTCGGCATAATACTCAACACATTTTAGAATATCGTCAATCAAACCAGAGTACGCGCCAAAGCGTGAAGGGAGGAGTTGTATGGATATGCAAAAGCAGGATCGACGCATACGGAAAACTCAGAGACTATTAAAGGACAGTCTTCTGGAGCTCATGGAAAAAAAGGATATTAAAAACATTTCCGTAAAGGATATCACGGAACTGGCTGATTTAAACAGGGGAACCTTCTACCTTCATTACGCGGATACATACAGTCTTTTGCAGGAAATGGAAACGGAAGTATTAAATGATTTTCAGAATATGGTAAACGGCTATCGGGAAGCATTTAAAAAAGCCTCACTCATGCCGGTTATCATTCCCATCATTCAGTATATTGAGGAGAACAAAAAGATATGTAAGATCCTTTTTGAGAACAGCTCATCCAACGATTTTGTCAATCGATTCCACACTCTAATTTTAAAAAACGGAACTGCCATTATTAAGGAACAATATCCCAATGCCAGGGACGTCACCTTAAACTATTTTCTGGAATTCATTACATACGGTCTTACGGGGGTATTGAAGCAGTGGCTGAATACGGATATGCAGGAGCCAAAAGAAGAAGTTGCAGAATTTGTTGATAAGGTGATTATGGGAACTGCAAAAAATCTTCTGATCATATAATTGTGTAATAAATGCAAGACGAGCCTTATGTTTCAATACACTTTAACCGATATATGATTAGTGAAGTTTTGTAACTGCATCTTATTTTACTGTATTAAATATTACATAAGGATGATCATTATGCCTACAAAGAAAACAAAAATAAAAGAACCCAAGACAAAACTCAAGAAGCCAAAGGCTGCAAAAGTGAAGAAGGAAAAGCCTGCAAAAGCTGGGAAAAAGACTCTATTGCCGAAGAACAAAAGAGTGGTTGTCCTGCTGGTTGCAGCCCTGTTCATTGTTATTATCGGAGCAGCCCAGGCCATTATTCTTCTATCCATGAGGAATAAAAATACTGTAAAAGAAAAGGCGGCCAAATCACCGGAATATTATTTTTCAAAGGATGAAGATATCTCCTCCTTCACCGCAATTGTTGGCGACCGCACCTACGAAGAGCCTGAAACCGTTCCAGAAAGCTCAAAAGAAGCAGAAAAATCAGACAGTGCCAGGAAGGAATCCGATAGTACTTCCAAGTCCGATGCAGAAAGCAAAACTGCTTCTGAAGGCGATACTTCTGCTGCAGACCAGCAGAAAGACACATATAAATATATACGTTTGGATGACGCCTCCGCAGATTTAAAAAGCTATAAGGATTACCTGGAAAGCAAGAAAAGTTTCATCGATGTAACGGAGGATAACACAGCAGCGGAAAGTACAGAGAGTGAAACAAATAGTGAAAACTCAGAATGTTATCAGCTTGCCGGTCCTTCCGCTGATTCCAAGACCTATCTTTCCATTACACTGGAGTCCGAAGGCGACAGCGTGACTGTAACAGCAGGAAAAGGCAGTGAATCCTGGAATGATTATTTTAAAAACCAGTGGGATCAGCAGAAAAAAGTAATCTCCGACATACAAAAGCAGCCCAAATCCGAAACCTCGATTGAGCAGGCCGAGAATACAGTCCGCTCCCAGGGACAGGAAAAACTGAAGCTTTCAGAGAGTGCGGATTCCTACCAGTTCATAGCTTCTCCCGGAATATCCAAGATTGACGGAAAGAACTACTATACTGTGAGGACTTACAAGCGGCTTCCAGACAGTACATTGACCTATGTTGCCACCTATTTATGTGACTGCACAGACAACAGCGTAAGCTTCCAATACGATGAAATAACAGGACAGACTACCCCGCTGGGGTGACAAAAAGCAGGACAGATCAGTAACTAACACTGAACTGTCCTGCTTATTTATTATAATTAAGATTTTATTATATTCTGGTACCAGTAAAAGCTGTCCTTCGGTATTCTTCTCTGGGATTCGTAGTCGATATAGACGATTCCAAACCGGTCATCATACCCCTTTTCCCATTCAAAATTATCAAGAAAACTCCACAAAAAGTACCCTTCCACTTCCGCTCCATCCAGGACTGCGCGCTTCAGTTCAGACAGATGACGTGCCAGGTAATCAATTCTGCATGGATCATGTACGCCCCCATCTAAGGATATCACATCCAGGGCAGACATGCCATTCTCTGTGATAAACAAAGGCAGATGGTAGGTATCACAAAAATTCTTTACTGCCCAGTACATAGCTTTTGGAGTAATGGGCCAGCCCATACCGGTCTTTCCATGTCCTGCTGGAAGCTTTCCAAGAACAATCTCCCCGGTTTCAGATAAGGACACGGAGGTTCCCTGATAGAGATTCATTCCGCAGAAATCAAGAGGCTGGCCAATCAGGCGCTGTTCTTCCTCCGTCAGTTGCGGCAAATCTCTGCCGAATAAATCTCTGCATTGCTCATGAAACCTTCCTTTTAAAAACAGCTCATTCCAGAATGCAGAAGAAAAAAGCCAGTCATCCGCTCTTATTGAATTTTGCAGCTCTCCCGCTTTTGCTGCCAGAAAATCGTTCTCTTCCACGGGCCAATACGCATTGCCGCAGGTAGGTGCATACCCTACCCTGCAATCCGGTACCAGTTCCCGTAATTTTACCACAGATTTTCCATGTGCCAGGGCAATATTCCGGCACATGGAAAGGATTCTACCAACCGGATATCTGATTCCCGGAGCATGGGTGCATTTATCATATCCCAGCCAGGTAAATATCTGAGGTTCATTAAAAGTAATGTAATTCTTTACCCGGTTTCCAAATACTTTTGCAACAACTTCTGTATACGAAGCAAACCACTCAGGACTGTCGGGGTTTAACCAGCCGCCCTGCATCTCCAGCTCATTTGGATAATCCCAATGAAACAGGGTTACATATGGAGTAATATGATGCTTCAACAGTTCATCCACCAGATCCGAATAGAAACTTAGCCCCTTTTCATTAACGGTTCCGGTTCCATGGGGCATCATTCTGGGCCAGGAAACAGAAAAGCGGTAAGCGCCTACTCCAAGCTCTGAAAGCAGAGCAACATCCTCTTTCATCCGATGGTAATGATCGCATGCCGCTTCTCCCGTATGCCCCTCGAAAATCCTGCCTTTCTCTCTTGCAAAGACATCCCATACAGACAGCCCCTTTCCATCTTCAAAGGCTGCCCCTTCTATCTGATAGGATGAGGTTGCAGTCCCCCATATAAAATCTTTTTTCCAGTTCATCCTGCTATCCTTTCACACTTCCTGCCGTCACTCCGCCAATGATGAACTTTGACAGGCATAAATAGATAATGGCAACCGGAACAATGGCAATGGTGATCAGCATATAAACCTGACCCATGTCAAACTTCAAGAAATCCGCACTTCGCAGCTGCGCTATTAATATAGGAAGCGTTTTTTTCGCATTGGATTTGAGCACAAGAGACGGAACAAAATAATTGTTCCAGGAAGCCACAAATGCAAAGATTCCCTGCACTGCCAGAGCAGGCTTCACAATGGGAATTACAATAAAATTAAAGGTATAAAATTCATTGGATCCATCGATTCTGGCTGACTCCACAATTTCCAACGGCAGATTGCTTTGAAAATAAGAGACCATAAAATAAAATACAACCGGTGCAGCCATAGACGGAAGAATCAGAGGAACAAAGCTGTCCATAAGTCCCATTTTACCAATCAGGCTTAAAAAGCCAAGGGTTGTAACCTGCGTAGGAATCATCATAATCAGGATGATAAAGAGATAAACTGCATTTCTGAACTTAAAATCATAGGCGTGAATGGCATATGCGGTAAGTGCCGATACATATACTGCCAAGGCTGCAGAAGCACTGGCAATAAACAGGCTGTTTATTATTCCATGAACAACAGGCAGATTCTTGTTATGCAGTACATTGTATAAGTTAGGACCGAATGATTTGCCTGGCAGAAATGAGAATCCCTTTGCAATTTCCGGATGGGATCTGGTCGCATTGATGATCAGGCAATAAAAGAAGAAAAGGCACAGAAAGGATAAGAGTGTGAGTACGATATAAGCAACTGCTTTTTTTAAATTCATCACTTTTCCCATTATTTTGATCCTCCTTTCTGTTTACCAGCACCGGTAAGTATAAAAAATACCACGAGACTGAGTGCTGCTGTAATAATGAAGAGTATTACGGATAGAGCCCCTGCCATTCCATAGTTTTTGCTGTATAAATGATTATTCAAAAACATAATCAGCGTCATACTGGTACGGTCAGGTGTTCCTTTTGCATTGGTAAGTACCTGGGGTACATCAAACATCTGCAGTCCGCCGATGAGTGAAGTAATCAGTACATAAATAAATATGGGTTTAATGGTCGGCATTGTAATTTTGGTAAATATCTGAAAAGACTTTGCTCCATCTATGGCCGCAGCCTCAAACAAAGCAGAATCAACTCCAAGAATCGCTGCCATGAGCAGGATGGTTGTATTACCAAACCACATCATAAAATTCATAAAGCCGATCAGTCCCCTGGTTCCCCATACTGTGGTAAGGAAACGGATCGGACTGTCTGTCAGCCCCATTCTTATTATAAGATTATTCATTGGACCGTCATCTGAAAACAGGGCAAAAAACAGCATGGCAAAGGACGCTGCCATAATTACGTTGGGAAGGTATATAATTGTTTTGAAAAAAGTACTTCCTCTCAGCCGCATTCTAAAATCAGCAAACCAGACCGCCAGAATCAGGGAAAAGATAATCTGGGGAATAAAGCCGATAATCCAGAGAATCACGGTGTTGCCTAAGTATTTAAGGAGATCGCTCTGAAAAATGGTGATATAATTCTCAAATCCGACGAAATTAGGTCCGATCTGGGTCAACCCTGAACGGTAATTTTCAAACATACTGTTATAAAACGTAGATATCAGGGGGATAAAGGAAAACACTAAATATGTAGCAAAAAAAGGTATTAAAAAAATGTATCCCCATTTTGAATAGCTGACTTTCTTTCTGGCTTTTGCCTTTTTTTCTCTTACCATGATGGAGCCTCCTGTTTTCATACAGGGCGGGAAAATCCCGCCCTGTATTTTACTGCTACTGTGTTTCTAATTCCGGATATTTTTCTTGTGCTGATGTATAGAAGTTCTTAAGTGCCGTGTCTTTGTCAACAGTACCGTTAAAATAATCATGCATTGCATTCTGGAAACTTTCATTCAGTCCCTGATCGTAAGGAGAAATCTTACTCATATCAATCTTTTCTGCAGCATCACAGTACATCTGAAGAGGATTCTGTCCGCCAAGGAATGCTGACTTATAATCGCCCTTTGCCAGATCTTCCATAACTGTCTTGTTATTAACAAAGTCATTCTTCTCTTCTACAATTTTCTTCATGGTTGCATCATCACAGCAGATTGTCTTCATGATATCTGCTACGATATCAGGATTGTCGGTGCCATTTGCTGCGCACAGCCAGGTTCCGCCCCAGTTATAGGATTCTGGTCCAATGGTTGCAGCCCAGTCACCATAAACACCATTTCCTGCTTCCTGCTTTCCTCCGTCAGCTTCTGCTTTTGCAAGAGAGTTTTTCGCAAGAACAAAATCTACGCCCCATGCTGGCATGAAATAACCAAATACTTTTCCTTCAGGACCCTGTCCGGAAGCCCATTCAGCTGCCCAGAGTGTGGTTTTCTGATTGTAGCCGCTGTCTGTATACTTCTTTGTCTGCTCTACCCATTTTTCAAGGTTCGGATCAATTGCAATTTTCTTTCCGTTTACCCAGGGAGCAGCTACATTGTTAGAGAAAGTACGGTAGGAATCATCATAGCCCGAAAGCATAAAGTAACCTTTATCTTTCATCTTTGCAGCAGTTTTGTCAAAGGAATCCCAGTCATTAATTGCCTTTTGAATTTCTGCAGGATCATCTGTTCCCAGTACAGCCTTGGCAATGGAACGGCGATAGATATAGAGTCCTGGGCAGCCCTGCCAGGAAATACCTTTTTGTGCTCCCTTGGAATCCTGTGCGATTACTTTGGTGTAATCATACTGCTTTGACATATCCTGATCTGTAATACCGACATCCTTTAAATCAAGGGTGTAATCGGAATTTACATACTTCAGAATGTAATCTGCTTCAACCAGGAACATATCCACTTTATCATCAGCTTTTGCATCATTCTGATTTAACAGTGCTTCATCAAGAGCATTCTGATAGGCGTTGTTCTCACTTGGAGTCGTCACAAAATTAACCTTATAACCTGCTGGAAGCTTGGAAGCGTAATAATCTTCATATCTTGCTTTGAATTCATCATTCCAGACATAAATATTAATAACTTTTCCGCCTTCACCGCCAGCTTCTTTCTGCGCTTCCGTCTTTGCCTCAGTTTCCTTGGCAGTCGTCTCTGCAGTTTTGCTTCCGCTTTCGCTCTGCACGCTCTTTGAGGAGCAGCCTGCAACCAGTGAAGCTGCCATCACCGCGCATAATAATCCGCTTACAACTTTCTTCTTCATATTTCCCTCTCCTTTTCTGATATTACTATCATGAAATATTAGCATTACCAACCGATTCCCCTGTAATCAGCTCCCCCTCCACAATGATCTGTTCCGTGAAAGTTGTCTTGGGTTTTTCGATTGTGCTTATCAATTTTTTGGCGGCCTGCATACCGATTGCCGCTGTGTTCTGGCGAATGGTAGTAAGCCTTGGGTTTAACAGCTGTGATAATCTGCTGCCGTCATAGCCGGCAATGGAGATATCATCCGGAACCCTTAAATTTCTCACCCGGATTTCATTAAGACCGCCGATCAGCGCCGTATCATCCGGATATAAGATACAGGTTGGCGGATCTTTTCTGTCTAACAGCTCACTGGTACATGCCATGGCCTGACTGACATCCAGATAATCTGCTTCCAGTATATAATCATCAGATACCGAAAGCTCCTTACTTTCAAGAAAGCGATAAAAGCTGGTGAGCCTCGCCTTTGTAACGGTGCTGCTTGCCTGCCCGTGTATGTAGGCAATTTTTCTATGGCCTTTTTCATAAACATATTCCATCAGACTCTGAATACCCTTCACGTTATCGGATAAAACAGAAGAGCAGTTTTCATTGATATGATCGATCGTCACAACCGGTATGTCTCCGTTTAAAAGATCAATCACCTCAGGGTTGTCAAACTTTACGCAGGCAATCACCACTCCATCTACATTCCTGTATTTGCAGTGGTCATAATAGGAAACTTTCTTTTTTCCTATCTGCCCGTTAATAAATGTAATATCATACCCCTGCCTTTCCGCCTCTACCTTAAACCCCTCCAGAACCGCGGCAAAATACTCATGAGTCAGACCGCTGTTAGCCTCATCAACAAACAAAACGCCGATATTGTAGCTTCTGTTTGTCTTTAAGGATCTTGCTGCAGCATTGGGAAAATATCCCAGTTTTTCCGCTGCCTGCTTAACTCTTATTTTAGTGCTCTCCCCGATGTCATTCTGATCATTAAGCGCCTTGCTCACTGTGGCAACGGATACCCCGCAGTGCTGTGCCAGTTCTTTCATAGAAATCATATGTCTCATCCTTTTAACTTAATCGTTTTCGTATTTTCACTATACCCCTTTCTCCAGTAAAAATCAATATGTTTTTTGTTTTTTGTCTAGTTTAAATAGATTTAAGTCGTTATTTTTGTGCATATTTACATTTTTTGTTTAATCTTATTATTCTAAATTTTATTATTTCTAAATTTCCTCTTGTTTTTTTTCTCAACCCGCGCTATTATGACCGTATAACTCCCTATTATCTTTCTTAATCGTTTTCGAAAAATGTCGTTTTTAGGGATTTGGGTCATCCAACAGGAAGGAGTTATTCAACTATGAAATATGGATATTTTAATGACCAGGACAAAGAATATGTAATTACTGCCCCAGATACTCCTCTGCCGTGGATCAACTATCTGGGCAGCGAAAATTTCTTTTCGCTGGTTTCCAATACCGGAGGGGGATACAGCTTTTATAAAGATGCCAAAATGCTCCGGCTGACAAGGTACCGTTATAACAATGTTCCTCTGGACAGTAACGGACACTACTACTATATTAATGATAACGGCACCATCTGGAATCCGGGCTGGCAGCCTTCAAAAACTCCCCTGGATTTTTATGAATGCCGCCATGGACTTGGAGTGACCCGTTTCACCGGAAAGAAAAATGGCTTATGTGCAAAGGTAACAGCCTTTGTGCCTTTGGGGGACTCCTGCGAAATCAACCAGGTGACATTAAAGAATGAAAGCACCACCACCAGAGAATTCACCCTATATTCCTACGTGGAGTTCTGTCTGTGGAATGCCATGGATGATATGACCAACTATCAGAGAAATTTCAACACTGGTGAGGTTGAGGTTGAGGGTTCCGTCATTTATCATAAAACAGAGTACAGAGAGAGAAGAAATCATTATGCCTATTACTCCGTCAATACCGATATTGAAGGTTTTGATACTGACAGGAATACATTTGCAGGCGTGTATGGCTCCAATCAGAATCCGGCTATGGTGGAAAAGAATACTTCCGGTAACTCCATGGCAAGCGGCTGGTCTCCCATCGGTTCTCACCGGATCACGCTTCATTTAAAACCCGGAGAGGAAAAAACCTTTGTCTTTGTTCTTGGATATGCAGAGAATGAACAGGACTTAAAATGGAGCGCACCAGATGTCATCAACAAGACTCCTTCCAATGCTGTGCTGGAAAAATACCGCACTGCTTCAGACATTGAAAAAGCCCTTGAAAAGCTGAAACTATACTGGACAGATCTTCTCTCTACTTACAGTGTAACACTGGAGGAAGAAAAAACGGCACGCATGGTTAACATCTGGAACCAGTATCAGTGCATGGTGACCTTTAATATGTCCCGCTCCGCTTCCTATTATGAATCAGGAACAGGAAGAGGTATGGGATTCCGTGATTCCTGCCAGGACTTACTTGGTTTTGTTCACATGATACCGGAACGGGCAAGGGAGCGCATCATCGATATTGCCTCTACCCAGTTTGAAGACGGAAGTGCTTACCATCAATATCAGCCTCTTACCAAAAGAGGTAATCTGGACATCGGAAGCGGTTTTAATGATGATCCGCTCTGGCTTATCGCAGGAGTCAGTGCATACATACGGGAAACCGGCGACTGGGATATCTTAAAAGAAAATGTTCCTTTCGATAACGATGTCAGCAAGAGCCAGACTTTAATGGAACATTTAAGACGTTCCTTTGGATTTACAAGATCCCATTTAGGACCCCACGGGCTCCCTCTCATCGGGCGTGCCGACTGGAATGACTGCCTGAATTTAAACTGCTTCTCAATGGAGCCGGGGGAATCATTTCAGACCACCGGGCCCTCCGAAGGACCTGTTGCAGAATCACTGATGATCGCGGGAATGTATGTAAAATACGGAAAAGAATACGCCGAAATCTGCCGTTTAACCGGACTGGAGAAGGAAGCCGCCGAAGCGGAAGCTTCCGTTAAAGAAGTTTATGATGCTGTCCTTAAATCCGGCTGGGATGGGGAATGGTTCCTGCGGGCCTACGACGCTTTCGGCAATAAAGTTGGCTCCAAAGAGTGTAAAGAAGGTCAGATCTTTATTGAGCCTCAGGGCTTTTGCGTAATGGGCGGAATTGGAATTGAAGAAGGTCTGGCGAAAAAAGCTCTGGACAGTGTGCAGGAAAAGCTTGATACCACCTATGGAATCGTTCTTCATCAGCCGGCATACCAGACTTATCATAAGGAGCTGGGTGAGATTTCTTCCTATCCGCCGGGATACAAAGAAAATGCCGGAATCTTCTGCCACAACAACCCATGGATTTCCATTGCAGAAACCATGATTGGCAGAGGAAACCGTGCATTTGAAATTTACCGCAAAACAGCTCCGGCCTATACAGAAGAGATCAGCGAGATTCATAAAACAGAACCTTACTGCTATTCCCAGATGATAGCCGGTAAAGATGCCGCCAATTTTGGTGAAGCAAAGAACAGCTGGCTGACCGGTACTGCAGCCTGGACCTTTGTCTGCATCTCCCAGCACATTTTAGGCATTCGGCCTGGCTTTCATGGTTTAATTGTAAACCCCTGCCTTCCGGATTCAATCGGAGAATTTTCTGCTGTCCGCAAGTTCCGGGGTGCCAGCTATCACATTCATGTGGTGAGAAACGGTGAGACAGGAAATAAAATCACTTCTTTCCTTGTAGACGGAGTTTCCATGAAAGGAAATGAGATCCCATTCCAGGAAGGCAAAAAAGAATATGATGTTAATCTGATACTGGAATAAGCTTCAAGGGGCAAGACCATAATTATGGCTTTGCCCCTTTTGATTTATATGATATAGTTATAAGCAGAACTAAATGGAAAAGGAGGCAGAGATATGAACTTCTCTCAATTAGCAAAAGAACGTTATTCCGTCAGAAAATTCAGTGACCGAAAAATAGAACCGGACACATTAAGACTGATCCTGGAGGCAGGCCAGGCTGCTCCCACAGCAGTTAATTATCAGCCCCAGCGCATTCTTGTTTTGGACAGTGAGGAGAATCTTGCAAAACTAAAGGAATGTACTCCCTATCATTTTCATGCACCCATGGCCCTGTTGATCTGCTATGACACTGCAGTAAGCTGGAAAAGATCCTATGACCAGGAAGATATGGGCATGGTGGATGCAAGCATTGTGACGACTCAGATGATGCTGCAGGCTGCAGAACTGGGACTTGGAACCACCTGGGTGGGTCATTTCGACCCAACAGCCATAAGAGAATCATTTCATATCCCGGAGGCTTTTATTCCTGTGGCACTGCTCCCCCTTGGTTATCCAAGAGAAGACTCAGTCCCCCATCCCCTTCATGAAAAACGCTATGATTTAGACCATACCGTTTTCTTTAATTCCTTTCCTGATGCAGCCATAAACGAGGACGAAAACCATTAAATAAAAACACCCCCTGGCCGCTTTCGCTGAAAGTTTGAGATTCAGACGTAAAGGACTCAGGGGGAAAATTAACTCCAGTTTTCTTTTCTATTCTTTGTCATAAGCTTCGAGTGCAATGGGCAATGACTGAATCACGACATTTCCTGCAGCAGGCAGTCCAACCAGTACACTGCTGATTATTTCCTCTCTCGTAGCTCCATGTGATTTTGCCAGCTGAACATGAAAAGGCAGACCGCTTTCCAGCCGCATTACTGCCATTACCGCAATATACGCAAGTTCCTCTGTCTTTTTGTCAAGTCCGCTTGCCATGTCCAGCTTCTGAACCATCTCCATCCATGGTCCCTGAACCTCAGGTGCCTCCTGTGCAAATACTGAAAATGCATTACTTACCTGCATATGGTTCTACTCCTTTCTCATACGTGATGCTGTTCATTCGTCACAAAACTGATCCTTCCAGGCAGGCAGTTTTTTCATACTGCTCACCGCAATTTTCTCTGCCGCTGTTTCATCAAACCCCTGAGACTCCATAATAAACTTCGTCATACCAGCCTTTGCCTCTTCAAATGACCTCATGGATCCGTCCGGTCTGGCACAATAAACACAATAATCTTTCTGCTCATCGCCTCCTGCAAAATCAGATTTCTTTTCCATGGGCATACCACAGGCTATGCATACCTTCATATCCTTCTCCTCCTCGTTTACTTCAAAATAAGACTTAAAAATGTATGTTTCAATTCTCCGGAGTAACGTGCCAATACCGGTTCATCCGGGGAAAAGAAATCCTTGTTCCATAAGTAATAATGGATCATTCCAAGCCATGTATTAAAAAGCATATGGACAGGGATCTCTTTTATGGTGCCATTCTTCATCTCCCTTGACATCAGCAGGTTAAAATGATGGGCAATCGCAGACTGATTATCCGCATATACATACTGTACTTCTTCCGGCAAAAGACTCCTTTCTGTAATAAGGCGAAGATAAAAATCCTCATGTTCCATGAGAATCTTTAAATGTGTATCCAGTAAATCACTGACACTGATGCTGGATTCTGCCATATCATGAAATTCGGCAGCGAGGCTGATCTGAAACTCTCCAATAATACATTCCAGCAGATCATTCAGTGACTGGAAATGAGCAAAAACAGTTCCATGTGAGACCCCTGCCTCTTTGGCAATCCTTGCAGTTGAAGCAGAAAAACCTTCATTTGCATAAATCCGGTACGCGGTATCCATAATTTTCTGCCTGGTTGTTTCTTTTTGTATCTGTCTTTTTGATTTCATATTAATGACCACCAACTCATTGAGTATATACTCAATATAAAACTTTTTTTCTTCGTTGTCAATATTTTTTATAATAAAATAGTTTGCTGCCTGAACCGGCTAGCTCTTCTCTCCAGTTATACTTAATCCCATAAAATCCTTTTTTACCATTCCGCCACAAAGTCTGCTGCTGTCAAGAAGTTCCTGTATCTCTTCCATTGTATAAGAAGCATTGAGCGAAGAAAGAAATCCAGGTCTGATTTCTTTTGGTTTTGTGCTGAAATATATCATATATCGTTTCAAAAAGCTGATATCCCGTCTCATATCTGTAATGCAATACCTTCCTCCCGGACGAAGGACTCTGTAAATCTCATTAAAAACATCAACCGGACTTTCCCATTCATGCATGGATCCATTGGATATCACACAATCATATGCAGCGTCAGGCAACGGCATATTCATACCATTCCCCTGAACATAGTGTGCAGCAATTCCATATTCCCGGGCATTTTTCTCCGCTATACGGATCATGGCCGGACTGATCTCACACCCGGTAAAAGTTCTGGGATTTACCTGTTTTGCCAGCTCTAAACCTACATAGCCGGGACCTGGGCCAATCTCCAGAATATCTCCTCCATGAATTCCGGAGGATATCATGTCAGTCACCCCATTCCATCCCTTATCCCTCATACCTTTTGCAAACTCATCAAAAATCTCTGATGTCACTTCACTCTGGATTCCCTCATTCGTTTCAACAATTCTCACTGCTGTCATAGCCTGCTCCTTTCTTTCTGATGGCTCCTGCGGATTCTTCCGCCCAGTTTAATTCGGCTTTGTAATGCATGATATGATGATTAAAAATGATCTCAGCGTAAGTTTTCATATCTTTTGGTATAACCTTTTCCATCTCTGCCCGATGCTCTTCAATTCCTTTCAGCACTGCTTTCAGATGGTCGATATGAAGAGTAAGGCTTTTCAGAAAATCTGATGCAGTGAGATATTCAGAAAAATAGAATGCAGCATCCGCTTCAAAAACAGGACGATAATTCATATCCAAAGTCTGTTTTAACAGCTCCTTAAACTTCTCCGCTCCTGTCTCCCCCACAAAATACACGGTTTTTTCCGGTCTTGCACTTTGCTTATCTCTTAAAGCTGTCAGAATGCCGGACGCTTCCATCTTCTCAAGGTGGTAATATACATTGGGAAGTTTTATCCTGGTAAAATCCTCCAGCTGTTCTTCCATAATTTTTTTGATCTGGTAACCATGCTGGGGTCCGAACCGCAGTAATATCCCGAGTATATACAAAGGTATCATATCAAGCTCCTCCTATCTAGTCAGTACTGACTATCTAATAAATTCATTATACTCAGTACTGACTATTTGTCAAGGGCGTTTTATCGTAAAAAAGCGATTTGATACAGATAAATCATTTTTTTTCTTATTCAGCCATTTGTTTGGTATTTGGATTGTTCACTGGCATAAAATGGTTATATACTGTGTATAGAAAGGCAGGTTTGTCATGAACAAAATACTTGATAACGGATATTATGACTTTATCCTCAGCAACTCCCTGATCCCTTCTTGTGCTCTTTCAGAAAATGTCACAAAATTAAATGACGAACATTCTCTGCTCCATCTGGCGCAAACAAACATGCAGGCCTGCGATTTAGGTATGCATCCATACGAAAATTTCCCTTCTGTTTTTACACTGACTTCCGCCATATGCACAGAAAATCCGGGTACTGCCTCCCTTTCTTATCAGTCTGTGTTGAATTTTATGGGTCTTGGAGTTGTGATTGGTATCATAGACACAGGCATCGACTATCGCCACTCTGCTTTTCAAAATCATGATGGAACTACGCGTATTCTCTCTATCTGGGACCAGACCGATCAGACCGGCAAACCTCCGGAAGGTTTTGATTTTGGCTCTGAATACACTAAAAACCATATCAATACTGCTTTAAAATCACCCCTTCCGTTAGATATCGTCCCTGTTACAGATACCAGCGGTCACGGTACTGCTATTGCCAGCATCGTGGCAGGCAGCCGTGATGAGGAACATTCCTTTACAGGAGTTGTTTCTCAAAGTAAATTAGCTGTTGTAAAGCTGAAAGAAGCAAAAGACAATCTAAAACAGATTTATTTTATACCAGAGCACTCCCTCTGCTATCAGGAATCCGATATTATGCTTGGAATCCGGTATCTTCTAAACGTAGCGGCACAGTTAAGCCGCCCCTTAATCCTCTGCATTACCTTGGGCAGCAGTCAGGGAGGACATGATGGGCGGGGACCTTTAAGTTCCTATTTGGACCTGATCGTCAGACAGCCCCGTATGGGTGCAGTAATGGCAGCAGGGAATGAGGGAGCAAGTAAGAGACACTATTATTGTTATTCCCATATCCCCCCCTACTGCAGCAGTTTTGATATAAAAATCGGAAAAGATGACCGAATGTTTTCCATGGAAATCTGGCCATTTCCAGCAGGACGGATTACCCTTGAACTTTACTCTCCTGACTGCGAAATTGTAAGCAGTCTCTATACTTCGGTTAACACCTGCCAGAAATTCAGCCTTTCATGCGGTCAGAGTTCTGTCTGGATTAATAACATTATTCTGGAAGGTTCCACAGGGGATCAGGTGATTCTGGTGCGTTTTAATAATCCCCATCCCGGTATCTGGCATTGCCAGGTTAAAAGTGAAGGAAATGAGCCATTTTCCTTCCATTGCTGGCTCCCATCCGGAAATCTGCTCTCTCCTGATACTTACTTTTATCACTCAGATCCAAATACAACCATCACTTCTCCGGGAGATGCCCGTGTTCCACTTACAGTTGCTGCCTATAACCAGATTGACAACTGTATACTTAATGAATCCGGAAGGGGATTCTCCCGCTTTGGGGAAATTCTTCCTGATGTGGCAGCTCCCGGTTTTAAGATCCCCTGTGCTCTGCCGGAAAACCGATACGGCACACTTTCCGGCACCGGGGCCGCTGCTGCCCACGCTGCCGGAGCTGCTGCAATGATAATGGAATGGGGTTTTATCAGAGGCAACCATACCACAATAACCGGCGTAAAGGCAAACCGCATGATAATTCGCTGTGCAAACCGTGACAATGCCTGCTTCTACCCAAATGATATATGGGGATACGGGCAGATTGATATGATTCATCTTTTTGATCAGATTTCAACTTTTACATAAGTTTATAATAAAGACAGAGAGCCCTGTCAAAGCGGCTCCCTGTCTCATTTCCATTTATGTTTCTTTTTTCTTCCATGATTTGTAATACTGAAAAGATGCACCCCAGCCCAAAAGAGAACATGCTGCCAGCATCAAAT
This sequence comes from uncultured Clostridium sp., assembly GCA_963523075.1. Taxonomy (GTDB): domain Bacteria; phylum Bacillota; class Clostridia; order Lachnospirales; family Lachnospiraceae; genus Lacrimispora. Next base: position 181,582 of record CAURBW010000005.1, read on the forward strand.
ACCCTGTTCTCATCCCTATTTTTGAAGCCAGCACTCCTGTTACCGCGGGAAATACAGTCATACCGACTGCATAGACAGCCTGGAAAAATCCCATTGCGGTAGCCTTGCAGCTGGATGGAACTCCACACATTGCTTCACTGGTAAGATAGGAAAACAAAATCCCCGTTGACACCCCCGGCAGTATCTGAAGCAATAAAAGAACCGGAATGTCTTTTATTACAGGAACTAAAACACAGTATATTGACACAATAATAAAAACCATTGGGATCCAGAATCGGGATCCTTTTCTTTTACAGCCCCCTCCTGATGCAAATGCTGCAAAAAATACAGCCGATATCATATAAATAACGGAAGATAATCCCAAAAGTCCATCGGATGCCCCCAGATCTTTTATGATCTGATTGGTAAATGACATGGCAGCCGTCAGCTGTATGCCCTGCTGAATTAAAGCCAGAAAGGAGAAAAACCATAGTCTTTTCTCTGTACAGCACATAAGCAGATCTCTCTTCTTTTTCTTTTTCTCCTGTACCGGGGAACCTTCCTCCTGTATCAAAAAAGAAAATGCAAAAGCCAGAAGACCTGCACATATGCTTAAGAAACAGATTCCCCTCATACCAATCCGGTTATAGGTCAGAGTGCTGGTAAGGAACCCCATAAGCATCCCCAGATTATTAAACAGGACAATTCTGCTGGTAGCTGTCTGCTGTTCCGATTCCGTATAATGCCCCGTATAAAAAACCATAAAAGAAATCCACATGGCAGAAGCCATTCCAGAAAGTAAATTGGCAGCCAAAAAAGCCGGACCGCTGCAGCCTGATATGCGTAGAACCGAAGCAAGACCTGCAAGCAATGTTCCTGCCATAAGAAATCCTTTATGCCTGCCAGCACAATCCGCACACAAACCGATGGGGAATCTGAGAACCAGCTGTGAGATTCCGTAAGCCCCTATCACCAGCCCGGTAAATGAACTGCTGACACCGCATAATGCCAGATAGGCTGTCTGATAGGGAATATATATGTACTGCGCAAACCAAAAAAGAGAAACCATGGCAAGAAAAATGATTTCCTGTCTACGCGTAAACTGATGTTCGTTCAAAGTGATGTCCCTTCATTATTCTTTCCGCTGTGAATACTCCTCCAGTACCCTGTGTATATGAACAGTCAGATACATTTCTTCCTGCCTCGCCAAACCGCAGTTAAATTTCTCCTGTATAAAAATCCCGATTTTCTTTACGCATTCATACTCCCTTGGACAATTCTCAAGGACATGGCTGTAAAAGGAATCCTCATAGTCGTAGATATCCTGGCCGCCGTTTACCAGTCTTTGTGCGAATAAGCGGAGGTGAGTTACGAAACGTGTATATCCAATGCCATCCTCATCAAAGATTATGGAGAAGTTGTATTTTACGATATCTAAAACACCCTTCACAGTTTCAATGATTTTCTGGTTATCGGTAAGATAAGAGTTATTGGTCTGGGCATTGATAAAGTGAAAAGCGATGTTACCGGCCTCATCCTCCGGAAGTTCCACCTGCAGCTGCTCCCTCACAAGCTGCAGGGCATATAATCCGGTTTTATATTCATTCGGGTTAAAACGCTTTAAAGTCTGTGTATAAAAATTCTGTATGGTAATCCCCTCGCGGTGCCTTTTTACTGCAAATGAAAGATGATCCGTAAGCCCAAGATAAATATGCTCCATCAGTACCATCTGATATTGTTCTATGCCGTAATCAATCACCTGTTTGGCAAGTTCAAAATAAGTACTGTCAATTTCTGAAGCGAGCCGGATAATATTTTTTGAAACAGACCGGTCTTTTAATACAAATACTTTTTCTATATCTTCACTTTTTAAATGATGGCCGATGGATTTATTAAATCCGATCCCCTTTCCCATGAGGATTACCTCTCTGCCGCTGTCGTCAAGCGCCAGCAGCAGAGAATTATTCATAACCTTAATAACTCTCATAACCTACCCCGTTTCTGTTAATTAAAGTTGGCCTCCATTGGTTTCAATCACACGTTTGTACCAATAAAAGCTGTCTTTTTTTATCCGGCGCAAATCTTTTAAATCATGATCATCCCGGTTTACGTAAACAAATCCATACCGTTTTCGAAAACCTTCATGAGAACTTAACAGATCCATAAAGGACCATGGGGAATACCCCATCAGTTCCACCCCGTCTGAAACCGCCTGCCTCAAAGCTTCAACATGAGTTTTTAAATAATCAATGCGGTAATCATCGTGTACTATCCCGTCTTCTGTTAATGTATCCGCCGCCCCAAGGCCATTCTCTGTCACAATCAGCGGAAGATGGTATTTCTGATGATAATTGTTAAGGACTGTTCTTAGTCCAAGGGGGTCAATCTGGGCTCCGTATTCGCTGGATATCAGATTTGGATTTTTTATGTGATGGAAATATCCATACTGGTCAAAATCCACCTCATTAATGGGAAATGCTCTCTCTCCCGCAGGGTGATCCTCATTCTCAGGAAGATAACGGACACAAAGAGTGCGGTAATAATTCAGTGCGATAAAATCCATTCCGGCGTCCTTTAATATGCCCTCATCCTCAGGATTCATAATCGGAACGATGTTTCTTTGTTCTAAATAATTCATATAATAGCCTGGATATTTCCCATAGTAATGCATATCCAGACAGTAATCGGTTTTAAACCAGTCATTCAGCCTTGCCGCCCAGACATCTTCCGGCCTGCTGCTTTCCGGATAGGTGCAGGTGGAAGAAACAGCGGGACCGATTTTACCCCCCGGTATCATCGCATGGCAGGCTTTTACAGCAAGGGCATGGGCAAGAAACATATGATAATCCATCTGCGCTCTCAGCCGGTCCGCTTCTAAATCATCCTCAGCTGCAATATTAACCCGCTCATTGACCCGCACCATCAAATTCTGTTCATTATGTACCTGCCAGTAAGTAACTCTGTCGCCGAACGCTTCAAAGCAAATCCTTGCGTACCGCTCAAATGCCTTTACACATTCCCTGGACTCCCAGCCATTGTATTTTTCAACAAGAGCATAAGGCAGATCAAAATGGTACAGCGTAATAAAAGGCATGATTTCATTTTCCAGGAGGCAGTCAATGATTGCATTGTAAAAATCAATGCCCTCCTGATTCATTTCACCGTCTCCATCTGGAATAATTCTTGCCCATGAGATCGAAAAACGGTAAATATGAAGACCCAGTTCCTTCATAAGGCCGATATCCTCTTTCCAGTGATGGTAAAAATCACTGGCCACCCTGCTGTCCGCCTGTATCTGAGAACGTTTGAATGAATTAATATCTGCAATCGTAGGACCTTTTCCGCCTTCATCCCAGCCGCCTTCAATCTGGAATGCGGAAGAAGACGCTCCCCACATAAAGTTATCCGGAAAATTTGTCATTTTATACTCCAAACTAATTACTCCTTTCACTTTCCTTTTCAATTGCAATTACCGGTTTTACAAGCGATGCTCCGTCACCGGTTATTCCCTGCACTTCTTTAAAGAGCGAAGTATTGCTGATAATAACTGGAACCGTGGTATCAAATCCTTCTTTCTTTAAAGCATCAAGATCAAAGGAAAGAATCTTTGTCCCCTTTTTAATATGAGAGCCCTCTTCCACATGCTTCCTGAAATGTTTTCCTTCCAGCATAACAGTGTTAATTCCCACATGTATAATCATCTCCACCCCGTTGTCAAGCATCAGCCCCAGTGCATGAAGCGTGGGATAGATTAAAGTAACGGTGCAATCTTCCGGTGCCACTACCTCTCCTTTTTCCGGAATAATTGCAATTCCTCCTCCAAGTGCCATAGAAGAAAATACTTCATCACCGACTGAAGTCATAGGTACGGCTTTCCCTTCTATGGGTGAGCCAATCAATAAATCCGCGTTAGAGATATCCGCCTCACGCTCCTGCGCCTGGCTGTTTTCAGCAGGAATAATAGAAGCTTTTTGCTTTTTTACATTTATATCTTCAAATCCAAAAATAAGTGTTAGAACCATGGCACCAAAGAAGGATACTGCAACTCCGGCGAGATAATAGAGAAATGGTTTCACTCCAAAAGCTGCATATGTTGCAAATGTGAGAATACCGTTATTTGCAAATGAGTCTCCGTATACTCCGCCTATTCCCATAATCGCTCCGCCGGCAGCACCACACACAATTGCATAAATCATAGGCTTTTTCAACCGCAGATTACAACCGTAAATTGCAGGCTCCGTTATTCCGCAAACAGAAGCAGATATGGAAGCAGATGCTGCAACCGTTTTTAGATCTTTGCTTTTCGTTTTTAACATAACACCTAAAGCAGCGCCGCCCTGAGAGAAGTTGGCTGCACCGGCAAAGGCCAGAAGGTTCTGATGTCCAAACTGAGCCACGTCATTGATTCCAATGGGAAGAAGGGCTCTGTGAGCGCCGAAAATAACGAACACACACCACATACCGCCTACAAATGCGCCGCATAGAGCCGGGCTTAAATTCATCATTCCTGTATAAATAAAGTTGATCACATTTCCGATATAAATACCGATAGGACCAAAGACCATAAAGGTTGCCGGAATCATAACCAGAAGAGAGATTCCTGGAACAAGAATGATCTTTAACACTTCCGGAACGATTTTTTCTAAAAACCGCTGAATATATGCAAGGATAAATACTCCGATGATAATAGGAATTACGGAAGAAGTATAGCTGGCTTTTGTCAGAGCGATGCCAAACATACTGACTGCCTCTTTTCCAGTCATAAGAGTAACAACAGCCGGGTAACACATGGTTCCGCCAAGAGCCATGGCGACGAATTCGTTGGCCTTAAATACTTTGGCACTGGTATAGGCAAGGATAATGGGCATAAAATAAAACAATGCATCCGTTGCCGCCATGATCAGTATATACGTCTGGTCAACCGTAATATCGATTCCCCGCTTGGCTGACATGATTCTCGCAATTGTTAAAAATCCCTTTAAAAGACCGGAAGCTGCAATTGCCGGAACCATGGGAGTAAAAATGGATGAAATGGCAATCAGGATCCGGTTCCATATAGACCCCTTCTCATCATTTCCCGATTCCAGCTCTTCCATGGACAGCATGGGAAGAATGGCATCATATATCTTCGTAACTTTTGTACCAAGAACGATCTGAAACTGTCCTCCGCTCTCCACAACAGAGATTACGCCTTCCATGCTCTCAATTGTCTTTCTATCTGCTTTTTTTGAATCTTTTAATTCAAACCTCAATCTTGTAAAGCAATGTGTCAGCCCTTTTACATTACCGGACCCGCCAATATTTGTTATAATATCTTCTGCTATCTGATTATAGTTCATATATCAAATTCCTTTCAAGTATTTTTCTGTTTTTCCACCCGGCCGGAATGGCAAAACAAAAAGACCCGACTAAACGCCTGAATATAAGACTTTTTCCATAAGCCTTATACACCCGCTTAATCCGATCTTGCCTGCATTACCAGTAACACGTCTTCTTAAATTACTATTTAATTTGTAACAAAATACACTATAGCATTTTTGTTGTAAAAAAACAACTGGTTTTCAATATTTTCGACATATTCGCTAATTTTTTATGTTTTTTTTGTAAATCATCCACAAAATTAATGTGTTTAGGAAACAGGGCATTCATTCAGGGACACTCCGTCTGATTAAACGCCCTGCAGTCAAATGATTGGTATTGTACTTAATTTTTCTGCCTGTTCACAAGTCCATTCATATCATTCTGAAACGATTCTTTCACCTTCTGATAACCCGCATCCTCAATTTTTTTCCTCATTTCGTCAATGGCCTGATGGGGATCCTGATACTTCCCGTAAGCAAGCTGGGGAATATATTCTGACAGCACGCTGGCAATCGCTGCCTGTTCCGCCTCCACCGCACTTTTATTCAAAATGAGATTTTCGAATGGATAGTCATAGGCAATTTTATTGAGATTATCAATCATTTCCTTTTTTCCGTTCCAGTGATAGCTGTTATCCAGCTCCAGATCATCATTTCTGCCACACCAGAAGTTGGCATCCAGCTTATCGGTGCTTTGATCCCAGCCCTCCGGATATGCAAGCTTCCCATCCTCTGTTAAGATATAATCAGTCCCTTCAATCCCATAATTAATATACCGGTAGCATTCCTCATCGTTTCGCAGCAGATCATATACCATCAGGGCCCGCTCCGGATGTTTGGAATTTACGCTGACTGCAGCAGCTCCATGGGTTTTTAAAGGTTTCGCAATATTATTATTTTCCAGTCCCCATGGGTACATCTTTACATCTGACCCCGGCTGTTTTCGTTCCATGCCTGGTCTTACCTGGGAATAGAAGGTCTGGCTGTGGTGCTGGTCTGCCCCGCTGGTACCCGCATACATCTCCTCTCTGGCATCTCCGTCAAAGTTTAAAACATCCTCTCTCCACACTCCGGTTTCATTCCATTTCTTCATAAGATCGGCGGCGTCATAGAGAACATCTCCCTCCATATAGGGAGAAAATACAGTATTGGGATCAGATGCAGAGGTATACCAGAATTCAAAATTACCTGCATTACATCCAATTATGACACGGGCATCTGAGTTGGACTGGATGCAGGCACCTAATAAGCCTGCTGCATTATTTTTTCCGGGAACATCCCAGGGAATAACCCCTTCTTTATTTTCTTTTATATACTTAAAATACGTGGTCATGTCATCGAATTTCTCTACTGTTCCATCCTTTAAACCAGCCTCTTTTGCCCAGTCTCCCCGGTAAAACATCCCGTGGTTTGTATACTGGGTAAAGTGGTCTTCCGGAATTAAGTAAATCTCTCCTTCATATTTGCAAATATCCCAGTCTCTTAAAGATTCCACCTGTTCCCAGGTTTTGGGCGCATAAGTTTTTAACATCTCTTCACTCAAAGGGAGAAATGCACCCTTTTGAATATTTTCCCAGGCATAAAGCCAGTCCGTTGCAGTCGTTATAATATCAAGAGAATCATCGCCTCCTAACAGCTGCACATTATACTGAGTCTGCCAGTCCGCCCATTCCACATACGTAAGTTTCAGTTCCGCATTGACCTTTTTTGTAAGAACCTGATTCAATTCCTTTAGCATCGCCTCACATCTGCCGTTGGAAGGTTTATCTCCCAGCACAAGCATGGTAATGACTTCATGATTTTTCACCGAAGCGGCATCTTCTTTTTCCCCATCTGTTTTTTTCCCACACCCAGTCAGGACTCCGGCAAGAGAAACAATAATTCCTGCGGCCAGCAGCACTTTTGCATAACAACACTTTTTCATTTTAACCCTCCATTTCTTTACCAAATCCCCATTCAGCCTTTTCAGCCCTTAACAGCACCTATGGAAATACCAGTAATAAAATATTTCTGCACAAATGGATACAAAAATACAATAGGTCCGGTTGCAACAACAGCAGTCGCCATCTTTAATGTGTTGCTTGGCAGCGCTGTAATGGAAACATTCGCACCAGCTACAGAACCCTTTAAGGCATTTGCCGTGTTGATGATATTGTATAAATAGTACTGCAGCGGCTTATAGGCTACAGAGGATCCCAAATACAGAGAGGACTGATACCATTCGTTCCAGTATCCAAGTGCGAGAAATAAGCCCACGGTAGCCAATGCCGGCTTCAGCATGGGGAAAATCAGAACCTGGAAAATAGTGAAATCACCGGCTCCATCCATCTTACCTGACTCCGTTATCTCAAATGGCACAGATTTCGCAAAATTTTTCATCAGTATAATCAGCCAGGGAGTCATTAAAAGCTGGAGAAATACTGCCAGATAACTGCCCTTTAAATGAAGGTATCTGGACACCCAGATATAGGTAGGTGCCATTCCGGCGGAAAAAAGTGTTGTAAAATAAATAAAGAATGACAATACATTGCGAAAAGGAAAATCCTGTCTCTGAAGTGCATAGCCTGTCATTGCAATCAAGAACAGCCCCAATCCGGTTCCGCATACTGTCATTACAATGGTAACTCCGTAAGATCCAAGAATCATTTTAGGATAACGGAATACCCAGCTATATGCAGCAAATGTAAATCCTTTGGGAAAAAGTCCAAATCCCTCTCTGCTGATCACACTCTCCGTACTGAATGATGCAGAAAGAATCAAAAGAAAAGGGAGTATACAGACAATTGTGAAGATACTTACACATAAATAAGAGATTCCCTTTAATAGTTTCGTACCAGTCATGTTTCCCTCCTCATTCAAAATAATGCGTAATCGGGATCAATCCGCTTTACCAGCCAATTGCATAACATCACAAGTGTGAATCCAAATGCCGACTGGTAAAGCCCGACTGCCGAAGAAGTGGAAAAATTATTCTGAGACATCATCATCCGGTAGACTGCAGTTTCTATAATATCAGTCGTACCAAAAAGCTGGGAATTCATACCTACCAGATTCCAGAAAAGACCGAAATTTCCTTTCATAATTCCTCCCAGAGAAAACAAAAGCAGAATTATAAAGGTAGGTTTCAGTCCAGGCAGGATGATATAGCGGATTCTCTGAATACTGGTAGCGCCATCCACCTCGGCTGCTTCTATGATATTGGTGTCAATCCCGCATATTGCGGCAAAATAAACCACAGATCCATATCCGGTCTGCTGCCACATCTGACAAAATACAATGATAAAAGGCCATGCTCCAGCCATGCTGTAAATCTTTAACGGGTTCCCTCCAGTCTGCCGGATCAGGGTATTAAGCGCCCCCGTATCATAATTGAGAATATTAAACATAATAGCGCCGATCAGTACGGCAGATATAAAATACGGAAGAAACATCATGGTCTGGGCTGTTTTTTTAAATATGCGGCTTCCGATTTCATTTAACATGACAGCCAAAGTTATCTGAAGCACATTTCCTAAAAAAATAAATACCAGATTGTAAAGAATTGTATTTCTGGTTAACAGCCATAGCTGTCCGGATTTTATAAGAAATTCAAAGTTTTTAAAGCCTGCGAAAGGACTGGCAAAGATTCCGTCTCTGAAGTTGTAGTTGGTAAAAGCGATATAAATACCTGGCAGCGGACAATAGTTAAATACTGTGAAAAATATGATTGCCGGAAGGCACATAAAAAGCAGGGTCCGATTATTTTTAACAGACTTCAGATACATTTCCAATCCCCCTTGATTGATCTGTTTCCTATTTATTTATATTCAAAAGTTTAAAGGGAAATGTTATTATTTTCCAACAAAAAGCAGCGCAAACAGGCCTGCGAATCCGGGGTTCCCCATATTCACAGGCCTGTTATCTCAATGGCTATACTTTTTGTGTAAAAAATAGTTATGAAAACGCAATATTAATATCAAATGGAATATCATCCGCCAGCATCTGGATACAGAGTATCTGGCTGGAATGCATCTTCACTGAAACCTGATCCCCATAAAGGAGGGTAGGCGTTGAAATATCTACGGTGATGCCGATATTAGCAAAAAATGTGGCAGCATTCGCAGTCAGCATATTGGCTAATTCTGAAATAGCACTTTGAGCCATTTCATCAAAATCGTCAACAGGCATCCCCATCATCATGGTAGATGCTACCTTTTTTGCTTGTTCAAGATCCAGATAATAGACCACATTTCCTTTTATTTCTCCTACAATGCCGACTGTCATGATTACTCCTGTATAAGTCAGACTGCAGTCTTTCAAGCTTAAATTGGTTTTTTCAACTTTTTCAAATCCCAGCTGCGGCATAACGGTAAGAAATGCTTCAATAAATGGATTTATGTATTTTACATCCACTGATCATCACCCCTTTGAAATCCAATATTAAGCAGAATATCTCCAAATTCCGACTCTGCCAGTATGTTTGTTGTTGTATATCCAGGAGCGGTAATATGTATACTTTCACCGTGCATAATTGTCGGGGGTGCCACCCGGAGTCCGTAGGCTTTATTCATTCTGTTTATAATAGAGCAGGCATTACCAGACACAATATTGGTAAACTCTCCAAGCACTGCAAGAACCTCATCATTGCCCGCAGCCTCTCTTTTCATCATGGAAGCAGTCAGCTTATAAGCAGTTTCCATTTTTACATCAATCAGCATTCTTCCGGAAAACTTACCGATAATACCAACAATAACTGCCAGTCCTTCTGACTTGAATTCCTTACTGCAGACATATTCATCTTTGTATTGGATAAGCGTCTTCGTTAATTTGTTGGTTCCATCAAGAAGTGCCTCTTTAAAAATTTTAATATACTCACTTGATAAAAAGCGGAATAACTCCTCTGATGACATGACACGGTTAACCGCAGTCATCAGCTCCTCTTCATCGATAGGCTTCTGGACATAAGCAGAAACCTTATTTTCCTTTGCTTCCTTCACAATTTCATCATCCATCATGGAACTGATGACGATAACTTTAATGTTTCTGTCAATTTCATGAATTGCACGGGTGCACTCCAATCCATCGGTTCCAGGCAGTGTCATGTCCATCGTCACAAGCTGAGGCTTTGTTTCCTGTATCACCTGTTTTACTTCTTCCAGTGTCCCTGCTTCCCCCACTACTTCAAGACCGTTTCTAATAAGAATTCCTTTGATGAAAGCGATAGAGAAGGGAGAATCATCAACTATAACAACTTTTGTACCCGCCATAGAATAAAGCCTCCTGTAATTAATAATGATTAATGTCAATACTCTATTACAATACCAGATTAACAGGTTTATATCCTGTTTCACTAAATATTGGTATTAATCAACAATATCATATAATGACATATTTTGTCAAAAGGTTTGCTAGTTGGATTACAAATGTTCGTTTATTAAGTCAAATTATTTACAAATGTCACCAAAAACGGTATCACCCCTAATTATCAATTCATATAATAATAGAAACAATTATCTCGGTGAATGATGTTATGAATGAATACAACAAGATTGAATTCGATTCTGAAATGACGAATGTACCTGAATTTCCTTCCGATTTCGGACCAAACCCTTTTATTATTGATATGCAGAAGGCTGCCGGGCAAAACGGCAATTTTCGCTCTTCTCTCTGGACCGGAGACCATCTCCAGGTCACGCTTATGAACATACCTGTCAAAGGAACCGTGGGGCTGGAGGTCCATTCCGATCTTGACCAGTTTTTAAGAGTAGAGGAAGGACTGGGGCTGGTTCAGCTGGGAACGTCTAAGTTCTCCATGGATTCCCAATATCTGGTTTTTGACAATTATGGAATATTTGTTCCAGCAGGAATATGGCATAACATTATTAATATTGGCAATCAGCCACTGAAATTAACTTCTGTCTATGCTCCCCCACACTACGAATGGGGTACGATTCATCAGACAAAAGCTGACAGCCTTTCAGGTAACGAGAGCTGACGGAGGTCTTATGACCAAAACTTTGCAGCCTGCCCGGATCAAACGGGCAGGCTGCAATATTCTGACTGTTATTCTGTTATATTAATAGTAACTGCTTTTGGTCTTGTCATCGCTTCTATGGAATATCTCACACCCTGAGTCCCCATACCGGAAGCTTTTACTCCCAAAAACGGGAAATGATCCGGACCTCGTTCTGTCTTGTTGTTAATCTGAACGGTTCCCACTTCTAATTTCTCAGCGATGCGGAATGCCTTATTAATGTCTTTGGTAAAAACAGAGGACTGCAGGCCATACTCAGAACGATTAGCGATTTCTACCGCCTCCTCCATATTCTTTACACGGATAATCGGAAGAATGGGGGAAAACGGTTCTTTCCATGCGATCTCCATATCCACAGTTACTTTATCTAACAGGGTCGGATAAACCAGATTCCCTTCTCTCTTATTGCCAATGATCAGTTCTGCCCCCTTTGCAATGGCATCCTGTGTTAAGAATCCGGCAAAATCAGCAGCCTTCTGATCAATCAAAGGAGTAACCACCGCATACTTTCTGGGATCTCCAACGGTCAATTTTTCAATTCTTGACTTCAGCATCGTTACTAACTGGTCCGCAACTTTATCAGTCGTAATAATGCGTTTCACCGCCGTACAGCGCTGACCGGAATAAGAAAATGCGCCTTCCACAATATTATCTGCCGCATACTCCAGATCCGCATCTTCAAACACAAGAGCCGCATCCTTGCCGCCAAGTTCTAAAAGCAAAGGTGTCATACAGGAAACCTTAGATATATGCCTGCCTACTTCCGTACTGCCTGTAAAGTTAATAAAATCAATGCCTTCGTGTGTTACGATATAATCACCAATCTCACTTCCTTTTCCAGTCACTGTCTGCAGCACCCCTGCCGGAAGTCCAGCATCCTGCAATGCCTTTACTAGGTGAAGTGCACTGATGGCTCCCTGTGTCGCCGGTTTTAATATGACAGCATTTCCTCCAATTAATGCAGGTGCAATCTTGGAGGCCGATAAATTAATTGGGTAGTTAAAGGGTGATATGGCTAATACAGTACCGAGAGGAATTCTTTTTACATAAGACATCTTATTGCGGGAGCCGCCCGGGAAATTCTCCCCGCTCACTGCAATCCCTTCCAGACTTTTTCCTGCATCCGCAGTAAAACGCAAAAAATCCGCTGTTCGTTTCAATTCCGATACGGAAGATTTCTTGTCTTTTGCAATCTCCATCGTAAGGATATCCGATATTTCTTCTGTCCTTTCCTCCAGGAGCGCTGCTGCCTTATAAAGGAGTGCTGCTTTTTCATATATGGGTACAGCAGCCCACAGGGATTGACCGGCTTTGGAACAGCGGACAATATCATTCACTTCTTCCTTACTGATCGCCTGTATCTTACCCACAAAAGAACCGTCCGCAGGTGATGTTATGGTGATGACATCGCCTGATGCAGATTCTGTCCACCGTCCATTGATTAAATTATTATAAATAAGATTCTCATTGCATAATCCAGTCATATGATTCTCTCCTTTCATTTCTTTATAATAGCCGTCTGTCTATAATATACCATAAATATAAAATCAAATACCAATGTCTTTTATATGCTTCCAGTATACGGAACATCTGTTCTTATTGCAATGTTTTTTTATAAATTGTCCTAAAAAAGGAGTTCTCCAAGGAGAACTCCTAACATGATTCATTTCACTACAACACCCACCCCATCCGGTATGACTGTAATGTTCGCATCTGCCCCTTTTATTTCAAAAGCCCTCTTAAGCGCTTCCTCTAACGTACATGCATGCTGCATATGCATTTTCTTTATCATTTCCGGATCACACATATCGGAAACAAGTATGACTGTATGCTTCTTAAGTATCCGGGCAAGTATCTGAAATTCCCATTGGTCCGGTATCGTTTCCGTTCTCCCTGTCTTCATGACACGGTTAAGAACTTCCTCCGGACTCCCGGCATTTGCCATATTTTCATAAAAGGACCTGCCGCCATGCCCGTCATTGCAGGCAGATACCATGATGATAACTCCGCCTTCCCTGCAGACTGCTTCTGCTGCAGTCATACCTTTCACAGACTGATATACATTCTGGTCCAGAGGATATCCTCCATTGGATGTTATGGCGATATCTGCTTTTACGGCCTTCACCGAGGCCAGTTCCATAACAAATTTACAGCCATCGGCATGGGCCAGCTCACTGTCTCCTGCGAAGGCATTGATAATATGCTTCTCACTGTCAATAACAACATTCAGTATGAATGCCAGCTTTGCCTGCCTGGCGGCGTAAAGCATATCCCTGTGAATGGGATTATTATTTATAACTCCCGTCCTGGCATACTCACTTGCTATAAATTCGGAGCAATGATTCGCCATCACTGTTTTCGCAGATGCCACGCCTGGAAGGACACTTTTTCTTCCCCCTGAAAATCCTGCAAAGAAATGAGGCTCTATAAATCCTTCTGAAATCAACAATTCTGTTTCCATAGCCAGCTTATTAAGCCATAGTTCTCCGCCGGAAGGCAGAGTCCCTGCCCTTACAACGCTGTTTTCATCCTCTGACAAATGGTTAATGATCACTTCATGGCCTGCAATCTCCCGGCCAAACTTATCAATCATCTCTTCCATGGTGTCAGGCCTGTGAAATCCGGTAGCAATTAAAATTTTAATATCAATATCAGGATTTACCGCTCTGATCCGTTTAAGAAGTATTGGCATTGTCACTTTGCTAGGCACCGGTCTTGTATGATCGCTGGTTATGATCACCATGTTTTTCCTCCCCTTAACCAGTTCCTCTAAGGAAGCACTTCCGATTGGGTGGTCCAAAGCTCTGTTAACAATCTCCTCCTGACTGCCCTCTGCCTGATAATCATGGGCTTTTGATTCTAATATTGCTGACAGATTATGATCTGAAATGTCAGCTTCTAAAAATTTATTTGAATAAGGTATTTTAATTTTAGCCATAAGATTCCCTCACGATCTTTTTATCCGGCTGTTTTACTGAAAAATCTTTCCTGGGTTTAAAATATTTTTAGAATCAAAAGCCAATTTTATGTTTTTCATCAGTTCCACATATTCCTGACTGTATTGTTCCAGCATATACACTTTCTTGGCAAAACCGATTCCATGTTCTCCGGATACCAGGCCGCTCAGCTCCCTTGATTTGCTGTACATGGCTTCAAATACTTCCGCCAGTTTCTTCTTCCAGGCTTCCTCTGAAAGCTCATCCTTTAATACATATACATGGAGATTTCCATCTCCTGCATGACCAAAGCTTCTGATTCTTACATGAAATCTGTTTTGAAGCTCGTGGGTATATTTTATAAATTCAGCAATTTTATTTCTTGGAACTACAACATCGCATTCATCCATATCTGTTGTCGATGCTTTGACCGCTTCCAGAAAAGCCCCTCTTGCAGACCAGACAGAATCTTTTCTTTCATCTGTATCAACGATAAATACATCAACAGCGCCTTCCTTCAGGCAGATATCCGCTACCTTTTCATATGCCTTTTCTATCTCTTCCCGTGTATTGCCGTCAAATGTAAGTAAGAGATATGCATCCGAAGAATTATCAGGGAATTTCTTTCCTAAGTATTCCTCGGCAGCCAGAATTACTTCTCTCTGCATAAATTCTATGGCAGTGGGAGCAGCTTTTGATTTTACGATTTCAGGAACAGCGCTGATCGCCATATCCAGGCTGGGAAATGGGATTAACAATGATATCGCTTTTTTAGGCAGCGGAAGCAATTTTAAAATTGCCTTTGTTACAATTCCAAGTGTTCCTTCTGACCCGCATATTAAGTCTTTTATGCTGTAACCGGAGGAGTTTTTTACCACCTTGCCCCCCACCTGAAGGATTTCCCCGTTTGGCAGAACAACTTCCAGTCCTCTCACGTAATCTCTGGTAACTCCATACTTAACCGCTCTCATACCTCCTGCATTCGTATTGATGTTGCCGGCAATGGTAGCTGATTTTTCACCTGGATCAGGCGGATAGAACAAATCATGTTCTTCAACAAATTCACTGATCTCCATTAATAAAACTCCTGGTTCCAGAGTCAGGGTTAAATTTTCTTCATCTATTTCCAGTATCCGGTTCATTTTGGACATATTTATCATAATTCCGCCGTAAACCGGGACAGATGCACCGACTAAACCGGTTCCTGATCCTCTGGCTACAACAGGGATTCTGTGGTCATAGGCGTATTTCATGATCTTTGATACTTCTTCTGCCGTAAGAACTTCCACTAATACATCCGGCTTCCTGCTTATTCCGCCCATTTCATCATGACTGAAATCTTCATTAATTTCTTCATTGGTAAATACTCTGTCCCTGCCTAGTAAAGATACCAGATATTCAACATCTCCGGCATCAATTTTTTTATAATCCATCACATTCATTCCCTCCTGCACACTTTAATTCTTTCACCAGCTGCGGTACAATTTCATAAATATCTCCTACAATTCCATAATGTGCTGTATGAAAGATAGAGGCGTTTTCATCTTTATTTATTGCAAAGATACGATCTGAGTGATTCATTCCTGCGACAAACTGTACGGCACCGGATATTCCCAGGGCGATGATCAGCTTTGGCTTCACCGTTCTGCCGGAAAGACCAATCTGCTTCTTTGCCGGAATCAGTCCTGCCTCCACAAGGGGTCTTGTTCCTGCAATCTGGGCATGCAGCAGATCTGCCAGATCCCGCACCATAACCATGTCTTTTTCTGATTTTATGGCTCTGCCTACTGCAACGATTACCTCTGCATCTGATATGTTTTCTTCCACTTTTTTCTTCGTAACCTTCAAAACCTTAATCTGGGATTTTAATCTCTCCTCTTCCAGTTCACATACCGTTATCTTTCCTTTTGAATCCCGCTGCCTTTCCGGTGCATTCATAATCTTATATCTTACCGTTGCCATCTGAGGTCTTGTATTGGGACATATAATCTGAGCCATAATATTGCCGCCAAAAGCCGGTCTGATCTGAACAAGATCTGTATTTTCCTTCATTTCAAGTATAGTGCAGTCAGCAGTTAATCCGGTTCTGAACCTGGTAGCTGCTCTGGGTGCAAGAGATCTTCCTGTGGTTGTGGCACCGACCAGTATGGAAGATGGCTTTACTTTATTTATAAAGTCTTCCATGGCTGCCGTATAAGTTTCGATCCTGAAATCCTTCAATTCCTTGTTATCATATACAAAGACTTCATCCACACCGTAATGCAGCAGTTCTTCCGCTTTCTTTTCAATATTGTGGCCAATAAAAACGCAATACACCGGAAAATCAACAACGGAAGCAAGCTCTCTTGCTTTTCCGATCAGCTCCATTGTCACCGGATGAATGGTTCCTTCCACATGGTCAACATAGACTGCAATTCCTCTCCACAGGCTCTTATCAACCTTTTTTGTCTCTGTTTCAACAAATTCCATCACTCCTGCCGGACCTTTTTTTACACATATCTTACACATTTTACAGCCTGCATTTACCTGTACTTTTCCATCTGTGTATTCAATTGCACCAAAAGGACAGACTTTTAATAATTCTTCTATATTTGACTCATTTACGTTCTCCTGGTTACATATTAATTTACCCATGAAATTCCTACCCTTCTATATAAATTTTAACTCTTTCAGTTTTGATGCCATTTGCAGGCTGAGTTTATCGCCGGTTCCAGTCCATATCTCTCTGTCCTTATTGACCGATGGGGGAAATATTCTTTCTACCTGTGTGGGTGAACCGTTTAACCCATATTTCATCTCATCTTTATCTTCAAAATCATTTATGGTCAGGATTTTGATTTCTTTGTCTTTTGCCTCTAACTTTCTTTTGTAAGATGGCAGCCTTGGCTGAAAAATATCTTTTTCAACGGTGAGTAAACATGGAAACTGGATTTCAGCGACTTCAATGGTGTCTGGCATATCCATCTCTACTATGATCGATTTCTCTTTTATTTCCACAATCTTTAAAACATTGGTGATATGCGGGATTCCTAGATATTCCCCCATCTCCGGTCCTACCTGGGCGGTATCACCGTCTGTTGTCTGCTTTCCGCATAAGATAAGATCAAATTTCCCCATTTTTCTCACACCCTGGGAAATGGTATAAGAGGTGGCAAGTACATCTGCTCCTGCAAATTTTCTGTCCGTTATTAAAGCTCCGTCGTCCGCACCCATCATATATGCTTCTTTAATAACCTCTTTCGCCTGAGGCGGTCCCATACTGATCACCTTTACCGATCCGCCCTGCTGCTCTTTCATTTTCAGTGCGGTTTCTAAAGCATACAAGTCATAGGGGTTCATTTTTGAATCTACACCATCTCTCTTTAAAACACCAGTTACAGGATCCACTTCAACTTTTGAAGTATCCGGAACCTGCTTGATACAGACTAAAATATCCATATGTATCCCTCTCTTTCTATGTATTAAATATAGTGTGGCAAATCATACAGACGTAACATAAATTTGTATTGCTTTATTGGTATTATGGTCTGACCACTTGAAACCATAATATCACAATTTTAAAAAAACATCTATACATTTGAAAAAATAATAGTAAAATTTCATAATACCATTTTCCAACTCATATAAAAAAGACAGAACAAAGGTAATAATATTACTATTACCACCACCTGTGTTCTGTCTTTTTTTAACCTTTTACATTGCCCTGACAATTCATACAACTTCTAACAGTACATCTATAACTCCGCCGCACACCATGCCTTCCTCTTCTGCATCCGTTCCGGTCATATCTACATGACAGAGCAAAACCTTCTCATCGTCACTGCGCAGCATATGGAATGCTTTTTGCATAACCTCTGACTCCATACACCCGCCCCCAATGGTTCCGATACACCTTCCTTCCGGCGTTACCAGCATCTTGGTGCCGACATCCCGGGGAGCTGATCCCTTTCTGGCCACAATTGTAACCAGAACATTTCGTCCGGCTTTTTCTTCCGGATTCAGAATCGTATGCAATATATCTTTTGAATATCCGCTCAAACGCATCTTCTTGTTTTTTACTTCAATAATTTCTGCCATAATGGATACACCGATCTCAACCGGGGTCTCTGCATTGATGTTCAGCCCTATCGGACTGTATACCTGATCGAGTACCGCCTTGTCACAACCATTTATCAGCGCAGCCTCCTTTACCTTTGCCACCCGTAACCGGCTTCCTATCATACCAATGTAGGCATGCTTTTTCTCAGCAATCAGTTCCAGACACGTCTGATCATAGCGGTGGCCTCTTGTCACAATAATAAAATACGTATTGCTGCCGCCTTCCACCTGTCTGAGTCCCTGCTCAAATGGTTCACAAATGACTTGTGCTGCCCCGGCTCTGCGCGCATTATCCGCAAATTGGGGGCGGTCTTCGAGCACTGTAATTTCACAGCCCATCATGAGACCAATCTGTATAACCGGAATCGACACATGACCTGCTCCGCAAATTACCAGATGAATCTCCTGTCCCAGCCAGTCGCAGAAAATACGGCTGCCATCAAGCGTAATCAGACCCTTTCTGCATTGATCTTTATCCCGGACTGCTTTCAGTACCTCTTCACCGTGCCGGGAAAAATAACCGGACTCTTTCGTCTCACAGATAAGTGTTTCGTCAGAAAACAGAGCCTTCTGACCAAATGCTTCTCCATCTAACACTGACGCCACCAAATTTCTGCTATTTGGATTGCAGTCTGCAATCGCTCTGTATAGTTCCAGCATAATTTTTCTCCTTAGACCATCAGATCATCTTACTATACTTGTTCGTGTAATCCAAATGCTGCCGCATCGCTTTGCGCGCTGCTACAGAGCTGTGCGTTTCAATAGCCAGATAGATGTCTTTATGCTGTAATAAAAGCATCTTTTTCTTTTCCTGATCTGCGATGATCAATCTTCTGGCATCTTTAATGAAATCGTCTACAAGAAGTGAAACGGTTCTAAGAATGTTAAATATTAATACATTCCCCGAACACTCTGCAATCTTATAATGCAGCTCTTTATCGATCATTGCATTCATTTCTTCATCCGTGCAGTTCTCAAACCGTTCCATAATTTCTTTTAATTCAGCTAACTGTTCTTCCGTTATTCTCTTTGCAGCCAGGCCGGCAGCCTCAACTTCCATGATCTTTCTCAGTTCCAGTATGTCTCCGGGATTGGTTCCTTCCAACGTATACATAATAGATAAAGGTTCAAACAGATTATCCTGAAAGCTTGATTTAATAAAATTTCCTTCTCCCTGCCTGCATTCGATCAATCCAATGACTTCTAATGCACGAAGAGCTTCCCTGATCGATGCTCTGCTCACCTGTAATTCTTCAACTAAATCTCTCTCAGAAGGAAGCTTGTCTCCTTTTTTTAAAACTCCATTATCAATCATTTCCCTGATTTGATCCATTACCTGTTCATAAACCTTCGTGTTTTTGATTGGGCTGAACATCATATCCTCCTGCTTCCTGACATGTTTCTAATATTATACATTTAAAACCATATTAACTCAACACCATCAGCAGGTCAAGTATACACGTTAAATATCCATTTCCATTGAATCAGACCATCATTTTCTTGCTGCTATGGTAAAGATTGGTGTGGGATTATAAAACTGATTTATTTCAATATAAATTCTGTCTCCCACCTGTTCGTCTAGCATAATCTCCTTAAATCCTGCAGATTTCAGCAACTGGACATCCCATGCAGGTCTTGGATTTGAGATAGGGCGGAGCTCAGTCTTTAAATGCTCATATGCACTCCATTGCTCCTGTGTTATTTTTGCATGTGCATGATTTTCCGGCAGTTTCTGCTGTTCATTCTCTCTGCTGTAATCCCCATCAAAATTAATGAGTACGCCATCCTTTTTCAAAAGACGGTGCCATTTTTCATAGGCTTTTGAAAGATCCGGCAGTGTCCACGCAACATTTCGGGTAACAATCGCATCAAAACTATGATCTGCTAACTCAGGCATTTCCGCATCCATCACATAAAATGCAGCGGGTATCCCCAGAATTGCCGAAGATTTTCTTGCTTCAAGAATCATTTTTTCAGTGAGATCAATTCCAGTCAGATCGTGGCCTTCCGCCGCAAGCAGGAAGCAAAAAAAGCCGGTTCCTGTACCAATATCCAGTATTTTAAGACCTTTCCTGGCAGGAAGATACTTTTGAAGCTCCTCCAGCCACCGCCCGCGCATGTCAGAATTCAGTTCCTGTATTTTCAGTTCGTTAAATATCTCTGCGCGTGAAGACCAATAGTCCGTTACCTCTTCTTTTATTGTTTCATTTAAACTTTTATTGTTTACCTGAGTCATAAGTAACTGTTCCTCCGATGTCTGCTAATTATTAATCGATGTATTTTCATCAACCCAGTAGAAATCTGCAGGCGTAGAATTAATTCCATCCACATGATTCTTCATAACAAAGTTCATAATAGGATAACAAAAATAAATCGCTGCCGCATCATTTAAAAGAATCTGCTCTGCCTGTCTGGTTAAATCTTTTCTCTGTCCGGGGTCTGCGGTTATATGTACCTGATCCATAAGAGAATTAAACTCCCCACTGGTATATCCTGTTGCATTATATGTGCCGCCCGCCTTGAAATAGGTATTGATCTGATTCTCAGGATCTCCGCAGTTCATAATGTTAATGCTCATGCAAAGCAAATCATAATCACCCGTCTTCTGCATGTCCATAACAGTCTGAGTATCATGCACTTCTGGCGTAACTTTGATTCCCACCGTGGCCATTGCTGCCTGAGCTGCCTCAACAACGATCTGCTGTTCCGGGCGTCCGGTATAATATATAAAGCGAAGATTGATCGGTTCTCCATCCGGTGTTTCCCTAAAACCATCTCCGTCAGTATCTGCATATCCTGCATCATCCAGCAACTTCTTTGCATTGTCAGGATTGTATGCGTTGGGATCCGCCAGAGTATCATATCCATAATCTGCTGCGGAAGTTATGAGCGTCTTACCTGGAACATATTGATCTTTCAGCAGATTCCGGCAGTAGGAATTTTTATCCTGCATTTGAAGAACCGCCTCACGAAGCACCTTGTCACCCAGCTGTCCGTTCTGATTCATAAAACCGATGGTTGTACGTCCGCTGGGGTTTGTTTTAATCTTATAGTCACTGTTTTTTTCAAAAGTACCAATATCATTCATGCTGACATTATATACCGCATCAAAGTCACCTGATTGAAGTCCCATACTGATTATGGACTGATCCTCGGAATAAATAAATTCAATCCGATCCGTCTTCACTTCACCGTTCCAGTAATTTTCATTCTTTACTACCACACATTTCTTTGTGGCAGAATCAAAAGATTCACATACAAACGGACCGGTACCGATTGGACCGTTATCAGCGATTTTACTGTTATCAACAGATGTATCAATGATACAGAATAATGGATCAGCCAGCTTGTTGGGCAATATTGGCTCTGGCTTTTCAGTGGTAATAACCAGTTTCTGGCCGTCAGCTTCAATAGAAACAGGTGTGAAATACTCGGCACCTCTTTCTCCGTTCGCAAAAACATTCTCCAGAGATTTTTTAACTGCCTCTGCATCCAGCTTATTTCCATTAGAAAACGTCACCTTGTCTTTCACGATAAAAGTCCACACTGTATTGTCATCATTGGAGGAATAACCATCTTCTGTAAGCCAGCCGGATATGGAATAATCATCATTCATTTTTGTTAAAGTCTGGCATATCCCATAGCGGATCGGATACCAGGCATTATAGGCCTTAATTGGATCCAATGTACCAGCGGACTGACCGCTTCCGATCACCAGCGTTTTTTTACCTTCTGCGGAGTTATCGGATGTCCTTGCAGTGTCTGCCGACCCGCACCCAGACAACAATCCGCCGCACATGGCTGCACACATAAGAAACGAAATCATTTTTTTAACTCTTACAATCACGCTTTATCCTCCCCGTAAAAAAACAGTTGGCCTATTATATGTAAAACGAGTCATTATACCGATGGCAGGCTACCAGATGATAAGGTTCTATCTCTTTTAATTTGGGCTTTTCTGCCTCACAAACCTTCATGCAATGATTGCATCGGTTTCTGAAAGGACATCCTGCCGGTACATTCAAGGGGCTGGGCACCTCGCTTTCAATACTCATAATTTCCTTTGAAAAATCCATATGCACATCAAAGACGGAATCCAGTAAAGCCTGTATATATGGGTGTCTTGCATTTACACTGACTTCGTTCCCATTGATGATCTCAACGACATTCCCCAGATACATGACTGCCACCTGATGCGCGAATTGCTGTACCAATGCCAGATCATGACTGATAAAGCCTATGGATACATGTTTTTTATTCTGAAGTTTAATAAGCAGCTCCACAATCGTTTTCTGTACAGAAACATCAAGTGCTGATGTTATTTCATCACATACTATCACTTCGGGTTCCAGTGCAAGGGCTCTGGCAATTCCTACACGCTGCCGTTCTCCGCCGCTCATGTCATGAGGATAACGGTCTGCAAAGCTTCCTGGAAGTTCTGCCATTTCAAGAAGCTCCCTGGCTTTTGAATCCATTTGTTTTCTATTTATTAAGCTGAAGTTAAAAAGCGGTTCACATATTATTTCTTTCACTTTCATCCTGGGATTCAATGCTTCTGATGGATCCTGGAATATCAGCTGAATAGTTCTCCGGTTTAATCGTAATTCCCCGCCTTTTAGTTCCAGCATATTTCTTCCATGAAAGAATATTTCCCCGGAATCCGGTTTTTCCAGCCCCACTGCCATTCGCATAAAGGTGCTTTTCCCACACCCGCTCTCTCCCACGATTCCAAGCGTCTGGCTCTTATAGAAGTTAAGACTGACATCCTCACAGGCAGTCAGAAGCCTGTGTCTGGATATCTGAAATTTTTTTGTGACATGCTTAGCTTCAAGAATCAGATTTTTCTGTTCATACATGGTAACAGCCTCCGATCGACGGCACTGCAGATAAAAGCTTTTTTGTATAGTCCGACTGGGAATTATGCAAAATATGTTCCCGGTCGCCGCTGTCTGTAACTCTCCCATCCCTCATGATCAGAATACGATCAGACATGTATGCTGCCAGAGCCAGGTTATGTGTTATCATAATAATGCCTGTACCGTAATCTTCTCTCAGCTTCATCATCTGCCGCACAATCTGTGCCTGCGTGGTTACATCTAACGCACTGGTCGGCTCATCTGCCAGCAGCAGCTTCGGCCGGAAGAACATGGCGAATGCAATACCAACACGCTGCCTCATACCGCCTGAAAGCTGGAATGGATAGCTGTTCATCATATGCTCCCCGTCAGGCAGCCGCACGCTTTCCAACATCTCCACGCCTTTATCCCATGCCGCTCTTTTGGTATAAGCTCCATGCGCGCGAATATATTCCACAAACTGAGACCCGACTGTCCGTACTGGATTCATCATAGCGCCTGAATCCTGAAAGATCATTGAAATTTCTGTTCCGCGGATCTTTTTCCACTCATTCACAGTATCATTCAAAAGGGATTGTCCCTCAAAAAAAATGTCCCCCTGGGTAACGGTTCCCTGCCCCGGTAAATTTCCCTGCACGGCCCGGATAACGGAAGTTTTCCCGCTTCCGCTTTCCCCAACCAGACAACAGATTTCTCCCTGCTTTATGTTCAGCGAGAAATTCTCCACTGCAGGCTTGTCGATTTTCTTATATTGAACCGTAATATTTTGTATTTCCAGCATTACTTCCTCCTGCTGCCAAACTCTATGAATCATTACCCGTGTCAAGAATGTCTCTCAGACTATCCCCCATCAAATTAAAGATAACCACAACAGTGAATATGGCCAGTCCGGGAAAAAACATCATCCATGGGGAATTCTGCAAATAGTCACGCCCTTCGTTCAGCATCAATCCCCATTCAGGGGTTGGGGGCTGTGCTCCAAATCCAAGGAATGAAAGTGCAGCCAGTTCAAGCATCATAGAACCGATATCTGTGAATGCTGTAACAATCAGGATAGGCATTGTCATCTTAAGTATATATTTTCTTAGAATATATCCGGTCCTTGAACCGGTCAGTACTGCTGCCGACACATAGTCCTTATTCTTTATTCTCAAAACCATGCTTCGGGCAAGACGTGCATACTTCGTCCAGCTGACAGCTACTATCGCAATAACCGCATTCATAAGACTGGATCCAAGAATTCCGGCAATTGCAATTGCCAGTACAAGTCCGGGAAATGAAATCATCATATCCGAAATTCTCATAATCACGGAATCAGTCACTCCGCCGAAATAACCTGCGAGAATGCCCAGTGAGGAACCGACGGCAAGCGTTGCAAATACCAGGAACATTGACGATACCAGGGAAGTCCGTGTTCCATAAATAACGCGGGAAAACAAATCACGTCCCAGTTTATCCGTTCCAAACCAGTGATTTGCATCAGGAGGCTGTTCCACATTGGATAGCACTGCTTCATACGGATCATGTGTTGCAATAAAAGGAGCAAAAACAGCAACTGCAATAACTAACAGGGACAAAATGAAAAAGGCTGTAAACTGTTTATATTTTTTACAAAATGCAAATATTTTCCTCACAGCCATCACCTCACTTTCGTCCTCGGATCCAAAATTCCGTATGAAATATCAATAGCCAGATTGATCACCATATAAATCAGAGATGTCCAGAGAACATACCCCTGAATCAACGGATAATCTCTGGCTGCGACCGCTGATACAGCGAGGCTGCCTAATCCCGGATAAGAAAATATCACTTCTACAACTGCAGTTCCCCCAAGAAGCGATCCAAAGGATAAACCAAGTAATGTCACTAAGGGAAGAAGCGCATTGGGAAAAACATGTGCCCAGAGAACTGTATGCTCCTTTATTCCTCTTGTCCTTGCACCTACAACATAATCCTTATGTAATTCTTCCAATACGGCAGCACGAACCTGCCTTGTATATTTTGCTGCCATGGAAAAAGCAAGTGTGGCAGCCGGCAGAATCATTTTCTTAAATCCTGTATCAGTGGATATGACAGGCAGGAGCTTTAACTTCAGCGCAACAATATAAATCAGCATAATCCCCAGCCAGAAGCCTGGCAAAGATATTCCAATTAACGACAGAACGCGTATGATATAATCTGCTGCTTTATTCTGCTTCACTGCAGAAAGAAGGCCAAAGGGAACAGATACCGCAAGCATAAGAATCAGGGAAAACAGCGTAAGTTTTAATGTCGGCCAGAGCCTCTGCAGCAACACGGTTACAACCGGTTTATTCAGTGAATAAGAGGTTCCAAAATCTCCGTGCAGGCATCCGGTAAGCCAGTTGAAATACTGCATCAGAACCGGATCATTTAATCCCATCTTCTCACGCATTGTCTTAAGCACCTCTTCACTGGGAACGCTGCCGTTTGCGGCATACATTGCTTTAACAGGATCACCGGGTGCAAGATAAATAAGGCAGAATGTTAAAAAGCTGATTCCAAACAATACGATGATAATCTGCACGATACGCCCGGCTGTCTTTTTCTTTGTCACCTTTCTCCATTTCCTTCCTTAGTTTATGAAACAATTTACTTAATCACAATTTTCTTGCACAGATCTCGAACAACGGCGACTCTCCATAAAGATCTTTTTCCCATTCTTCGTAAATATTTTCACCAATATCAGCCTGTATCTGTACACCCATACCACATTTTTCAAGAATCTCTTTGTCCCATACCGGACGCAGCGTACTTGTCAAAGGAGCAGCCGCAAAAAATTCCATGTTTTCAACTGCTACAATCTCTTTCTGCCCATATCTGCGGAAATACCGTTCTTCCCTCTCTCTGACACGTTTCAACCTGTCATCGTCAAAGAAATGGAGATGCCAGTTGGCATCATAGATCAGGAGCAAACCATTCTTTTTCAATATTCTCTTCCATTCGCGGTAGACCTGTTCCGGATATTCCAGGGTCCATGTGACATTTCTGGTCACAATCACATCAAATTCTTCATCCTGAAATTCCAGTTGGTTGAGGTCCATTTTCTTAAATTCGGCCGGCACGCCCAGTTTTCTGGCATTGTCTCTGGCACACGCAATCATTGCATCCGAGTAATCGATTGCCGTTACCTGCTGTCCCTCCTCCGAAAGAATACATGCAAAAAATCCCGGACCTGTACCGGCATCTAAAATCTTTAATCCTTTTCGTCCTTCCAGGTGATCTCCAATCTGCCTTTTCCAGGCATCTTTTCGAAATGACGACAGTTCTGAAACTATGTAACGGTTATAGTCCTCTCCATCACCCCAGGGTTTTTGTCTTTCATCTCTGTTCATTCATCCTGCTCCCCAATTCTGTCTGTATATTGTTTTGTATTATACTTTAATACCCATTTGCTCACAAGCCATGGGAGGGGATATATTTTCGCTTTGTATAAGAAATTTTACACTGGCACTAGAATTTGCTGAGCTGTAAAGAATGAATTTTTATCCTCATTTCTGCTGAAGGCAAAAAAAAACCTGAGTCTTCCTCCCAAGTTTTTAATCAGCCTATGAATTATTTATGTTCCTTCCACATACAGTCCATAATGTCCATATGTGTAAATACCGCTTTGAATAAAGATGTTTCCGGACTGCAGGCATAAATCCCAAAGGAGATTTCCCCGCACCTTCCCACAAATGACAGATTCGCATCTGCTTAAAGTTCACTCCGTCCAGACTTCACTCGATACAATAATCCGATTCCCGCCTGCTTAACCGATACCACATTTCTTTTATAGAAGCATCAATATCTGTAGTTGCCCAGTCTGAGTAACCATGGTTTGTGATAACACTTCCCAGCCGCTGAAATTCATCATTTTCATATCCGCCATAGAAATTTCTCCCCCTGCTTATAAAATATTGAAAATAACAATCTTCTCTTTCACGGATATCTTTCCTACCTGATACCCATATTCAGCTAATTCTTTCTTATATGTCAAAAAAGAGTGATCCAAAGGTATTCCTGCAATCGCGCCAATTTCATCAAAAGTCAGTTTAAATGACGGACTGCCATTCTTCTGGACGTATTCCCATAAGGCATTGTATTTACTCATTTTATTTCACCCCTCTCTTGCCAGAATTTACACCTTAATAACTTATCATCTATTGTGCCGCAAAGCAACTCTCCTGTAAGTAATAAAAGTGATAACAAAATAAAAGATGTATATCATCATAAATACAGCCACTGCTACCCCAGTATACCTTAAAATAATGTTGACGGCATATACCTGGTTTTTTAGAATACTATTTAAGATACCTGCAAGAGAAAATGTAATAAGAAAGGGCACTATTACGGGAGTAATAAAAAATAACAGCATTTCTTTTAAAGCCAGCAGATTAATCTGCTGCCAGGAAATCCCCACCTTATAGAGCATAATATACTTTTTATTATTTTTTTCTGCTACAGCCATCTGTTGAAAAGCCAGCAGGGAACCAATTAATATCAAAAAGATTATTCCCATATAGAGACAGCAAAACGAAATAATCGTATATCCAGTTAAAGAATTAGCGACTGTCCACGTCTTTACCAATACTCCAATTTCAGTATGTTCTGATAAAATTCCTTTTGTAATATAAGGCTCTAAATGATCACTGATGATCGAATATAATTCCTTCTTCAATTCCTTTGGCGCTGCCGGATTCGTTGATACAATTAATCTTGATTTGTGGGTTAATAGTCCATCAGCCAGCCAATCAGGTACTACCATTACGTAGCCATTATCACCTGCCATCCAGTATTGCTCAATTGTTTCTGTATGTAATGGAGTATCTGCCGGAAAAAGTTCATGATCTGCAATCTTTACCGCAGGCTTGTCTTTCATTCCAGCCAGCATTTCTTTTTCATATCTTGGTTCACAGTGAACTGCATATTCGTTATTTCCAAGCTCCACCGGCTTTAAATCTAATTGTTTTCTAATATGATTATAATTCGATATTGCAAGAATAGGCATAGCAGCGATCTGTGCTGTCTCATAAAGTTTATATTCAACGTAATCGGTAACAGGAACGTGCTTTGCAATATAGGTAAGTTCCTTATCAAAATCTTCTATATCTGCATCTATCTTTATAGCAACATCATAAGGTGCATAATCTTCAATATTTGCAGTGTAGCTGGCTCCCATAAACAATCCCCCGGCTATGGCAGACATTGCTAATGTCAGCAATACCGCAACAAGGGCCATTATTTTACCTGTCGAATTAATCCTTGAATTAAATTGTTTTAGTAAAAATAAATTTGTGCCGCTAAGTTTCCATTTCTCTGCCTTATTGAAAACGGTTGTAAACATAATGGGAAAATACCGGTATATAAGGATTACACTGAACAGAATACACATTGTGGCTATTCCCAAATAAATCCAGGCCATTTGTGAGCTGCATGTCAGCCCATACCACACAAGCCACATTCCAATTGGATACAAAAATAAAGCAATAAAAAACAGGAGTCTACGTTTTGAGCTATATCTGATTGATGCTCTTTCGTTTTTTTGAGAATCATAGATTAAATCTATTATTTTCATGTGATTGAGATTATAAATAATACGAATGGCTGAGATTATTTGTATTATCATGCCAAATACACTTGTATAGATAACCGAAAAACCGGATAGATTCACACCATATTGGTGTGATGTCTGAAATATTTTCATCACATATGCGGTCAAACCTCCAGCGAAAACTGTTCCCAAAGCAATTCCTATACTCATAGCTAGAAGAAACAGCAGCATGTTTTCGATACAAAATAACCGGTTTATATTTTTCTGCTCCATTCCCATTACCTTATAGACTGCAAATTCTTTTTTTCTTTGATCAATCATGAAATCAGATGCATAGCTGATCACAAACGCAATCATGATAGAAGTAATAAAGGTTAATATTATTATGTACTTCTTAAATACGGGCATGGTATCACTAAGTGCCATAATGTCCCTTGAAGAGGCTAATGCAATAAAGGAATACATCAATGTTACTGCAATCATAATAGTCAGAAAATATGAAAGATAATTTCCTATGCTCCGCTTCATATTACGTAAAGCCAGTTTCACATACATTAACCCCGCCCCCTCATTTGCTCTTCTATCCCCATTATTTTTTTCCACTTCTCCTCTGTAGAAAAACCTTTTAATCTCATGTCTTCGTAAATTTCGCCATCCTTTAAAAAGATAACACGATCTGCATAGGAAGAAACAACAGTATCATGAGAAACAACTAAAATAGTTGTCCCCATATTTTTATTCATAAATTGAATCGTTTCCATCAGAATTCTTGCATTTCCGCTGTCTAATGCTCCTGTTGGCTCATCTGCCAAAATAATCTTTGGAGAATGAATAACTGCTCTTCCACATGCACATCTCTGCTTTTCTCCGCCTGAAATTTCATAGGGATATTTTGTTAATACGTGCTTTATATTTAAAAGTTCCGCCATTTCATTTATTTTTTCTTTTATTTTATATACTGGCATATCATTTATAGCAAGTGCCATGGAAATGTTCTCTTCTACGGTTAATGTATCTAAAAGATTATAATCCTGAAAAACAAATCCCAGGTTTTCTCTTCTGAATTTCGCTTTTTCTTTTTCCTTAAGCTCTGTTAATTCTATCCCATCAATTATTATCTTTCCATCTGTCGCTTTATCAATTGTAGAAATGCAGTTTAAAAGTGTGGTCTTTCCCGAACCGGAGGCCCCCATTATACTGATAAATTCGCCTTCCATAACACAGAAGCTAATATCCTGAATTGCTGACAAACTATTATCATCAGATCCATACTTCTTTTTTAAGTGACTTACATTTAAAATTTCTCTCATCTTTATTTTGTTCCCCCCCTCATTTACCAATTCATTGATGGAAAAGAGAAAGCCTTGGGACTTCATACATCCAAGGCTTCCTATCCGGTTTTATATTCTGTGCCCTGGATCATAATATAGCTAGTGTTTGTTCTGCTTTAAGATATTCTGCCCACAGCATCACTTCCTGACCGGCCAGAATTGGAAAATCCTTTCTCCTGGTATTCCCGATTGCTTCTTCCGGCGATAGACTTTTTGACACAATAACATCTTCTCCTTTGGTAAAATTTGTAAAACTTCGTTTGTTATTCTCTCAGTGTAATCCCTTACTCACTGCCTGTCAACAGAAGAAACCCTTTAGAGAAAAAAGCGGCGGTGTTCGTCCGTTCTTTATCAAAAGGGCCTGCATAGTGATTTTAATAAAACAATTTGGTATATTGAGTTTTTGTGTCTGCGATATGATAAATATAAACTGATGTTTCAATTATCTTATAAATTACCATATGCTTTTCACATATTACCATTCGGAATTCTTTCTCATTTATCCATGCATCCGGTGTCAAAGATCCAGAATCAGGGAAATCTTGTAAACGTTCAATGGTATCTAAAATATGATCACTTACTTTCAATGCTGTTTCTATAATAAACTACACGGTATAATAGTCTTCAATTTTCTTTAAATCTTCCCAGGCAGTTGGAAGGATTTCCACCCTATACTTCATTGGAACGCTCTCTTAATGCTTTCCTGGCATCGGAAACACTCATTGTTTTGGCTCCACTAAGACGTTCCTCTTCTGCTTGCAGCACTCTGGACCGAAGTTCCAAAATCTGCTCCCGTTTTTCAAATGCGTCTATGCTCATCTGTACCATATCGCCCTCACCATTTTTAGTTATTGCATCAAAATTCAGGAACAGCTGGATATCAACCCAAATTTTTCAGAAAAATGTTATTCAGATCATTCCAGTCACGTCTTCTGTCATCTGAAATGCTTTCCACATAAGTTTTTTGACTTTCTAATTCATTGATAATAAAATCCTGAATCGCTGAAATTTGCGTGCCTTTTTCTCTTTCATCACTTCTTTTTTTGATTTCCAGTAACTCATCAATTCCATTACGAAGTTCTGACGGAATATCCATTTTCATAAGATCATCAAATAATACAGGCGGGGGACACTTAAATTCCTGTATATACTTTCCTGCAAGCAGTGGTCTTAATGCATAGAAATATTTTTTATATTTTATGGACTCCTCCTGTAAATACTTGCTGTATGTGCTTTTTGCTGTGCCATAATAATGATATACTGCCGCTTTCACTGAAAAATAGCTTTTTGCTTCATGATATATCTGTTTCCACAATTCTGTTGTCTTATATACAATCGGGGAATTACTCCATTCAAATAAAGTTGCATTTCCCCTGTAAAACTGATTTAATACTTTTTTCAAATCCCAGCCATTGATATCCAGCACTTCATCAAGCTGCCATTCTATAACATCCCTGGATTCATTGAGCTTAAGATAATCTTCTTTCCTCCTGATATAAATAAATCGGACATCATAATCACTATCCGGCGAAGCAAATCCCCATGCACGGCTTCCTGACTCCACCGCATGCAATACCCTGACATTTTCTTTCTTTTCAATTTCTAACAATTTTTGTTCTATTTCATTTCTGATATCCAACATTAAAAATCACCTTCTATCACTCTTTTGTTAATATATTCGACAAACGACTCTACTCTTTCCATATCCGGATTATCTCTGCCATTCCTTATCTTTTTAAGCAAATCCAGATCATTCTTCCGACTGGTATTAATCTCACCTTTTTCCAATAGATCAATTGCCATCATAAACAACCTGATTAAGTGCATGGCATGCTTGTTCAGATGATTGTCATCCTTTTTTCTGTTACGTTTTCCTATCTTATCATAATCCTTAACAACATTATGCATAACGGACCACATATTCTCGTAATCGCGAAGCGGTAAGTGCTTATATGAGGCATCTACAAATATTTCTGTATCAAATTCCGGATTTTCAGCTTTATCGATATAAAGATAAATGCTTCCCTGATCAAAGCTGTCATAGCGCCTCTGAAAATCCTCCAGTGCATTTTTAACGGAATTTAAAATATGCATCTCTTTTTCTGACTGGGGCATAGAATTCCTGGCTATTGCATTTTGAAGACGTCTCAGTTGTGCACCTGCATATCCTCCAAACGACTTCGCCGCCCTTTTGGAGAGAAACAGTCCCTTATTATCAAGAAGTTCCTGCCCCAGTTTCGTTTTAATCAGATACTGATCTTCATCCAGTCCAAGGATCTCACATGTGTTAGGATTGCACTCAAGCAGCAATCTTACAATTTTATTAAATGAATAAATTACAGTATCTGTCTTTTCATCCTCATACTGCTCAAATTCGGTTAAACCGATAAGATCCGATGGCAAATTGAGGGTAATTCCGCGAAAATCAATATCACTGTTCTCATTGTTTGTGCCATATGCGTGACTGCCACCCAAACCGAGAAGGATAATATTATTTCCTAATCTTTCATGTTCTCTAAGAAAATCATATTCATCTGAATTCATTATTTTTTTAAAGTCTTTCATGTTCTCTGATCTGCCCCTGCCTCATTTTTTAATTTCATGAGCAGTTTTAAAACCTGCTTTTTCATTACACACCGCTCCCCATTAATTCACGAAGCTGTCCCAGCAATGCACCGCTGCCTGCTACATTGATATTACCGACCTGCATGCAGATACGTTCCAGACACTCTAACTCCTTTAATTTATAAAGAGTTTTATTTTCTTCCATTAACTTTGCCGTATTGAGCAGTGAACGTGTGGAAGCCACTTCCTCCCGCCTGGTAATAACATTGGCCTGCGCTTTCCGCTCGGCGATCAGCACAGTGTTCATAATATCCCGAATCTCTCCTGGTAATATGATATCTTTTATACCGGCTGCTAAATATTCCACGCAATAATGATCCTGAACTTCTTTCAGCCGCGCATAGATGAAACCTGAGATCTCTTCTTTCTGCTCCAATATCTCTTCCAGACGATAGGTTCCGATATATTCTCTTACCACTAGCTGCACGCAGGCATACATCTGGGTTTCCAGGTTCTTTATGGTCTCAAGCATTCTTTGTGCCTGAGTGACCCGATATGTACAAAGCAGATTAACTCTGATGCCAATTCGGTCAGCTGTGAGGATTTCCTGACCGTTTATCTCTAATGTTCTGGTTTTTAAATCAACCACCTGACATAATACGTCTGTGGCATACGTCCAGTAATAGTAGGTACCTGCCATTAATTCCCCCACGATCTGATTGTCGAAAAACAAAATACCGGTTTCACCTGTTTTGATCTCAATTTTCTTATAATATCTTAACGGAATATGGGCCAGACAGGATTTGGTGATTTCCGCTTTCATTTTTGGCTCTCTCATATCTAACAGTTCATACTCATATTGTTTCCAGTTATTCCAATACAGATACACCGGTTCCGTCAGCACCTGCTGAACTACACCATTACGCCGCAGGATGCCGATGTGTCCCTCAGGAATCTGAATATGTAACACTTTATCAGCAAATAACGGATCCTGCAATAATACCTCTATCGGCAATATGTCAAAATCAACCAGGTTTTCCATCTTCTCAATTATAACCTGATAGCCAAACATTCCCGGATACCGGTATTTGCCGTAGTATAAGGTTTTGATAAAAATACCGTTCTTCATTAAATAACCACATTCGTTCTGATTGATTATATATTTCATAGTTTTCACCTCTTAATTTATGCTCTTTGCTTTTTGTTGATTTTTTTGGAATGTAAGCCTGATATCTGCCACAGAGAAACTGCGGACTAATCGGCTTTCGCCTGGTCTCTGAACCGGTTCCCCGCTGCCCGGAAAGCCATCTTTTGACTCTCTTTCCCGCGGGGAGTAGGAACAAAAACTCTACTGCAGGTAACGATCAATACAAAGCTGCTGCTCTGCTGTCATAGCTGCTACACATACCGCCCCACATTTTCCGTATTCTGGAAAATGCCTGTTATCCGGTACTGACAGCAGTCTGGCAGGCAGATACCATGTTTACATTTCATAAAGTCGGACACTTGGAAGGTGTCTGTCTGATCTCTCAGCCATTGAGAATCGGTTCCATAACCGGCAGGATTTGAACCTGCAAAATATCAGTTGGGCGATCTTGTGGATTTTCATCCACCTCGCATTTATATAATTTCTGCGGCATACCGAACTGTATCACAGCCGGCACCATCCAGCCCTTAACGCTGGTATATAGCAGATAATTATCCTTTTACTACTGCAATAGTCTTTAGTTTAGAAACAATCTCTACCAAATCATTTTGATTTTCTATCACAGTCACAATATCTTTGTAAGCAAAGCGGCTTTCTTCTGCCACATCTGCCTTTTTCGTTTTACCAAGGACAATTCCCTGTTGTTTCAAATCATTTAATACCTCTTCACAGCTAAACGCCTCCATTGCGCCCTTCCGGGAATAAGCACGTCCGGCACCGTGTGACGAGGTACAAAAGCTCTCTTCATTTCCCCTGCCTTTAACCACATAGCTATAGGATCCCATTGCACCGGGAATCACCGCCAGTTCCCCACTTCGTGCTCTGGTGGCACCTTTCCGGTGTACCCAGACATTTTTATCATAATGATTTTCCAAAGACGCATAGTTATGATGACAGTTGATCTCCTGACCAAATATAACCTTCTGATCTAAATATTTCTGTATTTTTTCTGTCACGATATCTTTCACGCGCTGCATCATCCTGGCCCGGTTTTCAAAGGCATAATCCATCGCCAGATTCATCCAGGCAATGTATTCCCGGCCTTCCTTAGAATCAACCGGAAGAAACGCCAGACGGTACTCATCGGGAACCTGCGAATACCACATTTCATTTAAAGCTCTGGCTTTCTTATGATAAGCATCACAGATACTCTTGCCAAAATGGCGGCTGCCGGAATGCAGCATGATTCCCAAGCAGCCGTCCTGATCTTCCTGAAGTTCTATAAAGTGATTGCCGCCGCCAAGAGTTCCTACCTGATAATAAGCAGATTCAATCAAGGGAAACAATTCCTGATTACTCTGATAATTCTCAGCCTGGGTAAGTGCCTGATCCAATACCTGGGATGGCTGTTTTTCTTTATGCGATTTGAAACCAACAGGAATATCCCGCATAATATCTGCAATTATGGTCTGCACCAGCGTGCCGTTACCAGTCATCACTTCCTTAAGCCTTGCAGCTTCGATATTGGTAGAGATAAAATTCATTCCGCAACCTATATCCACTCCGACAGCGTTGGGTATAATAACACCGTTGGTGGCAATCACTCCGCCTATGGGCATTCCCATGCCTGTATGTGTATCTGGCATCAGACAAACCCACTTATGTATAAATGGCAGATCAGCCAGGTGATACGCCTGCTCTAAACAGCTTTTTTCAATCTGGTCTATATTTTCCAGCCATACCTTGATTGGCTTTTTTGTTCTTTCATTATAAATAACAAACATTTTTTTATTCCTCCGCTTCCATTTCTTACCATGACCATATCATAACACCATAATTGTTTTTTATCATTTAAAAAAAGTTGCGAACTTAACCACTATCCCTATATAATAGATTAAATAAACACAATTAATTATGCAGGAGCAAAAAAATAATGGCAGAATTCAATGAATTAATCAAACATTTTAATAAAGTACGCACTTATGTACGTGATTTTTATGTCTATGGGTTCAAATCCCGAATGGATTATCCGGAATCTGGCAGACGCACTTACGATAATGAACGGAGGAGAATCGAAAGCTGGTTTGCTGATTATATTCAGTATGATTATGACTCCAGCCATAAAAAATCATTTGCCATAACAATGGACAGTAACAGAATTGACAGCAATCCTTTGTTTCATGTATGGAAAAGCAAAAGTTTTACAAGCAATGATATCATGCTGCACTTTTTTCTTCTGGATCTGATGCAGGATGGGAAATCACGCAATGTGGAAGCGATAAACGATGAATTACAGGAACGCTATCAGATTCTATTTGAAGTGCAGACGGTCCGTAAGAAACTGATAGAATATGAGCAGAACGGACTATTCTCAGTAAGTAAAGAAAGCAGGCAGAACTGGTATACGGCTTGCCCGGATTTGCTGACCAGCCATTCGGATTTGTATAATGGTCTAAAAGAAGCAGCCTCCTATTTTCAGACCGCCGCCCCCTTTGGTTTTATCGGAAGCACCATCCTGGATTCAATCCGATGCCGGAATGATCATTTTCGGTTTCGTCACGATTACCTGGCCCACACCCTGGAGGATGAGGTTTTGCTGCCCCTGCTTACAGCCATGAAAGAAAAACAGCGAATTTTAATGCAGATTAAGTATATCAGAAGCGGTCATACAAATGAATTTGAATGTGTTCCATTAAAAATCCGGATAAGCACCCAGACCGGACGCCGCTACGTCTGTGTGCGAAGACTGACAAACGGGCGTCTGGCCGCCTATCGGCTGGATAGCATACAAAGTGTTACCCCCATTGAATCAGAAACAAATTACAACCAATATCTGACCGGCTATGAGAATAACAGCAATTATATCTGGGGCGTTTCTTTTGGCTGCCGCAGGGATCCGGAACGGGTCTGCATGAATCTAAGTATAGACGAAAGAACGGAAGGCTATTTAATTAACAGGATAAAAAGGGAAGGCCGCCAAGGCCAGCTGAAACGGATACAGCCAAACATTTACGAGTATACGATCGAGTGCTGGGACAGCACCGAATTACTTCCCTGGATCAGAACCTTTACCGGACGCATTCTTAATTTCACCTGCTCAAATAAGCAGGTTGAACAGCGTTTCTGGCACGATATTAGGAAAATGCAAAAGATGTATGCCTGGGAAAATATTGATACAATGCCATCAGGAGGACAGTAACATGGAACTCTTTTCAGAAATATATAATTGCTACTATCAGGTTGTCGCCCGAATACTTGAAGAAGCGGCCCAAGCTCCCATCAGCCAGAACAAAATGACCAGAATTGCTCAAAGATATGGTTACGACGAAAGTGCGCTGGCAATCATTCCACATCTGCTAAACGGAGACTGGGCTTTGCTTTCACCAGATGACAGCGGTAAAAATTTCACTTCACGACTGTATCATTCCGTTCA
Organism: uncultured Clostridium sp.; assembly: GCA_963523075.1. Taxonomy (GTDB): domain Bacteria; phylum Bacillota; class Clostridia; order Lachnospirales; family Lachnospiraceae; genus Lacrimispora. The sequence continues at coordinate 218,851 of CAURBW010000005.1, forward strand.
TTTTCCGCTTACTTCTCTTCAGAAATCATGGCTGAAGGCGCTGCTTGAAGACCAACGGATAGGTCTGTTTTTTACTGACGGACAGTTGGAACTGCTCCGACAGCAATTGTCGGATATTACACCGCTTTATGATCCGTCAGCATTTCACTATTTTGACCAGTTTCAGGAACAGGATGTAATAACCTCCTCCTTTCGGCGTCACTTCCAGCTGATTTTAAAAGCGGTTGAACAACACCAGACACTTAAAATATCCTATTACTCAGTCAAACAGCGGCTGATAAACTTTACCTATCTTCCCTGCTGGATTGAATATTCCGCCAAGGATGGCAAGTTCCGGCTTTATGCTCGTTATCACCGCAAAAATGGCTGGCGCATGGATGTTTTACATATCGGACGAATCGTGAAGATAGAAGAAACTGGATATTACATAAAAGAACCAGTCCATATGGACAGACTCATCGATGATACACTCTGTCAAGAACCGATCGTTCTGGAAATTTCAGATGAGCGCAATGCTCTGGAAAGAACCATGCTTCATTTTTCCAGCTATCAGAAAAAGGTAGAACGGCTGGAGGAAACGGGCATGTACCGATGTTCCATTTACTATGATAAAACCAGAGAAACCGAACTATTAATTCAGGTGCTGGCATTCGGCCCGGTAGTACGGGTGCTTGGACCTGCTTCCTTTTTGAAGCAGATAATGGAGCGGGTTAAGCGGCAGCAGATACCCGCCAGAAATTGATCATACGTTACATTGGTTTGACGAATACAGGCACAAAACGCCAGAACAGGCATCTGCCATATCAATCTGACAGATGCCTGTATAAAATTATTATTTAATTATTCGTATCTTTATTGATTGTTCTGCGAACCGATGAGATCATTGGTGTAAAGTACTTTCTCCAAAACCTGTTAGCAAACGGATTCGCAGTTTCAAAATCAACATGGATCAGGTCTATTAAATTACTACGGCAATATCCGGCCAGCGCCTTCAACAAGTACACCCCCACCTGATTCCCCCTGTATTCAGGCTTTATATATGCACCAAGTTCATCGATTAAACCGCAGTTCTTTACAGCTAAATTCTCCAAATCATTTTCTGCTGCAATGTTAATGTTCATAAAACCAATGATCTTATCTCCGTCACATGCAATAAATATATTATCACGTTTCATTAATTCACTAAGTTTTTCACCAGAAACTGATTCCCGTTTTAAGAACAAAGGTTCCATATTGTAATACAGAACAGATTCGTCAACAATTGATTGCATTTCCTGTAAATCATCCAACGCAGCAAGACGTATTTGATACGGACAGTTCTGTAAAGTATCAAATGAATTTAATTGCGAATAGGAATCAGCAAGATACGATCCAAAACCCATATCATATAAAAATGACTTTAATCTTGTGTCCTGGTCGAAAAACATCCACAAGTGATTAAATATATTATTCTCAACCCATTGTTTGGATACATGTTTATACAGAGCAAGATATATTTGCTCTTTGTACGTTTCCGCCGCCGCATGGGATGTTATATTACACAATGCAGATTTTTCATTGTGAAAATCAAACATAAAGTAACCCATAGCCCCCACGATTTGGTTTCCTTGTTTTGCAATAACGGCAGTATGGTTTTGAATCTGGTCTTCGAATAAACGCTTGATCTCCGCTGTATTTGTAATCCAGTATTGTGGAAATTCTTCTCTATTGCAATATAACTGATATTGTTTTACCCAAAGTTCGATTGCCTGATCAATATCCTCTTTTTGCATGCTGTTGATTTGCAGTTCTTGATACATGTTAATCCCCTCTTCCTTTTATAAAAGGGCTATTGTAAAAGTGCCCTCCCAAATAATATTTCTGTCATGCTAAAATCCTCCTCTCTTCATTATTTATTATATCGCTTAAGCGTTATAACCTGAATTTCCCATTATTAATTACATAGATGTATCTATAATAAATCATTTAATGTTGCTGAAGCAATGCATTTTTAAGTTTTTTTAAAATATATATTAGTATGTACATAATTGTCAGCCTTACGTGCATGCAAAATTTCTCCAAGGAGGTTTAAAATGTGCTCTAGTTAAGGAAAATAGTTTAAAATGATCCACATCCAACGCAACTGTTAAACGCCTGTAAATGTAGAAGATACATTTAATACAGGCAGTTATGTTAAAGGAAGGGAGATTCATATGGCAAAGACGTCAACATTTAATCTTGAAGAAATGAAACCAGGTTACTTTCTGGCCTGGACAGTTACCACACAATGTATGTATACATACAACATTACGTTAAAAGCCGGAAATACTGTAATTTTTAACGTAAACAAATCAAATTACAGTCCCACTTTCCAGTTAATTTCTCAATCTACCTGGGATTACTGTGACGGAAATCTTGTATTAACTATTACCTGCTACGATGCGGCTCAGGAACTGAGATCAAGTACATCGAGCGGTTCGATCACTGATACAAGTGCCAAGACTGTCGGCTATGTATATTCCATCTGCATTGAGGATGCCGGAGACGCTGATTACAATGATGTATATATTAACATTGTCGGCTGGAAGAAAAAGGGGTAATCCGGAAGGGGGTTCATGAAATGAATATAAGTTTTCATTATTTTGCTGTAAAAACACTGGCTCGTAAAGCGGGGTTTGATGAGATCTCCGCTCAGCAAATCGCTGTATTCTCACAATTTATCGATGATTACAATGCTTACTTATACCGACGATATTCAAACGTACCCGATTGGGCAAAGCAGGCACCCTATGATATGTATATTTCATCCTGGACAACACCATTTAACTTCAATCCAGTAACAACCGGCTTCTGGGACTGGATGGATCTTGCAACACTTGTTACACCGCGTTCGCAAAAATTTACCGTTTCCCCATTTCATTTTATTCCTTCTTCCCACCAATCCATGACGGAAAATGACAATCGGACATTTCCTGCGACCTTAAATGATGGGACGATTATTTCAGATCATCTTAATTTAGCAAAAAATGAATTCATAAATGCAGCTGCTGAAACAGACAGAATGAATGCTTTAATGCTGATTGGTTCACGTTTACATACATTTGCTGACACTTATGCGCATCAGTTATTCTCCGGATACAATGAAAAATGCAACAATGTGACGCTTGTCCAGGTAATCAATAATATGACAGGCGAAGATGAAACCAATAAATATAATACTTTGGTATATGGCTTTTTGCAGAAAATGCAAGATATACTACAGGGGCACCAGCCTGCAATCGGTCATATGATGATTGAACATATTCCCGATTATCCCTGGATCTCTTTTACCATGAACTATCCTTTGCCAGATGGCGGGACAGGGACTCATACCCGCAGTAATACATCCGAATTCGTCCGGGCAAGCAAAGAAATTATGGATTATTTAAGATCCTGTTTAAACCTGCCCCCTATTTCAGGAACTGATTGGGAACAGTTTACGGACAAGCTGGTTTTAGGATTCTTCTTTGATGAAACTCTATACTCTGATGAAGGAGTACTGATTCGTGAGTTAGTAAAACATTGGAGCAGTATTTTCGGTCAGGACGGCTGTCTTTATTCTTATGACCGTCACGCATTATTCGATGGTATTATAGGCGGATATTCTTCAAGGAACTCCTCGAACGAATCATTGGAAATGAATAATAATATAAATTCCATATTCCCAGCTATGAGTGATGCCTTCTATTTTTATAATGCTTATGCTGATCATTTACTGGTAGAGCTTTATGGTTCACAGCCACGGTCAGCATGGTTTAATGTCGTAGAAGAAGATTCGGCTGCTCATATGTGTCCGATTGAAAATCCAGATGATGCGGTTGGAGTATCAATGGGCAAACCATTATTATAATCATGTATCACATTTAACTATGCAAACACCTCCGCTGTCATTGGGGTGTTTGCATATTCTATCCCCAAAGCGCATTCGCATCGGTAGCACTTCGATTCATTCGGGAAAAATCTGTTTTAACAAAGGATATGGTAGACAGCAGCAGAAATACAAGACCAATGACCAGAATAACTGCAAATGTCATAAACGGAGTAATTGCAAAACCATTAATTTCAACTACCAGACCTTCTTTTATCAAATCAGGTACAGAGAGATCTGCTTTTTCCAGAACTATCATTCTGAAAAATGCGGTGGCATAGGTCATTGGATTAAAGTAAGCAGCAAATCTCAGAGAATCCGGCAGCATGGACAACGGAATATATGCGCCTGAAAGAAACGTCAGGGGCATTGTTACTGCGGTCTTCACGATCTGGAACGTTTGACCGTTGCGTACCTTTGTTGCTAAAAACAGCCCAACTCCGGAAAATACAATGCCGATAAAAATCATTGATACCAGCACAAAGAAAGGAGTACTCCACTTCGTAAACTTAATACCTATAAAAAAACCTATCACCAATATCAAAATTCCCTGTAAGGTAGATACCGTAGCCGCGGACAATAATTGTCCCAATGCAACATAAACTCTTTTCGCCGGCGAAACCAGTACCTCTTTCATAAACCCGCTTACCATATCATCAACTGTGGAGGAGGCAAGATTGAGCGCACTTTCAAATACAGTCGTAATGATAACTCCCGAAAGCATGTAAGCTATGGGATTATCAATAAAATCATTTTTAAATATAGCACCGAACACATAAACAAAGAAAAATGGAAATATCAGTGAAAATATGAGTCCGGTTTTATTCCGTACGAATGCCTTTAGTCCTCTTTTCCATAAGGCGAATACTGTATTCATATTACCCCTCCTCCCTGATCTTTTTTCCTGTTATCTCTAAAAACACATCATTAAATGTCCCTTTTTTTATTTCAATATTGGTAATGTGATCCTTATGAATACTTAATACATCAAGCAGGCGGTCCAGATTTTCTGCCTCCACCTTGTAATATCCATTCTTTTTTGAATAATTTAATTCATAATCTGCAAGCAGGAGCTCAAACGCTTCTTCATTTTTTGTATTGATATAAGCTTTATCCTTCGTATACTTTTTCTTTAACGCGTAAGGCGTATCATGTGCTACAATTACCCCACCATCCATGATTGCTATTTTATTGCAGATCTCGGCTTCTTCCATGTAGTGGGTGGTTAGAAAGATCGTAATATTTCTTTCTTTTTGAAGTTTCATAATATATTCCCATATATGCGCCCTGGTCTGGGGATCCAGACCTGTTGTGGGTTCATCAAGAAATAAAACCTTGGGAAAATGCACCAGACCTCTGGCAATTTCAACACGCCGCTTCATTCCTCCAGACAAAGCAGAAACCATTTTCTTTCTTTCATCTGTCAAATCCACCAGGTTCAGTACAAACCTGATACGTTCTTCTACTTCTTTTTTGGGAATGTCATAAAATACACAATGCATTTTTAAATTTTCTTCGATGGTCATTTTCGCATCAAGAGTGGAATCCTGAAACACAACCCCGATTGCAGACCGTACTTCACTTTTTTGCCGGCTGACATCTTTTCCATCGATCAATAACGTACCGGAAGTTTTTTCAAAAATAGTACATAACGTATTAATCGTTGTGCTTTTTCCGGCACCATTGGGGCCCAGAAATGCAAATACACTGCCCTCTTCCACATCAAAAGATATATCGTTTACTGCGACAAAGTCACCATATCTTTTTGTGAAGTTTTTAACCTGAATGATTGGATTCATAGTTTTATCTCCCTTATCGCTGATTGTCAGATTGTTGTTACCTTATAATCCACGAAAAGCCATTGTTTTATGCGGTACCGAGTGTTGCTGAAACATTTTTAAGCAGTGCTTCTTATGAAACGCAGCAAGAATACTGCTATATTATCATAATAAAATATCCTTTACAACACAGAAAGCGTACCACCGCTTCACTTTTACATGCAGTGTCATAAAAAATATGCGAAGGATTTACATACAATCGATAGAAGCGGTCTCTGCCATAGGAATTCCTGCAAATGGCAAAAACCGCTTTATGATAAATTATAAATATATCTTGTATCCCATCGCTTCAAGAAGCTCTTCCTCTCTTGAAGCAAGAATTATCTTCCTCTCTTCCCCCTTCCATTTCTGACTGGTCTCTGCAATATTCAGACTAACAAATAATCTTCCCTTTCTTCCTTCTCTCACAAAAGTCAACACCTGTTCCGTTGTATCTTTCCATAGTACTTCATAGGACGCACATTCCTCTATATATTCCTGCCTTATCTCTATCATAGTTTGTATAAATTCACATAGCTGCAGATTTTCGCCCCAAACCATGGCATTTCTATATTCATTTTCCTTAATTCCGCATATTGCCTGCTCATCCCCGTAAAATAAGCTGGGGACTCCCGGGAACAGCATGAGCAAAATACAAGCCAGTTTCCATTTTCTTTGATCCCCCCTGCAAAGCGATAAAAATCTGGGTACATCATGACTATCCAAAAGATTCATCTGTCCGTTTACAAGATTGGTAGGATATCTCAGCCTCATTTGCTCCAGCTGTTTTGCAGCAGTTAAAGCATTTTTATGATCACCGATTATATGATCACGGCAAATTCTTCTAAATTCATAATTCATGGTTGAATCAAAAACATCTCCCCGAAGCCAGCTTTCTGCATTCTCCCACACTTCACCTATGAGCATTGCTTCCTTATTTTGTCTTTTTACTGCCCCTCTGAATCTCCTCCAAAAATTCCGGTCAATTTCATTTGCTACGTCCAGGCGCCACCCATCTACTTTGTATTCGCGAATCCAATAAGCACCTACATTGGCAAAATATTCCTGCACCTCTTCATTTGAAGTATTTAGTTTTGGCATCTTACGTTCATAAGCAAAGCAGGCATAATCCGGTTTTTCGTTTCCTGACTTCGGCCTGTGAACAGGTAATTTTAATTCATAAAACCAGTTTATATACTTTGATTTTTCTCCTTTTTCCATTACATCTTCAAACGCAAAAAACTCCCAGCTGCAATGATTAAACACTCCATCTATAATGATCTTCATCTCTCGTTTGTGAATTTCTTCCACGAGGTGTTTAAATTCCTCATTGGTTCCAAAACACGGATCAATATGGTAATAATCAATCGTATCATACTTGTGGTATTCTCCTGCTGCAAATATGGGATTCAGATAAATACAGTTAAAGCCAAGTGCCTGGATATAATCCAAATTTTCAAAAATTCCGTTCAGCGTTCCTCCTAATCTTGATTTGCATACCTTTCCATTATCTAAAACCACATCCATTGGCCGCTGCGGTGAAATATATTTCCCGCAGGCAAAACTATCAGGAAATATATGATACACAACTGCTTTTTTAAACCACGCCGGAACATCTGGTATCTCATTTTTTAATATGTAAGGGTACTGATAATACTCACTTCTTCCTTCCATAATGTCCCCTTCAAAATAAATAATAGCAAGCTCCTTTGTAAAGCGTTCTGAGTAATAATATGTCCATTCTCCTTCATTTTGCAGTTTAAAATAATAACAGACACGGGGAAACGGCGTTTCAAATATCGCTTCATAATAGTCAAAAAATTCATCCCTTGCTTTTATCTCCATCATAATTTCTTTAAAAACAACAGATGTGGCAGTACAAGCCCGGTCACCATAGTATAAGGTACAGGCAGTAACGTTGTCCTTTTGTGTGCGTATTCTTATTGTCAATCTATTTTCAGAATCAGCAAATGCATAATTTGATAATGGTATATGCAAGACTGCCTCTCGATTTATTTTTATATTGTTTTTCATTATCCTTTTACTCCTCCTGTTACCAGTCCTGATACCATATATTTTTGTATGGCAAAGAACAGGATCAAAATAGGTACCGATACTAAAATTGCGGCAGCTGAAAATAAGGACCAGCTTCTGCTGTAATCATTGGTCTGAAGCAGATAAAGCCCGCCTGCAAGATTGTAGTTTTCCTCCTTCATTAAAAATGTAGTTGCAAAAAGATACTCATTCCAAACAAAGATCAATACCATGACCGCAGTCACGATAATGGAGGGTCTGGCAAGCGGTAATATGATTTTCCATATAATCTGTCCCGAACTTCCGCCATCGATTCTTGCAGATTCTTCAATTTCGATTGGAATGGTATCAAAATAACCTTTCATATTCCAAATGCTGAATATACACATGCTTCCTGCATAAATCAGGATTAATCCAATGTAATTATTCAGAAGGTTCATATTTTTAAATAAACGAAAGATAGCAAACATGGATAAAATCTGGGGAAAGGCATTTAGAATTAATAATAGCTTCAGCATTTCAATTCTTCCCCGAAAACGAAAACGGGAAAATGCGTAGGACGCTGTTACCGAAGTCCCCATCGCAAGCACCATTGTTCCCAGACTAAGAACTACGGAATTCTTAAACCAGATAAGAAATGGCTCCTCCAGGAGGATGGCTGCGTAATTTTTCAAAGTGGGATTCTCTGGAAACAAAAATCCGCTTCCAAAGGCTGAGCTTTCACTGCTTATGGAAAGCAGAAATGCATATAAAATAGGAATCAGGGTTATAAAACACAGCAGTATAAAAAATATGTTTAAGATACTTAAACCAGCTATGCGTTTTGCAGTTTTTTTCTTCATGCTCTTTCCTCCCGAATCCCTCGATTGACAAACAAAGAAAACAAAACAATGAATCCAAATATCACAATGGAGACAGCACATGAAAGCCCATAATTATTTGATACAAACGCATTTTGGTGAGCATATGTAATAACGGTTTGAAGAGTAGCCCCTGTTAGAGAACCTTTTTGCATCGTCAATAAATAGAGAATATCAAACTGCTTAAAGGTGGTAAATGTTGTCATAATAATGGACGGTGCTAAAACAGGCTTAATAGATGGGATTGTGATATATAAATTTTGTGCCCACCACCCGCCTCCATCTAATTTTGCGCTTTCATAACAGCTAATATCTACACTCTGCAATGCCCCATCCATCATCATGATAAGGAATGGCAGCGCCATCCACAAATTTAATACCATACAGGAAATAAAAGCGGGAATATTTTCAGATAAAAAATCCATGTTAGATAAACCTAATGCTGAACGTATTTTATTTAACAAGCCGTACTGTGGATTATAAATGCCTGCTCTCCATAATAAAATTGATATGTAAGCGGGCATTGCCCAGGGAAACATCAGTAATGTCTTGTATAGCCTTGCCAGTTTTAGTCCCTCTGCATTCAATCCCAATGCAATGAAATACGCAAGCAAAATCTGAATTACCATATTTAAAACGGTCCAAATGATTGTAGTCAGCAATGCAGACATAAAGCCTGAATCCAGTTTCGTTAATGCACGTCTATAATTATCAAATGCTATAAATTCATAGTCCGTCCAGTGATACAGATTCATATTCGTAAATGAAATATATATGGTATAAATAATCGGAAAAACTACAATTAATCCGATTAATAAAATTGAGGGAAGACTATATTCCCATGGAAGGATCTTGTTTTTCTTGTTCATAAATTTCTACTCCTATATCACTAATCTATGACAATACATCCTATGCCTTTTTGTATGACCGGCTAACTACTTAAAATAATCAGCCGATCATACCCGCCTTATTGCATATCTGCGATTGCAGTCTCTGCCTTTTTCTGATATTCATCGGCAGCAATGTTCAAATCTTTGCCTGATTTATTGACCGCTGCAAGAAGTGATTCTGTTGGTCCCCACATGACGCTCATTTGTGGAATATTGGGCATTGGCTGAGCATTATCAGCAGTCCGCCTCATGGCAGCTATCATTTCATCATTTGCAACAGATGCAGCATTATAAGATTTTTGATTTGCCGGCGCGCATCCTGAATTTTCTGCCAGTTCAACTCCAAGCTGGGGATCTGCTATTTCTTTCAGAACCTTTTCCACTGCCTCTTTTTTGGACTCAGCTGCATGCTTCATAACACCGATTCCCTGCACGCCTGAATACGGTACCAGTGCATTACCGTTTGGAAGGGTGAAATCACACAGGGATTTTATTCCATAATTGATTTTAGCTTCTTTCACACCTGATATCAGCCATGGTCCTCCAATAATTGCCGCTGCTTTTCCATCTTTAAAAAGGGCATTTACCGTATTATAATCCCCGTCTGCTTCCAGTTCAGCAAACTTTTTATTATATTCAATTGCCTCCTTTGTCTTTTCGTCGCTCAATCCTGACCTGGCCTGCTCATTTATAATATATCCTCCAAATCCATTAATAAAGGGAGCTGCATTATAAGCAGTTGAATGCTGGTTGACTAAAGCATAAGTTCCTGCAGCGGTATCTGTATGGCTTTGCATATAGGAATAAAGCTCTTCTGTGGCAGATGGCACCTCACCCTCCCACAAATCTTTATTATATATAAAAAGCAGTGTTTCAAAATAGACAGGCATAAGGTATTGAGAATCCTTATAATTTCCTGCTTTCAGTGTCATGGGAAGCATATCCGCGTAAACGGTTTTGTCAATTACATCCGTGATTGGTGCCAAAGCCCCCATTTCTACGAACATTCCAAGAGAGTCATGGGCATACATATACAGATCCGGACCATTTACCTCATCACTTCCATACAGTTTAATCTGATCTGTCAAGCCGCTCTTTTGCTCAAACTTAACGGTGATCCCATCATCACTTAAAGCATCATTCAAACGATTTTCCATCAACTGTATGATTGCCTTATCTCCATCATGCCAAATACGGATTGTGTTCAATGATTCCTTGTTTCCCTGCTTTGCAGCACCGCTGTCCGTGTTCTTACTACATCCTGTAAAAATTATGGCAGCCACTGCAATACACAAAACCAGTGCCATCTTCTTCATTTCTCATATCCTCCATTCAAAATTATGAAACTATTTCATGAATCCTTTACCAGTCAATGCTTACTTTCCCTGATCCCGATAATGGTACTGTATAGCTGCGGTTTTCCCCGCTTTGCCATATGACATTACCAGCCGCATTCTTCTTAACCGCCTTAAATTCTATTTTCTGGCCTGCCGGAAGATACACGGTTAATTCCCACTGAGGATAGTTTGGGCAGGCTGCAGGCCCTGCCGCTTTGCCTGGATCCCAGTTTCCAAGCTCCCCGCAGTTTCCTGAAATACAAACGTTCTGCCCCCAGTCCGTAGATGCATTGCGGATATGAATGGTCACTGGAATTGTCTCACCTGCATTTTCATCTGCCACATATATTTTAGAAGTATCTCCGGTAAGTGTTATTGTGACTTTCCGGTCTGACGATACTGTTATTTTATCATTGGGATTCATTACATTGACTAACGCAGTTCCTGGCTTAATGGTGCTTTCGGCACGTATGGACATTGTTTCGGTATCTGTTCCTTTGGAATTATGAAACGCACAAATTAATTCCTGCCCCACATTGTTTCCGCTGTCCATTCTTCTTGAAAAAGCATAGGTATGCATTGACGTCCACATCTCACGCTGTGTACCATAGCTCAAAGCTTCATATTTTCCACGAAGATCGTTTAAAGTCCTGATAAGCTTATATGTATTCGTTGATGTATTAAAATAATCGTTTAAGGCATTACCGTTATTATCCTTAGTCACCATAGACCAGCGATTCCAGGTATCTGCAATCCCGTTGATTCCCTGACCATTGGCATTTCCTCGGTTTTGCTCCGTCCCCTGAAAGACTACCGGAATCCCCCTTGCTGTAAAAATAAAAGTTAATGCATTATGGAGTTTATCTACATCACCCCCTGCTTCAGTTAGAAAACGATTACGATCGTGATTATCAATAAATGTGACCATATCATTCAGATGAGTACCATAAAGATGATCCTGAGCTAAAATGGATTGAAGTGATAGTTCCGATGTGTTGTTAAAATTCTTTCCATATGCAAAATCATTTACAATTGCCTGGAACAGCGGAAAATCAAGCATACCTGTCTCAGCGTTATCTCCAACCCAGTCCTTTATAAATTCCACATGCATATCAAAGTTTTCGCCAAAGGTTGCAACACCTAAATCTTCCTGTAATTCATGAATATCAGAAGGTTTCATGCATTTTGCCGCATCCACTCTGGCAGCGTCTGCCCCTGTATAGGTAAACCAGTTTTTTATTGAGTCGAACATTGCACGCCTGGCATCCTTATTATCAAAGTCAATGTCATCCAGACCACCCAGGTCATGATCTTCAAGCATCTGTGTGCTTGATGACGTATGAGGATGCTCTATGTCAAAATTAATATCTCCTTTATTGTGATACCATGAGACATTATTAAACGGCGCCCCCGGCTGCAATTGTGTGCCCTCTTTTAATCCTGTGCTATTGGTATAATGAGCATTGCTTCCTATTCCCTGAAGGTAATCTCCTACGTGATTGGGAACCACATCAAAAATAACCTTGATCCCATTATCATGACAAACCTCTACAAGTTCCTTCAGCTTATCCTTGCTGGCCTGTGGATCTTTTGAACCAAAATAGCGGTTGGCGCGATTCGGATCAAATACATTATACCCATGATAAGCAGATGGCCACTGTTTGCCATTGGCATCAGGTATTCCCCAAAGCTGTGGATCGGAAACCGGTGAAATCCAGATAGCGGTATATCCCATATCCTTAATGTAAGAAATTTTATCTATGATTCCCTGCCAGTCACCGCCATGCATATAACGAAAATCTTCTTCTGAGTTTTCTGCAAAGCGAAAAGCTTCACCTGTTGCATTATTTGTCTTATCCCCGTCATAAAATCGATCAACCATAATCTGATAAATAGATTCTCCCCGAAAACTTTCGGCTGCATTTACCTTTGTTGGCGGTAACAGCGGCATCACCATAATGAAACAAAGTACAAAGCATACAATACGTTTTAACATCTTTTTCACTACCATTTCCCCTTCCTTCTTCACTGTTACATTGTTTACTATTTTCATAAAATACCGGTATTTATAAGTAAATTATAACAATTCTGTTCCGAATAACAAAGTTTTTTCATACATATTGCTTGATTTTTCTAGGTAAACGTTATACTATTCTAATACGAGTCAAAGAAAGGGGAGTCCTATGGCTGTAACGATGAAAGATGTTGCCAGAGAAGCCGGCGTTTCCACGGCTACTGTTTCTAAAATACTAAACAACAAGCCTTATATTTCAGAAAGTACTACCAAGCGGGTAATGGAAGTGATGAAGCGTCTCAATTATCATCCAAATGCGCAAGCCAGTAATTTTAAATGCAAACGTACTGGCAACATTATCTTTCTTGCCGTTACGGAATTATATACTGCATTCCATAATCCTCATATGTTTGAAATATTATGCGGTGCACAAAATGTAATTCGAAATAAAAACTATAATTTGTCTTTCATGGGAGTTTCTGATAAACAGGATGCTTATGATCTGGCAATTAAAACGGTTGGCTGTAACACTGCTGATGGCATGTTGATTCATGGATCTGCGACCTCAAGATTATTGATTGATTTTTTAGTAAAAAACAATTTTCCACACATTATAATCGGCAGACCCCCATTTGCCAGTCCTTCTTCCTGGATTGACACCAACAATCGTGTATCCGGACAAATGGCGATGGAATATTTGGAGAAGTGCGGCTATTCTCAAATCGCATTTATAGGTGGTCCCAAAAGTGATGAGATATCAAGACACCGTCTTCAAGGATTTGTATCGTATATGAATATCAACGGTCTCACCATACAAGATGATTTTATAAAATATGGGACGTATACAAAAGAAAGCGGATATTTAATGATGGAAGAGCTGCTATGTCAACCCACTTTTCCCGATGCAGTTATCTGTGAAAATAATCAGATTGCAATGGGAGCCGTCCGTGCAATAGAAAAACATCGATTATCAATACCATGGGATATTGGACTCATTACTTTTGATGATTATCCCCTGTCACAGCTCATTGATCCTCCTCTAACTGTTATTGACATTGATGTACATGAAATGGGAAGACAGGCGGCTTCTATATTATTGCAAAAGATTAAAAATCCGTCTCTTCAAGTTCAATCATTTGTGACTCTTCCTAATCTGATCATCCGCTCTTCAACGAAAAATCAAAACCAGGTGCCATAATTCCTCTTTAGCTGCAATATATTCCAGTATTAAAAATGCATCTTGAATGGGCTTTTAAAAGCTTTCTCAAGATGCATTTGTTTTATAATTCCGTTATATTATTATAATTCCATGAATTTAAATAATTTTTGAATGACTGTGAATATAAAACTCCTCCTGACTTGGTTGGAATTTCTTTTCCATTTTTTCAAAATTCATATCAAACTGCTCCATCGCTTTTTCATCCATCTGATAGACTTCGCTTTCGATATAGCGCCACTTTCTTTTGTCCAGACACCCCTCTGTTAACTCTTTCACCAGCATGGCCGCCGGATAGAAGTCCGCTTTTATACAAATATCAAATTTTTTACAGCTTTTAAACCCACGGGAAACATAATTATCAGGATTCCCAAAAATCACAATGACATCATACGACATTTCTTTTGCCTTTTCAAAGGAATACTCAAGCAGAGCTTTTCCATATCCCTTTCTTTGAAACTCAGGAAGAACGCTCAAGGGTCCAAAGGTCAGTATCTGCTTTTCACGTTTTTCCTCATCTACAAGTTTTGCCTTGGTATACATGATATTACCGATAATGCGACTGTCTTTTTCAAGGATAAAGTCCAGCTCAGGTATGAAATCCGGATGATTTCTCATAACATGTACCAAATAATGTTCATTGCAGCCCGGAACATTTAAATTCCAAAAGGCCTTTCTAGTTAAATTCTCCACTTCCCACAGATCCTCAGCCTGCTCATTTCTAATGGAATAGTTCTCTTTATTGTTCAATTTTTCTACCTCCGAATTTAATCATGACCGCTTAAATTAAGCAGAAATTTACTTCGCTTCTGCACCACAATCCATTACTTAATCCTCAATCCTTATTCGATACCAGTTTTCTTTTATCTCTACATCGGTTCTTTGATCATAATCATATTGCAGAAAAGCCACATCTTCATGTCCTGTTTCGCCACCTATAGAATAGGCAATACTTTCCTTTATATCTCCTCTGTGGATCTTATCAACAACTTTTTGATACCTGCTAATCTGCAAATCTGTTTTATAATTTGTCAGCAGAGGTGATATATATGGTTCAATCAGCCAGCTGCAAGCATACTGACTGATGCGAAAACAAGTGATATACTATGAACAATAGCAAAGCATAACAGGAAGATTCCCGGTATAGAATATGCTTTCTCTTTTTGTATCTGTTTTGTCAGAAAATGACTATCATGCTCCATTGGTTATCTATATTCCTTATCTTTATTTAAAAGATTTTCTTCTTTAGTCCTGCTTATATAGACAGGCTGTGGGACCTTTTCTTTAGCTACTATCTTACAGATTATCCAATGACTTATATCGTTATAATTTCTGTCATTACTTCGGAAAACGGCCTTTCACAATAAAAACAGCAACTTCGAAAAAAGACTTAATATCATCTCCGTCCTCTTTGCCGTTTACAATCTGCTTATAAGCCTTAGTAATCGGATTGATATGGTTACTTTCATTTTTAACAAGTGTAATACCAGCTTCTGTTTCCTGCCAGGTATAATCCTTTGCATGATTACGAATCAAAACCTCTCCCACATAAATTCCAAAAATGTGAGCAAAGGTATTGGCATGGCCCTTTATAAATCCTTCATCCTTTTCTGGGTGGAGATATCGTTCATGATAACCATCCAGTATTTTATCAACATGCTCAACACTCTCATCGCTGAAGTCAAGTATCATATCGTATGTTTCTTCACCAATTTTTACAGCTGAATCGATACAATAGTCTATGGTTTCCTTCGCAGCCATAAATCCACCCCCCATGTTTTATTTTTCCATCTTTAACCAATTTTAATATAAACTATTGTATCAGATTCCACTTTAAAAATATACTCCTGAATGATTTTCTTCCCAAGGCTAATTTCCAATTATAGAAGAAATATATAATGAAGCAGTCAACATAAATACCAACCCATCCCTGGAATAAACAGGAAATCTTAGCTGCCTATATGTATTAATTCACATTTTAGGCATACAATTGTTATAACGATATACAAGGAGAGGTTATGGATCGAATAAAAAGATACAGAAGTATTCTAAAAAACATAATATTAATCATAATTTTCTGCCTATTATCTATTTCCATAATTAAAAGTACATATAAAATCTATGCGGTCTCTTCAGTACAACCGGTTGATGGGATTTTAGTTCCGATCATAATGTATCACCAAGTAAAAAATAGTGGTTTGAACAATGATGTCATTAGTCCCGATGAATTTGAAAGTGATTTAACGTATTTAAAAGAAAATCATTACAATACTATAACAATGACTCAATTAATAGATTACGTTCATGATAAAAAGGAATTACCCCAGAATCCAATCATCCTATCTTTTGATGACGGTTATCTTAGTACCTATTTAAATGTTTATCCTCTGCTAAAAGAATATAATATGAACATAGTTTTATCTATAATTGGAAAAAGCGTCGATGAATTTTCGAAAGTATGTGATGAAAATGTTAATTACTCTCACGTAACATGGGGTGAAGTAAAAGATATGCAGCAATCTGGACTGGTTGAAATACAAAACCATTCCTATAATCTGCATAAAATTTCGAAAGAACGCTATGGATGCTCTCAAATGGCTAATGAGTCATTGGAGCACTATGAAGAATTTTTATCGAATGATATAAATACGCTGCAGAAAGAAATTATGTCTGCGACAGGTAATAGTCCAAATACATTTACCTATCCATATGGTAAATATAACGAAAGAATGGAAAACATTATCAAAAAACTAGGTTTTGAAGCGACCCTAACATGTAAATTTGGGGTAAATGTGATAAATAATGATCCTGATACTTTATACAGTCTAAAGAGAATACGTCGAGCCCATAATCAGAGTATTGAAAAAATGTTAAAAGAAGGAATGGACACTGTGATATATAGCAAGTAAATTGACAGTAACCAGAGAGACATTTCAAAGTTTGTGTAAACTCAAAAACTGATATAAGATAATCATTAGTTCCTATGGGAAAGATCATTTTTTTCGGTCTTTCCCATTTGCTTTTATTATAATGCAGATTCCGGGTATGTCAAGAAGAGCTGCATTCTCATGTATTTCCATGAGTCAGATACCGTTATAAGACCATCGTTATAGCAGTAATTTAAGTAGTCATCTAGTACTTCTTCTCTTTTTTGTCTTCTGCCATCAGTTCTGGTGCCAGCGTAATCATTACCTTATACTTTTCACCACTAAAGGAATTCAGATGCCTCATAAGCTGATTAGAATAAAACCAATCGGACATCTTTGTCTCAACTACAATCTTGAAGTTCTCCTGAGTAATGGTTGCGTCAGGGATACTATCAACACTTTTTTCTTGTAAGTTAAATGCAATTTCCGGTTCAAAGGAATCAGAGAAGAATTCCGATTTCAAAAACCGAAAGAACTTTTCAGAAGAATATTCCTTTCCCCCTAATTTCATTTTACTCAAAAATATAGGACTTTTACCATTAGTATCAATTTTCGCGGATTTGTTCACACAATCCGGCGAAACTCAATACTTTTTGGCAAAATCCCTATTTTAACATTTTGGCGTTACCCCATCTCCATCTGAGATTCGGTCACACCAAAACAACTCCATTTTTCTCATAGAATCCCATCAACTTCGCATAAAATCAAGCTTTTCTCGAAAGAAGACAAACCGTCAAAAAAAAAATTATAATGCATATTTTCCTTTTTTTATAGAACAATAATAAAAAAGGAGGCATTACTATGGCAGTAACTCATAAAATTGCTCTGTGGACTTAAAGAGGTGGCCCCAATCCGCTTACCGGCTTTTTAATATATTTGTTCATATAAGAAATCCAGGCAGCCTTTAAATAGGTTGTTTGTTTTATATTTAGAAAATAAATTATGTCAGGAGATTATTATGGGAATTATTGGTTGGATTATCATTGGTGCTATTGCTGGTTGGCTCGCAAGCATGGTTACTGGGAACGATAAAAAAATGGGTGCTTTCGCAAATATTGTAGTGGGTATTATTGGTGGCCTTATCGGAGGATTCATTATGAGTTTACTAGGCGGAACGGGCATTTCCGGCTTTAATCTTTGGAGTCTTTTGGTTGCCTTTATAGGCTCATTAATTGTTTTGTGGATATTTAATAAAATCAACAAATAAAATAAAGAGTGGAGGCGTAGTTTATGAATGATTCAATCAAAAGTAAAACGGATAAAGTTGTAGGTACTATCAAAGAAAATATTGGAAAAGCTATGGATTCTGAGCAGATGGAACTGAGTGGTAAATTGCAAAATCTTGCCGGCGAAACCAGAGGGAAGGTTGAAGAGACTATGGGAAAATCCGTACAAATCAGTGAGGATATCAAAGAATCAATTGCTGAGAAGGCAAATGATTTAATTGATTCGGTGAGGAGAAAAAATAAATAAGTACGGATAAAACAAATATTTAAATGCAATGAAAAGAAATAGTACATGTGATTTTGATTTCAGAGAGGGAATGGCCGGTGTGAATTCCTATGATAATAGCATGGAAGGCGTCTTGGAGCAGCGGAGTGAATTTAGTAGCTACCGCCGGATTATTCTACCGTTAAATAGAATTCGATATAAGATTACCAGTTAATCCGTATCGATAAAGTGCAGATACTATATCTGAATTTAGGTGGAACCGCGGAGATAATCGCCCTAAGCATATTTTTATATGTTTGGGGCTTTTTTATTGCATTTTTAATAAAAAAAAAAGGAGGTTATTTTCAATGAAAAGAAAGTTTGAAATGGATGAAATAGTAAGATATTGCAATCAGTATGGTTTTATATTTCAAGGTAGTGAACTATATGGTGGATTGGCTAACACATGGGATTATGGTCCGCTTGGTACACGGTTAAAAAATAATATTAAAGATGCCTGGAGATATTATTTTATTCAATCGAGAGAAAATAGTTATGAACTTGATTCAGATATTTTAATGAATCCGACAGTCTGGGAGGCTAGTGGTCACTTGGCTGGATTTACAGATCCATTATTGGATTGCAAAGAATGTAATACGAGGCATAGAGCAGATAACTTAATAAATGAGTATAACTCCACTATGAATGCTGATTCCATGTCACAAGAAGAAATGATGATTTATATTCGCGAACACAAAGTCCCTTGCCCAAAGTGCGGAAAATCCGATTTTACAGACATTAGACAATTCAATTTAATGTTTGCAACTCAGAGGGGAGTTACACAAGACAGTTCAAATACAATTTATTTAAGACCAGAAAATGCCCAAGGTGAATATGTCAATTATTTAAATGTCCTTAGAACAATGCGTGCAAAATTACCTTTTTCCATCGGACAGATTGGTAAAGCATTTCGTAATGAAATAACTCCTGGTAATTTTACTTTCCGAACAATTGAGTTTGAGCAAATGGAATTCCAGACTTTTTGTAAGCATGGAACAGATAGCGAAACTTATGAGTTTTATAAAAATTATGGTATTCGTTTCTTTGAATATTTAGGTCTCTCCCAAGAAAATCTAAGATTTCATAACCATGAAAAGCTTGCTCATTATGCTAAAGAAGCTTGCGACATTGAATACTTATTTCCATTCGGATGGGGCGAAATTAATGGGACGCAATGGAGATGCTATTGGAATCCCCTTTGCAATTACAATAGATGATAATACAATCGAAAATAATCTAGTAACTGTTCGTCATCGCGATACCATGGAACAAGAAACTATTTCAATTGAAAATCTCCCTGGTTATTTAATTGTGCAACTGGAAAAATAACTGTTCCTGAAAAATTAATTTTAATAATTATATTTAGTGGTTGTATCACTGAACCTTGAGACGTCCGTGACCTAAAGGAGCTCTTGCATGGGCTCCTTTCATATTCATCACGTAGCGTTGATATCTTTGAAAAGGCGGCTTCCATTTGAAAACCTCCAGAAATTTGGTTATCAAATGGTTGTCATCGCCCGCAGTTTGCAGTATATCAAATCTCGAAAATCCTTATTTTATGCATTTGACTGATAGCGTTTATTATAGCTTTTTTTAAGGTTTTTAATAAGTTTACATGGGAAATCTGAACACTCAAAACAATGCACATAACCTTTTTCTAGTGCGCAACTTTTAATACTGCATTTGCGACAGTGTTCCGTTTTCCCCACATCACATTTTGGCATCCCTCACATGGTTTGGCGTGTTCTGCATAATCCCATGCCATTTTATGTTCCTCCACAAATTCTTATTTTGCTAATTCTACATAAAACTTATTTTATTGTTTTCCTAAAATCAATAAGCGTATAAATATCATCAAATACCTTATCTGAATGTACATCAAAAACTAATGGAAAAAACTTCAATTTCCCCATTTGCTTTGAATTTCCTATCACTTCTTTCACTTCATCGTCAAGTGAAAGTTTCAGCGCATCTGCACGGGCTTTCTCCGGGATATAGATACTTACTTTGAAAAATCCGTCCCAGATAGAAAGCCAAAATGCAGTCATCTCTTTTTGCGTTCCTCGAATGGTTGTCCACTTATGCAATGCTTTTCCAAGCCAAGCCTTACCATCCTTGTAATAACGCCAATCCACCTCTATATCATGGCTTTTAAGTTTCTCACTAAACTTTATATAGGTAATATTTGTTGTACCAAGCGCCTCTGCAATAGCCTCACTTGTCGGTTCTATATTTGGTTCCCGTAATAATTGCTGCTCGTTCATAATTTATCACCCTCAAATTCTGTATTACTAAACATCTATTTTCAGGAATATCGTAAATATCTTACCAGGTTCGTAACTCGCTATAACAATGCAAAATGGGCACTGCTAAAAATTGATTTCATCTGGCATAGGCAAAATGGGTGTCCGGCAGGGTCAAACATAACTTTCCAATCATCAGAAAATTGCTTATCTGCGATTGCCGCTCCACAATGAATTGCATATTGAACTGCCTCTTCCAAATTATTAACAGCAAAGTCCATATGTGCCATTTGCTGTTGCGCTTCCGGCTTATCTGGCCATACCGGTGGTTTATACTCAAGATTCCGTTGAAACGTTATGCCAGGATACACCCCCTGATTCGTTCCCGGAGCACCTACACAAGCATATTCTTCATTATGAAATGGTATTTCCCACTTGAGTAACTCCGCATAGAATTTAGCTAATTCATAAGGGTTTATGCAATCCACCGTAAACGAGTACATTTTAATTTTCAATTCATTGTCTGTCACAGTAATACCTCCTGGTCTAAAATAGTTTTTTATCATTTAAAATGTTGATTCCCAATTCTTTTGCAAGGCTACCCTGTTTAAATGGATTGACCTTTTGAACAACTCCATTTTGTCTAAAAAACGTTCCCGTACTTTTGAACCAAAAAGTGATTCCAGCTTTCACACATTGCTCACGGATATCCAAAATCCAATCATAGTCGCACTCACGGGCTTCTCTTCCTGTTTCACCATTTACAGTCACATGGTCGATTCTATCAATATAAGGCGAGAGATCAATTGGTTCTAAAATCGGCCCACAAGCTACGAAACGCCGTTTGATCGGGTAAGATATAAACAACGGCAGGCGGTAGTCCGCTATCTCCTGATTTTCAATAGTACAGCCTATGTTCACATTTGCATACCCTTCACCCCAATCAGAAGGCAGCGACACCATAAATCGGTCAATGCGCTTTGTTAAAATCAAAAAATCAAGGTCGGAACGCTCCTTTATCATAGCCCAAGCATCTACACGCCACTCATCGGCTTCTGGAATAAAAAAGTCGGTGGCAAAACAAGTCGCCACAATTTTTCCGCTTGCAATTCTAGGTGCTCCTTTCGCCGTTTTAGCAATAGGTTTATCAAATTCATCTGTTTTCGTAACGTTATTTTGACCAAAGCGTTTTGAATATGGTCCATAAAAATAACAATAGGTACATCCATCACTAATCTTATAACAACCTGTCCACGGCTCCCAATTCATAATATTCCACCTCATGTATTATGTTTAATACGCTCTCCCATATTAATCTTTAAATATAAAAATCCATATATTTATATATTTCTTATTCTTCCCTGACTTTAAAAGCTTTCCTCTCCAGCAATACCACTGTCTCCACATGCCTTGTGGCTTAGATAATGATGGTGTATCAAGCTAGTAGTGCCTTGGTGCGGTTATTTCTTTATTCAAAATTCATTTTTTTACTTTTCAACTTTTTCATTAATTTCAATATCTTTTTCAATTCTTAATACTTTATAATCCAAGTTATCTAGCCATTTATAGTGTAATTTTTTAATTCTTCTGCCCACTGATCTAATACTACTGCTAATCGCAATTGCTGCTGCAATACATCTTGTCCATACTGAGATATATGTATTCTTTCCCAATCATATTCTCTAAGTTTATTGATATTTTTACATATAGCATTTAAGCATTGTTCCTGGGTCTCCAGAGATACCTTATTAAGGTTAATTACATCAATAAATGACATTTCTACCTCTCTTAAACAATCAATTTTAATCTTATCATTCTCTAGTTTATATAAAAATTCTTTTAAATTTACGAGAAAATAGAACCGATAATACAACAGGAACGAAAGCATATATAATCCCCATTATTACAGACATAACAATAACTATTATATTAGGTGCCTGACTTTTGCAAAGACTTAATAAACCTAATAAAAATACAATCAAATATAGTAATCCTGTAAATAACCCCGGAGATACTTTTCGATCAATGATTGTATAAACCAAATGATCCAAGCAGTTAATTAACCCCCAAACCAATATCCCTATTCCCATAAAAGCAAATTTTTCTCCCAATAATACATAACATATAAATCCAGCTAACAATAATGAATAATAGAAAAAAACATTATTAGCCATCCAATGTCCATATGTAAGCTTTTCTGGCATCCATTTATGTTCTTTCATCCAATTAGGAAAATTTCCAATAGCCTCTTCTAATAAATGAAATGGGAAATAAATAACTATAATGGATGCCACATAGTATTTTATACTTATCTCTAACATACCAGTTCCTCCTCTTGTTTAACAATATACTATTAAACTTATTTCAATAATATGCCTTAGAACGATAACATCCTTAGGCTTAATCATATCATTAATAAATCTGATAATTAAACAAATACTATTAAAATAATTATATCACGATTCTTAAAACAATTCAGTAAGTTTTTCCATGTCTCATTTCCCACTATTATCATTTACTTAACATTTTACTCAAAAGTATAGGACCTTTACCATTTGTATCAATATTCGTCGATTTGTTCACACAATCCGGCGAAACTCAATACTTTTTGGCAAAAGCCCTATATTTAATATTTTGGCATTACCCCATCCCCACCTGAGATTCAGTAACACCAAACAGATTTTTTCAAAAACACAGACCCATTACTTTCAAATATTCCGTTATACCTGCCCAAAATCAAGCTTTCCGGGACAGCAGACAAACCGTTTCAACGTTCGCCGTTGAAGGAAACATATCCACACAGCAAGCCTTAACCACCTCATACCCCCTCATCTGCAGCACCTCCAAATCTCTCACCAGACTCGTCGGCTTACAAGACACATAAACCAGCCTGTCCACCCCGAAGTCGATAATCTTACCCAATGCCTTCGGATGAATCCCATCTCTGGGCGGATCCAGAATAATAAGATCCGGCTTATCTTCCAGTTCATCAATCACCTTCAAAACATCCCCCGCGATAAATTTGCAGTTATCCAGACCGTTTCTCGCAGCATTCTCTCTGGCTGCTTCCACTGCTTCCTCTACAATTTCCACACCCACCACTTTTTTCGCAACAGGCGCAATAATCTGGGCAATGGTGCCAGTGCCGCTGTATAAGTCAAAAACCACCTTATCCTTTGTCTCACCTACATAGGTTCTTGTAGTTTCATACAGCACTTCCGCACCCAGCGAATTGGTCTGAAAGAAGGAAAACGGAGAAATCTTAAACTTCAGTCCCAACAATTCCTCATAAAAATAATCCTGTCCGTATAAAATATCAGTCCTATCACTTTTCACCACATCTGCAAGGCTGTCATTAAATGTATGAAGAATTCCAACAATTTTTCCGTTCAGTTTCAAATTGAGCAGCGTATCAGCAAATGGCTTTAAATCTAACTCCTCCTGAGTCGTAGTAACAAGATCAATCAGAATCTCTCCTGTTTTCACAGCTCTGCGCACCAGAAGATGACGCAGATAGCCAGTATGCTGCATCTTTTTGTAAAAACCGATTCCTAATGCTTCGAAATACTCTTTTGCAGCCTTTAATATTTCGCAGAAATCAGAATCCACAATCTTACATTCCGTTGTTGTCACTACATCGTAAAAGCTTCCTCTTTTATGCATTCCCAAGGAAAGAGGACCATCCTTAAATTCATCTCCAAAAGAAAACTCCATCTTATTGCGATATCCATCCGCTATTGGACTCGGCTTAATTCCTTCAAATATAAAATCTCCAGTCACCGCACCGTCTAACAGTGATTTTACCTGCTGTTCCTTGATCTTTAACTGTTCTTTGTAAGGAATGGTCTGATAAGTACAGCCCCCGCAGATTCCGAAATGTGGGCATGGATCGTCTGCATATTCCAAAGGAGAGTTCTCTAAAACTTCAAGAATCCGCCCTTCGCATTTTCCGCCTCTTTTTTTGTTTATCATAACTCTCACTTTTTGTCCGGGAAGTGCGTGCTTTACACCAATCCTCCCTTCCGGAAGCTCTATCAATCCTTTGTCAGGAAAATCAAACCGTCCAATAGTTCCTTCGTATATCTCACCCTTTTTCACTTTAGCTGACTCCTTTTATTCGCTTAATTTTTCTATTCTGTTACGTAAAAGAGCGTGTCTCACTTTCTGAGGCACGCTCTCCTTTTAATGCCAGATTTTATTCTTCGGAACCAGCTTCCGACTTTTCATCCTCAAAGAAATCGTCGTCGAAATCATCATCAAAATCGTCTTCAAAATCTTCCAGATAATCTGGAGTAAAGAAACGATATACGGTATAAGCAATTCCTGCTACTGCAGCCACTGCGCCTATGATCGCGAGTATCCAGAGGATACAGTTTTTCTTTTTCTCTTCCTGTTCTCTTTTATGAAGCAATTCATTCACTCTGCTTGAGTTCATAAGATCTTCCAGTTTGCTCATAGCTTCTTTGCTCATTGCATCAAATCTGTTCATGTCTCCACGTCCTTTCTGAGAGCCCTGCTTTCATTCATATCCTGTACGGCATAGATTTTTCTCTTTGCCTGTAGCAGTTATTATACCATTATATTGGCTTTTTTACTATCATTTTTAGTTTTTTTATAAAATTTATGTATTTTAAATTATTCTCTCACCAGCTTCAGTTTCGCAAAAGAAGCAAACATTTTTTTCACACCTGCCTGGTCAAAATGAACCGTCACCTCGAAATCTCTTCCGCCATCCTTGATTTCCGTAACCTCACCAATACCGAACTTAATGTGACTGACTCTGTCTCCCTCTTTATAACCAAGAGAAAGCGGCTTTTCCACTGTAAACGCTTTTCCAAAGCCAGGAGTTGATACAGGTTTTGATGTCTTTGACGCATATGCGTTGCTGCCTGGTCCAAAGCTGCTGACACCTCCACTTTTTCCCCATGGGAGACCGCTGTCATCAAAATCGGATTGTGCTCCGGAGGAAAGTCTCTGCTCCAGCCTGCTGGAGTCTAACAGTTCACCTGGTATTTCTTCCACGAAGCGGCTGACCTTTGAATATCTGGTTTCACCGTTCACCATACGCTGCCTGGCTCCAGTCATCATAAGGAACTTCTGAGCCCTCGTAATACCAACGTAGCAAAGTCTCCGCTCTTCTTCCACATCCTCTTTATTATCCGAAGAAATAGACATCATGCTGGGAAATAAGCCTTCCTCCATACCGCTTAAATAAACTCTTGGGAACTCAAGCCCCTTGGCACTGTGAAGTGTCATAAGCGTCACACGGTTCTCTGATTCATCCATTCGGTCTACATCGGCAACAAGGGCAACTTCCTCCAGGAACTCACTTAATTCCGGATGTTCATGCTCACCTTCAAAGCTGATTGCTTTATTTATCAACTCTTCTATATTTTCCAGTCGTGTCTGATATTCGATCTCTCCCTCTGCCTCCAGTTCTTTCTGGTAGCCGGTTTCGTCAAGAATATCTTCAATCAGCTCATGAATGCTGTAGGTCTCTTCTGTCAGCCTGCTTCTGAAATCCTCTATCTTTTCCGTAAATCCCAGAACTTTATCCGCTGTTTTTCCAAGCCCTGGAACGGCTTTCGCCCTGCAGAATGCATCGTATAAGCCCATTTCACGTTCGGAAGCAAATGCCTGGACCTTTCCGATACTGGTCGTCCCGATACCCCTTTTAGGAACATTGATGACTCTTAAGACAGATAAATCATCTCTTCCGTTTGCGATTGTTTTTAAATAAGCCAAAATGTCTTTGATTTCTTTTCTCTGATAGAAGTTTACGCCGCCGACCATACGGTAGGGAACATTATGCTGAAGACATTTTTCCTCGATCAGACGGGACTGGGCATTGGTCCGGTAAAGAACTGCACAGTCCTGATATTCAGACGCGCTGTTTCGTATGTCACGGACAATCGCATCTGCTTCTTCTGTTGCATTTTCAAACTGCTTAAACTGAACCAGCGGTCCTTCTTCATTGGATGTCCATAAGGTTTTATCCTTTCGGCCTCTGTTATGGCGGATAACCTCATTGGCAGCATGCAAAATATTCTGACTGGAGCGGTAATTCTCTTCCAGCTTAATTACCCTCGCACCGGGATAAGATTTTTCAAAGTTTAATATATTCTCTATATTTGCACCGCGGAACTTATAGATGGACTGATCGTCATCGCCTACTACACAAAGGTTCTTATACTTTCCCGCAAGCAGACTGATTAACCGGAACTGAGCCGTATTGGTATCCTGATACTCGTCCACCATGATGTAGCGGAAACGTTCCTGATAATAGTTTAAGACCTCAGAATTATTCTGAAATAATTCCACAGTCTTCATAATCAAATCATCGAAATCCAGCGCATTGTTCTTCTTTAACTGACTCTGGTACTCTTTATAAACAGATGCAGCTTTCTTCTGCCGGAAATCGCCGGAAGCGTTGAGCTCAAACTCCGCCGCACTTACCAGCTCATTCTTAGCTGTAGAAATAAGTCCAAGCATTGCCCGGTCTTTATATACCTTAGGATCTAAGTCCAGCTTTTTTAAAACTTGCCGCATCAGAGTCTTCTGGTCATCCGTATCGTATATGGTAAAATTAGTGGTAAATCCAAGGCTTTCAATATGTCTTCTTAATATACGCACACAGGAAGAATGAAATGTGGAAACCCAGATGCTGTCTGCACCAAATCCTACCAGACGATCCACACGCTCTCTCATTTCTCCAGCCGCTTTATTGGTGAATGTTATGGCCAGTATGTTCCAGGGGTTCACACCCCTTTCTTCTATTAAATAGGCAATCCGGTGCGTAAGAACCCTGGTTTTTCCAGAGCCCGCTCCTGCCAGCACAAGAAGCGGTCCCTCAGTTTGAAGTACCGCCTCTTTCTGCATAGAATTTAATGTATCATAAATACTCATAAATTGTACGCTTTTTCCTTTCCTTGTTCCTGCCCGTTTTTTCAGGGCATAGAGGGATGCCGCAGGCACCTTGTTCCTGCCCGTTTTTTCAGGGCATAGAGGGATGCCGCAGGCACCTTGCTCCTTCCCATCTCTTCAGGGTTGAAGAGATGAACGTCAGCCCAGTTTTAAGTAGGCTTTCAGAGAATCCATATGTTCCAGTGCCAGCCGTCTTCCCTCCTGATACAGCGCCTCCAGTTTCCTTTTGTCCTGTTCCGTTCTTTGAACCGTCACATGATGATCGGGACGGATCACATAGATTCTTCCCTCTTTTTCCAGACGGTCAATCTCTTCCTGCATTCGGTTATATCTCTCCGGAACGTCCTCAATCGCCTTTAGAAATCTGGGGAGCGGTGCGAAATAACGCCCATACCCCTTTTTCGTCCATTTATCAAGGGGAGGTTTCCGGTATCCCGGCTCTCTGGTGAGAACCAGCACAATTTTTTCATACCCCAGATCAATCGCCCTCTGATAAGCCACCGGCATGGAACAGCCTCCATCTAAATATTTCTTTCCTCCCACCGTGATCATTCTGGAAAGTATGGGAATGCTGCTCGAAGCTTTTACCGCATCAATAAAATTTTCACATGTACTTTTTTCAAAATATTCCGGCTTTCCCGTCTTACAGCGGGTTGCAATTACCTCAAAAATCTGTTCAGACTGATAAAATGTGTCATAATCAAAGGGGACTAATGTATTGCTTAATTCCCCAAACAGGAAATCAAAGTTAAAGATCGAACGTTTTTCCACCAAATTCCGGAAACTTAAAAAACGTTTGTCATTGACATAATCCAGATCCACTTTTATGGTTCTGCCTATCTGCTTACTGACATAATTCATACCTGACATGGAACCGGCTGAAACACCGTTAACATAGGACATTTCAATCTCCTGTTCCATGAACACATCCAAAACTCCTGCAGTAAATACTCCCCGCAGGGATCCCCCTTCCAGTACTAAAGCTCCTTCTGTCATCTTAAATCACCTCGCCTTCTATTTTATTTCATTTATCCGGTCCGGTCAATCCCTTTTGATATCTTAAGCGAACTGGCTTTGGTACAATTGATAATAGGCACCTTCCAGTTTCATTAAGTCATCATGATTTCCTGATTCCTGAATAGTTCCCTGATCGATGACAAAGATACGGTCTGCCTTGCGAATGGTTGAAAGCCTGTGGGCGATAATAAAGGAAGTTCTTTCCTTAAGCAGGGCTTCAATTCCCTTTTGAACAAGCAGCTCTGTATGGGTATCAATGCTTGAGGTCGCCTCATCAAGTATGAGAATACCAGGCTTTGATACCATGGTTCTTGCAAAAGCCAGAAGCTGTCTCTGACCGATGGAAAGACCGGCTCCTCTCTCGCTGATTTCCGTATCATACCCTTTTTCCAGCTTCACAATAAATTCATGGGCATTCACTGCTTTGGCAGCCTCTTCAATTTCCTCATCCGTTGCATTTAAACGGCCGTAACGAATGTTATCCCGAATTGTTCCGGAAAAGAGGAAATTATCCTGGGTCATGATACCCATCTGGCTTCTTAAACTTTTTAACGTCACACTTCTGATTTCCTGATCGTCAATATAGATCCTGCCGCCGGTTACTTCATAAAAACGGCTGATCAGGTTTACTATGGTTGTTTTCCCTGCTCCTGTAGGTCCCACTAAAGCGATGGTCTCCCCAGGTTTAACCAAAAAGCTTACGTGATCCAGAATCAGGCGGTCCGGCTCATCTCCATAGGCAAAGGAAACCTCCTCAAACTTCACCTCTCCCTTTAATGCTTTTAATTCAACTGCATCCTCTTCATCCTTAATCTCAACCTCTGTATCTATGATATCAAAGACTCGTTCTGCAGCCGAGATATTGGTAGTCAGCTTATTATAAAAGTTGGCAAGATTACGTATGGGGCTCCAGAACATGGCAATGTATGTGGAAAATGCAAGAAACGTACCAATTCCGATCTGCTCCACTCCCACAACCTTGATTCCGATAAAATAAAGCAAAAATCCGCCCATTCCCCAGGTTATTTCCACAAGAGGACCAAATGCATCTGCAACGACTACCGCATCAATAAAGGAACGGTAATGCTGGTCTACCAGATCGTGAAATACCTCTTTCGTTTCATTCTCAGCGGCATAGCTTTGAATAATCCTGATTCCTGATAAGTCTTCATGAACATAGGCATTTAAATTTGAAGTTTTCTTTCTGTATATCCGCCATCTTTTGTGGACATTCGTCTCGATAAAAAACATTCCAACTGCCAGAATCGGAAGCGTCAGCAAAGCTGCCATAGCCAGACGATAGTTTTTGATCAGCATAATACTGAGAACACAGATAACCGTGATAAGATCTGGAATCAGCTGCGTGACACTATCCGATAATACATCTTTTAATGAATTTACATCTCCAATAATTCTTGCAAGCACCTTTCCTGTAGGGCGGCTGTCAAAGAAGCCAAAGCTCAGAGACTGGATATGCTGGTATAGTTCTTCTCTGATGTTTAAAAGCACCCGGTTTGAAACTTCCGCCATAATACGCATGCGGACCTTCGTACCCACTAAAAATAACAGAAATAATCCCATCGCCCCAAGACCCACATAAAGAAGTCCCTTTATATCTTTTTGTGCCACACAGACATTTACCGCATACTCCATCAAAAGAGGCGCAAGCATGCTGATGGTAATGGTGCCGGCCATGATAAACAGTACAAGTACAATTTTCTTTTTAAAAGCAAGAAGATAACGAAAGAGACGGATTATGGTATCTTTTTTTAATGCCTCTTTCTGTTCTTCATCCATTCTGCTGGAATTTACTGACATAATGCAGCCTCCTCTCCATACTGAACCTGGTAGGTTTTATAATACTGTCCCCGTTTCTCCATAAGTTCCTCATGAGTTCCCCGCTCAACGATTTTTCCGTCTTCCAGAATAAGAATCTCATCGGCCCTGCGTACAGCTGAAACCCTGTGGGCAATGACGATTTTGGAACTGTTTTTCAGTTCTGACAAATGAGATTCAATCTCTCTTTCTGTTTCCATATCCAGAGCAGAAGTGGAGTCATCAAGAATCAGGATCGGCGTTTCCTTTGCGATGGCTCTGGCTATGCTGATTCTCTGCTTCTGACCTCCTGATAAGCCAACTCCTCGTTCACCGATTACCGTATCATACTGTTCTGACAGCTTTTGAATGAAGCTGTGTGCTTCTGCAGAAATTGCCGCCTGCTGAACACTTTCCCACTCGGTGGCATCCTTGTTTCCGGTTTTAATATTCTCGGAAATGCTGTCGGAAAACAAAAATACATCTTGCATGACTACCGAAATCTGTCCTCTCAGCAAAGGCAGCGGCAGATCTTTGATATTGATTCCGTCAAGCAGAATCTCTCCGGCTGTTACATCGTAGAAACGTTCAATTAAATTGACAATGGAGGTCTTTCCCGAACCTGTGACTCCCATAATTCCCAGAGTCTTTCCCTTTTTTAAAGAGAAATTTATATCATTTAAAATACCCTTTCCATCCAGCTGAAAATCTACATGCTGAAATGTAAGTTCCCCTTCAACCAACTCCGGAAGGACCGGTTTGTCAGGATCTGCAATAACCGGCTTCTCTTCCATGATCTTTTTTATCTTTTTATTGGAAGCAAATGCGGCCGCAAGGTCATTGCTTAACCAGCCCACCATTTCCATGGGCCAGATAATATTGTTTGCATATTCGGAAAATGCCCCCAAATCTCCCAGGGACATCTTTCCCCTGATTACAAGAATGCCGCCGATGACAATGACTGCCATCATAAGGAACTTGGAAAGAAAAGAGATATTCGGCTGGAACCGGATCAGCAGCTTTGCCTGGCTCATATTCAAGTCATAATACTGCTTGTTGTGCTTCTTAAATTTGCTGATCTCATATTCTTCTCTGGCAAATGCCTTAACAGTTCTCACCCCTGCCAGATTTTCCTGAGCAACTGTATTGAGCTCTGCAGTCTGCTCGCTGATCTTGTCATAAACCTCTCCCAGCCCTTTTTCCATCTTTAAGGCATACCAGGCGATAAGCGGCAGAATGACAAGAGGAATCAGTGTCAGAACAGGGCTTAACCGCAGCATACAGACAAGAACAATTATGGTGTGAATGGAGCATTCCAAAACAAGCATTCCCACAAATCCAAAGGCATTCCAGATCCGTTCTGCGTCATCCTTAATCCGGGCCATCAGTTCTCCCGTATTATGGCTGTCAAAATATCCCACGGACAACGTCTGGATATGATCAAACAAATCCTTTCTCAAACCACAGGCGATCCGGGCAGCAGCAAAGTCAAAGATAAACTCCTTTGTATACTGAAATACTGCTCTTCCAAATCCAATTCCCAAAAGCCCCAGAAGCAGCTTTATGAGAATCTGTGTCTGACCACCTACAATTACATCATCAATAATATGCTTTGTAATCTGAGGTGCTGATGCATCAAGCAAAATGCTGATAATCATCGCTGCAAGGGCAAGGACATAAAGAAACTTATATTTCCTTACGTACTTCCACAAATTTTTCATACCATTTCCTCCTTTTTTCTTAACAGACAACATAATTTTTCTCCCATATATGTAAAAAACCGAAAAAAACTGCGCAGTGCGGTTTTTTTCGGTAAATAAGCAAAAAAATAACCGCAGTCATTCAGACTGCGGATAAACTCATAAAAAGGAGCTCCGATCAAGAAGCTGCATTTGTCCTGACATCCTTAGATGCAAAGACAGTTTTCCATGAGGCAGACTGAATTCATCAATATAATTCTGACTATTTGATTGGATCTGTTAATTGCACGATTATACATCATTGTTCCTGCCTCCTTTTCTTAGATTTTGTTGTATTTAATATACAATCATAAGAATACTGCCAATTCTTGATTCTGTCAAGCAAATTTTGAAATTTTATGAAATAAAGGGAATTGCTGTCAATTATATCCGAAAGAACTTGGTTCTGGTCCGAATTTTCTCCTTCCATTTACAGCAGTCATTGAGATGGAGCATAACATGCCGGGTTGGCGGCATTAACAGCAGTCCTGCTACATCCTTTGTACCCCAAAACTCCAGCAGCCACGCAGATTCCTTTTGAGAGGTTACACCGCCATCCCGTTGTATTTTCATAAGATCAGCCTTATTCACATCCCGTTTCATGTCTTCAAAAGTAAACCGGCTTACGATTTCCCTGGTTCTTTCTCCAACAGCACTGCGGTAATTCAACAGTTCCTGGCAGTTTACCTGTTTACTGAAAGCCATGATCTCCTCATCAGTGAATGCATTTCCAGTGTCCTTTATGGGAGAATTGATTTTCCTGCACCAGTCTTCATCAAAAAGCTGGTTCCCCCGGGCAGCAAGAATTCCCATGGTCAGGTCTTCAATTCTGGAGATATGCCATACCACCCAGGCAATTGTCTCATCATCTCTTCCAGGCATGACTGCATATTCCCATGGTTCCAGATCGCCAAATAACCGGTCGGTTTCATTTTCTTCTCTATCTTTTATATTCGAACGATGCAGCTGTTTATGAATGTCCAGAAAAATTTTCTTAGCTTCTTCTGTCCTTTGATTTTTCCGGATAATCTGATTCAGCGCCTTATGCTCTTCACTTAATCCCCCGCCAAAGTATTTCATAATCTCACCTCTTAAAAATCTGTTATATGGCCGTCTCACCCAACAGTTGTTTCTGTCTCTTTTTAGGCAGCTTTGCGAAAATAAGAGCATAGGACTTTTCCAGCATATCCTTTAACAGATCATCAGGTACATCCCCATCTGCCATTACTGAATTCCAATGAATCTTATTCATATAATATCCCGGTATGATGTCCTTGTACTGCTGCCTTAAAAAATCCCCTTCCAAAGGTTCCAGCTTCATGGATATCAGCTTTTCCTTCCCCTGGTCATCTCTGCAGACAGCTGCAAACATCTTACCGTCAATCATATATCTGTCCCAGTTCCATTCTTCTTTAAAATCACTGGTAACTCCGTTCATTTCCTTTAAAAAGCTATCAATCCACGGATATTTCATAGTACCTCCTGAATTCTTCTATTTTCTGTTAGGGCGCCTTTTCAACTTCAGAAGATTTATAAACTCATCTAACAGAGAACCATCGTCAGCAGGAAACATCATCCATTTTCCATCATGATATGTGGCAGAACTGTCATACTTTTCCTGTATCAGGGGTGAAAAATTCTGCCTGGTCTGCTCAAATTTTTCCTGTTCTGCTTTACCGAAAATGACCATAAAACCAGAACAGCCCTCTTTGGCATAGAGCGCACAGAGGGTTTTCCCCCCTCTGCGGTATTTGTATTCATACTTCCATGCCTTGCCGCCGCTGTTCCAAAGGCGGTCCATATCATATGCTTCTTCAATTCTTTCGCAGAGAGCTTCCCATGCAGGAAAAGCCTCCTCGCCGATTAAACTTATCATCTCTTCCCGAGATGGAATCTTTTCAAGCATGTAAAACTCCTTTCTTATACTGCTCTGACACCTGTTTTTAAGGATTATAACACGTATAACAGGACAGCTGTATGTCATATTTTACGAAAAATGATACTCATCGTATTCTTCCATACTCATTCTTTCTATCAAAAATTCCGTCACCAGTTCCCCTTCTGCGCTTACACAGTATTCCGGATGAACCGGTGCTCCCCAGCTGTCATCTCCGCCTACGCCTCTCATGGCTCCGAATACGCTGATTACCGTATATCTTGGAGCCGGAAGTTCTTCGTTATGAGTGGCCATCTCCAGTTCCTCCGCTGTATAAGGAAGAACCGATGCGTCAAACGGCGCACCAGCAGCCCGAAAACCGATGGAATTCCCCTTTTTGTCAGAAACCTTCAGCCATCGTACTCCGGTCCTGTTTCCGCATTCCTGCGGAACCAGATAAAGAGATACATTTCCTTCAGGAGTGTCTTTATAGATCCCAAGTCTGGCGCCTTCCTTCCTGTCACAATAATTTTCTTCCGGTCCTCTGCCATACCAGGTAAACTGTTTGGCTGCAGCAGGAGTAACCAGCCTCATTCCAAAAGCAGGAAGCGGGGGCAGCCCCTCCTTTCCATGAAATACGGCTCTCACACGGATGGTTCCGGTTGAATTCACTTCATAGGTGACCTCTGTTTCCGTCTCCGGAACAACAGACAGCTGATAGGTATAAGTAACTGTAATACAGTCTTCTTTTTCTTCCACTTTGCAGTTTTCATTTCTGTAAGAGGGGAATCTGCCCGCGCCTAACCACATGGAGCTTTTAACAGAGAATTTATTTCCCTTGTCATTGTCGGTAGCGGCTCTCCAGTACACAGGCATAACGGGTCTTCCCACCCATTCTTTTCCATCATAAACAATGGAAACAATACTTCCTTCCTGTCTGGAAAAGAGAATCCGGAAACCTTCTCCTGATACGCCAATATTTACATCTCCGTAAATTACGTTTAATGGTTTCTTAATTCCAGGTGACGGCTCTCCCTTTATCACCCGGAGGCTCTCTCCAAAGGCAGTTTCAAAACCGGAGTCAGCCCATAAAGTGTCTTCCTTTAAAACTGCAGAGACCTGATGAACGTACTCTCCTGCATCTTTCCATTCCGGCATTTCAACCGTGATATATTCACTTGTTAATGGATCTACGTTGGTTTCAAAACGCTCCTGGAATATTGGTTCTCCGTTCTTTAATACGGTATATATAAATTCACAGTCAGAGGTGTTTTCAAACAGCCTGCGGTTCTCAATTCTTACGCCCTTTTCATCAGGTACCAGCCGAAGATCCTGATAGAGATATTTCACCTCCTGGGCTTTGGGAGAAGCCGTACGGTCTGCGTAAACAATACCGTCGCCGCAGAAACTGTAATCCGTGGGGCGGTCATCAAAATCACCGCCGTATGTCATATGCTCCTCTCCGTATGCATCTTTCTTCATTAAAGACTGGTCAATATAGTCCCAGATAAAACCACCCTGATACATCTCATAGCGGTCTTCCAGCTCCGTATATTTATGCATACCGCCAAGGGAATTGCCCATAGCATGCATATATTCGCACAATATAAATGGCTTCCTGGGATCATTATTAAGATAAGCCTCCACCTCATCCGGTTTTGCATACATACGGCTTTCCATGTCACTGGTCCGGTCAAATTCTCTGTTCCAGTAAACGCCTTCATAGTGAACCAGTCTGTCAGGATCTCTTTCCCGGAAGAATTCCGACATAGCCAGAATATCCTCTCCGGCATATGATTCATTTCCGCAGGACCAGATAAGTACACTTGGATGGTTCTTATCCCGCTCCAGCATGGATTTTGCACGGTCCACAACACATTCTTTCCACTCAGGCAGACTTCCCGGCACATTCCAGGAAGGCTCACATTCGCCCATCTTCTGCCAGGAACCATGGCTTTCCAAATTCGCCTCATCAATTAAATAAATGCCGTATTCATCACACAGTTTATACCACAGGCTCTGATCGGGATAATGACAGGTACGGACTGCATTGATGTTATGCTGTTTTAAAAAACGGATGTCCCACAGCATATCTTCTTTTGTAACGGCCCGTCCTCTTCTCACATTGAACTCATGGCGGTTAATTCCACGAAATACAATGCGTTTTCCATTCAGGTGCATGACACGTTTTACCATTTCAAACCGGCGGAAGCCCACTTTTTGAGGAATTGTCTCTATTAACTGTCCATTCTCATCAAATAACGAAACCCATAATTCATAAAGATAAGGATCTTCCCCGTTCCACAAACGTGCCCCCGGAATACAGCCGGTAAGCACTGTATCAGCCTTAGCCGGTTGGGCATCAAAGGATAAGACGCCGTTTCCATCTCTGTCCTTTAAAACAGCGCTGACACTTCCTCTCACTTCTCCAATAAGATTTAACTCTGCCCTTAATCGTCCATCCTTATAGTCATCAGAAACATCTGCATGCACAAACAAGTCCCTTACATGGCAGGAAGGAACTGCATATAAATACACATCACGGAATATACCAGAGAAACGGAAAAAATCCTGGTCCTCAATCCAGCTTGCACTGCTTCTTTTATATACCTCTACTGCAAGGCGGTTGACTCCGTCACAGACTGCATGAGTAATCTCAAACTCTGACGGGGTAAAGGAATCCTCTGAATAACCAATAAAAACTCCGTTCAGCCATACGTAAAAAGCTGTTTCCACTCCCTGAAAAGAGAGAAAAAGACGTTTTTCCTTTAGTCCGGTTTCCAATTCAAACTCTCTCAAATAGCTTCCTACCGGATTGTTTTCCGGATCAGTAAAGGGAGGTCTTAAATCACAAACTCCATCCCAGGGATACATGGTATTAATATACTGGCATCTGCCAAATCCCTGAAGTTCTATATGTCCGGGAACCATAATAGCATCAAAACCATCCGCATCAAAATCCTTTTGATAAAATTCCTTCACTCTCTCTTCCGGTTTTTCTGCATAAGAAAACTTCCATATACCGTTAAGCAGCTGGCAAAGTCTCATATTACCTTCAGCTGCATCTTTTTCTGTCTCATAATATTGATGATCGGAATGAGCAGTGATCCTGTTTACAGAAAAACTTTCAGGATCATTCAGCCATTCCAGTTTTGCCGTCTTATCTTCCACTAAAAAGCCCTCCTTCTATAAAAATGCTACGTCTATTATAATCGACGGCAGTAAAAGATTCCATTGCATTTTTTATGATTTCCTGTATATTTTATTCTTTTACTGCGCCGGAAGCAATTCCTGCCAGAATATACTTCTGGAAAAAAACGTAAATTACAATAGTAGGCAGCATGATAATAATAATCCCTGCGGCCAGTTTCTGCCAGGAGCCCTGCTGTGCATTGGCATAGTTCATCAAAAAAGTTGTCAGCGTCCGCAGTTTATTCTTGGGCATGTAAAGATATGGTATATACATATCATTGATAATCGTTATTGCTTTAATTATAACCACTGTCGCAGTAGCAGGTGCCAGCAGAGGAAAAATAATTCTGGTAAACAGACTGAAGTACGAACAGCCATCTAACAGCGCACTTTCATCAAGAGAAACCGGAAGTGTGGAAATAAACTGGCGGTATATATAAAGCTGCATCAGATCCGATGCAATATAAATCACAATAGGTGCTCCCAAAGTATTGTAAAGACCAATTCCATTAATGATTTTAAAACGTGCAATCTCCGTAACAAAGCTGGGAATAAGCATTCCCAGGAAAAACAGGCTTAGAATCACCTTTTTCAGACGAAATTCAAAGCGTTCCAGAATAAATGCCGTTATTGTTCCGAAAAGTACATTGAAAAAAATGCTGACTACAAGGATGAAACCTGTATTTTTAAAACCAATCAGCAAATATTTATCTCCCAGCACCTTCTCAAAGTTGGCAAAGGTGACTCTGGAGACCGGAGGCAAAAGTAAAGGCGAGGTATTTACCATGTCAGCCTTGGTTTTGAACGCTGCGAACAAGGTTAAGAGAATTGGTGCCAGAACAATGAAAACCATGGATATGCAGACAGCCTGCTTTAATCCCTGTTGGATCGTACGTCTGTTCATCATTTTTCCCCTCCTTTTAAAATCAGCCCGTGAATAATCTTATTCTGTATCAGATAGATCACCACAATCATTGCCATGATTGCCACTGCCATCGTAGCAGCGAGTCCGAAGTTACTGTATTTGAATGCTGTATCAATGGTATAAAGAGTGAAGGTGGAAGATGCGTAACCGGGGCCTCCGCTGGTCATGACATAAGGGATATCAAATACCTGCAAAGCTCCTCTGATGTTATCAAACAGTACAAAGTCTACCATCAGCATAATGGCAGGTATCTGTATATTTCGAAACATCTGCCATGCATTCGCCCCATCAACTCTTGCTGCCTCCTGTACATCCTGCGGAAGAGACTGCAGTGCCGCCATAAAAAGAATCACATGGTAGCCGGAAAAGCGCCACAAGGATACAAAGGTGAGAACAAAGTTTACAATTTTGGGATCCGAAAGCCAGTTTCTTATCAGGCTTTCTAAGTGAACCATTGTCAGGATCTCATCAAAAGCCCCGTTAATCGGGGAAAAAAAGTAAGAAAAGGCATAGGAAATGGCAACTCCGTTTATGATGTAGGGCATAAACACCATGGTCTTATAAAATCTTGCTGCACGAAGCCGTGAGGTTAACAGCACTGCAAACAGCAGTTCAATAGGTATAAATATCAAATGCCCGAAAAAGTAGACTGCGTTGTTGCGCAAAGACAGCCATAAGTCCTTATTTTTAAACATTGCACGGTAATTATCAAGCCCCGTCAGATCAAAGGCTTTTGAATATCCATCCCAGTTGGTAAAGCTCATACGGATTAAATCAAACGCCGGTACCACCACAAATCCAATCAGCAAAACCATTGGAATGATGAGGGAGCAGACAATAAATCTAAGTTTCTGTTTTTCCAGTGATTTCATGGATACCTCCTGTTTTATGAAAAAGGGAACAGGGTTCTTACACCCTATCCCCTCTCCTTTAGAATTATTTTATTCCCAGTTTAGTCCTGGCAGCTGTCCATTTGCTATTCAGTTCATCAAGCTGGGTTTTCAAATCAAAACCATCGGTAAACATAGAAGCTCCCAGTTTCTTATAGTCGAATGCAATCTCATTCTGGATGGACTGGAACTGATCCCCGCCTCCATCATACATTACCAGCTCCTTATCCGGCTGCAGTTCATCTGCCTGAGCAAGAATCGGATCTTTTTCTTTGGTGAAGTTTTTCATGGAAGAAGCACTTGTTACATAATTGATATATCCGGGATACCAGTCCTCACTATAAAACCACTCCACAAAAGCCTTTGCCAGTTCCGGATTCTTGCTGTGGGTCGTCACACCCATAAACGAGTCACCCTGTACGATAACACGATAGGGATCATCTTTTTTGTCCCTTACCGGAAGATAGAAGGTACCAAGCTGGGAAACATCGTCAGTTCCGCTCTTAATATTCTGAAGTCCCCAGTCTCCCAAAGCAATAACAGCCGCCTTTTTCTGAGCGAACAGAGAGGTCACCTGATCATTTCCCATGCCCAGCGGATCTTTGCCGAATACATTCCTGCTAAACAGACTGTTTACCTTGTTATAAGCCTTATTAATATCAGTTCCGTCCGCAAAAGGAGTATCTGTCTTTGCCATATCATTCCAGTTCTGTCCGTTTCCGCCCTGGAGAGCAGGCATAAACTCCATGAACGGATAATCCGGCCATTCATCCTTTGCTCCGAGAGCTATTGCCATAAAATCCGGATCTTTCTGACTAAAATGATCCTGAAGGGTCTGTGCTGCCGTTTCAAACTCCTCCCAGGTAGTTGGAACTTCTACTCCAGCCTCTTTAAACATATCCTTCCAGTAATACACATATTCATATCCAGCTGTCATAGGGATTCCAAGCACCTTGCCATCCATGGCATATCCGGAAGCCAGTTCATTATTCTTTGCTGCTTCTAAATCAGACAGATCGATGAGATAATCTTTAAATCTGGATAAGGTAAATGGCTTATTAAACATTACATCCGGCAGCTGATTGGCAGAAGTTCTCATTTTCATTGAATTCCAGTATTCGGAATCATCTTTGATCTTTTCTACTTCAATATCAGCATTGGGATATTTTTCCTGAAATTTCCCCACCATATCATGTTCATCAATGTAATCCATTAAATTATTATCCCAGATAGCAAATACCAGACTGCCCTCTAAATCTTTGTTGGCTTCTGTTCCCGCCGATGCAGTCTCTTCCTTTTTTGTCTCTGCCGTTTCCTTAGCAGAAGAACAGCCAGCAGCACTCCCCATAACCATCGCTGCGCAGAGCCCCATGGCCAGCATACGTTTTCTCATGTTTGAAATACCTCCCTTGTTTTGATGCACTCATCATACCATTTAAGGCCTGCCTTCTCCATGAGATATGGTTTGAAAACTTGATGTTTCGTCAGATTTATTTTCTATATCCCCCAGGGCTGACCCCACAGTGCTTTTTAAAAACTCTTGTGAAATGCTCCACATTGTTATATCCCACTCTCTGACTGATCTCATAGATCTTCAAGTCAGTTGCCTCCATCAGTTCTCTGGCTTTTCGGATTCTTACTTCCGTTAAATAATTGATGAAGGTCATACCCTCCTCCTTGGTAAAACGGGTGCTGAAATATTTTTCATTAAATCCGATAAACCCAGCCACACTCCCAAGGGTCAGTTCCGGATTTGCATAATTATCCAGAATGAAACGTTTTGCTCTGCTCATCATATTCAGCTGCTTCCGCTCTGACTGATGGGTATGATAATCCATGATCCAGCGAAAATAATTATTAATCCACAATTCCAGACTTCTGATTTCTTCAATACGACCTATTTTTTCGTGATAGTTTACTTCTTCTGGGAAAACAGCGGTAATGTCATCGTGATTTTCCGAAAACGCCCAGGCCAAAGCGCAAATCGTTTGAAGGCACATTTCTTTTCCTTCCTTTAAACCTTTCCTGTAAAGCTCCGGAATAAAACGGTTCTTTTCCTGGGAAACCATCAGTTCATCTCCAAACAGCAAGCCTTTTATTAATTTTTTATAGGAATCCCCTGTGTTTTGCACACCTTCATAGGTTACAGCTTTCTTCTCCCATGGAGTAGAAAGTGTACCTTTTCCTTTTAATGGGCAGAGTCTGAGCTGCCTGCCCGCCTCCTCAAAACAGCTGAAAAAATCCTTCTCACCATGTCCCAGACTGCTGAGTCCCCCTGATACCGTAAGATTCATAAAATGCTTCCACACATTGCATAATTGTCTGCAGGCAGAAACTGCATTTTCCTCATACTGTCCGGTATCGGTAATCCGATAGAGCATGATGTACCGGGAAGGAGCAAGGGTGCCCAGAATGCAGCGGGCAGCCACTCTCGGAATCTGACCGGCCAGCTCAATGAAAGGTTTTATCAGCTCTTCCTCATAATTTTCACCAAAGCGGACTGAAACTTTATAGTAATCCTCTATTTCAAATTGAATCATTAAGTAATCCTGAGAAAGCAGCTCTCCGGAAACCGGCTGCTTTCCCATAGCCATCTCAGCAAGCAGTACCGGATCAGAGATCATTTTTTCAGAATGGTCCTCTGTTTTTTTGTTGTTTTCTTCTGCCGGATTCTTCTGTTCCAGTCTCTCCAACACAGAAATTAAGGCTTCCTGGGTAAGTCCTTCTTTCAGTATGTAATCGCAGGCACCATAACGAAAGGAATCGCGGACAAGATTAAAATCATCATAACCGCTTAAAACCAAAACCTCAGGGATTGATTTTTCCCTATTTAGCTCTTTTAAGAATTCAATTCCATCCATCACCGGCATCTTCATGTCCGTAATGACTAAATCTACAGGATTATTCCTGATGTAATCCAGCGCCTGCTGCCCATTTATGGCATCTGCTTCAATGCAGTATCCCATCTCACTCCAGTCAATCAAAGAGCGGAGTGTGATTCTTATTATCGTATCATCATCTACAATCAGCACATGTCTCAAGCTTCATTCTCCTTTCCGGAGTCAGGAATGCAGATCAGGGTACTGGTATATTTTCCTGCTTCGCTTTCCATTACAAAGCTGCAGCGTTCTCCATAATTTAAAGATAATCTTGTTTTCACATTATGGATACCAATATTCCTGTGTTGATTCTCCCCGGCCTCTTGTGAGAGCAGACGGGAAATCTCATCCCTGGTCATACCTTTTCCGTTATCGCGGATCTCCAGAAAGAGACACTCATCCTTTTTCTCTCCAATGATCCAGATCGTTCCCATCTCTTCCATCATACCATCAAAACCATGGACAATGGAGTTTTCCACCACAGGCTGTAAAATGAGCCGCGGAACAAGTGCCGGAAGACAGTCATCTTCCACCTGATACACAATGTCAAATCCATCGGAATAGCGGATTTTCATGAGATATATGAAACTGTCCAGTACCTCCAGTTCTTCCTTTAATGTATAAAATCCATTGCTGCTTCGAAAGGAACTGGATAATATTTTTATGAGAGCCTCTGCCATTCGGGCGATTGACTCATACTTTGACATCTGTGCAATAAAACGGATAGAA
Source organism: uncultured Clostridium sp. (assembly GCA_963523075.1). Lineage (GTDB taxonomy): Bacteria > Bacillota > Clostridia > Lachnospirales > Lachnospiraceae > Lacrimispora. The sequence goes on from CAURBW010000005.1 coordinate 261,552, forward strand.
TTTAAGGAATTCACAAGAAAATGCGGGTTAATCTGGGACTGGAGTGCCCGAATTTCCGCCTCATGCTTCTTTTGCTGCTGTTCCTCATTCTCTGCCATCAGACCTTTCAGCCTTCTTGTCATGCTGTTAAAGGAGTGAATCATCGTCCGCAGCTCTGCCTGCCCTTTTGGCTCTGCATGAACTTCTAAATTTCCTTCCTCCACCATACGCATGCCTTCCACCGTGTTGTGGATGGGCTCAATGATATTCTTCAAAAAGTAACTGGAGAAAAGATAAAAAAGCAGAAATAAAAACAAGACAACACCAACCAGAATCATGGCTGTCCGGTTAAAGCTGCTTGTCAGGGTTTCATAGGAAACCACACTGATAATCGAAAGTCCGGTTACCGGTTCTACAGTAACAACTCCCATATAGCGTTTTCCATTTAACCGGTAGCGGAATTCCTGGTGATCTCCTGAAATATGTTCAGGAAGAAGATCTTTTGTGTTTTCTGCATCAAAAATGACATGACCGGACTTGTCCGCTATCATAGCAGAACCAAGCATGGTTTCTTTGTTATACTCTTTTATCAGCCGTCCTGCCTGAGAAGAGACAAACAGTGCAGCCATCTCAATCACCCCATCCCGGTCCACATCTGCTCCCGGAGACATCCCGGCTGCTATGGTAAGGGTATAAGCATTTTTTCTGGAATTAGTGACGCTATAATCATAAAAGCCGACTTTCACCACATTAGGCTCCGAAAGGGCTTCCTTATACCAGTCAGAAACTTTTAACTGATCCGGCTTTAAAAGTATATCATCCTTCATATAAGTGTGATCCCCGGACTTCATATAAAAGACGGCCGACAGGATATCCTGCACTGGAACCATGGCATAGTTAAAGGATTCTGTCAGAATTCTGGTATAATGATATTTTTCAGCCGGATCATCGGAATTGGTCTTTGCAGCATTTCTCACAATCTCACAGTCATTTACGTAAATAAAATGAGATAACCGAAGAGAAGCATCCTTAACTTCATTTCCCAGCACAGAGACGATATTATCCTGGGCGCGGCGGATGTTTAATACTGCTGAATCCACCATCATGGCACGGAGAAGAAAGATGGACAGCAGTGATATGCACAAAATAGGGATGACAATGAGGGCGAAGAAGCTGTTGTAATAAGAAGCTTTTAGTTTCTGCTTTTTATTCATCCACATCTTCATCGCCCTCCTGCCCTGTACTTTTTATATCATTATACAGCTGTCAGTAATGAAAATCAATGACTCTGCTAACGGACAGAGCTTTTCACCTGTGTTTCAATCCTTACAGTTTCTCCGCTTTTTATCCGATAAGAAACTGCCGGAATCGCCGCATTGGGATAAAGCACGTTGGTATTGGGATCAGATTCAATGATAAAACCTGCCGCACCAGGTCCCTTCCCTGCCACCTGGCAGCTTTGCTCCTCATTTGCTATGACAGCCTCTGCTCCTGCCGCCTTCTGTTCATACTCTTTTGTAAACTTTTTAACGGAAAATCCGCAGTCGCAGGCAGTACAGTCATACTGGCTTTCAATCTCATGGATTCTCAAATGACCGTATTCCTTCGGTATAATGGTTGTAGTAACCGAAATTCCTGGAAATGGGTGCCAGCTGCTGATTACCCTGTCTTCTAAAACTTCATACCGGTCACTGTATTTTCTTACAAATACATAATCGTCACCGTCTATCACAAATGCCAGGGATGAATCGGGCGCATTTTCATGCAGTATGATCTGACTCCTGGCAACCGAAAAACCGAAGCGGGTAGAGTAGGCAAACTTGGAATATTTCTCCGGTACATGGCCATGGCCGTATTTTTCGCAAACGCCTGCAGGATATGCGATCACATCCCCGCCGATCCGCTGCATCAGCATATCAGCCTGCTTTAATGGTTTTAAGCTGTCAAGTCTGGGCAGCGGTTCCTCTTTTGCAGACCAGAAGGGATGATTGTCGGGAAGTCCCAGACACAAAAGAGTCTTCATGCCCCAATAAGGCGAACCGGGTGCATTGTAACGCTCTGCCATGATGAGATTCGGATAAGAATATCCTATGGTCAGAACACCATCCCGGTCAAAGATTTTCTGATCAAGCCACCAGTTTAAATGGCGGGATAAAATCCCCTTTATTACTCCTGCAGAGATATCGTCAAGTCCTGCAAATAAGTAGGCAGACCAGAATGCGGCTTCTCCGAAGCGGTAGGAAAGACTTCTTCCAAAAGGCAGTGCTGCACCGTTCTCATCAAACCAGTAAATAAAATCCCTGGCAAAAATCTTTGCACGTTCTTTAAATTCTGTGCACCGCTTCGGATCCTCCTCTTCCATGGCTGCGGAATACAAAAGTCCATAATAATGCATGGCAAAGGAAATGTAGTAGTCTTTCTGACAGGAACCGCCATCCCGATACCAGCCCTCTCCGACATAATAGCTTTCAATTTTATCAAGACCTGATGAAAGCTTTTCCTGGCTGTATGGACAGCCAAGTTTTTGCAGGGCAACGTTTACAAGAATCATGAAAAACTGCCAGTTACAGTCCGGTATGATGTGTTCATTAATTCCGTAAAGCCATTTAGCCAGATTGTCCTTTTCTCGTTCTTCTAACGGCTCCCAGAGCTTTTCCGGAGTAAAAATCAGACCGCTCGCTATGGCAGCCATCTCTACAAACCTCTGGTCGTAATCATTAAAGCCGCCCCAGTATTCGGGATGTAATGGATCGGTACCATTTCTTAAACCACTTACATAAATTTCCTCAAAGCCTTTTCCACCGCCAAGCCACAGTGGGACAAGTGCCCATAATGGCCGGGAAAAGGCCTCCATTTCCATACTTACTTCAGGATAAGTAACACCGCTGTCCCCTAAGTGCAGCCTGGCACAGCCCTTGCTGTATATTGGTTTTAATGGATCTAACAGCTGAAACATCAGCTGCCGGTAATCCTCTTTTGTTTCAAGCTTCATAAACATTCGCCTCTTTTCATTCATTGATTGCTTACCAATATGGATTCCAGTCTATGGACAGACGGATAAGCGCTTCTAAATAGAAATAATCTCCCCAGATGTTGCATTCATCCACGCCCTCCGGAGTGCAGGTGTTATATGGAGATTTCTTGGAATACGTGCTGTGAAGCACCAGTCCGTTAGATTTAGTTCCATCTTTTACTGCATAACCAGCCACTACAGATTCCATAATTTTCTTTGCTATGGAGATGTAATAAGCGGCTTCCGGCTCCGGTAAATATTTCGCCATTTCAAGCATTCCGCATGCTGCAATGGAAGCAGAAGAAGAATCTTTGGGCTCTCCTGATCCATCTGTAAATTCCAGATCCCAGTAAGGCACCAAATCATCAGGAAGATGGTCCAGGAAGTATCCTGTCACATGCTTGAAATCTTCCACATATTCTTCTCTTCTGGTATACCGGTATGCCAAAGCACAGCCATATACACCCCAGGCCTGCCCTCTCGCCCAGGCAGACCCATCCCGGTATCCCTGGCACGTTGCACCGTGGTCAGGCCCGCCTGTTTCCATATTCATAAAGAAGGTATGCCAGGTGGAATAATCTTCTCTGATGACATTGGCAATGGCTGTGTGAATATGCTTTTCCGCAATTTCTCTGTACCTTGAATCATTTGTTTCCTCTGATGCCCAGTAAAGAAGAGGCAGGTTTAACAGGCAGTCAATGATAAAACGGTAATTTTCCGGCTGGTTCATGGGTCCCCAGGCCTGAATAAACTCTCCTACCGGCTGAAAACGGCTGATTAGCTGATCTGCAGCCTTGATTGCCGCTTTCTTACCCGTTTCATCTCCCACCAGCTTCCAGGCTGCCATACAGGATGGAGAATAAAGAAATCCCATGTCATGATGATCTACTTCCACCTTATCTTCGATCCGCTTTAAAAAGCTTTCTGCCTGAATGCTGCCGGCTTTGGAAAACGCCTCATCCCTGCTCCACTCATAAGCAAGCCACAGCTGCCCGGTCCAGAAACCGGTAGTCCAGTTTACATTTGGGGTAGGCTTATAAAAGCCGTCTTCACTGTATGCCTTTTTAAAAGAGTGAGTGAATTCCCCTAAATTATCCTTCAGCTGTCCAATAGCAAAATCCAGGGCCTGGCGGCGCTCATCTGCTGCCAGCTCCGGTTTACTCTCAAACAGTTTCTTTGTTATTTCTTTCATTTCTCCTTACCTCCTCATAGAAATTTTTCATAACTGTAAAGGCAGGCTTTTCTCTCTTCCTGTCCGCAGTCACCAGGCCCTTGATGTTATAGCCTTTCTGATATGCACCAAGCCGCTTGGGGGTCCGGTAATCATAAAGAATCCAGGGTGCAGTGCCCTGAATATACTCCGTTTTTCCAAACAGTTCCACCTGTCTCTTATATATTTCCTCCTGCTCTTCTTCTGAGCCCCGGACGTATTTTCCGGATTTATTTTCAATCTGATACCCATCCGCTCCAAATTCACTGATTATAACCGGCTTTTCTGGTTGGGAACCGTTAAGAATTTCTGTCAGCTTTCCATAATCAGGATCATACCAGCCGTAATATTCATTAAATCCGATGACATCCAGATGGCTTTCCAATCGGTCAGCTATCTTTAAGTTCATGCAGTCCACCAGACAGGCAGCTGAAATCAGACGGGCTGGATCCAGTTCTTTCGCTGTCTCTGCCAGATCCTTCATAAAATGATATCTGGCGTCAGTATCAGGGTTTTCATTCCCCACTGACCAGATGATAACACTTGCCCTGTTAAAATCCCGGGAGATTAATTCCGAAAGCTGATTTCTGGCATCATTAAGGGCCTGTGGGTTTGAAAAATCAATCCACCAGTAAACGGGGATCTCCTCCCAAAGAAGAATTCCTTCCTCATCCGCAATCTCAGAAACCCACTCCGTATGGGGATAATGAGCAAGACGAAGGAAATTGCAGTTCATTTTTTTCGCTCTCTGAAATGCTTCCCTGATTTCCTCCTTTGTCACTGCCTTTCCATGATCCTCAGTTTCCTCATGGAGACAGGCTCCTCTTAAAAATATCTGCTTTCCATTTAACAGTATCTTTCTGCCCCTTGTCTCTATGGTCCGAAAGCCGATGAAATCGGTTACCTTATCCTTCACCTCTCCATTTTCTTTCAATGTGAGAAATACTTCGTAGCGTTTTGGATTCTCAGGACTCCAAAGAGATAATTCATCTGCATTTACAATCTTAGTACAGGTATTATCCGCATTTACGGAAAAAGTTTCTTCTAAGTCAAGCTCTGGTATGGAAAACGTCACCGTTTTGTCTGTAAGATTTTGGTTTCCGTCAATAAGAGCCGATACTTCCATCGCCCCAGTCTCTCTGTCGGTGAGACTTACCCTCATATTTTTAATATGGACATCCGGAAGAAAAAGAAGAGAAACTCCCCGGTAAATTCCGCCATATAAGAACCAGTCGGTATTCTCACTGGGAATCTGTTCTTTTCTTCTCGTATTATCAGCTACCACAATTAATCTGTTTTCAGCCTTTAAATGAGAAGTTATCTCTATGGAAAACGGAGTGGAACCTCCTTTGTGGATTCCCAGAAATGTTCCATTTAAAAATATTCTGGCTTCATAGGAAACTGCACCGAACTGTAAGAATACACGACCATAGTTTTCTTCTTCCAAAGAAAACCGGCGGCTGTATACCGCCGGTCCTTCGTAATAAAAATATTCCGGTTTTGCAAGATTCCATACTCCCGGCACTTCGATTTTTTCCCAGTCATCAAAGGCATAATCAAGAGGGAGACTGCGTCCTTCGTCATTTGTCTCCTGTTCTAAAAACCATTTGGCTCTTAAACAGTTATCGTACTGATCAACAGAAAAGTTCCATTCTCCGTTCATGGACTGCGTTCTTCTTCCTCCGGGGAAGACCATGTTTTCCTCTTGCAAAACGGGGAATTCATAGTTTCTTTTATAATCATCGTTATGGATATTGTCCACGAAATTTTTTATTATTTCCATTGTTTATCCTTTCACACCAGTAGCTGCAATTCCTTCTACAAAATATTTCTGCAGGGAAAGAAATACAATTAATACCGGAATTAAGGAAAGTACCGAAGCTGCCATAATCAGTCCGAATTCAGAACTGTACTGGCTGATAAACATTTTTAATCCTAACTGAAGTGTCTTTTTGGATTCTGTCTTTAAATAAATCAAAGGTCCTAAAAAGTCATTCCAGGTATTCACAAAAGTGAAGATCGTAAGCGTAGACAGCGCCGGTTTTGACAAAGGGAGCATGATTTTAGAGTAGATCTGATACTCTGTCATACCGTCAATTCTCGCTGCTTCACACAATTCATCAGGAATTCCCTGATAGAACTGTCTCATCATGAATACTCCGAAAGCGGAAAACGCCTGAAGGAAAATAATTGCCAGATGGGAATCATTCAGCCCGAAACTTCTCATCATCATAAACTGGGGAACCATGTAAACCTGCCACGGAACAGCGATGGTGGCAATATAGGCCATAAACAGGGTATCTTTGTACTTAAATTTCAGCTTTGCAAAGGCATAGGCAGCAAAGCTGCTGGTTAAAAGTTGTAGAAATGTCACAATCAGTGTAATCTTAACTGTGTTTCCCACAAAAGTCATAAGAGGGATTTTCGTCCAGATATCAATATAATTCATCCACCGGGGATTTTCAGGAATCCACTGGATTGGAAAGATAAATACGTCCTTATCAAGCTTTAATGAAGCCGAGAGCATCCATGCAAATGGAATGAGCATAATCGCTGTAAGAATGAGCAAAACCACATACAGGAGGGATCTGCTGATTTTATAATTTGTGCTTTTTACTTTCATGTTATATCCTCCTTCTTCTAGTTTGCATATTTTTTCTCACCGCGGAACTGAACCAGGGTGATGGCAAGAACCATTAAGAACAGCACAATTGCAACTGCACTGGAATAACCTAAATTCCAGTTACGGAATGCTTCCTCATAAATATGGTAAACTAAAACCATTGCCTGCGAGCTTACTACACCGTTAGAACCACCTGCAAGCATATATACAATATCGTAAACCTTAAAGCAGTTAATGGTCAGAATAATGGTAACAAAAAATGTGGTGGGCTGAAGCTGGGGCCAGGTGATATAACGGAACCTCTGCCAGGAATTACATCCGTCAAGTCCGGCGGCTTCATAAAGCTCTGCGTTTATTCCCTGAAGTCCGGCAAGATAAATCACCATATAGTAACCCATATTCTTCCACACACTAAAGAGCACAATGGTGAACATGACCCAGTGAGGATCTGCCGACCATTTCGGCAGGTTTTTTGCATGTACGCCCAGATTGTATAAAATCATATTAACCGGTCCGCTTTTCTGGGGACTAAAGAGCATGTTCCATACTGCTGCCACTGCAACCAGAGAGGCTACATAGGGAAAGAATCCCACAGTCCGGAAAAAATTTCTTCCCTTTATTTTCTGGTTTAAAACCACTGCCAGCCCCAGTGCACTGGCCAGAGTCAGAGGTACGGTGGCAATACAGTATACAATGGTATTCACAAAGGATGACTGAAACCTTTTATTTCCAAACATATCAATAAAATTGTTAAGCCCTGCAAACTTCATGGGGCTGTTTCCATCCCAGCTCATAAATGCCAGCACAAACGCAAAGATAATGGGTCCCAGTGTAAAGATGGCAAACCCGATAAAATTGGGAGCGATAAAAGAATAGGCAACTAAATTTCTTTTTTCCTGTCTGGTAAGGATCTCTCCTGTCCTCACCTTTTTAATTTTCTCATCTATTGTTTCGATTTTCGCAATCAGCCTGTCGCGCTCATGGGTACGTTTTGCGTCTCTTAACAAAAGACTGAGTGCATCCCGTTTCTCATGTAAAGCCGCGATTTTTTCCTGTTTTTGCGCTTCTGTTATTGTCTTAGCCATAGTCTGTCTTAAAAGCCAAATAAAACGGCTTATCCTCCTTTTCCAGTTGTGATCCGTCAATATCAAATCAGAAGTTTTTAAATAAGGCGGGCCGTTATATGCTGCCCGCCTGTTTTTGTTACCACGCTGCTTTACTTGCCAAGAATTGCGCCGATCTTTTCATTCATCTGTGCAATGCCGTCATCTGCAGTCATACTTCCTGTCATGATTGCATCATGTGCTTCATTTAATACAGTTTCGATTTCAGAGCTCTTTGCATTAACAGGCATTTCTAAGTACAGCTTGGAAGTGTTAAGAGCCTCAACGCTGGTTCCGTCATCTTTGGGGAATCCGTCTGCGCTGGATACAAGGTCTGCTACTGTGCTGTTCATAACAGCCGGAATGGTTCCGGTAGAAGCAAGAATCTCTGCTCCGTCTTTCCCGCTTACAAAGTTAATGAATTCCCATGCAAGATCCTTATGAGGCGCATTGGCAGGAATTGCAAGAGATGTAATGGTAGCAAGTGTGGATCCTGGCTCTACGCCTTCTGCATGAGGATATTTCACAATTCCCCAGTTTTTGCAGTCTGTGTATTCACCGGTACGGATCTTATCCATTAAAGTAGAAATAAACCAGGTACCCATGTTCATCATAGCGATGTTGCCCTGGGCAAATGCGCCGGAGTAATGAAGTCCGCTGGTCTTTAAAGTAGCATAATCCTGGCATACGCCGTCTTCCTGCTCTTTTAATACCATATCGTAGTAAGGCTTCAAGAAATCATATTTTCCGTCAACAATGGTATTTTTTCCGTCAAGTACACCAAACAGCTGTACTGCAGATCTCCATGTATGATAATGTGCACCGTATACTTCCTGTCCTGGTGTGTCTACAGTTAAGCTTCTTGCCAGCTTATCATACTGTTCAAATGTCATATCGTTGGTCGGGTAAGCAACGCCTGCCTTATCAAAAATATCCTTATTATAGAACAGCACCCAGAAATCGTTGCGGAATGGGAGCTCATATAACTTATTTTCAACCTTAATCTGATCGGTAAGGCCTTTATACTGGGTTAAATCCACTTTGGAAGACTCAATGTAGCTGTCTAAGGGCTCTAACACACCTTTGTTTACCAAAGTCATGTATCCTGGAACATCCTTTACAGTTACCACATCAAAGTCAGAACCGCTTCCTGTGAGTTCAGTTGCCAGAACTGTCTGATAATCAGTAGATCCAAGATCCACCATCTCGATCTTAACATCCGGATGTGCCTTTTCAAATGCATCGATCAGCGGCTGATAATAAGTGGTGGAACTGATATCCCATACGGACCATTTAAGAGTTGTCTGTCCGCCTGCTGAGGCAGTCGTCTCTGCTGCCTTTGTCTCCGCTTTGGTTCCTTCCGTTGCTGCAGCTGTGGTTTCTTTGGAACCGCCGCTGCATCCTGCAAGTGCAGTAACTGCCATGGTGCAGGCAAGCGCAAGGCTAAGTGCTCTTTTTTTCATTGTATTCCCTCCTGATTTGAATTGTTTTCAGTAAACACTTGTGATTTACTATGTGTCTATTATAGCGCTCTATCCTTCTTTTTAAGAATGGAAATTATCTAAGAAAATATTCACTATTTATTCACAAATTAATTCTGTATTACTAAAACATGTATTATTTTAAGATAAACAGTAAAATTTATCTTTTGTATACATATTGACCTGTTTTTATAAAAATATCACGGTTCTTTTCATTGACATTTGACAGGAAATAGGCTAACTTAAAAAATGGCAACGTTGCGATTGAATGCATCTTATTATAGAAAGGACTGGTTTTTATCATGTTGAAAACGCTGATTCCAAAAACAATACGGGGTAAAATCATGATTCTGACGGCGGCTGTTACGCTGCTTATCACAGTCCTTACAACAACAGTCTGTTTCTCGATCTTCCAGTCGTTTCTCAGAAAAAACCAGGTCCAGTCGGCAGAATTCAGCCTTCAGGTTGTGAGTAATAACATAGCAGCTGATATGAAGGACATTATTTACTTCAGCAAATGGTGCTGTTCGAACGGAATTATGCTGGACTATTTAGAGGCATTTAAAGATCTGCCAAAGCTTCCCACCGCTTCAAAGGATTCCAGTAATATGCGTCCCATGGCTCTTTCGACGCACAACCGCTTTAAAGAAGAATATTACAATACCAGGCCCAATGAATATATGTCAAGGGTTATCGTTTCTTCTACAAATGAGAATAATTTTTTGCAAATGGCTTCCTCCGTCAGCACATCCTCCCCTTATGCTGCCAAAATTATCAGCCAGGAGGATTTTTTTCGTCCTCTTTTTGATGCAGAGGATTTTCAATGGATCGGCCTGGTACAGGATCCGTTTTCCAGTATCAGCAGAGATCAGTTTATCCCTATAGTACGGCCTGTTTACAATGAATTCAGCTCAGAAATTATTGGCTGGACCTATGTTGAAATATCAACCAGACTATTTACCGATTATCTGTCTTCCTACCCGCTTCCAGAGGACAGCCTGCTTTTCATTCATATCGGAGACAAAACATATCGTTTTCAGTCAAACACTCTGATGGAAGCGGAAAAGCCATATGAACTTGTAAAAGAACCTGCAAAAAAAGATTCTCTATCAACAGAAACCCGGATTCAATCCGCTGTCATGAATAACGGGGATACGCGAATCCTCGTAGAGCGGCCTATCGAGGGGATCGATGGCTGGAGCATCACACAGGTTTTATCAGAACAGCAGTTTAAGCAGCAGAAATATTTATATACACTGTTAATCATAGGAATCTGTGTTTTTATCGTATCTATGGGAATCCTGCTTGCATTACTTTTAAACCGTTTCATTATGGACCCCATCCATAAACTAAGCAATAAGATAAACAGCATTTCAACCGGTGATTTTTCAAAAGACAATACCATTGAATGGAATCATGAGCTGGGTCAGATCGGAAGAGGGATCAACACAATGTCCGGCAATATTCTCATGCTCATGGAAAAGCGTGTTTCAGATGAGAAGCAGAAAAAAGATTTGGAATACCAGATTCTCCAAAGCCAGATCAATCCTCATTTCCTATATAATACGCTGAATTCCATCAAGTGGATGGCGACCATACAAAATGCCGGAGGTATTGCAGATATGACAACTGCGCTGGCCCGGCTTCTAAAGAACGTATCAAAGGGGACCGCTTCCATGATTCCGTTAAGGGAAGAGCTGGATCTTATAAAGGACTATTTTCTGATTCAGCAGTACCGCTATGGCGGCAGTGTAACAATTGAATATCAGATAGAATCAGATGAGCTTTACAACTGTCAGATTCACAGGTTCTCTCTCCAGCCCATTATTGAAAACGCCCTCTTCCACGGAATCGAACCTACCGGAGCGGCAGGCAGGATCATTGTATCGGCTGAAACAACAGATGTTGCAGGGAAAAAAGCTCTGATGATCCGTGTAACTGACAATGGAATCGGAATGTCAGAAGAAATGATTCATAAGGTTCTCCGGGAAGATACGGATTCTCATAACAAAACTGAATTTTTCCGGCACGTAGGAATCAGCAATGTAAACAAGCGGATTCAATATGATTTCGGACCAGAATACGGAATCACAATCACCAGCCGGGAGGGTGAGTTTACCACCATGACCATTCGGCTTCCTTACGTGCTGCGCACAGAAAATCAATCGGCAGAAAGGTAATAGATATGACAAAATTATTAATTGTGGATGATGAACCTCTGGTTCAGATTGGAATAAAATCCATGTTAAACTGGACAGATTACGGAATTGAAATCTGCGGCACTGCAGTAAATGGCCAGAATGCACTGGATTTAATTGAGGAATATTCGCCGGAAATTGTCATCACTGATATCCGTATGCCTATCATGAACGGTCTGGATCTTGCAAAGGCCTGCAGAGAAAAATACGGTAAGATCCCTTTGTTTATTTTCCTCACCAGTTACGAGGAATTCCAGCTGATCAAAGAAGCAATGTCCTACGAAGCGGTGGATTATTTAATCAAACTGGAGCTGAATGCCGGGTCCCTGCTGGAGTCCGTTCAAAAGGCTCTTTCACGCCTGGAAAGTCTCCGGGTTTCCATAGAATATAAGGAATCGGGCCGTCCCCTGCTTCAAAGCTATTATGAAAAATTTTTTATGCGGCTTCTTCACAATTTATTTGACAGTGAGGAGCAGTTCGATCTGCAGTCAAAAGATTTAAAGCTGAGTTTTACAGAGCATTGCTACTTTGCAGCATTTTGTGAAATACAGGAAAACAACCATGGGGATATGGAATACAGTAAGCTGATGAATCTTTATAACAGCACGCTCCAGATGGCAAGAGAAATTATAACCAAGCACCTGCCGGCCTATGTGGTATCTCTGGATATGAAGCATTTTGCAGTGGTATTTCATCTTGATACCATGGATGCTTATCAGGATGAGGCCGTTAAAAATGCCTTTTCCAATGCTTCAGAAATGGTGAACAATTATTTTAATGTCACCCTTTCCACCGGTGTGGGTTCACCCTTTTCCCAGCCTTTAAAAGTCAGCGAATCCTATCAGGAAGCGCGACAGGCTTTTGGACGGATGGAACGCTCCCAGTCCATTGTGTTTTTTAACAGCAGTGATACGGAGTCCATACGGAACGCTTTTAATATTTCTGTCTTTAAAGTGGAAATTACAAAAGCATTTAATGAATTTGATACAGATGTTCTCTCCCGCACTTTAACAGAGATCATACAATTATTTGAAGCCCATCCCCTGCGTTTTTCCCAGGCTGCCGACGGTGCCTGCAATATTCTCTATCTGGCATTGTCCCTGCTGCCTGACGGAGAGGCAAATATGGCGGAGATTTTCTCTTCCTACAGCGACGGCTACCGCTCGATCTACCGGTTCAGCAATGTAGAACAGATTGTGGAATGGATGACCGTGCTCCGCGACGGCTTATGTGAGATCTTAAAATCCAAACGAAAAACCTATAAGGCCCATGTTATTACAAACGTGCAAAAATATATTCACAATCACGTTGCGGAAAAGCTCAGTTTAAATGAGGTGGCCGGAGTTTTTGGACTTAGCCCCAATTATTTAAGCATCCTGTTTAAAAAGAACTGTCAGCTTGGATTTTCCGAATACATCGCCCAGGCAAAGATCAATAAAGCAAAGTCTCTTCTGCTGGAGCAGGACATGAAGATTTACGAAGTCGCTGACCAGTTAGGCTTTGAAAGTGCTTTTTATTTCAGCAAAGTATTTAAAAAAGTAACAGGATACTCTCCCAGGGACTTTATCCAGCAAAATACCCTGGATCCTGAAGAAAAATAAGGAGAATACATCATGATCACAGAAATCTTTCAACACTTAAACAAACCCATATCCTGTTTTAACCCATTCTTTCCCGCCTCCCGCCGGGAGGCCTGGGAATCTCTGCCAGAGGAATTAAGATCCCGCCTGATCAAAAACGGAGAAGAATATCTTCATTTCGATTATCCATCTCTTACTGCAACCGATTTCATGGAATTTTCAAGAACAGGAAACCGAAGTCATTTTCAGGATAAGATGTTTTTAAGACGGACAGCCTTAAATTCCCTGGTACTGGCCGAATGTGCAGAATATAAAGGGCGTTTCCTTGACGATATCATCAACGGACTTTATTTAATCTGTGAGGAAAATGCGTGGCAGCTCCCTGCCCACAACTCCTATATCCGGGATACGCCCCAATTCATCCTTCCTGACGTAACCCGCCCTGTCATCGACTTATTTGCCGCTGAAACCGGAGCAGTCCTTTCCATGGCTGAATATCTTCTTCGCCGTGAACTTCTTCAAGTAAGCCCGTTTCTCCCGGCAATGATCAATAAAAATCTGGAGGAACGGATCTTTACTCCTTATCTGAATGAACATTTCTGGTGGATGGGCGATGGGAAGAGCCATATGAATAACTGGACGGTATGGTGCACCCAGAATGTTCTTCTCTCTGCTTTTACAAGAGAGACTGCTGAGCCGGGGAAGAGACAGATTCTTGATAAGGCATGCCGGAGTATGGACTATTTTCTGGATGAATACGGAGAAGACGGCTGCTGTGATGAAGGCGCCCAGTATTACCGCCATGCAGGATTATGTTTGTTTAATTGTCTGGAACTGTTAAACGGTGTCACAGATAATGCTTTTGATACCGTATACTTAAATGAAAAAATCAGGAACATTGCAGCATACATCTTAAACGTCCATATAGACGGTATCTATTATGTAAATTTTGCAGACTGCTCTCCTGTTGCCGGGCGCTGCGGCGCCAGGGAATATTTATTCGGCAAACGGACGAAAAATCAGGAACTGATGGCTTTTGCCGCTTCCGATTATCAGAACAGCGAAGATCCCTTAGATGTCAGTGAACACAATTTATTTTACCGGCTTCAGACCGTTTTCACACATACCGAAATGCTGACTTTTGACAAAAATCCTTCCATCAGACATAAAGACTACTGGTACGAAAGCGTTGGTATCTTTATCGCCAGGGACGAGCACCGGTGTCTGGCAGTCAAAGCGGGTGATAACGATGACAGCCACAATCATAATGATACAGGCAGCTTTACCATTTATAAAAACGGCAGGCCGCTTCTGATTGATGCAGGCGTCGAAACGTATACCAAAAAGACATTTTCACAGGACAGGTACGAAATATGGACGATGCAGTCCCGCTATCACAATCTCCCCTCTTTCCTGGACGGCGATACTGAAATCACCCAAAAAGACGGAGCTTCCTTTGCTGCAAAAAACGTCTCATATGAGCTTGGTTCCTCTGTCTGCAGCATCTCAATGGACATTGCAGACGCCTACCCGGACAATCGGATTCATTCTTATCAGAGAAGTGCCGTTATGAAGAAAGGCGAACAGATTGTAATAAAAGATCATTACGAGGGAGATCTCTTACATCCGGTATTATCCCTCATGTTTTACGAGGAACCAACAATAGAGGGGAACCGGATCATCATCGGAGATCTTGGATATCTGTACGTAACCGGCTGCTCCCGCATGAAAAAGGAATGTCTTCCCATAACAGATGAGCGGTTGAAAACAACCTGGAAACATGATATCTACCGGGTTCTGGTGACAATGGATGCAAACGATTTCGTATTGACGATAGAATAATTTCAGACCGCTTCACCTGTCTCATGAAGGCAGATGAAGCGGTCATTTATATGAATGTCTTTTTATCACCCAAACAAATTAAAGGTAAGGAAAATAGTTGCTGTCAGAGAAGCTACCAAAGATACTACCGTTATCTGTGTATTGATTGAGGGACCTGCTGTGTCTTTAAATGGGTCTCCTACCGTATCTCCCACTACCCCTGCCTTATGAGCCGGTGAATTTTTACCGCCATTATTACCTGCTTCAATGTATTTTTTTGTATTATCCCATAAACCACCTGAATTGGACATGAATAATGCGAATAATAATCCGCTCACAATATTACCTGTAATGAAACCGCCGATTGACTGAACACCTCCCACCACTCCAACTAAAAGAGTGGCGATAATCGTCATAAGTCCGGCTGGAATCAGCTCCTTAATCGCTCCGTCGGTGGCAATTTCAATACATTTATCGTATTCTGGAACAGCGCCTTCTTTTCCCTCTTTTAAACCGGGGATTTCTTTAAACTGGCGGTGAATTTCAGAAACCATACGCTGTGCATTCCGGTCAACTCCAAGCATCAGCATGGCTGAAAACAATGCTGGAATTGCAGCACCGATTAACAATCCAAAAAAGACATTGGGATTAATCACGTCAAAACCTGTAATCTTATCCATAATTGCTCCCGCCGAAGCAGCGTTCAACTCATCAATTGCCGCATTCACCTCACTCATAAATGCTCCCAGCAGTGCGATTACCGTCAGCCCGGCAGCTCCGATGGCAAACCCTTTTGTCACCGCCTTTACCGTGTTTCCTGCACTGTCAAGGGAATCGGTTATCTCAAGCGCCTTATCACCAAGATCACCCATCTCAACCAGGCCTCTTGCATTATCTACAATCGGTCCATATGCGTCGTTGGATATGATCATTCCCACGATAGAAAGCATTCCGACTGCAGCCATGGATATTCCAAACATGGCATATTCCACACTTCCCCCGCCCATTGGGTAGCAAAGTTTATAAGCAGCAAGTGCCGACACACCAATCCCGATCATGGATGGAAGGGTACTCATTAAACCGTAGCTGATTCCGGATAAGATTGTAAAGGCCGGTCCGGACTCGCAGGCCTTTGCAACTGTACGAACCGGAGGTCTTTTATCATCCGTAAAATAGTCACTGGCAAGGCCAATGATTACACCTACCAAAAGACCGATAACACTGGCTCCCCAGATACGCCAGGAGAAGCCAAAAGCCCATGTTGCGGCTGCTGTCAACACACCATATAGTCCCGTTGTCACGTATGTATTTGTATTTAATGCCAAAGTGGGGTCTCCGCCCTCTTTCATTCTTGCAGTCATTACCCCCACCATAGATGCCAGCAGACCAACTGCAGCATAGCAGAAAACCATGGCTGCATTATTGGCTGTCTGACCGGCTGCCTTGCAGGCGCCGTCAAGGGATACTGCCATAACCAGAGCAGCCGCCATGGAAGCTACATTGGAATCAAATAAATCCGCTCCCATTCCTGCCACATCTCCTACATTATCGCCAACGTTATCAGCTATAACTGCAGGATTTCTGGGATCGTCCTCAGGAATTCCCAGTTCTACCTTACCAACAAGATCAGCACTGATATCTGCTGTCTTGGTAAATATGCCGCCGCCTGCCTTGGCAAAAAGAGCCATGGAGCTTGCGCCAAAACTGAATCCAAGAAGAGCTGTGGTATTGTTTGTCACAAGCAGAACCAGAGTCACACCAAGAAGGCTGGAACCCACAACTGCCATTCCCATAACGGCTCCGCCCCGAAATCCTGACATGAACGATTGTTTGATTCCCTTTGTTGAGGCCTCAGCCGCCTTTACATTAGCGATTGTTGCAATACTGATGCCGATCTTTCCTGCAATTGCGGAAAATACGGTACCGAACAGATACGAAACTGCCATAATAATGTTAGCAGAAATATTGCCTTTCCATATGGGTGCAGGAAGGAATATCAATATAACAGCTGCTGCTACAAGACAAAAACGTGATAAGGTCCTGTATTCTTTTGTGAGAAATGTGTTTGCGCCATTGCGGATCAATTTACTTATTTCTGCTATCCTTTGATTGGAGGAAGGCTGTGCTTCAACCCATCGGTAAAGCCAGAACGCTGTGCAAAAAGCAAGCATTGAAATAATAATAGATAAGATCTGAAAAAATTGTAAATTAAGTACCAAAGAGCTCATCTCCCTTTCATTTATTAAGCAAATTTCGCTTTGCCTTAAATACTAGCATTTTCATGCAATTAGAGCAAGCATCAAATAAATGCTATGCATTAATTAGATAATATGCACATATTCCATTCGTAATTCCACTATTTCAATCATATTTTTTGTATACTATGGATATTATTCTCTATTTTTGTTGTATAATATTAGTTATATCATTGTTCTTTTTGACAATAATTGATATGTACCATTAAATAAAATTGTAAAACAGATATGCAATATTAACGAATAATTAACAGATAAATTTCAAGAACACATTGACACCAATAATAGTATTAGTTTAAAATTAAACTGTTTATTTTTATCATCATTTCACAAATTTAAGAATATATTTACAAATTACATCGGCGATTCAGACAAAAAAGCAAGCAGCGGCGAATATATTCAGCAAGTAAAATCAAACCAAGCTAAGGAGGATTTTTATTATGGAATTTTTATTGTCAGGTGTGGCAGCAATTACTTGGCAGCAGTTGGTTATGTATGGAATCGGAGGCTTATTAATCTATCTTGCCATAGCCAAAGGTTTTGAACCTGCCCTGCTTCTGCCCATGGGGTTCGGAGCCATTCTTGTTAACCTGCCCTTATCTGGTGTACTCAATCAGACAATTGAAGGAGTGGGCGGCGTAAACGGAATTATACAATGGTTGTTTGAAACTACCATTGAGTCTTCAGAAGCTTTGCCTATTCTTTTATTTATCGGAATCGGAGCCATGATAGATTTTGGTCCTCTGCTATCCAATCCCAAAATGTTTCTGTTCGGCGGTGCGGCGCAGTTTGGTATCTTTTTTACGATCTTACTGGCAGTGCTTTTTAACTTTGACTTAAATGATGCTGCCGCAATCGGTATCATCGGCGCTGCTGATGGTCCTACCTCCATTCTGGTTTCCCAGATCATGCATTCCCAGTATATGGGCGCGATTGCTGTTGCTGCATATTCCTATATGGCGCTGGTACCGATTGTACAACCCTTCGCAGTCAGACTTGTTACAACGAAAAAGGAGCGTATGATACGGATGGATTACAATCCGGCATCCGTAACTAAATTAACCAGAATTTTGTTTCCCATCATTGTTACCATGGTCGCCGGTCTCATCGCGCCTCAGTCTGTTGCGCTGGTAGGATTCCTGATGTTTGGAAATTTAATCAGGGAATGCGGCTGTCTGGGAAGCTTATCTGATACCGCACAAACCACGCTTGCAAACCTGATCACATTGCTGCTTGGTATTACGATCTCCTTCAGTATGCAGGCGGAAGCATTTGTAAATGCCAAAACCTTGCTGATTATGGTGCTTGGACTGGTTGCATTTGTATTTGACTCTATCGGCGGTGTTTTATTTGCCAAATTTCTGAATCTTTTCCTTAAAAATAAAATCAATCCAATGATTGGAGCTGCCGGAATTTCTGCTTTCCCCATGTCAGCCCGTGTTATTCAAAAGATGGGGCTTAAGGAAGATCCCACAAACCATCTTTTAATGCATGCCATTAGTGCAAATGTGGCAGGACAGATTGGCTCAGTTGTTGCAGGAGGAGTTGTTATTAATATTGTAAGCCAGATTCTTAAGAATATGGCTTAGCTGAAAGGAGCACTATATGAATACGCAAAACGTGATATACGCTTTAGAGATCATGGGAAAAGGCATGGCTTCTATATTTATAGTAATTGGAATTTTAACCTTAATTGTCGTCCTGCTCTCAAAGATTACTAATACATCTGTGTCAGGACAAGATAAGACTTCGGAAGAATAAGGACATGATTTATGAGCAGATAACAATGACTTTCTTTTTTCATTGTTATCTGCTCATTTTTTTAATTTTACCTCAAAAGCTTCTGCTGATCAGACCTGTTTTATAAAGCGAACCACATATAAATTTTTCATTAAAAGTGTAGCATAATTTTTTCTCTCTAATATAATGTAGTATACCATGACGGTATAATTAGAAAGCCTTAATTATCAAGTAAAATGGAGGTCACATCATGAATGATCAAGATATCAGAACAAGCGAATATGACGGCGATGAAGGTCAGGACTATTCGTGCAATTGCGGCTGCTCATGTGAACGGCCCAAAAAGTTTCTTAAACCCAACCGGACAATCTTAAAGTGCGGTAGCCAGGGAGGCGTATCTCTTCCTGCTTTAACTGCTGCCGGTTCTACCTTTACTTTAGCTACTGTTACTGTAGATTCCAAATTTATTAAAAGACCTTGTATCAAATTTGAGTTTGCGAGCAATATCATAACCACCGCTGCTGTCTTAACGCTCAATTTCCAGTTGTTTAAGCAGTGTAAAAATCAGATCACTGCTCTTCCAGTAGGACCTATCTGGACATTCTCACGCGTCGTTGCTGTTACAGACAGCAATACTTTTACCTTCTTTGTCTGCGACTGCGATTTCTGCAGCGATGATTGCTGCACTTACAGCGTAGTTGCTACTGTCGCTGGTGTTGCTACTGTTGGCGTAACCGCCATTAACAATGCAACTCTTGCAGCACTCATTGTAGATAACGACTGTTTTTAATGATGACTCAGAAACAGCAGGAAAGCAGGGCCGTATTATTTACAAATAGTTGCATAAACTGACTCTTTTCATAGATAGAGCATTTGGTCTTACCGGCTGAATACTCTATCTATGAACATTCATATAAGGAGCTATAGCCATGTATAACTGCTTTTTCGGTATGCCGTTCCGGCGAAACGTGTCATATAACAGAACGTTCAATAAACCCCATCAGCCTGCCCATACGAAAACGTATGACTGCAGACAATATCCGAAAAACAATTATGAAGGCCCGGTAACCTTTTCTGCTACTAATGATCTTCTATTAAAAAGTTCTGAATTAGGAGGAATTATTCTACCTAACAGTTCCGAAAGGGGCGCTACATATATAGTAGCATCAATGAATCTGGATACCTCCACTTACAGAAATTATATTATATATTTTGATTTCTCCTGTAATATTGAAACCATCAGTGCCAGGCTGCATCTCCGTTTTCAGCTGTTTAAGCAGGAGGCCTGCCAGATAACGAAGATTCCTGTCAGTGCAAATTATGTTTATGCCAGAGATGTGCCTGCAACAGAAACCAATATAATTTCATTCACAGCCTATGATTGTAATCCATTGAAATGCAAATGCTGTAATTATAGCGTATATATAGAAGTTATGGGTTTTGACACCACTGGCACCATCATTATAACAAACCCGGTTCTATTCGCATCTCTCATTGAGGATAACATTAAAAATCAGAAAGGAGAATTATGATAAATCATACCATGAAAAGATTTAAAAATTCCATAATTAATATAAATAAAAATACTATCAAATGGGAAAATAACATGATACAAATTCCCGATATTTCCCGCATATGGGTTGGAAACTGTTTTAGAGATCATTTACCGGTACATTTATTTATTATTTTATTTTTTATAGCTTTATCTGGCTTTAATCAGGTAGTCCGCATTGTTTTGCTGATTATCCTTATCACATGCCTCCTGGTATGGATCGCATGGTACTTGAAAAGAAAAGATATTAAAGATATTAATATTGAGATAAACACAGGAATGATTTTTTCTTTTGCTTCCAATAATGAAGATTTTACACAACAGATTTATGAACTAATTATAGACCATTTAACAAAAAAAGAGGTTTATTCTGATATAAATATAGATTTTAGCGGTGATGGTAAAATAGGCGATATTACTTTAGCCGTTGAAGAAAAACCCAATAATAAAGAAATAATCAATGTACAGTCTGTAAAAGAAACCAGCCCCGTAATCATTGATCTTCAAAAATTACTTGCTAAATATACAGATAAAAGCAATGACAATAAGGACGCTTTGGATCTTATTGAAAATACGATTATGCTAACGCAATTAAGCGATAATGAAGGAATTAAACAGTCCTTTGGAGAATTTATTAAAAAAGGACTGATTAACGACTGTAATGAGCTTGGATTATATTCTTTAATCGAAGCAATCAGAAATGCTGTTTATAACACATGATATAAAAATTGTTTTTATAAAATTGATGCTTTTTACTCCTTTTTGGTAACGATTACAGCAACCTACTGAAAAGGAGTTTTTTTCTGTTGGAAACAAACACCCTGCAAACCCATTTTGCCAACCCTTGTTTAGTATCATTTCTATCAATTAAAACAACCGAATTTTCTCACCCAAAATCCTGTAAAAAAAGTCAAACAACTGAATTAAAATTCTAACAAACTGAAGGCTAGATACATATGATATGTTATAAAGGTGTGTATAAGCCCTTTATAATATAGTTTATGAACTATAAGAATGCTACACGTTGGCAGGAGGAAATAATTATGAATGATTGTAGAGATTGGGATAATAGACACTGCTGTTGCGGGCCTCAGGGCCCCAGAGGCTGTCCTGGACCTACTGGACCTACCGGGCCTCAGGGCCCCAGAGGCTGTCCTGGAGCTACCGGGCCTACCGGACCGCAGGGAATTCCGGGACCTGATGGACCTACTGGACCTACCGG
>CAURBW010000006.1:0-274898 GCA_963523075.1 uncultured Clostridium sp.
GTTTTGGTTAAACTGCGAAACTCTATGTTCACAAATTAAACCCACGAGTGTATAGGAAAAAGTACATTAAAAGTTCATAGTACATCTGTAAGAATTCTTTGGGGGCATAACAGACAGGATTAAGCATTTTACTTAACAGCAGATAAACTCAGGAGGAATTCAGTATGAAGAAATTCAAGGATTTCAGCATTACAAGAAAGCTTCTCACAGCATTTATCAGTATGATCGCCATCATACTTATTGTGGGAATTGTTGGGATTTTCGGCATGGTCCGAATCAATCAGATGGATACTTATTTATATGAACACCAGACAGCTCCCTTACGTGAACTGATCACCGCATCAACCAGCCTAAATCAGATACGTGCTGACTCCCGCGGAATGATTGTATATATCGGTGATGCGAAGGAACTGGAAACACTGGAGCAGAATTACGCTTCCCATAAGGAAGCATTTCAAAAAAGTTTTGATCTTTATAAAAAAAGCATAGCGAACGCTGATACTTTGGTTATCGCAGAAGAATTGAACCAACTTTTCACAGATACATATGCACCCGCCATTGAGAAATCAATTGCTGAAGCAAAACAGGGGAATTCAAAGGAATCTCTGGCTATATTAACGGAGCAGGAAGATAATATCACTAAGATATTCGAAAATTTTAATAAACTGGTTGACAATCGTATGCAATCCGCACAGAATACCAGCCACAATAATGATAAAACCGCAGGCTTTCTGACCCTCATTCTTATTATTATCGTAGCAGCCGGCGCCGGTGCAGCTCTTTACTTAAGCTTAAAGATATCCGCTATGATCAGCAAGCCTATCTCTCAGGTAGTTGAGGCCGCTAAAAAGATCGCTTTGGGGCATGTAGATGTAGACTTAAATGAAATTGACACCAAAGATGAAACAGGACAGCTTGCAAATGCCTTTAATGAAATGCTTGACGGAATCCGCAAACAGGTATTAATTGCCGAAGAAATCAGCAACGGCGATTTTACTCAGGAGGTTCCGCTCCGTTCCAATGAAGATATTCTCGGTCTCGCACTTCGTAAAATTGAAAATGATTTAAATAAAACTCTTCTTCTGATCAGCACAGCTGCAGAACAGGTCAATACCGGCGCAGAGCAGGTATCCTCCGCAGCACAGGCCCTTGCTTCCGGTTCCACCGAACAGGCTGCAACGGTAGAAGAACTGAATGCATCAATTGCCACCGTAGCAAGCCAGGCTGACCAGAACGCAACCAATGTCCGCCTCGCAGCCGGCTATGTACACCAGACCGGTGCCGGAGTGGAAGAAAGCAACAGCCACATGCAGAACTTAAATGGTGCAATGGAAAAAATCAGCACTGCTTCCGAGAAGATTTCCAATATTACAAAAGTTATTGAAGATATAGCATTCCAGACAAACATTCTTGCTTTAAACGCGGCAATCGAGGCTGCCCGTGCAGGCAATGCAGGAAAAGGATTTGCAGTGGTAGCTGACGAAGTACGGAATCTGGCTACAAAATCTGCAGAAGCCGCCCAGGAAACAGCCACTCTTATCATGCGCTCTGTGGAAGCCGTATCAGAAGGCGGACATATGGCAGGCGAGGCTGCAAGAATTCTCCGTGAGGTTTCTGAAAAATCCAGACTGGTAGAACAGGCTATTCAGGAAATCGAGAACGCTTCTGCACAGCAGGTAATTGCAATTGAAGAGATTAACCAGGGGCTCTCCCAGGTATCTTCCGTTGTTCAGACCAACGCGGCAACTGCAGAAGAAAGCTCTGCTTCCAGTGAAGAGCTGGCAGCTCAGTCTGTAACTCTTCAGCAGGAGGTCAGCAAGTTCAGATTGAAAGGTGATCAGACATTTTCCTCTTATGAATTTAAAGAGACTTCATACCCGGTTAACACAGATTTCACCAGCTCCGACAAATATTAGTTTCGCATGACAAAGGCAGGGCGGGAATCCATTGTGATTCCTGACCTGCCTCTTTTTATATCAGCACATCCAAAGCTTCTTCAAACCATTCCAGGCAAAGGGCCGTCCAGGCCTCCCAGGCCTCTTTCCGCTGACGGCTCAGGCTTTCGTAGAGCGCAGCATCACTCCAGCCATCATCCGCCCAGAATTCCATGGATTCCTGCCAGTCCTTAAGCAGTTTTTCACAGGCACAGTCTAACTCTTCCACCCTGTCCTCTGCCTGTAACAGCCGCTCTGCTACAAGCCGCATCTTCCAGTCAGCATAGGCTTCCTCGCTGGATATTTCCTTCAGGCGGTGCCTCTCTGCCTTTGGAACCGCCCGGATCCCTGCAATCAGCGCCTGCTCTTCCGCTTTGATCTGTGCAGCGATTTCCTCTCCAAATACTCTCCTGCTGCGTTCCAGATAATGAGCATATTTAAAGGGATAATAAAAAACGGACTGATCTTCAAATATTAATATGGATTCCGCTACCCGGTCTAGAAAATACCGGTCATGGGATACAAACAAAATTGTTCCTGTAAAAGCCATAAATGCGGACTCCAGCGTTTCCTTCGCCTGAATATCCATATGATTGGTGGGTTCATCCAGAATAAGAAAGTTGGGTCTGCTCTGTAAAAGTTCCGCCAGAACCAGCCTCGCCTTTTCACCTCCTGAAAGAACGCTCACACGTTTTCCGGCTTCCTTTCCTCCGAATAAATAGGATCCAAGAATGCTTCGAACCTCTTTTTCTGTCAGTACCGGAAACAGATCATGAAAATGATCTGCTACGGTTTTATCCGATTGAATCTCGGAAGACTGCTGGTCAAAATAGCCGATGGTGATCTGATTCCCCAGTGAATAATCCCCGGATAATCCGGAGATCAGACCGGCAGCAGTTTTTAAAAAGGTACTCTTTCCAGCTCCGTTTGGTCCAAGAATACCAATCTTCTGCCCTCTTCGTATCCGGAACGTAAGCTCAGCAAGAGGCTTATCATACCCGATTTTTAAATGTTCTGATTCAAATACCCATTTGCTTCCTAAAACGGCAGGCTCAAGTGGCACGGCAAACAGAGGAATCTCATCTTCCTCCGGCTTTTCCACCGGAATCAGCCTCTCTGCTGCCTTTCTTTTGGCCCGTGCGAATGCAGCCTTATTGGGCTTGTGCTTAAATCGCTCCACCAGGTCATTTAATCTTTTTATCTCCTCCTGCTGATTTTCATAAGCCTTTTTCTGCAGCCGGATCCGTTTCTTTTTCTCTTCCCTGTACTGCGTATAAGTGCCAGGGTAACGGGTAAGGGTTTTCCCCGAAAGCTCATATACCACAGAAACTGTCTGATCCAGAAAGAATCGGTCATGGGATACCATCACCACTGCTTTCCCATATCCGTTTAAATACTGCTCCAGCCACTGAATCGTCTGAATGTCCAGATGATTGGTGGGCTCGTCCAGGAGTAGAATGTCCGGCTTCATAAGAAGATGCCGGATCAGCGCAATTTTAGTCTGCTCTCCCCCTGAAAATTCTGACAGTTTTTTCTTCTTGTCTGATTTTAAAAAGCCGAATCCGGTAAACAATATATCATATTCCCGCTCGTATTCAAACCGTTCCTGTGAAAACTCATTAGAAAAAGAGCAGGAAGAGAATATCTCTTCCTCCACTGTCCGCTCTTTCTCTGTAAATGCCTGCTGCTTTAAATATCCAATGGTTAATTTCCTGGCAGCTGTGATACCGCAGTTCTGATGCTTATCATCCCGGTCCAGCTCCAGCTCTCCAGCTATCAGCTTTAAAAGGGTTGTCTTTCCGGCTCCGTTGCTTCCGACCACTGCGATCTTTTCATTGCCGCGTATTTCAAAATTAATATGGGACAGAATTACGTTTCCTCCGGCAGAAACCGTTCCTTCTGTAATCTGGTACAGCATATTTAAATTCCTCTGTTTTTCTTTTTGTCTTATTCTATCACAAAACCGGAATTATACAAGCACCCTGGGAATCAATCTGCACCATTGCCTGTCCTTAAAGAGAAACATGGGTTTTCGCATGTGCTTTTCTGTCCCGGATGGATTTTAACACCGGTACCAGAAAGGCAGCTATGAGACCTCCTGCAAAACCATTGTTGTACAGGTTCATTCCCCCGTAAACGATGCCCACATTAAGAGCTGCAGAGGAGTGTAAAAATCCGGCAAGGATTCCGGCCCCCACTCCGAATTCCCCGGCAATGGGCGCCAGTGTGGTGGAAAGAAGAAGCGCAAGCTGGGCGCTTGGATCGGTAATACTCCATTTTTTTGTATAACCTCCGATAATAACGCCGATCATAATGGGCAGTATGTTGCGGGTGTGCTTTCCAGTTGCGCTGAAGCCAACAATGGTAAAAATCCCTCCGATCGTGGGGCCATTCAAATCTCCGCCCACAAAAAGGATCATCAGAGTTGATACAATTCCATTAATCCCCATGTTAAGCAGCGTAGGCGCAAATCCTTCGGTCTTCACGTAGTCGGTCCCGCTGATTCCATAGGATTTTAAGATTTCCACATATCTTTTCCAAACCTGATTCGAAAGAAGGAAGGAAAATATTATCATTCCGAAAAATAAGGCTATTAACAGCCTGGAAAATAATAAATTCTGTCCGGTTGACCAGATGAGCCGTTCCTCTATACTGATCCCAAAAGACTTCATAATAGAAACAATAATGGTGGCAATGATTCCGCAGGCAAAGCCCACATTGTAAAGAGAATATCCCATATGAGCATAATGGGTATGGGTAGAAAGGGGCGGAAGCACAAACCCAATGCTCATGCCAACAATAATACTTAAAACCAGCCGGACCGCCAGGGGAAGATTACCAATCTGCATGATCTGGGTGATAACCGGAGATAAACAGGTTCCGTAGAAACCTACATAGATATAACGTGTTATGGAAGTTTTGTGATAATAAGAATATAAACAGATTCCCAGCATGATAGCCCAGATGTTTAAGATGTTTTTCCCAAACAGCGAAAAGCCAAACATGAGAAAGCTTGAGGTTATGGTATGACCGCTCATATCCATCCCCAGAAAATAGACAATTGCAATGCTTAATAATGTTAATACCCCTGCATTAATAAACGCAGCTCCAATGCCTCCTATGGCAATGTAATCCGTAATCAGGAAATCCGGCTCCTGTACGATGGTGATGATTCCCCTCCAGATTTCATCAAACGGCTGCAGGCATAATCCTGCAGCAATAAAATAAATCGGCACCAGGGCAAGAATCTGGAATTTGGTCCGCCTGGAAAGCGGTCCGTAATTTCTGAATCTCAATGAAGGTTGTCCTGTCATGTCGTTTTGTTTCCCTCTCCTGTGTTAAGTTTTCGTTACAAAACTATTTTATCATTAATAAAAAAGAGGTTCAACTCTTTTTTTTAAGTCTGAACCTCTTTTTGCTGAAACTATTTTCCAATCTCTCTTACTACTTTTGTCAGCTGTATGATTACAGTGGGGATAATGGCCAGACCATATACAATACCAATCTGTGATCCGGTTAAAGGTGTTACAGAAAACAGCTTTTCCATAACAGGAACAAACAAAACCAGACTCAGTAAAGCAAATCCAAGAACAAATGCTCCCAGACTGTACCAGTTTCCTTTAAATCCAAGTCTGAAGATGGACTGGCTGCTTCTGCAGTTAAACCCATGGAAAAGCCGTGCGAGAGTTAAAGTGGCAAATGCCATCGTGCTGGCAGCCGCCGCACCTGACTGCCTTAAGCCAAGATGGAACGCGGCCATGGTGCAGACTGCAATGAGAGCTCCCTGAATCATGACCTTTGTCATAAATTCTTTCGTCAGGATACCTTCCTTCGGATCTCTGGGTTTCTGGCTCAGCAGCCCGTGTTCCGCCGGTTCCATACCGATTGCAATTGCCGGCAGGGAATCAGTTAACAGGTTAATAAACAGTAAATGAACCGGAGCAAATGGGATCGGCAGAGCCATGATGGAAGTATAAAGAACTGAAAAAATCCCCGCCATATTGCCTGACAATAAAAACTGAATGGCATTTTTAATATTCCGGTATACATTTCTTCCATTTGCCACCGCTTTAATGATGGTAGCAAAATTATCATCTGAAAGAATCATGGAAGCAGCATCCTTTGATACTTCTGTACCCGTAATTCCCATGGCAACTCCGATATCGGCCTTCTTAAGTGCAGGTGCATCATTCACACCATCTCCAGTCATGGAAACGATATTGCCTCTTCTCTGCCATGCATCCACAATACGGATCTTGTTCTCCGGAGAAACCCTTGCATAGACTGAGATATTAACAATCTTCTCATCTAATTCCTGGTCCGTCATGGCATCCAGTTCAGCACCTGTAACCGCTAAATCTCCTTCTTCAAAAATTCCGATCTGTTTTGCAATGGCTGTTGCCGTTATTTTATGATCTCCGGTGATCATAACCGGACGAATTCCCGCCATTTTAGCATCTGCCACAGCTGCTTTTGACTCTTCCCTTGGCGGATCCACCATGGAAACAAGGCCGAGGAAAATGAAATTATTCTCGGAGTGAAGAGAAAGCACATGAGATTCGTCCACTTCCTTATAACCAAAAGCCAGAACACGAAGTCCATTTTGTGAAAACATCATATTCTGAGTTAAAATATCTTCCTTATCTGATTCTGTCAATTCTCTGATGCCCTGTGAGGTTCGTATACTCACCGTCCTGTCTAACAGAACATCAACCGCTCCTTTGGTCAGAATGGTAGGAACACCGTGCAGCTTATATTTGGTACTCATCAGCTTCCGGTCAGAATCAAAGGGAATCTCTTCCAGTCTGTGCATTAAATCCCTGATGGTATTATGGCTGACCGATATCTTTCCTGCCATCTCAAGAAGTGCATATTCCGTAGGATCACCAATTCCTTTTCCATCGGCAATGGTGGAATCATTGGTCAGCACTGCATCATAAAGCAGATAGCGGTGAAGCTGATTGGTCAGCTCCAGCTCCTCCGGTTTAAATATCTGATTATCTAAGTAAATCTCCTGAACCGTCATCTTATTCTGCGTTAATGTTCCGGTTTTATCTGAGCAGATTACGGAAACACAGCCAAGGCTTTCCACTGCCTTCAGTTCCTTGATAATGGCGTTTTCTTTTGCCATCCGCTGGGTTCCCATGGCCTGTACAATAGTAACAATGGAACTTAAAGCTTCAGGAATTGCTGCAACTGCCAGTGCCACCGCAAACATAAGGGAATCAAGAAGCGGCATTTTACGATACAGGCTTAATAAAAATACCGCTCCGCATATGGCCATGATCACCATGGCAAGACGGCTGGAGAACTGATCCAGACTGATTTGAAGAGGAGTCTTTTTTTCCTTTGTTGCATTCATCAGACTGGCTATCTTACCGATTTCTGTCTTCATGCCGGTGTCCGTAACCACAACAACTGCTCTTCCGTAGGTGACCAGGCTTCCGGAATATACCATATTGGTTCTGTCTGCCAGGGGAACTGAAATCTCCAGGGCTCCATCTTCTTTGTCCACATTGGTGGATTCTCCTGTAAGAGAGCTTTCATTAACCTGAAGAGAATAATTATTTAAAATTCTTCCGTCTGCCACAACCATATCACCGGCTTCCAGCATGAGAATGTCTCCCGGCACGACTTCCCTGGAAGCCACTTCCGTCTTCTTTCCACCCCTCATGACTCTCGCATTTGGCGAGGATAAGGATTTTAAGCTTGCAAGAGATTTTTGCGCCTTTTCATGCTGAACAGTTCCCAATATAGCGTTGAGTATAATAACTGCCATAATAACGATGGTGCTCTCCACATTTCCTGACAGCATGGAAATCACAGCAGCTGCGATCAGTATTACCACCAGAAGGTCTTTAAACTGTTCTGCAAATACTTCTATTGTACTTTTTTTCTTCCCCTCTTCCAGGATATTCTCCCCTTTTTCCTTAAGAAGTGTAGACGCCTTTTCTGAACTCAATCCTTCTTTTTGTGTGTGAAGCTCCTTCAATATGTCAGCTTCGCTCTTCTGATACCATTCGTTCAAACCAATCCTCCATTCTGACACCCTTTTGGGATGCCCCGCATCAAAAATGTGTACCTCCGGCCTGATTATAATTGCCCAAAAGAGTAAAGAAAAAGACTTTTAACGCACTCTTCTGAAAAAATAAATATTCAGAACAAGCACATTAAAAGTCTGGTAACCATGATCTGGTACGCACCGCCAGACTGCCTTATGCAGTCAGGATGTTGACGATACATTTAAACTACTCCCTTTTAACTAACTATTCAATTATAATCAGATACCGAAAGCTTCATGAGTATTGATTATACCCGGGGGCATGTCATCTGTCAAGTAATTTTCTCATAATTCACTGTCTTTTTCTATGAAAGGGCAGCTGGATTTCCGTCAAAAATCCGCTTTGTACGTTGGGATCCGGCAGATACGTCTCTCTTGGATACCCGCATATGCTGTAATTTTTATTCTTAACAAAGGCAAATAATTCATCGTAGGCTGGTTTCAGGTTTTCATACGTTTCCGATACAACGACATAGGCAGCCTCGCTTTCGGGAACTATCTGAAACTGTATGGATTCTGTATTTTCCATCAATTCATCTACTTCCAGCCATAATTCCATATGATAATCGTACTCCCTATATTCATTCACATGGAATACGGTATAAAATTTTTCAGGCTTTTTTCCTGCTGCTCCTGCCTCGGCAAGCTTTATCGCAAAATCCCGGCTAAACTCCTCTATTAAGTCATCGGTAACGGAAGCAACATGATGATGGGCACTTGCAACAATCATTTGGGGAATCACTTTTTCTTTCGTCACAGCTGCACCTCTAACGAAAGCCTTGCTGCTTTAACCGCATGAATTTTCGCCGTGTCAAATACAGGCAGATCCACATCTTTCTGCTGAATTAAAAGTCCAATCTCCGTACAGCCAAGAATCACTCCCTGAGCCCCGCGGTTCTTTAATCTTTCAATTATATGAAGGTACGTTTCCTTCGATGTTTCCAAAACAGAACCAAGACATAATTCATCATAAATAATGCTGTTTACTGCCTCAATATCCTGTGCTTCGGGAATCAGAACCTGAATACCTGCATTCTCCAGCTTTTCTTTGTAAAACACCTGAGTCATGGTATATTTCGTCCCCAGCAATGCTACTGTCGTAATATGATGCTGTTTTAATTCCTCAGCCGTCACTTCTGCAATGTGGATTATTGGAATATTAATTCTCTTTTGAATCTGGGGCACCACTTTATGCATGGTATTTGTCCCAATTACAAGAAAGTCCGCCCCTGCTTTTTCAAGAGCTTCTGCCGCTCCAGATAAAATATCCCCGCTTTTCTCCCAGTCTCCTTCCGCCTGACAGCGCTCAATTTCAGAAAAATCCACGCTGTATAAAAGAATCTTCGCTGAATGAAGCCCTCCCAGTTCCTGCTTTATTGTCTCATTCATGATCTGATAATAGGTAACTGTACTTTCCCAGCTCATACCTCCGATTAACCCAATTGTTTTCATAAAATATCTCCAACTTCTTTTATCATATAATCTATACTTAATTTTAAAAGTATTTACTGTACTCCCCTGCCGGAACAGGGTTTTCCAACCCTAATACTCTGGGCCACAAACCGGTATCCGCTGTAATAAAGCCCATTACCATCCCCATGTGGGTATGTAAATGCCGAAACTGCGCTAATATCAGTGTGAACCTGCTGTATTCACAGTCCCTGGCCATACACGTCAATTCATCATCAGTCAGTTTCCAAAGATAATACGTAATCTTACGGCTGATTCCATCAAAATAGTCATTGATCTCTTCTCTTGTAAGCCGCTTAACCGAACCTTTATCCAGACTGTTTAAATCCTTTTCATGGATCTCCGGTTCCGTATATTCTTTATCTCTGGGATTGATGAACCACAGATCCAGGGAATGAAGCATGTGGTAAATATGTTTCCAGCAGGGCATTTTACAGTATTCCTTATTCCACAGTTCATCCGGAACACAATCAATCACATTTTTTACTTCCCATAAAGCCCGGTTCGTCTGATCTGATATTATTTCGGTCAATGCAGTCTCTTTTTTAACCACCCTGTCTGCCATTGGGTGTCCTTCATGAAACTGAACCAGATCCCAGAGATTTCCATACAGATCTTCAAACACAGCCACAATGCCATATTCCTGAACTTTTGGCTCCCTGATAAATGTAATCCCCAGCTGCTTCATCTCTTCATAGTCTCTGTAAAAATCATCCGTCCCCAAAAACAGGAATACCCTTCCTCCTGCCTGATTGCCGATAAAGGGTTCCTGTTCCGGCTTTGAAGCTTTTGCCAGCAAGACCGTGGTCCCATAAGCACCTGGCGGAGAAACCACAACCCAGCGTTTATCCTGCTCTGGCTGATAAGTATCTTCTATCAATATAAAATGAAGTTTTTTTGTATAAAAATCAATGGCTTCATCGTAATCCTTTACAACCAGTGCAATGTGTACCAGTGCCTGTGTCATAGTAATATTCTCCTTAGTTTTTAAATCTGTATCCGATTTCCATCTTTATCAAAATTCTTCCTTAATGCAATTTCCGTGGGAATTATAGAGGCAACCAGTATAACCGTCTGTACGCCCATCACCAGGGAGCCGAAATCGCCGACTGCTTTTGTATCTTTTCCAATGAAAAACAGCATTACTAAAACTGAGGGAATCAGCATACAAAAGCCGGTGATCTGCCAGACCTTCCCGCAATGGTGATGTGCAAACACCCATGTATCTTCATTTTTCATGGACATTGAAGTTCTGTATCCTGCCAGATGGTTTATTTCTTTTGGCGGTCTTTTACTAAAAATATGGCCGATTACAATCATAATGAACGGTAACAGCAGATTCATTGCTGTCATAAAAGCCCAGAAACCCATATTCCTCACTCCTATCCGAAATTTATACAGTTATTTTAACAGGGACTCCAATTGGCTGTAAAGCGCCTCCGTTTTTTCCCGGGACTGATCATTTATAATATGCAGTCCTTCTTCTGTTTCAATAAGGATAAAAGGAGCTCTGGAAGCATCTATATATACGTGGGCAGTTTTCCCGTCCGCATCAAACCTGCCTTTCAGGATAGAACCTAAATCAGAACCATTTTCTTTTTTTAATTTATAAGGCATGGTTTCTTCCAGCTTCATATTTTTTATTCCGTCAAGCTGAATGGTCTCACCATAAAAGGAGGATATCTTCAGGGTATCACCGCTGATAGTATAAACAGGAGGTAATGATGCCCGATACATAGTGATACTCACCAAAAGGAGGACCGGAAACATTACAATACAGACACCTGCAATAATAAATAACGTTTCCTTTTTACTTTTGCCAATATCTTTCTTATTCTCATACCCTTCTTTATAACACCGGGTATTAGAAAAATACAAGGTAATTCCGATATCTGCAATCATAAAGATAAAATAAAAAATAAAATATGGAGTACGGTAAATGCTGTCCAAAGGTATGATAAACAGTCCCGCCGTCACGAAAAGTATGAGTAACATAGAAATCCCCGTTGTCCGGCACAGCTTTTGTGCATTATATTTTTCCTTCTCCTCAGGGCTTGACGTATTATACCCGGCAATGAGAAATGAACCGTGTCCTGTCAGTAAAACAGCTGACAAAACAAACAACAGTATAAAAATAATCCATACAACAAACATTGCATCAACCTCCTGTACCCTATGACATCCTGTACCTGAAATTTAATTGAGACATTTATAGTCTCTTAATTATCAGAATATTACAAATAAGAAATAAGATCAAGTGATTTGACATCTTTATTTTTCAAAATTCAAATTTGTGCGGTATGCACAGGCTTAACCTGCGGTTAATTTTCTCTTCTGTGGATTAATCAATACTCCATTGAAGTATCGCATCAGATCTGATACGATTACATTATCATACTGATTTATAAAACCGGAGGACAAACCAATGCCATTAAACATCGTTATTCGGGAAAAAAGAAAAGAAGCCGGACTTACCCAGGATGAAATAGCGGACTATTTAGGCGTATCTGCCCCTGCTGTCAGCAAATGGGAAAAGGGAAGCACTTCGCCTGACATCACCCTGCTGCCTGCCCTGGCACGCCTTTTAAAGATTGATATCAATACTCTTCTCTGTTTTCATGCTGAACTATCCAGGGAAGAAGTCAGTCAGATCTGCAAAGAAATTATGGATGTGATTCAAGAAAACGGATTTGAGACCGGCTTTCTTCAGACCATGGAAAAAATCCGTGAATATCCAACCTGCGGCTACTTTATTCACACGGCCGCATTGCTGTTAGATGGTGCAATGCTGATGACTGGTATGAGTGCCGGGGAAAAGGGAAAGTACAACAGTCAGATTATCTCCCTTTATGAACAGGCTGCCAGATATGGAGACGAACAAACCCGCAGCCAGGCGAATTTTATGCTGGCTTCCAACTACACAAGAACCGGGGAATATGACAAAGCACAAAAGCTGTTAGATTTGCTGCCTGAGCGGAGCACCATCGACAAACGGCCTCTTTTGGCAGAGCTTTTGATCACTCAGGGAAGAACAGATAAGGCAGGAGAACTTTTAGAGCGAAGACTTCTTATGGCAGTTCAGGAGATCCTGCTGCTATTAATGAAACTATCGGACATCGCTCTAAAAGAAGGTCAGCCGCAGAATGCAGCAGAAATATCAGAACGGTCTTCCAAACTGGCAGAGCTGTTAGGAATGCAGGAATATGATATCTACGCAGCTCCCCTTCAAACAGCCATTGACCAGAAAAATGTTTCAGAAAGCATCGCTCTCTTAAATTCCATGCTGTCTTCCCTTCTTCACCCCATGGAATTGGACAACTCCATATTGTACCGGCACATTCCATTGCCGAACTATACGGGAGACATCCGTAATAAAATGATTAAAGTGATTCTTAACGAACTTGAAGACGACGATAAGTATTCTTACCTTCATTCAAATGAAGAGTTTGAACAATTAATGAAGAAATTCCGATCTGTTCCGGTGAAGTGAGGCAGATTTAAGAGCTGGGGGAGGCCTCCCCGGCTCGGCTTGTTCATCTATTGAACACGTTGGCACGAAGTAACAATATCTTCAAACGTTGATTTATATTTTTCAAACCGGCTTGGCGAAGTACCCTGTATTATAATTGCAAATTTTTCAAAATCTTTAAACTCTGCTAAAGAGAGAATATAATAGTATTTATAACCATCCACTTCACCGGAATACAGAACAGTTTTTATTCTCTTTTTCTCAACCTCTTCATCTTTCATTACCTCAATAAACTCGGGATTATCAGATTGTGACTGCACTTCATCAATATATAAAGTTAAAGCATCTTCAGGGCTGATGTTTTCCGCAAAATCTGCTTTATCACAATCAATAACTCCTGTAAATAGTTCTTCATCATAGGTAAAGCATCTCAAATCTAAAAAATTACTCTCTTTCTCTCGTTTCCAATCATTGGGAAATGTAAATGAAAAATTGTCTGTTGTAAAAGTTTTGGACCGCACCAACCGTGAATGAATTTCTTCCTCTCCAGTGGGAAAAAATGCAATGCCAGCAATAACAGCAGCGGCGAGAGAAACTGTTATCAGTAAGGTAACAAAGATTCCTAAAACATTTGTACCGCCATGTTTTTTTATGTACTGTACTGCCTCCCATTGTGTCATCTGGGAGGTTTGTGCTATGATCTTTTTCTCTTTGTTACGGTAATAAGAGTTTGCATAGATTCCAACCAATATATGCAGAACCAGCCCGCCTCCCGGAATAATTGCTGTAAAAAAAGAAAGCAGCCCAAATAAAAAAGCCTCTAAATACATTTTTCTGAATGCCAGCCAGTAAATCGGAAAAAAGAACGCTGACCAGTTCCAGCTTTTAAAGTTTTGTTGTTCCTTATTGTCATGCCATTGATTTTTGTAATATTGATAATTATCCCCTACGAATAATTCGGCATCCCTGTCATCGAATATCTGTTGTTCCCCTGCCATGTATGCTCCTCCCCCTATTAAGACGAATTACAAAAATATCGCTTTAAGTTATTATAAAATAAATTATTACAAAAATGTGGTTAATGTAATAAATAGCACCGGGCATGTAATTTTTGGTAAATTTTTGTCGTTTTTATTAATTCATCATTCACTTACAATACCATGTATCATCCGATTCCTAAGGTGGAATACTATAAATTGATACAAATTGTATCGAAATACATTTTTCACATTGAGTTTTCTTTTTTTTGTGTTACTATAATATCAATATAAGATTTTTATAGGAGGAACATATGCCAGAAGCGATTGTCCGCATCAGCGAAATCCAGTTAAAGGATTTAAAAAATACACGATATGGAAAAATAGAAATGCCGGCCTATGCAGAAAAGAATTATTTTTCGGATAAAGCAGATCTTCTCGGTATCTATGGACAGAACGGTTCCGGAAAAACTGCAGTCATTGAAGCCATGGACATCATACAGATGCTTTTAGCTGGAAAACCTCTGCCAGAAGACACGGTTCACTATATATCCGAAGAATCCGGAAGCTGCAGTATCACTGTCAGATTTCTGATCCGTTTTCTTAAGAAGTCCATCCTGGCAGAATATACTGCGGAATTGAAACGGGGTACCGGCCTTCCCATGGAAATCTCAAGAGAAACGTTAAGTACGTCCATCTGGAATGGAACCCGGTTTGAAAACAAGAGAACTTTAATTGATTATTCCTCATTACCAGACGGACCGGTCTTCACGCCGAAATACCGTTTTGAATCTCTGTCTAAAAGCGGTGAAGATATCCGCGTTAATTTAAGCGTGGCCAAAAAGCTTGCCCAGAAAAATACCTCTTCCTTTCTGTTCAGTCAGGAAAGCAGGAGCATTTTTCTGTCAGCACCGGAAGATATCACACAGGATTATGCACCAGTCATAGAAGCACTGTATCAGTATGCCTCCTTAAACCTGTTTGTAATCTCAAGCGCTCATTCCGGTTCCATCACCACTAGTTCCAGGCTTCCTTTCGCCTTCCGCTTAAACTTAGGAAACCGAATTGCAAAAGGTGATTTAATGATCCGCCTTGATGACCCGTCAGTCATCAGCAAGGATCAGTTTCAGCTTGTTTCCCAGATTATTGAAGAAATGAATGCGGTTTTAACCTCATTGATTCCAGGACTGACCATCGGAATTCACAACTTCGGAGAACAGCTGCGGGAAAATGGCACGCCCGGCTACCGGATTCAGCTGATATCGAAACGGGGAGATGTTGTGATCCCTCTTAAATATGAGTCCGAAGGGATTATTAAGATCATCTCTGTGCTGAACGTAATGATGTGTGTGTATAACCATCCTTCCATGTGCCTGATCATAGATGAACTGGATGCCGGAATTTATGAATATCTGCTTGGAGAGATTTTATCTGTTTTTGAAAAGGGGGCGAAGGGTCAGCTTATTTTTACATCCCATAATTTAAGAGCGCTGGAGATGATCCATAAGAGAAGCATTCTTTTCTCTACCGCCAATCCGGCCAACCGGTATATCCGGCTTCAGAATGTAAAAAGCAATAATAACCTTCGGGATATGTATTTGCGCAGCATCACACTGGGAGGACAGCCGGAAGAAATTTATGAAGAAACAGACAGTGTAGAAATCGGACGCGCATTCCGGCGTGCCGGAAAGGCGGTTCCCTATGATAAGCAGGACTAAAAAAGTCATACTCTTTATTGCAGAAGGACCTACTGACGAAGAAACGTTAAGCCCGATTTTAAAGAGAATCTTTCAGAAGGAAGATGTCAGGTTCCATATTGTGCATGGGGATCTGACCAGTAACTGGTCGGTTACTGCCCAAAATGCAGTGAAAACAGTAAACCAGCACATTGATATAGAACGAAAACGTTATGGATTTGAGAAAAAAGATATATTAAAAGTAATACATCTGGTGGATATGGATGGAGCCTTTATCCTGGAGGATAAAGTGGTTTACGGAGAACATGAGGAAATCCTGTATTTTGGTGATCACATAGAAAC
Organism: uncultured Clostridium sp.; assembly: GCA_963523075.1. GTDB lineage: Bacteria > Bacillota > Clostridia > Lachnospirales > Lachnospiraceae > Lacrimispora. The sequence goes on from CAURBW010000006.1 coordinate 15,951, forward strand.
CCGTTCTCCGGAAACCGTGATTAACCGCAACAAAAGAAAATCCCAGATATTGTCAAGGCTTTCACTCACTGGAAAAATCGGTACCATCCCCTACTCGATCTACTACTTCTCCAGGAATCTGGAACATGTATTTCATAACAGCAGAAAAAATTTAACCGATGAAGAAAAGGTCATTTATGCAGACACCTTCGCAGACCGGTACTCCTTAAACCCTGCTGCCTTCATCTCTTTGCTTTCCGGCAATGATTTTACCGTTCCCGGTGATTATAGAGATACATGGGAATTTATCAGTCAGGGGACGAATTCTTTAAACCGCCACAGTAACTTTCATCTTCTTTTCTCTTCTCCCCCCGGAAACTGAAAACAGGCATCAGACAGATAGCTTCTGTCTGATGCCTGATCTATGGCACAGCTCTTTATTCTGCTGCAGTTTCTTCTTTTGCTTCCTTTGGCTCTTCTGCTTTCGCAGTTAAATCGCCTGGCTTCATGCTTAAGTTGATTCTGCCCATCTTGTCTACTTCCATAACTTTTACAGTAACCAAATCTCCGATGTTTACCACATCTTCAACCTTAGCCACTCTCTTGTCGGAAAGCTTGGAAATATGAATCATACCGTCTTTGTTTGGAGCAAGCTCTACAAAGGCTCCGAAATTCATAATTCTTACCACCTTACCGGTAAAGATCTGTCCTGCTTCAATTTCAGTCACAATGCTCTTGATGATCTGAATTGCACGGTCAATCATCGCCTGATCGGTTCCGCATACGGAAACGCTTCCGTCGTCAGAGATGTCAATCTTCACGCCGGTTTCTTCGATAATCTTGTTGATTACCTTGCCCTGCTTGCCCACTACATCGCCGATCTTCTGAGGATCGATGGAAATCTGGTCAATCTTAGGAGCATATTTTCCAACTTCCTTGCGAGGTTCTGCAATGGCTTTTGCCATAACTTCATCAAGAATGTAAAGTCTTGCTTCTCTTGTGGTGCGGATCGCTTCTTCAATAATCGGTCTTGTTAAACCGTGAATCTTAATATCCATCTGAATGGCAGTGATTCCCTTATGGGTACCGCCCACCTTAAAGTCCATATCTCCAAAGAAATCTTCCAGACCCTGAATATCAGTTAAAACAATATAATCATCATCTGTATCTCCGGTTACCAGACCACAGGAAATTCCTGCTACTGCTGACTTAATCGGCACACCTGCTGCCATTAAGGACATGGAGGAAGAACAGATGCTGGCCTGAGATGTGGAACCATTGGATTCCATGGTCTCGGAAACGGTACGGATTGCATATGGGAATTCCTCTTCTGACGGAAGAACCGGAACAAGTGCTCTTTCTGCCAGCGCACCATGACCGATCTCACGGCGTCCAGGTCCTCTGGAAGGTCTTGTCTCTCCTACAGAGAAAGACGGGAAATTATAGTGGTGCATATATCTCTTGGAAGTTTCCATATCATCGATGCCGTCCAGTCTCTGGCTCTCAGATAAAGGTGCCAGAGTACAGATATTTAAGATCTGTGTCTGTCCGCGGGTGAACATGGCAGAACCGTGAACTCTGGGAAGCATGTCAATCTCTGCTGCCAGATGGCGGATCTGGTTCATGGCACGGCCGTCAGGACGCTTGTGATCTTTTAAAATCATCTTGCGGACAGTCTTTTTCTGATACTGGTAAATGGCCTCTCCAAGTACAGCCAGCCACTCTTCTTTTTCAGCAAATGCCTCTTCCAGCTTCTGGGTGATCTTACGGATGTTTTCTTCTCTTATCTGCTTCTCATCAGTAAAGACGGCAACTTCCATCTCTTCCGGAGTTACGATCTCTTTGATCGCTGCAAATAATTCTTCCGGTACTGCACAGCTGGTATATTCATGCTTTGATTTTCCGCACTCTGCAACGATGGTATCGATAAACTTAATAATCTCCTGGTTTACCTCATGTGCTTTAAAAATCGCCTGAATCATAACATCTTCAGGAACCTCGTTGGCTCCGGCTTCAATCATGATTACTTTCTCTCTGGTGGAAGCAACGGTTAAAGCCATGTCGGAAACCTGCTTCTGTGCCTGAGTTGGATTGATCACTAATTCTCCGTTAACAAGACCTACCTGAGTGGAAGCACATGGTCCGTCAAAGGGAATATCAGAGATGCTGGTTGCAATGGCGGAACCTAACATGGCAGTTAATTCAGGGCTGCAGTCCTGATCAACTGACATAACGATATTATCCAGTGTTACATCATTGCGGTAATCCTTTGGAAACAGCGGTCTCATCGGACGGTCAATGACACGTGAGGTCAGGATCGCATTCTCAGATGCTTTTCCTTCTCTCTTGTTAAAACCTCCCGGAATCTTTCCTACTGCGTATAATTTTTCTTCGTATTCTACACTCAGAGGGAAGAAATCAATTCCGTCTCTGGGTTTATCGGATGCAGTTGCAGTTGCTAATACAACGGTATCTCCATAGTGCATCAGTGCTGCACCGTTTGCCTGCTTAGCCACTCTGCCCACTTCAACTGTCAGAGTTCTGCCTGCAAGCTCCATACTGAAACTCTTGTACATACTGGTATCTCCTTAAAAATATAAATTTATATTAACAGTAGAAGATGCCGAAACTACTGATCTGCGCGTAAAAAAACTCCTTATTTTTACGCGTACATCAGCGGTCTCGGGGGATACTTCTACTTTTAACATCCTTTTCTTAATAGACAGATAGGGTGGAGAAGTTCTCCACCCTAAATGGTTATTATTTTCTGATTCCTAACTTCTCAATTAAAGTACGATATCCTTCAAGATCGGTTTTCTTTAAGTAATCAAGAAGACCTCTTCTCTGTCCAACCATCATCAGAAGACCTCTTCTGGAATGATGATCCTTTGGATTCTGCTGAAGATGATCTGTTAATTCTGTGATTCTCTCTGTCAGAATTGCGATCTGAACTTCCGGTGAACCTGTATCGCCAGGCTTTCTGCCGTATTCAGAAATAATAGCTGCTTTTTTTTCCTTTGAAATCATGTTGATTTCCTCCTTAAATTTAAGATTCTCACCTTGTACCAAGCAATGGCTGGAGTGTCCGAAATACCGGGTACCGGCGCATATTCATACTGATATAGTTTACCACAGGGGCAAATGGTTGTCAAATACTTCCGAATATACCTCTCTGTATTTATATCCGCTTTTTCTATTGTTGCCGGATCCTGTAATCTGATACCAGATACTTCATAATTACAGATCCAAATTCAGGTTATGTTCCATATATTTTCCAAAATCCGTCTGTCTCATCTTGTTTAAAAGGGATTTCCTTATCACATCCATATTATTTTTTTTCAATCGTTTTCCTTCCACCAGACATTCTCCGGCTACATAAACAGACGCAACATTGGACGGATTGGCACTGTATACGAGTGCGGAATAAGGATCATAAACAGGAAACATATTGGCGGAATCAGTCTCTATGAGCACCAGATCAGCCTGCTTTCCAGGCTCCAGAGAGCCGGTTATGCCATCAAGGCCCAGGGCTTTTGCTCCCTGTATGGTCGCCATTTCCACGATATCTTTTGCAGGAAAAGCACTTCTGTCTTTCGTCTCGTTTTTATGAAAATCAGCACACAGCTTCATCTGGGTCAGTATATCTAAGGTGTTGCCGCTTGCAGGGCCATCTGTGCCCAGTCCGACCGCAATCCCCCTCTTATTCATACCGCTTACGGGAGCCACTCCCTTGGCAGCTTTGGTATTGGACCCGATACAGTGGGCAACTGCCGCCCTGTGTTCTTTTAAAAGATCTAAATCTTCTTCCGTGAGATGAATACAATGTACAGCCAGTGTTTCTTTGCCAAGAACTCCGATGCTGTTTAAATAACCAACCGGAGTCATGTTTTTCTCTTTTTCGAAATATTCCATTTCATAGTCCATTTCCGCAGTATGAAGGGAAAATGGAACTTCATAGGAGGAATCAATCCTGTATGCCTCTTTTAAAACCCCGGGAGAGCAGGTGGTCGTACCATGGGGCGCGATACAGGCGGTAATTCTGGGGTGGTTTTGATATTTCTTAATGAGGCTTTCCCCGTAAACAATCGCCTCATGGGGATCCTTAAAATCACAGGCCCCCTCATCCATAACAGTCTGCCCGGCAATTGCCCGCAGCCCCATTTCATCCATGGCTTTTGCAGCCTCTTCTTCATAATAATACATATCCATAACCGTCGTAACTCCTGCAAGGAGCATTTCCCCTGCTGCATAGCGGGTGGAGAGATATACCAGTTCTTCATCCATGGATTTTTGCTCCATGGGAATAAGAAATACCCGCAGGCGGTCCTTGCAGTTATCTCCAAGACCTCGAAACGGAATCATTCCCATGTGTGTATGAAGATTTATCATACCTGGCATTAAAATTCCGTTTCTGGCATCAACCAGCTTTGCCTCCAAAAGACCAGCCTTCTCTTTTAAATCTTTCATTTCTCCTGCCATTATGATCACATCATCTTCAAACATCACAAAGCCGGGATTATAGATCTCCCCTTTTTGATTCATGGTTACTACTGTAGCATTCACGATTACCGTTCTCACACTGATCAACCTTTTCCTTTTTCACACTCGTATTTATCCACCAGGGGAATTCCCTGCCTGTCTTTCGTATCAAACAATCCCTTGTCACTGAGCTTTAGCTCCGGAGAAACCAAAAGAGTCAAGGTTGAAATGGACATGATCACATTGCTGTTTTTATAGCCCATGTCTTCAATCTCCCGGCGAACCTCACCCAGGCTTTCAGAAACCTTATAAAGTCCCTCATCGGATAGAATTCCGCCTACAGGAAGGCTTACAAAAGCGGTTACGGCTCCCTCTCTGGCTGTTACATAGCCTCCCTGCATGTGAACCACACGGTTCTGTGCCAGAAGCATATCCTTTGGTGAGTTTCCAAGAACCAGAAGGTTGTGGCTGTCATGACTCCATGTAGTTGCTGCTGCACCAGGCAGTTTTAATCCATTTTCCACCAGACCGTAGGAGACATTGCCGCTTTTCCCGTATCTTTCATATACCACAGCGAGGCACAACCCTGCTTCCTGCCAGCAAAGACAATGGTCCTTAACTGCAATCCGGCGTTTTACATGGCGGATTCTGGTGCCAGTCTCCTGAACCTGCATAACTGAAACCACTGCCTCTCCGTCCTTTATTTTACAGCGGTTTAGTTTAAAGTCCGATTCCAGGGCAAGGCGGCATTTTACAGACTGGTAAAACTCATCGGGATATCTTGTTTTATCTTCCTTTGACGGAGCTTCATACGGCCTGCCGCTTTTATAAACAGCCAGAGGATTGAAACGGTCCAGATCTTCTAATATGACAAAATCAGCCTGTTTCCCGGGTGCTATCATTCCCCGGTCATTTAATCCCATTCTTCTGGCTGGAGTCAGAGTACTGCAATAAACGGCCTTCTCTGCTGGCATTCCCTGTTCCACTGCCAGTCGAAGAATTCGGTTTAGATGGCCGGTTACCAGATGATCCGGCATAACATCATCTGTCACAAGTGCCACATTTTCATAAAGACCATGGGACACAACAGCAGATACAACATCATGAGTCAGGGATTTCTCCTGAAGTTCCAGAAACATACCCATATCCGTTTTTTCCAGGACAGACTCCGGTGTCTGCTGTGTATGATCTGCATCCACTCCGGCTCTTACAAAAGCTGCCAGATCCATTCCCGTAAGAGACGGGCAATGCCCTTCGATCTTAATATCCCGGCTGGCTGTCTGGCACAGTTCAATCATACGTTTTATTTTTGTATCTTCCGGGGAAATTAAATCCCGGTGATTCATTACTTCTCCCAGGCAGATTACCCTGCCGTCTTCTAACAGCCTTAAAACCTCTTCCTCTCCCATTACACCGCCGGTTGTCTCATATTCCTCACCTGCTGCCGGTACGCTGGAAGGGATGGCATAATAAATATCCAGATCTGTTTTTTCTTCCATGAACCGGTTTATACCTTCCATTCCAAATACATTGGCAATCTCGTGGGGATCCGCAGCTACCGTAGTGACACCCCAGGGAAGAACTGCCCTGGAAAACTCCGCCGGACCGATCATGGAGCTTTCCATATGCATATGGATATCAATCAGCCCCGGTATGATATATTTTTCCTTTGCATCTACCACAAGGTCCGCCTCATAACAGGAGGCAGGGGAAATGTCGTAAAACTTTTCCCCCACTACTGCAATGTCCGCCTTTTCAAAACACTGCCTGTATGTCCGGTAGACCCATCCATTCTGAACAAGTAAGTCAACCTTCATATTCTCTTTCCTTAGCTGTTAATAATACGGTTCCACTGGTCAATCCAGTCACTTAAAAGAGGATTCACAAAGGAATAATCAAGAACCTTTGCATTTTCTGCAGTTTTACCGTATGTCATATTTTTTGCATTTTCTTCATCAACCTTTACCTGGTTGTTGGTTGGTGCTTCATTGAGCGCCTTGCTTGTCTTATCCTGAAGTTCCTTGCTTAAGCGGTAATTGATGTAGGCATAAGCCAGTTCTTTATTCTTGCAGTTTTTGGTAATGCTGATGGTGTTGAAGTTTGCATAGGTTACATCAGGAGTTACATAAACCAGATCCGGATTTGCTTCTTTGATGGTCGGAACTCCGAAATCTCCCACAATTGCTGCCTTGATCTCACCAGAGGTAAACATATTGATTAAATCTGAAGATTTAGCATAAGTCTTAACCAGATTTGGCTTTAATTCTTCCAGCGCCTTAAAAGCAGCCTCTCCCTTATCTGTAGTCACATCAACACCTGCATGATCGCTTGCCATATAAACCATTGCAGGACCAAAGGTAGTGGTGATATCCGGTATTGCCACACTTCCTTCTAATTCCGCTTTCCAGAGATCATCAAAGCTTTTGATTTCAAATCCAAGCGCTTTTGGATCATACATAATGCCAATGCTGTTAATGGTATAGGCAACACCCTGTCCGGCATCTGCCATGGTTTTTGCTGTTCCGATTAAGTTCTTGCTGTTCTCAATCTTAGATAAATCTAACTTCTCAAATAATCCCTCTTCGATTCCCTTTGCAGTCATTGCCTGGGATAATTCGATTACATCGATGGTGCTCTGGGAATCTGCAGACAGCTTTGTATAGCGCTCGTTGGTGCTTCCTGTCTCTGTTACAATTTTGCAGCCAGACTGGTCTTCGAATGGTTTGTATACTTCTTCTTCAGAAATATCTTCGCTTAATCCATAAGTGGATAACACCAGTTTCTTGTCTCCGCCAGCTGTGCTCTTTTCTGCGGCAGTGCTCTGTTCAGCCGTCGTACTCTTTCCTGCGGTAGTGCTGTCTCCTGCATTCTTCGCTGCGCCGCAGCCTGACAGCGCGATAGCTGCACATAAAGATAATGCCAATACTTTTTTCATAATTTTTATCCTCTCTTAATTATCATTTGCCGGCTTTATTGCCGTTGTTACTTATTTACAAGAATGAGCTTTGACTCAGGAAGATACAGACGGATGGTACTTCCCTCTTCATAAACCTCTTCTGCCGGTCTGCTTACCAGGAACTTGCCTTCCGCTGTCAGCACTTCATACTGATAGCTTTTTCCCAGGAAAGTCCGGACACCTACTGTTCCGGTAAGAATATTCCGATCGTCCGTCTCACCTGCAATTCTTATATCTTCCGGACGGATTGTGCCTGCCAGAGAATCACCGTTTCTGACAGACTCTACTGTAAATACTGTACCGGCCTCCGTTTTATATACATTTCCTTCTTTATTTAACGTAAGGAAATTTTCAAAGCCGATAAATCTGGCGACAAATTCCGTTTCCGGTCTCTGATAAATGTTTTCCGGCGTATCAAACTGCTCGATCACTCCCTGATTCATAACCGCTACCTTATCAGAGATGGAGAAACATTCTTCCTGGTCATGGGTGACAAATAACGTGGTAATTCCAAGTTTTTTCTGAATCCTCTTAATCTCCATACGCATGTTGATCCGGAGTTTGGCGTCTAAATTGCTGAGGGGCTCATCAAGCAGCAGAAGTTTTGGCTCAATTACAAGAGCTCTGGCAAGAGCGACTCTCTGTCTCTGCCCGCCTGACATCTGCTGGGGAAAGCGTTTTTCAAACTCAGTAAGACCGCAGACTTCCAAAATATTTTTTACTTTCTGGTCAATCTGTTGTTTATCCAGCTTCCTCATTTTTAAACCAAAGGCAACGTTATCATAAACGTTCAGATGAGGGAACAGTGCATAGCTCTGGAACACAATACCAAAGTTTCTTTTATGGACCGGAACCTTTGTTAAGTCTTCCCCGTCAAGAGAAAACACTCCGCTCTCAGGCTCAATAAATCCCGCAACAACGCGAAGAGTGGTGGTTTTTCCGCACCCGCTGGGTCCTAATAATGACACCAGTTCCCCTTCCTTTATTTCCAGATTTAATCCTTTTAACACCTGTTTCTTCTTATCATACCGGACATCAATATCCTTCAGTGTCATATATGCCATGTTACATTCCTCCTATTTTGCCAGGGCGGCTATTCCCAGTGTTTTATCAACAATTACCATCATAAGAACTGTAACCGCCATCAATAATACGGATACTGCCGACACCGTAGGGTCATAATTATATTCAATATAATTCATTAAAGTTGCCGGAAAGGTGGATACTCCCGGACCGGAAAGAAACATGGATACCGGTATGTTATTAAAGGAATTGATAAATGCCAGCATAAATGCAGCAGAGATACCAGAGGTAATATTAGGAAGCACAACCCGGAAAAATGCACGGACCTTTCCGCAGCCTAAGCTCCATGCTGCTTCCTCTGTAGAAAAATCAAACTGCTCAAGGCTGGAACCCACCACCCGGATCACATAGGGCAGGGTTACCATAAAATGTCCGGCTAATAATCCCATAAATACAGGTACTCTCAAAGATAAAACCAGGAACTGATAAAGAACAAAACCGATTACGATTCCCGGTACTATGGTAGGGGAAAGAAATACGGATTTTATCAGATTTTTCCCCTTTAATCCGGATCTGGCCAGAGCATAGGCTGCTGGTATTCCCACCAGCAGGGCAATGACCGTAGCCAGCATGGCAATCTCAAGACTGGTTAAAAATGAGATACGAAAAGATTTTATGGTAAATACCTTTACAAACCATTTAACAGAAAAGGACTCAATGGGAAAGGTAATTGCACTGCCCTTGCCAAAAGCGGTAACCGTAATGATAATCAGCGGCAAAATTAAAAAGCCAAATACGAGAACGGCAAAAACAGTCAGCATTTTATTTTTACGCATGGTCTCCTCCTCTCTTATCCAGTCTCGCTGCCAGTGAATTAAATCCTTTGATTACAGCAAGTGTTACAACAATCATGATCAGGGAAATAACAGCTGCTCCATCCCAGTCACCCACACTCATGGCTCTCTGGTAAATAAAAGTGGAAAGAACCATGTTTTTATTTCCGCCTAATAACTGGGGAGTGGTATAAGCAGTTAAGGTTCCGGTAAATACCAAAATTCCTCCTACAATGATTCCCGGCAGACTCATGGGAAAAATCACCTTCATAAAAGCGCGGATCCGGTCTGCTCCAAGACTTAAAGCTGCCTCCATCATATCATCACCGATATTTTCCATGACACCTGCTACAGTCACGATCATAAGAGGAAGAAATAAATAAACCGAACCGATAATAATGGCAAAGTCTGTATAAAGAAGCTTAAGCGGTTTTTCGGCAATCCCTGCTGTTATAAGCAGCCGGTTGATCAGCCCGTTGCTTCCTAAAATATTAATCCATGCAAAGCTTCGGATTACAGAATTGGTCATCATGGGAAAAATGGAAACAGAAAGCAGTATCCCTCTCCATTTTTTACTGCACCGGCTGATAAAATATGCGGTAGGAACTCCAAGCACCATGCAAAACCCGGTAGTTAAGCATGCAACCTTCACAGTTCTTACAAAGATCTTCCGATAATATTCATCCTGGAAAAATGATACATATGCGCTTAAGGGATACTCTCCTGTGTGAAGAGAAGGAATCAGCACTCTCAAAAGCGGAAGGAACAGACATACTGCCAGAATCACCAGCCCGGGAATTATCATTACAAATGCACTGCGTTTCTTCATTTTAATCTCTCCATGCTTTCTGCACTCCAAACGTTGCTGTTTCTTATAACTATTTATAAGTAGAGTTAATTTATATCTATACATTTATTATAATTTATGATATACTGTACGTCAAATACATATAATCTATATTTTCTATGCAGTAAAGCTATAATCAGCGGATAAAAAGGAGAGATCAGCCATGGATTTAAAAGAAGCCCGATACATTCTGGCCATTTCCAGAAATAAAAGCATCAGCAAAGCTGCGGAAACGCTTTTTATTTCTCAGCCGTCCTTAAGCAAATATTTAAAGAATTTAGAGCAGCAGCTTGGAACCCGTTTATTTGACCGGGTGGGAAGCGGTTATTTCCCCACTTATATCGGAGAGCGTTACATTCATTATGCGGAAAAGATTGTGGAATACGGTATGGAATGGAATATTGAATTTGATGATATTATGCACCATAACCACGGCCGTCTAAACATCGCCCTCCCCATCATGCTTGGGAACAGTCTGATCGGTCCCACTCTGATGAAATTCCACAGGCTCTACCCTCACGTCACCGTTAATATGATGGAGGAAGTCAATTTTGTAGCTGAGCACACCCTGACCGATCACACGGTTGACTTAACCTTTTATAATGTACATGAATTCCCAACTGACTTAGATTATCAGATTATCGGAAAAGAGGAAATGGTGCTTGTGTTGTCCGCAGATAATCCTCTGTCAAAAAAAGCAATAAAAAAAGAAGGCTTTCAATATCCGTGGATTGATTTAAGCCTTCTGTCTGAGGAATCCTTTATTCTTCTTTATCCCGACCAGAACACGGGGGGAATCGCGTTAAAGCTGTTTCAGGATTATGGAATCAATCCAACCATTCTTCTCCATACCAGAAACAGTGAAATGTCTATCCGTCTGGCCATGGAAGGATTAGGTGCTGCATTTGCACCGGAAAGCTACTACCATTATTTAAAAAACAGAGAACCGGCTAAATCAGTCTGCCTCTCCATAGGAAAAGAACGGATTGACAATACCCTGATTGCAGCCTATCAAAAAAACAGGTATCTGCCAAAATATGCGAAAGCTTATCTGGATATTCTGGCAGAATATTACGAAACGGAGCATAACTCATAAAACCTGTTTCATCGAATCTTTGTCTGAACACACAATCATGAACTTAAATACCTTGTCATCAACTGATTTGCCAGCTCTGCAGGAGTGAGACCATCTTTCCTGAGGCGTTGATCTACATGAATATAATCAACGCCCGCTTTTCTTGTGTCCTTGAAAAAGGGCACAGTTTACCTCTTTTTATATTGTCATTAAAGCAACCCCAAATACAATTACCAAATCAAGAATTATGCAGACAGCAGCTACACCTATGGAAAAAGGAACGAGATTCTTTTTTTGTGGTGTAACAGATCTTCCAATGATCAGTGTGCTTGACAGAAGGCCCAGAACAATTCCCATTAAGCCGCACATTGCCCAGCTGCCTACAAATAGAACTGCAGACAAAATGTAAATCCACTTTGGTATGTTTTCAAAGGGAACATAAGGTTTCTTCGAGTTTAAATAGACTCCATCCACAGCCAGGTCAATTTTATTGCCAATTGCTGTAAGGTGGACTATAGTTCCATCCAGATTGATGGGAACATCAAAAAGCCGGATAAACATGCTGTTGTTTTTCACTGGGGTTGAAACACCGTCAACTACTGCCTTTCCCTTAAACACTCCTGTCTTAAACGAAATCTCATGATTCATTCCGTTTACCGTAACATTCCATTTGTTTCTCATACGTATTCTCTCCATTTATATATTGATTATATCAAAACAGCAAAAACACTTTGCTATTGGATACCAGCCGCAACCAGCTGTAATTTTCCAGCCGTCTGTGCATCTAAGTCCCCTGAATACTCAAGCCCCTCCGGAGACTGATCATAAAGAACCTTATATAAAACGCACGCAGAAAGATAGGTACCTGCAGGGGATGGATGATTTTCATCTTCATCCCATAATTCAATCTCCGGAAACTGTGATGCGCACCGCATGAAAGCAATTCCCGCAGGAGCCAGCATGGCATCCAGTTCTTTTGCGATATCCATATAATGACCGGCTATTTTTGTCTGCATCTCCGCTCTTGATTCCTTATATTTAAGACCTGGCAAAAAATCAACTGAAATCCCTTCTTTATAAGCCCATGTCATGAGAAATACCGATTCGCCCCGGGCCTGACGGACCATGGCGTCAAGGGTTCTTGCTGCGGGATACATCACATCTTCCCCCATTGTGGCAATTCCGCTTTGCTCCTGCAAAATCACATAATCCCAGGTATAGTTTTCCAGCGCATCATACACCTGGCTCCCCACCTCATCCTCACGGTCCGCAAAATACGCCAGACGATAGGAACCTTCTGTCAGTTCATAGACATCCGGCAAATATCCGCCGCTTTGACTCAATTGCGTAAACACAGTGGGAAGGTCATTATAAAAAGTCATACTGTTTCCCAAAAACAGGACGGAAGGCTGTTCCTTTACCGGATCTGGTTTCTTTAGATTCAGATCTTGTGTAAAATCCATAGGCTGGACTCTGCCTTTCTTAATCGCGCTGGATATCAGCAAATACCCTGCCAAAAGAATTGCTGCCAATACTGTTAAAATGATAATAACTATCTTTTTTAATGTAGTTGATTTCATACTCCTGCTCCTCTATTTTTGTCTCTTACTTGTATCGGCATAAACAGGAATTAGTATAGCAATATTTGCAAACTTGTTACTTTTTGGTACATTTAAACAAATTAAAGTATATTTTCGTAACTTATAATGGAATGTAATTTACTATATTACCATTTTTTAACCCCTGTATAGATCAGCCACCCCACTAACGTCCCTAACGTATTCATGATTACATCATCTAATTCGCAGTTCCCTCTCTGGGTCATCCATTGAATTGTTTCAATAAAAACACTCAATAAAAAGCCCGATAACATGCAGATCAGGCTTTTTCGGGCTTTTGGAAAACATAACGGCAATAATATCCCAAAAGGTATGAATAACATAAGATTTTCAATTACATAGACATGTGAACGCAGTGATGTCCCCCAGGTTCCCAGCACTGCCATATTTACTTTATTCCTCGATAAAGAAGGTCTGCAAAAATATACCGTTCTTGCAAGCACCACTAAGTATGCCACCCAAAGAAACAGGCTGATACCAGGCTTTTCTCTCTTCCGTTTTATTCCCACACAACTCCGGATCCATTTCATAAAGAAATATGTCACAATGGCCGCGCCAATTCCGGATATTAAGTAGGAAACCGGTTGTTTCATATCTTCTAAAATATACGCAATCAATTATATTGGTCCTCTTTCTATGACAGATTATAACTTCTTCTTAGCTATTCTTTCAATGGTTCCCTTAAATCGGCTGATTTTATGTTTTAATCCTACTCGTTTCCCATACGATTTCAAAAGTTCAGCACTATATTTTGGATATCTTCTCCCCATTACTTTTAAAGCCAGTATGGTTGTGCCCATTGTTGTTCGTCTCTCATACTGATACGCCTGATACAATGACAATTCCTTTTCAAATTCAGGGTAATCCGATCTGGTCAAAAAGCCTGCCCTAAATGCTTTTAAAAACAACTCTTTTCCACTCCGGGTCCTGCAGAAAACAACATTTCTTCCCGCAGCTTCCGTAAACAACGGCTTGTTATCTTCTCCTAAATACCAGGCATCCCCGCAGCTGATATCCGCCATTTCTCCGATCCCATCCAGACAGAACCTGCACATTTTACGAATATCCCGGCCCAGCGTATCCCTCCATGCACTTCTGTAATACAATTGAAACGTCTCACCGTACCGGTCAATGGCCGTCGCATAGCCGGGCCACCCATCGCCGCGGTATCTTAAATGAACACACCCCTCTTTCCCGCACCCCATCTTATTCAAAAGCTGGATATTTGCTTGTTCACTTGGTGCGCCCGCACAAAAAAATGAAAACATATATTTTATATGATCACTGACTCTTCCATCCATTTTTGCAAAATTGCGCAGAGCGGTCACATCGCAGGGTTTTCCAATAAATGCATACGTTTCATTTCCATTTAAAAAATCATTTATGTCTGACAACGGGGCGGAGGCAGAGTATCTTGAACCGCAGCAATCCAGTAATTCTTCCCGTGTTCTGCTTAAGGAGGTCTTCGTACCGATTGGATTGTCCGGATCCATTTTCGTCTGTATAATTCCATCCACCATTTTATTTTCCAGCAAAAATAAGCATAATGAAGTCAGAACACCGCCGCTGGAGGCCTGAAACCGGATATATTCATCTGTCGAATGTGACAGATAAACACCAGTATTCCGTCCCCAGACAGATCCCTTCTCTAACTCCCGGCACTGGATTCCACTGGCCGGACAAACTTTATCACAAAATGAATGAAAATCACTATCATTGCTGACAGCATTTAAAAATCCTTTCTTATCTTTTTCCCATTGTGCTTTCTTTTGTGATATGCACAAACCACAGCCTGAACAGAATTCCCTGTACATCTCATCACTCCCAACATATACTGTATTTTCCTGCCTGATCAGTTTCCTGCCCCTCCATATAGTAATGTCTGCAGGTTATCTTTTAATTGATTGGTTTTTTCACTTGCCAGCCTGTTACACGCAATGACCTCTTTTTGAAGTTCGGTATGCTTCTCTATCCAGTCCAGAGTTTTTTCTATAGCCGAATCAGTGGTATCCGAGCATCCATGTATGACCCTGTCATACCCCAGGCTGTCAAATAGTCCTTCAAACTTTCGGCTGTAAGAAAATGGTACGCAGGCTATGTTTGCAGAAAATGCCCCGATTGCTGCATGCATGCGTGCTGCAATAAACCCATCCATGCGTGCAATATGAGACTTTACTTCCATAGGTGTGGTAAAATCATCGATCACCACTAAATCTGGAAATTCCTTTTTTAATGCATGTACTGCAATCAAATCGTTATCCACACTTTGAGTTTGATAAGACAGAACATGGGGAATTAAAAAAACTTTATATCTTTTCAGCAGACACCGTATGACCTCCCTGCAATATTTTTGATAATCCACGGTCAGTCCGAATTGATTATCTCCGGTGTAACCTCCATTCCACAGCAAACCGGAAGGATTGAATCCAATACTCACGATATTATTTTTATGCTCACTTTTTATATAGGGCAGAGCAAATGCCACATCCGTAGTCAGGACCGGTTTTCTTCCGCTTATTTTCAGCGTATAGTCTGCAGATAACTGGTCACGGGCATAGACCTCTTTGCAGCCACTTATGACCTTTACAGCCATATCCCTGACATCTTTATCCTGAAACGGTCCGATTGTCTGGCTTCCAAGCACCAATGGAATTCCCATATCAATGATTCTCTGTTTTAAAGCGGTGCGCACAAAAAAGCGCCGGCGTCCATAGATATCTGTAAAACTGTCTCCCGCAGTAAAATCAAAAACAACATCGCATTCTTTTATATCAGGTGAAATCATATATTTGCCGCAAACCATTTTGTAAAAACAAAATCCAATATTTAAATTTTTATAGGTACACCTGGGAAGGAATTCCCTCATACACGTTCTGTAATTCCCTTTTGCTTTTAAGAATTTCTTTGCCGGAAACGTTGATATTATGGTAATTTCTATTTTATCATTCTGCCTGGCAGCGATCTCATCAATGATATTTAAAAACGCATAGGAAAGAGCTTCACAGCCCTTATTACCTGCATGAAACAGCAAACCTGATATTCCAATTTTCATATGTACTTTTACTCCCCGTCCTTTCACTTATTTTTTCAGCATCCTGACAATTTCTTTTCTTTTTATTACCATGATCAATCCAAGTGCTGCAATCAGACTATAGCGGATGATTATGAAACTGTATATTTCTGAAATGATTACCGTGATCAAAACCACAAAACAGGATAAACCTAAAATTCGTTTATTATCATAGACATGACTAAAACCCAAATGCTTTATACAGCAATAATGAAAAAATGCCAGCAGCCCATAGCATACCAGTGTTGTATATCCTGCAGCAATAAATCCGAATACAGGAATAAATATGTAATTTAGAATTATATTTAAAACTGCGACAGAGCATGTAGCTGCCATTACAATTTTGGTTTTTTTCAAATATAACTCCAGCCTCATATATAAAGAATAACAGGCTGTAAAAAATACTCCGGCTGCAACCGAAGGAATTACATAAATTCCGCTGTGATAACTTTCGGGCGCTAAAATGCAGATAATCTCAGGTGCAAATAAGGTACATAATATCGTAAGTCCGGAAAAAAATAAAAGTACCTGATTCCCTCTGACCTTTATTGACTGATAATTTTTCCGTTCCATCTGCTGATAGATCCATGGAGCATAGGAAGCATCTACCGCATTCCAGAAAATCAGCATGATACCTGCCACTGTATAAGCAACATTGTAAACAGCCGTTGCACTTGTATTAATCAATTTGCTGATCATGATTCGGTCAGAGCTTGAAAGAACGTACATGGACAAATAGTGGGGGATCAACGGCAGATTAAATTCTAATGCATATTTCCAATAAGCGAATTTAATTTTCCCCTTTGCTTTCATTATGATGGAAACAAAAAAGAAAACACCGATGCCTATGGAAACAGACTCAGCTGACATTACTTTTGTTACGGCTTTATTATGATCGGATGCCATCATTACGCAAACGACCGATAACACGAATGAAAGTAAGGATGTCACTAAGGTAACAGCAGTAATTGCTTTATATTTATACTCAAAACGCTGCTTTCCCATCCAGTAATTATAAGCCGGGGTAAAAATAAAGTACAAAAGCATTACTGCCATAAGGCTGGCAGGCATATCAAACAGAGGATTTAACCACCTGTAAAACAAAAAATAAATACCCATACATAGAAACGTACATAAATTAGCCAGGCACATAATCGAATATGTAAAAGATTCTCTGTCTTTTTTAAAATCTATCATTCCATTATTAAAAACACCGCTGGCCATATTTAAAGTTGCAATAATATACAGTACGCTCTGCCAGGAAGTAAACGTTGAAATGATACCATATTCCGATGGTGACATGATTCTGGTAAAAACAGGTCCGCTGATCATACTCAGGCCCTTTTGAAAAAATTTAGCAAAAACCATCGCCAGAGAAGATTTAGCAACCGGAGACATCACATTCCATTTTCTTTTATATTTCACTAAATAATTCATCATTCGCAGGTTCTCCTCGTTTTATAAGCTGACAATGGACAAAAAATAATGATAATATAAGAAACAACATTCTAAAATCATCTGATGCAGCAAAAGACAAACCGCTTATAAAATAAATAAAGGCTGTTGTCAAAATCATGAAACCAAATGTACATTTCTTACCTTTGCCATTGAGATCATTTTCCCTGTTTTTCCACAATCTGGATATAACACTGATTAACATAAACAAATAACTGATTAAACCTGCTATACCATACCGATATAAATGTACTAAATATTGGTTTTCAATCGAATTCTTAATCATGCGTTTACCGGTTGAAGTCATAAAGGCATATTCGAACGGACAATTTGGACCTAATCCGAAGAAAATTTTGTCTTTAACTGCTTCAAATATCCAGGTATATAATAAAAATCTCTGCCCGATCCCATTTGCATTGGAGCCAAATGAATCTGAAATTTCATTCGCAGTTTCATAATCAAACAAAGCAACAAACATGGAGATAAACTGATTTAAAAAATGATATACAACTGGAATATTAACCAGTAAAACCACTGCCGCTGTTGCTGCTGTAACCTGTGCAAAATGCTTTTTTATAAATTGGAGCATACCCGATTTCAGTAACCAGATGAATTGAAGTAAGATTGTACATAAAATAATTGATCTGGTCAGCGTTGCAAGTATATTAAGGAGTACTAACCCGTAAATAACCGCATATTTCTTTTTGTGAACCTCTTCCTGCTGCAGTTTCCAGACAACAATTGGTAAACATAACATCAGAAATGCCGCATTATTCGTAAAATTTGTACTTGAACCATAGCTTCTGTATAAGCCAAATCTGTATCTTTGAAATCCGGCAGAACGCACCAGATCCCATATATTAAATCCTGTTAAACACTCAAGAATTCCCAGAATTGCGTATATTGTTAAAAAAAGTAAAAATACATTGATAAACTTGTCTAAATCCTGTTCTTCCTGTAGTAAATTATATATAATAATCAAAACCAAACACGTATCAATGAAATAACCAATGCCTGTAGAAAATTGTAAATGTGCAAAAGAAATAATCCCGGTAATTACAAAATATAGAATCATGGGAATATCAATTATCGTATTGGAAATGGATAGTTTGCCTTTTCTAAGTATGATACAGAGAACAAAGACAAATAAAATTACGATCCGATAACTAAATGCGCCCAAAAAATATAATCGCCTCGGCAAAAACATAACAAGAAATGCGAAAACATCGATTATGAAATTTTTCAGTAAAATTTTATTCCCCATTATAGCCATTACAATTTTCCTTTTCTTCATATGTTGTTAAAATCTTCAAATAACTTTTCAAGGAATTGATACAATTTCTATACACAAACCCATTCTTTTTATGACTGCTTTTTAATACAGAATCTGTGGAAGCATCTTCTTTATGATAAATAGCGATATCAGGACAATATATGGATTTCAAATCATTTTTCATTAAATGCAGAAAAAGAATATCTTCTTCCATATATAGAAATGTACTGGGATCCAGCCCATCAAATCTGGAACTATAATTCTCAGAAAAAACCATAAAGCAGCCATGGATTTCCACATTTTCATGGGAAACCAGCCGTTCTTCCACAGAAAACTGCGGTTTATGCTCATGAATTTTTGACATGATCCACCGGTAATGCTTATCAAGACCGAAGAAGTTTAATCTTAATAAACGGTAATTTCTCCGGATCGCCCGCCGCGCCCCCTGCACCGACAGTATTTCCTTACGCAGAGGTGAGGAACAAATGCTGCCTTCACCGGTTATAATCATGGGACCCAGAACAGCATAATCCGTCTCTTCATATTTTTGCTTTAATTTTTTATAGATCCAGCCCTCAATCAAATGAACATCATTATTCATCAAAACAAGAAATTCAGGATGGAATTTTTCTTTGGCGTAAGAAAATCCTATATTATTGCCCCGCGCAAATCCAACATTTTCATCGCTGTGAAGCAAAATGACATCTGCATCTTGCCCCAGAATCACATTTAATTCTCTCCATGAATTATCTGGGGAACAATTATCAACAATAATTATTTTATAATTATCTGTATCAATATACCTGCGTATGGATGCCACACAGCTGATTGTCATTTCTATCGCAGTATAGTGGAGAATCACAAAAACAATATCCATAAATTATCTCACCGCCTTAAAATCTCATTGTATACTTTTTCAAATTTATCTATTTGCCGGTCTATATTATAAATATCAATGGTTTGAAGTATAGAATCAAAATACTTTTTATAACGTTTACGTTCTGCCAGTTTATCCATTAATTCAGCCAATCGATCAGCATTTCCGGCTTCATAGGTTTCCCCGCCCTGTGTATTTTCTATAATCTCCGGCATTCCGCCGCAGCGGCCGGCGATCACCGGCAAACCGTATTTATTTCCCTCTATCAGTACCCGGCCGAACGGCTCCGGCCATACAGAAGGAACGATAAGGACATCGCTTTCTTTATATTTTTCCGCCAGTCTTTCATTGTCAAGCTTCCCCCAAAATACAATGCGGGGATTTTGTGCAGAACATTTTTTCACATATTCCTCCATCTCCCCATTTCCGCAGATATAAAGCTCACAATCTTTATACTGCATGCTTTCAAAAGCCCGGATCATATGTTCAATTCCTTTAAAATATACCAGACGCCCTGCATACATAAACTTAATATGAGGGGATGTACGATCTTTCTTTTCCTTCATGATTGCTTCTGTCTCACTGTGATTTATGGCAACACTGTTAAAAATGCATTTCTTTACTCCTGCACGTTTAAAACAACCGGCTGCAAGGGAAGTTTCAAGGGTATATCTGGAAGGGGCAGTAACACCAGAAACATATTCTGTAAAGGAACGCATATAGATCCTGTGTATCATCCGTATTACAGGATTTGCTTTATGACCATATTGAACCGGAGATACAACAGCGATGTCCCTGATGGTATGGATAACGGGAATTTTATATTTATATGCAGCTTTCCAGATCAAGTACGACATCCCATATATGGTATTGGTATGAACGATATCCGGTTTAAACTCTTTGCAGACAAATTCAAAATCTTTCCTGCATTTCACATTGCAATAGCAGAGTAACTTTTGCTGGATTTTTTCAAATTTGCCAACGTTTTTTTTATCATAACTAAACCGGTACAGATTAAAATCATTGGTGTTGAACCTGTAGATCTTAACACCATTATGCATTGCAGTTTCACAATTCCCATCTCTGGAATCCACGCTGTAGATTCCAACCTGATGCCCCTTCTTTACAAGCCCCTCTGCAAGTAATTTAACACTTTGTTCTGCCCCGCCCTGCATATTAGGATAATAAAATGTATTTACAATCAGAATCCGCATAGTACTTTCCTGTCCCTTTCATGCAATTTTATAATATTACCGTATTTTTCCCTGACGTTTCTTTCGATACAAATAAATGAAAGGAGTTTTTCTTACAGCCTTTTTGATAAGAAACACCAATTTATATTTCATGCCGTAGTTTATATACTTCTTTATGACTGCTTCAAAACCGGTCTGATCATAATCTTTCCAGAATTCATCATAATGCTCCGGTTTTTCTGTCTGCCTGCTGAGATTATGCTGATAGTTCCGGTATTCGAGGCTCTTCACCTCCTCCAAAAACATCCCCTGGTTCTTTTGTGCTGTATCTGATAAGCACTTTACTAATTCCATCCCTTTATCTGTATTGACCAGCATCAGAGATACACCATATTTCCAGGGTATTGCAGTATTCATCTTTTCAATTCCCCAAAAATCTCCCAAAGTAATGTCACCTGGTCTGTCCAGGTTAGAAAACGGACAGGAAAAGCAGGCTTTGGCCGTAATATATCCGGTCATATGCAGACGTGAAAATACAGACAGTTCAGCCGTATTCTTTAATACCACCCCATTATCAAAACATGCATAGGCCGGGTATGCCCTCCAGCCTTCCGGTTTATAACGGAAAGAGTATTCTTTTAATCCTGCATGAACCCTTTTTTCCAGCCACTCTTTATAATCGTTCCAAACCCGTGTTTTTGGTGTTCCATGACAAATCAAATCAACCGTAATAAGATGATCCCCTGTTATCCCTTCCCTGCTAATATAGTTTTTAAGCGCTGCGACCTGGCACGGAGTGCCGGAAAACATTACAAAACAGCCATTTTTCAATTGACTGGCAGCCTCAAAGTAACAATCCTTACAATCACTTTTCACATATTTAGAGCCTTGAAAAATACTGCATTCTTTTGCAGAAGTAACTCCCGTGTGCCGCACTTCCAGATTACTTGTCAGTTCAGCGCCATAAATATATTTTTTGCAGTCCTTATGCAAGAGCTCAAATGCATGGCACAGCCCTATAAATGCGCCGCCGGAAGTACTTTTCATCACTTCCTCATCTGTGTTTTTAAATGCATATACATGTTTTTTCATTCGACACCACCGGCAGTCATGCAACTCCCAAAGCCTTTTTCAAATAAGATTTTGATTTCATCCTTTTTTCCTTTATAATGCTGTCAACCATGTCCCAGTCTATGGCTTCCATTCTTAACAAGTCTCTCATCGTCGCGTTTTCTCCAAGCAATCTTGCTGATATATGGAGCATATTCTGCAGATCGGTTAACCGGTTCATCTGGTGTGCCCCGATTTTAGGAAATAAATAAAAATTCCTGTGATACAGGCAGCTGAATATCATACAGTGGAATGAATCTGTAAATACAGCCTCCGCATATCGGATGACACTGATAAAGTCAGAAGGGGAAGCATCCCAGTATTTTATATCACCAAATTTTCTATCATATTTATTGATATGTTCGTTATCCAGAAAAGGCATTGTTACTATTTTTATATTGATAAAATCCGCATATAGTTCTATAAATTTTCGCTGCTGCTTTGTCCCTCTTAATAAATAGACAAAGATATATTTTTCCGTAAAACGCCTGGGGGGACAAATATTATCCCATACAGCACGATCGGCCAGAAGAGTGGGATCTAAAACGGTTTCACAGTCTTCTGTTCCCATAATGGAAGAAAGCAGATTGCGTCCGCTTTCTTCCCTGCACGAAATGGCATGGAACGTGTTAAGATTTTTTCTGATACTTTTTTTCTGTTCTTCTGTAACCTGGTCAATGCCTATACTTGGTGCGTATGCAATTTTCAATTTACCAGAATTAACAAAACGGAGCCAATATATGCTGTCAAAAGTAGTCAGTTCCGGATTCCAGATCTGATCACTGCCGCATAGAAATCCATCGTAAATTTCATTAGCCGTATCAATGGAATTCTCTTTATATTGTTTTTCTGAAGTCTTAAGCTTCTCATCAATAAACTTCTGCAGCGCCAGATTACGGTTCCTCAGCTTCTTTGTTCCAAATTTCCATACAATCCTGTGAACGGTTTTCCTGATACCAAATGTTTTGATTTTATGGTAAAAATTATCAACGGAGGCCACTTTCCCGCTATACTGATTCAGTATTTCATAATCAATATTGTCAAATTCATTCATGACACTCTGCAGAGCATATGCCTGTAATACAGAACCATAGTTATTTCTCCACCAAGTTAAACCTGCTATTTTCACGGCAACCTCCTTATGTTCCTGCATGTGAAACATCTAAATAGATATTGACTAATTGTTTTATATTTTCATTTAAATCGTATGATTTGTGTTTTAATGTCTTGATACACTGCTCACTGGCCTTGAATCTGTTTTGTTCTCTGCTTTTTATGTTCTCAATTGCACGGCACCAGGATGCCGTGTCTCCTAATGGCAAATACCTGGTCAATCCCATATCCGCTTCATTTGGAACCGCATCCGAAGCAATGCATGGCAGTCCCCCCGCCTGTGCCTCTAAAAGCACCATTCCCAGCCCTTCCCACTTAGAGGGAAAAACAAAGCAATCCATGGCATTTAGCAGATTTGCCACATTCTTATGTTCGCCCAGCAGCATCACACTTTCCTTCAGCTTCAGATCTGAAATCAATTGTTCTAAATCTGGCCGCAATGCACCTTCGCCTATACAAATCAGCTTACTATCCGGCACATGGTCATGAAATTCTTTAAAAACCCGCAGCAGATACTCAT
This sequence comes from uncultured Clostridium sp., assembly GCA_963523075.1. Taxonomy (GTDB): domain Bacteria; phylum Bacillota; class Clostridia; order Lachnospirales; family Lachnospiraceae; genus Lacrimispora. The sequence continues at coordinate 39,373 of CAURBW010000006.1, forward strand.
GATTTTTCTGTTCATTGATCCGCCCTATATGGCCAATTACAAATTGATTTTCCAAACCCAGTTTTTTTCTGTTTAAATTTCTATTTAATTCATCGAAACGAAATGCCTCCGTATCAATCGCATTATTTAAAACAGTATAAGATCTGCCTCTGTACAGCCAGTTCCCTGCTTCCTCACTGCAGGCTAATCGGATTGTGCTTAATCCATAAAACAATGGAAGCAGCAGACTATTTAAAACAGGATTGTTACAAGTTGTGTTATGGCAATGCACAATCCGTTTCTCGATCCCGCAGTTTTTTGCTAATACAAGTTCGGGCAGCATCATGGCACTGTTTCCATGAATATGTACACAATCAAAATGTCCATTTTTTAAAAGCAGCTTTAATTGTTTAAAATATATTTTGGAATCAGCCCTTCTGCTGGCCAGCCTGTAATAAACAAGACCGGATTGTTTCAATTCTTTCTCCAGTTCCGGATGCAGATCAAATACCGCATATTCTATTTGAAGCCCCGGACTGTTTATCCGAAAGCAATAGTTTCGGATAACACAGGCAATTCCCTGATAGGTAAATGGCGTTGTATTAATTACTAAAACCCGCAAACAGAGTCCTCCTTCTAATTCACACTTTTCAGTATTTGAACAAGCTTTCCCGGCAGATGTGCTTTCAGTCTTTCTTTCATGCAGACTCCCACCTTTAGATTTTCAATAAATTTTTCGTCCTGGATTCTCTCATAAAAACCATCTCTCCCCGCGGGTCTGCCAGTGGGATGCTGCAAGTTCCCCTGCTTCGGGAGAATTGTCTCCAAATTGGTTTCTATTACACTGGCCTGTTCTTTCACCCTCTCAAATAATTTATTTCCCTGTAGAGAATTGATCAGAACAGCCGAAACTCCTGCTGCCGATGCAAATCCGGGATTACTTTTTTCCACCCCCCAGAAATCTCCCACTGTAATATCACCGACCCGGTCAGTATTGGCATAGCTGCATTCATAGCAGCACTCCCGGTAACAATCCCCATTTATAAAGTGCTTTCCATATTTATCAAGAGAAAGCAGGTTCGTCTCTGTTTTGGTCTTTGTCTTTAATAGATACTGGGTGCCCCACCCCCGTTTTTCTTTTGAACGGAAATTAAAATACTCCAGCTTCTCTCCAAGCTTTTTTTCCTGATACTCAAAATACTTTCTTAAAAATTCCGGGGAGGGGACTCCATGGCAGATAAGATCCAGAGTAAACAGATTATCATAGGATTTAACTCCCAGATACTTATACAGTCCGGCAGCCTGGCAAGGCGTACCTGTAAACAGAACTAACCTTCCTTTATCCAGTTCATGTTTCACTGATTTATAGCAATCATTTACATCTGACTGAACATATTTTGATGACTGTAAACGATATAATTCCTCTGTCCTGTCAACTTTTATGTGCTTCACTTCCAGATGTTCCGTATAAGCACATCCATAGACACTGCCTCCCGCTTCAATGACAAAACGGGCAAACAGGTCTGAAGCACCCCCGGAAGCGGATTGTGACATACGCCTTTTATCTTTATTCTTCAATCCTAATACCCTGACCGGTCTGCGCCCCTGGGGCTTAAAATCAAAAGCCGGACATTTCTTTAAGCATACTCCGCATTCGATGCATAGCGTCTCATCTGCGGACGGATATAAAAAGCCTTCCTGATCCGGCTGTAAACGTATGCACGCCTGAGGACAGGACTGCTCACAGCTTCTGCATCCAACACACGCCTCACCGATTTTCATTATATTATCCATGCTTGTCCTCACGATATACAACCAATCTGCTTCTTTAAATAATCCAGCGTTTTCACCCGCTCCGCATTTATAATCTTATCAACCGCAGTATAATCAATTGCGCTTTCCAAAACTGATTCAATCTCATTGATAGTTCCAGCGACCCTGTCAAGAAGTCCGGTCCTCTCCAGCAGATCACTCAGCTTTTCTTCATTCCCATAGGAGTTACCTCTGCTCTTACAGATAATCGTTACAAATTTCCGTTTTGTAATCATAGAGAATATGGTTCCATGAAAGGTATCTGTAATAACAGCTTCTGCATTCTGAAAAAATGCCAGCACATCAAACGGAGAACAATCGATGAAATAATCCCCACACCTGTGGATTCCGCCAAAGGAATAAATCTTCACTCCTTTCTTTTTTGCGTAAGCTAAAATCCAGTCACTTATTTCTCTGGAGATTCTTCCGGAATACGCATAAAGAATCAGATACCGTTCCTTTGTCTTTATTTGGGGAATCAGCCTGCACTCCCCTATGTAGTCATACGCCAAAACCGGATCCAGGTGATATTCCGGTTTTACACCCGATAATTCACTTACAATACGGCCTGAGTTTCTGTCACGAACCGATATCGCATCAAATCTCTTTAAATACCAGCTGATCTCCTGGTCCTTGTGATACTGTTTTAATTTTTCAATTGTTGTATTTCCAAAAGAAGCTGCATAGGTCAATAATTTTTTTGCCCTTTGATTTTTTCCAAACAATTCTAAAGAATAACCAACATTGGGATTCGACTGAATACAGTTAAAAACTTCATCACTGCCGATCACCAATGCATCTAATGCCGGTAAGTAATTCATTTCCGGTGTAATTCCAAGGATAGGAAGATACTTTCCGGCAAATTGCTTTTTATATAAAACAAACTGAACCCGATGCTTCCATGGAGCATCATACTGAAATGCTTTAAGCACCTTCCGGACTTTTAAAAATACCCCCTGCTTTTGAAATCGTGATTCGGCAATTAACGGTTTTTCTATGTGATAATCCACAAACTCCACGTTATGCCCTAATTTTTCCAGAAGCATCTTTAGCCCATAAGCCTGTAAAAAAGAGCCATAATTCACAATTCTCTGCATGGATAAAATTCCTACTTTTGCCATCAGTCAATCTCCTAGTCATTTCTAAACAATTCCGTAACAAGCATTTCTATTTGTTTATTAAATGCTCCGTTATTACTCATAATCCCTGCCGGTATACTGGAAATAATGCTGTCATATCTTACAATCACATCTGCAAGCTCTAAGATATCATAAACAGGAATGATGTTTCCATATCTCTCCTTAACTGCTTTTGTGAACTGGGCCTGATGATTGTTTACATGCTCATGAAACTCATATTGTCTCGGTACCACCACCGGAATCTTTCCGATCTGAAGCGGCATAATAAAACTGGCAGGGCCGCCGTGGGTGATCACGATTCGTGCATGTTCAACATTTTTCACCATATCGTCATAAGGAAGCAGCTTATGCCACTCACAATACCGGGGCTCATAGGTACTGTAACCGGTTTGAATGATTACATCTTCCCGGATGATCCCAGTTTCCTTTAATCTGTCAATTTCTTTAAGCAGCCTGTTAAATGGCTGTTCATGTGTCCCAACCGTTGCAAAAATCATTCATCTGCCCCCTGTAAATAATTAGAATATGCTCCCCAGGTTAATTGCTTTTTTATATATTTTTTTCATTTCCGCCCACTGGACAATAAACTTATCCGTGATAGGATATACCATCTTACCGGTCATCGTAGACTTATCGATCCGGTCATAGACCTCTATATAAATCAGCCTTGCTCCGAACAGCTTCCCTATATAAAAAAACGGAACTGCTACAGCTGCCCCCGAAGAGATGATTACATCCGGCTTTTCCTTCCGGATGGTCTTCCAGGCAAGCCGCGTATTAATGAGCAATGCTTTTAAGCTGCGGTTTGTAGGATAATAGCAGGATATTATTTTTTCATCCTTTAAAAGACTTTTTGCATCATCTTTATTAAAGGTAACCCAAAATCGTTCTTTGTCCTGCCAAAATGATTTCAGCATATATAAATGAGTCAGATGACCGCCTGATGATCCCACAAGGCAAATTTTCATATTTTCTTTTCTCATTTTCCCACCTCCTGATTACCATCAATCTCTTCTATATAAGTCTCTTGTATATACCTTCTCCTTCACATCATCCAACACGGAGTCATAGCGGTTTGCAATGACTGCACTGCTCATTTTCTTAAATTTGGCCAGGTCATTTAGAACCAAACTGCCAAAAAACGTGCTGCCATCTTTGAGCGTCGGTTCGTAAATAACCACTACCGCTCCTTTTGCCCTGATGCGTTTCATAACTCCCTGAATGCTGCTTTGCCGGAAATTATCAGAATCAGCCTTCATCGCTAACCGGAATACTCCAATAACAACTCTCTTCTCTTTACCGGCATCAAAGCCAGTATTGTCTGCATATGTATAATACCCGGCTTTTTCAAGGACCCGGTCTGCAATAAAGTCTTTTCTCGTTTTGTTTGCTTCCACAATTGCACTCATGATATTCTGGGGAACGGCGTAATAATTAGCCAGAAGCTGCTTCGTATCCTTGGGCAGACAGTACCCGCCGTAACCAAAGGAGGGATTATTATAGTAATTGCCGATTCTCGGATCCAATCCCACTCCCTCTATGATGTGCCTCGTATTCAGCCCCCTCATCTCAGCATAGGTATCTAATTCATTGAAGTAGCTGACTCTGAGAGCCAGATATGTATTGGCAAACAACTTCACGGCTTCCGCTTCCGTCAAATCGGTTATAAGCACGGAAATATTATCTTTGACTGCTCCCTCTGCCAGCAATCCGGCAAACGTCTCTGCAGCTTTCTTAAGTCTTTCATCCGCCTTCGGCGCACCCACAATAATACGGGAAGGATACAGATTGTCGTAGAGTGCCCGTCCTTCTCTTAAAAACTCAGGACTGAAAATAATATTCTCACAATTATATTTTTCTCTTATAGATTTTGTATACCCGACAGGAACTGTGGATTTAATCACCATAATTGCATCCGGATTGGTCTTTATGACCAGTTCGACCACTGCTTCTACCGAACTGGTATCAAAGTAATTCTTTACCGGATCATAATTTGTCGGCGTGGAAACAATGACGAAATCAGCATCCCTGAATGCAGCAGCTCCGTCTGTTGTTGCTGTTAAGTTTAAATTCCCTGCCGCCAGATATTCTTCAATCTCTTTATCTATAATCGGGGATATCCTGTTATTGATGTCAGCAACCTTTTCTTCTAAAATATCTACCGCCTGTACTTCATTGTGCTGCGCCAGTAAAATTGCATTGGATAACCCCACATACCCTGTACCGGCAACTGCTATTTTATACATCTTCTGCACCTCCATTTACCTGGCATTTTTTAACTCTATCGGATTCCACCAGCTCTGATTATTCCAGAACCACCTGATGGTTTGCCTGATACCTGTTTCGAAATCATAAGAAGCGGCCCACCCCAGCTCGTTTTCAAGTTTTGACGGTCCCGGTACATTACTCCTCTTATATACCGGATAACCGGCCACAAACCGGATAAGGCATTCAGATCTGTCCAAAGCCTTTAGGATTGTCTTAACTGCCATCAGTTTCGTCCTTTCATTATGACCGCTTATATCATATACTTCCCCAGCCTGTCCTTCCGAAAGGATGAGATCAATGGCCCTGCAGTGGTCCGATACGTGAAGCCAGTCACAAACAGTTTCTCCAGTTCCGTATATGGGTACTTCTTTGTCTTTAAAGGCCCTGACGATGGCCATAGGAATGAAGTTTTCCGGAGAATGATACGGACCATAGTTGCTGGAACATCGTGAAACGGTAACTGGAAGTCCAAATGTTTTGTAATAGGCCAGAGCATAGAAATCTCCACTGGCTTTGGAAGCACAATAGGTATCAAATATACCCGTATCATATACCCGGTCCGTCGATACCTGATGGTAGCGTCTGATTCCATATCTGCGGCATGCTTCCAATAATGTAACCGTACCGGTTACATTGTTCCGGTTAAAGGCAGCCGCATCCGCGGCATAACAGCCTGCCTGATTTACTTCTGCAAAATTCACCACAATATCCGGTCTCACCGTTTCAAACAATTGAAACACGAAAGAGCGGTCTGAGATATCGCCCTTCACAAATTTATAATTGGGCCGGTCTTCTATGGGTTTCAGATTTTTTAAGTTTTCCGGTAAAGTCAGTAAATCCACAGTAATAATATCCCAGGCTGCATACTTACTGACCATATACTGAACAAAATTACTTCCCACAAAACCAGCACCACCCGTGATGATCACGTTCATAATCTACTTGCTCCGCTTACATGTTTCCCATACAGATCCTCACTGTATTGCCCTTCCTCTATCAGATGGCTGATCTGTTTTTTTACCTCCTCTTTGTCTTCCTGATAGGTAACACCAAACCATTTGTCACCGGTTTTTAAAACTGCCACCTTCGCCCTTCCTCGCTTTATCAGGTCATCCATGAGCACCGGAAGTAAATACTCTTTCTGTTTTTCACCATCTTTCATGCTTTTTAAGAAATTAACAAATCCAGCTTCCAGATCTGTAAAAAACCCGGGAGTCACCCCCCACATATTCATAGATACCAGATTATCCCCAGATAAAATTATCTGCTTTCCGCTTTCATCCTCTCCTTTGACCGTTCCGTCTGTCTGTTGTTTCATATGAAATGTTTCAGTCACAGACGACAGATTTCCTGATTCATCTACTGAACAGACACCTCTCGTCACGTCACCATTGGGGCTTAACGTATTGCCCAGCATGAAACCTGCCATACAGAAACTGCAGGGTATTGTCTCCTCATGGGTAACCAGATAATCATGTATTTTACTAAAAGCCTCCTTACCGTAATAATCATCCGCATTAATTACTGCAAACGGCTCTTTTAGGATTCCTTTGCACGCTAATACTGCCTGTCCTGTTCCCCATGGTTTTTCTCTTCCTTCCGGCAGGAAAAATCCCTCCGGTAAATCGTCCAGTTCCTGAAAAACATATTCTACAGGAACCAGTTTCTCAATTCTTTTCCCGATTACCTCCTTGAATTCTTTTTCAATATTTTTCCGGATAATAAAGACAATCCGGTTAAATCCAGCTTCCAAAGCATCAAAAATGGAATAATCCATAATAATTTTTCCATTCTGTCCTACGGGCTCCAGCTGTTTGATTCCGCTTCCATATCTGCTTCCGATTCCTGCTGCCATAATTACAACCGCTGTATCTCTCATCTTTTTCCCTTCCTTCCATTTGTTCCTCATGAATATTTACTTATTATTCAGCTCCTTTGTGAAGCATAACTACGATTACTGTCTGACTCAGAATCCGTAAATCTGACCATATGGACCAGTTATCAATATAGTTTAAATCCAAACTTACTACATCTTCAAAATCCTGAATATCACTTCTGCCTGTCACCTGCCACAATCCGGTAATTCCCGGCTTCAGGCTCAGCCGGCGTTTATGGTGCTCCTCATATTTCATAAATTCATCCATGGTGGGAGGTCTTGTACCAACCAGGCTCATATCCCCTTTCAAAACGTTAAAAAACTGCGGGAACTCATCAATGCTGGTTTTTCTGATAAACTTACCTACTTTTGTAATCCTTGGGTCATCTTTTAGTTTGAACATCAGACCATTCATCTGGTTTTTGCTCATCAGTTCCTTTTTTCTTTCTTCTGCATCCATATACATGGACCGGAACTTATAAATTGAAAAAAGCCTTCCGTTTCTCCCCACCCGGGTCTGCTTAAAAATGACCGGACCAGGCGATTCTATGTAGATAGCCGGCACAACAAAAATCCCCAGTATAATTGTTAAAAACACTCCGACTACCCCTCCCAGGATATCCAACAAACGTTTCAGAATTAATTCCGATGGTTCAAAGACCCTTGTACAATAGGTAAGGACCCGTTCTCCTCCAAAATTATTAATCACCTTTTCTCTTTCACTTAAGCCAAATGTATTTACAGTTACATGAGCAACAATTCCAAGTGTTTCAAGACGGCTGATTAAATTATCTAAGCACATCCTGCTGTTATCCGGTATACTAATCAGAGCTTCATCAACTACCTGCTTTTTTAAAAACTCTGCAGCGCTGTCCCGGCTGATAACCATATAATTTCCTTTCTCATCCTTTTTCACCAGATAAAGCTCTGTCTTTGGGTTTTCCCCTGCTTTCTCATCCGCATCCACTATTGCAACCGCCACCACATCGCAGTCATATGGCATTGAATTTACATACTTATTCATCACATATAATTCATTGCTTCTATTTGCATAAATCAACAGCTTTTTGCGGTTTTCCGGCTTATGGTAATGGGAGATCAATAAGTATTTGCAATATAGCCTTCCAAGAACCATACAAAAATAATTAAAAAAGAAAAATAACAGATAAAAAGCTCTTGAAGACCGTCCCCCCAGCTTTGAAAGGTATAAAATGAAAGCCAGTACAAGGGCTATATACATATTGATCAGAAAAATATTTTTAAGTTCATTCCACAGGGAACGTTCCATGAAAGGCTTACCGGACTGGTAAAACATGATCACAGTTAAATATGCAAAAATTACAAGAATCGCGCCATACCAGCGTCCGATTATAAATTCTGCAGATTGCAGGGAAGCAAATTTTGCAAGCATGGCCAGAATATAAGAACAGACAATGGCTGCAAAATCGATGAATATGTAAAATATGCGATTTTTACTCAGCATGTGTCCACCTTCCCATCTTCCAGGTTCCGTTTACCGATTTTCCTTTTCCCCACAGAAGCAGCAGCACATAACTGCTGATGATAAGAAGAACTTCACATGCAAGAATATCCCAGTGGTACTCAGACTGAACCAATGCCTGCTGAGGCTGGATTTTGCTGTAAATCTGAACTGTTGACCAGGCGATTACACCTATAACTGCCACTACCATGATCCAGTATCTGACCTTTTTTCCCATAACCTCACCCTCCTTTATCAATGGTGTTATTGTTCACTTTCCTGGAGTTCACCCTCATATTTTCCATATTTTTTGTATTTTCCGTAGTATCTGCTGCTTTCCATATTGACATTATTCAAAATCACTCCGAGAATACGGCACCCGCTTTTCTCCAGCTGTTTTTTTATCTTCTGTTCAACACGGTAGCTTACCTTTCCGCTTTCAATAACAAGTACCGCTCCGTCACAGTGGTTGGCAATGATGGCTCCGTCAATCAGATTCAGCATGGGAGGTGTGTCAATGATAATATAGTCATATTCTGCTCTTGCCGCCTGTATCAGCAAAGAAAACACAGATTCCTCCAAAAGCTCTGCCGGATTGGGAGAATAAGGACCGGAAAATACAATGTTTAAGTTATTTAAATTCGTATCATATACAATCTCTTCTTTATTTTTTTGCCCACTGAGAAATTGGGATAATCCATTCACTTCCTTATCCAGCTGATATCTTGAAACCATTACCGATTTTCTGATATCCGCATCAATTAAAAGAACCTTCTTTCCAATCTGGGCCAAAGAGGAAGCCAGAGAAAAAGACATACTGGATTTCCCCTCATTGGGGACTGCACTTTCCAACATAATGACCTTTATATGACTGCCGCAAAATTGAATATTTGTTCTTAAAGTCTTAATCGCTTCCTCATAGTTATAATTTCCTTTCTTTAGAATTGTCAGGTTTACTGAATTTCTCATGTTTTATTATCCCCTCCTTCTTTTTTTCCGCCTTTTTCTTCCAGAATTTAGGTGTTTTTCTGGCAGGAGAACCTTCCCGGTTGGGAACAGCAGCAAGTACTGTCAGCCCCAGATAGCGTTCCACATCCTCTTCGTTGCGAATGGTATCATCTATGATTACGCCGACTGTCAGCACTGCTAAAATAATGAACATACCGGCCGCAGCCCCCATCAAGGCATTTTTTTTGTTATCAGGACCAGTCTTAGCCGATGGTACTTCTCCTTCTTCAAAAATTTTAGGCTGCACCATTTCCATCATGTCACCTATATAGTCCGATGCAGTCAGTGCAATCTCATCTACGATTTTTTTTGCCCGTTCAGGATCCGTATCCTGGACTGTCAATGTAAGTATGCGGGTATCCGTCGGATTGGTTACACTGATTCTTTTTTTTAAATCTTTATAAGACATATTAAGTCCCAGTGATTTTACTACCTTTTCCATTACCGGCCGGCTGGTTATCATGATTTTATAGTCCTTGGTCAGCTGACTGCCAACCTGTAAATCAGCCAGTGAAGTCAATGAAGTGAGTGAAGACTCCTTTGAAAGGACATAGAGCATAGCCGTAGATGTATATTGAGGCATTAAAATATATCTGCTGTAAACTCCTGCACCAACGCCGGATAACACGGTTATAAGAATAATCAGCCACATCTTCCGCTTTAATTTGTAAAATAATTCCAATAAGTCAATTTGAATTTCCTGGTTATCATCCATGCTATTTGTCCTCATTTGTACTCCTGTTTATTATTCTCTTTTTTTCAGTAAATTCAGGGCATAATTACCTGTAAGACTTTGATACAGATCCATGCTGCAGTTCTTTTTAACCCATAGTAATGATTTCTCTATCTCAGGTGTCCTGTCATTTATGTGATGCATATCGGTTCCCAGCATATGTATATACCCTTGCTGTATTTGAAGTCTGCACCAGCGGACCTGTCTGTTAAACCGGCTTCCGGTGATACTGCTGTAATTCATCTGCAGTATGCATCCGGAATTTATCAGCTCCTTTACCCTTCCTTTCTCACGCAGGCAGTGGTAACGCTCCATGTGGGCAAGTATGGGAATATACCGGGCTAATATTATTTTACGAAGGCCCTGGAACAATCTGGAATAGGTAACCAAAGGCGGAAACTCAATCAACACATAATGACTTCCGCACATGGTAAGAGCCTTTTTTTCTTTTAAATCCTCCAATATATCTTCACAGTACAGGATTTCCTGTCCCAGATATATTTTGAAATGTTTATGTATTTTACGTGCCTCCCGCTGCAGCTTTCTGCTTAATTCCATAATCTGTTCCCGATCCTGCCCCCTTTTATAATGAGGTGTAACTATAATCTTTTGAATTCCCTGGTTATAAGCCATCTGCAGCATGGCCTTTGCCTCTTCCATATTGGCAGCCCCATCATCAATTCCGGGAAGGACATGCGCATGAATATCAATGATTTCCTGCATCTCATCACTCCTTACTGTTACAGTCAATAATCAGCGCTGGTGTAACCTTTCATAAATACTGAAGGAGGTAACATAATGTAAATTATGTTATCTGAGCAGAGTAAATTTTCCTATATTGGAAAAATATGGTATGTTTTTAGGTAAATAAAAAAGCATGAATTTAGATTTTCATGCTTTGGCTAACACCATACCTGGTTTTTATTGAAATTAAATTCCATATTTTACCAATTTTTACAAAAATTTCTAATTTTTCTCTTGTAATTCATTAGAATATGTATTATATTAAGAACGTAATAAGAATTTATTTGAGGATTTAGTTACTATTGTAAACATAATTTACATTATGCATCTTAAGTTTACTGTAATCATATACCAAACCCAGCCTTGATATGAGCTTTTGATGTTCTTCCCCTGTGGTTGCCGTGTAAATCCGGGTGGTTTCAATGCTGGAATGGCCAAGAACCTCTGCCAGGCGTAATAAATTCTTTTCCATGCGATAAAAAATAAACGCAAACAGGTGACGTAAATTATGAGGAAATACCTTTTTCTCGTCTACATTTGCCTTATGACAGAGACCTTTCATTTTTTTCCAGATGATTGTCCGGTTAATCGGAGAATTTGTTTTTGAAAGAAATATTGGGCCTGCTTCTATTTTCTGTGAAACGCAATAAGATCTTAATATTTTAATAAGCTGCTTCGGTATAAATATAACCCTTACTTTTCCTTTATTATTGATCTGTGCATACCCTGCTTTCAGTGACTGCACAGTAATAAACTGCAGTTCACTGACTCTTATTCCAGTGCTGCATATCGTCTGCATCAAAAGATTCAGCTGAATATCCCCTGCTTCTTTTGCTGCCACGATCAGATTTTCATATTCCTTTTTTGTCAAACATGTTTCTTTTTTACAAAATAATGCTCTCTGAATTTTAAACTGACGAACTTTACATTCAAACCAGCCGGCATAATCCAAAAAACGGTTTAAAGCAACTATCATAGAATTCGCACTTGATACCTGGTAATTATTTTTTAAGTATTCCTTATATTCTATTACCTTTCTTTTCTCAATCACTTTATCTCCTGATAAAAAATCATAGAACTTTTTTATATCTCTTTTATATTTTTCTATTGTTAATTTTGCCTTTTCTTCTTCATACAAATAATCTTCATACTGTTTCATAAGTTCTATTGTCAATATTCTCTCCATGTCTTCTCCTTAAGCTGTATTAATATATGTTTGACTTTATAGATAAAAGATTCTCATATAAAACAAAATTGTTTTATTTAACTGCTTCTTATTGTCAACCCTATGGCTAAATTTTATTCTTTTTTAATCAACTCCTTTAATCAGTTTTAACATCCTATACTATATAAACGAATTAGATGTAAAATGATAACACTTTTCTCAATAAATATTTCATAAACTTACCATTAGATAAAATAAACTTTTATAATATATGTTCGTAAGCATTCTATTATTTTCTGGGGTATTTTTATTTTTTTGTATATTAAATTAAATATTTTCTAATACACGATGAACTTTTATAACCTTTATCCCAAAAACTATATGCGTTATTAATAAATAGAAGGCAGTCCCGCTTTACTAAGCCGGACTGCCTTCTATATATCAATACTTTTTATTTTGCATAATTTTCAAAATAACCGGATACCTTCTCACCAATCCCATTACGATATACGGTAGCAGTCATAGTCAGCCGATAAGTATAACCTCTTGTCACGTAATAAATATTATCAAAAATCAGCCTGTTACCTGCCACACTTAAGCCATTCCACGTTTTTACAGTGGTATAGGTACCGTTTGAATTTTTTCTCGACAATACCGCAGTGCCTGTTATCTTCTTTACGTCTGACCAGCCCTGCACACAAGCACCGCAAATAGCCTTGCTTCCATTAAATGAAAGGTTGATATCAATAGAAGAAGTGCTGGCCCACTTGGCCGCAGGGAGATCAAAGGTACCAACCTCTAAGGTGTCTACCGGTACATTTAAATAATCACTTGCGGCAAACGCATCACCCCCCATTAAAAAACAGGATATGATAAGACACATAATAAAGGTACATTTTTTCATTTTTACAAACATAATTTTCCTCCTTTTATTTTTAAGAAATAATACCCTCTACTATAAAAACGCCATAGTGGAAAAATAGTAACACTTTTCTTAAAAATAAATAGATTATTTTTCCAAACTCCTTCCCACGCGCAATAATTCATCGCTGTTTACTTTTGATGTCAATTCAAAAACTACATCCTTTGATTTCCAGAGAAGCACATTGTAATTATCATCCTTCTCTGCTTTAAACAGATATGCTGTATTACCAGAAATTTCGACTTCCGTATAATTTGTGTTTTCATTATCAATCAATGCCGTTCCTTCTTCAGCCTTCCTCTGCTTTAATACGATCTCAGAATCTGATTCATTGGAATATACCAGCAAAGCAGCATTCCCATAAACCTCCTCTGATATTTTTTTATAACCTTCCGGCAAATATGCCGGTCTATAGATATCCATTTTCTGCTCACCAGTTGAAGAATCATTAAACTGGATTTGTGTATATTTTCCAAACTGATTAACAAAGGTATTGAGTATTACATTTCTGGTTGCTTCGACGCTGAGCAGTGTGGCAGACGACAGAACAATAATTACCATAAAGCATGCTGCTATTTTACGGTTACTCTTAATGAAGTACCTTATTTTAGACTTGATCTTTCTTTGAAAAATCAACTTTTTCATTCGTTTGCCGAACTGGGCAGACGCCGGGAATTTCTCTTTTAATTCTTCATTGGAAGGCAATGCATCCATTTCATCTCTTAGTGCATCAGATACGGCTGCTTTCAGCAACGAATCAAACAATTCTTTATTTCGTTCTTCACTGGTCACTGTAAACTCCCTCCTTTTTCAATTCTTCCTTCAGCGCTTTACGTGCCCTGCTAAGGCGCATTTTAGCATTCTCCGTACTGATACCAAGTATTTTCCCTATTTCTTCAAATGAGCAATCGAATTCTACTTTCAGATACAAAATATCTGAATAATTTTTTTTAAGATTACCTATACAATTTTTTATTTTGTCACAAGCTTCCTTAACGGAAAAATTATCAAAAGCCGGTTCTTCATAACTCAAACCATAATCATCTTCTTCTAATGGTACTATTTGTTTCTTCTTCTGCTTTCGGAGCATATCAATCGCAACGTTTCTCACTATAATAACGACGAATCCCCTCGTTTGGTAACAGTTAACTATATTAATTTTTTCAAGATTATCAATTATTTTTATAAATGCTTCTGAAACCGCATCTTCTGCAAGATGCACTTCATTTAAGATCGTATTGGCTATGTAAAGCATTGTTCCGCTGTAAAGTTCATAAATTTCAGTTACTTTATCCCGATCTCTTTCATTTTCAATCATCATTATGAAAGCAAGCAACGTTTTCTCCTCCTTGGTATGTAACCCATGTATTAGATCTGATATATGAAGTAAATTATACTATACTTTTTATTTTCCAACCATACCCAAAATCAAGCCGGTACTGAGGCTGAAAATACAGAGTCTTAATGAAATAGTTGTTATCAAAAAAAGAGCCGATAACCGCATTTTTACTTATGCGTGTTATCATGCTCTTTGATTAATGACATATTTTTTTAATCTCTGTAACTAATTCATTTCATCAACCGCAGTTTTACCGGCAATTCGTCCGAAGGTAAAGATATCCGTTAATGCGTTACCGCCAAGACGGTTACCTGCATGGATACCTCCGGCAACTTCTCCAGCAGCATAAAGATGTTTAATTGGCTGGCCATTTTCGTCTAATACACGGGCTTTCGTATCGATCTTAAGACCGCCCATGGTATGATGAACCGCTGGCTTTCTGGGTGTTGCGTAGAACGGGGCTTTCTCCACTTTCAAGCTAAATGTATCCTTATGGAATTCCGGATCAAAACCATCATCTACATAGGAATTATATTGATCAATGGTTTCCTTAAGGACCTTCGGATCCATACCGGCTTTTACTGCCAGCTCTTCAATAGTATCCGCTCTGAATAAGGTGCCGGCTTCTACCTGACGGTCAATCTTCTCCTGACTTGTATTCGCTGCCGTTTTCTTTATCTCATCATCTGCAATCAGGTAAAATAAACCGCCCTGATCAATGGCTGCTTTTGTTAAGACATCTCGTCCAGAGAATTCATTCACAAATCGTTTGCCTTCTTTATTAACAATTACAAAGTTTTCCGGTGGTACCTGAAGTCCACTGAACAGTTCCCCTGTTTCAGGATCGGATACAGGCATCATCTGAGTGAATCCCATACCGGTCAGTGCGGCTCCCACTGTTTTACCAAGCTGGATTCCATCTCCTGTCATGGCATAGGAATTGGTGGTCCTGATATTATCATCAATATAACTCCAATAAGTGTTATACTCTTTTAACATCTTTGTATTTGCACCAAAACCACCGCTGGCAAGTACAACTGCATTGGCACGAACTGTGATCTTCTGACCATTGACACCAGTTGCTATTACTCCTGCTATCTGACCATCCTGGATGATAAATTCCTTTACAGGGCTGTCAGTAATAATCTTTCCTGAGTGCTCCTCAACATATTTTGTGAGGGAAAGGATAAATGCGGTACCATAGTTTTTAACCGGCTTATGACCACGGCGCCAAAGAGCTCCAACCGGAGCAAATACGATGCTTTTATCATATTCAACGCCGATCTCTTCCAGCCATTTTACACTTTCTAAGGCTCTGTCAGTCAGGATTTTCACCAGGTCATACTGTCCATAGATGGTGTTGCCGTTTAAATCCGTTCGTTTTCCGCCAAAATAGGTCTGCATTCTGTGAAGAAGAGGAGAATCAAACAAATGACCTTTACCAGTGCCAAATTTTTTCTGGTAATCGGAAAACTCTTCTTTGAGCGCACGGAAATCATCTAAATATTCTGGATGGATCTGGCTCTCATCAGTATCCAGCAATGATTCAATGGTATGTCTTTCTCCTGGATTTTCATCAAACTGGCTCTGCCACTCAGGATCTGCTGCATTCACAGGACCTCCGGAACGTATGGTATTTCCGCCTGCTGCCGGATATTTTTCAAGAACAATTACACTGGAACCATTCTGTAATGCAGTAGCAGCCGCACTGAGTCCTGCACCGCCTCCGCCTACAACGACAACATCACAAGTATACTCTTCGTCTTGTCTGTTTCTGCTGCTGGCAGGTTTTGGACGTCTCTTAAGAATATCAGGGTTAACTCCGGCAAGTTTCACCGCTTTGGCAACACCATCGATGACACCATTGCTGGTTTCAGAGGCACCAGAGAGCGCATCCACATTCAGAGTCTGTCCTTCAATGATTTTATCTGGTATTCTTACAAATACAACATCGGCGATTCCTTCGGTTTCACCCTTGGTGTCTATATTTATGCTTTCGATTCGCTTTTCACTAAAGGATACCTTCATTGGAAGATTTCCGCTGTGGCCGATTGCATTTACCTCATATTCACCTGGTGTAAAGGTGAACTCCTCTTCCTCATTGAGCTGATTTGCAATATTAGCAAAACGCAGAAAGCGCAGAAAACAGATATCCAGGAAATCGATGGTTCCCTCATTGATGAGGTTACCGGCATCATCAAACGCCTTACCTGCACTTCCCAGTAAAAACTCATATCCTGGCATGACATTTGCATCCACTCCTGGTGCATCCAGGATCTGGCGAAGATGCAGCTGTGCACGGGAGGAGCCCTGAGTTCCAAGAGATGCGCCAACGATCATCACTGGTTTTCCTGCAAGGGGATGGAGATCAAAGCTCAGCCATTCAATCAGGCTTTTAAGGCCGGATGGGATGGAATGATTATATTCAGGAGTTGCCATAATAACACCGTCACTGGCTGTAATCTTATCATTGAACATCTGGATCACTTCACCATAGGACTGATTATCAGATTGATTAAACATGGGAACATCTGTAATATCAAGTACTTCAATCTCTGCCTTTGACTCAAAATGTTTTTTCATAAACTGAAGGAGTTTACGATTATAAGATTTCTTTGCATTCGTTCCAACAATTGCTATAAATTTCATTGATATGAATCCTCCTACTCTTGCCAAGTGAATTTTTTTGTGCCTTTATTCTGAACCTTCTCTGCCAAAAGTTTCGTTGTAATATCCGTAAACAGAACAAATTCTCTGAAAATTTCATCAAGCTCAGACACCTTGTCCGGATAGATGAGATTTCCCGCACTGTCGAATGCGCCCTGTGATTTTCCTAAAAGGAACTCACTGCTTGGCATGATTCTGGCAGCAAGCTCAGGGGAATCAAGGATCTGCCTGAGATGTGCCTGTGCACGAGAGGATCCAAGAGTACCATGAGATGCCCCTACGATTAAAACAGGTTTATCCGTAAGCGCCTGACTCGTGTAACTAATCCATTCAAGAGCACTCTTTAAAACCGCAGGTATGGCATGATCATATTCTGGAGTTGCTATGATTACTCCATCTGCGTTTAAGATTTTCTGGGATAACTCCTCTACCTTTTCCGGAATATCAGTATCCTCAGGCTCCATAAAGGCAGGTAAATCTTTAATTTCATATAATTCAATCTCCGCCTCACTTAAAAAATGCTTTTGCATAAATTGAAGCAGCATACGATTAGTTGACACATCTGAATTGGTGCCTACGATTGCTAAATATTTCATAGTAATCTCCTTCCTGTACATTAAAGTTTTACAATGATATCCATGTGTTTGATATTATTTTAACATATCATTTTCATAATATCTAATAGTTATTTATTGAGGTTTAATAACAAATTTGTTATAATCAAAAATAATGTTAAAAAAGTAAATTATTCTTCAAAGAAAGGAATAAAATGTCGAAAATCTGCTCTCAGGATATTCTGTATTATATTGATGCAATTTTAAAATACAGTAACTATGGCAAGGCTGCCAAATCCCTTTATATCTCTCAGCCTTATTTGACGCAGGTGATTAAAAGAGTGGAAAATGAGTTAAACTGTGAACTGATCACCCGCAGCAAGCTGCCGTATCGATTAACCGAACAGGGTAAGATCTATTATCAGTATCTTACATCATTAGAAAATAATTATGCAAAGCTGCTTAGGGAAATTTCAGATGTATCCGATAACGATAGGACCATCATAAAAATAGGAGTGCTTTCCAGCCTTGGAACCTACCTTTTACCTCTTTTTTTACCGGATTTTGTGACCATGCATCCAAACTGCAGAATCGAGCTTTTAGAGGATTTGCCTGAAAAAAATGAAAAGCTGACTCAAAATAATGAACTGGATTTCTGGATCGGACAAAATTCAAGAAATATTTCACCAAACTTAAACTCTGTCAGCTGGGGCAGGCACAGATACCGGGCTGTGATCCCACGCTGCTGTGATCTTTATCAGAAAGATGCCGCCATAATATCAGAAGGCAGCATCGACATCAGTAAAATCTTATGCCAAAAGCTGGTGCTGACTTCCAAAGGCTCCGCTATCCGAAAGCAGATTGATCAATTATTAAACCTTTATAAGGTAGAACCCAATATTATAATGGAGAGCACTGAGATAAATACTGTACTTAAGCTTTCCACGGGTAATCTTGGAATTACCTTTATCCCTGAAAGTGTCTATGTGAAGGAATGTCCGTCGGAATATAATATTTATCAGATTCCCATCGATGAACTGAGCTTAGATTATTTTATAGCATACCACAATGAAAGAAAACTATCCAGCATTGATAATGACCTGATAAATGCCTTTCTGATTCATGGTCAGAACAATTCCGATCCAGGAGAATGAAATGACAGAATATACAAAAATTATATATCTTATGGGAACAAAAATCTCCCTCTATATAAAGGGAGAAGGTGCTGAAATGCTGGCAAAAAAGGCTGAGGATATGCTGATTCATTATAATGAGGTTTTTAGTGCCAACAGTGATCACTCACAGCTTGCGATGCTTAAAAAAATGGCTGCACTCGCTCCCCAAAGGGTGGATGGCGAGCTGTATGAGCTGATAAAAATCGGAAAAAAGCATAGTCTATGCGAAAATTCTTTTTTAAACATTGCGATCGGACCATTAATAAAGTTATGGAAAATCGGTTTTACCGATGCAAGTGTGCCAGATAAGGGAGCCATAGAAAAAGTACTGGAACTTTTAAATCCTGAAAATATTCAACTGGATGATGAAAACAGAACTGTCTGTCTGCTAAAAAAAGGGATGGAGATAGACCTTGGAGCCATTGCCAAGGGTTATTTTGCAGATAAAGTCATGGAGTTCTTTAAAGATCATGGTGCTGTCTCGGCTATGGTAGATATGGGAGGCAATGTTCTCGTTTTTGGAGAATCCCCTTCCGAAGGCGGTGACTGGAACGTTGGAATCCAAAATCCGTTTTTACCAAGAGGAAATGCGGCAGCACTTGTGAAAATAAGAGACCAATCCGTTGTAACATCAGGAATTTACGAGAGAGTACTTGAAAAGGAAGGCAGTAAATACCATCATATTTTTAACAGCAGAACAGGCTACCCGATAGAAAGCAACATCGCTTCTTTAACTGTTATCGCTGACAGATCGCTGGACTGCGATATATATACCACAGAATTATTTGGATTAGATGCTGCATCAATTATCCGCAGAGTTAATAAGGTTAAAGAAATGGGTGCTGTTGTAATAACTGTGGATGGAAAACTGGCCTGTACAAATAATCTTGTAGGAAGAATTCAGCCATTAATAATGTAATATTCCATAGAATAAGGTGATATTTCATAACTATTATATTATTATTAAGGGAGGTTCATATGAATAATGACATGAATAAGACTGCTGTCATAGGAATGGGTGCACTCGGCATGCTGTACGCTAGCCAGATCAGTACTGCATTGGGACCTGATGCCGTATATTTCCTTGCAGACCAGAAACGAATTGAACGCTATAAAAAAATGACTTTTACGATTAACGGAACCCCCTGGTCTTTTCCGATAAAAGCTCCTGCAGAAGCAGAACCTGCAGACCTCATAATTATAGCGGTCAAATACAACGCCCTGTCTTCCGCGCTTGAAACAATGAAGTACGCTGTCGGCCCTGATACCACCATTATTTCAGTCATGAACGGAATAGACAGCGAAGCTGCCGCAGGCAATCGCTTCGGAGATGAAAAAGTGCTTTATTGTATTGCCCAGGGAATGGATGCCATGAAATTCGGTCCGGACTTAACCTATACCAGATCGGGAGAATTGTGTCTTGGCACCAGAATAAAGGGGCAGGAAGATCGTCTGAAAACATTAACCAGGTATTTTGATTCTGCCGGAATTACCTATCGTACTGAACGTGATATTCTAAAACGGCTTTGGGGAAAATTCATGTTAAATGTGGGAATTAATCAGACCTGCATGGCATATGAGGCCAATTATGCCCAGGTCCTCACTCCGGGCACGATTTATGACACTTTAGTCGGAGCTATGAGAGAAGTAATATCTCTTTCACAAAAAGAAGGGATTACCCTCACGGAAAGCGACTTAGAATCTTACATAGAACTTTTAAAAACGCTTTCACCCGAAGGCGTTCCCTCCATGCGCCAGGATGGCATCGCCCGCAGGCCATCGGAGGTCGAGATGTTCTCAGGCACTGTGCGCAGGCTCGCCGCCAGACACGGTCTTTTGGTTCCTGTTAATGACATGCTTTATGAAAGGATAAAAGAAATAGAAGCTTCCTATTGATAACATTTTCTCCCTGCAGATATCAGTTATGTATGAATCCAAATTCATATTCAGGCATCAGACATTCCAACAGAATCCATTCTTCCTGAGGTATTTTCCCCACCAGGTTTCTTTCTCCGTCATTTGGCATATCCTGAAGAACGATTTCCAATTCTCCTCTGTAATGCGCCAGATTATCGTTTACCGCAAGCACATCTCCTCTGTGAAAAAATCCCCCTTCCGCCCTCCTGTAAGGGATACTTTTATTCCGATACGTTTCTCTGTGTCCGGACGAACGTATCATATATTCAGATCCATCTCCTCTTGACAGATGTCTGTATCCAAACAGCAGCTCTCTTTCCGCTTCTGTACAGTCTTTCTCTGTCTCAATATGAAACGTAACCTTACTGCAGTCCACTTCAGACATAAGCTTTAACTCTTCTTCCGATGCAAAACAATTACCTATAATGACATCATCAATCATATTGCTGGCTAACAAATGTCTCATTTGTAAATCTATAGGAAGATTACGGTGCAGTTCACAGGTAGGCAGCCCTGCTTTTACCGGCCATGGCCCAAAGGTGTTCTTATTCCGGCTTGAAACAAACGCCGCTGTCCTGAATCCGCTTTTTTTATATTTCTCAGTTAAATACAGGAAACGTTTCCAACCCAGCCCTGAATATCGTTCCGGATAAAAATTATGACACGTCACTATATTCCAGCGATCAGCGCCGCGTTCCACCAATAAATCCAGATCTATATTGGATGACCCATTAAATTCAATGGGTATCATATAGGGATTTCTGGTGATTGCAATATCTTCCAGTTCTCCGAAATGTCCATCTAATCGGATAATATCAACTCCCAAATCAGCAAATGGCTTTATTTCAAAGGGAGTCGCTCCCAGATGCTCAAATACCGCCGGATTCGTATCAACGGCAACTTCAAATCCATATTGATGTGCAAGCTCCATAAATTCAGCAAACTCTTTTATAATCTCCTCTTTTGATCTTTTTACTGACAAAAGACAGGTGAAAATTCTATTGAAGCCATACCCTGAGGCCAGTTTCATATAGCTTTCTATTTCACTTTTTGTGCTGTGCTCCGGATAAATCGAAATTCCTAATTTATGCATTCTATACCCCCTGCATTCCTTATTCTATCTTGTTTTCTTCTATATCCAGATCCATACTTCCCGACCGGAACCCTTCCAAATCCAGAGTGATATAGGCAAAGCCAAGCTCCTTTAAGTAAGCTATGACAGCTTCCCTGTCCTTTATTACACTGTCTAATATAACCTGATCCACTTCAATCCGTACAATATCCTTATGAAGCCGAAGCCGTACATTTCCCCTGAAACGGGAACGGAGAAATTCTTCCCCGTCACCGATTTTTCTTAAAATGTCATAATTGATTTCCGTATTATATGGAAGTCTGGTTGCCATGCAGGGAGCCGACGGTCTTTGGGCGACAGAGATCCCATATTCCTCAGCCAGTGCCTTCACCTGCGCTTTCGTTATATTCAATTCTGCCAGAAGACTGATGATTCCCAGTTCTTTTAATGCCCTGATCCCCGGGCGGTATACATGCATATCATCCTCATTGGTCCCATCCATAATAACAGGAATATCTCTTTCTCCCGCAAACTCCCTCAGACTCTGAAACAGCTTTTTCTTGCACAAATAACATCTGTCTACCGGATTGAAACGGATTTCCTCCTGTTCCAGTTCATCAACAGTAATTATCTTGTGAATCCCCCCCAGCTCTTTTGCCACTTTAGAAGCGATATCCAGATCACAGGAAGGGTGCAGTCTGCTGTCAAATGTAACAGCATATACTTTTTTTCCTGTCTTTTTCACCGCTTCCGCTGCCACTTTCAGCAAGAGGCTGGAATCAACTCCACCGGAAAAAGCAAGACAGATATCCTCTCTGGCATATTCCGCCATCGCCTTCTCAAGTTTTTCTTTAAGACCCAGCAAATTTTCATCCATATGGTCTTATCCCTCCTTTTGCAGAATCCGGTAAATAGTCTGGTAATCCAGCCCGCTCTTTCGGCAGAGCGTTTTCACGCTTTCATATTCCGGATAGCAGAATTCCCTGTCTTTATATTTACAGACTTTAACCTCTGCTTCTCCCCACTGCGTCATTACCGTTCTCTTTTCACGAGGCAGAACCGTTCTCTCAGCAGAGTATCTTCTTATCCCTATGGTCGTCGTCTGAATAAACAGAATTTCTTCCATGGTTTCTATCTTATCTTTTTCGCAGATGACCGAAAGCATATAGGCAGGCCGGTTCTTTTTCATAAAGACCGGCGTATACCAGACATCGGCCGCTCCTGCGTCAAGCAGAGACTCCATCGCAAGCCCCAGTGCCTCACCGCTGCTGTCATCAATGTTGGATTCTAAAACCCACATCTCATCTCCTGCCGGGTCTTCCTCCTCAGAAAGAATCATGGCACGAAGGATATTGGCCTGTTTAAAATCCTTTTTCCCGGCACCCATTCCAGTCTTAAGGATCTGACAGGAGGACGGGAGTCTGTCCGTTGTTTTTAAGGCTGCCGCAATCGCTGCGCCGGTGGGAGTAACCATCTCACCTTCATTATCCGTTAAACGCAGTTTTAAACCGTATGCCGATGCGATATTGGCTGTGGCCGGAACAGGAACAGGAATGACACCATGCTGGCAGCGGATACTTCCAGATCCTTCTGACAGAGGTGAAACAATAATTTTATCCACTCCCAGATTATCCACGCAGACAGCAGTACCAATTATATCAATAATGGAATCAACAGCTCCAACCTCATGAAAATGAACCTCTTCCAACGGAATTCCATGAGCCTTGGCCTCTGCCTCCGCCACAATATCAAACATCCGCCTTGCCATGGCCTTTACCCGCTCCCCCGCTGCCAGACGGTCAATAATCTCATATATATCACCAATGTTCCTGTGCTCATGGGAATGATGGTTCTCATGGCTATGAGAATGTTCATGATTATGCGTATGCTCATGACTATGCTCATGGGCATGGTCATGGCTGTGATCCGTTTCATGACTATGGGCATGTCCGTCCATGTCAGTATGACTATGATCATGTTCCGCTACCGCCTCCAGATGAACATCAAAATCGTATGCATCCAGCCCGCACTTTTTTGTTCGTCCAAAATGAAGATGGTATCCGCTTAAGTTAAGGCTTTGAAGTGCTTTTACCAGCACCTCCTGATCGGCTCCCAGATCCAGGAGAGCTCCCACCGTCATATCACCGCTGATTCCCGAATTACATTCCAAATATAGTATTTTTTTCATTTATCTTACCGCCAGTCTATTGATCTGTGTAGCAATGTAACCTGCCCCATATCCATTGTCAATATTCACTACAGAAATACCATTTGCACAGGAATTGAGCATCGTCAATAGTGCTGACAATCCATGAAAGCTGGCTCCATAACCCACGGATGTGGGCACCGCTATAACCGGACAATCAGCCATACCTGCAATGACAGTTCCAAGCGCACCTTCCATTCCGGCTACTGCTACGATGCAGCTGGCACGTCCGATCCGCTCCCGATTGGATAACAGACGGTGTATCCCCGCCACACCCACATCATAAACCCGGTCCACGTAAGAACCAAAGTATTCAGCCGTCTGGGCTGCTTCTTCTGCAACCGGGATATCTGCTGTTCCTCCCGTACAGACTGCAATGCAGCCAGTCCTTTCTTTATTCTTCCGCTCCACTTTAAGAATTCTTGAAATAGGATCATAGGTAACTTCCGGAACAGCAGCCTTTACTAACTCAAACTGCTCTTTTACAGCCCTGGTTCCAAAAACCTCCCCGTCGCGTTCAAAAAATTTTCTGTATATTTCTACCAGATATTCATCCGGCTTCCCCTGACAGAAAACTGTTTCTCCAAAGCCTGATCGGAGAGCACGGTGATGATCCAGCTTGGCATATCCCAAATCTTCATACGGAAGATCCTTTAATATCTTCTGCGCTTCATCTACCCCCATCTCACCGCTTTTTACCAGGTTAAGCATCTCTTTTATGTCCATCCTTCTCACCTTTCCTCTGCTGCGCCCAAACATGCTTAAAACAGCTTTTTTAACAGTATATCCCGAATATAGCCGCCGTATTTCTCCTTTGTCAGAACCACTTCATATCCCTGTCTGATTACATTATTTCTGCTGTATGAATTGTCGGGATGTACTGTACACATCAGGTAACTGTATCCCATTTTTCTTAAATCTGCTTCCCCCTGCTGCATCAGGGCATACTGAAGTCCGTTGCCTCTGTAGGAAGGAAGGATCGCCACTGATTCCATGTGCGCCACTTTTCCTAATTCCTCCTCAGCAAGTTCAATATCTCTGCCTAAATTCTCTTCTCTTATTCCAGGAAGAGAAACTATAAAAATCCCTGCAACCGTCCCCGAATCCTTTTCCACAGCTTTATATCCCAGACCATTATCTTCTTTCAGGATGCGGGTTGTATATTCTTTATCATCGGCTACAAACCACTCCTTATTTTCAATGTCATTCCAGACTGTTTCAATGATATCAGCCATCCTTTCAGCATCTTTTCCAGATGCCCGCTCAATCATGAATTCCATGGGTCTCCTTTCTGTCAGAGAAGAAAAACGGGAGGAACTCCCGCCTCACTTCTCACAACCTGAGCTTTCCCTCTGGGAACCTCTGCATTGTCACTTCCCTGTACATAACTGTAGATTCCAGCGCAAAGCAATATCACAATTAAACAAAGCGCGATCAGCATGACCTTATTATATAAGTTTTTATCTTCCATACTGCTCCCTCCTTTTCTATTGTACAACAATCTATGCAGGCTGTCTTATTTGCATCACACAGGCAGCGGCATTCACCCATTTTTCGTAAACCGGCACTGGGGATAATTGGAGCAGCCGTAAAACACACCAAACTTACCGTTTCTTTTCTTTAACAAGCCTCCGCACTGGGGACATATGAAATCCTCCTCTGTCCCTGAAAGCTTACCCATATGTTCATAACACTGCTGATTCATCATGCAGTCATGAAGGGCCCGGTGTGCTCCCTCTGTGGATATATTAAAATGTGCGGAAATATCGGTAAGCCGGTGGCGGTACAGCTGCGGGAGGCGTTCCCTCGCCATATATAATGTATCAATGTAATCATTGGGTAAAGAAATTCCAAGCAGTTCCCCAGCCACCCGATATAAGAAAATAAGATCAAACGACTGAATATTATGACCAACCAGAACTTCCCCTTCTATAAAAGAAAGAAAATCCGGAAGCACTTTTAAAAGTCCCGGCGCTTCCTTTACCATCTCATCGGTAATTCCGTTAATTCTTGTTGCACCTGCAGGAATATGAGTCCCTGGATTAATTAACTGGTTAAACTGATCCGTGATCACATGATTTTTTACTTTAACTGCAGATATCTCTATGATGGAGTCCTCCTGTGTGTCCACTCCCGTTGTTTCCAAATCAAACACTACGTAATTTTCTATGTATTGGTTTAAACGTCTGCCTGTCAGCTCAATTGCAGCCATAGTTCCCTCCATTTCTGTATGCTACAGGACAAAATCCTTTAATCATTTGTATCATCTCTATTATAACGTGTCGGGTTGTGTACATCAAGTTAAAACATGGAAAACGTTTTCTATAAAAAAACAGCACCCTTAAGGAAAACCATGCTTAAGGAGTGCTGATCCATTCTCTATTCTATTGTATCTTATTTCAGCCCTTTACTGCCCCTGCCATCATTCCCTCTATGAAGTACTTTTGAAATGCAACAAAAAGCAGAAAAATTGGAATAACAGAAAAAACGGAACCTACTATCAACAGACTGTAATTATCTCCATAAGGATTAATCAGGGTATTCAGTCCCAAAGTCAGCGGGTATTTTTCCGAAGACCGGATCACCAGCAGCGGCCATAAATAATTATTCCATGCATTCATTCCATTTAATATTGCCATAGCAGAAAACGCCGGTTTCATAAGCGGAACAATTAACCGGTAAAATATACCGTACTCTGTAGCTCCGTCAATTCTCCCGGCTTCCATTAACGATCTTGGAATGCTGAGCAGATACTGGCGGAAGAAAAAAATGGTTGATGCATGAGCCAGGAATGGGAGAACAATGGCTGTATAACTGTCCATCATCTTCCATGAGGAGATCTGTTTATAAAGGGGCAGCATAACTACTTCCAGCGGAATGGATAAAATAAGAAGCACCAGGATAAACAGAAACTTTTTTCCTTTAAAATCATAGGCAGCAAAACCATATCCTACAAAAGAGCTGATAAGCAGAGTGCCGAATACCGTGATCACAGTCAGAATGATACTGTTAAAAAACCATCTCCAGTATTCATGCTGTCCTGAAAACAAAAGAATATAATTATCCAGATTCATTCTGGAAATGTTTAAATCCAGATTCAGGCCATATTGCAGAAGGTCTCCTCCCGGCTTAAAGCTTGCAATGAAAAGGACCCATATGGGGAGAAAAATTCCTGCTGCAAGAAGGGTAAATATCAAATAAAAGACAGCGGTTACTGTACGTTTTTTTATGCTTCTGTTCATATCAGTCCCTCCCCTCTTCAAACGTTCCCGTGACCTTCAGCTGAATTAAGTTCACTGCCATAACTACGAGAAGGAGAATGAGGCCCACTGCACACGCATAGCCCAGCGCCCGTTTTTCCACTCCCTGTCTGTATAAATACCCTACAATAGTCAGACCAATGTTATTGGGAGAGTTATTCCCTTTAAACAGCATATTGCTCTCCAGGAACATGGAAAGGCCAGCATAAATGCTGATCGTCAGCACATAGACTGTGGTCGGCTTTACAAGAGGAACGGAGATTTTAATGAACCGCTGCCAGCTTGAAGCACCGTCAATGGAAGCCGCCTCATATAAATCAGCAGGTATACTCTGAAGACCTGCCAGGAAATATAAAATATTCACACCGGTCCATCTCCAGCATGCCAAAAGAAGAAGGGCAAAGAAGCTGGTGTCTGCACCTTTTAACCATTTAACCGGACTCACTCCGAAAAATCCAAGTACCTGATTGAAAAGAGAGGTTGCGGATTCTCCAAACATCAGCCGGAAGATGGTTCCTGCAACTACGACTGATGTGAGCGCAGGTATAAAATACACAGACTTAAAAAACTCCGTCTTCTTAATCCACCTGTTATTGAGCATGGTTGCAAAAAGCATAGGAAAGGGAATCAGTAAAATCAGTGTTCCGGCCATGTATTTAAAGCTGTTCCATAATGCTTTTCTGAATATTTTATCTGTTAAAAGTCTGGAATAATTATCAAACCCCACCCATTTATCTTTTAAAACATCCTGAAAGCTTAAAAGCACCCCGTTGCAGACAGGAACAAGCCAGAACAACAGCACTGTAATTACAAAAGGGCAGATGAACACATAAGGTGCTATTTTTTTCGAGTAGAAGAATTTCTTCATTTTGTCCTCCTTCCAGTAATGATATCTACACAGCAGCCGCAGGGGTATCACTCCCTGCGGCATCCCTGTTTGTTATTTTTTAAATTCATTTTTTAAGGTTTCCTGGGAAGAATCAAGGGCTTCTTTTACATCCATGCCGTCCTCAAATATACTGTTTAAGGTTACATTGCATAATTCATTGTTAATGGAAGGATATTTTTCATCGGTATAGGCCCTTAAGAGCCCGATGCTGTCCTTTGTTTTTAAGAGTGTGTCGAAAGGATAATTGGTGAAATACTGGATAAACTGGTTGTCCGGATTCTGCGTCAGGGTCTTATCCGTCCATACAGCGGTATTAACCGGATCAAATCCAAGCACATTCCATACTTCACGGTTTGAATCTTCGGAAAGCTTGATATAAGCCATAACTTCTGCAGCCAGCTTCGCATTCTTACCTGATTTTACAATCGCGGTTCCTGTACCGCCTCCGCCGATGGTTGCTGTCTCTTTATCATTCTCATCCCATACAGGAACGGTTGAGATGGCGACCTGCTTCTTTAAATCCTTCATGTAATTCACAAATCTGGAAGTCTGCCAGAAAGGCATAATCTGTACGGCATATTCTCCTGTATTGTAGGAAGGATAAGCTTCTTCATTATCCGGCTGTCCGCCCGGAACGGTTGCAAAAGCTCCTGTTTCCTGCATTCCTTTTATGTATTCCAGGACTTCCGTCAGTTCCTTGCTGTTTAAGTTTAAATTCCCGCTCTCATCAACGTAATCTCCGCCTTTTTGAGCCAGCATCAGGTTAATCATCCAGGAAGCAGATGTTTCCACACAGGAGAAATACTTACCTGTGGCTTCGTGATATTTTACTCCCGCCTCCTTAAACTGATCCCAGGTTTTAATGTCCTGGTAATTGATTCCTGCATCTTTTAAAAGCTTTTCATTGTAAAATGCAACCGTTGTTCCAACATGCGTCGGAAGCCCATATTCCTTTCCATCCTTTGAATAGATCCCCAGACGGGACTGTACGATGTTATCCCGGTAAGGGTCGATCACATCATTCAGTTCCATTAATCCGATATTTCCAACCATGAAGGCAGGAAACTTTCCAAGCTCAATATCCACAATATCCGGTGCCCCTTCTCCCGATTCCAATGCAAGAGAAAGCTTATTGTGCATATCATCATAGGGCATGTTGCTTAATACCAGTTTAACCTTTTTGTCCGGGTGTGCTTCATTCCACTTTTCAGCCATGTTAACATAAAAGTCCTGGTGGAGTTCAATAAATGTCCATACATTTAATGTAGTTACATCATTACCTGCAACCTCCATCGCCTTCTTTCCGGCTGAGGCTCCCTTGCTGCCAGCTTCTCCTGAACCGCCCTTGGTACTGCTGCATCCTGCCGCCAGGATCACCGCCATGGCCGCACATGCAAGAGCCCCCAATACTCTTCTTTTCATGAATGAATCCTCCTTTATATTCTTTCTTATCAAGACAGATCTTGCCATCTGTATGATTCTAAAAAATGTCCCCCCAGGAGGGTGCTGCCGGTCTTATTAAACGTTTTATATGTTTTTTTATAAATCCGGCATTTTATGTAATTCCATCTATTTCCATGCTTATTTTTTATTAGATTTCTTATATATGATTGCATACTAACACATGAAAACGGTAATGTAAAGTATTTTTGCATAATTTAATCCTGTTTTTAAATCGTTTAACCATGTAATTTTACATAATTTCCTGTATAATCCTGTCGAATTTTCCCTTTCATCCACAAAAAAAGAACGTCTGTCCGTTATTGCCAACAGATAAACGTTCCTCTTACCATTCTGCTTTATGTCAGATCTCTCACTGATTTTCGTATCAGAAGCATACAGTCCACCGCACAGACATTCTCCCCGTCATTCTCCAGTTCTCCTCCGCTCAGCAGCTCTATAATCCATTCACTCGCCTTATACCCGATATCATGGAGGGGCAGGCTGACCGTTGTCAGAGGCGGATGATAGTACCCCGACAGCTCTCTGTCATCATATCCAGCTACCGATATTTCATGGCCTATGGTCTGTTTCAACTCCTCCACTCTGTCGTAAACCCCGCCTGCCATCAGATCATTCATGGCAAATATGGCAGAAACCCCTTTTTCAAGCAGTTCACCGGCGCAGCGGTATCCGGACTCTCTTGTCCAGTCTCCCTCCGCCACAAGACCGGGATCGTACAGAATTTTGTTCTCAAACAGAACCTGCTGGTAGCCCACCAGCCTGGCCTGGGCATGAAGGCTGTCCGGCTTACCGGTTATGACCCCCACCTTCCTGTGTCCGTGGTCCAGAAGATGCTTTACAATCTGGGCTGCCCCATTTACATCATCCACCACAACAGAGGGAATCTTTCTGCTTTTGGAATACCCATAAGCCATTACTGCCGGTATGGGAAGTGTATCCGGTATGCAGCGGATGACCCGCTCATGGGCCGCCACGTAGATAATTCCCTCCACCTGCTTTTCCATAAGCTTTTTAATTTCCTGCCTGACCAGTTCATAATAATCGTCCTTATTGTAGTAAGTATCATTATATTTTTTAAACAATCTTAAATTGGTCAGCAAAATCTGGTATTCCTGCTTCTGACAATAGTCTGTGATTCCGTCAATAATATCCGGTATGCTGAAAATGGTCATATCTTCCGCGATTACGCCGATACTTCTGGTCTTCTGCATCTTTAAATTTTTCGCCACAATATTGGGCGTATAGTTTAACTGCTCTGCCATTTCCAAAACCAGCTTCCTGGTCTTCTCACTGGCACCAGGTTTATTATTTAAAATATTGGAAACTGTAGCCACCGATACGCCGCAGCATCTTGCCAGCTCTTTGATTGTCGCCATTATTTCCTCCAGAGATCTTTTGTACTTATTAACTCAGATTTTTAATTAATTGTCAATATGTAAATATTAAACGTTTCACAAAACCATCTTTTCCATATTTTGGTTTCAATTATTTATATATCTTGACATTTTTTTCTGTTTTTGTTACCATGTTTTTGTATAAACTTAAGAGAAAGGGTTTATTGACCTATGAAAAAAATAATGCAATCAATAAACAGCGGTATTTTAATACTTTTTGCAGCAGGTATGATTCTGATTCTGTTCTCTTTCTCGGGTTTTATCACATCATTTCTTCCTCCTGTCACCTTCGAGGATCTTCTTGAAGGAAAAGAAATTAAAACCGGGAGTCATATTGAGGGAAACGTCGTCTATGCACTGGACTATTTTGCAACAGATACTACTTACGAGAAAAACAGCGACGGAATCATCATTCCAAAGAAGAACTCAGGCAACTATTACATCATTCCTTTCAGCGGCGGCTATCTGGGACTGAAGACTGACCAAACCCAGAATAGTTCCTTTGACAGGCTGACAGAAGAAACTTATGCCTTCTTAAAAGGCGGTCAGAAGCCTCAGCTGAAGATTTTTATTGACGGGGAAATCATCCCCATGAAAAAGAAGCTTATACCGTATTTTCATAAATATTTATCAGAAGCGGGATACAGTGAGGAAGAGATAAAAGAGATGGGAACTCCCTTCTTAATCCGCCCCAGAGCATTTATTGTTAACCGGATTGTTTTTACATCCGGCATTCTGTTTCTTTTTCTGTCAGCAGTAATTTTCCGCCGGATCTACAGGCGTTTCTGCATTTTGGAGGAATTTTCCAGGGATATGCTATAGCATGATCTAATAGAAGAAGCAGACAGCGAAATCGGCTTATTTTCGCTGTCTGCCCAAAGAATATGAAAGATTAATGATTTTAGAAAAAAAAGCCGATATCAGAATCGAGAAATAAAATTTGTTGCACTTGCGTTACATTAACAATAGCATCTGACCCAGTCCCTGACAATGGGGTGTGCATTTTTCGTCATTATCATCGCTCTTTTCGTTTTATCTACACCAGTATATTATTTAATTGCAAAAAATCTCTGTAACCTTTCCCAAATTTCTTCCTCCTGTTATGACTGATATACAGAATATCCCCATTAGCCATCTCCACCTCATCACCTTTCACAGACTTGACATGCTGCATATTCACGATGTTATGGCGGCTGATCCGGATAAACCACTCTTTTGGAAGCCGTTCTTCCTCTTCATTCAATCTGGCTTTGATACGCATTCTGCCATCTTTTATCATTACACTTGTTTTCCGATAATAGGATTCCAGATATAAAATCTCCCCCAGATTGAAAACAAAAGGTTTTCCATTAAAAAAGGCGGCATATTTCAATTTCTTCAGATCATATAGTTTTTCGTGAAACGGTATCAGGAGATTGGCCTGACCATTGTTTCCACAAATCCATTCTTTCGTCTTTTTTGTTTCCAATTGCAGCTTTTCGTCAATAAAAAAGGCAATTTTCATAATCTTCCCCCCTGCAAATCTATTTATGGACAAATTGCCCTTAATTACATAACGTTTCCCTGATATCTTTATAACGCAGACCGGGACTTTACGAAACCATGAATATTTACAGCAGATCTTCTCACACTAAAAAAGGGACTGTCAACCACACAGAAAGGAGACTTGATATGAAATCAGATAAAAATAATGATTCCGGCAGGCGGTCAGACCGGGTTACTGCAAAAAACAATTATGATATAGACATTCAGGCCTGTTCCACTACAGACTTAACCGGACTGATTCCGGCAGAACCGGCCTCAGAAGAGGAACGGGAAGCATACCAGGATCTCTACCCTTATCTTCCCAAAGCAAAGGTGAAAGATAAAAAGCAGTAATTCTCAAATGGAAAACCCAGCCTGATATCCACAAGATACCTGGCTGGGCCATTCCTATCTGCCTGTTTCAATAATTGCATCTACAATATCCATATAATCACTGCAGTATTTTTCGTACATGGGCTTTACAGCATCCTGAAACTTCTGTTTCTCACCCGGAGACAATTCTATGATCTGGCATCCTGCCTGGCGGACCTTTT
The DNA here is from genome assembly GCA_963523075.1 of uncultured Clostridium sp. Classification (GTDB taxonomy): domain Bacteria; phylum Bacillota; class Clostridia; order Lachnospirales; family Lachnospiraceae; genus Lacrimispora. Next base: position 72,514 of record CAURBW010000006.1, read on the forward strand.
TTTCTGATTCCTTTTCCCGCTCAGACCATAACTTTCGTTCGTACTCCGCTGACTCCAATGCACATTCTTTAATGATGTTCTGATCTTCCTCCGATAACTTGTCCCAGGTCGGCCGGGAACAAAGCTGAAGTTCCGGCACACGGTTATGCTCGTCAATCGTATAATACTTCGCCACTTCAAAATGACTGGTTGATTCATAGGATGGCCAGTTATTCTCCGCACCGTCAATGGCACCGGTCTGCAGCGCAGAATAAACTTCTGCATAAGACATGGGTGCAGGACTTGCTCCCAGGGCTTCCACCATCCCAATCATCATCTCCGATTCCTGAACGCGGATCTTAAGCCCCTTCATATCATCCAGCTTTCTGATGGGGCGGACAGAGTTGTAAAAATTTCTGGCGCCGGCATCATACCAGGATAAAGGCACCAGATTCGAGCCTTCAAACGAGTTCATGAAGTCTTTCCCGATCGCCCCATCAAGGACCTGCCACATGTGATCCGCATCCCGGTAAAGATAAGGCAGCTGAAGAACATTCAGTTTGGGAACAAACTCTGCCAGAGGAGATAAAGAAATCCGCATAAAATCAATTCCTCCAAACTGCAGCTGCTCACATACAGACTTTTCATCCCCCAATATCCCGCCTGCCTGAACATTAATTAAGATCCTTCCGTTGGTTTTCTGACTGATTAATTCCGCAAATTTATATGCTCCCTGTGTTGTAGGATAATCTTCTGCCTGATTTTCTGCATAGGTAAATACGTATTCAGGGTTTTCCCAGCCCCCTTTTCCCGGTGCTTCCACTGCCGTCGTGCCTTCATTTCCAGCCGAACCTCCGATCACAACGGTCTGGTCTGGTCCTTTGCAGCCGGAAAGAACTGCTGCCATGACTACACACAAAAACACACATGGTAGTTCCCTTCTCATAAAACCCCGCCCTCCTTAACGCTGTCATAATAGCTTTCTGTCTCTTTTTAACGCCTTCTTAACATATTTTATTATATCCAGCGGTTTTTCGCAAGGAAACGGTAAAATTTTTTTATATTCAACAGGATATGATCTTATTTTCTGTTGAAAATGCTCATCCGGTATTCCGTGGGACTGATGCCTGTGACCCGCTTAAATACCTTTGCAAAATAATTGGAATCATTATAACCTACAGCCTCTCCGATCTCCTTAACATTGACCATAGGTTCTTTCAGCAGCTTCTTTGCAGCTTCCACCCGGCATTCGGTCAAATAAGTTGTGAAGTTTTTATCAAAGCACTGTTTAAACAGCTTGCAGAAATATGCCTCTGAATAATTCATCACTCTTGCAACATCCTGCATGGATAAGTCCCTCACATAGTTATCCTCCATGTACTGCCGTATCGCCTCCGCCACCTTATGAAGCCTGACCTGTCCATCTCCGGCATTCGGTTCAGCGGTCGATCTGAGCAGAGCCGGCTCCGGCACATTCAGTTCCTCCTCCCCTTTCACTTCCTGTCCTGCCTTATCAGCGAGACGCATGGCTTCGTCCAATACACCGATCAGTTCCTCTTCCTTACAGGGTTTTAATAAATAGTCAAGTACCCGGATTCCAATGGCTTTCTTCGCATAAGAAAAATCATCAAAAGCAGTCAGGAAAATGATACTGCATTCACTATTACGCCGCCGCATCTCCTGTGCTGCCTCTATGCCGTTAATACCGGGCATTTCAATATCCAGAACCGCGATCTGAATGTCATGCTGGTCAAACAGTTCCAGCGCCTCTCGTCCATTCTCTGCCTGCCATATGTTACACTGATCCCCCAGTTCCTTTGTCAGGGTTTTATAAAGCACCTTTCTTTCTATTAATTCATCATCTGCAATCAGTACCCGATACATATAAGCTCCCTCTGTCACAGCCTGACTGGTATAGTAAGCAGGACTGCTGTTCCACGTCCCTGTCTGCTGTAAATCTGAAAATCACCTCCATCGTACATGCGATGGATTCTCTGATAAATGTTGCCTGTTCCAATTCCTACTCTGGCAGTTGAATGAACCGCCAGCGCCTCTCTCAGTTCTGCTAAGCTCTCCTCACTCATTCCCACGCCGGTGTCTGCAACGGAGATAATAATCTTCTGGTTCTTTTCCCATATCCGGATCCGGATGCTTCCCCCCTCTTCTTTCTTTGAAATACCGTGTACCACCGCATTCTCCACAAGAGGCTGAAGCGTAAAGGTGGGAATCAAAATCCGGCTACTGTCTGCCAGACACTGGATGTCGTAATGAAGCCTGCTGCCAAACCGCATCTGCTGTAAATACATATAGTCGCTCACTACCTGAAGCTCTTTCTTTAACAGGACCTCTGATTCCGGCGTCTTTAGGTTGTACCGGAATAAATTGCCAAGGCATTCTATCATGCGCTCGGTTGTACCTGCATCCTCCAGCTTTGCCATACAGGAAATCATATTTAAGGTGTTAAAGAGAAAATGAGGATTAATCTGGTTTTTCAGCAGCTCCATCTTAGTTGCATCAAGCCTTTTTTCTATCTCCATCTTCTCAATCTCCTCCTTGTGAAGGAGATCTGCCATTTCATTTTTCTCTTTTAATGTGGTAATATACTGGCTGGTGGAATGTTTCATCTTATTGAAGGCACAGACCAGCTCTCCGATCTCATCCTGATTGTCAATTTCCACATCCTCATTGCTGAAATCGTTCCCTGCTATTTTTCTGGATATACACGCCAGACGCACCACTGGAACAACCATGTCACGGTGCATCATCCGGCTCACATAAAAAGTTCCGCTGATGCTAAATACTGCAAGAACCAGGATCACAACCGGAAAACGATACAGAATGGGAACTCTGGCCTGATAAGCATCGGTTCCTTCTCTTAAGGTACTTTGAACCAGGCGTTTTCCGTAGTCCGAAAGATAATCCTGCATCCGGTAGATCCGGTATAATTCATTGATATACTGGGTTATGGAAAAACCGTTTTCATCCTTACCCAAAAGAAATAAATCCCGCCACTTGCTGTAATTCTCATAACCATTCCGGATCGACCAGGTTATGGAATAACGTTCCGTTCCTACCCTGTCATAATCAAAGGGCAGCTGAGAAACACTGTGTTTTGTCCGGGCACAGGCTGTATCAAATAATTCCCTGCTCTCCTGAGAACGGTCTTTGACATAATTTTTAAACGCTCTGGTTTCCTCCTCCATAGCTGCCTGATAATCATGGCATCTGGAATTGTCCTCCAAAATCTGGTTGAATCCATTTAACGCAAAATCAAGTATTACAATATTAAATATAATGGAAAGTGCCACGATCAGAATAACCATGGCTGCGATTGTCTTAATCTTCTGCTTTAACGTAAAAGAAAGCCACTTCTCATGCAGCTTCTTCGCCCCCCATCGTCCCACTTTCACCGCATTCCCCTCTTTCTTCTCCTTCTTCCAAGACACTTATGAAAGTGACCCGCCATTAACATTATAGCAGATTTTAAAAAGTTATGCACCCTTAGTTTTTCATCCAGTTCAAAACAAAACCGCAAAGTTACGCAAAAAAACCTTTGCGTAACTTTGCGGTATTTTATCCTTTTCAAACTCTGTTAATCCTTAGCGCAGACGGAACCTGCTCATTAATTCCCGTAAATTCTCTGCCTGACCGGAAAGTTCCTCACTGGCTGCAGCACTTTGCTCTGCTGTGGCGGAGTTACTCTGTACAACAGAAGAGATCTGCTCGATTCCAACGGTTACCTGAGTTACCTTATCACTCTGTTCCTGCAGTTCGCTGGCAGACTTTTCAATGGCTGTAACCATATTCCTTGTCTCCATAAGAATTCCGTTTAAGGTCTCTCCGGTTGAAGAAGCCACTCCGGTTCCCTTCTCAACTGCTGTAATGGTATCTGCAACCAGACTTGAAGTATCCTTTGCAGCATTGGCGCTTTTTCCTGCCAGATTCCGCACCTCATCCGCTACTACTGCAAAACCTTTTCCTGCTTCTCCTGCTCTTGCTGCTTCCACTGCTGCATTCAGGGCAAGAATATTGGTCTGGAACGCGATATCTTCGATCAGCTTATTGACCTTTTCAATCTCTTTGGATTTCTGGCTGATCTGACCCATGGACTGCATCATAACCTGCATCTGGGCATTGCCTTCTTCCATGGCTTTGCCAACACGTCCGGCCTGGTTATTAATACCATCCACCGTCTTAGCCGTACTCAAAAGGCTGTTTGATATTTCATTAACGGAAGAGGATAATTCCTCTACGGAAGCTGCCTGTTCCACTGCACCCTGGCTTAAATTCTGCGCTCCCTGGGATACCTGGGCGCTGCCCTTCGCAACCTCGTCTGCAGACATATTAATTGTCTCCATGGTTTTCGACAGCATATCTTCTGCCTTTAATATCGCTTCCTGAATCACAACATAATCGCCGTTAAAATTCATGGATTCAGAAGGGCTGAAGTCTCCTGAAGCAATCTTGTCCATAGATGCCGCAATGGTGCTGTTATAACCTCTGACGCTGGTTACATAATTGCCGATTTCCTCCGCCAGCTGTCCGATCTCATCTTTTCGTTTTACATCAGGAACATCACTGGTTAAATCACCGTTTGATAACAGCTTCATTCTGCCTGCAATAGCTGATATGGGGCCTGCTATGGAACCTGCGAACCCGAATGCAAGGAAACAGCCTACTGCGATAGATACCACCATAAGAATTACCATACCCGCTACTACTGTATAGATTGAAGTAGTAGTTTCATTAATCGGTGCAACCACTCCAAGTGCCCAGCCATCACTACCGCTCACCGGACTGTAGTAGCAGTATCTGCTCACGCCCTTATATTCATATTTTCCGATATCAGTATTACCGGATGTAATCTTCTGGAACATCTTACCAATGGAGGCATAAGAAGAATCGGTTTTTGCATTCTCAATCATGTTGGTGCGTCCCTGTACAACATCCGCATCATTGCCGCCGATCATAGTTCCGGTACTGTCTAAAAGGAATGCATTGCCGGTCTTACCGATTTTGAAGTCTTTAATCAGATTACTTAAAACACTTCCGTCATAAGTTCCCACAAGAATTCCGAAATCATACGGTGTAGCCACCCGGATTACCAGCGCATTGTTGCTGTCATATTCTGTGGTTGAAATAGTGGTCTGTCCGTTCAATGCTTTTGTTATGTAATCCGAACCTGTATAACTTTCACCGATGTGCTCCCCGCTGGCACTTCGGGTGACAACACCTTCCTTACTGACTACCGCCAGATCCTTATAACCGTAAAGAGTACACTGGTTGTTTAAATACTCTGATACCACTCTGGAGTTGATTGACTTTAAACTTCCGCCCTGAGCACTGGCTTCAATACTCACCTTCATCTGGTCTAAGTTCTGCACAATTAAGTTATTAACCAGCTTTCCAGTCGCTTCCAGATCACTTTTTACAACATCTGTAATACCACCAAAACTTACCGTAATGCTGACAATCATATTGGTCACGGATAATCCAAGAATGATCGCAATAATAAATATCAGCATCTTCATCTTAAGCGATTTCACAGACAGATTTGCCTTAATTGATGCTCCCACATTCTTTTTCTTACCCTGCCCAATTCTTTTTGCCTTCTGGGTTTTCCGATTCCACTTCTTATCCCCCGGTGTCTTCATAGTCTTATGCTCCTTGTCTCGTCTTTGGTAAATATGAACCATGACATTTCATTAATGGTTTTTTTCATTATACGATATTTTGTAACTATTTGTCAACGTATCCATAAATTGACAATGATTTTTTATTAATCTTTAAATAGACAAAAGTCTATTATCTCAACAAAAAAAGATATCTTACTCCATTTTTCACAATGAATAAGATATCTTTTTACACTCTATGCTCCCCATCTATCGGAAAAGAGTCTGAATCAATGTCATGTAAATTACCGTACCTCCCCCTATACTGAGCAGGGAATTTCCCTTCCATGCATGAAGTACTGCAATGACCCCAATGGAAAGAAGCTCCGGCAGGCCATAGGGGCGGGCTGTAAAAGATACTCCCCTTAAACAATAGACCACCAATAAGCCAATGGTAGCATAAGGCAGTGTGTTGCTTAAATAAGTCACATATTTTGGCGTTTTCTTTCCTGACGGGAAAAAAAAGAAAGGCAGAAACCGGGTGAGCACCGTCGCCAGAATCATAGCCAGAGTGATCAGGGCGTAATTTATAAAATTCTGTTTCAAGTCTGTTCCTCCTTATCTTTTCTTTTCACATAGCCGATAGTAATGACAGAAATAATCATCACCATGGCAGGTACAATAAAAACATCCTTTCCAAAAAGCAAAATACATAAAATAGAAGAAAAAATCCCGATACACGCTGCCCGGTGGTCTTTACCAGACTTCCACTGATCGATAAAAATCACTGTAAACAAAGCGGTCAGGGCAAAATCCATTCCAGCGGTATCAAAACGGATCATGGTTCCTGCAATCGCGCCCGCCAGTGTCCCCGCAACCCAGTACAGCTGGTCCAGAAAAGATATAAAAAAGTAAACCCAGTATCTTGGCAGATGATCCGGAACTTCTTCACTGCAAAGAACAGAAAACGTCTCATCTGTTAAAGAAAATATCAGATAAGGTTTAAATTTACCTGCCCCTTTTAACCGGTCCAGCATGGACAGCCCGTAAAACAAATGCCTGGCATTGAGCATCAGAGACATAACTAAAGCGTACCATGGATTTACCGCAGACGCAAAAAATGTTATTCCCAGATACTGCAGGCTTCCCGCATATACAAACACGCTCCATATGAGTGCCCAGAAGATGCCAAAGCCGTTTACTCTCATTAATATTCCGTAAGCTGCGCCTAAAACCAGATACCCTGCCATCACAGGTACTGTTTTGGGGAAAGCATATTTCAATGCTTCCATTCTTTTGATTTGTTTTTCCATCGTCTGATTCCTGTCATTTATGATTGCCTTTTTCCAGCAAATTTTTTATTATAATAAAGTACCTCAAATAAGTTAATTTGTCAACGACAGGAGTATCTCTTATGAACTTTGACTATATGTATGATTCATGCAGCCTCTGTCCCAGAAACTGCAAAGTTAACCGCCATCAGACTGTGGGATACTGTGGCTGCACAGATACAGTCAGGGCGGCCCGTGCTGCCCTCCATCACTGGGAGGAGCCCTGCATCAGCGGAAGCCGGGGAAGCGGAACCGTCTTCTTTTCTGGCTGCACCCTGCGCTGCTGCTTCTGTCAGAACTATTCCATCAGCCAGGAGAATTTTGGAAGGGAACTGACTTCAGACCAGCTGTCTGTTATATTTTTAAGGCTTCAGGATGAGGGGGCACACAACATCAATCTGGTAACTGCCACGCAGTACCTTCCATCTGTAATCAGGGCTCTGGATCTTGCAAAGCCAAAGCTTGCCATCCCGGTGGTATACAACTGCGGCGGGTATGAATCCGGAGAAGTAATCAAAGCGCTTGACGGATATGTTGATATATGGCTGCCTGATTTAAAATACCAGAGCAGCACTCTTTCTGCAAGATACAGCAATGCAGCCGACTACTTTGAAAAAGCCTCAAAAGCCATCAGACAGATGATCCTTCAAACCGGAACTCCCAGATTTGATCCCTCCGGCGAGCTGATGGAAAAAGGCGTTATCATACGCCACATGGTCCTTCCCGGAGCAAAAGAGGATTCCATGGCTCTTCTTGCCTGGATTAAAGAGGAATTACCTGAGGGTATGTATTATATCAGCCTGTTAAGCCAGTATACTCCATTTTACAAAAGTGCCCTGCATCCGGAAATCAACCGCAGAATCACTTCTTATGAATATAATAAGGTCCTTAACAAAGCTATTGATTTAGATCTTATACAGGGATTTATGCAGGAAAAAAGCAGTGCAAAAGAAGAATATACACCTCCTTTTGATTTAGAAGGGATTATAGATTAAAAACAGATAGAAAGGGATATCGACTCTATACATCATCGATATCCCTTTCTATATTATCTCGTCCATTGGAATTGATACCTCTTTTCCGTCTCATGTTTCCTTACAAGTTACGTATGTATCAACATGATCTATATAAATTTTTTACGCTCTCCGTTGCTATAACCAGCTTCTTTCGTGGAACCATCTTTTGTTGGCTGTTCATCCAATTACGAATCACTGACTGCTTCATTCCTTCGGATTCGTGTCAACTGGTCTTTCACATCGGTAGATTGTGGGGGCCTGTGTTTCATCTTTTCAAATGAAACGAGTCTGCTCTTTCTGGTGGACTGTACCTCCTTTCGCTAGATTTCTCTCTTCTTTGTAATTTTGGTTTCCCTTTGTTATGTCATAATTATAGCGTACAGCCCCATATTTGTCAATATACTTTTACTTATTTTATAATTAAATTGTTAACTTTTAAATTGTCTGCATTTTTTTAGATTTTATATACATTATTTTATTTAAAAACAGAATATATTTTTTATAAGATTAATACAATAATTGCTGTTTTCTGTCGAAAAAGAGAAACGCAGAGTTATATAAATACAATCACTCTGCGTTTCTCTTCTATTCTGTTCTTAAGCGGAACCGCTCCACAAGTTCACGGAGCAGCTGGGCCTGTCTGGAAAGCTCCTGGCTGGAAACTGCACTTTCTTCTGCTGTGGCAGAATTGGTGCGGACAGCCAGTGATATCCGGTCAAGTTCCTTTGTTATCTCTTCCACCGCTCTGGCTTCTTTTCCTGCTGCTTCAGAAATCGAATCCACTGCTTCTACTGCCATGGCTGAGTCCTCTAAAACCCTCATCATGGACTGAACCGTTTCATCCAGAAGACTGTTTCCATTCTCAACGGCTGATATGGAGCTTTGGATCAGATCTGTTGTATTCTTCGCCGCCTCTGTGCTTTTGGCAGCTAAGTTTCTTACTTCGCCCGCAACCACTGCAAAGCCCTTTCCAAACTCTCCGGCTCTGGCGGCTTCAATGGCTGCATTCAGAGCCAGAATATTGGTCTGGAATGCAATATCTTCTATTACCTTAATAATCTTTTCAATCTCACTGGAGGAAACACGTATTTCATCCATTGCCTTTGATAAATTCTGCATGGACATGTCGCAGTTTACCACTTCAGTTCCGGTCTGCTGAACCTGTGAAGAAACATATCCTGCTTTTTCTGCCAGCTTTTTAATATTCCCTGAAACATGATTGACGGAGTCAGACAGCAGCTCAATGGTCTTTTCCTGAGTATCCGCCCCATCTGCCAAAACCTTGGACCCTTCAGCCACCTGGCCTGAACTTGCCGCAACCTGGCCAGCTGACTGATTCACTTCATACATAACTGCATTTAAATTAAGAGTAATTTTTTTAACAGCTTCTTCCAGTTTGTAGAAGTCTCCGGAAAGACCCATATCTGCATCCAAATCCAGATGATTATCTGCGATCTCATGAAGTGCCAGGGAAATCCGGTCTATGATTGTTTTTAAATTGGAAGACATCCGTTCAAAGGATTTCGCCGTCTGACCGATCTCATCTCCTGATTCCACTCCGGAAAATCCGCTTAAATTACCATCTGCGATCTGCTCAGCTGCTGCTGATAATTTATGTAAGGGTTTTAACTGCTTTTTAATAACTACGGTGATCATAAAAAGAATCATGATCATGGCAGCTACAGATATGACCGTCATCAGAGTTGCCATACGTTCTGCTTCCCGATTCATATCGCCGGCATTTACCGCAGTAACCGAATACCAGACAGAACCATTTAACTGAATCGGTTCAAAAAAGTAATACACTTCCCCCTTACTATTCTTATCAATTACATGAAATGCCTCTCCGGTTGCAGTACCGGCCTTTATCCCATCCTTACAGGACTGGGCGGTTACGAAATCAGATACATTGGTTCCGGCAAGCCCTTTTCCTGTACTCTCCGATATGATGGTTCCGGCATCATTAAGAATGAAGGTAAACATACTGGGATAGGACGCAGCTGTTTTTACCTGGCTGAACCGATCCAGTCCCACATCAACAGAAACCACGCAGAGTGTTCTGGAATTGACAATTACCGGCACTGCCATGGTAATGATCATCTCACCGTTTGACTCATAGGGTTCTGTAATGACCCGGGCACCGGTCTCAAGAGCTTTCTGATAATAATCTTTTGCGGAGTAATCTTCATAATTGCCGCAGTTTGTAACGGTTCCATCCTGGCTGGAGTAAATGCCGTAGCTTCTGGCTGCAGAACTCAAACCATACTGCTCGAACAGAATACTGATTCCCTTAATGTCCTCAGAATACATAACAGAAGCCCGAATGGTTGAAATCATATAATCCTCGATTCTCATACCATTAGTATCCAGTGTTACCTTGTCAGATATCCGGCTTTTATAAAACGGCTCTGCCGTATTACCCGCCTTGATTCTAAGATCCAGCATCAGTTTTCTGTTCTCAGATGAATTTTCCAGATAATAAGTGATCCGGTTAGATACCTGCTGTGCCGTGTCAAAAATCTGCTGAATATCTTTACCATTTTCTGATGCAAGCGTTTTTAGTTCCCCGAAAGCCGACTGCTGCATTGCACGTTTTGTCATTCTGGACGTAATACCAATCAATATACCAAATACTACCACCAGCATGATCCCCGCCATGCATGCAATCCTGGTTGAAAGATGGGTAAATTTTCCCCTGTTCTTTAACCGTATTTTTTTTAACTTTCCTAATCGCTTCCACACCATTGCGTAGTCCCCCTTCCGCAGCATGTCTGTATGTCAACCAGATTATACCATATTTATACAATAATTGTAATGTTTTTTTGTTATTTTTCATAACAATTCACCAATTATTTTTAACCTTTTGTTTCATCTGGTTCAAACGGATTTATATTTTTTTAAATACGGCTTCGTAGGGGGCAAGTTCCGCTCTCACCATGGAAGAATCCGTTTCTATGGTGACATTCTGGGGATTTTCGCTGTTATTGATTACTACTAGTGTCCGGCTATCCGGATACCATGCACATTCTGTTTCCGGATTATCCGTTAAGTATTTCTGTTTAAGGCTCATCTTTCTGCTGTAAAGCATGAGATTTTGCAGCATTTTTGTATTGGCATTTGAAATCTGAAAGCTGCTTAAATAGATTCCGGCTCCCTTTCCAAATTCATGATAAGTGATGGCTGGCACCTGGTCTTCATCAGCCAGGACAGAGGTTTTCCGGTCTGTTAAGTATAACCCATTTTTTCCGTTTACACGGGCTCCCTCCGGAATCAGCCCCGGTATGGTTTCCTTCTTGTATTCCATGCGCCCATGGCATACTTTAGAACCTGTATCCTGGTCAATTCCCAGCACCTGTGCCATACGGAAAAAAGTATGAAAACCGTCTGCAGCAGAGGGTTCATTGACTCCGATGAAAACCCCTCCGCGGTGGACAAAACGGACCGTTTCATCTAAAATTCCATCGTCTTTCCAGGCATCTCCTCCGCTCCAGGCAGTGCCGGACGCACCTGCATTTATGAGAACATCCACATGATTTAAGGCCCCGTTTTTAATATCTTCAAAGCTTAAAAACTCTACCTGGACAGGAAGCCCGGATAAAGCTTCGTTTATATGTATCAGATCATGCATATAGGTTTCATGGAAATGCCCGGATAACGTCCATGATCTTAACTTTCCCCATGCATGGACAACCGCTGCCTTTATGGGAAGTGTATATACCTCACCTTTTTCATGCAGTTCCTTAATCAGACGGAATTCACCGGCAATTTTTTCTATGCAGCTGCAAAAATCCGGATACTCCTCCACCAGGTGAAGATATCCGCCAAGACCGATCCGGTCAATCTTCTGGCGGAGAATTGCACGCCGGACTCTGTTCCAGTATTCCAGCGCATCCTTTGTGGGGTTTCCTCCCGGAGCAAATGTGGGGGTTCCGTTTAAACCCACCGGAAACAGGTAGGGATGAAGTCTTAATTCATGGGTTTTTACAGGCACACCTGCACAAAGCCGGGCCTCAAAGCCGGAAAATACACATTTGATCATTCCATCGAAACCAAACTCTTTAAAGCTGCTGTGATACGGCTCCAGACCAATCCAGCTGTCATCGTAAAACACGCTGGCCTTTTTTCCAAAGCTGTGAACCAGTTCTACCAGCTGTTTTCCATAATCCACTACAAAACGGTTTATAAATGCCATATAATCAAGCTGGCGCCTGCCTGGAGGCATGTGAGTTACGTGAAACTTCCCCTGATTAATAAAATCCTCGGAATCAAGGCAGTAGCCATATTCCTCTTCAAACTCTTTAAGCGCTGCCGGGCTTACCGTAAAATCATAAGAGCCCCAGTCACTGAACAGATTCCGTTTTCGTTCACTGCTTCCCCACATCCATGCAAAATTATAAAAAAGAGAAGTAAATCGCACCACAGTTGTGGTCGTGTGCTCCTCGCACCATGTCTTAAGCCAGCTGTATAAATAGTTTCTCGTCTCCTCATGCCTTGGATCCAGAGGCATTAAGTGCTCCTTTTCCCAGTGATTGGTGACATGATTATACATGGAGATCTCTTCCCATATCCGGTATGCCAGAAAATTCACAGTATACTCATGAAAGGGACAAGTCTCCATAATTGTTACTGAATGCATTTTGGAATCATAACTCCATGAGGAAGTGGATATCTCCTGATTTGCCGTACGGTCATAGACCTGCCAGTATTTTATGGATTCGGGGCTTTCATTGACTCGGAACTGGTCCTTATAAAAGTCTTCCAGCAAAAGAACGTTTAAGTGTCCCTCTGTTCCTGATCTGGGTTCTGTGACTAAAAAAGTCTGCTGAAGCTGCTCCGGATGGGCTTTTGCCCATTCATTGTGGTCTCTGATCAGGCAGATGGTGGAATAAATTCCATATCCCGCGTTTGTCAGCTCTTCAGACAATACCGTTCCGTCACTGTCACGTATCATATCTGCTCCCCAAAGTCTTGCAAGCTGTAGAGTCAGTTCCTCATAGCCGGATTCTCCTGGAAGGGTAAAACTTCCTTTTTCTGTCTCTCTCATAAATGTTCTCCTTTATCTATTGATAACCGGACATTCTCTTTTGGAGGTTCCCATACAGGAGCTTCCTCCCTGTCCGGTGATATCACACCGGCATCGGCCAGGCCCTTCCATACAAAGCCAGCCATCCTCCATGCACCATAATCATTGGTATGAGTATAATCGGAGGGATAAAACCAGCGCCCGGACTCCTTAAGACCATGCTCTTTTAAAAACTCCATACTCGTTTCATGCAGATCCAGAACAGGAACCCTCATGCTCTCAGAAAGTTTTATAACCTCCTGCGCATATTCTTTTAAAAGATCATTATATGTTTTACCATTTTCCAGCCAGCTGTTTCTGGCCAGTGGTGTGACCAATACTGGGATGGCACCTTTTTCCCGTATCTCTAAAATATACTGAATCAGGTTATTCCGGTAACCTCCCTCTGCTTTTAAGTGATCAACTTTCTGGTCATTATGGCCAAACTGAAACAAACAGACATCTCCGTCACTGATTTGTTCCATGAGAATTTCATAATGCCCCTCTGACCGGAAGCTTTCTGTGGTCAGACCGGAATGGGCATGATTGGAAACTGCATAATTACCGTTTAAAAAGACAGGTAGCATCTGCCCCCAGCCCCCATAGCTCTCTGCGGGATTATAAGGATAATGGGCATTCTGATCTGTCACGGTAGAATCCCCGGCAAGATACAAAGTTTTCCCTTTCCATTTCTCAATATTAAGCTTTTTTAACCGTACCGAGCGGCTGATTACTGTTACTTTAACAGCCTCATCCCGAAAACGCCCAGTCTCTCCTCTTGGTATAAAATCGCTGATGGAGACTGGAAAAGACCCGCTCCATTCTTCCTGTGCCCTTAAACTGCCCCGCCAGACCAGCTGCCTCCTTCCAACAAATAAAAGAACCTCTTTTTCTTCTTCCTTTGCAAAAAGAGTAATGGTCATGAGGTAATTTCCCTGGTCCCCTATATCAGCCTGAAAGGATAAGGGAATTAACATGGACTTAGAATCCACATAACAGCCGCACTCATCCTTCCCTACTGTTATCTCATGCTGAAACTCCGGACTGGGAATGAAGCCGGTATTCAGTTCCGGCAGACTGCACGAATGGGACGACTTAAAAGACTTCTCCGTGAAAAAGCCAAAGCCTCCGCCGGATTCATAATACCGGGAAGGCTTCACATTGATTCCCTCTCCCTTCACAGCCTCTGTCTGATAAAAAATATATTGTGTCATGAAAAACTCCCCTATTTCTGTATTTGAATGAATAATCTGCTTTTAAGAAAGGGCTGATGCCAGATCTGCAGCAGCCCCATGTTCTTATTGAGCAATAAATTCGCCGGAATCGATCAGTTTCTGTTTTTCATCCAGAATCTCCTGATATCCGTTATCTAAATATTCCTTACAATATTTCTCATACTTCGCATCCAGTTCCTCTGGTTTGCATGTGATCATATCCACATAAAACTCCTGCCACATGGCTGTTAAATCTGCGGCATACTCTCCGGTTGCCTCAACACTCCTGGTGAAAATGGGGCTGATCAGTCCATACTGCTCCACTTCTTTTGTATAATCATAGGATTGTTTCACCAGATCCTCATATCCGGCTGGAGCCAGAGTCCTGATATTGGCCTTTAAATTTTTTTCTTCGTCACCGTAATCGGCCATTTCCGTAACCAGACACCAGTAATCTTTGTTATTATTATTGGACAATTTGGATTCTCCTTTGAAATCCTTGACAGGCACTGCAATTTTGTCGGAATCAAGAGTATAATTAACGCCCTCCGCTCCGTTTTGTAAATAGAACAGATTCTCAGGCTGTGACATCCAGTTTAAAAACATCCAGACTGCCGCTCTTTGCTTTTCATCTGTCTTTGAGTTAATTCCCATGACCATTCCATAGGGCGGGTATTTATAGTAGTATGGGTGACCATCTTTTGGTGACTGTGCAGTGGGACTTAAAACAGAGACCTCGGCCTTAGGGTCATTCGCCTTTAAGCTGTTTATTACATCTGTGTTTGCGGAGATATAAAAGGAATAGGTGCCCACATTTCCGGCAACAAAATCAGCTTTCCATGCAGCATCATCTGCATTTAAATAAAACTCAGGGTCAAGAATTCCTTCATTGAATTCCTGGTTCATGGTTTTTAAGTAAGCTTTTGTGGCACTCCAGGTAAGAGGTGCTGCATTGAGATCCAGATAAAGGTTTAAATCCTTTTTATCCGGTGAGGATCCGATAAATGGATACTCATAGGTATAGCTTTTATTTACAATCTGGGCTCCCAGCTTGCCAAGCCCTGCTTCCTTCCATGCTTTTGCTGCCTCCTGAAGCTCCTCTCTTGTGGCCGGTTTCTCTTTCCCTGTTTTATCCAGCCAGTCCTGGCGGATGAGCGTCACCCAGTTATAATAGATGGGATTTCGCTGTGCAAAAAAGAAGGTATTCTTTCCATCCAGTTTTCCGTATTGATTTATGATTTTCTCCGCATTCTTATAATAATCCGGTGCATAATACTTTATTTCATCGAGATCAAGCTCCTGCATGGCGCCCTCAGAATTGTAGTTCACCGCCTGAGGCATGTCGTAATGGAAAATGATATCAGGCGCATTGCCGGCTGCAATCATCTGCATGTAATCAGCGATCTCATTCTGCCTGTTGATTGCCACATACTGGACGGTCACATTGTATTTATCCCCAAATTCCTTTTGAATCCAGCTGGTGTAATAATTATTCACCGGATCCCAGCCTTCAAAGCCTCTGTCGTACACAGGTATCTTGATGGTTACTTTTTCCGGAAAGCCCTTGGAATAATCCGTGTAACTTTTCCCCTCCGCTTTTGTTCCCGTTTCTGCTGCCTGACTGGTTTCTTCTTTCTTATTTTCTTCAGTAGGAGCAGATACCTCCTTTTTTGCGCTGCATCCGGACATCAGACCTGCTGCCATTACAAAAGCAGTCCCCCACGCTGCGGCCCTCTTCCAACTCATCCTTTTCCTCATAAATATCCTCCTTCTCTTTTCATTCCAATATCATCAGCCTTTTACCGCACCTATCATGGTTCCCTGCACAAAATATCTTTGTATAAAGGGATAGATGCAGATAATGGGCAATGTTGCAAAAATAATGCAGGAAGCCTTTAAGACCTCTGGATTTGTAATCTGTCCTGCGGCATTTCCACCCTCTGCCTTAAAGGATTCGCTGGCAGCCACCACCAGATAATAGAGTTTCAGCTGCAGCGGCCGTAAATCTACACGCTGCTTGATGTAGAACAGTGCATCGGAATAGGCATTCCACCGGCCCACAGCGTAAAACAACGAAATTGTTGCTATTATGGGTTTGGAAAGCGGTACCACAATATAACTTAATATTTTAAAATGACTGGCGCCGTCTATTAGAGCAGACTCAATCAGGCTGTCAGGAATTGAGGCCTTGAAATTATTTTTCATAATCAGGAAATTATAGGCTGCAAAAGATAATGGCAGGATCATACACCACCAGGTATCCAGCATATGTAAATTGTTCATCAGTAAGTAATCCGGTATGGTGCCAGCAGTGAAGTACATAGTGAACATGATTAAAAAAGTCATGATTTTTCTGCCTTTCAGCTGAACCCGGCTTAAGGCATAGGCAGCGCTTATGGTAAGAAACGTCCCGATCGCCGTGAAGGAAACAGTTACAATTATGGATACATATAAGGATCTTACAATGGATGCATCCTGTAAGACTTTGCTGTATGCATCAAAGTTAATTCCTTTTGGAAGAAGAAAGATCTTATTTGCAATGACATAGGCTTCCCTGCTGACAGACTTGGCAAATATGTGGATAAACGGAAGCAGGCATGTCATAGATACCACAAGGAGCAGAATATGAAAAAATATGTCAGTTACAAAATCCTTTCTTCTCGCTCTGGTCCATACCCAGGGCTTTTTATACTGATTTTTGCTCATCGTCATCCCCTCCTTATATGAGACCATCTTCACCCAGCTTCTTGGCTATGAGATCAGCAGCGACCACAAGAGCCAGGCCAATCACGGACTGGAACAGACCCAGTGCGGTTGCTTCGCTGAATTTTCCGCTTTCAATTCCCCATCGGTATACTAAAACCGGAATGGTAGTGGTAAATTCGGTTGCCTTGGCATTGGCCAGGGCGTACACCCGTTCAAAAGAACCTCCCATCAGCTTCCCCAGATTCATGATCAGCAGTGTTACGATGGTACTTCGTATGCATGGAAGCGTTACGTGAATGCACTGTTTCAGCCTTCCGGCACCATCCACTCTTGCCGCCTCATAAAGCTCAGAATTCACACCTGTAATCGCAGCCAGATAGATAATGGTTCCCCACCCCATGGACTGCCACACCCCGATGAGTACATAGCTGATCAGCCACCAGGTATTCTCCTGAAGAAATGGAACCGGACTGTGACCGGCATTTTTAATCAGAACATTCACCACACCGCTGCTGACAGAAAAAAGGGAATAACCGATTCCTCCGATAATGACCCAGGATAAAAAATGAGGCAGATATAAAAGTGTCTGCATGGTACTTTTAAAATACCTGTTTTTGATTTCATTGAGGATCAGAGCTAAAATGACCGGCATGGGAAAACCAAAAACCAGGTCCAGAATATTTAACAGCAGCGTATTGCTTAACGCCTGACCGAAATCCCTTTTGCCAAAGACCTTATGAAATATGGAAAATCCCACCCAGTCACTTCCGGCATACCCCTTAGCCACCTTATAATCCTTAAATGCAATGGACAGTCCGCTGTATGGCAGGAATTTAAAGATCAGAATGAAAAGCATGGGAAGAACCATGAGTACGTAAAGCTGCCAGTCCCGCTGTAAATAACGAAGAAACCGGTTTCTGTTTTTCTGTTTTCTTTGGCCGTAACCTGCCTCTGTTTCAGATTTAACCATAATATCCTCCCATCTCCGCGATTTTTGATAACTATATTATAAAAAATGCACAATTCTGTTTCCAATCAAATCAACCTTTAAACTATGCAGTTTCAATCATTTATTATTGTGCAGCCTGGGAAAGTTGCGGCATTATTTCCTCATTTTTCGAGTAAACCTGCAGATTTTATTGTTTTATGTTATTCATTTTAATCAGATAAGCATTTATTGAACTATTATTGATTGAAATAAGAATTAGATATCATGTATAATAACAGAAGTGAAATGAGGAGGTATCAGGAATATATGTCTAAAAAGAAAAAGAATATAATTGAATTCAGAGATTATGATTTACCGGCTCACTTTCCCGTTCTTCTTCTGACTGGAAATCATTGGCGAATCTCCGATGTTCCCTCCGGGCGCCTTCATATCCATAATTGCCTGGAGATCGGGATATGCGAGACGGACAGCGGAACGATTAAATTTGAAGATACCACTTACCCCTTTCATGCGGAAGACGTCACTGCTGTATCCTGTGACATTCCCCACACCACATACAGCGCACCTGGAACCAGCAGCAAATGGTCTTATTTATTCGTGGATATGGGGGAGCTGCTCCACCCATTCTTTTCTGGTACAGATCTTCACAATGTAGAACTCTTTTCCTTTTTGGAACATCATTTAAGCCTGATTATGGGAAAAATAAAATATCCGGTCATTTATTCCATTGTCACCGAAATAATAGAAGAGATGAAAAAGAAAGAACCTGGTTATGAGCTGGCTGTCCGTGGGCTCTTTCTTGCACTGGCAGCCAATCTTATGAGAGCTGCTTCCTTAAACCACAAGAAAAAAGACCAGACGCCTGAAAATGCGCTGGTCATTGCACCGGCTCTGGAATTTATCCGGTATCATTATATGGAAGACTTTCCCATGGAACAGCTTGCTGCCCTATGCAGCTTAAGCCCTGCCCATTTCAGAAGGCTGTTTTCTTCTATCATGGGTAACTGCCCCTTAGAATACTTAAATACCACCCGCATCAGAAAAGCAGCGGATTTGCTCCGCATGACGGAAGAATCCGTTTTAAACATTTCCGAGCGGGTGGGGTTCCACTCCATCTCAAGCTTTAACCGGCATTTCCTTGCCATCATGGGAGAAACTCCCAGAGACTGGCGCAAGCAGATGTCTATCCTGAAGGACCAGTCGCTGTTTAAATACAATGGCTGGATGTATGCGGAGGTTTTGAAGAAAAAATAGCCGCCTGCTCATAATGTTTACTTTGTATCTATTACTTCCTTTGCCATAGCCGTCAGAGAATTTAATTCAACATTTTCAAATGTAAACAGAAGATAATCAATTCCATTCTCGGACCAAATTACTGATTTAAACAGCTTGCGTTCTTCCTGATCGGATCCATAGCTGATCATCAGTTTTCCTTCTTCCTGAAGTTTCTTATCTTCTTCGGAAGGCTCCTGCCCCTCCGGCAGGAATACGTACTGTGTTTCAACAGAATTCAGTTCAACGCCCTGATAAACCTCTTTCCGGCCTGGCTGATCTCCTTCGGAAATTCCATCCTGATGCACATGGCTGGACAGAGTGACCTGGGGATCTTCCCCATATTCAGCGTATGCTTCTGAATAGGTGATAACCTGATTATTATTTTCATCGACTCCCTTTACCTGTGAGATTTCACCTTTTACAAATGCCATGCCATTTGTGAAATTGTCAGGTATTTTTGGTGAGACTTTCATCTGAGTTTTTGACAATTCACGTAATTCCGTTATAGAATTTACATTTTTTCCACTTCCACTGACTAAACCAGTGATTTTACCGGCTGCAACTGCTGTTACCGTTCCTAATACGGTAATAACAACCATTGCTGTAAATGCTGCTGCTAATTTATTTTTTCGAATTTTCATACGATTACTCCTTTTATTCAATTTTTTATGGATTTCTAAAAGCCGCCGTTCTTCGTCCTTATGCGGGGTTATGGAATCCAGTTCTGTTTTTATGTAACGTTTTAGATTTTCCTCCGAGGTCCTAGCCATGGCAAATCCCCCTCTCCTTTTCCCCTTCCGTGATGTTATCAGCTTCCAGAAGACTCTTTAACAGTTTCCTTGCCTTAAACAGGCGGGATTTCACAGTCCCCTCCATCGTTCCGGTTACCCTTGCGATTTCTTTTGTACTTAACTCATTATAATAATACAAAAGAATCACCGTACGGTATTTTACATCAAGTCTTTTGAGCGCATCACGGATCTGTGCGGCAGTCTCTGCCTCCAGAACCGCTCCCAGCGGTCCTTTCTCCCTTTCATCTTCCTGAATCCACTCTGCTCTGATCTGATCTTCCTCCTGATCCAGAATCCCTTCAAACGAGAGCTCGGACCTGCTCCTCTTCCTTTTCTCATTCCGCCAGGCAGTTCTCACCAGAATCTGATAGAGCCACGGTTCAAACCGTTCCGGTTCTCTTAATCTATCTCTGTAAAGAAAGCATTTTACAAAGGTCTCCTGCAGGATGTCCTCACTGTCAGACCGGTTGCCAGTGATAAAATACGCCATACGGTATAGCTTACTGGAACAGGAACGGTATAACTCGTCAAATGCAGCTTCGCTTCCGCCAAGCATGCGTTCCACCAAAGCCTTCTTATCTTCGTTCATAACCTGTTTCCTTTCCTTTTTTAGATGCATCTATATACTAAGAGTCATCAAAACCCTGGACGGTTCATTTTTTCATGATTAAATTATACTTCGGCTTGTATCTGCCGGTCAAAAGAAATATAATAGGGCGTGATAGTGTAAAAAACGAAAAATCGGAGGATAGACGAATGCCGTGTATATTTTTAGTTGAAGACGATAAGGCAATCGCTAAAAACCTTATGCTTTTGCTGAGCTCGGAAGGCTTTACAGTCACCCACACCTCTGCCCAGGGGGAGGCTCTTGCCGCGCTTGGCGTAAATAAATTTGACCTGGCACTCATTGATATTTCTCTGCCTGATGGAAATGGCTTTATTGTTTGCTCAGAGATGAAAGAAACCCAGGATATTCCGGTTATCTTTCTGACGGCTTCCGGCGATGAAGCCAGTGTAGTTACCGGGTTAAACATGGGCGCAGATGATTATATTACAAAGCCTTTCCGCCCCCGTGAATTAATAGCACGAATCAGAACCGCTCTTCGAAAAAGCGGGCGTACCGGGTCGGATTATGAGATTTGCGGGCTTCATGTGGATACAGCAAGCGGCATCGTGAAAAAAAACGGAGGCGAAGTTTTTCTTTCCGCATTGGAATACCGCCTGCTGCTGGTGTTTCTAAACAACCCGAAACGTATTATTACAAGGGGAATGCTGCTTGACGAATTGTGGGATGCTGCGGGCGAGTATGTCAATGACAATACACTGACTGTATATATCAAACGGCTGCGGCTGAAGATAGAGGACGCCCCGGCAAGCCCGCGGATCATTATGACCGTACGGGGGACTGGGTATCGATTGGGGGGCGGCCATGCTTCGGAATAGAGAGTTTCGGCAGTTTGCCATTTTGTTCTCCATAATGGCAGCCATCACAGTTATTCTTGGATTTGCGATCAGCAGGTTGGCAGGAATCCTTGCCGCCTGTTCTTCTGCTGCCTTTGGTACAGCATTTTTTTCATTCACCAGAGCCCGGTATAAAAACATTGCCCGGATTTCAGCTCAAATTGACCTTGTACTTCATAATGCTGATCATCTCTATATTGGGGAATCGGACGAGGGGGAGCTTTCCATACTGCACAGCGAGTTAGCTAAAATGACGCTGCGTATCCGGGAACAGAATGAAGCATTAAAAAAAGAAAAGAAACATCTTGCCGATTCATTGGCTGACATAGCCCACCAGCTTAAAACCCCGCTCACATCCGTAAACCTTATTGTTTCATTGTTGGCAAGCAATCCGGATGAAAACCAGAAGAAGACACTTTTGCGGGAAATGGAAGGATTGCTTGTACGAATGGACTGGCTCATTACCACTCTGTTAAAATTATCCCGCTTAGACGCAGGCATTGTGGTGTTTAAACGGGAACCGACAGAGGTAAACAGCTTAATCTACTGTGCACTCCGCCCATTTCTCATACAAATGGAGCTTCACAATATGGATCTGCAGATCGATGTGCCAAAAGGACTGATCATTGAGGGCGACCAAAACTGGCTTTCGGAAGCATTGCAGAACATCCTTAAAAATTGTATAGAAAGTGCAGGCGAGATAGGACGGCTTCAAATAAATGGTACGGACACCCCGCTGTTTACCGGGATTACCATCCATGACAGCGGTACAGGTTTTAAAAAAGAAGATCTGCCCTGCCTGTTTGACCGGTTTTACCGTGGGGATAAAACAGATACTTCCGGATACGGAATCGGACTTTCTCTCTGCAAGATGATTATAACAGGGCATGGTGGGACAATTACCGCAAAAAACCACCCTGAGGGAGGCGCTGTTTTTACCATACGTTTCCCAAAGTGACGAATCTCTCACCTAAAAGTCACCAGGATGTAAGTGAAAAGTTCTATTATATGGGTAAACCATGAGAAAGGAGACTCACATAATGGAGTTCTTAAAAATTGAAAATCTCTGCAAGATCTACGGGAAAGGCGAAAGCCAGGTTACCGCACTTGACCATATTTCTCTTACAATCGAAAAAGGTGGTTTTACTGCAATCATCGGTTCCTCCGGCTCAGGTAAATCCACATTGCTTCACATCATCGGGGGCGTGGATGTGCCCACAGGCGGAAAGGTGTACTTAGATGGGCAGGATATATACGCCCAAAGCAATGAAAAACTGGCCATCTTCCGCAGGCGCCAGGTCGGACTGATTTACCAGTTTCATAACCTCATTCCCACTCTGAATGTGGTGGAAAACATCACTCTTCCTGTCCTCATGGACAAACGGGCAGTCAATGAGGAGCGGCTGAATGATCTGCTTAACATGCTTGGACTTGAGGATCGGAAAACCCACTTACCCAATCAGCTTTCCGGCGGTCAGCAGCAGCGTGTTTCCATAGGCCGCGCTTTAATGAACGCCCCGGCTGTCATGCTTGCCGATGAACCCACCGGCAGTCTTGACACCCGAAATGGACATGAAATCATCAGACTGCTGAAAGAAAGCAATAAAAAATACGGGCAGACCCTTATTCTCGTCACTCATGATGAAAATATAGCCCTGCAGGCAGACCGCATTATCAGCATATCTGACGGAAGAGTCACGCGGGATGAGAGGCTGGTGCAGTCATGAATATTTTTAACAAAGTCACCTTACAGAGCATGAAGAAGAACCGGACCAGAACGATTGTCACGATAATCGGAGTTGTTTTATCTGCCGCCATGATTACAGGAGTCGCAGCCTTTGGCACCTCCCTTTTAAATTTTCTTGTAAGGGCTTCTATTGTAAAGCACGGGGGATGGCACATTGAGTTTTTGGACACAAATTCCTCTTTTATCCAGGAACGGGCCGGCGACAAGGGAGTTACAAATACTGCGGCCTTTGAGAATATCGGCTATGCCGTACTTGACGGAGCAAAGAGCGCCGAAAAACCCTATCTCTTTATCGCCGGATTCAGCGAGGATGCCTTTCATACTCTGCCCATAAACCTGATTTCCGGCAGGCTTCCTGAAAACAGCAGTGAAATTCTCATCCCGGATCACGTTGCAGCAAAAGGCGGTGTCCGGTTCAGGGTGGGCGATACGCTTACCCTTTTTGTTGGTAACCGTGTTGAAGGAAACAAATTTCTCAATCAGCACAATTCCTATCAACCGGGGGAATACCCGGGATCTGTGAAAGAAACATTTGTGCCAAAGGAAAAGAAAACCTACAAGGTTGTGGGAATCTGTGAACGACCTGGGTTTGAAGAACATTCTGCACCGGGATACACTCTGATAACGAAATCGGACAGCAAAGATCAGGCAGACAGCTACAGCCTGTTTGTCACATTGAAAAACCCGCGTCAGATAAAGGCTTACGCTGAGCGCATAGCCGGATCACCAGCTTACATCCTCAATGATTATGTGCTGGGTCTCATGGGCATTTCGGACAACAATCTGTTTCATACGTTTCTGTACACAGTTGGCGGAATTTTGACTGCGATTATAATGACAGGTTCCATTTTTTTAATTTATAACTCGTTCAACATCTCCCTCAACGAACGCATACGTCAGTTTGGAATTCTCTCGTCAGTTGGCGCTACTGCAAAGCAACTGCGAAATTCAGTATTGTTTGAAGGACTTTGCATTGGCGGTATCGGTATACCCATCGGCATAATAACCGGTATAGGCAGTGTCGGACTACTGCTTCCCATTGTTGAAGGGAAACTTAAAAACATTCTCTACATTACTGTACCATTAAACTTATCGGTATCATTCTCTGCCATCGCTGCAGCTGCTGCAGTCAGTCTGGTTACTATTTTAATTTCAGCCTATATTCCGGCCAGGAAAGCAGCAAACACTCCCGTAATGGAGAGCATACGACAAACCAACGAGATTAAAATTGAATCAAAATCCGTAAAAACAGCAAAAATTTCTCAGCAATTTTGTGGCTTGGAGGGAACTCTTGCCCTTAAGAATTTTAAGCGAAACAAGAAGCGCTACCGCAGCATTGTTCTGTCCCTTGTCTTAAGTGTGGTTCTGTTTGTATCGGGAAATTCTTTTGGATCTGCATTAAAACGGCTTTCACAACAGTATATCGTAAATATAGACTATGATATCCTGTTTTCCTCTGGAGGCATGGACCATACCGAACTTTTTTATCTTTATAACAAACTGAAAACCGCTGATGGAGTCTATGAAAGCTCCTGCCAGGAGGTTTTCCCATATACATGTACAGTTAAAACAGGTGATCTTTCAAACCGTTACCGGGAATATGCGGGTGATACATCAGACAGCGAAACGATTGATCTGCCAATGGACCTCCAGTTTATTCCTGACAGTGATTATCAGGAATTCATAAGAAAATTGAACTTGCCCCCAGAAGAATATACCGGAGAAGGCGGGAAATTGATTGCCATTGCAAAACAACAGGTCGATCAAAAAGATGCTCCACCGGAAGTATTTGATCTGTTCGGTGAACGTTCCATTCGTTGCAGTATCGCACCCGAAGCAGATGACCAGCCATCGATGGGACAGGAACAAAACGCGGATATTACTTTTGTGGATACCTATCCGGTGGATCCGCCTCCAAAGCAATCTTCCACAGCCGGACAGAATCTGTTCATGATGGTGGTGCCCTATTCAATAAAAGAGAAATTTGAAACCCAGAATCTTCAGGCCAATGCAGGTCTGGCATTCCGGTCAAAGAATCCAACCCAGTCAGCAGCAGAAATGGAATCAATGATTCAGAGCATGGGCATTACATCTGCATATACCCTGTACAATGTATACGGGATAATGGAACAATACCGCAGTATATCCTTTGTTATTAATGTGTTTACTTATGTTTTCGTCATTATGATTTCACTGATTGCAGCCGCCAATGTGTTTAACACGATTTCCACCAATATCAGGCTGCGCAGAAGGGAACTGGCCATGCTCCGATCTATTGGAATGTCAGAACGTGCATTTAACCGGATGATGAATTTCGAGTGTATCCTTTATGGCATGAGGACCCTGTTATTCGGGCTCCCCTTAGCGGGAATCATCTCATGGCTGATTTACAAAGGACTGGCATCTGTAGAAAAGATGGATTATTTCGAATTTCTATTCCCCTGGGGCAGTATGGCCGTCAGTACATTTGGCGTGTTCTTTCTTGTATTTATTACAATGACGTATGCCACCCGTAAGATAAAAAAAGAAGATATCATTGACGCACTTCGGGATGAAATGACTTGATTGATTTTAATCACAACCTCTCCGCCTATAGCGGACAAAAAAAGAAGAATCAAAGGTGTTCCGTCTCTGATTCTTCTTTTTATTCTGTTAAACCGGATTAATCATTGAGGCATCAGCCCTTTACCGCTTCTTTCTTAAAAATCTCCATAAATTCTTCTCCGGTAATCGTCTCTCTTTCTAACAGATACTCTGCGATCTCATGAAGCTTGTTTAAATTGTTCTTTAAAATCTCACGAGCCTTCTGGTGCTGCTGACGCACAATTCCGATCACTGCTTCATCAATCCGCTTTGCGGTATCAGGGGAACAGGCAAGGGAAGTATCTCCGCCCAGATACTGATTGGTCATCGTCTCAAGTGCGACCATATCAAATTCATCGGTCATGCCGTAACGGGTAACCATGGCTCTTGCAATTCTTGTGGCCTGTTCAATATCGTTTGATGCACCGCTGGTGACCGTCTGAAAAATCAGCTCCTCTGCTGCCCTTCCGCCGGTAAATGTAGCAATCTTATTCAGAGCCGCTTCCTTAGTCAGAAGATGGCGTTCTTCTTCATCGACCTGCATGGTATATCCAAGTGCTCCTGAGGTTCTGGGAATAATGGTAATTTTATGAACTGGTGCAGAGTGGGTCTGGGAAGCTGCAACCAGAGCATGCCCCACTTCGTGGTATGCAATGATCTTCTTTTCTTCCACATTGACAGAGGCGTCCTTTTTCTGATATCCGGCAATGACCACTTCCACGCTTTCCTCCAGATCTGTCTGAGTCACTGTTTTTCTGCCCATGCGGACAGCTCTTAAAGCAGCCTCATTAATCATATTGGCTAACTCCGCTCCGCTTGCACCTGATGTGGCAAGGGCGATTCCATGAAAATCCACGTCATCGGAAAGCTTCACATTTCTTCCATGTACTTTTAAAATGGCTTCCCTTCCGTTTAGATCCGGCAGTTCCACGGGTATCCGGCGGTCAAAACGGCCGGGGCGCAGAAGCGCTTTATCCAGAGAATCCGGACGGTTGGTAGCAGCCAGAATCACAACTCCTTTTTTACCGTCAAATCCATCCATCTCAGCCAGAAGCTGATTAAGGGTCTGTTCCCGCTCGTCATTGCCGGAAAATCCGCCGCCGTCACGCTTCTTTCCAATGGTATCAATCTCATCAATAAATACGATACAGGGAGCTTTTTCATTGGCCTGTTTAAATAAATCCCGGACTTTCGCAGCACCCATACCTACAAACATCTCTACAAATTCTGAACCGGATATGGAGAAAAACGGGACATGAGCTTCTCCTGCCACTGCTTTGGCAAGAAGGGTTTTACCTGTTCCTGGAGGTCCTACAAGCAGGGCTCCTTTGGGAAGCGAGGCACCGATGGAAGCATATTTACCGGGATTATGAAGGAAATCCACGATCTCCTTTAATGCTTCCTTTGCTTCTTCCTGACCTGCTACATCAGTGAAGTTTTTCCCAGTTTCAGATTCTGCATAAATTTTCGGATTGGATTTACCAAAAGACATGGTATTCCCGCCCATCTTCTTTTGCATCTGACCGGATAAAAAGTTACCCAGAAATACAAAAATCAGTATGGGAACAATCCAGGTTAAAAGAATGGAAACCAGTGGTGACATCTGCTGCACAATGGTCTTTTCAAACTGTACGTTGTGGGCAATCAGCCTTTCTGTCAGCGTTTCATCAGGCCAGATCCCCGTCTTGTAAACGGCATAGACCGGTTTTCCCTCCCAGTCCTTTTTCCCTGTATCGGATTTAAACTGGATCTCTGTGTCAGTTTTGGCAACTGCCTGAATCTTTCCCTGGTCCACCATTTCTAAGAATGTGCTGTAGGGTACCTCAGTCACTGCTTTTGACTGGAGCCACGGCACAGCCATGGCGTTGAACAAAATCATCAATATCAATACAATCATGTAATAATAAATAAATGGCTTCTTATGGTTTTTTCCAGAATTCCCATCATCTTTTAATCCCATCTCGCTCCTCCTTTTTCCTCTGAAGCTGGTCTAATACCGCTTCCGTAAATACACATGCCTGATCTAAATCTTCTCTATTGGGATGGAGCATGGCATCTTCATAGGCTGCTATCATCTCCCTGATCTGGGGTGTATCATGCTGTGCCCGCATCTGTCTGCACTTTTCCAGCACTTTAGGGCCCATCTTACCTCCGCATAAAAAGCATCCCAGGTACTCATTATCTTCCGGCAGAAAAACAGAAACCTGCTTTTCCACCTGCTTTAAATATTCTTTGTTTTCAAATATTCCGCAGGTACCAAACAAAGCAATCTTTTTGTCATGGAGGTTGGAGAGGAAATCAATCACTTCTGTTGTACAAATTCCCCTGTTGTTCCAGAATCCTACAAAATACGTATCTGCTTCTTCTCCATGGTACTCCTCCAGATTAACAATATCCTTCGATTTTCCCGGAAGCGCTTCGAAAATCTTCATGGCTACCTTCTGAGTGTTTCCGGTTTTACTTGTATACACAACTAAATAGTCCATATATTTCGCCTCCTCTATCAATAAAATATACCAAAACCTTTCATTTATCAATAGATTGCGTTAAATGTTAATACAATTTATGGTTCTTTTAGAATTTATACTTCTTCTTTTATAACAATAAAAAAAGAGGATGGTACAGATCACTTTCTGCAACATCCTCTATGCATTTCCGATTATAAATTTGCCGCCGCTTCTTTCATAATTCTCATAGTCTCATCTAAATCTTCCTGAGTATGAGCGGCTGATAAAAACAGAATCTCAAACTGAGAAGGCGCTGTGTATATTCCATGCTCAAGGAGATAATGAAAATACTTTGCATACAACCGCGTATCCGATTTTAAAGCCGATTCATAATCCACCACCGGGTGTTCCGCAAAAAATACGCTGAATAAGGAACCTGCCTGGTTAACCTGTGCCTTTGGAAGTACCTCTTTCAAAGTCTGCACCAGTGTATCTGCTTTTTTCTCCAGAGAGGAGTAGATATCCGGCCGTTCCATCAGTGCTTTAACGGTTGCAATTCCTGCCGCAGTTGCAATGGGGTTTCCGGACAGCGTTCCTGCCTGATATACCTTTCCAAGGGGCGATACAACTTCCATGATTTCCTTACGCCCGCCGTAAATTCCCATGGGCATGCCGCCTCCTGCAATTTTGCCAAGAGTGGTCAGATCAGGTTTCACCTTATAATATTCCTGAGCTCCGCCAAGCGCCATTCGAAAACCTGTGATCACCTCGTCAAAGATTAACAGCGCTCCGTACCTGGTTGTAATGTCTCTTAAAAATTCAAGGAAACCTGATTTTGGAGCCACCAGTCCCATATTAGCTGCAACAGGTTCCACCACGATCGCTGCGATCTCCCCGGGATACTGACGAAACAGCTCTTCCACCGTATCTTCCTGATTGTAACCGGCTAACAGCGTGTGTTCCGTATAGGATGCAGGAACACCTGCGCTGTCCGGTGCGCTGCCTGTGAGGGCTCCGGAACCCGCCTTTACCAGAAGACCATCGGAATGTCCGTGATAGCAGCCCTTAAATTTTATGATCTTATCTCTTCCCGTAAATCCTCTTGCTGCCCGAATGGCGCTCATCACAGCTTCCGTTCCGGAGCTGACCATTCTCATCATTTCCATGGAGGGGATGCATTGTGTAATCAGCTTTCCAAGTTCCAGCTCTCTTCTCGTAGGAGCACCATAGGATAAGCCGGAAAGACAGGCCTCTCTGACCGCTTCTACCACCGGCTTATATGCATGCCCAAGAATACACGGGCCCCAGGAATTTACATAATCAATATATTCATTCCCATCCTCATCATAGATATGGGATCCTTCTGCTTTTTTAATAAAAACAGGAACCCCTCCTACGGAACCAAAGGCTCTCACAGGGCTGTTGACTCCGCCTGGGAAACAGTTTCCGGACTCTTCAAATAGTTTTTTTGACTCTTCTGTATTCATCGTAATTTACTCCTTTTCCCTGCACCAGTCCTGACAGATGACCTCTGTCAGCCCTGAAATACTGTATACCGGTGCAATTAAATCTGCTTCTCTTCCATACCGTATCAGTGCCTTTGCAGTTATATCACCGATGCAGACCACCTTGAAAGAAGCAAGAGAGGGAAGGACTTTCTCTCTTTCTCCCTGAAAAAATGCATCCACGCCCGAAGCACTGGCAAATGCTAAATAATGAAGGGGAGCCAATACCTTTTCCATGCTCTCCTGTTCATTTTTTTTCAGCGCCACATCATAAAGCACAATATCATCATAAAATACCCCGGCTTCATCAAGTATCCGGTTAAGTACCGGCGATCCGCCTGCAGACCTTGGAATGAGCAGCCGGTCCTCTTTTGTAAGCAGGGATTTTAATCCTTCTGCAAGATCCTTTACCTGATAGCAGTCAGGGATATAATCTGCATGAAAACCTGCCTTAAGCAGTTCATCTCCCGTTCCTTTCCCTATTGCTGCAAACCTTATAGTTCCCAGTGAACGCAAATCATAACCGCCTTCAAAAAGCCCGGCAAAAAATTCCCTCACTGCATTGGCACTGGTAAATACCAGCCAGGAGTAGGACCCAAGCCTTTTATATGCTTCATTCATTGCTTCACCGGACCGGTGGGACTTAATGGATAAAGTCAATACATTGTCAGTCATTCCTCCAAGTTTTAAAAGCTCCTGGCGAAGCCTTCCTGTAAATGATTCTGTTCCGGCAATGCCGATCCTGCAGCCCTTCAGCGGCAGACTTAGCGTAGAGGAAAAGTCCAGGGCCGCCACATCTCCCGCCACAATAATTGCAGGACTTTTAATTTCTGCCTGCTCTGCCCTGCTTTCAATATCTGCAAGAGTCCCCCTTACCGTCCTCTGTTCCGGAAGAGTTCCGTTTTCAATCACTGCTGCAGGTGTGTCTTCTGGCTTTCCATTTTTTATAAGTCCATTGACAATCAGAGAAAGATTGGAAAGACCCATTAAAAATACCAGAGTTCCGGAAAGCTTTGCAAAGGAATCAAAATCAGGAGGAAGTGTCCCATTATCAGAAAGTGTATGCCCTGTCATTACATGAAAGCTTCGGCTCACCGCTCTGTGTGTAACCGGAATCCCGGCTACGGAAAGTGCTGCCACCGCCGAGGTCACACCGGGGACTACCTCAAAGGGGATTTCCGCTTCTGAAAGTGCCAGAATCTCCTCTCCTCCCCGTCCAAATACAAAAGGATCTCCTCCTTTTAAACGGACCACGTTTAAGCCTTCCTCTGCCAGTTCCACTAAGAGGCGGTTAATCTCCTCCTGTTTCATGGAATGAACGCCGGCCCGCTTCCCCACATATATCTTTCTGCAATGGTCCGGCACCTCATTGAGGAAATAATCCGAAGCAAGGGAGTCATAAACCAGCGCATCGCAGCTTCCAAGCCGCTTTAATCCTTTTTGGGTAATGAGACCGGGATCACCCGGTCCCGCACCGACTAAATACACCACTCCATTTTTCTTCATGACATCCTCCATTTTCAGTTAAAGTCTCTTTGCAGCCTGTTCTGCCAAGCTGTCCAGTTCCTCTGTTTTTCCCTGGAGATGGATTTTTTTCACCTGGTCCTCTCTCCTGCTGATTCCAAAGACCTCGATCTGCCCTTCCTTTATACGGGAGTAAACTCCCACAGGTTCATGACAGCCTGCATTTAAAAGCTTTAATATCTTCCGCTCCAGGGTCAGGCATAACCTTGCGTCCTTATTCTCAATTGCCGAAATCTCAGGCCAGGTCTCCATCCCCGTTCTTCCTTCTACAGCCAGAATTCCCTGTCCTCCAGCCGGAATCATGGTCTCACAGTCAAAATAATGATAATCGAAGGCCGGGTCTGACTGAATACCCAGGCGGTTTAATCCTGCAGCTGCAAGAATAATCCCATCATAATCCCCTTCCAAAAGCCGTTTTAAACGTGTCTGCACATTGCCTCTTAAATTTTCACACCGGACCGGAATCCCCTTCCATAAGGAGCTTCCGATTTCTTCGATCTGAATCCTTCTTCGTAAGCTGGAAGTACCAATGATAATCTCATCTTTTTTATTTAAATCACTGTCTTTTAAGGTAATCAGTACATCTCTCGGATCCTCCCGCTCCGGGACCGCCACGATCCCCAGACCATCCTTTAAATCCATGGGAAGATCCTTTGCGCTATGGACAGCTAAATCTATCTCTCCCTGCAGAAGCGCATCTTCAAACTCTGTTACAAACACGCCTTTTCCGCCAAACTCCAAAAGCGGCTTATTGAGAATCCGGTCCCCTTCTGTCTGTTTTTTCACCAGCTGCGCTGTAATCCAGGGAGAAACTCTTAGCAAAGCATCCGCAACCAGCTGCGTCTGTGCCACGGCGAGTGCACTTTTTCTGGTTCCTATGCGTATTACATCACTGTTCATGTTCCGCAAGTTTCCTTTCTATCAGTTCTATGGCCTGCTCTCTGGTAAATACTCCGCCCTGCCTGATTCCCTCTTTTACCATGGTCTTAAAAATCTCAGTCCTGACCGAAAGGGAGGGTACCTTTTCCTTTACCAGTTCCCGGTACGTGCCAAGCTGGCCGGAGAGCATACCAAATCCTGAGGGAATTGCTTCTTTAAACCGTTTTTTTAAATGCTGGGCGATGGTAGGCGAACTGCCTCCTGTGGATATTCCCACAACAATCTCTTCCTCCTTGATCAGTGCAGGAAAAATAAAACTGCATTCTTCCTGCACATCCACCACATTCACAGGAATCTTCTGCTGCCTGCAAATGACAGATATGTGCCTGTTCAGTTTTTCGTCTGACGTAGCGGCAATCACTAAATCCGCCTCCTGTATATCCTTATCTTCAACCCCCCGCTTAAGCAGAGTCATGGTTTTATCACATTGTGCAGCAAGCTGTTCCATCTCAGGAATCATATCCATGGCAACCACAGTAATCTCCGGCCCGAAATCCTTTAACACAAGTGCCTTTCTGTAAGCCACCATTCCGCCGCCTGCAATCAGGCACTTTTTCCCTTCAAGCTCTACAAAAAACGGAAAATAAGCCATTGTCACTCCTCCCTCATCCAGTCCTTTAAACCATCCAAAGTCCGAAGCACCACCTTTAAATCTTCGCTGGTAACATGATCCCGAATGCGGTATAAAAGAGTATCAAGCCGCTTTCCGGACAATGCTTCCTTTAATTCATCCATCTGAGAAATGTAAGGATGAAACAAAACTTCCTTTAAAGCTCCATCCAGTTCTTCTTCCATAATCTCCCGGGCACAGTCCAGTTCTTTCAGCTTGATTTCTGTATTGTTCCTTGACAAAGTTTCAAAATAATCAATGTCATATAAAGTGAGTCCGGAAAATCCCCTGATCTCAGGGTCCATATCAACAGGAACCGCTACATCAATAAAAAGCCGTTCTTTTCCCTGCTTCATACATTTGTCCAGTTCTTCTCTGGTCACTGTATAATGAGGTCCTAACGTTGCGCTGATCACCACATCCATATCGTTCATATATTTGTAGCGTTCTTTGTAATCCACTTCCCGGATCCGGCCGCTGTCCACTTTAAACAGCAGGTCTGAGGAATGGGCTCTGACTGTTCCGGTCACCCGGATTCCAGGCTTGCTTAACAGATTCTTGGTTATGGTACTTCCCATCTTTCCGGTCATGCCGATAACCATTACGTCTTTGTACTCCCCCTCCTTGCTGAAATGAAATACTTCATTTGCCACAAGTGTTGCTATGGAAAGGGGGGTTCTGGAAAGCCGGGTATCCGTTTTTATCCGTTTCGCTGCAGCCATTGCTTTTTGAAATAACACATTCAGCTCATAATCCGCAGCCCCTGATTCTTTGGAATACTGATAAGAATCTCTTACCTGGCCCAGAATCTCATCTTCCCCTAAAACCATGGAATCAAATCCGCAGGCAACCTTAAACAAATGCCGGATGGCACTTTCTTCAGTATATATATTTAAATATTTAATTAACTCTCCCAGGCGCACTCCCTTTAAATCGGCAGCCTCCCTCTGGAGCTCCCCAATGGCATATTTTGACCCCGAAACATAGATCTCACTGCGGTTGCAGGTACAAAGCACGACTACGCCTGTTATGGAATCCTTCTTCAATAGTCTGTCTATTAATTCAGCCTTTTCTTTTGTACTGAAGGCAAACTTTTCTCTGATATTCACCGGAGCCTTCTTATGGCTCACACTCATACAATACATGTTCTTTCCAGCTTTCTTCTCTCAACCTCGTAATTAAAACCATGTTCCTATTCTACCACAACCATATACACAGGGCAATGGAGTGTTAAAACTCCAATTGCATTTTTTCAGATGCCATTCTGCCAGACTGCTCATAAAAAACATCCTAAGAGCTCCCAATCCGGCAGTTCTCAGGATGTTTCATAATTTACTTAAAACGGAAATATTAGAGGTAAATAAAATACGGTAACTACAACTATCATGATAATCAAAGGCAGACCGCTCTTTAAATAATCTTTCAGCTTATATCCTCCCGGCCCCATGATCATAGCCTGGCAGGGAGCCGCCATTGGTGTCAGGAAAGAGGCACATCCGGCTATAAGACTTGCCATTACTGCAGCACGGGGATCAATTCCAATTTTCACTGCAACGGTACTGGCCAGCGGAATAAAAATAGCAACAGTTGCCAGATTGGACATAAGCTGAGTGAGAATCAATGGAAACAATATAAACACAAGCATAATAATATATGGATTCGTGGTATTTCCCAGCATTTTTATCATAATATCAGCAACTGCATCTCCTGCTCCTGATTTTGCCATTGCATCTGACAGAGGCAATACGCCTGCAAATAAAAATACGGTTGGCAGGTGAATGGAGGACAGGGCTTCCTTTTCACTCATTACACCTGTGATCACAAGCAGAACCGCACCGATGCAGGGTATGATATACATAGGTATATGAATGCCGTTGGAAACAAACATAAGCAGGATCGTCAAGCAGCAGATTACAAGGGAAATGATTTCTTTTGCAGGTGTTAATGTAAGATTGGATTTCGTTCCCTGTTTTCCGCCGTAATCTTCGAATTCTTCATTCGGTACATCAGGCAGCAGACGGTAACCGATCGTTGCCATATAAACAATGGATAAAATTAAAACCGGAATACGGGCAACAGTGAAATCCCAAACCGTAAAAGGAATCGTACCGCCTGCCTTGATCATTACATCGCTCCAGGTCATATTGCTTGCACCCTGACCCAATATGGTCATAGCTGTGGCAATGTTAGCTACCGCCATAACAGGGTACAGCAGCCGTTTCCGGCTTAATCCGATTTCATTTGCAATGCCAATCAGCAGCGGCAGCATAATCGCCGCACAGGCTGTCGCACTTGTAACAGTAGCAACCAAAGCTCCGATGATACAGGCTATTGTAATGAGCAAACGCGGCTTATCCTTATATTTGACCACAACTTTCTGAAGTCTGTCCAAAAGGCTTGTCTTGGTAAGCGCTGCACCCACCACAAACATTGCTACGAACATGACTACATTCGTATTGGAAAAGCCGGAAAAGGCTTCTGCCGGCTTCAGGACTCCGGTCAAAGTCAGCGAAATAATAATAAAAACTGAAATTACACTAAATGAAAATCTGCCAGATACAAAAGCAAGTATCGTAAGTATCAGAATCATCAGTGTTGCAGACAATGGATCCATATTTTTCTCCTCCGTTTTTTATGAATAATTAAATATTATCGATCACGTACTGAGCCGTCGTAACTGATCTGCGCGGTGAGATCCCGCTGATTCGGCGGAAACTTCTCAGCAATATCATCAATCAGCTCAATACCAATACCCGGAGCATCCGGGATATAAATGTAACCCTTTTCTACTTGAAAGGACTGTTTCAGCATTTTATCCTCACTTCCGGAATGGTAGAAGGATGGAAACTCCTGAATCAGGAAATTAGGCACACACGCATCTAATTGCAGGCAGGCCGCGGTGGAAACCGGTCCCAGCGGGTTATGAGGCACAATACTGACATAACCCGCCTCTGCAACAGCAGCAATCTTTTTACATGGAGTCAGACCGCCGATCGCACATACGTCCGGCCGGACATAACTTGCAGCTCCATGCCGGATCAGGGATTCCATTTCCTGCAGACTGATCGCCCGTTCGCCGGTAGCGATGGGAATATTGATATGATCCGCCACTTTTGCCATAGCCTCAACACTGTCCGGCGGAATCGGATCTTCCAGGAACAGAGGATTGAAAGGCTCCACTCCTTTTGCAAAGGCAACAGCCTCTGCCGGTGTCATGCTCCGGTGTACTTCCAGACATAAGTCAAAATCATTTCCTGCAGCTTTGCGGCAAGCTGCTACCCGATTTACATAATCACTGACTTTGTGCGAAAATATATCATCTTCAATAGCAGTCTCATTCATATCCATCCGTCCGCACATCATCAGGCGGGCAGCCGTAAACCCCTGTTCTTTGAGTTTCACACAGCCTTCAGCCATTTTTTCGGCCTCAAATTCAAAAACCGGAGCATACGTCCGTACTTTATCCCGGCATTTTCCGCCTAACAGCTGATATACCGGGACTCCCAGCTTTTTACCCAAAATATCCCATAATGCGATATCCACTGCAGCCAATGCACTGAGTACAACTGCCCCTCTGAAATACAGGCTTCGGTACATATAATTCCAGTGATGCTCAATACGGCTCGGATCCTGGCCCAACAGGTAGCTTTCTAACTTTTTAATCGCCCCCTTCACAGCATCAAGATATCCCCATGCTCCCACTTCACCAAGTCCCGTAATCCCATCATCGGTGTGTACACGCAAAAACAGGTATTTACTCACAGGCAGCAGTTCAAGTTTTGTAATTTTCATAATTATTCCTCCAGGCTACGCAGATTACATTGTGAAAAATGTATTGTTTTCTTATTTAGCTGCTTACGTTTATAGGTAAAGTATAACATTTAAAAACAGGTTGTATATGGATACTATTTAGATGTTATGTCTTGTTTTTTCACAAAAAATCATCCTTATCTGTACAAATCGCCATAACTATTACAAATTATCTGCATCATTAAAATCCTTGTATAGAAACAAAAACATTAAAAATGCTGCCTTTCCAACAAGAAAGGCAGCCAAAAAATAATACTATTTTCCGATTTTTTAGATTTACTCTTTTTCAGCAGAAATATCAAGAGTGGCATGTATGGGCATTTTAAGCAATTCCTCTAAGGATTCTTTCAAGGGATTGTTTAAATCAAACATAAAAGTTACCGAGCTCACCGGAACGGTAGCAGATATCTTACCTGAATTAATACTGTTATTCTGATCATTTTTTCGCTGATCTGCATGTTGCAATAAATATTCCCTTACCTTTGGGTGCTCATCCGATATGAATCTTCGGCTCAACGTAGACAGTTCTGATAAATAACGTTGTTTATTTCTTCTATATTCACTGGGTCGTTTCTGAAAACTTTCCAAAAATATTGCATTAAAAGATTTTACATCAGAAAAGCCGTTATCAATGGCAATATCCGCGATTGGTTTATCGGTGGTCAGCAATTCCGTAATAGCTTGCTGCATACGCACCCTGTTTAAATATTTATAAAAATTAATGCCAACCACCTTTTTAAACAGGGAGGACAGATAACTCTCATTATACCCCACATAATCAGCCAGTTCTTTAAGTGTCAGCTTTGTCATATGCTTTTCTTCAATATAGGTTAATACTTTTTTGATCTGAGCCAGCTGCTTTTCATCTTTTTTTGTCCGATTAACCGCCGATTGGCTTGGAGGAAATTCTAAAAGCAGATCGTTAATAAAAAAATACAGGTTTCCCAGCAGCTTTACTCTTCCGGACGAGCTCGTATCTTCCAGCGTAAGAAATATACGGCACAGCCATTTCCTCAATGTTTCATAAACAGCCGCCGGACGCTTGTCTTTTACGGAATTGCAGTGAAAGTTCAACGCGTTCAAGTCGGAAATTCCTTCAAAGAAACTTGGATGCAGGTGGAGAACCATGGCAATACATTCTTCATTTTTACTTAAGGATGCATGCCCCTGTCCAGGATTAATGATCAGCAGATCATCTGCTTCCAGAGAATAGATTTCCCCTTCCACGCACACATCAGCAGAACCGATCAAAATAAGCATGATTTCATACTCTTCATGCCAGTTATAGCGATAGCCGCCGACCGCATGAATATAGTGGCGCATATAAAGCCCTTTTTCCGGTATATCAACGGCATGATAAAATTGACCCATAATTTCCTCCTGATAAAGAAAAAATAAAAAGAACCGTACCTGTTTCCCTCCAGCTTTCTTCTCTCAACCTCGTAATTAAAACCACGTTCCTATTCTATCACACCCCCATACGCAGGGCAATGGAGTGTTAAAACTCCAATTGCAATTTTTCAAATGCCATGTATAATAAGATAAATACTTTGAATAGGAGAACATGCATATGCTGATAAGAACTGTCAGACCAGAAGACTCTGATCTACTGATAAAAATGTTAAAGCAGCTGGATACGGAAACCAGCTTTATGATGTATGAGCCTGGAGAACGGACTGCAACTGCTGATGATATGAAGCATAGAATCGAACAATGGGAAAAATCCGGTTCCCTTTTTCTTCTGTTGGAAAATGAGGGCGGTTTAGCTGGTTTTCTTTCAGCCTCCAGAGGAGAACCTCGAAGAATCCGCCACTGTGCTTATCTGGTCGTTGGAATTTTAAAAGACCACAGAGGCAAGGGATACGGAGCGATGCTTTTTCAGAAAATGGAACAGTGGGCAAAAGAAAGCGGCATAACAAGGCTGGAACTGACCGTCATGACTCAGAATGAGCAGGCATGCCATTTGTATGAAAAAAGGGGATTTATCATAGAGGGAAAAAAGGAACGTTCCATGATTGTGAATGGAACAGCTATTGATGAGTATTATATGGCTAAACTTTTGTGAGCGATATTGACTAAAGTCAGTTTTGACAAGATAAAATAGTCGTGATACAGTGAATATAGAAAAGGAACAGCCGCCCACAAGGGGCTGACCTGTTAAAGAGATAGCGAAGCCACCCAGTAACCGCCAAGTATACCAGGGTGGTTTTTGCTATGTATTATTACTTACAATACGTAAAAATGAATGTAATATAGTAAAATCAGAAAAACCGGGAACTTCCTGTCATGTAACAGGATTCCCGGTTTTCCATATTATTCTTTTAAAGCACTTTACTTAAAAACAGCTTCAGCCTGTCATTCTTTGGATTTGCAAAAAATTCTCCGGGTTCGTTCTCCTCCAGAAAATAGCCGCCATCCATAAACATGACTCTGGTCGCCACCTCTCTGGCAAATCCCATCTCATGAGTAACCACTACCATGGTCATCTTTTCATCTGCCAGCTCCCGCATAACAGTTAAAACTTCTCCTACCATCTCGGGATCCAGTGCAGAAGTCGGTTCATCAAAAAGCATGACATCCGGATTCATACACAGAGCCCGGACAATGGCGATTCTCTGCTTCTGCCCGCCGGAAAGCTGATTTGGATAAGATTCCGCGCGGTCTGCAAGCCCTACCTTTTGAAGAAGCTTTAAAGCCTGCTCTCTGGCTTCTTTTTCGCTTTTCCCCTGCAGCTTTACAGGTGCGAGTGTTAAGTTCTTTAAAATTGTCATGTGAGGGAATAAGTTAAACTGCTGGAAAACCATCCCCATCTTCTGACGGTGCTTGTCGATATCGGTTTTCTTATCCACGATATCAATCCCTTCAAAAAGGATATGACCGCCGGTAGGCTCTTCCAGCCTGTTTAAGCAGCGTAAAAATGTGCTTTTTCCCGAACCGGAAGGTCCGATGACACAAACCACGTCACCCTTATAAATATCAACGGAAATGTCTTTTAACACTTCCATCTCACCAAATTTTTTTCCCAGATTCTGTACCTGAATCAGAGGTTTTTCCCTGTTATCAATGCTCACTTCTCTGCAGCCTCCTCTCCAGTACCTTTACCAGCTGTGAAAACAACATAACCATAACCAGATAAATGACAGCCACTGCGATCAGAGGCATAAATGCAGAATAGGTGCGACTTTTAATGATATCTCCGCCTTTCGTCAAATCCTGCAGCCCTATGTAACCTGCAACAGAGGTTTCTTTTAACAGCACGATAAACTCATTGGCCAGAGTCGGAACTACATTTTTAAATGCCTGGGGCATGATGATAAACCACATGGTCTGGGCATAATTAAAGCCCAGACTCCTTCCTGCTTCAAACTGCCCCTTTTCAATGCTGCTGATACCGCTTCGGAAGATTTCTGCCACGTAGGCACCGGAGTTGATTCCGAATGCTACAACCGCAGTAAATACCTGTCCCGGATCATGAAAGGAAAAGATCACAAAATACATGATCATGAGCTGAACCACTACTGGTGTTCCGCGGATTACCGTAAGATAGATGCCGCAGAACCAGTTCAGTACCTTCAGCTTATGGGTATTTTCGTAGGTAGACCGGATAACTGCCACTAAAAATCCCAGCAGTATTCCGATTAAGACTGCAAAAAACGTAATTTTCAGCGTATTCTGCAATCCGTCGGTAATGTATTTCCAACGGTCGTCTACGATAAAATTCTGATAGAAATCATCTCTAAGCTTTTCCCACATGGCACTCTTCCTTTATTCTTATTTTGCTGTGATGTATTTATCCACAATCTTCTGAAGTTCGCCGGAATCTTTTAATTCCTTGATTGCAGCGTTCATCTTATCTAACAGTTCCGTATTGCCTTTTTTAACAGCAATGGCATATTCTTCTTCTGTAAATGCTTCATCAAGAATCTTTAAACCTGCGTTCTCTTTTACAAATACTTTCGCTGGCTCACGGTCAATCACAACAGCATCTACTTTTCCCTGGGTGAGAGCCATTACTGCTTCCATTCCCTTATTGAAACGCTGGATATTTGCGTCTTTAATGTCTCCTGCATAAATATCTCCGGTTGTTCCTGTCTGAACTCCGATCTTCTTTCCGTCTAAATCTGCAGGTGCTTTAATCTCACTGCCCTCTTTTACTATAATAACCTGAGCTGCCTGTGCATAGGTATCAGTAAAGTCCACATTCTTCTTGCGGTCTTCGTTCACAGTCATACCAGCTGCGGTAAAATCTGCTTTACCGGACTGAACGGCAGGGATC
Source organism: uncultured Clostridium sp. (assembly GCA_963523075.1). Classification (GTDB taxonomy): domain Bacteria; phylum Bacillota; class Clostridia; order Lachnospirales; family Lachnospiraceae; genus Lacrimispora. The sequence goes on from CAURBW010000006.1 coordinate 113,351, forward strand.
AGGGAATCAAATGCCATATCCTGAATCTCCAGTTCCATGCCCATCTTGTCAGCAATGGCTTTTGCAATGTCTGCATCAATACCTACGATATCATTATTATCATGATATTCGTAAGGAGGGAATTCTGCGTTGGTTACCATAACCAGCTTTCCGCCTGCCGCTGAGCTTTCTGCTCCTGCTTTTGTGCTCTCTGCTGCTTTTGTTGTCTCAGCTCCTGCTTTTGTTGTCTCAGCTCCTGCTGCCGCTGTCGTCTCTGTTTTTGCTGGCTGGCCGCATGCAGTTAATACTGCTGCCATACATAATGCTACTGCAATTGCAATTTTATTTTTCTTCATAATGATTCCTCCTCTTATACACAAATCTGCATAATTATAAAATAAGTATCAGTTATACATTATATAGCATTTTCGGAATTAATCAAGTACTTCAAAGTAAGATTGTTCAATATCCTTGCATGTTTTTTTACCATCCATTATAATATAGCTGATTGATAAACAGGGAAGAAAGGGAACCGCTATGAAGGATATCCTTGAGAAAACGGCATGGCCCATGACACCGCCTGCCCCCTACTCGCTTTTTCATCTTTTTTTTGTCTCTGCAGGGCTTATATGCGTTGTTTTTCTGTCCTATTACACGACCAGAAGAATAAAAAACGACCGGTTACCCGGACTTTTGTTTTTGTGCGGCATTGTACTTGCAGCCTCGGAATGCTATAAGCAGTTATTCTTATATTATGTGGTGAATGACCAGACTTACAACTGGTGGTATTTTCCATTTCAGCTGTGCAGCCTGCCTATGTACTTCTGTCTGGTACTGCCATTCGTGCCCTCTGCCGGAAAAAAAACGGTGCTCTATACTTTTATGCAGGACTTTAATCTTCTTGGCGGAATCATGGCTCTGGCGGAGCCGTCCGGGTTGTTCCACCCTTACTGGGTGCTCACCATTCACGGACTCATCTGGCACCTTTTGCTGATTTATATTGGCCTGGTGATCGCTTTTTCCCACTGCTCCGACACCACCTTACGGGGATTTGTACGGACGCTGCCTTTGTTTTTTGTCTGCTGTATTGTGGCATCAATGATCAACCGGACTGCAAAACCTTTAGGGCAGGCGGATATGTTCTATATTTCCCCCTATTATCCATCAGCACAGATTGTATTTCATGATATCGCCATAAAATATGGAATTTCCATAGGGAATGCCTTCTATCTGGCAGCTACCTGCCTGGGAGGGCTTGTCTTTCATGTTATCTTTGGAAAATTTCATCTTTTTTCTCCCCGGCAGAATCCCTGACCGGAAAGCGAATCACCAATCTCCCGACTGGATAATGGAGACTAGATAAAAGGGAGTTTCCCACTCTTCCACCCCTTTTATAATTTCAATTTCAATCTCATGCTTTCCCCATGTACCGTGATGGAGAAGAGGGGTTATAGAAAGGCTATCCGGTTTAAGATATCATCTTTCAGCAAGTCAAGCTTCTCTTTCGCATCTTCCAATGATTCCCCTTTTACTCCAAAATAAAGTTTGATCTTTGGTTCTGTACCGGAAGGCCGAATGCAGAACCAGGAGTCATCCGATAATTGAAATCGGAGAACATTAGACTTAGGAAGCTTATTTTCCACTCCCGCTCCTGTTTCATAATCTTCCACTTTAATTACTTTAAATCCTCCCGCCATTCTAATTGGGCCGTTCCGGAAAGATTCCATTACATGCCTGATTCGTGCAAGGCCGTCCTCTCCCTTTAACGTTACAGATTCCAGACATTCCTGATAATATCCAAACTCCTTATACAGTTTTTTTAATTCCTCCCACACAGAACTGCCTTTGGTCCGGTAAAAAGCCGCCGCTTCACACATGGTCATGATTGCTGAAACAGCATCCTTATCTCTTACACAATTTTCTACCAGGCATCCAAAACTTTCCTCAAATCCAAACTGATAAATTGCATCTCCAGATTCTTCAAACAATCTCATCTGCTCACCGATGTATTTAAACCCCGTCAAAACCTCCACCAGTCTCACCCCGTATTTTTTTGCCAGAGGTTTTGCCATTTGTGTGGTAACAATGGTTTTTATAACAGCACCATTGTGGGGAAGGATTTTTAAGTCTTTCCTTCTGGAAATTAAATAACTGCAAAGAAATATACCGGCCATGTTTCCGGTCAGCTGGTGGTAGCCCCCTGTTTTTTCATCTCTTACAAAAACACCCATCCGGTCCCCGTCCGGGTCTGTGGCAAACACAAGGTCTGCTTTCTTTTTCTCAGCCAGGCTTAACGCCAGCTCAAATACTCTTCGATCTTCCGGATTTGGTGATTTCACTGTTTTAAAATCTCCGTCAGGTTCCATTTGCTCCTCTACTACAAAAACTCTGGAAAACCCTAAATGTGACAAAAGATGCCGTACCGGAAGATTTCCTGTACCATGAAGAGGTGTGTATACAATGATCAGCTCATTTGCCGCCTGGTCAACCGCTTCAGGAGATAATACACATTTTTCCATTTCCTTTATATATGCGTTTTCCATATCGTCTTCGATCAGATGGAACAGCCCTCTTTTGGCTGCTTCTTCCTGTGATATTTTCCGAATAGAACTGTAATCCTTTATCTGACTGATGAAATGGCTGATTTGTGCATCCCTCGGCGACGTGATCTGGGCACCATCTTCCCAGTAAACCTTATAACCGTTGTATTCCGGTGGATTATGGCTGGCAGTGATAACAATTCCTGCGATCAGGTGAAGCCGCCTTACAGCAAAAGAAAGCATGGGAGTTGGAGTCATCCGGGAGAAAAGATAGACTGGTATCTGGTTTCCGGCAAGACATTCAGCAGCCTCCCTGGCAAATTCTTCTGACATATGCCTGGAATCATAGGCAATGGCAACTCCTTTGCTTCTCTCTCCTTTTTCTATGATATAATCAGCAAGGCCCTGAGTTGCCCTTCCCACCGTATAAAGATTCAGCCGATTAGTTCCGGCCCCCATTACACCTCTCATTCCACCCGTACCAAATTCCAATTCCTTATAGAAACGTTCTTTGATTTCTTCCTTCTGATCTTTAATCGCCTTTAGTTCTTCCTGTATTTCAAAGGAAAAAAAAGGGCTGGTGCTCCAATATATGTACTGATCCATATAGTTCATGAGTTCCTCCATATTTAATAAAAATCAGGAAATTGTTTCCTCTGTCCAGATGTTCCCTCCCAAACCTTTGATAAACCCAGATAGTTCTTCTGCCATTTCTTCCGCTTCCGGAATCCTGATATGTCCAGGCGTTCCGTTTCCGTTTCTGCGATAACGAAAGCGGAACACTTTTTTATCTCCGATTGTTTCCTGTACCTCTTCTATGGCTCTGTCCCAGTTTACATGGTGACACAGGATAGTGGTCATCAGGATAATGACCGCCTTGGGATAGATCTGCCGCAGTTTCCTTATAAAACTGGCATAATGATATTTCCACTCCTGTGCCTTAAAACCATCATAATCTTCCTTCATAAAATCTTCCGGCTGGCTGTCATTTTGTCCAAGAGCCACAATCACCACATGAGGGCGGTAATTTTCAAAATTCCATGGGCTCATTCTGCCGATTGCCGGATGGTACTGGATCTTATCAAAAACAGCTTCCATACCTATATAATCCGGCGGTTCAAACCAGCCGCTCCCATTCATAAGGGCAATACCGCCCTGAGAAATATTGTGTATACAGGCATTCAGCATTCTGGCGGTCAGCCATGCATAGGAATACCAGCTATTGGAATATTCCCCCTGATGAACGGGATCTTCTTTTCCCACATAGTCAAGTGCTTCCGATACTTCACCGGCACTGACAGAATCTCCATAAAACTCCAGCCGGCGTTTGGGAAGCGGCTCCGGCTCTATAAGATATCCATGCCTTGAAAGGAAAAATCCCTCGAAAGAAACCGTATGACAGGAATCCTGGCGTTTAAACAGCAAAAGGCTATGCTTTCCTTCTTCTAAATTCTCTCCCAAAATCATACTGGTTTTCCCAGACTTCGGAATACCTGCTTTTTTCTGTACCCCGTCTAAAATCCAGCCAATGTAATTATTCCAGTATGCAAAATGATTCTCCAGCAGGACCTCAATGGCGTTTCCAACAAACTCCAGCTTTACAAAAGTGCAGGGATAAACCAACTCAGGCCGCCCTTTCTCATCAGTTCCGATTCTTCCACAATACTGAAGATAGGGATGATCTGTTTTTATGAATACCTTCTCACCAAATGCATTCTTAAATCCTTCCATGCTCCAGCAGCTCCTTATTCTTGTTGATCAGTTCTATTCTCTGCTTTACACAGTCCGCACTTCTTAAAGGATCCTCCGGCGTGTGGAATACATAGTCCACCAGTTTTTCCATAGTGGTGACTGCCACATGAATCCGGGTATCTGAAGAGGCATAATAAAGATATACCTCTCCATTTTCCCTGACTATTGCCCCGTTGGTAAATACCACATTGGATACATCCCCGATCCGTTCCTTTCCCCGCGGACCCAGGAGAAGACCGGAAGGCTGTGCAATCACCCTGGAAGGATCCTTTAAATCCGTTGCAAAGGCATAAATCACATACCGAAGGCCGGCAGCCGTATTTCTGACACCATGAGCAATATGGATCCAGCCCTCCGGGGTTTTAATGGGAACCGCCCCCGCTCCGTTTTTGGCTTCTGTTATGGTATGGTAGCGCCGTCTGCTGGTCATGATTTCCTCATCAATGACACCATGGCAGATATCCTCGCATCGCCCAAATCCAATCCCACCGCCGCTGCCGGTTTCAATGAAATCATCCATGGGCCTGGTATAAAAGGCATAACAGCCCTGGACAAATTCCGGATGAAGCACCACATTGCGCTGCTGAGGAGAACGGAGAGTCTTTAAGTTATCAAGGCGCTCCCAATTTTTCAAGTCCTTTGTTCTGACAATTCCTGCTGCTGCCGCTGCTGCCGACAGATCTCCAGACGTCTTATCCTTACTTTCCGAGCAGAACACGCCATAAATCCAGCCGTCTTCATGCTTTGTCAGCCTCATATCATAGACATTGGTTTCTTCGGGACAAGTATCCGGTAATTTGACCGGTTCCGCCCGGAATCGGAAACCATCGATCCCATTTTCACTTTCTGCTACAGCAAAAAATGACTTTCTGTCATTGCCTTCCACTCGTACTACAAGACAGAACTTTCCATTTAATTCAATGGCGCCTGCATTCATCACCGCATTGATCCCAAGCCGTTCCATAAAAAACGGATTGGTATTCCAGTCAATATCATACCTCCAGGTCAGAGGCACATGCTCTCTGGTCAATACCGGATATTCGTACCGGTCATAAATCCCATTATATTCAGCACTTTTTACATTTTTGCGGTTAAGTAAAACTTCCTGTCTGTTCCGTTCTGATTCATAACGCGGATGAATAATCCCCAGCCTTTTTATGACCTCCATACACATTCGTCCATTGTGATACGGACATTTCCATGGTTCCACAATGGGGTCCTTTTCCGAAGGAGATTCTCCCCCGCATATTTTCAAAAACCATTCCGATCCAGATCTGGGATCCATCAGCCGTTCCTTTATGTACTCCCAGATATCCTTAGCAGCCGATAAAAACCTGTTATTTTCCGGTTCTTTATCCCATGCATTTAAGAAGCCCACCACAGCTTCTGCCTGGACCCACCAGATCCGGTCCTTATCTTCTGCTCCATTTTCAGATTCATTTATCAGGCTATGGTCTTTATACGCTTTTTTATAAATCTCCTCTGCCAGTATTCTGGTAATGGGAAGAAGCTTTTTTTCATATTCCTTATCCTTTAGAACTTCTAAGCAGCGGTCAATCAGCCAGGAAGATTCAATATCATGTCCATAGGAATGAAGATCCATAAGAGAATGCCAGTTCTGGTCAAAGAATACCTCCTGACGTCTCTTTTCCGGATTATAGACATGGTCTGCAAATTGATCTAAAATATGTTTTAACCGTACTTCCACTCTGGGTGAATGATCCACACGGTAAAGCTCCGTATATGCCTCCATAACATGCAGCAGAGTATTCATGGTCTTTTCTGCCATGACTCCATGTTCCGAAAGTTTTTCGTTGGTTACCAGATGGAAGAAACGGTCATAAGCCTCTCCGTATCCGTCTCCGCTCTGACAGGAACCTTCTATCTGGCCGAACAGCTCATAGGCAAGATCCAACGCCTCCCGGTTACCAGACGCATCATAATAGGAAGAAAGCGCATAAACCGCAAATGCCTGGTTATAGGTGTGTTTTGTCTGATCCTTTGGACTTCCATCGTAATTCACAGACCAGTATACGCCTCCTGCCTCCCGGTCCAGGCAATAATTCTTTAAAAACTCATATCCATGACGGGCATAATCCAGAAGTTCATCCTGTTTTAGTGTTATACAGGCATTGGAAAAGAACCAGAGAATCCTGCTGTTTAAGATCACTCCTTTTTCTGCCTTTTTCTCCACCTTAAGATCATAGCCTACATATCCATAGTAACCTCCGTATTCTTCATCCTGTAGCCCCTCCCAGAACGGAAGCAGCTTTTTTTCCAGATGCTCCATCATTTCTTCTGCCATAGTTTTCTTCATGCCATTCTCCCTTATCAGCCCTTATTTTCTATCGTTTTCCTATTTCCTGATCGATTTCGGAAAGCACACTGTGTTCCTTGATATAAGCAATGATTTCTTCTGCTCTAGTAAATGCCAGGGCCACATAACTGTCTGCAGCTCCATAATAGATGGCTATTCTGCCATCCTTTGGATCACAGATTGCCGCACATGGAAAACAGACATTGGGTACAAAGCCCCGTTCCTCATACCAGGCTTCCGGTGTGAGCAGGAAATTCTCACACCGGTATTTCACAACAGACGGGTTATCAAGATCCAAAACAGCTCCGCCGATGCTGTAAACATACCCATTGCAGGTACCGGATACTCCATGGTAAAACAGCAGCCAGCCTTCGTCCGTTTCAATGGGGGAAGCACCCCCACCGATCTTTAAGGACTCCCACCACGCACTGCCTTTCCCCATTACATGGCGGTGTCTCCCCCAAAAAATAAGATCCGGACTTTCACTTAGGAAAATGTCTCCAAAGGGAGTATGCCCGCTGTCACTCGGACGGGAAAGCATCATAAATTTTCCGTCGATTTTTCCGGGGAACAGCACTGCATTTCTATTAAACGGAAGAAACGGATTTTCCAGTCTCTCAAAGATTTTAAAATCCTGTGTTTTTGCCATACCAATTGCAGCTCCGTAAAAGTCCTGGCACCAGATGATATAATACGTATCCTCTACTTTCACAAGCCTGGGATCATAGGCATATCTGGGCATAAAATCATTGCCCTCCTCATCTACGAACCCGATTTTTTCCGTTTCAAACTCCCACTTGATCCCATCTTTGCTCCTTCCCAGATAAATATAGGGAATCCCGTTATTCTGCTCGCCCCGGAATACGCCGATAAAACCGTCTTCATAGGGGATCACAGCAGAATTAAAGATTCTTGCCACATGATCTGCGGGATTTCTTCCAATAATGGGATTCTCCGTATAACGCCAGATTGGTGCTCCCGTGAATTTTCCTGCCGGTTCCTGCCATGGCATCACCTTTATTTCAGATGTATATAGTTTCATTTTTTTCCTCCTACCCTTTTACTGCTCCCTGAGTCAGTCCGCTGTATATCTGTTTCTGACAGAATATAAATATAAACAATGCCGGCAACAGGGTAATAATGACACCTGCACAGATATAGTTATACTGACTGCCGAGTGGCCCCGTAAATTTAAACAGGGAAGTGGCTACCGTCACAAGCCGGTTCTTATCCTGGAGATATAAGTTTGCCATATAATATTCGTTGTAGGTTCCAACGCCTTTTAATATCATTACCGTAATGACCGCCGGTTTTAAAAGCGGCATTAATACCCGGAAAAATACACCGAAATAGGTACAGCCATCCATAATCGCCGACTCATCAAGGGATACCGGTATGTTTTCAAAAAACTGAATGAAGATGTAGATGGAAATCACATCGGTTCCCATCATTAAAATGATGTACCCCGCCAGTGTATTGATCAAATGGAACTCATACATCAGCTGATAAACCGATACCTGCATGGCAATTCCGGGAAGCATGGCTGCAAAAAGGAAAAGATTCCTAATCAGTCCATTTCCAGGAAACCTGAAACGGTTTAATATGTATGCAAGCATGGAACCTGTAAGCACGGAACCCAGGAGAACAAATACTAAAATCACAAGGGAATTGCGAAAAGCAGTTGCCATATTTGCCTGGTTCCAGGCCTGAACAAAGTTCCCTGTATACAGCCAGTTCTCCGGAAGGGTCATTACATTGGTGGAAGCATACTCTTTTTCTGTTTTGCATGCAGTTATAATGCATACCACCACAGGAGCCACGGAAACAAAAGCACCTGTTATCAAAGTCAGATATTGAAAGACCTTCCATAACAGCTTTTTTACTTTATGACGATTCACAGAGCCCCCTCCTTCCGGGACAGCAGTTCTCTTTTCTTTCTCATCCTCTTTTCCCGCCAGGACTCCTCTTCTCCCTCTCCAAAGAAATATTTAAAAATAAGTTTCTGAACCAGAGTAGCTGCCAAAATAATAACAAGCAAAATCACAGCCATAGCAGAAGCGAGACCCACCTTTTGGTTCTCATGAGCAAGTTTGTTCATGACTACAAAATAAGTTGCGGTCCCAAAACTTCCGTTCGTGATGACATAAGGCGGTTCAAAGGCGCTTAGAGAACCGGTAATGGATAAAATCAGATTTAAAATAATAACGGTCTTAATACTTGGAAATACGATATAGCGGAATTTTTTCCATTCATCTGCTCCATCAATGGCGGCAGCCTCATACATGGTGGAATCCACTGACATGATGGCACCGATAAATAAAACCATGTTCTGGCCCATATACCTCCATACAGAGGTAGCCGCTATGGAACTATTATTGATACGCGTATCTTTCAACCAGTAAGGTAATTGATCTTGTGTAAAACCGCACCATGAAAGGACTGTATCCAGAACAAACCCTCTGGTGTAAAAAAACTTGAAAATAAAGCCCACTGCGATCCCACAGATGAGATATGGGAAAAACATAAACCCCTTAAATAAATTTCCACCCCGAATATTGGTGCTGAGCACCGAGGCAAAGTAAAGGGCAAGGGACATCTGGACAAAGCATGCCCCTATGTAGTAAAGGCTCAGCCTTAATGCCTTAAAGCAATCATCTCTTTGAAACACATCCAGATAATTTTGTATTCCTACAAATTCCCTTTTTCCAATGTACTTCATATCGAAAAAGCTAAATCCCATCATTTTCACAAAAGGAATATAAGTAAAAACCAAAAGCAGGAATACAGGTATAAACATAAATGTAAGGATGACAAGCCATCGGTTCACTTTCCCCTTTTGGAGCCATTTCACCAAATGGGCTGCCATGTTCGATCTCTTACCCAAAGCTGTCTCCTCCTACTGGATTGCTCCAAATTTTTTCTGGGAAGCCGTCCATCTGGCATTCCAGTCAGCCATGATCTCATCAAGAGCAGGAGAGCCGGTTGTCGCCGCTTCCAGGATTTTAGAAACTCCATCCGGGGATACGTTAAGTCCTACCTCAGAATCATTGTTGATATCATTGTACAGAGTCTCCTCTCCCTCTGGAGCCGGGTTGTCGATGACTAATTCAATTCCATCAAACATCTTGTAGACGTCTGGATACTTTGCCCCTACGCAGACGGGAATTCCGCCCTGGTCATAAGCAAAATCAGAGTTTTCCGTAAGCCATTTGATGTAAAGCATGGAAGCAATCTGGTTATTCTGGCTGCTGTTCACATTAATGCCATAATTGTAATCTGGAGCTGCAGAGACATATTGTTTTCCATCAACTGTAATAGGAAATGGCATATACCCGATATCATCTCCATGATCACCAGCCCCCTGCATCTGGACTACGGACCAGGAACCCAATGCCATGGTAGCGATCTTACCGCTATTCATCATGCCCTTGCTTCCCTCCCAATCAGTTGTGGTTGGATCTTCTTCAGTCAGTCCTCTTGCCACTGCCTCATATAAAACGTAATAAACCGCATAAGGTCCTGTCATATCCGCCCGCTTTTCAAATGGATTTTTGCTGTGGAGCAGCTCATTATTGGCAAAGTCCGGATCTCCTGTAGCAGATCCTGTAATATAGGCATCCCAGGCTGTCATCGTCCAGTTTGCCGCGAAATTGGTATACAGTGGAATCGCGTCCGTATTATCCTTGATTTTCTGCAAGGCGGCCAGAAAATCATCGGGTGTTTTCGGAAGATCCGTAATTCCTGCATCTTGAAAAACCTTTTTGTTATATACAATTCCCTGCACATTTCCTGCGGACGGGATTCCATAGACCACATTTTTATAGGAATAGTTATTCAGCATGACATACTTCTTTTCCAGTTCTGTTTTATCTCCATAAGGAACGAAATAATTTTTAAGTTCATTCTTATCAATCTGCATAGGAACCATGCAGATATCGCCCCAATCTCCTGTCGTAAGTCTGGTAATAATACCATCCGCATAATTGGTGATTCCCTCGTATGTAATCGTTACACCAGGGTACATTTTCTGGAATTCTTTTATATAATCCTGAAAGACCGTATCAATGATATCCGTTTTGTGTGTGATAAATCTTAAATCTGCCTTAATATCCGTGTAATCTTCTCCCACCTTCAAGTCTGTAAATTTCGGACTTTCAGCAGCCGTTTTTTCCTCTTTTTCTGCCTCTGTAGCAGTTACCTTTGCGCCCCCGCAGCCAGCCAGAGAAACTGCCATAACCGCCGCCAGTCCGGCTGCCCCAAATCTTCTCCAAAACTTCATAATACATCCTCCTTCATAATTTTAACCCTCTTTTTAGTTCAGGATTCATTTTATTAATTATTATTAACTTAATTTAAGTATATTTTAAACTTAATATAAAATCATCAGTGATTCTTGCTATCTATCATAGGATCTTGTATTATTTTATGCACTTATTCTAATTTATACCAAAAATACAGCTTTTTTTGTATATTTTGTTTCATTTTATCACCTTTCTTTCTTTTATAATTATATGTATTAATCGGTTTTTTAACTTTAATAATTCTAAATTTTATGTTAAAATATAATAAAACAGTCCGAGTGAGGTGTGAGTTGGATTTTTGCAAACTTTTTTTAGCCAGATTATTAAGCAGCAATAAACTGACTTCTGCTCTTACAGTCGGTCAGTTTCTTCCTCCTGAATTTCCTATTCAGCCGGATGAAACAGATTCTTTACTCTCTTTGGCAGCGGCTGGATTTATTAACAGCTGCTACCCTTACCGCTATGAGATCATGGATCTTCCCTGCCTTTGCATCATATATACCGTAAAGGGCAGCGGTGTGTTTGAAGCCGGTCAAAAAAAACTTTCTCTGACACCCGGGACCTTTTTATTTACAGACTGCACAAAAAGGCATAAGATTTACACAGAAAAAAACAGCTGGAATTTCTACCAGCTGTTCTTAGAAAAAACGGAATGCTTATTCTTTTTCAACGAATTTATTCAAAAATACGGCAACGTCACTACGGTCTCTGGAACGCCCTATATCCTATCCCTTTTTTGCCGTCTTGCAGAAGTTCCCAATACGTTAAGCAGAGACTGCCTATTCATCAACCACAGACTTCTTACCGATCTTCTTACCTCTGCTGTTCTGACACCTTCTTCATTCAGAGATGACCTGGCTCCTCTGTATTTAAGGGAAATGAAAAAAATAATGGACACCCGGTATGCCTCCCCCCATAGTCTCCATCAATTTGAGGAAACCCTGGGAATCAGTAAATACCGGCTGTCCAGAGAATTTCATGACTTTTATAAAGTACCGCCAATGCAGTATTTAAACAGGCTTAGAATTGAGGAAGCTAAAAACCTGCTTCAGGATCCTGCCATGGCTGTCTACGAGGCGGGAAGGCTGGTAGGGATCGACAACACCACTCACTTTATCCGCCTGTTTCGGAAATACACAGGAACAACGCCTGCCAATTACAAAGATTCCCTGTCTCCCTAAATTTCTGCCACACTTTTCTTCTTTACCAGTCCGCCTGCTACGATCTGGATTCCCCGGACATAAGGTTCTTTTCTGATTTTACTCACCAGATTCCCGACAGCCAGTTCAGCCATTCGATCCTTTCTCACATCATAAGTGGTAATGGGAACCTTCACCACCTTGTCCCATTCGCAATTATCAAACCCTGCCACAGATATATCTTCCGGCACACGATATCCGGCCTCTTTCAGCCCATTGATCAAAACATCTGCTGTATAGTCACTGCTGCACGCAAATGCAGCAGGCATCTCTTCGGGAAGAGGAATAGCTTCATAGGCCTTATGCCCTCCTGACAAACCTCTGTCCTGAATGACCCACTCCTGTTTAAATGGAATGTGATGTTCCATAAGAGCCTTCATATATCCAAAATACCGGTCAGTAATACTGCTGGTAGACATGGGTGTGCCCACGAAGGCAATTTTTTTATGACCGCTTTTAATAAGATAATCCGTTAATAAATACATTCCATAAAACCCATCGGAAATAACGGAATCATACTCCTGGTTTGCTTCATAAAAATCCATATAAATAACAGGAACCAGCGGATTCTTCCACAGGAATGCGGAATATTCCTTATTCGTCTGACCGATTAAAATAACACCGTCTACCTTGCCGTCAACGATCATCTTAGGCATGGTCAAAGCGGACTCTTCTTCCTGGCTTACGATCTCCAGAATACAATAATAACCTCTCTCCGATGCAGAAGTCACTACAAACTGGTACATGTTCCAGTAAAAAGAATTAACCTTATCCAGAAATCCTGCGGGAATGAGAATCCCCAGATTTCCTGTTTCCCCGGCCCGTTCTTTTTTCGCTGCGGTAACCACCTGATATCCCAGATGGGAAGCAACATCTTTTATTTTCTTTCTCATTTCCTCACTGACACCACTTTTTCCAGACAATGCCTTTGACACCGTTACGGTGCTGACACCGACTTCCCTGGCAATATGGGACAATGTGACTGATTTTGACATAATAGCCCCCTGTTATTTAAGTTAATATAAGTATATTTTAACTTAAATATTTTGTCAATGTAAACTTAAAGGAGGCTTCCATATAACACTGCAGTTAGAATGGATGAGGCTTTTGCCATACATTTCACCAGTTTCCCGGATATACGAAGCACATAAGGAAGATCACTGCTGCTTCTGTTTAGAATGATAACTGCAATGGAGCGGTCCGGATTTTCCCAGGCAGTTACATCAAGCTGGGCTGTATAGCAGGTTGTTGCAATTCTGATGGCTCCCGGCTGAATAAAATGGGTAAAATGCCAGTAGTAACGAAGAACAAACCGCTCTTCCAGTTCTTTTGTCCCGTCCTTATAAAGAAAAGGGGCGTCACAGTAATTACCGGTATGGTTGGGACCTCCTTTTTCATCAAGGAGAACATTCCAGTCATAAAATCCGCTCATCCCGTGATTTAAATTACCAATCATGTCATGGGCCAGCCTTCCGGCATTGACGGACTGGTCATCCTTTCCGAATTTGGAAAACTCCAGACAGCTTTCTGATAAGATCAGCTTTTTATCCGGAAATTTCTCCTGAATCAGAGACAGGGCATCAAAATGATCTCCGCTGTACCAGTGAAACGCGACTCCTGCAACCAGTTCCTCCGTCTTACCGCTCATCACCTCGCAGGCTCGTTCAAATGCCCGTTCCTTATTGTGATCCCATATAAAAAGCTCTATATCACTTAAATTATTTTTCTCCATCTCAGGAACCAGAAAATCTCTGATAAAAATCTGTTCTTCCCCTGCAGTATAAACACAGGAATCCCATGGCTGCACGGCTTTTGGCTCATTTTGTATGGAAAGTCTTTCAATCTCATAACCTCTGTCTGTATATTCCTTGATATAGCGGCATAAATATCTGGCCCATTGGCTGTAATATTCTTTCTTTAAGGCTCCGCCTTCTTTCCGGTTATGGTTGGTTTTCATATAAGCGGGAGGTGACCAGGGGGAAAGCATAATCGGCAGTTTTCGTTTGCAGTATGCCTCTGCCCGGTCCAAAAGAGGCAGAATATTCTGCTCTGCATCCTGAAAACTGAAATTTTCAAATTTCTCATCTTCTTTATCATCATCTGCTGCATACATATGGGTGGAAAAATCACAGCTGTCCACAGGGATCCGGACCATGCGGTAATTCATCTGCTCCGGCGAAAAATACTGCCAAAGGAGCTTATCCTGCTGCTCTTTGTTCATTTTTGCAAACACAAAACCTGCTGCATCGGTGAATGCGCCTCCAAATCCTTCCATCGTCTGATAACGCATATGCGGATAAAGATTAATAACCTCATTTTCCGTTCCGTCATCAGGAAGAAACTCACCCTCCGTTTCTTCCCTGACAAGCTTTGTAACTCCATAAGTCAGATACTGATGTATGTTCAATGCGAACCCTCCCTTTCTTACCCCTTGACTGCTCCAAGTGCTACCCCTTTTGTAATATGCTTATTTAAAATAATGTAAATGATTAAAGCCGGTGCTGCAGACAATGCCATTACTGCAAACTGAACTGCATAGTTGGAAGAATACTGACCTGTAAACTCCAGGATACAAAACGGAAGCGTCTTCCATTTCTTGCTGCTTAAATAGGTAATTGCCAGCATAAATTCATTCCAGTTATTTAAATAGGTCATAATGGAAACTGTGACAATAGAGGATTTCATTAACGGGAAGATAATGATGGTCAGAATGCGGTAAATACCACATCCATCAATTAAAGCGGCCTCCTCTAATTCCTTTGGAATCGAGCTCATAAAGCTGGTGGTGAGGAAAAAGCCCTGAGGCAGGGAAAATGCCACATAGGGAATGAGCAGTGCCCATATGGTATCTGTAATGCCCAGTTTGTCATAGATCACGTAGTTGGGAAGCAGTGTCGCGTGGACTGGAATCATCATACCCATAACCATAAGAATGGATGCAGCATGTTTTAACTTCCATTCCATTCTGCTGCAGGCAAATGCCGCCATGATGGAGATGAGCAGAACCAGAACCACTGCCAGAGTATTAATTAACAGGCTGTTTTTTAAATAATGCAGAAAATTTCCGTTTGTAAAGGCGAGGAAATAATTCACCCACTGGATCTTTTTGGGCCATACCAGAATACCATTCGTAAACAGTTCATTGCTGTTGCAAAGAGAAAAGTCAATCAGCCAGATTAAAGGAAACATCTGTATTCCGGCTATGATCGTCATAACCGCAATGGTCAGCACTCTTCCCGGATTATTTCTGGTTGCTATCGCTGATTTTTCCATATGTCCTATTCCCCTCTTTCTGCAAATATACGGTTTAATGCGACAGTTGAAATCAGGCAGATCAGAATAAACATCACACTGATAGAATTGCCATAACCGTATTTATATGACTGAAACGCCTGTTTGTATAAGTAGCTTGCCATAAACTGAGTCTCATTGCCGGGACCTCCTGCTGTGAGTAAATATACGGTCTCCATCTGTTTTAAAGCTGCAATCACAGCCATGGTGACATTCACCTGAATGACCGGCTTCATTAAGGGCAGAGTGATATGAAAGAAAATATCCGTTCCGTTTGCCCCATCAATGGAAGCTGCTTCGTACATAACCGGATCTATATTTTTGACTCCGGTATAGTAAATCAGCATTCCCCAGCCAAATCCGTGCCAGATTAAAACCACCAGAACCGACCAGATTGCATTGCCGGAACCTAAGAGATTGAGCTGGCCTGTATATCCAAAGTTTTTTAACACCTTTGCAACCAGACCGAAATTTGGATTATAGATAAATTTCCACAGGTATGCGATAACAGCAACAGAGATCACGTTAGGGATAAAGAAAATACAGCGAAACAGTCCTTCTGCCTTTCCCTGAAGCTGATCTAACTTAATGGCCGTCAGCATGGCAAGGGGATGCTGGATACAGATGAAGCCGATGGCTAAAAACAGGGAATTGCGAAGCGCTGTCCAGAATACGGAATCCTGAAACAGGGTTTTGTAGTTTTCCAGTCCGATGAAACTGCTTTCCCCGATTCCTGAGTAGTTGGTAAAACCATAATACACACTTAAAAGAATGGGCGCCAGAATAGCAGCTGTAAAAACAAAGAGCCCCGGAGCCATCAAAGAAAAGATGACTTTCTTATTGCTGTATAATTTATGCATATTTTTTTCCTCACTTTTTGTAAGACAAAGGGAGCTGTAGCTGCAGCTCCCTTATGTGAAAACCTAAGTTCTATTTCTTCATTGCACCTGCCAGTTTATCAGTAAAATCCTTTGCTGTAAGCTGACCGATTGCAAATTCAACGGAGGCATCCTCACTGACTGTTTTATATTCATTGGTTCCCAGATCGTTAAATGTAACTCCGGAAATGCTTGATGCATGATTTACCTTATCCACAAATTCCAGCTGCAGCGGGGTTTCCTTGCCTGTTAAATACTGTGAAAAGTTCTGTGCAGACATACAAACTCCCTTTTCCCAGCAAAGCTTGGACCAGTTTTCAGGCTGGTACATATAATTTAACAGCTTGATTGCTTCTGCCTTTACCTTGGAATTGGCTGTCACTGCATGGCCGCCGCCATTCCACGCCGTAAGATCGGTTTTTGTGCCTTTTCCGCCTTCTACTGCCGGCATATTGAATACACCAATGTTATTTCTGATTTCTTCCGGAATATTTTCATTGGTCGCCATGGACATTTCCCAGCTTCCCATGTAATACATGGCAGCCTGGCCGTTGGTGAATAAATTCATGCTTGTGGCATAATCGGTAGTCTCAAAACCGGTCTGGAAGATACCTGCATCAATGGATTTTTTCAGCTGATCCAGAGATTTTGTCCAGGCTTCATTGGAATAATCACCGGTCTTTACTGCTTCTCTTATTTCCTTGGAAGAGGAGCTGCCGTTATACTGCTGGTACAATGCGTTGATATAGATGGAAAGAGGCCATTTGTCGGAACCATCCATGGATACTGGAATCACGCCTGCTGACTTGAATGTATTGACAGCTGCCAGTAAATCGTTATAGGTCTCCGGAACCTTCACTCCATATTTTTCAAACATGGACTTATTGTAATAAAATGCCATTACATCGGTATTTCTTGCAAGTCCATATAATTTTCCATCTTTGCTGAATCCGTCCAATGCACCTTCGATAAATCCGTATTCCTTATAATCTGCAGGATTTAACTCTGCCAGGAGTCCGGCATCGATCACTTCGTCAAGAAATGACGGCTGTCCCCAGGCGTTTACTAAATCCGGCATGTCTGAACCTGATGCATATGCTTTGAATTTGGTTTTGTAGCTTTCGTCATCCAGTGCTTCTACCTGGATTTTTACATTGGGATTCTTCTCCATGTACTGGTCAAAAAGTATCTGCTCAATGAGTCCCTGGCCGCTGGTACGGTCTGGTAAGTTGGAAAATACTTTGATTACCACATCACCGCCTGCTGCAGCCTGGCTGCTTTCCTTACCGCTTTCCTTACTGCTTTCCTGACCTGCCTTGGTATCTTCTGTTTTTGTTTTACTGCCCCCGCAGCCTGCCAGAACAATGGCAGCAGCTGCCGCACATACCAACATCCCGATTTGTCTTTTTTTCATAGCCCTCTCCAATCTGCCGCCATAAAGCGGCAAAATATCTCTATAGTTGCCAGTATTACTTATCATTCCCCATCAGCGCTGATTTCTGTTTATTATTATAGCAATTTATAGTTGATGATTATACATACTAATTTAATGAAAGTGTTTAAAATATTAATCAAATCTTTCGCGCAAAAAAAAGCCCGGTAAGCATCTTTCATGCTGCCCGGACTTAGCTGGTCTTTATTTTGCATCACCCTGTTCCTTTAAAACAGCCGGAATGTGTATGGTCATCCTGGTTCCGGCTCCCAGAACACTTTGTATCAGAAGACCATAATCCGGACCATAAATCATCTGGATCCGGCGGTTGACATTAACGACGCCAATGGAAGTATGGCCTCTCTTTTTCATGGAGTAATCCTCCAGCAGAATCTGGGAGATGGCTTCCTCCGTCATTCCAACACCGTCATCTTCCACCTGAATATATAAATCGTCACCCTCCAGCCAGGCTGCCACAATAATATGCCCTTTGTCCAGTTTTTCTTCAATTCCATGAACGATGGCATTTTCCAGAATGGGCTGTATTAAAAGACGGGGAATAGAAAGATCCATCAGACTTTCGTCGATTTTTATGGATGCCTCCATTTTATCCTGGTAACGGTAATTCTGAATGGCCAGATAGTCCTCTAAATTCTTAACCTCTTCCCGGATGCGGACAAATGATTTATTTTCCAGGGAATAACGCATCATATTGCCCAGGGCTGCCACCATATCTCCGATATCGTCTGCATGGCGTATTCTTGCCATCCAGTTAATGGTGTCCAGAGTGTTATAGAGAAAATGAGGATTGATCTGCATCTGAAGGGATTTCATCTGGGCTTCCTGTTTCATTACCTTCTGCTCATAGACCGTATTGACCAGACTGTTCATATCGTTGACCATCTGATTAAAGGTATGGCTCAGCCGCCCGATCTCATCCTCAGAATTCACTTCGCAGTTGATATTAAAATCTCCCTGTCCGAAATCCTCCATTGCCTTTGTCAGCTCCCGCAGGGGTTTTGTCATGTTCCTGGAAACCAGAGCAGAGATGAGGGCTGCCATACAGGCCGTGATCACTGTGACAAGTATAACGATGTTCTTTAATCTGGTTACATCCCGCAGATAATAGTCTCTTGGTATGGCAAGCATCATATGCCAGCCATTTGAGATGGCGGCACTGTTGTAAATACTGTAATACTGATCTCCGATTTTCACATCCCGGTAGAAAGCTTCCTTCTCTCCAAAGCAGTTAATATAAGGTTCTTCCAGCAATTCACCGGAAAGAGCTTTGGAACTGGCTGCAAGAACGCGCCCCTCTTCATTGACAAGAAAAACGTTTCCTGCCTGGGATAAATCGATATCTGAGATAATATCATATAAGCTTTTCTCGTTTACATCAAGAGCAATATACCCCAGAGACTTTTTAGAGGGATAACCATACAGCTTTTTCATCAGGACAATATGTCCATTCCTTACTTCCCAGTACTGATTTTCGTCCTGGATATATTCCCTGATATCAAGGGGTGTCCCGCTGCGTATTTTCGTATATGTGTATTCTCTGCCCAAGTCAGAGCGGATGCTGATGGCGTTAATCTCCTGCCGGAGCAGGGCATAGGAGGAAAGTATTTCCCGGATATTGCTGTGGAGACGGTAATAGGCCAGCCTGTCATCTGCCAGCTCCTGCTCTGATTTTAAGGAACTTTGTATGGTATCATTTCCGTTGATATAAAATGCTACATTTTCAATATCGGTCACCGTGCTTTCAATTTTTGAAAGTGTGACGGATGCAAGATTTTTTAAGTAATCATTGGTTTTATCAGCCAGAATTCTTCTTGCATAGGAAAATTCCATAAAAGAAAGGAAAATGACAGGTACAAGAATCAGGGTGAGAAAAAGAAACATCAGCTTACTGTGGAAATTTTGTCTGGAATACCATCTTTTCATAACTGGGCTGTCTCCGTAAATTTTTGAAAGGGATTGACCGCATGACTGCCTGATTTACGGTATTCATAAGGTGTCATCCCATAGTTTTTCTTGAAAATCTGACCGAAATACCGTTCATCTGAGATACCGATTCTGCTGCAGATCTCACCGTTTTTCAGCTTTGTTTCTGTTAAATATTTTGCGGCATAATACATTCTCACGGAAGTGAGAATCTCCAGAAATGTATATCCCGTCTCTTTTTTTATATAGTGGCTCATATAAACGGTTGTAAAGTGAAATTCTTCAGACAGGACCGATAAACTTAACTCTCTGTCATAATTTTCATAGATATATTTAATGATTTTTCCGATCCGTTCCTCTTCTGCCTCAAAAATTTCTTCCGAAGGCTTAACAAGAGCCGAATATCCCTGGATTTTTGATTCCAGCTCCTCCAGCTTAATTTTTGTCTTTTTTTCCTGGTCAAATTTTTCACATGCATTCTTCACACACGCCATGATTTCGTCGGGCGTGGATGGCTTTAGGATATAGTCAGAAACCCCCAGTGAAATGGCTTCTCTTGCATATTCGAATTCCCCATA
This sequence comes from uncultured Clostridium sp., assembly GCA_963523075.1. Classification (GTDB taxonomy): domain Bacteria; phylum Bacillota; class Clostridia; order Lachnospirales; family Lachnospiraceae; genus Lacrimispora. Next base: position 133,562 of record CAURBW010000006.1, read on the forward strand.
ACCAGTGAGAAGAATGACTTTTGCATCCGGATAATTCTGCAGCGTGCGTTTGGCCAGCTCAATTCCGGATAAACCTGGCATCCGGATGTCAGTAAGAAGAATATCGATCTCCCTGCTGTCGATCCATTCCTCCGCTTCAATGCCGTCTTTCAAAATCCCCACAACCTCAATTTCATTTTCCTTCCAGGGAAGCATGCCAAGTCCCTGTCTGATAACGGCTTCATCATCAACGATCAATAATCGGTACATTGCAATCCCCCATTGCCTGTAGTTTTACTCCTTTTGGATACCCTTTCTCTCTGTCTTTACATCTTCTAAGAACTGCTTCCACGCATCTTCATGGGCCACAAAATATCTGGGACAATCCTTGCCGGTCGCATCATAATGCCGGATTACATCCTTTTCAGTCAGTCCCAGCTCTTTACACAGCAATGCAGTCAGCTTCACTAAAGAAGCATAGGTCTTGTCATTGAACTTACCGGTTTCATCGGGATGGCAGCATTCAATGGAAACGGTATCCTTATTTTTTTCCTTCGAGGTCGCATAGGCCACCTCATAGATGGGAATTTCCTGAAGAATCTCCCCTTCCAGGCCGATGATAAAATGACTGCTTGCAGAAATCTTTTTCTCCCCTGTCTGGTCCTTTAAGCTGGCAAAATAGTCTCTGTTCTGTTTGGCCGTTGTACCGGGGTTGGCGACATAGTGAACCACAATTCCGTCAATGCGTTTCATTTTAGTGCCCGGTCTGGAATAAGGATTGAACTCAATGAAATCCTGTTCCACATAATCCGGCATGGTGATTGACCTGATATCCACATAGTTTCTGCCAAAAAGAGAAATCAATCCCCATAGCGCGCAGGCTAATAATCCGGTCCATACCACAAACCGTAGGAATATGTATAAGAATGCTCTTTTTTTCTTTTTTTTCTTTTGTTTATACCGACGATCTCTTGACTTACGCCGGCGTTCCAGTTCATCCATTCTATCTTTTGTCTGATTATTCATAGCTAAAGCTCCTGATCTGCCTTTTCTACCAGTTTACGTCTTTCCCAAAGAAAAAGTCAATAAAAATGTCAGGAATGTGACCCGATTGCAGATTCCATCTTCACAGTCTCACACACATTTTGCAGAACTTCATGAAGCTTTCCCTGGGCTGACTCATCGCAGAGAATTACCATTTTATCCCCTGCCAGAAACGTAGTTTCCCCTCTGGGAACAAATTCAGCCTCTCCACGCAAAAGGGAGATGAGCAGACAGGTCCGCGGCCACTGGATCTCGGAAACCTTCCTCCCTTCCGCTTCACTGCCATGAAAAATCATTCCTTCCACCAGAACTTTTTCCCCGGTGGGGGAAGTATCTCTATCGGGATTTAATTTTCTTAAAAGCCGGTGAAGCAGCTGATCGTAAACAGGAGCGCACCGGACCATATCCGGGATTACATAAGCGATCAGGGATACAAGGGAAAGGGCAAGTAAATGAGTGAAGCTTCCTGTCATTTCACTGATCAAAATAATACCGGTAATGGGAGCTCTCACGATAGCGGAGAAATATCCTGCCATTCCAAGTATGATGAAATTACCCAAAAGTCCCTGAAGCGAATCCGTCATCATTCCTACTCCGCTGCAATAGATGCTGCCGATTACTGCACCAAGCACCAGCAGCGGCAGAAAGATTCCGCCCGGAGCACCGGACCCAAAGCTTAAGAGAGAAAATGCGAACTTTAACAGCAGCAGCAGGCACAGTGCTCCAAACATCATTTCCCCAGAGGTCAGCACTTCTACCAGTGAATGGCCTCCACCCAGTACCGCCGGATAATACAGTCCGAAAACCCCCGCTAATAAAAACGGAATCATTAACCGCACAAACTGGTTGGGAATCTTCTGATACAGATCCTGGGTTTTTGAAAGAGTTGTATTATATACCACACCCATTGCTCCGATCATAACGCCGAAACCGATCACATATCCGTAACAGTTCAGGGGGATCATTTGCGTGATCTGAAGATCAAACACCGGCTTTAAACCGAATACATTCCGTGAAACAAAATCCGCAGTGATGGAGGATGCCATGGTGGATAAGAGAATTTCCGGAGAGAAATGTTTATGTATCTCTTCCAGGGAGAATAAAACACCGGCAATAGGCGCATTAAAGGCAGCGGATAAGCCTGCGCTCGCACCGCACGTGATCAAAAGCTTCTCTTCTGTCTTTGACCTTTTTGAAATCCGGGAGATTCCTTTCGCTGTCATGGCTCCAAGCTGAATACTGGGGCCCTCCCGTCCAAGGGAAAGACCAAATCCCAGAGATACAAGCCCTCCGGCCAGTTTGGCAGCCAGGGTTTTCCACCAGCATGGGTCCAGCTCTCCCATCATCTCCCCTTCTACCTGGGGAATTCCGCTTCCCGAAATGAAAGACTCCCATTTAAGCAGTAATGTCACAAAAAAAGCACCAGCTGTAAGAACAAGAAACCAGATGGCAATCAGCAGCGGCTTCCCCTTTACAGCATTCAGCACCCATTTAAGCAGCAAGTCTCCATAGATGAGTAAGTACCGGAATAACACGACTACAGAGCCTGCTATGGCTCCGGTTAATACCCCTTCCAGTATCAGTTCGTATCGAAAACTCCGGTAACGGTTTATGGTTTTCTTTACCGTATGACCTTCCGTCTGCATCACTATTCCTCCTGTAAATCGTTTTTTTATTGCACAACACACAGTATAAAATTATATCTCCGGAAATTACTGATTGCAAGGCAAAATCCGGAATATCACGAAAATAAACCGGTCTTTTCTCCTGCTCCTGTAAGGAAAAAACCGGTTTACTCATACTCTCATTTATTCCATTCATGCTGCATAATCCACTAACTGCTCCGGGGAAAATGCTTCATTATAACAGATGATCTCCACCTGTTTTCCGATTCCGATAATCATGACTCCCATCAGTGATTTCCCGTCAATCACCAGATGGTTGGAAATAACTTTTATTTCAAAACTGCACCGCTCCGCCTTCACTACAAATGCCACCAGCTCCTCTACCGTGGAAAAAGTATGCTTGATCTTTCTCACTTCAGACACCATCTTTCTTATACCGATTTTTCATGATTTTCACCAAATAAATCTGGTTTTTTATCTTAATCATGTGCATTTTATCTATTTAATCCTATTATTTCCACTGAGTGAAGGGTTATACGGGAAAAGTGCATTTTTTTTAAGGAAAAGACTACCCAATTTTTAAATTATCGTGTATAATTGTATCGTTGTGTTTTCAAATGGAAGCGTATCGAAGTGGTCATAACGAGCCGCACTCGAAATGCGGTTGTCCGCAAGGGCACGTGGGTTCGAATCCCACCGCTTCCGTCAATTCATAAAGCCATGTGCCAGGATTTGAATCTGCACATGGCTTTGTTTTTTATCATCCGCTTGTGACCTCGTTATTTTGTGCATGAAAAGAGAGGACAGTCTGCTGATTTAAAACTATACTTAATGATAAGGAGAATGATTATATGGAATGGATTAATCGGTTAAATAAAGCAATAAACTATATTGAAGAACATATAACAGAAGAAATCAGTTATGAACAACTTGCCCAAATAGCCTGCTGTTCGTCCTATCACTTTCAAAGAATGTTTGCTTATATGGCAAATATTCCATTGTCCGAATATATTCGTCGGAGACGGATGTCTTTGGCGGCAGTTGATTTGCAAAACAGGGAAGAAAAAATTATAGATGTTGCATGTAAATACAGATATACTTCTCCTACTGCATTTAATCGGGCATTTCAAAGTGTTCACGGTATTGCACCATCACTTGTAAGGAAAGAAGGAGTTTCTATAAAATCATTTCCTCCGATTAGTTTTAAAATCACAATAAAAGGAGTGGAAGAATTGAATTACAGAATAGAAACGAAAGAAGCCTTCCGTATCGTCGGTATCTCACAACCGTTAGATCATGAAATTGAAAAAAACTTTAAAATCGTTCCGCAAATGTGGCAAAATGCTGCCATGAGTGGAACCGTACCAAAGTTGATACCCATAATGGATAGTAAACCAGAGGGGATATTAGGAGTAAGTATCTGCAACAGCTTGCAGGATTGGAAGTATTTTATTGCTGTTGCAAGCACAAAAGCAATTGATAATACACTGGAGGAATATACGATTCCGCCTTTTACATGGGCTATATTTTCAGGTGCAGGTCAGTGTCCCCAGGCAATACAGGAGTTGGAACAACGCATTGTGACAGAATGGCTTCCTACTTCCGGATATGAATACGATAATGGGCCAGATATGGAAGTCTACTTAAATGCAGACCCGCAAAATGCTCAGTTTGAAGTGTGGATACCTGTTATAAAAAAATAATTATTAAAGGAGAAGCGAATGGATGAAGTAAACGAAAAATTTGCTGACTTTCTTGAAACAGTAGACAATCGCTATAGGAGCTTTGTCATCGAAATTAATAATTACCTTACGCAAGGTAATTGCAAATGTGAAGTAAAATCTGCAAAAAGCGGATTTGCCGTTTCTTATATTTTAAATAGAAGAACATTAGCGACATTTGTATTTCGAAAGGCAGGAATTAAGCTGCGTATTTATCCGGAACATATTCACCAATATGCTGATTTTCTAAATACCCTGCCCGATCAGATGAAAAAGGAAATTCAAAAAGCATCTGTATGTAAGCGACTTGTTGATCCTGATGATTGTAATCCCAGGTGTGTAATGGGATACGATTTTTTTATTGATGACGAACATTATCAAAAATGCCGCTATATGGCGTTTATGCCTGCGTTGAGTGATGAAAATAATCCTTACATCAAAGTTTTCTTAGAGAAAGAGCTGAAAGCAATAAACAGTTAAATCAGACAAACAGATAATTTTCCAAAATGATGTTTTTATGCCAATCAGATTTGAGGAAAACGGAAGCAGAGATTTGAATATCTTTGCTTCCGCTTTCACTATCGGTTTCTTTCCCATAATGATGTCTCCTCCTTGTACCCGCTGATTAATTGAAATCTGCTCAACCTTCCTTTTCCAGATATAGAAATAACCCATATAGGAATTGTCCTATTTCAATGTCCTATATGGGGTAGCATTTCATAAATTCATTTATACCGGAGTTATTTTATCTTTTACCCAATTATATACCCCAAATGGGAACAATTAAGTTCTGGCTGTCAAACGTGATGGCTCACCCCATTACGAAAACACATACCAGTATGCTGTTTTGAAGAACGAATGGAAAAATAAATAACTGGCCTTCGCTCAGCTATTATCCTCTTCGATCCTGCGTAAATTTTCATAGTTATTCCACCATACAGTTATTTCATAGAACAGCGGAAGAAGTCTTTTACTATAATCGGTTAATGAATACTCTACTCTGACAGGCATTTCATTGTATTGAATTCTTTTAATCAGTCTGCAATTTTCAAGTTCATGCAGTGAGTTTGAAAGCATTGTATTGGTAATTCCCGGAATCTCTCTTTTCAATTCATTAAATCTGCTGACTTCTTTTATCAGAAGCTGTAATAATATTCTTAATTTCCACCTTCCGCCAATAATCTCTAATGTGCATTTTACAGGACATTCTTCACTCCCTTCTGATTTTCTGAGTATATCTAAATATTTTTCTAATTCCTGTTCACTGGCCATATCATTTCCTCCCTGGTATGAAAACTAATACCTGATCATTAAAATCTGCGTACTTGTAAGTACATAAAAGAACAAGTACAATAATTATACCAAGTATTTATACTTGAGTAAATCAAATATTAAAGGAGATATAAATAATGGAAACAATGAAAGCAATAGCCATGCGTAAGTCTTCCAGAAGTTACAAATCTGAGCAAATAAGAGATGATAATTTAACAAGCATAATCAATGCCGGCTGTGCTGCGCCAGTAGGAAGCGGGGCTTATGGAACTGTTCACCTGACAGTAATCCAGAATCCAAATTTGTTAAATAACATATCAAAAACCGCTGCAAACATTTTTGGAAATCCTGATGCTGATCCCTTATACGGTGCACCAACATTCATAATAGTATCCAGCATTCCAAATAAGCAGTTCCCCAATGTGGAAATTGCTAATGCAGCCTGCATTATTGAAAACATGACTCTTGCTGCTACAGACATTGGTATAGGCAGTGTATACATTTTAGGAGCGTTAGCCGCATTTAACGCTGATAAAACGCTGGTTAAAGAGCTGGCCTTACCTGAGGGTTTTGTACCTGTTTCAGGCATTGTACTGGGATATCCAACTGAACCGCTGACACAGGTAAAAGAACTGAAACAGACTATATTACTGAATAAAATTTAATAGTATACCGTGCAGTGGGTTCATGCAGGACGAAATTCATAAAATCTGAATTGATTTTTCCCAAATCTGACATACTACCTTTGATAATAAGATTGGAGGTCATTATGTCAGAAGCAGTTTTAGAAAAACCAAAGGATCGTGTCAGTTATCACGATTCCGTAGAAGAAATGCTGGTAAGAATCAGAGATGACGGTTTATCCAGCGTATTCTCAAGATTTGATGAGCAGGAAAAGATACGGTGTAAATTTTGTCTCCAGGGCCTTAGCTGTCAGCTGTGCACCAACGGCCCCTGCCGGATTAATGAACAGAAAGGTCCTGAAAAGGGCGCCTGCGGAATCGGTCCGGACGCCATGGCAATGAGAAATCTCCTTATGAGAAATATCATGGGAGCTGCTACTTATGCCCATCATGCCTATGAAGCATTTCGGACGCTGAAAGAAACAGGAAAAGGAAATACGGCATTTCAGATCACTGATACGGAAAAACTAAAATGGATGTGTGAGAAGACCGGAATTGACACCAGCCAGTCCATCAATGAGATGGCAACCTGCCTTGCGGAGCTGTTAGACCGGGAAATGAAGGTGAATCCGGACCAGCACAGCATCATGGTGGAGGCATTTGCTCCAAAAAAGAGAAAAAAAATATGGCATGATTTAAATATTTATCCTTCCGGAATTGAACATGAAGTGCAAAACAGTATTGCAAGCTGCCTTACCAATGTAGATGGAGACTATGTCTCTCTTGCAAAAAAAGCTCTGCGGCTTGGTCTGTCCACCATCTACACTGCCCAGATCGGTCTTGAAATGACCCAGGACATTTTATTTGGTACACCAAAGCCCCATGAAGTGGATGTGGATCTTGGCATCATGGACCCGGATTATGTAAACATTGCATTTAACGGACATCAGCCCTGGATCGGAGCTGCTGCCCTTATGAAAGCCAAAACAAAGGAATTTCAGGATCTGGCAAAGCAGTGCGGCGCAAAAGGAATTCACATCGTAGGCTCCATTGAAACAGGGCAGGAGCTGCTTCAGAGATTTGAAATGGATGATGTCTTTGTGGGACTGATGGGCAACTGGCTGGCCATTGAACCCTTCTTGGCTACAGGAACCGTCGATGCATTCGTCATGGAAGAAAACTGCTCTCCGCCTGCCATTGATCAATATGCAGAAAAGTACCAGGTTGCCCTGGTCAGTGTCAGCACCATCATCGGGGTTCCCGGAACTGAACATGAAATGCCTTATTATCCTCAAAAAGCGGAAGAAATGGCGGAGAAATGCATTCATATCGCAATCGAGAACTTCAAAAAGAGACATGACAAGATTAAACCTATGGTGCCCGGACATGTCCAGAAAGCAATTGCCGGCTTCTCAACAGAAGCCGTACTGAATGCAATCGGAAATGACTTACAAAATCTTGTAGATGTCATTGCAAAAGGACAGATAAAAGGTATCGTCGCTCTGGCAAACTGCTCCACCTTAAGAAACGGTCCCCAGGACTGGAATACTGTAAATCTGGCAAAACAGCTGATTAAGCGAGATATTCTGGTTGTTGCAGGCGGCTGCGGAAATCATGGTCTGGAAGTAGCCGGCATGTGTAATCTGGATGCAATTAACGAAGCCGGAAGCGGCTTAAAAGCAGTATGCAGCGCGCTGAAGATCCCACCGGTATTAAGCTTTGGAACCTGCACGGATACGGGAAGAATCTCCATGCTGGTAACAGCTCTGGCTGACTATCTTGATGTGGATATCTCCGATCTTCCCATTGCTGTCACAGCACCTGAATGGATGGAGCAGAAAGCTACCATAGACGGAATATTTGCTGTTGCTTACGGTGCCTTCACCCATCTTTCTCCTACCCCGTTTATCACTGGCGCACCCAACCTTGTCAAGCTGCTCACAGAGGATGTGGAAAGCTTAACCGGCGGTAAAGTGGCCCTTGGAGATGATCCTGTGGAAGTGGCAGAAAAAATAGAAAGCCATATCATGAATAAAAGAAAAGCCATGGGTCTGTAATAATAAAATAACAAAACCGCGTTACTCCTCATCTGACCTGACTGGAATAACGCGGTCTTTCTATATTAATCCACGATAAACAGTTTTGCTCCTGTTTCAGTATGTGAACGGTGAGGATCTGCATCTTCCGCTACCTGATAACTCATACCCGGCTTTAATACAAATTCCCGGCCATCACGGAGTTGTGTAACCAGCTCCCCTTCCAGAACCAGCAGTACATGCCCCCGGTGACACCAGTGATCTGCCATATAACCGGGTGTATACTCTACCATACGTACCCTTATATTTCCCATCTCAAAGGTTTTCCAGTAAGCAGTTCCGGTTATACCTGGATGCTCTGTTAATTCTGCCTTGTTCCAATCCATCGTGCAAAAAGGAACCTGCTCAATTTTCATTGCTCTTTCCCCCTCTTTTTTGAGCCTTATTATACGCTATTGAAAAACTGGTGTCAATCGAAGTAAAACAATGATTGAAGTAGTCGGATTTATGATATATAATAGCACGGAAGTATTCTTACTACCCTTGCTACTACTGGAGATACATTATGAAACAATTTATTCAGAAAGAACCTGTTCTGACAGCAGCTTCTATTCTCGCTCTGATTTCTGTCTTTTTTATCCCCCCTGATTCAGCCTATCTGCAGTATATTGATTTTAAGACTCTGCTTTGTCTGTTCTGCCTCATGACTGCACTTAAGGGAATTGAGCGGGAAGGACTTTTAAACGCAATCTCGGTGAAGCTGTCATCCGGAATGAAAGATTTAAAACCTTTCATTTTTCTGCTTGTTTTCACCTGCTTTTTTGCATCCATGTTTATGACAAACGACGTTGCTTTAATCGCCCTGATCCCCATTACCTTGTCTGTTCTCTCCCTGTGCGGTCAGGAACGTCATACTGCCCTTGTTGTGGTTTTGCAGACCATTGCCGCTAACATCGGTTCCAGCCTCACTCCTATTGGAAATCCGCAGAATCTTTATCTGTTTACCCGGTATGGGTTTGGTCTGCCATCTTTTCTAAGAGTGACCTTTCCCTTTGTCTTATTCGGAGGGATTCTGCTAGCACTGGTGTGTTTTTTTATCCCCCGTTATCCCATCAGCCAGGTAAAGTCCACCACTCCGGTAATACGAAAAAGACCTGTCATCGCCTATGGCGCCATGTTCTTTCTGGCTGTTGCCGCTGTGCTGCGGCTGGTTCCATATCAGGCAGCAGCACTGTTTATTCTGGCTGCGGCTGCAATTTTAGACAGACGCACGCTCTGTCAGGTGGATTACTGCCTTCTCCTTACGTTTGCCGCCATATTCATATTTGTGGGGAACCTGGCCAGAATTGACTGGGTTTATCAGGCCGTTTCGGGATTGATCAGAAAAGATACCATGGTAACGGCTGCTTTATTAAGCCAGTTTATAAGCAATGTCCCGGCAGCTGTCATGCTGTCCGGATTCACGGACAATGCTTCCGAACTGCTTACCGGAGTAAATGTAGGAGGCATGGGAACACTGATTGCCTCTATGGCAAGTGTCATCTCCTATAAACTGTATGCTGCGGCTTATCCCAAAAAAACAATTTTGTTTCTGGGAATCTTTACCGTCTTTAACCTCCTGTTTCTCATCGCTTTGCTTTTATTGGAAGGATTTCTTATGTAAACTGGGAAAGGATGTATGCTGCCTTTTCCTGATCTTTCTTATATACAAAAAGTCTGTAAAAATCTTTAACATTGCCCGTCCTGCTTAAGATTGGATTCCTTCCATTTAAGTTATTCATCGATAAGCGTAAACTGTTGTTGGTTGTTTCAGTCATATAATAAATATTATTTTCTCTCAATATATTTTTTATACGATATAGCTTTTCAAGATCCTGTGTACTGTATATTTCCGTTAATTTCTTTTTAAACAGCATAATCCCGACCTTTCCATTCCGACCTGGAACCGCATTTTTGTTTCATGCGGTTTTATTATAACAAAAACGGCTGTCTGTTACAAGCAGGCAGCCATTTTTTATATTTATTATATTTTTTTAACCGGATAACACACTTCTGTTACCAGTTCCTCCGGATTCTGAGTCTGAGCAGGACTGACGTGATAAATGCAGAGCATGGGACCGTTAAATTCATATTCATTGTCCCTGACCCAGTTTGCAACTGCAAGGTTCACATCTGTTATCTGATCATAACTCCCTTTGTATATCGCTGATGCAATTTCCACCTCTGGTACTGTTTTAAATACTACATGCTCCTTATTGTCATAGGAGCCCTTTACGGAAATCTGAATTTCCACATCTACGTCCCCATCTTTAAATCCATGGTCATGAAATACTGCAAGAGAATAGACGGGTTCGGCCATCTGCAGATTCATATCCCGGGTTTCTTCCCACATCAGCTTCCACAATATTCCTTCCTGGTTGTAGGCTGGTATAATCTTTCTTACACTTGCCACGTGTCTTTGGGGCATGGTTTTTAGTACTACATTATAATTCATTGCCATATCATCCTTTCTCAGCCTTTGGATGGCTGTATCAAGGAGCATAAGCCGGTATCCGCTTTCCTTCACTTCTTCCTGGACTTCCACTCTCCGGATCTCTAAAAACTTTGCCAGCTCCCCGGGATCATCATATTTTTTTAACATTTCCCCAATTGCGGCAAGGCCAAATCCCATATCTTTTAAGGAATTAATCCTGACAGCTTTTAAGAGCTGGTCCTCGCTGTAATAGCGGTATCCGGTAAAATGGTCGGTGCTCCTTGGCGTCAGCAGTCCGATCTCGTCGTAATGGCGGAGCATTCGGATACTGATTCTTGACAGTTTTGAAAAATCTCCTATTTTCAGCATGCTTTTTTCCTCACATATATGTTTTTTTGAGCTCGTATTCAGTATAGAGTATACCATAATGTGAGAGTCAAGCAACAATTCATGAGATACATATTTTTGATTGTTTATGTTAAAACTGATTTTTATAGAGAAAGGAGAGTGAATACCAATGCTGTTAGTTACCACGGATTATATTCCAGGAAAAGAGCTGACACTTCTGGGTATGGTGAAAGGAAGCACCATACAGTCAAAAAATTTAGGAAAAGATATTTCTCAGGGGCTTAAAACCTTAGTTGGCGGGGAATTAAAAGCGTATACGGAAATGATGGAGGAGGCCAGGGATCTTGCAACCAGACGTATGATCCAGGAAGGTGAGGCGATGAATGCGGAAGCCATTGTCAATATCCGCTACGCTTCTTCTTCGGTCATGCAGGGTGCCGCGGAAGTTCTTGCTTATGGAACTGCTGCTGTATTTAAGTAACTGATACTGCCGAAGTCGTTATTGGGGGGAATGACATGAAAAAATTTGCAAAAAACCTTCTGTTTATATTGGGGCTTTTGTTTCTGCTTCTTTTCTTTGTTTTAATGATCTATGAATATTGTCTGTTAAAAAGCAGGCTTCTGCTTGTTCCGGACCTGATCTTTGCCAGCTTTCTGCTTTCCGGCATCCTGTTTTTAATCCCCGGAATCTCCTGTATGGCAGCTTCCTATGTGCTGAAAAGAAAAGAGCTCAAATAAAAAACATCGTTTCCTCAATGGGAAGCGATGTTTTTTTCATAAAAGCTGGTAAAGCAGTTTCTTCTTTGTACTGTACCAGATCAGCATTCCATGCCCCAGTCTGGGAATCCGGACATTAAAATCCCATTCCGGATACTGCTTGATTACTGAGATGCGGTCTCCTGATGCAAAAGCAAGAAACGAAATATAAAACTCTTTATTCATGGGATGGGCACTTGTAATAAACCAGTCATCTTCAACCACAGTAACGGAAAGCTTTTCCCCTTCCTCTGCTTTTTGCAGTTTCAGTGCAGAAAGCTTTCTTTTACAGCAGGAAACCTCTGCGTCTCCTGTGGAAAATGTGATGCTGTTACAGGTGGGACAGACATAGTATTTTATCTGTTTCATATTTCCTCCTGTTATGTCATTGGGCGTTAAATCACCGTTTAATAAATTCTGGATATCTATCCCAAAAAGTCTGGAAAGCTCAGGAATTAAAGAAATATCCGGAAGACCTTTGCCTCTCTCCCATTTAGATACCGTTTTATCGCTGATATGCAGTTCATCTGCAAGTTGTTTCTGTGTCATACCGTGCTCACTGCGAAGTATGCGGATTAAGGTTCCTACATTATTGTCAGGCACAGGTTATCCTCCCTTCCCTGTTAAATGAATCAGTCCTTAGTATATCCTTATCTTTATTATTGTAACTGACTGAAGGATTTTTTTCAATCTACGCTGCGTAGACAAAAAAACAGCCCGGATTTGATATCCCGGACTGCCTTTCTTTACTTATCTGAAATACTGGGGAAACTGCTTTACAATTCCCTGGGTCATCATATCGGCCATTTCCAATGCTCCACGCTCTACATCAGCGAATATGCCGATGCTGTCTTCAAAATTCTGGGATAATGTGGCAGCAGTCTCCTCTTTGGTCAGATTCATGTAATCATTCAGCATCCTCTGTAAGTCTTGAGCAGACCAGTTGGGATTTATGGAGGCCAGGAACGCAACCATCTGTGCGGCATTACTATTCATCCGGTTTTCTGCATCAGCTGCAGCCTGCGCATTGCCATCCCTTGATGCCATTACGTAATCATTGATTGCTGTAAAATAACTGGTTAAGAGATCAGTAAATTTTTTGGCATTCTCATCCCCATAGAATGTTTTTAATGCCATCTGGAAATCTTCTGGATTTTCCATCAGACGATTCATTACATATTCAGCATCGGATAAATTCCACAGTTCACTCTGAATTGCCATTCTCAGCCAGTAAACCTGCTGGAGCCACAAAAACCGGAGGTAATTACCTAAGTTCTGCTCCGCTTTGCTGACCCACATGTACGTAGGGGGCATGGGCTGCGGCTGGGGTTGTGGCTGGGGACGAGGCTGGGGACGGTCTCTGGGTATGCAGATAACCTGACCGATAAATAAGTTGGTAGGATTTACTCCTGGATTTGCAGCCATGACCGCTTCTACCGTAGTATTGAAACGCTGGGATAAAAGCCAGAGCGTATCTCCTGCTTCAATCGTATACGAGCGGGTTCCCTGGGGACAGACCGGATACATATTCAAAGTCCTTTGCTGTATGGTATTATCCATGGACTGAGCCCATGGCGGCAGGTTCCGGAATTTATATCCTGCTGGTATCCAGATTACCTGGCCAATCATTAAATTTCCGGGTTTGATACCTGGATTTAAAGCCATTATGGCTCCTACCGTCGTACAGTATTTCTTGGCAAGAAGCCAGAGGGTATCCCCTTTCTGAATGGTATAGGCGCGCAGGCCTACCGGACAGCGCGTTGTGCTGCCGGATACAGCTTCACTCTTTAACGTGTTTAACGACATTTGAGTGGTGCTGGCTGGCTGGGTCGGCTGAGTTGGTTGAGTTGGCTGCATCGGCTGGGCTGGCTGAGTTGGCTGAGTTGGCTGGGTTGGCTGGGTTGGCTGCATCCTTGGCTGCGCCGGCTGGGTTGGCTGAGTTGGCTGGGTTGGCTGCATCCTTGGCTGTACCGGCTGGGTTGGCTGGGTTGGCTGAGTTGGCTGGGTTGGCTGGGTTGGCTGCATCCTTGGCTGTGCCGGCTGGGTTGGCTGGGTTGGCTGGGTTGGCTGGGTTGGCTGCATCCTTGGCTGTGCCGGCTGAGCTGGCTGAGTTGGCTGGGTTGGCTGCATCCTTGGCTGAGCTGGCTGAGTTGGCTGGGTTGGCTGCATCCTTGGCTGGGTTGGCTGGGTTGGCTGGGTTGGCTGCGCCGGTTGAGCTGGTTGAGATGGTTGAGATGGTTGGGATGGCTGCATCTGCGGCTGCGCCGGTTGCGACGGCTGGGGAGCTCTGTTTCCTGACGGAATACAGATCATCTGACCAACCTGGAGATTGCCGGGATTGATACCAGGATTTGCTGCCATAATCGCTTCAACCGTGGTGTAGTGGCGTCTGGATATCAGCCAAAGTGTATCGCCGGATTGAATCGTATAGGAAAACAATCCTTCAGGGCAAGAAGTCATCATAATACTGCCTTTCAATTAAACAATTTGTCTTATTTTATGATGAAAAAATCATAAAAGTACCTGTCAACCTGATATAAATTAAAATTTTTTATATTTATCACCAATAAATGCCACTGCTATCATCGACTTTTTCACATACGAGTCTGTCCGGAAATATAATATTGTACATGCACATTGATTCATTTCCTTCCCGTTGCATTTGCAACAAACATCTGATATTATTTTATTACAAATATTTACCATTTCTGACAATATTTTCAACAAGGCAAAGGGGGTCCCATTATGACAAAAGAACCTTTCGATCAGGCTTTTATGCAGCTGCCGTTGGGCTATGCCCGCCACACGATACTTTTTAAAGATGATTCCCATACAAAGGATTATATTCTTACAGAGGCGAACGATACATTTTTGCGCTGTCTCAATTTAAAAAAAGAAGATGCCCTGCAGCAGAGTATATCCCTGATTCTTCATTCTGTTTCTGACCAACCTGCCTGGTTTAATTTTTATAAAAATCCGGATCAATGGAATCAGGACCAGAATTCTATCATGAAGGCCGATCATCATTTTTACAAGGTAACTGTGAGCTATCCTGATCCCAGCACAATGATTACAATTTTTGACGACGTTACAGAGCTCGCTGGCGAGCTTCATAATGCGAAAGAAACAAATGAAAAACTGATGCGGGATATTGATATCTTTTTTGACAGCACGCAGGACGCACTATTTCTGGCGGCATACAAAGACGGGGAATTCCGTTATATAAAAAACAATTCAGTACACCAGCAGATGACCGGTATTACTACCCCGCTGTTTGGTAAAACCCCGGTTGAAGTTTTGGGAGAAAAGGTAGGAACTGCTTTAAAAGAAGGTTATGAACGATGCATTGCCTCCGGAGAAGGTCTGATGTATGAAGAAACCGTTGATTTTCCTGAGGGCACCAGAGACTGGCTTGTACGCCTTACTCCGGTAAAGGAAGGCGGGGAGATCTCCTATATCATTGGCTCCCGCCTGGATATCACCGAACTGAAACGGCTGAAAGAAGAAAAAGAACAGCTGCTTAAAAATTTCAACTCTATGTTTACGGAACATTCTGCCGTCATGCTGATTATCGATACTGCATCTGGAAAAATACTGGATGCCAACCCTCAGGCCTGTTCATTTTACGGCTATACCAAAGAAGAGATGCTCCGTATGAGTATTGATGAGATCAATACTCTGTCCAATGACTCAACCAGGCAGCTGCGCATTCAGGCATTTAACCGGGAACGGCAGTATTTTCTGTTTCCCCACCGCTTAAAGAACGGTGAGATAAAAATGGTAGATGTATACTCCAGCCCTGTCACTTATGGAGACGATACCAGACTTTACTCCATTATTTTTGATGTATCAGACAGGGAACAGTACAGAGACGATCTTTACCGGGAAAAAGAGATGCTCAGTGTCACTTTAAATTCCATCGGGGATGGGGTTGTGACAACCGACCTGGATGGAAAAATAACCTATTTAAACCAGGCGGCTGAAGAAATTACCGGCTGGAATACAAAGGAAGCCTATTCAAAATCATTTATGGAAATCTTTGATCTTCGTAATGAAACCACCGGAAAGATTGTACCAAATCCCATCAGCGCTGTGCTGGAAACAGGAATGATTGTTGGTCTTGCAAATCATACCGTGCTTTTAAATAAAAAGGGGGACTTCATTCCCATTGCAGACAGTGCCGCTCCCATTCGGGATGAAAACGGGCATGTTTATGGCGTCGTTATGGTATTTCGTGATGTGAGTCAGGAGAAACGGCAGCAGGAACGCATTCTTTATTTAAGCTATCATGATCCGCTGACCCGGATATTCAACCGCAGATATATGGAAGAAGAGATAAACCGAATGGATCAGTCTTACCAGCTTCCCATTGCCGTCATTATGGGAGATGTGAATGGTTTGAAAGTCATTAATGATGTGTTTGGACATAAAACAGGAGATCTCTTATTAAAAGAGGTCGCCAAAACACTTCAGTACAGTCTCCATAATACGGGCATTGCTGCCAGGTGGGGCGGGGACGAGTTTCTGATTCTGCTGCCTCATACCGATAACCAAAAAGCCCAGGATATTATCCGCATACTGGAAGAAGCCTTCCGCAAAAGTGACCGGCTCCCGCTGGAGGTCAGCGTCGCTATGGGCTTTGATGTAAAAGAGGACATGACTCAGCCGCTCAGTATGTCACTGCAAAAAGCCGAGGAGAAAATGTATCATAAAAAGCTGCTGGAAGGAAAAAGCTACCGCAACAGCATTATTACTACACTCCTGGCCACACTTTATGAAAAAAGTATGGAGACGGAAGAACATGCAGTACGGCTGGAAACCTACTGCATGGCAATTGCTGATAAGCTGAATCTGCCTCCTGAGGATAAAAATGAGCTGTCACTTTTAGCCATACTTCATGATATCGGTAAGGTAGGAGTCAATATAGAAACTTTAAATAAACCAGGGCCTTTAAATAACGAAGAATGGAAAGAAATGATGCGCCATCCGGAAATCGGCTACCGCATTGCTCAGAACACACCTGAGCTTTCTACTGTATCCGAATACATTCTCTCCCATCATGAACGATGGGATGGTACGGGGTACCCCAGAGGCATAAAAGGTACAGACATCCCGCTCCTCTGCCGGATTCTGGCAGTAGCCGATGCTTACGATGCAATGACCAACAACCGCTCCTACCGGAAAGCAATGGATTCCGGGACCGCAATGGATGAAATTGACCGCTGCTCCGGAACCCAGTTCGACCCGTTTATTGTCAGCATTTTTTTAAACCTCAATCAGCTTTTTTAACAGAATGAATGAAAAGACGCATATGACCGCAAAGAACTGGCACCATGGTCATAAATGCGTCTTTTTGATTTTTTCTGAAAAGCCATTGACATTTCAAATTTAATTGTGTACAATCTAATTTAGTAAAACAAATAAACGAATTGTGAGGTGGCTGATATGAATTTATATGATATCACAGTTACAGACAGAAAAGGAACTCCTGTTGCTCTGTCCCAGTACAAAGGGAAAACACTGCTGATTGTAAACACTGCGACAGGCTGTGGATTTACTCCCCAATATGAAGGCTTAGAAGCACTTTATCGGAAATATAAGGATCAGGGATTTGTAATACTTGATTTTCCATGCAACCAGTTCGGTCATCAGGCCCCTGGAACAGAGGAAGAGATCCACCAGTTCTGTACCATGAACTACGAAGTTTCTTTTCCCCAGTTTGCAAAGACCGAAGTAAATGGTCCCGGTGAATCCCCTTTATATTCCTATTTAAAATCACAGCAGTCCGGAATTCTCGGTTCCAAAATCAAATGGAATTTCACAAAATTCCTGGTTGATAAAAACGGGAACGTAACAAACCGTTATGCCCCCACCGATAAGCCGGAGAAACTGGAAAAAGATATTCTCGCACTTTTATAATATATAAGGCATATCCAGTTTAGAAGAGAAAAAGATCATGAAGCTTTAGAATTTTCCTCATCGGCACCAAATGCCTCTTTCCTTAATACCATGGTAGTAAGAAAGGAGGCAGACAGTATGAGCACCTGCAGTTTTGACGGTCTGACCGGCCGTGTAGTAACTCCAGATGATCCTTTCTATCATGAGGCCAGACAAGTCTATAACCGGGCTGTCAACCGGTTCCCTCTGGCCATTGTTTACTGCCGGAACAGTTCCGACGTCAGCAATGCCGTGTTATGGGCCAGAAAACGAGGTATCTGTCTTCGCATACGAAGCGGAGGCCACAATTATGAAGGATATTCTACAGGCAACGACGTACTTGATATTGATCTTAGTGAAATGAATCACCTCTCCATTGACGAGGAAAACCGCTCTCTCACTGCAGAAGGCGGTGTAAACAACAGACAGCTTTACGAATTTGTTTCTTCCAGAGGATATCCGTTTCCAGGCGGCACCTGCCCCTCCGTAGGAGTGAGCGGTTATGTCATGGGCGGGGGCTGGGGACTTTCCTGCCGCTACCTGGGGCTTGGGTGTGACAGCCTCTTAAGCTTTTCCATGGTTAATTATGAAGGCAGATTAATCACTGCCAGTTCACAAGAGAACCCCGATTTATTCTGGGCATGCCGGGGCGGGGGCGGGGGCAATTTCGGAGTCATTGTTTCCATGACCTTTCGGCTTCCCGAAAAAACAGATAAAATTACTCTGGTTGAAATCATGTATCCCAAGGCTGACCAGGAAAAGCAGGCTTACTTTCTTCTTTCCTGGCAGGATTGGCTGGAACACGCTGATCCTGCAATCACCCTGGTTGGCAGAATTTTCAACTCACAGGAAGAAGGACTTTCTATTATATCCAGAGGCTTTTTCTATGGTCCGCCGGAAGCTGCCCTTGGAAGCATTGCCCCGCTTCTGGAGCTTGGCGGGGTGAAATACCGCCTGAAATACGTGACATTTCTGGAAGCAGTTACGATAATCGGAAGCTTTTATCCTCCCTTTGAATCCTTTATATCCGCAAGCGGCTTTGTAAACAGAGAGCTTTCTGAATGTGAATGTCTGAATCTGGCAGGGCTCATTAACAAACGTCCGGCCGGATCCATTTACACCGCGATTTCTCTTTACGCACTGGGCGGCAGGGTTTCGGAGGTGCCGGAAGATTCCACTGCTTTTTATTATAGAGATGCCAGATATATCGTCTGGCTCAATACAGTATTCGAACACAGCAAAGGAGAAAATGCCCTGTGGCTGGCACACCAGTCCAGTTGTCTGGCTTCTGTGACAAAAGGCTCTTATGTGAATTTCCCATATCAGGGTCTCCCGTGCTATCTGGAAAAATATTACGGCAGCCACGTCTGCCGGCTTAAGAAGGTCAGGAAAGAATATGATCCCCAGAGTATTTTCACCTATCCTCAGGCGATCGGCGGATCCTGCTGCTGTTCGTTTTTATAACATTACAATTTAAAAAACTCAGGAATGGCTTTACGCCTTCCTGAGTTTTTAATTTATTCCAGATGCTGTCCTGTATTACCAAGAATTTTGTACAGGAGACGATAAAGTTCCTTACCCTCTTCCTGGTTAATGGGAACACACTGAGTCATTCTTTCGGGAATGGATACAGCCTGATCTTTGAGCAGATCACCTTTCTCAGTCAGCTCCACAATAACGCTTCGCTCATCTTCCTTATCCCGGTTCCGGGTTAAAAGACCGTTTACTTCCATCTTCTTCAGCAGGGGAGTCAGCGTACCGCTGTCCAGATAAAGGATCTCACCTAATTGCTTTACAGTGACTTTCTTCCTGTCCCATAATACCATCATGGCAATATACTGTGTGTAGGTTAAGCCTATCTCATCGAGAAAGGGCTTATACAGCCTGACAATCTCCCGGGCACAGGCGTAAAGCGGAAAGCAAAGCTGGTTCTCTATTTTCAATCTGTCATAATTCATCACGTTTCTCCGTTCTCCTGCTGTTCTGTTCTTTTTTACAGCAATTTTTTTATGCTCTCTTCCACCAGCTTCATATCAGTGGTCGGTTCAAATCTTCTCACTACATTTCCCTCTCTGTCAACAAGGAATTTTGTAAAATTCCACTTGATATCCGGCTCATTCTTATAGTTGGGATTTGCCTCCTGAAACTTCTCTTCCAGTACACTGGTCAGCTTGTGCTCCGGATCGAAGCCTTCAAATCCTTTTTCCTTAACCAGATACTGATACAGCGGAATGGCATTCTCACCGTTTACTTCAATCTTTGAAAACTGAGGGAATGTTACGCCAAAACGTCCGGTACAGAACGTATGGATCTCTTCATCATCCCCAGGTGCCTGATTTCCAAACTGATTGCATGGGAAATCAAGTATTTCCAAACCTTTCTCCTTATATTCTGAATAGATTGCCTGAAGATCGGTATAATGAGGGGTGAAACCGCAGGCAGTTGCAGTATTCACGATCAGAAGTACCTTCCCTTTGTAATCAGATAAATTTTTATCCTCACCGGACATAGTTTTTACAGTAAAATCATAAACAGACATTGTAATACCTCCTTTATCTATCAAAAAAGCTTATTTTTTAAGTTAATTCTATTATAAATTAGTTCTGCAGCCCTGTCAATAGTTTTGCTACATTTAATTGTGATAAATTAATTTGTTTTATTTATATTTTTCAGTTGACAGCGCCAAACCGGGGTGATATCATTTGTATGTACAAACAAGAGAGGTGATGTTTTGAATAAAAATGATACAACAGAGAAACAGACCTGTTCACTTAACGGCTGTCTGTTTTTTACTACAGTAAAGCTTTCCAGAGTTTTTGGCAAAATTGCGGAGGAAGCTTTTTCCAAAACAGGACTCTCTCCCAGCCATGCTCTTCTGCTCTATCTGGTAAACCAGAGGGAGGAAATTCTGCAAAAGGAACTGGGAGAAACATTACATTTAACCCCCTCCACCATTACCAGGCTGATTGAAAAGCTGGAACACAAAACACTTGTTTCCAAACGATGTGAGGGGAAGTCCGTAATTTTAAGCACCACACCGCAAGGTCTTGCACTTCAGAAAAGCATTATGGAATCCTGGATATCACTGCATGAACAATACCAGGGAATTCTGACAGAGGAAGAGACAGCCCAATTTCTAAATCTCAGCAAAAAACTGCTGGGTAAACTCGAAAATAATTAAGGAGGATTTTTTTATGCAGGAGATTTTAAACAGACGCAGTATCCGCAAATTTACCAGGGATGCCGTAGAGCCGGAGAAAATTGACAGGCTTCTGCGTGCCGCCATGCAGGCACCGTCAGCAGCCAATCAACAGCCATGGGAATTTATTGTAATACAGGACGAAGAAAATTTAAAAAAGCTATCAGAAGTATCCCCCTACGCAAAACCAGTAGCAGGATCGGCTGTAACCATCGCCCTACTGGGAAATGAAAAGGAATTTAAAGTTCCCAAGGGCTGGGAAGAAGATATGGGTGCAGCTTCACAGAATATGCTGTTAGAAGCTGTTCATTTAGGCCTTGGAGCCGTCTGGCTGGGCGTAGCCACTTCTGATGAAGTAACTGATCATGTACGCAGTTTCTTTAAACTTCCGGACCATATCAAACCTTTTGGACTCATAGCCGCAGGTTATCCGGATGGACAGAAAAATGAATTTACAGACCGGTATAAAGAAGAACGCGTTCATTATGAGAAATGGGCATAAGGAAAGGAGAATCCAATGATTAAAGTCGTTGCAAAAAATTATATCAAAGAAGATAAAATCAATGCATTTATTGAAGTCGCCACAGAACTGGTGAAGCAGACCAGAGAAAAAGACGGGGGCTGTATCCGCTATGAACTGGTTCAGGATGTGAAAGATCCCCATATTTTAACCATGCTTGAAGAATGGGAAGATCAGGCCAGCCTGGCAGCCCACGGATCTTCTCTGCATTTTAAAGAGGCCATAGAAGCCATGAAAGAAATGGTTGAAAAACCCGGAGACAGCAATTTTTATAAAACTCTTATATAAAGAAAGGAATCAGCCCTATGAAACCTGTTTTTCCTGTGGAAAAAACCATCAGAGAGCGAACCAGTATCAGATCCTATGAACCCCGAGCTCTCTCAACTAAGGAAAAAGATCTGTTCCATGATTTTATTAAGACTTTAAACAATCCATTCTCTGTCGACGTAAGCTTCCGCCTTTTGGAAAACAGAGGCGTATTGAAAGGAGAAAAACTGGGCACCTACGGAGTCATTAAAGGTGCCAGGGATTTCATCGGTGCCTCCGCTCCTGATACGGATCTTGCACTGGAAGCGCTGGGATATTCCCTGGAGCATTTAGTACTATATGCTGTGGCACTGGGATATGGTACGTGCTGGCTGGGCGGCACCTTTGACCGGAGCGCATTCTCTCATGCGATGGACTTAAAAAAGGGAGATTTATTTCCGGTTATTACTCCCCTTGGATATCCAGCTGATAAAAAAAGGCCTATGGAGTCCGTTATGAAATGGGCGGCCAAATCTGACCAGAGAAAAGAATGGAAAGAACTTTTTTTCAAGGAAAATTTTTCTTCTCCTCTGTCAAAATCCGATGCGGGAGATTTTGCGTTTGCTCTGGAGATGACAAGACTGGCGCCCTCAGCTGTGAATAAACAGCCCTGGAGAGTGGTAAAATGCCAGAATGCCTATCATTTTTATGAAGCAAAAACGCTGAAGGAAGGGAAGAACTCTATTGATCTCCAGAGAGTTGATGTGGGAATCGCTGCCTGCCATTTTGGTCTCGCTGCTGCAGAGAAGAATCTGCCAGGTGAGTTTAAGAAGCTGCCTGTTCCTGAAATTAAAACTTCATCTGAAATGAGATACTTATTTTCCTGGGTCCTTAATTCATAAAAACTGGAGGTAGGTTCGTTTGAACATATCCGGTATGAGCGAAAAAGGAAGTATGCTCAAATCCGAAGGATTGGATCAGGTCCGTAATTTTGCAGGCGGCCTGTAAACCCCAGCCTGATTAACTGGAGTTATTTTATGTGACTCTGTCACAGACATTTTTCTTCTGCCGTCCTATACTGAGAGTGTCAAAAACATAACAAGCTTATTATAAATAGATTTTTTATATATCAGGAGGCGCACCATGAAGAAAACTGTTATTATCGGCGGAGTCGCAGGCGGAGCCAGCTGTGCGGCCAGACTCAGAAGACTGGATGAAGAGGCTCAGATTATCATACTGGAACGGGGCGAATATATTTCCTATGCAAACTGCGGTCTTCCCTACCACGTAGGCGATGTGATCAAATCCAGAGATGCCCTGCTTTTACAGACACCGGAAGCCATGAGAAAGAAATACGGAATTGATGTCAGAGTTAAAAATGAAGTATCATCCATCGACAGGGAAAACAAAAAAATTATAGTCCGCAGGCTGGAATCAGGGGAAACCTACGAGGAATCCTACGATACCCTGGTAATTTCCACAGGTTCCTCTCCTGTCCGCCCACCGATTAAAGGAATTGAATCTTCCCGCATTCAGACCCTCTGGACGGTCCCTGATACCGACCGCATCCGCGGCCTCATAAAAGAAAAGGGAATCAAAACCGCTGCTGTTATCGGCGGAGGCTTTATTGGGCTTGAAATGGCTGAAAACCTTCGTCATGCCGGGCTTTCCGTGTGCCTCATTGAAATGCAGGATCAGGTTCTGGCTCCCATTGATTATGAGATGGCTCAGCTGCTTCACGAAAACATTGTCCAGAACGAAGTATCCCTTTATCTTGGTGACGGAGTTTCATCCTTTACAGATGAAGATGATTCTGTCTCCATAACACTGAAAAGCGGTAAGATATTAAATGCAGAGCTGGTCATCCTCTCCATCGGTGTCCGTCCAAACAGCGAACTGGCCAAATCCTGCGGGCTGGCTGTCAATGAACGGGGCGGAATCATTGTTGATGATACCTTAAAAACCTCAGATCCTGATATCTATGCTGTAGGCGATGTAATCGAAGTTACTGATTTTACCTTTGGGGATGCTGCCATGGTACCCCTTGCAGGTCCTGCCAATAAGCAGGGACGCATTGCTGCGGATAACATTGCAGGTGCAAAAGAGACCTATAAGAAGACTCAGGGAACCTCTGTTGCCAAAGTATTTGATTTAACTGCTGCTTCAACCGGAGCTAATGAAAAAGCGCTGATAAAGAGGGGATTAAAAAAGGGAACAGACTATGAAAGTGTAATCATCACCCAGAACTCTCATGCCGGTTATTATCCGGGGGCAGTTCCGCTGACATTGAAACTTTTATTTTCCATGGACGGAAAGACCATATATGGAGCACAGATTGTGGGCAGAGACGGCGTGGATAAGCGGATTGATACACTTGCTGTTTCCATTCGCCTTGGAGCCACAATTGAAGATTTAAAGAATCTGGAATTTGCTTATGCTCCTCCATTTTCTTCTGCCAAAGATCCGGTTAATATGGCTGGATTCACCGCAGAAAACCTTTTAGGAGGAAGAGTTTCTTTTGCTTCCTGGGATGCGGCGGAAAAAAATGCAGGCGCGCAGCTTCTTGATGTCAGAGAAGATGCAGAGCTGATGGCATTTTCACTGCCCCAGGCCGTGCACATTCCTCTTGGACAGCTGCGGGACCGGTTAAACGAACTGGATCCTGCCAGAGAGGTCATTACCTTCTGCGCCATTGGAGTCCGTGCTTACAATGCAGCGCGTATCCTGATGCAGAACGGTTTTGCCAATGTTAAGATCTATCCGGGCGGGGTAAGATTCTACCAGTCCACACATTACCAGAATGATACCACTCCAAAAATCACAGCACCGGCATCTTTTTCAGATAACGGACAGATGGATACCAAGGATATTCCTACAGCAGCCATGCGTCTGGACTGCAGCGGCATGCAGTGCCCGGGTCCGATCATGAAGGTCTTTGAAACCATGAAAGAGATGAAGGAAGGCTCGGTAATGGAGGTATCCGCCTCTGATCCCGGATTTGCCAGAGACATCGGAGCATGGTGCCGCCGAACAGGCCACACCCTTTTATCCAATGAACGGCGGGGTGATGATTATGTGGCACTGGTAAAGAAAAGCACCGCTTCCCCTGCTGCTCCCCAGAAAGAAGCGGCTGACGGAAAGACGCTGATTGTATTTTCCGGTGACTTGGATAAGGTCCTTGCCAGCTTTATCATTGCCAACGGTGCTGCCGCAATGGGAAGACCGGTCACCATGTTCTTCACATTCTGGGGATTAAATGCATTAAGAAAAGAGGAAAAACAACCTGTTAAAAAGACTATGATCGAGTCCATGTTCGGAGTCATGCTCCCACGGGGAAGCAAACGCCTGAAACTGTCTAAAATGAATATGGGCGGAATGGGAACTGCCATGATGAAAAAGATCATGAATGATAAAAATGTGGACTCTCTGGAAACCCTGATAAAGAAAGCCATGAAAGCAGGCGTTCGCATAGTCGCCTGTACCATGAGCATGGATGTGATGGGGATTCATCCAGAAGAACTGATCGACGGTGTAGAGCTTGGCGGTGTAGGGGCTTATCTGGGCGATGCGGAAGAATCCAATGTAAACTTATTTATCTGATCGGTAAAACACGGAATCGGAAGGTTAATCCTCTGATTCCGTGTTTTTTTACTGAAATGTGTTCCTTCCTCTTCCGTATGATTGACATTTCATTCAACTACAGATATACTAAACTTATTTGAAATGAGGTGACAGATAAGATGGCCAGACCCGTAAAACAACGCCGTGTATGTGAATTGCCTGGAACAATAGAATTTGCCCCCTGCAACAAAGAGAAGCTTATGACTGTAGAGATGTCAGTGGACGAATATGAAGTGATCCGCTTAATTGACCACCTTCATCTTACCCAGAGTGAATGCTCCCAGCAGATGAATGTTGCAAGAACAACCGTACAGGCAATCTATGACAATGCCAGAGGCAAAATTTCTGATTCTATCGTAAATGGGAAAAAGCTGATCATCCAGGGCGGGAACTATACTCTGTGCCCCGAATCCCGGTTCTGCTGTGGAAAGGACTGTTCCAAGAGGAGAGGTCTGCTGGGACATTGCACAGATCAGAGCAAAGCGGATATCTGCTGCGGAAAAAACAAATTCTGTAAAATTGACTGAACAACAAAAAACCGGATACAGCTGTTCCAAATGGCAAGCCAGCTGATACCGGTTTTATGCATGATCCTTTCCTTCCCCTTTATAAAAGGCAAACCCCTTTTTACAGTTCTGTTTGATGTAGTACATAGCCTTATCCGCTGCACTATACAATTCTTCATAACTTCTGCCGTCTTTTGGAGCAACGGCGATGCCGATGCTTGCAGAAACCCGTATTACCGTATAATATCCCTCTTCTGTATGATCCATAATTTTTAAAATGGACTCTGCCATATCTGTAATCCGCTGTACCTCCCAGTTCTCAGGAATGAAGACCACAAATTCATCTCCGCCTACTCTTGCCACAATCCCCTCCCTGCCCACCAGCTTATCAAGCGTTTCCGCTACTCTGGTTAATACCTGGTCGCCTGCCGCATGTCCGCAGGAATCATTGATTTCCTTAAAATTATCCAGATCAATCATGAAGAAGACTCCGCTGCACAGAAGCGTCAGTTTTCCGTCAATAATCTGCTCTCCAGACCGGTTATACACACCAGTTAGCGGGTCCTTTCTTGCGCGGTTAATGAGCATCTCCTCTCTTCCCAGCTGATCGGTAATATCCTCCAGCTTGCCAACCATGCGGGATTTGCGGTCAGATGGTCCGGGAAGAATTTTATACTGGCAGCTGAACCATCGGTATTCTCCCGATTGTCCTTTTAAGCGGATTCTGCAATACCGTACCTCATCCGGCTTACTGCCCAGCAGCGCCCATCGGAGACGGTCTCCACTCTGCCAGTCATCGGGGTGCATTAAATATCCGCCTCTGTTCAGCCTCAGGACCCCTCTTGTCTTTAATCTCTCCAGGAATAGTTTTCTTCTGGCATTGGAGGTAAATTCTATGGTATCTGTCTCATAATCGTACTCGTAAAGCAGTGTATCTGTAAACTGGGACAGAACCGAATAACGTTCTGACTCAAGCTGAAGCTTCTGTTTCTGTGTGTAAAATAATAAGAAAATCCAGCTGCAGCCTGCAAGTGTCAGAAGGATCAGCAGAAGGGCCGTACCAAAAAACATGCCGAATACATATTCTGAATGCAGCATGACATCAGGAGAACGGACAAAATTAACAAGACTCCAGTCATTTACCCCTGTTTTCATCACTGAAATATAATAGTTTTTTCCGTTCCTGGAAAAAGAGGTCGTGAAAGAATCTTCTTTTTTAATTCGTGTTTTAATGGCTTTTGCACTCTGATTTTCAAGCTCATCGCTTTTGATGGAGGAATATAAATTGCCGTTAATTAAGTTCTGATCACCATTGGAGTAAAGAATTCTGCCATCCGGTTCTATGATCAGTGTATAGATTTTTTTAAACGGCATATGCTCTCCGGCTCCCTCACCAAGCTCTTCCATCTGAAAAGCGGAAAACAAAACCCCCGCCACTGCACCATTCACGTTCAGCGGCCCGGCCACCGAAACTGTGTATCCAGTTTTGTTTTCCATGGGGCCCTCAATATCCAGTACACCCGTCTTCCTGTTTAAAACCTGTTCATAAAGCTCTCGTCTTCTTTCTCCGGATATCGTTTCTTTCCAATTGCTGCATGAGACATAATTCAGTTGATAATCCGGATTCTCCTGCTCCATCTTCGCCAGGTATGTATTCATCCATTGATCTTCCGGAGACAGACCGGCTGCCTCCATCATACTTTCCACGCCGGATCTTATATCTCCTGCATCATCGGCTATCTTTAAGATCTGATTTTTCTGTGCATCTGTAAAGGAAGTAAGACTTGAGTAAATCAACTGATTAAATTCCTGATTCAGCTTTTCCTGCTGACTGGATAAGAAAATAAAAGCAAGGACCATCAAAATAAGAACACTGAACATGCCCGCGATCACAGATGTAATCCTGGAGTCTCTTCCGTAGTTCATATATGTGATCTCCGTTCTGAAAATATGTTTTCTGAAAAAAGCCAGTGGAAATTTTTCCAGCCGGCTTTTCTCACTTCTAATATTCATTATATCTCTGCGTCTACGGTTTTACAATATCTTTCAGGCTTCAATTCCTCTTAATTTTATATAATCCTTTATCAGCCTGGCCGTCTGCTCCAAATCAATCCGGCTGGTATTAATGATGAGATCATAGTTGTTCCAGTCTTCCCAGTTTTCACCGGTATAGTAGCGATAGTATTCTTTCCGCTCTTTGTTAATTTTCTTTACACGCTTCGCTGCTTCTTTCTCATCAACCTTATCAACTTCCATGGTTCTCTGAACCAGTGTGGGTGTATCTGCATAAACAAATATTTTCACAAGTCCCGGAACATTTTCTTCATCACGGCTTAAAATATAGTCCGCACATCTTCCGGCAATGATGCAGGATTCTTCTTTTGCCAGTTCTTTAATGACCTGTGACTGAAAACGGAATAAATTCTCCGGTTTTACAATGTCTGCATCGGTGGAGGGCCTTCCAAGCTGAGGCTTTAATCCGCTGACAATCCGGTACAGTAAATTATTGCCGGCTTTTTCATCTGCAAGGCGGAAAAAAACTTCTCCAACCGCACTCTGTTCCGATGTGATCGTCAGAATCTCCTCATCATAAAAATGAATTCCCAGTTCCTCTGCAAGAGCTTTTCCCACAATACGTCCGCCGCTTCCGTACTGTCTTCCTATGGTGATGATCAGATTACTTTTTTCTTTCATAATGCCTGCCTCCTTTTCCCTTACATGATATATGAGGGATTTCTTGCTTCTATTGTACTCTATTATGGCAGCATTTACAATTATTATTGTTCTGCAACTATATTAAAACAGATGGAACCGTAAGGTCTGATGCTCATCCGGTAAGCATTGCCTTCTCCCATTGTTTTTTCCATATAGGAAATGTATTCATCTGCAATTTCATTAGGAAGAACAGCCATAATCACTCCGGCAAAACCGCCTCCGTGAATTCTGCAAGCCCCCTGCTTTTTCCTGGCAATAAACAGTTCCGTAAGTGCCAGAGCAACCGTAATTCCCTGTTCCTGGAAACTGGTGTTGGTAAAGCAGTTCTGCAGCCATTTCCAGGAGGAATTACCGGAAGCTGTAATATTTGATAAGAATTCGCCGAATCTCCCCTCTTTTAATGCAGCCACTTCCGCATCCACACGCTTATTTTCCTCAAAGAAGTGAAGAGCACGGAGTACGGAACGGTCGCCTGCAAATTCCCGCACCTCATTTAACCGGCCAATGACATCTTCTTCTGATATATCCGCACAGACTTCTTTCCCAAAAAATTCTGCCACCTTTTTCATCTCGGCAGGTACGGAAGAATAATCGGCACTTAAATCCGCATGTCCCTTTCCTGTGTTGACAATGATCAGACTGTGGTTCTGGGATGCGAAATCAAAATCAATCTGTTCCACAACCGGCTGGGAAGGATTCTTAAAATCAATGGTTATCAGACCGCCCACTGCACATGCCATCTGGTCAAGCAGACCGGAAGCCTTATCCCAATAGACGTTTTCCGCAAATCTTCCGATATGTGCATATGCCACTGTATCCATACGGCTGTTATTAAAAAATGTATTCAATATAGAACAGAGAAGCATCTCAAAGGAAGCAGAAGAGCTGACTCCTGCCGCGCTGATTACATTACTGGTTATATAGGCGTTAAACCCACCAATCTGATAACCTTTCTCTAAAAATCCCTTTAAAAGTCCCTTTACTAAATCTATGGTTCCCGCCTTTTTATCGCTTGGAGATAAATCAGTCAGATCAATGGTAAAGCTCTGGTTATAAGTCACACTGACGATATTTACGATGCTGCTGTTATTTTTTGCTGCCACACCGACACAGTCTAAATTAATGCTTCCTGCCAGCACTTTGCCGTGATTATGATCCGTATGATTCCCGCTTATTTCTGTACGTCCGGGTGATGTAAATAAAAGCACGTCCTCTTCCGGAAACTGTTTTTTAAAGTCATTAACCAGGTTCTGATATCTTACAATATTCTCTCCTGCCGCTTCTTCCCCATATAAAGCAGTCATCAGTTTTCCTGCCTTTTCGGATTCTAAAAACCGGATTGTTTCATCTGTTTTCATGCTGCAAAATCTCCTTTTCCCCATTCATTGGCAAACAAACGCCATTGTCTCGAGTATAACATAAGTGCCAAAGTTTTCACAATATAATATTTTACGAAAAGCTATAAAATAATTTGACTTCCCCCTCCCCCTCTTGTAAAATGAAACAATCAAAACTTTGGAGGTCATTATGCTCTGGAATGACAAGCCTTACCACGCTCTGGATTATGAACTGAAAATGCAATACGGACAGAAAGTCTATAAGCTTGCCTTAGACGGAGGCATGACCTGCCCCAACCGGGATGGATCACTGGGAAAAAAGGGCTGCATTTTCTGCAGCAGCGGAGGCTCCGGAGAATTCGCGGAAGCCAGGGAGCTTCATGCATCCGTAGCAGAACAGATTCAGTCTGCCAAAAAACGGGGGTCTCTGAAGATGAATTCTGAAGACGGGCTCTATATCGCTTATTTTCAGTCCTACACCAATACCTACGCTCCTGCAGAGTATTTGCGGGAACTCTTTACACAGGCCATTTCCCAGCCTGATGTAGCTGTCCTTTCCATTGCTACAAGACCGGACTGCCTCCCTCCTGATATCATTCTTTTATTAAAAGAGTTAAACCAGATCAAACCGGTCTGGGTGGAACTTGGACTCCAGACCATTCATGAATCCACGGCCGAATTCATACGGAGAGGTTATCCCCTGTCCGACTTTTATAATGCTTACCAAAACTTAAAAGAAGCCGGAATTACTGTGATTGCCCACGTTATTTTAGGGCTCCCGGGAGAATCTAAGGATATGATTTATGAAACCATCCGCTATCTGGGGCATATAGGAGAACACGGCATAGACGGGATCAAGCTGCAGCTGCTCCACATACTGAAAGGAACGGACCTGGCGGCTCTTTATAAAAAGGGAACAGTCCCCGTATATTCTCTTTCGGAATATACGGATCTGGTAATTGACTGCATCGCCCTTCTGCCTCCATCTGTCGTGATACACCGGTTAAGCGGAGATGGTCCCAAAGAGCTTCTTCTTGCACCTTTATGGAGCAGCAACAAACGGCTGGTGTTAAATACTCTGGCTCAACGATTAAAAGAAAGAGGCATCTGCCAGGGTGACAGATACCTCGTCTGAATCAATTGCCGTTATTATGAATGACACCATTGTCATCAATCGTAATCCCAAAGGAAAGGTCCTGGAAATACTGGTAAAATCCCTTTACGTCTTCCGGTTTTGTCAGTGTTTTCGTAAATCCGGCACCTGAAGTTCCCGGGACCAGGGACAGACTGGTGGTATTCCCGTCAAAATTCACCTCTGCTCTCATGAGTGCCGTTTTGGGAATACTGCTTCCGAATATAAAGTTGCCCAGACTATAACAGATTGGTTTTCCCTTATAATACTCTACTCCCTGGAGTACATGAGGATGACTTCCCACAACCAGATCTGCGCCTGCGTCAATGATCTGCTGTCCCAGCTGCCGCTGGTAATCCTTGGGCTTTTCTTCCCGCTCTACCCCCCAGTGAACATAGACTACCAGATAGTCACAGAAACTCCTGGCGTTCCGGATCTCCTCAAGAAGTATGGAAGGATCGTATCCGCTTACCATACCGGGCTTTTTGCTGTTCGCCACCCAGTCCGGATCCGGATAAACTCTTGAAGCTGCCAGAAAACCAAAGGTTTTTCCATTCACTTCCATGGTTTCCAGCTGCTTCGCCCGGTTCATGTCCGGCCCTGCACCAACGTAGCGTATTCCTGCTCCATCTAATGCCGTACAGGTATCCAAAAGCGCATCGGTACCGTAATCCAGGGTATGATTGTTGGCAATTGTTACAATATCAACTCCAATTTCATTCATCATCGTTACCCGGTCAGGATTTAACCGGAACGTAAACTGCTTGTCCGGCGCTGCTGACCCGCGGCTGCTGAATGGAAATTCCTGGTTTGCCATAAAGATGTCTGCCTTGCTGATCTCGCTGCGCATTCCCTCATCAAGCACCCCATTTATGCCGCCGTTTTTATCGTATGCCGTCGTAACATGAGTAGAAAGTAATATATCTCCCGCAAACAGCAGATGAACCACCGGCTTTTGCTCCTGGTTCGTACTGGACTCTTTTGACTCTTCCGCCACAGTCAGAACTTCCTGACCGCTGCCCTCTTCCATGGTCGCCTCTGCAGTCTGTTGGTCAGAAGAAGTCAAAGTCTCCCTGTCCGCTTTGCTGACTGCTTCTTTGCCGCCCTGTCTCACCTTCCATTCCGTTGTGCCGATCCACCCTGCCAGCAATACAAACAGCAATACGGGAAGGATAATCAGAAATTTCATGGTTCCATTCGTTTTCTTCATTTACTCCTCCAGATTGTTAATAATTTCCACATATTTTTGACTGATTCATAACTTTTTCCACAATTACTGATCTTTTTTCCCCATCTATGACTCAGTAACTCACTTTTCCACAGCTTTCCTGTGGATATTTCATAACATTTCCCTTATATATTTCCTGGTATTAATTCCCATTTTTACATCTTACACTGGTTCCAGAGTTTTGTCAAATGAAGGGGACGCAGCCGGATGCAGGTAAAGACAACAAAAAAGCCTGGTCTGCAGAAAGGAACCACTCTTCCTATTCTCTGCAAAACCGGCTTTTCTTCCATGTATGAATCACAGTCAATCCTGACTTACAGGGTCATGATAATCCCGCCGTCATTGGCATATACCGTAGCCACACCTGCTGTATCAGTAATCATTATGTCCTTAAACACTCCTCTTTTTAGCATCTCCTGCTTTACCAGCTCTGCCCTCTCCGGATTATTGCAATGAGCGATTGACAGTACCTTGTTCCTGGTATCTCCAGCTTCCTTTATGGCAATATCAGCCATACGGGTCAGTGCTTTGTTGATTCCTCTGGCCTGGTCCAGTTTGATAATCACACCGGATTCAGCTCCCATAACAGGCTTTATATTCAAAGCTGTTGCAAAAAAGGCCTGCAGACCGGTAAGACGACCGTTCTTTCTTAACGTATCAAGGCTTTCCAGCACAAAATAGGTCTTCATATTCTTTATATAGGCTCTCACCCTATCTTCGATTTCTTCAAAGGGAAGAGATGCCTGACAAAGAGACTGAATGTAAACAGCGATATTAAGCTGTCCGCAAGAAGCAGAATCTGATCCAAATACTGCAATCTTCTTACTGTCTTTTCCATGTTCCTCTTCATACAGCTTCTTACCTAAAACTGCACTGTTATAGCTTCCGCTTAAATGTTCGGAAAGAGTGACAACAAAGATCTGCTCCTCCTCACATTCAAATGCCTCTTTATATAACTCAGGAGACGGACAGGCTGTCTTAGGAGACTCACTGCTGCCTTTAACCAGTTCAAGAAACCGCTTCTGATTAAACGTCTCATCATCAATTATCTGAGTATTGCCGACCTGTAAAATTAATGGAATGATCTGAAAGTGGGGATCTTTCTTCAGATCCGGCGTCAGGTCTGTACAACTGTCCCCAATGATTTTATAGCTCATATCTATATTTTTCCTCCTGGCACGAAACTTATCATGTAGTATTCATTACTATATATTATAGAGAAACAAAGTTCGTCTGTCAATAGAATAAATATGAAAAAAATGGATGCCCAAAACAGCTGCCTTCCATTTGAAGACCTGCTGTTTTGGGCATCCGTCTATTTTATTATACGCTGCTAAACCAAATCTTTTTATTCTTCAGCCATTACTAACATAAGCTCATTGCTTCTTGCAATAAAGCCTGTCATACGCTCCGGTGTCAGGGATCCGTGGCTTAAAGCCGCCAGATCATAAAGCTGTTCACAAATTGCATTGGTATGAGCTCCGTCCTTGTGGACTAACACATACTGAACCAGCTTGTTGTTATAATTAAGAACCAAAGTTTCACCGCCTGCTCCGAAAAGGGAGGCATCCATACCAGGCATGGTGTACATCTTCATCATCTCCTGCATACGTCTTGATTCTTCAGATACAGTGATCATGGAAGATACGGAATCGTTCTTCAACTTCTCAACTTTAACCTCTAAATTCTCCTTATTTAAAGCCTTACGGAAAAGCTCAGTCAATGCTTCCACATCAGACTTCATGGCTTCTTTGTCTTCCTCCGTAACCTCTTCTTTGAAAATATCGGATAAGTCGGAGTTAATGCATAAAAACTTGACGTTTTCATTCTTCTGCTCTAAATATCCCACAAACGGGTTATCGATGTTCTCAGTTAAATATACCGCATCCAGACCAGCTTCTTTAAAGAGGTTGATGTACTGGCTCTGCTCCTTTTCATTGGTGATGTAGAATACGCGGTTCTCATGCTTTTCCTTATTCTCTTCCAGGCAGTCTGCCAGCGTTAAATACTTGCCTTCCAGGTTCTTAAAAAGAATAGAATCATTGATCTTTTCCGCAAATTTCTCATCTTTTAAGCAGCCGAATTTAATAAATGGATTGATATCTGCCCAGTATTTCTCGTAATTTTCACGATCTGTCTTAAACATACCGGTCAGCTTATCCGCTACCTTCTTTGTGATGTAATCTGAGATTTTCTTTACAAATCCATCATTCTGCAGTGCACTTCTTGATACATTCAGAGGAAGATCCGGGCAGTCAATCACACCCTTTAAAAGCATTAAGAATTCCGGTATTACTTCTTTGATGTTATCTGCAATAAATACCTGGTTGTTGTACAGTTTAATGGTTCCATCCAGGCTGTCATAATTTAAATTAAGCTTGGGGAAATAGAGAATTCCCTTTAAGTTAAACGGATAATCCATATTTAAATGAATCCAGAATAACGGCTCCTTATAATCATGGAATACCTTACGGTAAAAGCCCTTGTAATCCTCTTCTGAGCAGTCATTGGGGTGCTTATTCCAAAGAGGGTTGGTATCATTCACTGCAACCGGGCGTTTTTTAATCTTGTATTTTTCTTTGGCAGGAGAAACCTCCACGGTTTCCTTTTCGCCGCTCTCTTTCTCTACTTCTTCTGTTTTGGCTTCTTCAACAATCGTCTCAACCACAGTATCCTTATCAGTCAGCTCTTCCTTTTCAACGGTCTCATACTGAGGCTCAGCTGATACATTGGATAAGTAGATCGCAACGGGCATAAAGGAACAGTATTTCTCTAAAACCTCTCTTGCTCTGTATTCATTACAGAACTCCAGACAGTCTTCATTGAGATAAAGCTTAATGGTAGTACCATAATCCTCTTTATCCCCTTCTTCCATCTCAAATTCGGTACCGCCGTCAGACTCCCAGTGAACCGGAACTGAACCTTCTTTATAGGACTTTGTGTCGATAGTCACCTTATCTGCAACCATAAAAGCAGAATAAAAACCAAGTCCGAAATGTCCGATAATCTGGTCCTCATTGGTCTTGTCCTTATACTTTTCAAGGAAGTCCTTTGCTCCGGAAAAAGCAATCTGATTGATGTATTCATCCACTTCCTCCATAGTCATACCGATACCGTTATCTTTAAAGGTAATGGTCTTTTCATTGGAATCCGTAATCACTTCAATCTTAAACTCCAGATCATCCGGTTTCTGCCATTCACCCATGATATCAAGCTTTTTCAGCTTCGTGATGGCATCGCTGCCATTGGACACGAGCTCACGGTAGAAAATGTCATGGTCTGAGTACAACCACTTTTTAATAATCGGAAAAATGTTTTCGCTGTTGATTGTTAAACTTCCTGTTTTTGCCATATCAGAACACTCCTTACTCTCTTTTTCTATTTTTGTTCCATAACCATCATGGAATTTTTACAAATTATACCTGCAAAGAATATTTTAATACGCAGAAATGGAAATGTCAATAGAAAATCAGCACTCAAACCGTTTGAGTGCTGATAATATTATTCTTCCAGATAAATGATCTGGTTTTGCTTTAAAAACTCCTTAAATGCCTGGTCCCATTCCTGGTCTAAAGTCTTGTCCAGAGTAAAAACAGAAACTGAGGTTCCTGTCACACAGGTCAGGCGGTCTTCCTCGTACCTTATATTAATATACAGTCCCTTAACTTCATTGGTGGTTAAGGAAATCCTTCTTTCTGTAAGAAAACGTTCCGTATCCTCTTTTGGCATCTGCATCACAATCCGAAAGCTTCCAGGCAGCCGTTTCCCTTTTATCAGTGAAAAACAAAAGGGCTTCATCATGGCCCAGGTGGACAGTTCCCCTATGTTCAGTGCTTCCTTCTCTTCCGCCGTATAATAGGCGGACCGTATGGCTCCGTCAATGGTAAATGTATTAAAGGTGGTAACAGAAGCCTCTTTTACAAGAAACCGGTCAAAGACTTCTCCTACAAACAGCTTGGTCGTAAAAGGCTTCATCTCTTCTATATTCAGCGCAATCATGGTTTCATTCTCCCCGTCCATATTTTCTCCGTTAACTATACAACGGATACTCATCCAATGTCAACGCAGGATTTCTCTCACTCTCCCGGTATTCCAAACCACTGTCTTCTATGCTATAATAGATTCACCGGTTTCAAACAGGAAACCAATAGGAAATCAGAAAAGAGGATAATGATATGAATCATATGAAACAGCTGGAAGAACTGATTGCCGCATCCGTTTCTCCCTACCACTGCATTCTGGCGGCTGCCGGACAGCTTACTGCAGGTGGATTTAAAGAACTGCCTTTAGCAGAGTCCTGGGAACTAAAGCAGGGCGGTTCCTACTATATAAACGCATTTGACTCCACCTTAATCGCATTTACCGTAGGCAGCGAGTTGGGAAAGACTCCTGGTCTGAAGCTGGCAGCGTCCCATACAGACTGGCCCTGTTTAAAGGTAAAGCCTTCACCTGAGGTGACCTCTCAGGAATATGGGAAGTTAAATGTGGAGGTTTATGGCGGTCCACTCTTAGGCACATGGTTTGACCGTCCCTTATCCATGGCAGGCAAGATCAGCGTAACAGGCGATACACTCATGAAGCCCAGAACAATCTTCGTGGATTTTGCCCGTCCCGTTCTTACTATTCCAAACCTGGCCATCCATATGAACCGCAATGCCAATGAAGGAGTTGCATTAAATGCCCAGGTGGACATGCTTCCACTCATAGCCCGGATCACCGATGAGTTAAACAAAGAAAGCTTTTTTACCGATGCGCTTGCAAAAGAAGCAGGAGTAAAGAAAGAAGATATTCTGGATTATGAAATCTACATATATAATTATGAGTCAGGAACGGCTCTTGGTCTGCAGAATGAATTTTACTCCTCACCCAGACTTGATAATATCACTTCCGTTTCTGCATGCTTAAGCGGCATTCTTGCAGATACACGCAGAGAGGGAATCCATGCCATTGCCCTGTATGACAATGAGGAAATCGGAAGCCGCACAAAACAGGGAGCTGCTTCAGCACTGACCGAGCATATTCTGGAGAAGATTTACGCATCCCTTGGATATACGAGAACCGATTTCCTAAATGCTTTGTTAAGCGGGTTTCTCCTCTCCATGGATGTGGCTCATGCCATTCATCCCAACCACGCAGAAAAATGCGATATAAAGAATCAGATCGTGATGGGAGACGGAGTCGCCATCAAACTGGCGGCAAGTCAGGCCTATGCAACCGATGCCTCCAGCACAGGCGTGATCGAAGGCATCTGCCGTGCCTCTCATATTCCTTATAAGAAGTTTTCAAACCGTTCCGATGTAAAAGGCGGCTCTACTCTGGGAAGTATTTCTTCTGCTCTTCTGACCATGCGCACAGTGGATGTGGGGGTTCCCATGCTTGCCATGCATTCAGCCAGAGAGCTTATGGGTGTCAAAGACCAGGAAGCACTTGTCAGACTGGCAGAAGCATTCTTTCAAGCATAAAAAAAGGAAATCAGCCCCAAAACGGCTGATTTCCTTTTTTTATGGAAGATTCCCCATGGTTTCCGGCAATACCTCCCGGCTGGATTCCAGAGGTTCAGGAGAAGTTCTGTCCCCCTGAATATAGCGGTAGCCAAACAGTCCTCCTGCAGTCAGCACAACCAAAAGCAGAAAGAAAAATAAAAACATGATGCCTCTCATAAACAGTTTCTGTCCGCGTTTTCCCTTCCGCCTGCGGCTGCGTTTTTTACCACTGCGAATCTCTTCCTGCTTCATTGGTATCTTTCTCTTCCTTCCTTATGAATCAATCTGGAAAATGTTTTTTATATAGTTCAAAAAAGCTGACGGTTGTGGTTTTATCTTCTTTGGAGAATTTAAGATTCTTCCATGTGTCATTGCTGAATGTAACAGGATTATCATGTTTAAACTGGGCATAGATCTGGTCAAATGCCTCTTTCTTCCGGCTGGTATATAAACCGGACTTCCGTTCCTGGGTCGCAGCCTCATCATAATCGCTGACACACCGGATAATATAATATTTCCCCTCATTCTCCGTCACCTGGCTGATCTCGCCTGCAGCCAGGCTAAAAGCTGCATCTTCAAGCGCTCCCGGCTTCTCTCCTCTTCCAAGCTTACGTTCAATGGTTCCATCTTCTGAGTATTCTCTGGCAATCGCCGAAAAATCAGCTCCCTGCTCTTTCGTCTTTAATAGAACTTCTTCTGCTGCAGCTTTATCTGACATCACAATCTCTTCAACCACAATTACCTTGGCCTCACTGTCACTGATCTCCAGATTCATATCCCTGGTCAGCTCCAGCACTACTTTATTAGACAGATAATATTCCTCATACATGGTTCTCACATCTGACTGATTCACTCCCATATAAGCGATATCATCGGGAGTCAGAGAAGTATAGTACTCCTCTGCCGCCTTGCGTACCTCTTCCTTCTCCCCGCTAGTCAGAGTCACTCCCTTACTTTGAGCAAGAAGGTTCATCATCTTCATCTCCTGAAGGAATTCTTTTACCTGATCCATCAGATAGGTTTCAAAGGTCTGGCCGGCAGGAAGTTCCACTCCCCAGATCTGACTGGTGTAAAGCTGTTGATATTTATTTCTCTCCGTCGTCAGAATAATCATGGACTGGGGCAGAGAGTATAGCTTCGTATCCTTAATTTCCGATACAAGGGGAATCTCCGTCTTGCAGCCGGAAAGCATGGCGGATACTGCCGCCACAATCAAAAGGAGTCTTCCCCAATATCTGCGCAGATTCTTCATACGCACCCCTCTTTCTTATAAAAGCAGCTTCAGTATTTTTAATACGCCCTGATTTAAATTCGTATCGGTCTGAAACCGTGCTGCCTCTTTTACTTCTTTTCTGGCATTGCCTACAGCAAAGCTGTAGTATGCCTGGTTTAACATCTCAATATCATTTAACTGATCGCCGAATGCCATAGTCTCCTCAGGCGTGATGGAAAGACTTTCCTGCAGAAGCTTTACTGCCTCACCTTTATTCGTTCCGGGTCTCATACAGTCCATCCACATATCTCCGGCTATGGTAATCTTTAACCGGTCTCCATATTTATCTCTTAAATGTCTGGTATGGGTTTCTACATCTGTTTTCCGGTAAACGCTTATTTTGATAAATTCGGACTGGACTTTTGTTAAATCATCCACCATTTCCACACGGAATTTGTATCCGTTTACCATCCAGTCAATAAAATCCCTGTCTTTCGTCTCTAAGTAAACCACATCAGGGCCGCTCAGCATGACCTCAAGCCCTTCCATTCCCCTGATATCAGCCACCATATCCATAACAGTC
This sequence comes from uncultured Clostridium sp., assembly GCA_963523075.1. Taxonomy (GTDB): domain Bacteria; phylum Bacillota; class Clostridia; order Lachnospirales; family Lachnospiraceae; genus Lacrimispora. The sequence continues at coordinate 173,159 of CAURBW010000006.1, forward strand.
GTTCGTTCAATTGGATTTAGAAACAGATTTCTGCCATGACAGCCTATGTAAGCACCATTGTCAGAAAGATAGAATATTTTTTCTTTCACCGGATCGAAGATGGATTCAATACTTACCCACTGCCTTCCGCTTGCAGCAGCAAACTGAATTCCCTTTGCACGTAATTTCAGTATCACCTCATGAAGCTCGGCCGGCGCCTCATAGCCTCCGTCTGGTACCAGTGTTCCGTCAATATCTGATACAATCAGTTTTATCATGCTTTTTCCTCCTGCTCACATATCATCTTTAATTCCTGATAGACACGTCCTACAGGCAATCCTACTACATTACTGTAATCTCCGTCAATCCCTTTAATAAAAGCAGCAAACCGTCCCTGGATTCCATATGCGCCTGCTTTATCCATAGGCTCCTCTTCTTCTGCATAGGAACGTATCTCTTCCTGTGTCATAGGGTATACATGAACATCCGTCTGCTCTGCAAAAGAGCGGACCGTCATTTTATTCTCTCCGCAAAGGATCAGCGTAACTCCGGTGAAGACGTTATGAGTTTTTCCCTGAAAGGAATCAATCATCGCAAAGGCTTCTTCATGGGTTTTCGGTTTTCCTAAAATCTTTCCTCCTGCAGCTACCACAGTATCCGCGCCTATAACAATAGTACCCGGAAGCTGTTTTTTTGCCACATCCTCCGCTTTTTGCCTGGACAGTTCTATTACTGCCTCTTTTGGAATTGTGGTCGTTATTATCTCTTCAATCCCACTGGGTTCTATAACAGGATTCAGACCGACCTGGGTTAAAAGCTCTTTTCTTCTTGGTGATGCCGAGGCAAGCACAATCTTAATTTCACTTATCATTGGTACCCTCTCTTATACTTAAACTGACTGTCTCATGAAATTGCAAACAGGCGGGACCCATAACGAATCCCGCCAATCTTTAATATACTTTCAGACGTCCCACTAAGGACGCTTCATCTTCTTCACAATCCGCTCTCAGCTGCATTCTCATCGTATATACAAAATCTGTTGCATAAAAAATCAATAAAAACATTCCCGTTATACGCTGAAAACTATCCGGAATCATTCCTGCCGCCTGGTTTACAAATCCATTCAGAAAACGGAAATAAAAGATACCCAGAAATCCCCAGGCAATACTGCTCTCCAGACAGATAATTCCCTTGTAGTTAAACGGCTTCCTGCTATAATCCCACCAGAATGACCCAAACAGCTTAATCATCATATAAGCCGTAACAAGCTCCATGAAAGTTGCCATCACCATAGAGGCGAAATACAGGCGCACCGGACTGTCAAGGAACGGGCTGAGAAGCATCGTCGCCCCAACAGATCCGAATCCATATATGATGCAGAACGGTCCATGTCCAAATCCCCGATTAAAGACCGGTCTTTTATTTTCATAGCTAAGTACAGCGCATTCAAGAAGATAACCCAGAAAGCTGAATAGGAAAAAACAGTTTATCCTATGATAAATTGACATATCCAATTTGCCTCCAAAATTAACAATTTTTTAACTTGTTAAAGTATAATATGGATATCTAAAGAAATCAAGGGTTATTTTCTTACGATTCCCCAAAATTTTTCTTTTTTATTAGTAATATTGCGCCATAAAGACAGCAAGTAAAATGCCAAGAATGGCTCCTGCTGCCACCTGAAGAGGAGTATGCCCAACATATTCCTTTAATTTTTCCTGTAAAATCTCACCGTTCAGCTTTAGGGGATTTTCTAACAATATACTGTTTAACAGCTTTGCCTGTTTCCCTGTTTCTCTTCTTACTCCCATGGCGTCATACATCACAATCATGGAGAGAACAAAACTGATTGCAAACTCAAAAGAACCGACGCCATAACGATAACTGGCGGCGGTCGTCAATGCACAAACCGTAGAGGAATGGGAGCTTGGCATACCGCCGGATCCCACAAGCCTCTCCGGGTTAAAACTCTTACTAAGAGCCAGGTCAATCAGTGTTTTTAATACCTGTGCCACCAGCCAGCCGGTGACAGCAGTCACTAAGACCTGATTCTCCAGAATCACTTCCCATAATTTCATGGTTTCCTCCATCTTATGCCGCGCTTTTTCTGCCAAAACCGTATAATACCCAACGCTTAATCCTTGCGGTGGTTTCCACGAAACCGCATAATTTATCCGCATATATAATTACCATTCCGCCTTTTGTTCTTGGCGGAACCGGTGTCAGCGGCCACATATGCCGCAGGATCATGTTCTTCTCATTCTCTGTTAAATCAAAATGCTTTACTGCATTTGTTAAAGCAGCCCTCGGATGAGTAAAACCATGGAAGCGTTCCCCAGTCTCTCTGGCATGTGTATGCCAGTCATACAGAAAGAAATCATGAAGAAGACCTGCTCTGGCTGCCTCTCTATATTCCCAGCCCAATTTCCTGCATATGCAGTAGCTTAGATAAGATACCTTAATGCAATGTGCTTTACAGGTAGTATCTCCATGCTGCATATAGTTGTCCATGGACTGGAATACCTTGTGGTCTAAGATATCCTTCACACAGGCAAGGTACTCCAAATCCATATTATAATCTTCCCGTTCCACCCAGGAGGTATCTTCTGCCCACTCAAGTGCTTTCTGTTCCTCCTCCGGAGTTAAATACATATTTTTCATGGTTATTCTGTCGCTTCCTTCTTAATAATGTGGACCGGCTTAACAGCCAGTCAGCCAGTCGTACAGCTCCTGATACTTCATGGCTGAAGTTTTCCAGGAGTAATCCTTCGACATAGCCCGGTCGATGATCTTGTTCCACTCACGTCTCTTGTCATAATAAATACGCTGTGCATACCGGACAGCCCCAAGCATCTCATGAGCATTATAGTTAGAGAAGGAAAATCCGGTTCCCTGACTCTCATACTCATTATAGGGCTCTACCGTATCTTTTAAACCTCCGGTCTCCCTTACAATGGGCACAGTGCCGTATCTCAGCGCCATCAGCTGGCTCAAACCGCAGGGTTCAAACAAAGACGGCATCAAAAACCCATCACAGGCAGCGTAAATCTTATGAGACATTGCCTCCGAATAATAAATATTAGCAGAAACCTTATCCGGATACTTCCATGCATAGTGGCGGAACATATTCTCATACCGCTCTTCTCCGGTACCAAGAATAACCAGCTGGATATCGTCCTGACACATCTCATCCATCACGCACTGGATTAAATCCAGCCCCTTCTGGTCGGTCAGTCTGGAAACGATTCCAATCATAAACTTACTTTCATCCTGCGCCAAAGACAGTTCTTTTTGAAGCGCAGTTTTATTTTTTTCCTTTTCCTTGCGGAAATTACGCAAATTATAGTTATCTGTAATATACGAATCCGTCTCAGGATCAAACTCGTTATAATCAATTCCGTTTACAATGCCTCTTAAACTGCCCTCCCTGGCCCGCATCAGACCGTCAAGGCCTTCTCCATAGAAAGGCATCTTTATCTCCTGTGCGTAGGTCTCGCTGACTGTTGTGATGGCATCTGCATATACAATGCCGCCCTTTAATAAATTTCCATCCTTGTAGGCCTCCAGCTTATCCGGAGTAAAATAATAATCAGGCAGACAAGTCAGTGCCTGTATCGTCTTTACATCCCATACACCCTGGAATTTTAAATTGTGAATGGTAATCACCGACTTCATATTCCGGAAGAAATCTCCTTCACGGAACCGGTCTTTTAACAGAACAGGAATCAAACCGGTCTGCCAGTCGTGGCAGTGAACCACATCCGGCTGAAAACCGATTACCGGAAGAGAAGATAAGGCGGCCCGGGAAAAGAAGCAGAACTTTTCTAAATCCTGATACCAGTCTCCATAGGGCTTTGCCCCATGGTAATAGCCTTCATTATCAATGAAATAGAAGGTAATTCCGTCCCAGACACACTGAAGAATCCCCACATATCTGCTTTGTCCCAGATAATCCATATAGAAATGATCCACATAGGTCATCTGGTTTTTCAAGTCTTCCCTGATACAAAGATATTTGGGAATCATAACTCTCACATCATAATATTCCTGATCGAAGCACTTGGGAAGGGATCCCACTACATCTGCGAGACCACCGGTTTTTACAAAAGGTACTGCCTCCGATGCAACGAACAAAATCTTCTTCATCCAAAAACCTCCCTTATCCTTTTCCCTTCCGGGCATTGTCTGTTATGCTATAGTATACTGCATTTTCAGAAAATAAGGAAGTATCTTTCCATTAAGATTTATGAAAGTTTTTTGTAATCAAGCCTTATTTTATCAGCAATGAGTGCAATAAACTCGGAATTTGTAGGTTTTCCTTTCCCTGTGCTTACGGTATATCCGAACAGCTCGTTGATGGTATCCATCTTTCCGCGGCTCCAGGCCACTTCTATGGCATGGCGGATGGCACGTTCCACACGGCTTGGAGTCGTCTGATGTTTCTTGGCAATGGAAGGATAAAGGATCTTTGTAACAGAAGTGAGCATCTCCTGATCCTGAACCGATATCACTATGGCATCTCTTAAATACTGATATCCTTTAATATGTGCAGGAATTCCGATTTCATGAAGCATCTGAGTTACATCATTTTCTAAATTCTGCTCCATGTACTCTGTCTTATTGACATAAGGCTTCACCTTTTTCATTCCCTGAAGACTGGGCACTTTTGTCTTTCTCTGTCCTACTCTTCGCACCTTATCGACGATAACTTCCTTGTTGAACGGCTTCATTATGTAATAATTCGCCCCCATTCGGAATGCATCTTCGGTAATATTCTCACTGCCTGCGGCGGTTACCATAATAAATGAGGGAATCTTTGTCACAGCACCATTTCCTCTTACCCGCTCCATTACTGTAATTCCGTCCATTCTCGGCATAATCACATCCAATAAGACAACATCCGGATTTGTTTTGAGGATCATGTTATAGGCGTCTTCGCCGTTATCCGCTCTTCCTACTACATGAAAATCCTCCTCTCCTTCCAGTATATCATTCAGCAGATTTAAGGTCTGCAGGTTATCATCTGCAATAGCGATACTGATTTCTGACATATTGATACTCTCCTCCTGATTCTTCAAAATAAATGAAAACTAGTGTATAGCCATTATAATCTTGCCCCAGCTCATGCCGCAACGTGATTCTATCGCATTATTCGACAAGAAAAACGTTTGATTTATCGAATATGGGATTCTGCTCTTACTGTCCCACTGTCGAATGAAGAAAAGGTCTTTGTCCGGTCTGAATCCATGTTTCCCCCTTTTTTTTACCGGTGTTGAAAATTGAAACTACTTGTCGTCAAAAAAAATGTCAAACCCACTGCTACTATCTCTTATACTAACACATAAGGAATGGGATGAAAAGCCTTTCATGGAGATTTGAACTATTTTTGACAATGATTATTTAAGCATTATGCTAATAAAATTATGACTTAAGTATTTTTTATTATAAAAAAAGCACAATAATACTTGCTCCTTTTTACAGAAATGGATATAATTGGTACTGAATAAAAAATTAGGGGGAAATACATATGAAAGAACAAAATGATTTTAAGCCGTACATACCTGCTGAAAAGGTCACTCCGGAATTTACTGTTACCTCTATTGTTCTTGGTATCATTCTGGCTGTAGTCTTCGGTGCTGCAAACGCCTATCTTGGTCTTCGCGTGGGTATGACCATCTCCGCATCCATTCCTGCTGCAGTCATCTCCATGGGTGTGATCCGGGTATTAATGAAGAAAAACTCAATTTTGGAAAGCAACATCGTTCAAACGGTTGGTTCTGCAGGCGAATCCCTGGCTGCAGGAGCTATCTTTACACTTCCTGCTCTTTTTTTATGGGCTGCAGAAGGAAAAATGGAAACACCTGGTATTCTTGAAATCACCCTCATCTCTCTGATCGGAGGCATCCTGGGTGTTCTTTTCATGGTCCCGCTCAGAAACGCACTGATTGTGAAAGAGCACGGAATTCTTCCTTATCCCGAAGGAACGGCATGTGCAGAGGTTCTACTTGCCGGCGAGGAGGGCGGCGCCAATGCGTCTACGGTATTTGCCGGAATGGGATTTGCCGCAGTCTTTAAATTTATCATCGATGGTATCAAACTGGTTCCAGGCGAAGTTTCCTTCCGGGTGAAGGGCTATGCCGGTGAAATCGGAACACAGATTTACCCGGCAGTCATGAGCGTGGGATATATCTGCGGACCAAGGATTTCCTCTTATATGTTTGCAGGAGGTATTATCAGCTGGCTGGTATTCATCCCTGCAATCGTCCTTTTCGGAGCTGATCTTACACTGTATCCCGGTTCTGCTCCCATTGGGGAGATGTTTGCAAAAGGAGGGGCCGGAGCAATCTGGGGAACCTACATCCGTTATATCGGCGCTGGTGCACTTGCTGCAGGAGGTATCATCAGCCTTGTAAAATCTCTGCCATTAATTATCCGAACCTTCCGCGACGCGATGAAAGGACTTGGCCAGAACAGTTCCGGCAACGGGCTTCGTACAGAGCAGGATTTAAGCGTTCAGATAATCTTGGGCGGCATCGCACTTCTCACCCTGCTTGTCTGGCTGGTCCCAGTCATTCCGGTGAGTTTCATAGGCGCTGTCATTGTTGTAATCTTTGGTTTTTTCTTCGCTACCGTATCTTCCAGAATGGTCGGTCTGGTAGGAAGCAGCAACAACCCTGTTTCCGGTATGGCAATTGCAACACTCCTGATTGCAACAATCGCATTAAAAGCAACTGGTGACAACGGAATCCATGGAATGAAAGGAGCGATTGCAATCGGTTCCATTATCTGCATCGTTGCTGCGATTGCCGGTGACACATCACAGGATTTAAAAACCGGTTATCTGCTGGGAGCTACTCCGAAAAAGCAGCAGATCGGTGAGCTGATCGGAGTGGTAGCTGCTGCTTTTGCCATCGGCGGCGTTTTATATCTGTTAAATGCAGCATGGGGCTTTGGTTCTGAACAGCTGGGCGCTCCCCAGGCCATGCTGATGAAGATGATTATTGAAGGCGTTATGGATAACAATCTTCCCTGGGCGCTGGTATTTATGGGAGTCTTTTTAGCTGCTGCTGTGGAGATACTTGGAATTCCGGTTCTTCCCTTTGCAATCGGCGTTTATCTTCCCGTTCAGTTAAATGCATGCATCATGGTGGGTGGTCTGGTACGCCTCTACTTTGACAGAATGAAAAAGGAAGACAAAAAGGAAAAAGAACAGCTGATCAGCGACGGAATGCTTTACTGTTCCGGAATGATTGCCGGAGAAGGTCTGGTAGGTATCCTGCTGGCACTTTTAGCAGTATTCGGTCTGGACAAGTCCCTGGATTTATCCTCGAAACTCAGTCTTCCTTCTCCTGTATTAGATCTTGGCAGTCTTGTTCTGTTTGGGCTTGTGATCTTGAGCCTGCTTAAATTTACAGTCTGGAAGAAAGTGAAAAAATGAGTGATATAAATAAAAAAAGCAGTAATTATCTGGATCAGATTCCGATACGGGCAGAACACATTCTCTGGACTGTGGAGGAAAGCGGTCTGGTGACACTGGATGTGGAAAACAGGGGTATCTTTCACCGGTTTGCCCAGCGTTTTTTTCATAAACCAAAGATAAGCCACATTCATCTGGATCCCATGGGAAGCTTTGTCTGGTGCCTGATCGATGGCAGCCGGGATATCTTTCACCTTTCTGCTTCCGTAAAGGAACGGTTTGGAGACGAAGCCTCACCATTATATGAACGTCTCTCAAAGTACTTCCAGATACTGCACAGTTATGGATTTATCAGTTTTAAGAAAGAATCATCTTAAAATCAAATATTGAATTGAAAAGAAAAGGACGGCACCGTAAAGCTACTTACGATTCTGTCCTTTTTTTTCCTGGCACTTTCTGTCAATGATTGATCATATTTTCTATAAAGATTCCATAGCCTCTTGTTGAGTCCTGTATAAAAACATGGGTAACAGCACCTATCAGCTTTCCATCCTGTATGATAGGACTTCCGGACATCCCCTGAACAATTCCCCCGGTCAGCGCCAGAAGATCGGGGTCTGTGACCTTGATTACCATGCCCTTGCTTTTATGAGTCGTGGAATAATCTACCCGCTGGATTTCAATTTCGTAATCCCGCACTTTTCCAGATACATCACTCCGTATATAGGCTTTTCCCTTCTTTACATCCTGTCTGTAACCGATGGGTACGGCGTCCTGGGCTATGCTCTGCTTAAACCGATCATTTACCGTACCGAATATTCCTTCTTCTGTATTTGCTTTAATTGTACCTAAATTGGATCCCGGACCGTAATAGATAATTCCGCTCATCACTCCCGGTTTTCCAAACGTCCCCTTTTCGATTCCAAGAATTGCTGTTTCATAGAGAGCCCCTTCTGTGATCTGAACAACATTTCCTGTATCACTGTCACTGATTCCGTGGCCCAGTGCTCCAAATTGTCCGTTCATATCCACATAGGTCATGGTTCCGATTCCCTGGGTGTCGTCACGAACCCAGACTCCCAGTTTATAGGATCCGTCCTCAGTTTCTATGGGATTCATCTTAATATCAATGCTTTCTTCGCCTCTTCTCACCTTTAAAACTGCTTCAGAACCGCCTATTTTGTTCAGCTCATTCATTAGTGTTTCCTTGTCGCCAAGGACGGTTCCATTGATTGATTCCAGATAATCCCCTGACTGCAAAACTCCAAAAGCGGGTTCCACAACCATTCCATCTTTTTTTGTTACGTCTCCAGTACCGATTACCATGACTCCGTTTGATTTTAGATAAATTCCCACCGGAGTGCCGCATGGAACAGCGTATTTGGTATCTACTACATTTACCTGAATATCTTTTAACTGTATCCAGCCGAACAGCTTTAATCCCAGCTTATAGCTTCCCAGATTCTTTGAATAAACGGAAAACGGCTGATTCACCTGTAAGTGAATTTGATCAGAAGGAATGTTGGAACCATTATTCAGCACTACTTCCTCACTGTCGGAATGCAGCGTCACATCAAAAGGCATGGAGAAATGAAACTGTTCTTCTTCTGCTGCAACGATGTTCAATTTGTCCGGTATGACCCGTTTCATATAGAACCAGGTAAAACCGATACAAAAGATCAGGCTGATCCAGAACGCCCTTACAATTAGTTTATGAAATTTCTTTTTTGCCATCTCACATACCTCCTTAGAAGAATAAAGGAGACAATTTTTTGACTCCTCTCATAGTATGTGAGAATTCATTAAAAACACTCTGTAATATTTTAGTTGAATTCATTTATTTCTGGTGTTTGGACCAGTTATGACTTTTTCAACTTTTTTTCTGCTGCAAGACGCTTCATCTCTCTGGCATTCTCTCTTACTGCATCCGTGATCTCTGCTCCGCCAAGAAGCCTTGCAAGTTCTTCCACCATTTCCTCATTATGCAATGCATGGATTCCTGTAGTAGTTTTACCAGCCTCTGCCGATTTTTTAATTTCAAAATGAGCATCTGCCATGGCTGCAATCTGGGGCAGGTGGGTGATGCAGATTACCTGATGATTTTTTGCAATATAGGAAAGTTTCTCAGAAACCTTCTGTGCGGTTCTGCCGCTGATGCCGGTATCTATTTCGTCAAAAATCAGGGTTGGGATATCATCGGAATCGGCAAGAACAGTTTTGATTGCCAGCATGATTCTTGACATCTCACCTCCGGAGGCTACGGATTTTAAAGGTTTTAAGGCCTCTCCGGGATTGGCAGAGATCATAAATTCTGCTTCATCAAACCCATTAGCCGTATAATGATCCAGTCTGCTAAACTCCATATCAAAATTTAAATCAATAAAATTTAAATCATGTAAGCCTTCTTTGATTTTTCCTGTCAGTTCCTTTGCTGTTTCTTTTCTCATATGAGATAATTGTCCGCATAAACCTTCCAGTTTATCCTCTGTCATAAGAATCTCTTTTTCTGTCTGCTGCTTTAAAAGATCATAATCTTCCAGCTCACCCAGTCTTATCTTTTTTTCTTCCAGATTTTTGAAAATCTGATCAGTGCCTTTCCCATATTTTGCTTCCAGATTATGGATTAAATCCAGACGTTCTTCTATTTTCTGGTAGTCTTCTTCATCAAAAGACAAATCTTCCAGATAAGAAGCGATCTCGTGGTTGATATCGCTTAAGATGGAATCCACATCAAAAAGCTGGTCTCTGATGGTCAGCAGACGTTCATCATAGGCTGCTGCCGATTCTACCTCTTTTAATGCACGTCCTGTCACATCTGAATTCACCGCATCATAAGCCACAGACAGACTTTCCATGATTTTTTTTCCATGAAGAAACAGACGGTACTTCGAGGAAAGCTCTTCCTCTTCTCCCTCTCTTAGTCCGGCATTCTCAATTTCTTCTATCTCGTAGCGGATAAAATCCATCTCCCGGAGTCTGGTATCCTCATCAAGCTGAAACGACGCAAGGCGGTCCTTCAACCGGACATATTCCTTATAGGTCTCCGCAATATTCATTTTTAGCTCATGGGACTTTTTCTCCTGATAACGATCCAGGATCTCAAGATGTACTGACTTGTAAAGTAAAGACTGATGTTCATGCTGTCCATGAATATCGATCAGAAGACCGGTGATATCCCGCAGTTTTCCTGCAGTTACAGTTTCATCGTTAATTTTGCTTAAACTTTTTGACGGCATGATTTTCTTTGAAATGATGACGATGCCGTCCTGGTCCGGATATACATCCATTTCTTTTAACAGATGAATCTTCCGCGGATCGCTGACTGTAAAAATCAGCTCTATGTAGGCATACTCCGCCCCATTTCTGATCATGTCCTTCGGCACCTTGCCTCCTAAAGCAATGGTTACCGAGCCGATGATAATGGATTTTCCGGCACCAGTCTCACCGGTTAAGACATTAAGTCCTTCTTTAAACTCCACATCGGCTTTTTCAATTAATGCTAAGTTCTTTACGTGTAATTCTGAAAGCATGGCTTGCCTCCTTTATCCCGTAACGAGTTTTTTCAGTTTGTCCATCATCAATATGGTATCATCTACAGTCCTGATGGCACACATGATGGTATCGTCTCCTGCGATGCAGCCTACCATTTCGCTGAAATGAAGGGCATCAAGTGCCGCAGCTACCGCCATCGCCATTCCGGATACCGTCTTGATTACCAGTATATTCTGTGCCATATCCATGGATAAATAACCGTCTCTTAAAATCCGGATGTATTTATCACTGAAAGATCCCTGATTCTGTAGCACCATATAACGCTGTTTTCCGGATTCTGACTGCACCTTTGTCAGCTTCAGCTCCCTGATATCTCTGGATACGGTCGCCTGGGTTACTGCAAAACCGGCCTGATTTAAATAATCCGCCAGTTCTTCCTGAGTTTCGATCTCATATTTTCCGATCAGTTCTACTATTTTGCTGTGTCTTTCCAGTTTCATCCTGTCACCTCCTTATATACCGGCCATCTTGTTTCGAAGATTATCCAAAAATGATAAATTTTTTAATTTTACTAACACTGTTTTGATCTCAGCGCGCCCAAGATCGATCCAGTCTCCCGGCAAAAGACTCACAGCCGAATCTCCGTCAAACACCGCTGCCTGGCTGATTCCTTCCTGTCCCACGATTTCAATCCGTATCCTGTCTTCTGCAGAAAGCACGATGCTTCTGGCATTGAGTGCATGGGAACAGATGGGTGTGAGCACCAGCATCCTGGAATCGGGTACGATAATCGGTCCCCCTGCAGATAAATTGTATGCAGTGGAACCTGTGGGAGTTGCTGCAATGAGCCCGTCCGCTCTGTACTCCGTTAAGAATTCTCCGTTTACAAACACCTTAAACTGAAGCATCTTCAAGTATTCGCCTCTTGTTATGACAATCTCATTCAGAGCGATGTCCCGGTAAATCTCTTTCCCTTCCCTGAATGCACTTCCGTTTAACATCATACGCTCTTCCAGCTTATAGTCATCATAATAAAGGGCTGAAAGGGCCGATTCAATGTCTTCGGTTCTGGACACCTGGGTCAAGTAACCCAGAGTTCCCCTGTTAATCCCAAGAATGGGAAGATTGCGTCCGGATAAATCTCTGGCTGCCTGAATTAACGTTCCGTCTCCCCCCAGAGTAATCACGCATTCCGTTTCCTGCGGCACCATGGCTGAATCGGTGTAATGCTTCCCTGCCTGCCATTCTACCTTTTCTCCTCTGCCGATCAGGCAGACTGCCCCCCTGGCAGTGAGAAATTCCCGGATCTGCTCCGCGGTCTCCCGGGCTCCCTTTTTATCCGGATTCATGATTACGTAAAAATGTTTCATTCTAAGACTCCTTATTTGCCTTCGCTTAAGTCTTTGTGAGCTTCTTCCACCACTTTTTCAGGATTTACACTGTAGTCCGGGAAGCTCTCCCCATCCGTATGATTCTTTAAATGGAGCAGATATTCGATATTACCTTCCGGCCCCTTGATTGGAGAAAACTCCAGGTGCAGAATCTCAAATCCAATGCTGATTCCATAGGATATCACCGACTGGATCACTTCCAGATGTACGGATTTTTCCCTAACTACGCCTTTTTTGCCTACCTTTTCACGACCTGCTTCAAACTGCGGCTTAATCAGGCAGACGATCTCCCCATCTTCCGTAAGAAGATTTTTAACCGGTAAAAGTACCTTGGTAAGGGAGATAAAGGATACATCGATGGAAGAAAACTCAATTCTGTCCTTAATATCCTCAGACGTTACATAGCGGATATTGGTCTTTTCCATACAGACCACCCGCTCATCGTTGCGAAGCTTCCATGCAAGCTGTCCGTGACCCACATCCACGGCATAAACCTTAACAGCACCGTTTTGAAGCATGCAGTCTGTAAATCCGCCCGTAGAGGAGCCTACGTCCATACAGACCTTCCCCTCCAGTGTGACGTCAAAATGGGTCATGGCTTTTTCAAGCTTCAGTCCTCCGCGGCTTACGTATTTTAACGTACTGCCTCTCACTTCAATGGCTGCAGTCTCCTCAAATGTGGAACCTGCCTTGTCCTCTTTATCACCATCGACGTATACGATTCCGGACATGATGATGGCCTTTGCCTTTTCCCTGGACTCCGCATGTCCCTGTTTTACTAATAGCACATCCAATCGTTCTTTCATTTTACTTCATCTTATCCTTCCATTCCCTGTTCTGGCGTTCCATATCTAAATACTCCTTCTTCATGCGCCAGATTATGGAATCACTGTCAATCCCAAGTCCTTTTCGCAGCAGAGAAACGTTTCCATGCTCCACATATGCATCGGGCAGGGCAATGTTTAATACCTTTACATTTGGATAGTGCTCATGAATATAACCGTTGATCAGGCAGCCAAACCCGCCCTGAAGAACATTCTCCTCCATGGTCACAATCAGCCAGTGACTGCATGCCAGATCATCGATCAGCTTTTTATCAAAGGGCTTGATAAAGCGTCCGTTTGCAAGAGTACAGTTCCAGCCTTCCGCTTTTAACTTCTGCCTTACGTGCTCACCTGTGCTTACCATGCTTCCCACTGCCAGAAGGGCGATATCCTTTTCCTGATAAATGATTTCGCCTTTTCCATATTCAATGGGTGCTTTAAAATCTTCCAGCCCCTGATAGGCCGCTCCTCTCGGATAACGTACTGCGATGGGGCTGTCAAGGGATAATGCAAATTCCAGCCCTTTTGCCAGCTCCCAGTCATTTTTCGGTGCAAATATGCTCATATTGGGTATCGCGCTTAAAAAAGAAAGGTCAAAGATTCCCTGATGAGTTTCTCCGTCACTGCCCACAAGACCTGCCCGGTCAACCGCAAATACCACCGGGAGGTTCTGAATGCACACATCATGCAGCACCTGGTCAAAGCCTCGCTGCAAAAAAGAGGAATAAACAGCCACAACCGGCTTTAAGCCGCCTGCTGCCATTCCCGCTGCGGAAGTCACCGCATGCTCTTCTGCAATCCCCACATCGAAAAAGCGGTCCGGATACAGACTGGAGAACCGTTTTAATCCGGTTCCGTCAGGCATCGCTGCGGTAACAGCCACAATCTTCTTATCGTCTTTGGCCAGACGGCAGATGGTCTTTGAAAATACATCTGTATAGCTTAAATTTTTCTTTTCTTTTTTGGGCCTGCCAGTGAGAATATCAAAGGGCTCCACTCCGTGAAACTTGGATGGATTTTTTTCTGCCGGTGCATATCCTTTCCCCTTTTTGGTAATCACATGCACCAGTACGGTATGGTCCAGATTCTTTGCTTCTTTTAAGGCTCTGGTCAATGCCTTAACATTATGACCGTCTACCGGACCTAAATAGGTGATCCCCATATTTTCAAACAGCATTCCTGGAATCAGAAGCTGTTTAATGCCATTTTTTGTTCTGCTGATCTTATCAATGAGCTGTTCTCCGATAACCGGAATTCTGGAGAGCGTGTTGGTTACATGCTTTTTTAAATCCAGATATCCGTTGCCAGTCCTTATGCTGTTTAAATAGGTAGACATGCCGCCAACATTTTCGGAAATGGACATATTGTTATCATTCAGGATGATGACAAAGTTCTTCTTCATCTGGGCTGCGTTATTTAAAGCCTCGTATGCCATTCCTCCTGTCAGGGAACCATCTCCGATTACTGAAACAACAAAATGATTTTCTCCCAGCACATCCCTTGCCTGGGCAAGTCCAAGTCCTGCAGAAATAGAAGTGGAACTGTGTCCGGTATCAAAGGCATCACAGGGGCTTTCCTTACGTTTTGGGAAGCCGCTCATGCCGCCGTACTGGCGCAGTTCATCAAATTCCATTCTTCTACCGCTTAAAATCTTATGGGTATAGGACTGATGCCCCACATCCCAGACAATCTTGTCTTTTGGCAGATCAAAGGCAAGATAAATTGCCATGGTAAGTTCGACCACACCTAAATTAGAGGCCAGATGACCGCCTGTTGTACTTATTTTCTCTATCAAAAAATCACGGATTTCCTGACTTAAAATTGTCAGCTCCTGTTTGGAGAATTTCTTAATATCGTCAGGTCCGTTAATCAGTTCCAGTATCATAATTTTTTTAATCCTTTATTTTTCCCGGTAAACCAGCATCCGGATCAGTTCTTCCAGAAAACTGTTCTTTCCCGGCAGCTTTTGAAGGCAGGCAACTGCTTCCTCAGAAATTCTCTCCACAGCCTTCTTTGCCTGTTCCATTCCCTCCAATGTTACATAGGTTGTTTTATGATTTTTTTCATCACTGAATACGGGTTTTCCCAAAGTCTGGGCATCGCTGGTCACATCTAAAATATCGTCCTGAATCTGAAATGCAAGTCCGATTTTTGATGCCATCTCCTCCACTGCCATTAACTCGTCTTCCCCGGCTCCGCCAAGCAGAGCTCCGATCATCATGGAAGCCTCCAAAAGAGCCCCCGTCTTTAACCGGTAGATGAAATCAAGCTTATCACCTGGAATCGGCTTTCCAGCCAGCTCCACATCAACGGTCTGACCGCCTATCATGCCGAATATCCCTGTCTTTTGCGCCAGAATTCCCATAGCCCTGGCAACCCTGTCCGGCCTGTCCGAAAAGTTAAGTGCCTTTGCTGCCGTTTCCATGGAATAAATCAAAAGACCGTCACCTGCCAGCACTGCCATATCATATCCAAATTTCACCCATGCAGTAGGAAAACCTCTGCGTAGGGTATCATTATCCATACAAGGGAGATCGTCGTGAATCAGTGAAGAGGTATGAATCATCTCTATGGCCGCCATAAAAGGCTCAATCTCTCTTCCCGTTCCTCCAAAAAGGCGGTATGTCTCCTGCATCAGCATGGGGCGCAGCCTCTTTCCTCCGGCCCGCATACTGTAATCCATAGCCTCAAGAACGGTACTTTGATGTCCTTCTACTGCCGGAAGGAAGCACTCCACGATCTTCCAGACTTCAATGGTCCGTGCGGACAGCTCTTCACGAAAGTTCATGTTCTTCACCGTTTTCCTCCAGCACAATTATCTTTTTTTCCACTTTATCTATTTTATCATTGCAGGACTTGACAAGCTTCATGCCTGTCTCATAATATTCAAAGGATTCCTCTAAAGAGCTTTCTCCGCTTTCCAGCTTTTTAACCAGCTCCTCCAAATCCTTTAAGGTCTCTTCAATGGTTCTTTCCTTTTTTACTGCCATAAGCTTAATTCTCCTTATTTGTCTGCTTCTGACACTTCTGATGGTTCCACCCCTGACACTACGGCTTCAATCATTCCATCCCGCAGTTTAAGACGAAGAGCATCCCCTGTCTCTACCTGCATAACAGAGTCAATTCTTCTGTCTTTTAAATCAGTGATAAAACCATATCCGCCGCCTATTCTGCCCAGAGGGGAACAGGCGTGAAGACGTCCGGCAAGCAGTTCCAGCCTGTGCCTGTCCCGTAAAGTCTGTTTCTTAATGAGCTGGCACATAATAAAAGCTGATTCGTCAAGATGCCTCCGCTCTGCCTCAATCTGATGAAGAGTCATGTTTCTTAACTTCTCTTCCAGATCATGAAGCCGCTGCCGCTGCTCACGAATACTGCGTTTTGGATCAAAATACTTTAATTTTAACTCATATTGTCTGATGGAAAAACGGCAGCGTTCCAGCTTCCTCTCCATCATAGTTCTTAACGTATACCGGATGCTCTCCGTCTGTTCTTTAAACTGCCTGTAATCAAAAACTGCAAGCTCTGCAGCTGCTGAAGGGGTGGGCGCCCGCATGTCCGCTACATAATCTGCTATGGTCACATCGGTTTCATGGCCAACTGCTGAGATTACCGGTACAGAGCAGTTGAATACTGCTCTGGCAACAGCTTCTTCATTAAATGCCCACAGATCCTCGATCGATCCGCCGCCTCTTCCCACAATGAGAACATCAAGTTCCATCTGGTCTAAAGTCTCAATTCCTTTTACAATGCTTTCTGCAGCACCGCTGCCCTGTACAAGAGCCGGATAAAGATAAATCTGCACAAAAGGGTTCCGCCTGGCGGATATATTCATAATATCCCGGATTGCAGCGCCTGTGGGGGCAGTCACCACTCCCACGCGCCTTGCATATCTGGGAATTTCTTTTTTATATTCTGGGGAAAACATCCCCATCTCCTCCAGTTCATTACGAAGCTTCAAAAAACGTTCGAATAAATCTCCCATTCCTTGTTTCGTAATCTCCTGGGCATAAAGCTGGTATCTTCCGTCCCTCTCATAGACCTCAACGCTTCCCTTGGCAACGATCTGCTGTCCTTCTTCCAAATGAAAGGAAAGACCTTTCCTGGATCCGGCAAACATCACTGCCGAAATAGAAGAGGCTTTATCTTTTAAGGTAAAATATATATGACCGGAAGTATGATATTTGCAGTTGGACACTTCCCCTTTGATAGAAATCCGGTTCAGTGCAAAATCCTGGGCAAACATATTTTTAATATAAGCATTGATCTGAGTTACGGAATAAACACCTGCCATAATTACACCAGCTTCGCCAGAACTCCGTTAATGAAAGCCGGAGCTTCGTTCCCGCCGTATTTTTTAGCCAGTTCCACTGCTTCATTGATGGCTACTTTTTCCGGCACATCTTCATCGAATAATATTTCATAAAGAGCCAGACGCAGGATGGTTAACTCGGCTCTTCCCATACGCTTTGTCTTCCAGCCCTCTGCCACTTCATTGATCTTTTCATCCAGTTCCGGAATTTTATTCATGACTGCCTCTGTCTTTTCCTTTAAAAAAGCAGAATTCTCTTCACTCATATCTACGTCATGAACGATCTCTTCCACACCCTCCGTATTGAAATCATCCTCTTTTGGTTCCTCAAAATATTGATTAATCTGCCAAAGCTTCTCCTCTGCGGGGTGAAAATCAGCGCAGAAAAGCATCTTAAAGCAGTGTTCACGCATTTTACTTCTGGTCATTTACCATGGTCCTCCTATTGGTGATTTTGCTGGACGTTTGGAATTATTATACCTTAACAGGGTTTTTTATACAATAGAAACTTTTGTACGCCGGTATGGGAGGCTTAATTATAAACAGCATACTGGTTTTTCCCTTTTCCCTTCGCCTGGTATAATGCCTGATCCGCACGTCTTAAAATCGCATCGTATTCCGTTTCCTCCTCCTCGATCAGAGTGATTCCAATGCTTGCATGGACCTTACCGGAGATATGGAACGCATTAATAATGCGCTGGGCAATGGCTTCCGGCTGTTTCCTTCCTCTCATTCCATAGAGCCAGATACAGAATTCGTCTCCTCCAAACCGGACGATCACGTCCTCCTGCCTTGTACAGGCATTTAAAATCTGGCCTGCCTGAACGAGAACCAAATCCCCCTTATGGTGACCAAACGTATCGTTTATTTTCTTAAAATCATCGATGTCAAGGAACATACATGCATAGAAGCGGTTTTTTCCTCCTGCCTTCAGTCCGTGCTCCACCAGCTTTTTTGCCGTCTCTCTTGTATAAACTCCGGTGAGATAATCTTTCTGCAGCCGCTTTTCCTCTTTCTTTCTGGTATGGACAATTAAAAGAGTAAATACCACCCCGCATAATAAAAGGAAGGTCGATCCTGCAATGAATTTTGCGGAAAGGGCCTTGATCTGATGAAAGGTATTCTCATATCCTTCTGTCTCCACAAAGGTGGCCATAAACCAGTCATTGATTCCCATGGGCTGATAGTAAAGAAGCCGTCTGTTATCATTCTCATAATAAGTAATATAACCGGATTGGCCCCCGTTAATCCCGGCTTCCATCTCAGGAAACGTCTGTCCCGGTCCAAATTCCCTGGTTTTAAGCATTTCAAAGAGAGAAATCTGGTTCTCGCACGCTGTGCAGGAAATCAGAATCTCTCCATCTTTTTTAAATATCATGTTGGCACCGTAACGGCTTAAATCCGTATCGCTTAAATACTGCTTCAGCTTATCTGCAGACAATTCCAGACATGCCACACCCTTTACAATGCCCTCTCTGATAATGGGGACAGCCAAAACCATACTGTCCTGGCCATTAAAGCTTCCTTTCAGTAATCCGGATACATTTTTTTCACCGTCTAACGCTTTTTTAAAATAGTCACGGGAAGAAATATCCTGAGTTTCACGATTTCCATAGTAGAGAGTTCCTGACGCATCTGCGACACCAAACCGGGAATCCTCTTTTTCGTAATCCTGTACCTGCCCCCACCACTGCTCGCTCCCTGAGCCATCGGGCAGATCACAGTAAACCGCAAACAATTCCAGCCATTCGAATTTTGTCTGCATCATGGATTCAATATAATTCAGTGCCTTATCATTCTCCCGCTTTAAATCTCTATGGGTCTGCAAAAACAGACTCCGCTCCACTTCATGAAAATAATAGAAATTCAAAACGCAGATTCCGATAATCACCGACATCACAAGACCTGCCAGGATCAGCAAATTCGGCGGATAATGCCCCCCGTTTCTACGATTCATCATATTAAAAAACACCTGTCCTTAAGAATCTCTCGATTCACAATATGGTCCATTATAAATCCTGTCCTATTCCATTACAAGGATAATTTCATCTTTTCACTAAAAAAAACAGCGGGGATGGACCGTTTGACCGGTTCTCCCCCGCTGTAAAATATGAATTTATTTGTTTTCTTCCAGTGCAACACCGGCAATGCGGATGTTCACATCAAGAACAGAAAGACCAGTCATATTCTCAATGGCATTCTGCACCTTTTCCTGAACTTTTTCACTGACGGAAGGGATACTGTAACCATATTTTATGTTTAAGGACAAATCTACGGAAACATGTTCCTCTGTCAGTTCCACCTTGACACCTTTGGATAAGTTTTTCATGCCCAGCTTCGCCACCAGTTCGTTGGTGATGTTGCCTGCCATGGAATCCACTCCATCTACTTCCGTTGCAGCAAGACCTGCGATGATAGCCACAACATCATCTGCGATCTGTACTTCACCGATTTTATCTTTTTCATATACTTTGTGAGTATTTCTGTTTTCCAATTCTGCCACTTCGATTCCCTCCTGTTTAGTATTTCTGGGTTCTGGAATCATTATAGCAAAATTGTCAACTGTTTGCAAAGGCTTTTTACTCTTCCAGTTTCATCAGAGTAATGACAATACTCTCTGCTCCCACCTCTGTTTTTCTTTTTACGATATCTTCGATCTGGGCACGCTGGGGATCTGTAATGCTGGCTGCATTGATGACTACATCAACTTTTCCGTTTGAGATGCTGACAACCGGATCGGCAAAGCCTTTGGCAAGGAGAAGGGTTTCTGCGGCATTTTCCTTTTCGGCAATCGCTGTCATGTCAATCATCTGCTGAATGGCCTGCTGCTTTGCAGCCTCTTCAATGTTTGGATTGTTGATTAAATTCATCAGAGTTTCTTTGTTTCTTGCCCTTACCTGTTCTCTGTTTAACTGCACGCTGGATATGTAATCTGCTACGTTCATGCCGCTGGTTAAAACAGCTTCTCCGGGATTGTCAAGACCTGTATCAGCTGCCTGGGTCTCACCAGCTGCAAGGCTGGCTGCTGCCTGAGTCTCACCGGCTGCAAGGCTGGCTGCTGCCTGAGTCTCACCGGCTGCAAGGCTGGCTGCTGCCTGGGTTTCACCAGCTGCAAGGCTTTCTGCTGTCTGGTTTTCTGCCACTACCTGTGTTTCTCCGGCTGCTGCATTATCTGTGCTGCCCGCAGATTCGGCTGCTGCCAGTTTGTCAATATCTTCGGCATCCTGATCCAGACTGGCGATATCCTTGCTGGAATCACTGCCATTTAATGCCTGGTTCTCTGCTAAAATGTCTTCTTCGGAAATGTCAGTCGCTCCGGCTTCATAAACATCGGTTCCGGAGGCTGCTTCCTGCTTTCCGGCATAATTTAAATATCCGGCGGCAGCAATCATGACTGCCAGAGTTGTGATGATAATCTGGTTTCTTCGAAACAGTTTCTTCATATCCATTTTCTTTGGGGTTTTCGGGACATTGGGTTCATTGCTTGTTTTCCAACTTTTCATACCTGACACTCCTTTTTATTCCACCCTCTTTAATACTTTTATTTTATGTGGGGGCAGGTTAAATAATGCTTCCATGGCACTGGAAATTTCAGCTTTTACCGTAGGACTGCCTCCGCCCTGGGCACTGATGATAATTCCTTCTATTTCCGGACGTATTTCTTTCTCCACAATTGGAGCCGTATTCTCCCCCTGGCCGGTAAGAATGGTACTCTCCTTTAATTCCGCGCTTGTAATTTTTCTCGATCCTCCGGATGTATCATTTTCTTCGGTAGAAGAACTGGAATTGTCTTTATCCACTCTTAATACCTTTTCCTCAGAAGATTTTAATACAATCAGCACATCCACCTGACCGACTCCATCCACGGTTTTTAATATTTTCTTCACCCTGGCTTCCATCTCTTCTTCATAGGTCCGTTCAGCGGAAACGGAAGCGGCAGCATCTCCGTCTGCAGGCTGTGTTACAATCCCCTGCTGCAAAGTGGTCTGCTTCTTATTTTCTTTCTGTGCAGTCTTTTCCACTTTCTTTGCAATTCCCGGACCAGACGGAAATGTAAGGATCAGGATCATCATTCCAACCGCCAGCAGGATCAGCCACTTATCCTTACCCATCTTCCATTTGAATTTCAATATCCTGTTCTTCCAAACCATAATATTCCGCAATCCTCCTTCTAAGACCAGAAAGGCTGGAATTTTCTTTCTGCTCTTCTTTTTTTCCGTCTTCCGGCTTTTTTTCGGCACTTTGATCCGATTCTTTACCCGTTATTTTAATATCTTTTACATCTTCAACCTTCTTAACAGGATCGATTTTACTGCCGACAGAAGCTGCCTCCTCTGCCTCCATTTCTTCTTTTCCTGATGTGAGCACAAGGGAAACCTTTACCACATGGCCGAAACGGTCACTGGCCTGATCACTGTTAATTTTTGCACTGGTTTTTTTACAGGAAAATCCTGCCGTCTCAGCCATCGTCTCCAAATCAGTTCCCACCGCTTTCTCATAACCGGATATCATGCGTTCCAGCCTTGTTTCCTCCATCTTTGAAACTTTTCCCGTTAATTCACCTGCTTCTTTTTTCAGGCTGATGGCTTCAAAAGAGTAAGCCAGTTTATCATCCAGCCTTAAACCTCCTGTAACTGGCTTTAGCACCAGGAGAATGAGAACCATACCGGCGAAGAATTTGATGTATTTTTCATATTTTTTATTGGGCAGCAGATTTTCTGCCACAGTTATAAAAATCAGATAATAGGTAATATTTCTGATCCATTCAAATAATTGGTCCATGTCACTCACCCTGTGTAATAGGTCACATTGGTAGAAGCACACACAAGTGCAATGGTAATGATAAATAAAATCATTCCGGATACAGCAACTGATAAAAGCATTTTATGTCCTTTTGCCATATCGGAAATGCAGGAAATAATTCGTTTATCACACACCGGCTGCAAAAGAGCTGCCACACATTGATAAAATAACATTAAAATAACAAGCTTTAAGATAGGAACAATGGTAAGAATCAGTAGAATCAGAATACCTGCTGCTCCAATCGTATTCTTAATCAGTACACCGGAGCCTAATACCATCTGGGCTACAGAACTGACTCCCTGGCCGATTCCAGGGATTGCACCCACCAGCTTCTGAAAAGCTCCTGTCTTTAATGAGTCCACATAAGGCAGCACCATGGACTGAATCATCTGAAAGCCGAGTACCACTCCGACTAAGGTTTTTAAGCTCCATGAAACCACCTGTTCTAACAGCTCTGTCAGCTTGGAGAGCATGTCTTCTTTTGCGATATGACCTGCCATGACCAAAAGGGCATACACCCGGATCACAGCCAGAAGCACAGACCCTAAGAGCCACTGGGCTGCGGACAGAATGACCAGGGTAAACTCATAGGAGGCTACTGCCGTTGCACTGCTTCCAGCAAATGCTGCCGCCAGAAAATACGCAGGCATCAGCACTCTCATAAATCCCAGTATCTGCCCCACCACATTGCTGACAATTGTAATGCTGGTAAAGAAACTGGCTGCCAGATAAGTAAACAGTAATAAATAGGTAACAAAAAATCCCGTTTCGGAAATCTGGCTGCCTGTGAATACGCTGGAAAAGTTGGAAAAAACTGCCCCAATGATTCCCAGCACAAGAATCTGCCCCATCATATGCCCGCTGCTTTCAATTTCGCCCAGCAGCATTTTCTTCAGTGCGCTTCCAGTCTGGCTTAAGACTTCATTCAGCTTTCCGTCCATAAGACTTTTCATTAAATCCTGAAAGGAAAGATCAAGACCCTGATTACCATTTCTCTGATCCAGAAATTTCTGAATGTCGGTTAAATCATACTGGTCCAGATCAAGCTCCTGGGTAACCTCTGTTTCCTGCTCTCTGGCCGGAACCTCTGCTCCCCAGGAAAGGCTGCAGGGAAGAAGAAAACACAGAATACTAAGAAGAAATAAAAACCTCCTTTTCATGGTCCTTCCTCCTGTCATGATAAAAATACCTGGAGTGTTTCAATCAGTGCCAGGAGAATTGGCATACTGACTGCCAGAACGGAAAGCTTTCCAAATATTTCAATCTGGGTTCCTACTGCACCGTAGCCCGCATCCTTACAGATTCCGGATGCAAACTCTGCTATGTAGGTAATTCCGATCATCTTTACCAGGGTGGCCAGATAAACGCTGTTGATTTTTATATAGGACTGGATTTCTTTCATGGTATCAAGAATTGTGCTCAGCTTCCCCACTCCATAAAAAAAGATAAAAAGCCCTGCCGCAAGGACCAGAAAAGTTCCGTATTCCCCCTTTATTCCTTTTAAGGAAACCGCCAGAAGCACTGCCACAATCCCCACAACAGCTATGGATACAACCGTCATATTTTCACCTACAATGCAAACAGATTTTTAATGGATTCAAACAGCTGATAGATGTAAGGTACCAGCCAGAACAGCACAAGGATGAGCCCTGCCAGACTTGTTAAGAATGCCTGTTCTTCCCGTCCGCTGTGCTTTAATACCTGGCAGATGACGGAAACCAGGATTCCCACTGCTGCAATTTTAAATATCAAATTGACTCCCATGCTATCCTCCTTAATACATGACTATGGTCAGGAATAAACCGCCCATGATTCCAAGACTTGTATAAAGCCGGCTTTTTTCCTGCTTATGATTTCTTAAATAACCGATTGTCAGATCCAGCTGCTCCAGATAAAGAAGGATTGTCCTCTCCTGCATTCCGGTATCCAAATATCCCAGATGCTCACCGAGCCCCTTTAAATTCTGCTTATCCTCACCGGAAAGGCGCACCTCTCTGGAAAGTCCGTCGATTTCCTCCTGCCAGATACCGTAAAAGCTTTCTCCTCTTTGTCCCATTAATCGTTCCGAAACCTTTAAAAACAAATCCCCCATCTGCCCCCCTGCTTTCCTGCCTGTCCGTTCAAAGGCTTCCGCCAGAGGAGAATTGGCGTAGACGATTTCTCCTTTTAAAAGAAAAATCATTTTTCTTAAATGCTCCACGGTTTTTAAGTGCTCATTCCACTGAGCCGCCATATAAAAACCAAGACCGGAGCAGGATAGTATTACAAGGGCTGCCCCTGTCAGTCTCAAACATATATTACCCATAAGCCCTGCTCTCCTGCCTGTCCGGCCGGACTCCGGTCACAACTATATTCGCCTTATACATCTGCGTTCCCCTGGAATCAAAAATCTGATCAATGTTTCCAATTTTACCAAAGTTGTTTAAGACAATATACCGTTCAAAAATCCGCTCTTCCAAAAGTGTTCTCAGTACCGGCTTCTGTTTTAAATCCTCTATGGAGCTGCCATGTACCGTTGCGATCAGTTTGCATCCGCAGTTCATCACATACTCTATGGCATCTAAGTCTTCTCTGCTTCCCACCTCATCGACTGCAATCACTCTGGGAGACATGGTGCGGATTAACATCATCATCCCCTTTGCCTTGGGACAGCAGTCTAAAATATCGGTGCGGATTCCTAAGTCATTCTGCGGCGCTCCCTGGTAACATGCCCCGATCTCGGACCTTTCATCCACCACTCCCACATTCATGCCTTTCAATTCTCCGGAGCCATCTGATATCTGCCGGATTAAATCTCTTAAGAGTGTGGTTTTTCCGCATCTGGGCGGGGAAATGATGAGTGTATGGCATACCTCACTGTAATTCTTATAAACAAAAGGCAGTATGGGGGAAGCGCAGCCCTTCACCTGATGGGACAGACGGATATTAATAAATGATATGTATTTCATGGTTTTTATTCCGGACTCATCAAGAATTGTCTTGCCTGCGATTCCAATCCTGTGGCCCCCCTGTACAGTAAGGAAACCCTGCTTTAGTTCTTCTTCAAAAGCATACAGAGAGTAATTGCTCATGTACTCCATGGTTTCCTTCAATTCGTTTTTTGAGACAATATATGCATCTTCCAGTTTCTTGCTGATATCCCCGGATCCGGTTAAATAATATTCTTCGTTTTTGTACACCAGCATAAGAGGGGCGGCCACACGGAGCCTTATTTCCTGGACTTCATCAAAACTTAAGGCCACCTGGTTTAAGATTTCTCTTATGTTTCTGGAAAACAGATTGATCAGCTCGTCTTTTCTCTCCACTCTCATCCCTCCTCTTACCTCAATATATGAAAAGTGGGACAAATTATGACTTAAAAAAAGTCCGTTCTTTGACAGTTGCCAGCGTCGTGACAGTACTTCTTTTTGATTCTGGAAATATTATTTTAAATATTGAATTCGATCCATAAAAGGGCAGCTCTAAAAAGCAGAACTCCCCTTTTATGGAAAAATTTGTAGACTTAACGCGGAAAAAGAAATATAATAAAAAGTGCTGTTTTTCCTAGACCGCAACAGCGGAAAGGGGGCGCAGAATGGATAAAATTTTTGATCTCTTAATTTCGATCATGGCAAGAGTAGCTGGATACTACATATGCAAATGGTTAGATCGAAAAAATAAAAACAGCTAGCCTAAAAGAAACCCCAGAGATGGCAGTCTCTGGGGTTTCTTTTTGTGCAAAATGGAAATACTTTTTGATCTCTTGGATATCTTTATAATACACTAATATCGTGTATATGTCAACTACCTACAAGTTTAAAAGTCTCTACTTCCTGTTTGAGGGACTGGGCAAGGGAATCCAGTTCCTCACTGGATGCAGAGCTTTCCTCAGCTGTAGCGGCGTTATTCTGCACTACTGTGGATACCTGGGATAATCCCTGGTTAATTTCCTCCATTGCCTGCACCTGTTCCTTAGATGCCAATGCAATTTCCTGAATAATTTCATCTACCAGTTCTGCTTTTTCTTCCACTACTTTTAAAATTTCCGCAGACTGGTCTGCCAGTTTTCCTCCGTCTGAAATCGTAGTTACGGAATAGCCGATTAAATCCGCGGTCTGCTTGGCCGCCTCTGCGGATTTTGCCGCTAAATTACGTACTTCATCAGCCACTACCGCGAATCCCTTTCCTGCTTCCCCTGCCCGAGCCGATTCTACGGCGGCATTTAAAGCCAGGATGTTGGTTTGAAATGCGATGTCCTCAATTACCTTTGTAATGTTTTTAATCTTCTCTGAAGCCGCACCGATCTCTTTCATGGAGCGGTCCAGCTGACCCATACATTCATTGCCTTCTCTGACTCCTGATACGGCTTCCTTTACAAATCTGGTCGCATTCTCAACCCGTTTTGCATTTTCTTCTGCCTGACTGGATACATTTGAGATAGAAGCATTTAATTCTTCCACAGTAGCCGCCTGTTCAGTCGCCCCAGTTGCAAGAGACTGGGAAGCGCCGGATATCTGCCTTGAGCCTTCCGCCACCTGATCGGAAGATACACGGATATTTCCTAAAACAGAATTCAGATTAAGAATAATTCCTCTTAAAGAATCCTTTATCTGCACAAAATCTCCTTTGTAATCCTGGTTTACACTGACAGTACAGTCCCCTTTTTCCAGACTGGAGAGTATGACTGCAATCTCATTGATATAATTGTTTAAAGTTGTAATTGTACCTGTAAATGATTTGGAAAGCGTCTCCAGTTCATTTCCTGTATTGATCTGGGGAACGGGAGAATGAAGATCTCCCTCTTCCAGAAGCCGGATTCTGTTTACCAGATTTAAAATAGGCTCAACTATGGGTTTTGCAATTCGGAAAGCAATGACAAATGACAGGAGGATCATAATCAGAGTGATGATCATGGTGTTTAAAATGGAGGAGCGAAAGCTTGACATCATCTCCGATTCCTTTGTCACCACACCGATGGACCAGCCGTCCGTGCCCTTTATGGGAGTATAGCCTGTGGTCATATTTACCCCTTTAAAATTAACGGTCTGGATTCCTGTCTTTCCTGCTATCATATCTTTCATCTCATCGGATGTTCCCTGATAATTCTTATCTGTTTTTGCCATTTCAATGTAGTTTGTCTGCTCATTCACCCGGTCTCTGTTCTTGTGGGCGATAATCTTTCCCTCTTTATCAATAATAAATCCGTAGCCAGATTCGCCAACCTCTACGCCATCAATCATCGTGCTGAAGGTATCGGAATCCAGAGTTGCAATGACGATTCCGTTGTAATTTTTGCTCTTTACCTTCGCAGATACAATCAGTACGGTTTTGCCGGTTACTTTGCTTACAATTGTGGAAGAAATATATGTATTTCCTGCGATGGACTGCTTAAAATACTCCCGTTCACTGGCATCCCCTCCATCACTGGTTTTCCCGTCGGCGCCTGCGATGGAAAGTGTTGCAAATCCGTTATCTTTTGCAACCTGGGCCAGTAACTGGGTTCTCTCATCCGCACTTAGGGATGGATCTGTAATCTCCGGATTCTGTGCAATAAATTCAATCCTGGTTCTGTAGACATCAATGGAATTCTCCACTGACTGGCCATAGGCCGTAGCACATTCCGTCAGACGAAGCTTAATATTTTTCTTGGCATCCTGGTAAAACATCATGCCGTTAATCAGTCCGTAGATGGCTGATATGGAAACTGCCATACCGATGATTCCAAAAAGAAGCCTCCTGTTAATTGACTTGTTTTTGATTGTGTTCGTAATTTTCCCACCCATTGAGCTCTTTTGTTTCCTTGTTTTCCTGTTTTCTTCTTCCATCATATTGCCCCTTCTTATTTATTCTTTTGAGTAATCGCCATCCCGCCAGCCAATCAGCACATTGATCACAGTGGGAATGATGAGTGTAAATAAATTAATATAGGATACCAGCGTAAGCCCTTTGGAAACAAGGCTGGTAAGCCCTACCTGAGAAACGCCCCAGGTCATTATAATATAGAACAAAGTGAGCAAAGCACCTCTTTTGTTTCTCTTTGCTGCTGCAGCTTCCGGATTTTCTCCAGTTTTTTTCTGATACCAGTTGAGTATACGGTCGTTAAAGCCCTGAGCGTAATTAATTGCTGTGGAGATAGTGGCAAAAAAGATAGAAATGGTGATGAGCGTCAGTAAAACCGCTTTCATCTGTTCTCCCCCGAATCCGTTTTGCACCACTAAAATGGTGTACACCGCTTTTCCTGCTTTCCAGCCTTCTAAAACCTCAGAATAATTAGCAGCTAAATTGACCACGGTAATCTCAAGAAAGATCCAGTTTAAAATGACAGAAAGAACTACGGACCAGCGCAGAGTACTTTTGTTTTTAAAAAGCTGCGCATGATTTACATAGGCTCCGAAGCCGCCAAGATTCTGACCGGAAAATATGTAGGCCCAGCATAAAGCAGTCAGAAGGTAGCTTAAAAAGCTTCCAGCTCCTGATGCGATCCCCTTATTTAAGGATTCTCCCATCACTCCCAGTTCTCTCGTCAGCCTGCCGCAGGTAATATTGTAAAAAAGATTGGGAACGTGAATTGCCAGTAAGGTAACAAAGATTACTGCACTCATGAAAACCGCATTTTTCCTGACCAGACCTGCCCCCTTCATGCAGAGGAGGAACATGATGATGCCAACGGCAAAGGTGGTAAGCAGATAAGGCATTCCGGACAGTTCCGCCAGCGCGGATCCGGAAGAGGAATAAGCCAGAGCCATGCAGACGATCAACAGCCAGTTAAAATTAAACTCGTACACAATCTGCATTGGTTTTGCAAGCCTGCCTCCCAGGAAACGGGAACCGTATTTTTTTAGAAACTCCCCATAGTCAAAGGCCTTGAAATCCATGGCAAATTTCATAAAAAAATAGATGATAAAGCAGTTGATTGCCGCTACCACAAGCGGCATGAACAGGCAGAAATAAGGCTGTGTTACTTTAGGAAGCATTCCGTAAAACCCCGTATTCATAAAAAAATAGGACCAGGGTGTGGAACCGGCGGCAAATCCTCCTCCGCACTGGGAACTGAATGCAATGGAAACAAATACAATTACCGTTTTCCAGTCTACCGCACTGGATTGATTTCTGTTACCTGCTTTTCCGGTGCTCATGATACCATCCTCCTTTTCATTATGACGACCCAGTGCCTCTTTCATCCGGAAAGTCGAACTATGTCGTTTTTTTAACAATATAGTCATATTATAAGTCATGTATGAAATAACATCCAATCGATCCATCCTATGTGTACAAGCTGATTAATAGTTTTTAACCATATATTTATTTACTGCTTGTATCCGGTCGAAAAAGTATGATATATTGCAGAAAGTACTATAAATGCTTTCCTGTTTAAGAAGGAGGAAGACCAAATGCGGGAAGAAATTATGGAAGGAATCAGGCGTCACATCCTCCCTTTAAGCGGCGTGGAGAATGCCAGTCTTTTAGAAGTCTGGCCCGGACACTCAAGAATATCCATAGACATTACAGAAAGTGCCCTGAATCTGTACGGAAATCTCCATGGAGGATTCATCTTCACACTATGCGACATCACATCGGGAATGGCTGCTTATGCCTATGAGTACGCCAATGTCACACAACATGGAACTATTGATTTTTTAAAGGGAATCAGCTCCGGTCAGATATTCGTGGAGGCTAATGCCATTCACAAAGGAAGCCGTTCCGTGGTAAACAGAGTGGAAGTCACATCATCAGAAGGTACACTTCTGGCTGCCGGTACCTTTACCATGTACCTGCTTTCGGCTCTTTAGGCATAAAAAAAACGTATGAGGTTTTGTCCTCAATACGTTTTCTCTCTACTGGTTTAAAATTCTCCTCACCGACTGAACCGGCTGGAAATCCACATTGGATATCTTAATTCCATCTTCCGGGCCGCTGGCATGAATCAGCTGGCCATTGCCGATATAAATTCCGATGTGGCCTATGTAAGTAATAAGGTCTCCTGGTCTGGCATTTTCAATACCGCCTGCATCCACTCCTGCTGCTGCCTGATCCTGTGAGGTTCTGGGAAGATTGATCCCGAAATTTTTATAAACGCTCTGTACAAAACCGGAGCAGTCAGCTCCTTCTGTCAGGCTTGTCCCTCCGTACCGGTAGGGATTTCCTAAAAATTGTTTTGCATATGAGACAACCTGATCCGCTGCAGCTGACGTGCCCGCTGCAGCGGGTCCGTTTATTCTGGCCCCGGGACCGTTAACATTATTTATAATAAGAGGCTCTACCAGAGGAATGCTCCCGCTTGCCAAAGCAGTATCAGCCTTTGCCGGAAAGCTGGCCAAACCGGCCATCATAAGCCCTGTAAATAAGACCGTAATCAATGTTTTCTTATGCATGGTTTCTTCTCCTGTGGTTTTATAATCCCATATCTTTCACGTCTTCTGACAGAAATCTGTGGTATGTCGCATGGTTATCATGGAATTTAATAAAATATCGGTAAGAATCCCTGGCGGAATCTTTAAAATACAAAATAAAATCGCATTCTTCCCCGTCACAGTTTTCACAGACATAGTCACCGTCTGAATATCTGGAAAACACATTTTTAATGTCTTCAAGTTTGATGCCAGGCTTTTCTATGGTCTCAATAAAATCCCTTAAAAATCCGTTTTCTTCTTCCTGCTCCCAGACATATTCTACTCCTTCCGGCGGAATCAGAAAGCAGAACCGCTCCTGGCTTCTGGTGATTTTAATTTCTCCCAGCCGGTCTTTTACATAAACCTTAAATTCTTTCAGTGCTGCTTTTATATCGTCACTGGGATCCTCTGCTTTCAGGATTCTTAACAGTGCTTTTTCAGGGTAATAAAACCGTATGGCTTCCTTTTCATATCCCAGTTTCATCTGTACTTCCTTGATTGAATTAATGAGCATCCGCTCCAGAGCAGCAACCTGCATGTCCGTTCTCCTTTCCATGCTTTGGGGCACACTATTCATGAAGCCTCCGTATAATTTTAAAGATAATACCCCCTTCGGTAACGAATGGCTGGGAATGGGAAAAGAATACAATTCCCTCTGTAGGTGCAAGAATCTGGCTTATAATCTCTCCCTCATAAGGGTCCAGGATATCTGCCAGAATCTCCCCCCTGCTCACTTCCTCACCCGGCTTTACGTGGGGGCGGTAAATGCCGGCACAGTCTGTCCTTACACTGGATAAATCGCTTTCATGAAGAACTGTGGCAATATAACCGCTGTGACTGGTGTAACGCACCATTCCCATACGGGTTAAAAACCGCAGCACAGAAGCTACCGCCATACGGGCAGAGGGTTCGTCAATCTGATCCGTTCCGCTGGTATAGATAGAGAATGCGCTGGTATTCTTTAACTGCCAGTTATAATTCAGTGTCGCCTTATCAAATGGCTTGGCATCCCGAACCACCACATAAGGCAGTCCGAAGAGATTTGCAAGGCTTGGGTTCTGATATCCGGTATCCATCATACGCACATGGGGAATAAAATTGCCGGGTATATAGAAGCTTGTAAACTGGATTCCATAGCTGTATTCTTTCACTGCATCGAAGATGCCCGCTGCAATCCTCTTTGTGGTTTCTCCGCTTCCGTCTCCCGGATACATACGGTTGATGTCCGAATCATCAGTCGGCCAGAACCGTTTTCCAACATTGAGGGAAGCTGTATTCACAGTAGGGATGACCATAATCTCATTGCCTTTTATAATGCCTCCCCGCTCTTCCAATTCCTTCAGCTGTCTGATCAGCTGGGAACAGATATAAAGCTGCTGCACCTCATTGCCTCTGCATGCACCTACAATACACGCCGACTTTTCCCCTTTGCCGAAATGATAGCCATATAGATTCATATCGTCTCTGTAAAGATTCTTCAGGGTGAAAATAGTCTCTTTTCTCATACCTGTTCACCTCCCAGCACCCGCGCCAGCAAAGATCCTGCCGATACCACCGGATATTCTCTGAGGGTAAATACCAGTCCGTCTATGGGGGAAACCACTTCTTCCAGAATTGTTCCGGTCAGTGGATTTAATATCTGTCCAATGGGCTGGTGTTCCTTTACTGTACCAAGATGCTCCACCAGAGGCATAAATATACCCGGGCTTTCCGCATGCAAAAGTCCAAGATTCCGGTTAAAGGAAATCATGGGTTCTTTTGGAATGATGGTTTCTCCGGTCCATATTCCCAGTTCCTTCATCAGACAGAGAATCCCTTCTGCCAGCTGCTTTCCATAGCTTTTTGTGATCCGCATTCCCACTCCCATTTCAACTACAAAGGTAGGGACTCCAATGCTGTTTAAACCATGGGACAAAGTGGAATCTAACACTACGGCATTCTCATAAACCCAGACCAGATCCACATTCATCAGCTTTGCGTAGCCGATGAGCTTCTCAGCATAAACTTCACTCATGCGGATCTGGGGAATCTCTCTTAAAAAGATATTGCTGGCATGTAAATCCACACAGAAATCAGATCCGGAGATATCAGCCATGATCTGGGAGGCGATGTGTTCCGATACCGCTCCCTCTTCATCACCTGGAAAAATCCGGTTCATATCTATATCATATCCGGGAAGACCTCTGGTAATGGAATCAATTCCAAGCGGATTAAGAGCCGGATAAATATCCACAATTCCTTTTAAATATCCCCTGTTTTCCCTGAGAATGCGGTTAATCTCGTAACATACAAACTGGCCCTCCAGCTCGTCCCCATGAACTCCGGTGACAATACTGAGCCGCTTTTCTCTGCCGGTTACCGTCTCAGGCTCCAATCTGTTTTTATATATGTTCCAGCTTTCTCCTACAGGCAGGCCCACGGATGCAACTGTCCTTATCATGTCTCTCATCACCCTTGTTCTTATACTTTATTACATTATAAGAATAAATCAGCATGATTCAAACGTCAAGCGATTCCTGCCTGATGGCTTCCTCCTTTTTTATCTGAATGAACATTCCGTCCACGACTTTTGCCCCCGGCGCAAGAACCTCCTGTCCGGATGTCACCAGCCCACCATCAAACCATTTTTTAATCTGGCTCCTGGAGACTGCAAGTTCGCCTGCAAGCAGGACATCTGCCCTCAGCTTAAGCCCCGACGTATTTTTTATCTGTATCTCCATATACGCGGTCTCATGAACCGGTGCGACTGTTCCTGTCTCAAGTATATGGTACCCGGTTTTTATTTCCGCGGTTTCCGCTTTGTTTTTTATAAACAGTTCCCTGTCACTTCCATAGCCTGCTGCCAGCTGAGGGCTGTTGCTTAAAAATCCCTCATACTCCGTTTTATTTATGTTCTCTGGATTTGCCCGCTCTATAATGGTCATATTCCAGGAAGTGTCACAATGGCTGCAGCGGTAAATCAGCCATACATCAATCAGTTTTCCATTGGCGTTCACCCTGAATTTTCCGCTGTTATGAAATTCCGTCTTTCCTTTGCATTTTGGACACCTTCTTATGACAGCGGGCAGCTGATCGGGAATAATCAGCCACAGTTTCCGTAAATTATGATTCATATTTTCCTCCATATTGTTGTCTTTACGGATAACTCTACTATGAACAGTGCCGCCTTCCCACCTCACTTTTGTTTATGAAATAAAAAAAAGGCAGCGCATCATTGTTTATGACACACCGCCTGTATCTTTTTTCTTTTCCTGGAGTACGATCCTTTGAATGCTCTTCTCGGACAGATAATAACGCTCCGCCAGAATCTTTACACAAAATCCGGATACATAATCTTTATAAATGGATCGGTCCCGCCGTTTCCGCTCTTCTCTGGCTCCGGTCCCTTCTCCCCAGGTTCTTTTGTTTTCCTGTTTTCTGGGGATATAGACATACTCCCCGTCAATATACTTCTGAATCAGTTTCACCAGTTCCTCTGGCAGAATTTCATTGGCCTTCTGATAGCGCATCGCTGCCTCCCAAACATATTTTCTGTCCGGAATAGCAAAGGCTATACAATTACTTATATTTTCACTGCATAACCCATGCTATGCAGTCTTTGAGGGTTCCATCATTAAATAACCCGCCTCCTTTTCATCACTCGTTTACCCGCCATATCGTTTCTATTCTATCACAGGATCCCGAAAAAAAATACCTCATACTTAATACAGATATAAAAATGATCACAAATCAGCTTTTTACAACCACTCCTAAATATCTTGCCAGCTCAGCCGCCTGATACAAATCCACCGCTGCCCCCTTTATTTCCCTGCACTCATCAGACAGTACAATTCCGTGTATGGTGCAGCTGGTAAAATCCATTCCCTTCAGCAGGGTCTTAAAGAAGCTGGCATTGTCCAAATTCACCTGCGTCCACAAAATTTCCTTCATGCGGCACTGGGTAAGAAATCCCCCATCCAGCTGGGAGCCGGTAAAACGAATATGTTCCATCCTGGATCCGTCAAAATTGGCATAACGGAAATTACAGTCTGAAATTCTGGCATGAAGCATGGTACTGCCGCAAAACCGGGTGCCTACTCCCTTGGAAGAGATGAATTCTGTCCGGTTAAAATAGCAGTCTTCCAGACCACAGTTGGAAAAATCACAGGAACGGAAAATTACATCGGTAAATTCCCCTTTTTCAAAGGAACAATCCTGAAACAGGCAGTTTTCAAAGATCACAGCGGAAAACTGCATACGGGAAATATCCTCCCCGCTCATACGGACGTTTTGTATCATTGCATCTCTGATTACTTCTTCATTTTCTTTTTTTCTGTATAATTCCGCCTCATCGGTGAGGATTAATTCCTCTTCCCCTGAAAGAACCGGCGCAAGCAGCTTCTCTTTCATCCAACCATGCCCCTTTTTTACTATTCTGCCTTTTATTATGCCACACAGATTCTGTCCGGACAATCAAAATAAACCAAAGCTTTAAAATTTATGCATAGGCACCGGCTATCAATGAATGAAAAAAGGCCGAACAGAGCCGATTGGATTTTTAGAGATACAACGCTTATAATAAAAACAGCAAGATTGTTAAAAAAATATTTATTTAATACCAGGAGGAAGGAACTATGAGTAAATTATCCAAGGAAGAATTTCAGTCCTATTTAATGCAGATCCGAAAGCTGGCGGAAGGACCGTTAGAAGAG
Organism: uncultured Clostridium sp.; assembly: GCA_963523075.1. GTDB lineage: Bacteria > Bacillota > Clostridia > Lachnospirales > Lachnospiraceae > Lacrimispora. The sequence continues at coordinate 208,434 of CAURBW010000006.1, forward strand.
ATCCAGAAGGAAGTAGAGGTTACCAATAAATTCCCAAAAGAATTTTATGATCTGTCTATTAAAAATGATTTATACCGCTGCGCACTTCCAGTAGAATACGGCGGCTATGGTCTGTCCGAGCTTGAGATCTTACAGGTTCAGGAAGAATTCTCCAGAGGACCGGGCGGAATGAGAATGCATCTTCACTATGCAATGGACTTAAACTGGAGAATCCTTGATGATTACGGCAGCAGGGAACTGAAAGATGAATACATGAACAAGTTCCAGGATAAATCCGTATTTACCTGTTTTGCACTGACAGAGGCAACCGGCGGAACTGGTGCCGATTTACATACCATGGCAGTAAAAGACGGCGATTCCTATGTATTAAACGGAGAGAAAACTTTAATCTCCCATACAGACTGCTGTGAATTTGCTTATGTAATCGCAGTTACCAATCCTGATTCCAAAAAGGATGACAGACTTTCCGCATTCTTCGTTCCAATGGATGCTCCCGGATTTGAAGTAATCAACATGCCTCATATGATGGGCTGCCGCGGAGCCGGACACGGGGAGCTGAAATTTACAGACTGTAAGATAGATAAGAAATATTTATTAGGCAAAGAAGGCCAGGGTCTTGAAATCGCCATGCATTCCTTATCTGTATCCCGTGCTCATATCGCAGCAAGCAACTTAGGCATGGCTCAGAGAATGCTGGAACTTTCCTTACAGTATGCAAATGACCGTGTAACCTTTGGAAAGCCAATCGGAACCCGTCAGGCAATCCGCTGCAAAATTGCTGATATGTCCATGATGGTTCATGCACTCCGCTGCATGGTTTACGACTTTGCAAAATCCTATGAAGAGAATCCAACCGGCGAGTACATTGAAGAGAAAGCAGCAATGTGCAAGCTGTACAGCATTGATACCACCAGAAAGGTCAGCGATGAGATGTTAGAGATCTTCGGCGGAGTCGGCTATTTTGAAGACTGCAAATACGGTCCTGTAGAACGCCTCTACCGTGACTGCCGCGCAATGTGGCTGGAGGAAGGCGCTCCTACCGTTCAGCGCATCACCATTTCTAAAAATACCATCAAGCATGGTGCAAAAATGGAATACATCATCTAGCAGGAATTCACCTTGGGGTCATCCGGTTCCGTATGGGCCTGATGACCCCGGGTTTTTGTAAAGGAGGATCAGCATGAAACCTTTAGAGGGAGTAAAAGTAGTAGATTTAACCACATATCTTGCAGCCCCTACCACAGTCCGCGTTCTCGGGGAATGGGGCGCCGACTGCATTAAGATCGAGTCCGCCAAGGGTGATCCTGCAAGAACACAGGGCGCAGTATTTAACATGCCCTACGAAGACGACGAAAACCTGGCATTTGATGTTGCCAACATGAACAAACGCTTTATCACCCTGGATTTAAAATCCGAAAAAGGTCTGGAAATCGCATACAGACTGATTGGAGAAGCAGATGTCTTTGTCACCAATACCAGAACCAAATCCTTAACGAAGCTGGGACTAGACTACGACACGATAAGCCAGCGTTTTCCAAAGCTGGTCTTTGCACAGGTCTTAGGCTATGGGGAAAACGGTCCGGAAAAAGATTCTGCGGGATTTGACGTTACCTGCTACATGGCCAGAGGCGGTGTGTTCGGAACTACCGTAAACAAAGGCGATGCTCCCATGATCCCCACCAACGGCTTCGGCGACTTCCAGGTTTCCTTAGGGCTTGCCTCCGGAATCTGTGCTGCTCTTTATGCACGGGAAAAGTCAGGAAAAGGTGATAAGATCACAGTCTCCCTCCATCATGCTGCAGTTTACGCACTGAGCACCGGAGTGATTTCTGCCCAGTACGGCAATCAGTATCCAAAAAGCAGGAAGGAAGTTCCCAACCCATTTAATAATGTATACCGCACCAGCGACCAGAAATGGGTGGTAATCTGCTGTCCGGAATACGACAGAGACTATGAAAAGATCATGACACTGTTAGGAAGACCGGATATGGTCCAAAATTCCCGCTACATGAGGTGTGCAGACGTAAATGCAGGCCATTTAAACCATGAGGTCATTGATGTTCTTGATGAAGCCATTGGCAGACTCACAAGAAAAGATTTAATGAGCATGTTTAAAGCCAACGATTTAGCCTGCGAGGCCGCCTATGAGCCTCTTGATATGTACGGGGATGAACAGGTCTGGGCCAATCACATCATCGCAAAGATTCCTTATCCATCCGGTGAACGCTATCTTCCCACAAACCCGGTAAACTTTGGTTCTGTCGGAGAACCGGAATACCGGATCGGCGGTTCCCAGGGTGCCCATACGGTTGAAATTCTGGATCATCTGGGATACAGCCAGGGTGAAATCGGGGAAATACTTGCCTCCGGCGCAGCCACCGGGGAAACAAAGCTGAAAAAATAACCACAATAGAATGGAAAGGTGAGATGACATGAGTTTACTATACACCGAAGAACAAAAAGAGCTTCTTGCTCTCGTAAGAGAGATGGCTGAAAACGAAATCAAGCCTTACGTAAAAGAAGCAGACGAAAAGGGCGAGTGTCCCAGAGAACTCTTTGAGTGGGGTTTTGACATGGGACTACATATGCTGGAAATTCCCGAGGAATACGGCGGAACCGGTTTAAGCTATGAAACCACTGCCATGATATTTGAAGAGCTGGCAAAAGTAGATGCAGGCTATGCTATTACTTTTGTAACCACCTTTGTTGCCTTAAGAAACGTAATTCTTGCAGGAACCAAAGAGCAGGGACAGTATTTTGCAGATAAAATCAGACCCGGATCATTTGCAGGATTTGCCTTAACCGAGCCAAATGCAGGCTCCGACCCGGCCGCCATGCGCTCCACTGCAGTCCTTGATGGGGATGAATACATCTTAAACGGAACAAAAACTTTCATTACAAACGGAGCGCTCTCCGATGTATTTGTAGGATTTTTCAAAACCAGCCCGGCTGCGGGACACAAGGGAATTTCCGCCTTTATTATCGATGCTGATACACCTGGCGTAACCGTAGGCGCTCACGAGAATAAGATGGGACTTCGTCTTTCCAATACCACCGACTTAATCTTTGAAAATGTGCGGGTAAAAGCTTCCGCCATGGTTGGACCGGAAGGCTCCGGCTTTAAGCTGGCTTTAAATGCACTGAACTTATCCCGTGCATTTGTGGCAACTCTGGCAGTGGGAATTATGCAGAGAGCCCTTGATGAATCCGTTAAATACGCCAAAGAACGCAAACAGTTCGGAACTCCATTAATCAAGTTCCAGATGGTTCAGGCCCTGCTTGCAGATATGGCAATCAAGGTTGAGGCATCCAGATGCTTAGTTAATAACACCATGCGCATGATGGACCAGGGAATTATGGTTCAGAAGGAAGGCTCCATCTGCAAAACCTTTGTCTCCGACTGTGCACAGGAAGTCACCTCCAATGCAGTGCAGATCTTCGGCGGATACGGATACAGCAAGGAGTATCCGGTAGAAAAGCTGATGAGAGACTGCAAGGTGTTCCAGATCTTTGAAGGCGCCAACCAGATCCAGCGTATGACCATTGCAAACGTGCTGGATAAGGAATACAGATAGGAGGACAAAACAGGATGAATATCGTTGTTTGCATCAAACAGGTTCCGGATACAACAGAGATTAAAATTGATCCGGTAAAAAACACCCTGATCCGTACAGGAGTACCAAGCATCATGAATCCATTTGACAAAAATGCCTTAGAAACAGGGCTTTCCTTAAAGGACCGCTACGGCGGAAAAGTGACCGTTATTTCCATGGGACCTCCCCAGGCAAAGGCTGTATTAAGAGAGGCTCTTTCCATGGGAGCTGATGAGGCTTATCTGGTGACTGACCGTGCATTCGGCGGTTCTGACACCTATGCCACCAGCTATATCCTGTCACAGGCCATTAAAAAACTTGGCGGCTTCGATGTGATTCTGGGCGGAAAGCAGGCCATTGACGGTGATACAGGACAGACGGCTCCCAGTATCGCAGAGCACCTTGGTGCTGCAAGGCTTACCTATATTCTGGATTTAGACGTAGACGGGGATAAAGTAACTGCCAGACGGCAGGTGGAGGAAGGCATTGAAGTGATTGAGGCCCGCTTCCCCATTCTTTGCACTGCAACAAAAGAAAGCAACAAACCCAGATATGCGACAGTAAAGAGAAAAATTGCCTCTTTAAAAGCTGAGATTCCGGAAATCACCCTGGCTGACTTACCAGATGCGGATGTATCCAAAATGGGACTCAAAGGCTCACCCACCAAGGTAAAGGCTACCTTCACTCCAAAACGGTCCGCCTGCGGCGTGACCATAGAGGGAAACACTCCCGGTGAAATTGCTAACGCACTGATCGGCAAGCTGGCCGACGGGAAAATACTGTAAAAGGAGGCCAAAGAAAATGAGTTTTGAGACATGGAAGGATGTATGGGTATTTATTGAATGTTTTAAAGACCAGCCCAAAAGTGTGGGACTGGAACTTTTAGGCCAGGGCAGAAAACTGGCAGAAGGTTTAAAACAGGACCTCTGTGCAGTGGTAATCGGAAAAGATACCAGGGAAGCCGTAAAAGCCGCCGGGGAATATGGTGCGGATAAAATTTATGTGGTTGAGGGAGAGGAATACGAAGACTACTCTGCCGATGCCTATGGAAATGTATTTTTAAAACTTTGTGAAATGTATCATCCCAATACGATCTTAGTTGGCGCAACCGTAAACGGCAGGGACTTAGGATCCAAAATTGCCGTAAGCCTCCGCACCGGGCTGACTGCGGACTGCACTGCACTCAGCGTCGACGAGGAGACCGGCAATGTTGTCTGGGAGCGTCCTGCTTTCGGCGGCAATTTATATGCACAGATTCTTTGCAGTGAAACCAGACCTCAGATGGGTACCTGCAGACCGGGTGCATTTAAGAAACCGGAAAAAAATCCGAATAACGAACCGGCTGTGATCCGCAGGGAAATACGGACCCCGGACGAAGAGATCCGGACGAAGGTAATTGACTTTATCAAAGCCTGTGAAGACAATGACATCTGTCTTGATGAAGCTGAAATCATCGTTTCCGGCGGCCGGGGTATGAAATCTGCCGATAATTTTGCCCTGTTAAAGGAGCTGGCCGATGTGCTTAACGGTACGGTAGGCTGTTCCCGTGCTGCTGTTGATGCAGGCTGGATGCCGCAGACCAAGCAGGTTGGGCAGACAGGTGCTACTGTTTCCCCGAAAATTTACTTTGCCTGCGGTATTTCAGGAGCAGTGCAGCATGTAGCCGGAATGAGTGAATCAGGAACCATCATTGCCATTAACAAAGATGAAACCGCTCCTATTTTCGAGGTTGCGGACTATTGCATCGTCGGCGATTTATTTGAAGTGGTTCCTGCTCTGGTCAAAGAGCTGAAGGCGAGGCAGCAGGGATAATCAGATCATACCTCTGCTCTTCATTTCCAAGGAGAAGGGTTATGCTTGAAGAAATAAAAATAAATCCTGATTTAAAACTTCAGTATTTGAGTAAAGGATACTGGTCGGACCGGACGCTTACGGACTGCTTTCATGAGTCAGTTAAAAAATATCCGGACCGGGAATATGTAGTTGACGACCGGGGAAACCGATATACATACAGACAGATGGATAAGGCCGCTTCCAAAGTGGCGGCCTTTCTCCGTTCCCAGGGAATCGGCCCGGGTGATGTGGTTTCCTATCAGATTCCCATCTGGAGCGAATTCGCAGTGATCACCATCGCCTGCTTTAAAGCAGGTGCAGCCGCCCACCCAATCGCCATGTCCTACGAGGAAAAGGAACTGGTCCGCTGTTTGAATTTAACGCAGTCAAAGGCTTACTTCGCTCCCACTTACTTTCACAAAACCGATTATGAGGAGATGATTCAGTCGGCACTTCCCCATATTAGCAGCCTTCGTGCAGTGGTCTTGCTGGATCAGACAAGGGAGAAAAAAAGCAGCTGTTATACCTGGAAGGAAATTCTTCAAGACTATGAGCCGTTAAGGAAAGAGGATTGTTTTAAGCAGACAGGACAGGATATTGCTGCCATTCTTGGAACATCCGGCACTACCTGCGGCTCCAAGGGCGTGATTTTAACTCACGACAACATCCGTTACAGTGAGGAAACTTTTAACCGGGAGCTGGGACTTTCAATGGAAGATATCATGTTTATGCCCGCCCCCCTAAACCATGCAACAGGTTTTCATCATGGTATTATCGCCCCCATGCTCACAGGTGCAAAGGTAGTTTTGCAGCAGAAATACTGCTGCAGGGAGGCCATTGACTTAATGAACCGGGAGGCCTGTACCTATTCCATGGGCGCCACTCCTTTTATCTATGACATTTTAAGGGATTTGGAGACCAACGGAGGTGCCATCCCCTCACTTAAATTCTATTTATGCGGCGGCGCTCCTGTTCCGGGTTATATGGTACAGAAGGCCTGGGATTACGGGATTCTTCTATGTGAGGTATACGGCTCTACGGAAAGCGTTCCTCATGTTTTCGTCAGACCCTGTGATGCTTTGAAGCTTAACGGCACCACTTCAGGAAGACCGCTTCAGGGAATTGAAATCCGGGTGGTGGATGAAAACGGTGCGGATGTTCCTTTTGGAACTGCCGGAGAAGAGCTGTCCAGAGGTCCCAATGTATTTGTGGGATATTTAAAAAACCGCGGGGTTACTGATGAAGTACTTGATGATGACGGCTGGTTTCACAGCGGAGATCTCTGTGTCATGGATGAAGATGGTAATATCCGGATTATCGGACGAAAGAAAGATATGATAGTCCGGGGCGGAGAAAATTTAAATTCCAATGAAATCAATGACAATTTAGAGGGCTGTCCCGGCATTCTGGACCATACAGTCATCGGTATGCCTGACGAACGTCTGGGAGAACGGATCTGCGCTTTTGTGGTTCCCGCAGACGGTTTTGAAAGTTTATCCCTGTCTGATGTGATTGATTATTTAAAGGAGCACCGCATATCCAAACGTTTCTGGCCGGAACGTCTGGAATTAATTGACCGGATTCCCCATACAGGAAGCGGAAAGGTAAAGAAATATCTGCTGCGGGAAGAGCTGCTGAAACGGATGAAGGGGTGACTGGTTATGACTCAACAAATATTCGGACCAAGAAGATGCCGCGATACAAGAAAACCTCCGGCGGACCAGTGTCCGGAGGTATCCTTTTACCGATGCGAAACGTGCGGCGGACTGTTTCCCGCCACCGGTGCACCTCCTCTCAGTGAAACGGAAATCTTATGCTGTGGTTCAAAAGCGGTCCATTTAATACCGGAATCACCGGATCTGGTAAAAGAAAAGATTCACTTAAGCTATCGAATCACCGGCGGCTACAATGATAACGCCGTGGAGGTATTCTGGGAAGCGTGTAAGCCGGAATATTCGCCGGAATGGATGTATCTAAAAACGTTTACCGGCGGTTATTTAAAATATATACCCAAGACAAAGCGTCCTCCTCTTGTTTTTTCCCTGGCAGACACCGATGCCTTTGCCTATTGCGATGAAGACCCATGCCTGGAATGCGTCTTCCGCTGTAAACGTGGATTTGTAATCTATTCCTATTCCAGGGAAACAGGGCTGACAGCGATTCCGCTTGACAAAATGACGGCGCAGTGGCAGTCCGGTGCAAAAGAGAAAGCTTAATCCAGAGTTTTCATGACTGACAGACTATTTAAATATTGGAGGGAACATTATGTTAGCTACGATTGGTCTTATTATTGCCATTGCACTTTTAGTTGTAATGATTATCAAAGGCATCGATATGATCACAGCGACGGTGATCACGGCAGCTATTATTCTGGTCACCAGCGGACTGGATCTTAAGGAAGGGTTTCTGACCACATTTTCCGGCGGTGCCGGCGGCTTTGTAGCCTCCTGGTTTCTGATCCTGGGACTTGGCGGCGTCTTTGGCCAGCTGGTTTTAGAAACAGGTCTTGCAACAAAAATCGCCCAGACACTCACAAAGAAGCTGGGAACGAAAATGGTAGGTCTAGTCATCCTGATCTGTACCTTTTTCATCACTCTGCTTGGTATAAACGGCTATATTATGGTATTTGTCCTTTATCCCATTGCCGATAACCTTTTATATGAAAATAAAATGGACCGGCGGGTGCTTCCCTTCCTTCTTTTGGGTGGCGGCGCTTCTGCCAACGGATTTGCCTATTCCTTAGATATCTGTAATGTACTGCCAAGCAAATATTTAAATACCTCTCTCGGATCAGCGCCCCTGCTTTCCTTTGTATTTACTGCGATCCTTGCCGTTTCTTATTTCCTGTATTTTAATTACGCACAAAAGCAGAGCCTGAAAAGTAACACGACAGAGCAGCTTCTGGCTATGTATAAGACGCAGCAAACAGCTGTTTCTGAAGAAGAACTCCCTGGAATCTTCATGTCCGTTCTTCCTTTTGTCCTGGTTTTAGGCTGTGTCGTTGCTACCTCAGGCTGGGGAACCTCCCCAAGCATTATGTTCTCTCTGGTAATTGGTATCCTGTTAATTATCTGCACCCAGTTAAAACGGATTAAGAACATGAAAACCTCCATCAAGACTGGAAGCAGCTCCGGTTTAAACTCCATGCTTACAGTTGCTGCCGTTATGGGACTTTCCAAGGTTCTTGGTGCTTCCCCTGCATTCCAGCAGCTTCAGCAGGCAGTGCTTGCCATGAATATGCCCGCATATCTGAAAGCATTTTTCGGCACAACCGTACTTACCGGACTTACCGGTTCCGCAATCTCTGGAGAAACCATCTTTATGGAAAGTTTTGGAAAAGCATTTGTTGATATGGGAGTCAATGTTGCTGCTCTCCACCGCATAGTAACTGAATCGGCCCTGATTTTAAATAAACTGCCCAACTCCTCGGTAGCAATCCTCACCATGTCCATCTGCGGATGCAGCTTAAAGGAAAGCTATAAACATATTATTTTAGGAACCATGATCCCGGCATTTGTTGCCGGACTGGTAATTGCACTTATGGCAACAGCAGGTATTGTATAGCCTGGTGGAGTCCTGTCGGTCTACTGACAGAAAAGCAGCGGTATGCTCTTGTGGGGGCATACCGCTGTTTGTTGTATTACTGCAATTTCTGTTTATGGAAGATTCATCTCATGTGCCACAATAAAATCTGCAAACGCTTCCACGGATGAGGAAACAAAATTTTTTCTGCTGAATGTCATATAGATCAGCCGGGTATCCTTTGGAACATCGGAAAGAGGGATCAGAACCAGGTTGTCAAATTGTTTTAAAAAGGGAGTACGGGCAACGATAGCTGCCAGATTTGTCTCTGAAATCACACCTCCGATGGAAATTTCATCATCATAAGAAAACGTTGCCTCCACCTCATGCTGCTGCAAAAGATTTCGAACTACCTTTCCTATGGGTATGCAATCACGATATGTAGTAAGACAATAATTTTTTAATTCACTTAAACATAATTCTTTTCTTCCTGCAAGGGGATGGGCGTCATTGACAATCAGAACCAGCTCCTGTGCCATAATCGGAACAAATAAAAGATCGGGCTCCTCTTCCACCATGGAACAAAAACCTAGGTCATATTTTCCAGCCGCCACCCCATGAGCGACCTCAATAGACATCCCCTGGAATATATTAAATTTGGCCTGAGGATTTTTTTTCATGTAGTTCTGAATTGCAGTAGGAAGAAAATCACCTAATAAAGTGGGAATACAGCCTACATCAATGGTACCTCCCAGCTGACCGGAATGCATCTTCATCGTGGCAATTCCACGTTCCAGTTCATTTAGTGCCTGAGATACATGGATATAAAATTCTTCTCCGTATTTTGTGAGTGTTACATTGCGTCCCTTCTTCTGAAATAACGATATTCCAAGCTCACCTTCCAGTGAAGCAATCGAGTCACTTAACGAGGGCTGAGCGATGTAAAGTTCTTTTGCAGCTTTCGTATAATGCTGTAATTCTGCTAATTTTATGAAATAATATAACTGCGGCAAGTTCATGCAGATCCCCCTGTTTTTGTTTAAAATTTAACAGTTTTATATATGTATATTATACAAAAAACGACAAGATTTGACAACCATTTGTGTTAATTATATTCAGTATTTTTAAACTTATTTAAATGATAAAATTTAACATATTTCAGGTAGGGCCAAATTTAAATGAGTACGAAAAAAAGCTGTACAGATTTGTAGTAAATAGTACAAATCTGTACAGCTTTATCAAAAATGGATTTATTACATATTCAAAACCCTTTCCTGAAATTCTTCTTTACTTCCTATAATTTCGTACGGTTCGTATTCGCCGTATGCACTAGGGCGGCTTATTGTCACCAATTGAACACCATTTTGTCCGATTTGACGCTGAAGGTTTTCTGCGTAATCTGCCAGTGCTTTTCCATGTCTGGTCTTTACTGCGATACAGCCCTTTTTATCAAATTTCTTAGCTACCAGATAGCACATGTTTTAACACCTCCTCAAAATCTTGTTCTTTTAATATCTTACCATATTCATACTCCTGACGCAATATTCTACCTATCAGATCAGAATATTCCCTCTTATATAAGTACTTATGTAACCAGTTGTTTAATTGTCTGTCATAATATGTATTTGCCTGAATCTCGATAGGGTAATGGTAGTGGTTAGGCTGATAATAAATGTGTACACCTCTATATCCATCATCAATTGCTTTCCCTTCACTCATATCTACTATTCTTATCCCATCCGGAGCATTTCCTTTTAAAAGAATTTCATAATTATCAACCAGCATCCTAAAGCCCAGAATATCATTAAATACTTTTTCCGCCTGCATTTCAGGATAAAATTTTTCATATTTACGTAAGCATGAATCCAAACTTTTGATTCTATAATCCAAGTCAACATCTTCCAATGTTTCTATTCCCTGATAAAAATGTATCATTCTTTTAACTTCGTTATATAAATCTTCTTTTTCAAATCTTCTAAGACTGTTCTTTAAGCTTCTCTTCAAAGAACTTTTATAGCTCAAAGCAGTCAATATATTTATTGATAATCCATTCTTTTCAAGTTCCTTTAGCAACTTAACCCCCATTTGATTAATCTATTTTATGGTTTTATCTTATTTAAAAGTTCTCTTCTTCATTTATGACATTAAAATTATCCAGACTTCAATACACCTATTTATGATACGGTTCCCCATTTATAATCCGATAACTCCGATAAATCTGTTCCAGCAAAATCACCCGCATCAATTGATGGGGAAACGTCATGTTAGAAAAACTCAGCTTATAATCCGCCCGCTTCAAAACAGCATCCGCCAGACCGAGGGAACCGCCGATAATCAATACAATCTGACTTACTCCGCCTACTCCAAGAGCCGCTATTTTTTCTGACAGTTTCACCGAATCAGGAGTATCTCCGTCAATGGCCAGAGTGATTACATAGGCCCCTTCCTTTATAGAAAGAAGGATCCTCTCGCCCTCTTTCTCCTTAATCTGCCGTTCCACCGTCTCACTGGCATGGTCGGGTGTCTTCTCATCCGCCACCTGAATAATCTCCAGTTTGCAGTATCGGCTCAGTCTCTTGCTGTATTCAGCTATGGCGTCAGTATAAAATTTTTCTTTTATCTTCCCCACAGTCACCAATGTGATCTTCATTCGTATCTCCTCTATCCATTCAGTTCTTTCTTCATCATGTCAATTAAAAAGCCAGTGATATCTCTCGCAGTCCGTTTCTGCCCTGTCTTCACTTTCCGGACAACCTTTCCTTCCGGTTTTACATTAATATGATAAACAACCCGTAAGAATTCTTCCGCTTCCTCCCAGGCTTCCCTGCTTTCCGGTATCAAATCCAGCCCCATCTGAAATACATGAAACATGCCTTCAAAGACGGATATCCGGCATTTCACACCCGCTTTTTTTAACTTTTCTCCCACCATAAGGGTATCGCTTAATAAAACCTCATAATTTCCCACCTGCATGAGCACGGGGGGAAATCCGCTAAAATCCCCGAACAGCGGAGAAATATATGGTTCCAGCGGATCCGCTTCTCCGATATAGGTGGAATCGTAAAGCATGTTATGGGTGGAATTGCCGAAAAGCGGATCCAGCTCATAGTTGGTCTGATAGCTTTCGCCGCTGTTTGTTAAATCCGTCCAGGCAGACATAGTGAGAATGCCTCCTGGAAGAGGCAGGTGATTATCCTTTAAATAAAGACCCAGAGCAAGACCTAAGCCTCCGCCTGCCGAATCTCCTGCTATCACAATATTTTCGGGGGCATACCCCTTCTCCTGCAAAAGCCACTGGTAAGCCGAAACGGCATCCTGCAAAGCGGCCGGATAGGGGGCTTCAGGGGCTACCCGGTAATCCGGAGTCAGTACATCTCCTCCATAGCTGATCTTGGAATACCGGACTGCAAATCTCCGGTAAATATTTTTCATGGGACCGATATAACCGCCTCCGTGAAGCTGAAGAATCACACGTCCGGTAACCACTCCCACCGGTCTTAAATACTCCATCTTTAAATCACATTTTTCAATAATCTCATATTCATATCCAGCCGGACATACCCAGGCTGGCTCAACCGGTTTTTTCCTCAGTTCGCCGCTCTGGATTGGCTGCTTAAAAGAAGTCTCCATCACATTCTGCATCATATCTCTCACCAGATTTCCCATTACACTCACCTTTTTTCTTCTCATATATCATACCTCCTTTCCAGACAGCATTTTCTATATATGAAACCGACGGATCAGTTCATTCTTAACTCTCCGATCTCCCAAAACAATGGTGACAGCAAGAATAATCACGGTCACTGCCACTGTCACAAGGGACATAAGCGGTCTGGTAATCAGTCCTGCTGCCCATAGAATCAGCGGGATAAAGCTGAAAACAGTAACTGCAATCTGATACATGAAATAACTCTGCCAGTTCATTCGGTTTACAAGAATCAAAAATACCACTGCCAGGTCAGCAAATAATATGGTACTTGGTATCCCATAGTTTACCGACCAGCCGCTGTACCCCGTTACATAATCAATGCAAACCCATACGATCTCTGCCGCTATGGTCTGCATGACAACTTTCCCTGCCAGATTGGAATGGCGCATAAAGGAATACCGGACTGTCATGACGGAATAAGCCATTAATACGATTGCAATCACAGACCATATGGAGCCGGAATAGGTTGCAAGGTTAATAATACCAAGAACTGCTGCTGCAAAAATCATGATTCCATAAAAGACATTGGCAATCTTTTTCATTCGTTCCTTATCATATCGGATCTGGGGATACTGCCCCTTATCATCTCTGTGGTCCGGCACCCCATTGCTTTCAAGCTCTACCGGAATCCCTTCTTTCTTCAGAAAACCAAAAAACGTATCCGCAAGCCTTGTATCCTGAAAAACAGAACTGAAGGTGACGATAACCTCATCCCCATAAGAGCAGACCCCGCATTTCATTGGCTGTCTGCGTGAAACACCGATCATCATGGTGAAACGTTCAATTTCTTTTGCATAGTCTTCATCCATTTCAATGGGACCGATGTTTGACAGTGTCATGGTGTATGCTCCGTTATTCTTCCAGAATATCAGATTCAAAGCAAGCCATTTTATCACCAGGGGTGTAATGCGCAGATACCACTTCTTCTCACTGGAAACATTATAAGAAATGGTCTCCTCCATCTTCTCTTTTGTAATTTTTTCATCCATCTGGGTGCTGACTGCACTTAGTATTTCCTCAAACGTATGATTCTCTCCGGAAGAAAGAAATTCCACCAGAGTCACCGCAAAAAAATTGGCCATTGTCTCAGAACCGAAAAAATTCCTTAAATTGATGGGAATGCTGATGCCGATGGAATGTTCAGACGGCTTCTTTTTTAAATATTCCTGATAAATAGACCAGATCAGTGCAGCGGTTAAAAACCGGGTAATACTGACTCCATAACGCTTACTCACAGCCTTCATCTCTTTTAAACCGACATAACCGTGGAGAATATTCTCCTCATCAAGGGAGAGGCATTCTCCGGTAATATGATACGCTTTTGCAGAACTGTATTTCTGTTTTCGTATCTTTTTATAGTGGCGGACATAACTGTCCTCCACATTCATGGAAACATCGGAAGAAATCTTCTGCGGCGCCCTGTGACCGGTTCTTGAATCCTTAACCAGATCAAGATAACGGTAAACCAGTGCCTTTAAGAAATTAACAGCCCCCAGTCCATCTGTGACAGCATGAAATACTTCCAGGTTGATCCGCCTGCCAAAATAGGTGACCCGGAATAAAAAAAGCTGGTTGCTGTGTGGGTCAATATATTTACAGGGGTAGGTGGTCTCCCGTTCAATGACCGGCATCCGGCTGTTGTGTTCAAAATAATACCAGAAAAAACCTCTCCTCAGTTTCACGGAAAATCCTTCAAACTGAGGCAGAACTTCCTCTAACGCTCTCTGCAAGGTTCCTGGAACCACTTCACACTTCAGCTCAGCGCTGATCCGGAACACATTACTTAAATTTTCATCGGCTATGACAGGAAAAATCTTTGCCGTATTATCAAGCCTTCTCCATCGTTCACCCTGCGGGCTTTTCTTCATCGTTTCAGCACTCCTTAATTTAAGAAAAGGCGGATCTCTCCGGTTTCCCGGCAGAAATCCTCCTTCTTTTCACTAGACGCGGAAATAATATCCCACGCCCCATTTGGTATGCACATATTTGGGATCGCTGGGGCTGGGCTCAATCTTCTCCCTCAGACGCCTTACATGAACATCTACAGTACGGACATCGCCTGTGTCCATAGCCTTGTTCCCCCAAACATAAGTAAGCAGCTGTTCTCTGCTGTAAACCTTACTGGGATTGCAGGTTAAAAGTTCCAGAAGATCGAATTCCTTCGCTGTTAAATTGATCTCCTTATCCGCGATAAAGACCCGTCTGGCATCCCGGTCCAGCTTTAAATCACCGGCAGTCACCAGATGACTGTCTTCTTTGTGATCCCGTCTGCCCTTCTTGGCGTTTCTTCGCATGATTGCCTTAATTCTTGCTTTTACTTCCAGAATATTAAAGGGTTTTGTAATATAATCATCGGCTCCGTACTCCAGCCCGAGAATCTTATCCATATCGTTGCCTTTGGCTGTCAGCATGATGATGGGCATCTCGGAAAACTCCCGGATCGCCTGACAAACCTCATATCCATCATACTTTGGAAGCATGACATCCAGAAGCACTACATCGTATTCCTTCTGTTTTGCCAGATTAATGGCTTCCTCTCCGTCATAGGCACAGTCTACTTCCATACCGTCCTGCTCCAGACTGAATCTCATTCCCTTTACAATCAGTTTTTCGTCATCTACTACTAAAACACTTGCCATTTTGCACCTCTGTTTTCTATTTAAACCGTAATATCGTCTTTTATCTTCTGAAAGGCTGCCTCCTTAATCCCTGATATCTTCATAATGTCTTCAATCTTCTGAAATCCGCCGTGACTCTCCCGGTAACGAATGATGTCATCCGCCTTTGCCTCTCCCACACCTCTTAAGGTCATCAGTTCTTCCTTACCTGCTGTGTTAAGATTCACCTGCCGTCTGCCTTCCGGTAAATTCCCCCCGGAAGATGCTCCCTGATTCAAAAGCCTCTTTGCTTCTTCCTGATCCGGCACCTGAATCTTCAGCCCGTCTTTGACCTGTTCTGCCATGTTTAACGTATCGGCAGCTGCATTCTCCGTAAAGCCTCCGGCCGCCGCGACAGCCTGAAAAACACGGCTTCCCTCCTCCAGCTCATAGACGCCCGGAGAAACCACCTCTCCGCATATATGTACATAGCAAATACGTGACGGAACATCCGGTTCTTCCGGTGCTTTCGGGGAATCCGAAGCCGAAGTTTCCTCCATTGAGGAAACAGGCGGCTCCTGAATCGAAACAAAAGCTTTTTCTTCCCGGTATATATGATTTCTGTTTAAGCCATAGCAGATGCTGCATATAATTACGCATAAAGCTATGGCTGCGATCTTAATCCTATGATAGTTCATGGAATCCTCCCTTTACAAAATTTTGCAAAAAAGGATCCCATCCTCAGCCCTTGTACCTATTCTACCTAAAGAAATAAGTAAATACAAGCACTATTTCCAAATTAGTTAAAGATTATAATGCCTATGATGGCTACAACTGCCCCAATGAGTTTTTTCCACTCAAATCCCACTTTTTCCACGCCGAATAATCCGAATACCTCCACTGCATAGGCCACCACAATCTGGGATACTACTATAATCAGCGCGGCTTTTGCCGGACCTAAGGTCCCCATACTTTTTACAACTGTATAAGTAATAAATGCGCCTATAATACCTCCGATCAGCATGTATTTGGGGTGAACCGTAAGAAGGGCTGAAATATCGTCCCTTCCTGAAAAATACCATAAAATCAGGCAGGTTAAAAAAGCGGTCAGCTGAACCCAGCCGGTGGATACCCACATACTTGTCTGTTTGGACACTCCCGTATTTAATACTCCCTGTATGCTCATTAGCGCTCCTGATATCAGAGCTATGATAAAGCCTGTCATGTACACAACCTCCGCATCTGTATTTTTTAATCTGAAAAAATGCAATGATGCACTGCTTTACTAGGATGTGCTTAATTTACTTTTTTATACTTATTTTAAAGGTTCAAATAGCTTGACAATCCCTTTTATTTCAGTTATACTCACACCGAAATGAAAAAATTATGACACGCTGGGGGAGCCTTAGGCTGAGATTGGTATTTACCTAACCCTTACTACTTGAACCGGATAATGCCGGCGGAAGGAAGCAATAGTAGTAGTCCCCTCCTGTGCATATAAAGGAGGTTTTTTTATGTCATTTTTTCTAACCTATTCTCAGGAATCCGGAGAATACTTCTTAAAACCAGCCGGATACGGACTGGTGGTTGTCACGCTGCTGGTGATTCTGCTGGGACTTCATCTGCTTACAGGCAAAACCCTGCCTACAAGACAGCTGAAAACCCGCCAGATGGTGACCTGCGCAGGCGCGATGGCACTGGCGCTGGTGGCTTCTTTCATCAAATTTGCCTCACTCCCGTTTGGAGGTTCCATCACACTGTTCTCCATGCTGTTTATCTGCCTGACCGGCTATATCTACGGCGTTAAGGCCGGAATCATGACAGGAGTGGCATACGGAATTCTTCAGTTCATTGTGGAGCCATATATCTATGCTCCCGTTCAGTTTCTCCTGGACTATCCGATCGCATTTGGATGCCTGGGACTTTCGGGATTATTTCATAATAGAAAGTATGGTCTGATTCCTGGTTATGTTACAGGTGTTTTGGGCAGATATCTCTGCCATGTCATTTCCGGTTACATATTCTTTGCTTCCTATGCGCCGGAAGGCATGAACCCGCTTTTGTATACTTTTGGATATAACGCCACCTATATTGTTCCTGAGATGGTTGTAACTGTTGTAATATTATATCTGCCTCCGGTCATCGAAGCCATCAGCCAGATGAAACGCCAGGCGGTAAATGGTTAAAATTCAAACGGGTTATGTACCCCGCTTTATCAGAAACACAACGAAAAATACCGCCCTCCAGGACGGTATTTTTTGTTATTTCACTTATTTCTTTTTATGCTTTAACAGTTTCATTATCTCCACAATCGGAATGATGGAAACGGAAATCAGTATTGCTACAAGATATTCCACAAATGAAATATGCTCAAATGAAAATGCTTCTCTTAAAAACGGGACATAAATTACGGCGGTTGTCAGAATGAAGGATACCGCTAAAGATGCAGTCAAAAAGTTGTTCCTTGTTTTTAATTGAAAGATAGATTCCTTTCTGGAACGCATATTAAAGGAATGAAACATCTCAAGAAGGGACAGGGCTAAAAATGCCATCGTCATACCATCGGAACTCTCCGCAATTTCCCATACTCCGCTTTCCATATAATGTCCGATAAAGTACGCAGCCAGAGTAAGGATCGCGATCACCCAGCCCTGAAATGCCGTTTCGGCTCCTATGCCATCGGAAAAAACACCATCTTTGGGGCTTCTTGGATCGCGTTTCATAATATCGCCTTCTTCTGCTTCCATACCAAGACCAATGGCAGGAAAACAGTCTGTAATCAGGTTAATCCACAACAGATGCACTGGTTTTAAAATCGTAAATCCTAAAAGGCTGGCGACAAATACGGCAATTACCTCCGCAAGGTTCGAGGAAAGTAAAAACTGGATTGCCTTACGGATATTATCGTAAATACGGCGTCCCTCTGCCACAGCAGCCACAATGGTTGCAAAATTATCATCCGCAAGCACCATATCTGCAACATCTTTTGTAACATCTGTTCCGGTAATTCCCATTCCCACGCCGATATCCGCTTCTTTAATGGAAGGCGCGTCATTAACACCATCTCCTGTCATGGCAGTTACTTTGGAAAGCTTCTTCCAGGTCTTAACAATACGTACCTTATGTTCCGGCTGAACTCTTGCGTAAACAGAATAATTCTGTATCGTTTTTGAAAGCTCTTCATCAGAAATCTTTTGGAGTTCGGCCCCAGTGATCGCCATGCTTTCATTTTCAAGAATTCCAAGCTCTTTTGCAATGGCAACAGCGGTATCCTTATGGTCTCCGGTAATCATGATCGGACGGATACCTGCTTCCTGGCATTCTGTAATCGCTGCCTTTACTTCAGGGCGCACCGGATCAATCATTCCAGACAGACCTAAGTACACCAGATCCTTTTCCAGAATTTCCGGTTCAATAGCCGAAGGTGCGTTATCCCATTCTCTCATGGAACTGCACAAAACCCTGAGCGCCTTATCCGCCATGTTTTTATTTGCTTTCAGAATGGCTCCACGCATTTCTTCCGTCATATCTGTGATACTGCCGCCTGTATAAACCCTGGTGCATCGCTTTAAAACCTCATCCGGAGCACCTTTCGTAAACTGTATCACTGTGCCGTCTGCTTTTTTATGAACCGTTGACATCATCTTTCTGACGGAATCAAAAGGTGCTTCTCCGATTCTTACATATTCCTTTGCCAGCTCCGGCTTTGACAAACCGTTTTTAAATGCATCATTGACCAGGGCACATTCCGTAGGTTCTCCCACTGCCCGTGAACTGTCCATGTCCAGCTCCGCATCACAGCACAGTGCCATGGCCGTCATAAGAAGGGATTCATCAGAGGCGGAATGCTCCACGACCGTCATTTTGTTCTGTGTTAAGGTTCCTGTCTTATCCGAGCAGATAATCTGAGTACAGCCCAGAGTTTCCACTGCAGTCAGTCTTCTGATAATGGCGTGCTTTTTTGACATCTTTGTCACGCCAATGGAAAGCAGAATGGTAACAACTGCCGCCAGACCTTCGGGAATTGCAGCGACTGCCAGAGAAACAGCAACCATAAAGGTATCAATGATCTGTTCTAAATGGATTCCGCTTCCAGACATGCCGATCCTTAATAAATCTATGGCAAACATAAGGGCGCAGATTCCAAGAACCATAATGGACAGCACTTTGGAAAGCTGATCCAGTTTGATCTGCAGCGGAGTTTCTTCCTCTTTGGCGGTATTGAGCGCATCGGCAATATGACCGATTTCCGTTTCCATGCCGGTATAACATACCACAGCCTTTCCTCTTCCATATACGATGGTAGAACCAGTATAGACCATGTTCTTTCTGTCTGCCAGCGCAATCTCTCCTGATCCGCCCCCAACGGCTTCCATCATTTTGGATACGGATACGGATTCACCTGTCAGCGCCGCTTCTTCCACCTTTAAGCTGGCAGATTCCAAAATCCTGGAATCCGCAGGTACGGAGTCCCCTGCTTCCAAAAGAATGATGTCACCAGGAACCAGTTCTTCGGACCGGACAATGATAAGCTTATCGTTCCGGATTACCTTTGATGTGGCCGCCGCCATCTCCTGTAAGGATTCGATTGCAGATTCTGCTTTCGATTGCTGATAGACTCCGAGGACTGCATTGATGATAACAACAGAAATAATAATAAGGGTATCGATCATGCTTTCACCCGCATAAATCGAAGTTACTCCTGAAATGACCGCTGCAACAATCAGAACAATCGTCATAAAGTTTGCAAGCTCTTTTAAAAATTTTTGAACCAGACTGGGCTTTTTTCCTTCCTTCAGTTTGTTCAGTCCGTACTTTGACCTTCTCTCCTCCACCTGGGCGTCCGAAAGTCCCTGATGCGATGTCTCCAACTGGCTTAAGACATCTGTTGATTCCATTAAGTATTCTTTTCGCATAGTTCTTCTCCCGTAAATATTATGAGTGGTACTTCCTTGTTGTCGCTCCAAATCGTTCACATTTGGAACATTTGCTTCATGCTTTATTATATCATATATTGCATTTCTTTGAAAGTAATAAAATTATTTTGTACAAAACGCACAAAAATGCGCACGACGTTTTTATGATGTGTTTCATATGTGAACTAAAATGACCGTTTAATTGGTTGGTGAACACATTTCTGTATGGTATCATGTTTTTATCAAACAAGGGCGTTTTGAAGAACCTGATAAAAGCAGATGGAAAAGGTAATTACATGATTAAATTATTGATAATATCAGATGATTTTACGGGCGCACTGGATACCAGTGTCCAGTTATCGGCAAGCGGTGCAACTGCGTATGTTACTTTGGATTTTGAGTTTAATACGTCAGATTTAAGCCCCGATACTGATGTCCTGGTGGTAGATGCCGAAACCCGTCACTTAAACCAGAAGGACGCCTATGCAGCTGTGTTTTCCATAACAGAGCACGCGCGAAAGTCCGGAATTCCCTATATTTATAAAAAAACGGATTCCGTTCTCAGGGGTAATATCGGAGCAGAGCTTGCAGCAGTACTTACGGCAAGCGGCCAGAAGCGAATTCATTTTATACCTGCTTATCCGCAAATGTCACGCACTACAAAAAAAGGAATCCACTATGCAGATGATATTCCCATTGACAAAAGTATTTTTGGTAAAGATCCCTTCGAACCGGTTCAATACTCTGACATAGCACAGATTATCCGGTCCCAGACAGATATTTCTTCTTCTATTATAGAAGATGCCGGTCAGGACTGGAGCCAGGAAGAAGGAATCCTGATTCATGATTCACAGACAGTAGAAGATCTGGAGATGACCGCACAAAAGCTGAAAGAAAAAGGCGAAATACATCTGTTAGCCGGCTGCGCCGGATTTGCAGCACTGCTTCCAGAGATAACAGGACTTTCCGGAGCAAAACCTCAGATGCCGGAGATTTCCCCGCATCTGCTCATAGCATGCGGCAGCATTAATCCGGTATCTCTGGCACAATGCAGCTATGCCGCCAAAAACGGGGCGCCTCATTATCACCTCACCCCCGAAGAAAAACTTAATCCTTCATGGGCAAAAGGTAAGGAAGCAGAAGATCTGATGAAACAGCTGCTCAAATCCAGTGAGGAAAATCCCGTCGTTATTTTAAATGCTAACGGACCAGACGAGCCTGATAAGACCTATGTATACGCGAAAGAAAAAGGACTCGGGCTGTCACAGATCAGAACAGATGTTGTATCTGTGATGGGACAGCTGATTGAGGGGCTGATTGACCAGGGATTAGATGCAACCATTTTTCTCATGGGAGGTGATCTTCTTTACCAGTTTGTAAAGCAGACCGGAATAAAAGTTATATCACCTGTCTGCGAAGTTGAGCAGGGCGTTGTACTTTCAGAGGTCCTTTATAAAGGAAAAAGGGTGGCTATCATATCTAAGTCCGGAGGATTTGGACGGGAATCGCTTTTTATGGATATGTCAGATCAATTTAATAAAAAAAGAATTGTTAAATGATTTTTTGGGAAACTCTAATCAGGATATGAAAGACATTAAAATCCGTGTTACCGGCAATGAAACAATTGCCTTTTAAAATTATAAATCAGGAGGACAACAACATGCAATACGCGAAATTACCTGGTCTGACATGGGACGGCACTATTTACCAAAACGATGACATGGGAATTCTGGAGGCACTCCTTCCTACCGGCGGATACCCCACCGCCCATGCCCCGGCAATGCTGGAACTGCCTGACGGCGATCTTCTGTGCTGCTGGTTTGCAGGCACCTACGAAGGCAGCGCTGATATCCATATTATCTGCTCACTTCTTCCAAAAGACGGTACCGCATGGCTGCCGCCTGTGGATATCTCCGGTGACCCGGACCGCAGTGAGCAGAACCCCTCCTTGTTCTACGGTCCCGACCATGCCGCATGGGCAATGTACACTGCACAGCTGGACCGTCAGGAAGGCAAAGACAACATGCAGTATACAGCCGTAGTCCGCTGCCAGAAGAGCACCGACGGCGGCAGAACCTGGGGACCCTATGAGACAGTTTTCCCTGAGGAAGGAACCTTCTGCCGCCAGCCGATTCAGATTCTTTCAAGCGGACGCTGGATCTTCCCAAACTGGCTGTGCACAGATTCCGCAGACGGACTGTCCGGAGATCCCACCGCCTTCCGTATCTCAGATGACGAAGGAAAAACCTGGCGGATAGTGATGATGCCTAAGAGCAATGGTCATGTTCACGCCAATGTCATCGAGCTGGAAAACGGACACCTGGCTGCTTTTATGCGTAATAGGGAAGCATACCGCATTCACCGCAGCGAGTCCTTTGACTGGGGCGAGACCTGGAGCGAGCCGGTTCCCACACCGCTGCCCAACAACAACTCCAGTATCAGTGCAGTGAAACTGCAAAGCGGCCGCATTGCCATTGCCTATAACCCCACCTGCACACCCGATCCCCAGCCCGGCAAGGCTGCATGGCCTGGTCTTCGCTGCCCGGTTGCAGTGGCTCTGTCTGAGGATGGCGGTCTCACCTTCCCCACCATCCGCTATATGGAACGGGGCGAAGGCTTCATGGGTGATGAAAATAAGACCAATAACCGGCAGTACGAGTACCCCTATCTGATGCAGTCGAAAGATGGGGCGCTCCATCTGGCTTATGCCTCCCACACCCGTGCCGGAGTGAAATATGTACGATTTACCGAGCAGGATGTTCTGGGACAAAAAAGAGAGCGGGTTGGACTTTATAATCCAACTGCTGCCCAGAGCCGTTAATCACACAGAAAGGATTTAAAAATGCTGAAAACCTATCATATTAAAATGCCCCACGCCGTATATGGCGGAGAAAACGCCATGGAAAACATCACTACCATCTTAAAGACCAGACAGATAAAGCGGGTAGCCATGTTTACAGATAAGGGAATCGAGGAATGCGGTCTGTTTCATCTGCCTGAAGAAGCAGTAAAAGCCGCAGGAGCCGACTACTATGTCCTGGATGATCTTCCCCCGGAACCATCTTATACCGCGGTTCAAAAGCTGGTAGACCAGTTTAAAGAAAGCAAAGCGGATATGATTGTGGCCTGCGGCGGAGGCAGTGTCATGGACGCAGCCAAACTGGCAGGCATTCTTGTCACCGATGAGTACGGAGTTAAGGAACTGTTAGATGACCCGGGCCGCGCGCAAAAGTGCGTTCCCATTATCCTGATCCCCACCACTGCAGGTACCGGAGCAGAGGTTACCCCCAACGCCATTGTTGCCGTTCCTGAAAAGGAACTAAAGGTGGGAATTGTCAACGAAAACATGATTGCTGACTATGTGATACTGGATGCAAGAATGATTAAAAACCTGCCCCGCAGGATTGCAGCAGCTACTGGTGTGGATGCTCTGGCTCACTGCATCGAGTGCTACACCAGCAATAAAGCAAATCCGTTCAGTGATTTGTACGCACTTGAGGGTCTGGATCTGATTCTCAACAACATCATGGATGCATGTAACGATCCTGAGGCGATGGAAGCAAAAAACCGGATGCAGATTGCGGCCTACTACGGCGGACTTGCCATTACCGCTTCCGGCACCACTGCCGTACACGCACTAAGCTACCCACTTGGCGGCAAATACCACATCGCACACGGTGTATCCAATGCAATGCTGCTGGCTCCGGTTATGCGTTTCAACGAGCCGGTATGCCGTGAGAAGTTCGCCGCTGCCTATGACCGTTGTGTCCACACAGAACAAACCTGCACAACAGCGGAGGAAAAAAGCGCCTATATGCTCGCATGGATGGAGAAGATCGTAAAGGACTTAGACATTCCCACCAGTCTAAAGGAGTTTGGAGTGCCCGCAGAAGACTTAGACGGACTGGTAGAAGCCGGCATGCAGGTAACACGCCTTCTTGTAAACAATATGAGGGAGGTTACTCCAGCTGACGCACGGGCTCTTTATGAGAAAATCATTTAATAAAAGGAGAATATTATTATGAAGAAAGTTGAATTAAAAGGCATTATCCCACCAATTCTAACCCCTATGAATCCCGATGAATCCCTTAATCTGAAAGAACTGCGTAACCAGATTGAACGCATGCTGGAGGGCGGTGTTCATGGTCTTTTCCCGTTCGGAACCAACGGTGAAGGTTATATCTTAAGCGAAAATGAAAAAATTGAAGTGCTTGAGGCTGCTATCGACCAGGTAAAACACCGCGTTCCCGTGTATGCCGGTACAGGCTGCATTTCCACGGCTGATACCATCCGCATGAGCAGGAAAGCGCAGGAACTTGGCGCCGATGTGCTGTCCATTATCACGCCCAGCTTTGCTCTTGCTTCACAAAAAGAGCTATACGACCACTACGTGGAAATTGCCAGGCATGTAGACATTCCGATCGTACTGTACAATATCCCTGCACGCACGGGCAACAAATTACTCCCTGAGACTGTCGCAAAGCTTGCTAAAGATGTAGACATCATTATGGGGGCCAAAGACTCCAGCGGTGACTGGGATAACTTACTTGCCTACATCAACCTTACAAAGGACTTAGACAAAGATTTCCGCGTTTTGTCCGGAAACGATTCGCTGATCCTGCCATGCCTGGAGGCAGGCGGTGCAGGCGGTATCGCAGGATGCGCCAACGTATATCCTCATGTTCTTGCATCTATTTATGAACTGTTCAAGGCTGATAAACTGGAAGAGGCTAAGGCTGCTCAGGACTCCATCGCCTCCTTCCGTGCCGTATTCAAATATGGCAACCCTAATACCGTTGTTAAAAAGGCTGTTTCTCTGCTTGGTTATCCGGTAGGCGACTGCCGCCGTCCATTCAACTATCTATGCGACGAAGGAGTTGACGCACTAAAACAGGTATTGAAGGAAAACGCTGACAGAGGGATGTGCTGATATGAATAATCCCTTTAGACCTGTTATTGGCATTTCCATGGGTGATCCCTTTGGAAATGGCCCTGAAATTACTGTTCGGGCACTGGCAGATGCGAAACTCTACGAGCGCTGTAAGCCTTTGGTAGTAGGCGATGAAACTTCCATAAGTTACGCTTTGAAGGTTGCTGAGAAAGTTCATGGCATCCATCTGGAGCTGAATGTGGTTTCTGCTCCCGCGGAAGGTAAGTACACCTATGGCACCATCGACCTGATGGATTTGAAACTGATTCCTGCAGATGAAATTCCGGATACCTCCAAACTGGAGGTGCCAAAGCCTTTTGGTGTGGGAGCTTGTGCCATGGGCGGTGAAGCAGCCTTTCAGTATGTCGTGAAAGTTATTCAGCTGGCTATGGAAGGCCGGATTGATGCTACGGTTACCAATGCTCTGAGTAAAGAGGCCATAAACATGGCTGGTCATCACTATTCCGGCCATACTGAGATTTATGCTGATTATACGGGTACATCTAAGTACACTATGATGCTGGCTCACCACGATCTTCGCGTTGTCCATGTTTCCACTCATGTATCTTTACGGGAAGCTTGTGACCGTGTCAAAAAGGACCGTGTCCTGGATTGCATTCGCATTGCCAACGAAGGCTGCAAAGCACTGGGAATTAAAGAGCCTAAAATCGGTGTTGCAGGGCTGAATCCCCACTGTGGTGAGAACGGCATGTTTGGCATGGAGGAAGTTGAAGAAATCCAGCCTGCCATTGAGGCTGCCATGGCTGAGGGTATTATAATCCCGGAAAAAAAACCTACCCCTCCTGATACCGTGTTCTCTAAGGCACTGGGCGGCTGGTATGACATCGTTGTTGCCATGTACCACGATCAAGGCCATATCCCGTTAAAGGTAAAAGGCTTTGTTTATAACCGCGAGGAAAAGCACTGGGAAGCTGTTGAAGGTGTTAACGTAACTCTGGGTCTGCCTATCATTCGTGCCAGCGTGGACCATGGCACCGGCATCGATCTTGCAGGCAGCGGCCGTTCCAGTGAGCTGAGTCTGGTCAATGCGATAGATTATGCCATTCTTATGGTTAATGCAAAAAAAGAAGTCTGAAATTGATACAATGTCTCCAACTGCCAAAAATAATGCTTTATTAAAGAGAGGAGTTCAAACACATGACTATCCCAATGATTATTGCACTTGCTATCACTGTACTCATGATTGTTTTAATCATGACAGAAAAGCTTCCATTCGGTGCACCTCCAATACTCGCCTGCCTGCTAATGGTTCTTTTCGGAATAACTGATATTAAGACTGCTTTCGGCGGTTTTTCTAACGCTACCATTATTATGCTTGCCTCTTTCATGGCAATCGTGGCCGCTCTTCAAAAAACCAGCCTTATCGGCACGTTCAGAAAAACAATTTTGAATATGGCTAACAAAGGCGGATACAAGGCATATATACTGTTATTTATTATCGTTATGCTGGCCAGCAGTATCTTTGGCACAGGCTCAACTGCATTCTATATTCTGACTTTAGGTATATTATCTACCATACAGTATACTGACAAGTTACCACGTGGTAAAGTTATTGCTGCTGCTGGTTTCGCAGCTAACCATCCACTAATTCCTATCAATGTTACATTACAATATGGTATTGTCATCGCTGTTTTAGGATCTGCCGGTTCAGGTATTACCAGCGTTTCCTTAGCAAAATTCTCTATTGTAAATCTAATACTTTCATTGGCTTATGTCGCATGGGCTTTAATTGGTTATAAAGTTCTGCCTGACAAAAATGTTGAAGATACAAAAATCGGCGCTGATAAGTCTAAAGAAACCGTTTATGATCTACCAAAATGGAAAGAAAATGTAACATATGCAGCCTTTATAGCAGCTGTTGTCGGTATGATTCTTCAAAGTAAAATTGGCGATGCAGGATATATGATTCCAGGTTTATCTGCATGTCTGATTTTAGCTATCGGTGTTCTGAATTTTGATGAAATCCGTAACAATATCGGTGCTCCGATTATCTTGATGTCTGCTGGCGTTATCGGTGTCGCCGATGCTCTTGGCAGTACAGGCTTAACTACTTTAGTTGGTCAAACTGTAGCTAATATGCTTGGCACTAATATCAATCCTTTCATCCTGATCTTTGTATTCTGTATGTTAACAAGTGTACTTGCAACCCTTACAGGATCCACGATCGGTACTGTGTATGTATTTGCACCTATGGCTATTGCTACCTGCATGAGCCTGGGTCTGAATCCGACAGCAGCAGCTGCTGCAATTGTAGTTTCAGGCTGGAATGGCCATTTCTTACCAATTGACGGTATGCCAGCCATGGTAATGGGAATTGGTAAATATAAGCTGATAGAGTTTTGGAAATATACGATTCCGATGTACTTTATCCGCCTGCTTGCTTTAACTGCCGGAGCCTTGCTATTGTTCCCAATGTAAGATTCAAAAAATAACCAGCTGTATAGGAAACGGATTATATTCCGGGATTTTGAGAAAGAGGTATAATTATGAATAATAACTTTGAACTGGAGCATATCGGCATCAATACCCAAAATGCTGAGGAGGCAGAAAAACTGGCTCAGCTTCTGAGTATGATGTTTAACCTGGAGCCTCGTCACGGACAAAAATCCGAGTTCGGCGGTCCTTACTTCGAGTGTATGAAGGCTCCTTTCCTGGGGGCAAACGGTCATATCGCGATGCGTACACCGGATTTGACCGCAGCCGTAGAAGAGTTGAAAGAGAAAGGCTTCTCCTTCAACATGGATACTGCCGCATATTTTGAGGATGGCAAACTGAAAAACGTCTATTTAGATGGTGAATTTGGCGGCTTTGCCATTCATATTATGCAAAAATAGGTCAAACCACCTTCTACCCCAACCTGAGGTCTTACTATCACAGCCATGTAACAGGAAAACGCTGATCCATAAGCGAATCATCGCCTTTGGATCAGCGTTTTTCCTGAATCAGAGAAGTTCATGAATGTCTTTTGTCTCATGATCCTCATATTTGACCACATTGCCTTCCCAGGTTCTGAATTTTACATAGCCGGGACCTCTTGAAATAATATAATTGGGAAATATGGGAGTCTTACCCTGCCCTTTTGGCGCATTGACAATAAACGTGGGAATCGCCATACCGGAAGTGTATCCTCTTAAATATTCCATAATTTCAATCCCATCCTCAATGGATGTATTAAAATGAGATGTTCCCTGGACGTGTTTTGCATGAAAAATATAATAAGGCCGTACCCTGCATTTTAACAATTCATGATTCAGCACACGCATGACAAATTTATCATTGTTAATACCATTTAACAGAACCGCCTGATTTCCCAGAACGATTCCGGCATCTGCAAGCCGCTCACAGGCAGCTTTTGATTCACTTGTGATTTCCATGGGGTGATTGAAATGAGTGTTTAAATAAATGGGGTGGTATTTCTTTAACATAGCACAAAGCTCTTTCGTGATTCTCTGCGGCATGGTCACCGGAATTCTGCTTCCAAGCCTTATGTAATCCACATGAGGAATTTCCTTTAACTGACTGATGATCCATTCCAGCTGTTCATCTGACAAAGTCAGTGCATCTCCTCCTGTAATCAGAACATCTCTGATTTCCTCATTCTCTCTGATGTAATTAATCGATTCTAAAATTTTGTCACGGGAACTGTGCACATCCTGTTCACCGATGTTGCGCCGCCTCTGGCAGTGCCTGCAGTACATGGCACATTCATTGGTCACATTGATGATAAGACGGTCCGGATACCGTCGGGTAATACACCCGGCAGGATTGGTATATTCTTCTGCCATAGGATCTAAATCCGTGCAGGTATCTTCCAGCTCCTTATAGTTGGGGACACTCATCAGACGTATGGGATCAAAGCTGTCGTCCGGATCTGCAAGACTTAAGTAATACGGGGAAACTGCCCACCGAAATTTCTCCCCCACTTCCCGGATCAGCTGCTTATCTTTTTCGCTGACCGGAAGAATCCGGCTTAAGTTCTCCACATCTGTAATTCTGTTTTTCAACTGCCATCTGTAATCATTCCAGTCCTCTTCCGTTGCCGAATAAATATGAAGAATTTTGTTTTTCCGTTCCTTCAGCACATTTTCTTTGCTGACTCCTGTAGGAATTGATTTCCTCGCCTCAAGAAAATCTTCAATCCTCCCCTTCAGTTCATCTGCCCGTTTCAGTGATATCTGACGTTTTTTTTCTTTTTCCATATATTTATTCTCCTTTTGCTCCAAAAGAAACAACTTTATTATATCAAATAAGTTGTTACTACGTCAATAAAATTTATTCAGGCATAATTAAAAAAAGAAGCCAGCTAAGAATTAACCGACCTCTTATTTACTCTAACAGATTCTTGGGAGCCCTTCTCCATATAAAAGATCTATGGTTCTCAGTCCCTTCAGCCTGGTTTTCATTCTGACTCCGCTTCCCTCAAGAATTGTTCCGATTATTCTGGCATTTGTTCCGTATTTACTGCTCTGCACTGCTTTTAGCGCCTTTTCAGCCTGATTGCCGGGTACAACGGCTATCATCTTTCCTTCATTGGCCATATAGAGAGGATCCAGCCCCAGTATGCCGCAGAAGCCCTTCACCTCCGGGCTGACAGGAAGAGCCTCCTCCCATATCTCCACGCTGCACGCGGACTGCTCCGCTGCTTCATTTAAAACAGTAGCCAGGCCGCCCCTGGTTACATCCCGCATGCAGTGCACCCGGATCTGGCTGTCCAATAAGTTCCGGACTATGGATGTAAGAGGCGCACAGTCGCTGGCAATCTGATTTTCTATGCCCATGCGGTGGGAAAGGATGGCTGCATGATGTTCTCCTAAGTTTCCTGATAAAATGACGGCATCGCCTGGTTTACAGTTAGAAATGCTGATGCCTCCCTTTTTCACTTCTCCGATTCCGGAAGTATTGATAAATACCCCTCCGTTTCCATCCACCACCTTTGTATCGCCTGCAACAATCTTTACTCCGGCCTCTTTTGCTGTCAAAGCCATGGTGCGGGCAATTTCCTCGATGGTATCCAGTTCCGTGCCTTCCTCTATGATAAAGCCAGCAGTAAGATATTTGGGAACAGCTCCCATCATGGACAAATCGTTGACTGTCCCGCACACAGCCAGCTTTCCGATATTTCCACCTTTAAAAAACAGCGGAGTAACAACAAAGGAATCTGTTGTATAGGCGATCTTCCCCTCAGCAGACACCACTGCCGCATCTTCAAGCCTGTTTAATGTTTTATTATGAAAATGCTTTAAAAAAACCTGATTAATCAGATCACCGGTCTGTTTTCCTCCGCTGCCGTAAGACATGTCAATTTTCATAGCTTCTGCCCTGCTCCTTTCGACTGTTATTATAAAACGGATTTCTTAAGAATTCTGATACCAGATCCCGCAGGCCCCTTCTGATGACACCATACAGGGCCCCACTGCATGAAGCGGCGTACAGACATTCTGAAACAAAGGACATTCTCCCGGATTTTTCCGTCCCAGAATTACATCCGTGCATCTACACCCTTTGGGCATTTCCTCATTCCCGCCCGGAACACGGCTGCCCCCGTCATAGATCTCATATTTCTTCTTCAGCCTTAAAGCAGAATTTTCTATCATACCAATCCCCCGCCAGAAATCATCTCCCTGCTCAAAATACTCCAAAAGCAAAGCGCGGGCTTTCTCATTGCCCTTTTCTTTCACTGCACTGGCATACATATTTTTCACTTCAAACCGCCCGGTTCGCAGCTGGCTCATAATTTCATAGACAGCTGCCAGAATATGTTCTCCTTCAAACCCTGCAATTACAAAAGGCTTCCGGTATGCTTCTGCCAGTTCCCGGTAACTGTCAGCTCCTGTGATCACGCTGACGTGACCAGGACTTAAGAATGCATCAATGTTTTTTTCCCTCTCGCAGATATAGGAAAGAGCCGGAACGATTGTTTTAACAGAAGTTAAAAGTTTTAGATTTGTGATCTCCTTTTGCTGCATCTCTTCCAGCATCAGAGCATAGATGGGAGCCGTCGTCTCAAAGCCCACAGCAGCAAACAGATACTGGATATTTGTATGCTCCTCTGCCTCTTTAACAGCCATTAACGGAGAATACAGGATTTTCACTTTTCCTCCTGCTGCCTTCGCCTCTGTTAAGGACATGCTGCTGCCTTTCACTTTCATCATATCACCGAAGGTCAGGACACAGTGATCCTCCTTTAAAGAAAATTCCGTCAAACGGTCAATATAGGCAGCCGAGGTAACACAAACCGGACACCCGGGACCGGAGATCAGCTTGATTTTAGGAGAAATCATACTTCTGATCCCGTTTTTAAAAATGCTGGAAGTATGGGTTCCGCACACCTCCATGATTTTCACCGGTTTCCCGTCATAAGATTTCAGTTCATCAATCACTTCCTGGATCTTCATATCTGTCCTCCTGAAGCTCTGAAAACAGGCTGAGTATATCCTCAGCCATTTCTCCGCTTATCACTTCTATGGCACAGCCTGCGTGGATCAGAACATAATCTCCGATTCCAGCATCCACAAGCTTTATATTCACATCAGTGATATTATCCATTACATTCACTCTTGCATAATCTCCCCGTATTTCTATGACTTTTCCTGGTATTGCAACGCACATGAGTTCCTCTCCTTTCTGCCGGTTATGTGTTTCCTGACTTTAAATGCTCTCTTCCTAAGTATATCTGTCCAAGACTCAGTCCGCCGTCACCCGGTGGGACAAGGCGGTTTACGTATACAAGAAATCCCCTTTCCCTCAAAAGGGTAAGGGTCCGCTCTGTAAGTAAGGTGTTCTGGAATACTCCTCCGCTTAACGCCACCTCACTGATATGATAACGGCTTCTCAGCCTTTCGCAGATTCCTGCAATTCCTTCTGCTGCCGCATGGTGAAAGCTCAGTGCCAGAGCACCTGTTTTCTCTCTGTCTTTGCATCTTACTGCCGCCTCAAAAAATGGTCTTGGGTCCAGTTTTAGAACGTTGTCTTCTTCTGTTATGAGAAATGGCAGGGAAGGGGGTTTTATATGTTCTCCCTTTGCACGCTCAGCTTCCTGTTCAAGCAGAACGGCGCATTCTCCCTCATACCTGTTTTCATGGGCAATACAAAGGACAGATGCCGCTGCATCGAAAAGCCGGCCCATACTGGAGGTAGAAACCGTATTGATTCCTTGATCCAGTGCAGCTGTTATTATATGTTTTCTTTCTTCCGCAATGAAACCGTCAAGGCCTGCATGATGGAGATAACAGATTGCAGTCTTTTTCCCATCCCGCATGGACTGATCGCCTCCCAGAATGGGGAACTGGCTTAAATGAGCAGCCCGCACAAATTCCTTTCCTTCACAGATTAAGAACTCTCCTCCCCATATGCTCCCATCGGTACCATAACCGGTTCCGTCAAATGCCACGCCTATTACAGGACCTTTTAACCCGTGCTCCGCCATAACAGACGCAATATGGGCGTGATGATGCTGAACTTTTATAAAAGGAAGCGGCAGACTCTGGGCAAATCGGGCAGAGTGGTAATTGGGGTGGAGATCACAAACTGCCAGCCCTGGTGTGATATTTAACAGGCGGGTTAAGTCTTTGTAGGATTTTTTATACTCCCCCATGACACCACATTCTTCCAGATCCCCGAAATATTGGGATATAACTGCTCTCTCGCCGCAGCAAAGACAAAAAGCCGCTTTTAAGTCTCCGCCTGCAGCAAAGACTTCGGTTTCCCCTGCTTTCTCTTTTTGCAGGAAAACCGGATAGGGAACATATCCCCTGCTCCTTCTGATGAACTGCGGACTCCCTGCCACAATCTTTGCTACCGAATCATCTACGGATCTCACAATTCTTCTTTTATGATACAATACCCCGTCAAGAAATGGATCAGAAAGAGAAAGCATACAGTCATCCTCACGTATGATGGGCTGACCGGACACATTGGCGCTTGTCATAATAAGCGGACCAAGTTTTTCTGTCAGCAGATGCTGCAGGGGCGTATAAGGCAGAAATGCGCCGCAGCAGATGCTTTTCTTATTGGTGGACGGAGCCATGAGATCTTCCTGCATGTGAAGCAGCACGATGGGTCTTGCTTTGGAATTTAACAGTGTCTCCTCTTCCTTTGAAACATCGCAGTACCTCCTTATTTCAGAAAGAGAATGAAACATCACGGCAAATGGCTTTTCTTCCCGTCCTTTGCATTGGCGCAGCCGGACTACCGACTGCTCAAGAAAAGGCGAACAGGCCAGATGATAACCTCCGATTCCCTTTACCGCCACGATTCCGCCGTCTGCCAGCACCTTTACGGCTTTTTTTAAAGCCTCCCGGTCGGTAAACTCTTCTGAATCCGGCTTTCCGTTATCCTGGTATAAAAGATAGGGACCGCAGTCATTGCAGGAAATTGTCTGTGCATGAAACCGCCTGCTGCGGGGAGAGGTATATTCCTTTTTGCAGGCACTGCACATGGAAAAATCTTTCATGACAGTATTATCCCGGTCATATGGCATTTCTTCTATAATCGTGTATCTGGGGCCGCATGACATACAGCTGATAAATGGATTGCCAGATCTTCTGTCGGAATCATCGGCAAGTTCTTTTAAGCATTCCGGGCAGACCGGCAAATCCGGCGGTATCATGGTGACTTCTTTCGCCTCACCGCTTGGTATAATAGCAAAATCATCAAGGATACAGGCTGGCAGCTCTTCCGTCTCCATATTTAGAATCTCGTATCTCTGCTCTTTATTCTCTTTTAAAACAGATAAGAACCGGTCCACTGCTGTTTTCGGTGCCTGTGCCACAATTTCCACATCACCGCCAACGTTTCGTACCCAGCCTTTGATTCCCATTTCCCTGGCTGTACGATAAACAAGGGGCCGGAATCCAACCCCCTGTACAATACCGCAGACTTTAATTTTTACTGCTGTTTCTGAATTTTTTCCATTATCCATTCTGCTGCCTTTTCATAACCTTCTCCGGTCTTTCCTGACACCTTTATTACCGGAGCCGTTTTATTTAAAGCCCGGACTCCCTTCATAAAGAAATCTTCATCAAAGTCCACATAGGGCAAAAGATCACATTTGTTTAACAGAATGATATCTGCTTTTTCAAATGCCAGGGGATATTTATAAGGCTTATCGCTGCCCTCTGTTACAGTGGATATCAGCATTTTTGCATGCTCACCAATCATAAATTCGGCAGGACAAACCAGATTTCCGATATTTTCAATAAACAGTACTCCGTCACTGATGTGAAGTTCCTCTACCGCCTGTCCGATTAACGGAGAATCCAGATGGCAGGCTCCGCCAGTGTTGATCTGAATTGCCTTCACTCCAAGGGATTTTAAGGTTTTTGTATCAAAATCCGCCTCAATATCGCCTTCGATCACATAAGCGGTTACATCTTCCAGACGTTTGATCAGCTGGATCAGAGAGGTGGTTTTTCCCGCTCCCGGAGCTCCCATCACATTAACGGCATAAATGCCGCTCTTTGTTAAAGAAGCCTGGATCTTAGCTGCTACCTGGTCATTCTTATCATAGACAGACTGCATAATTTCGATTTCTTTATTTTCTGACATGGCAATCTCCCTGCCTTTCATAATATCAAGCCGCTTTCCGGCTCATCCAAATCCTGTACTTCAATGGATTTTATATAAAACTCCTGGCCTATTTCAGTCGGTGTTCCTTCTCCCTTGCAAAGGGGACATTCAAACGTAAAGGGCTTTCTCACAAACAGCTGACCGCAGCCTGTGCACCGCAGTTTTGGTACCACCCTCTCGATATGGAGCTTTGCGTGCTCACATGGAGTGCCCTCTGCAATCAGCTCAAAATAGAGTTCAATGGAGCTGGCCACATAACCGCAGTAATCTCCCACAACCAGATTGATCACCTTTACCTCCGATGCACCGTTGTCCTTTGCATACTCTCCGGCAATTTCTATGATTCGCCTGGTGATTGGATATTCGTGCATTTTACGTATTCATCCCTTACATTTCCATATGATGGAGCTGTGTACTCATTTTCCATAGTGAGGCATTTTTTCGGGCAGACTTCCGTGCAGTAACCGCACTGGATGCATTTCAGTCTTTCAATGCTCCATGACGTCTTTGCCTTGTCTGTCTGAATTGCCCCGGTTGGACATCTTCGTTCACACATGCCGCAGAAAATACAGTCATCAATGGAAATTCCGATTTTTCCTCTGGTCCGTTCATACGTTTCTTTCTTCTTTACCGGATAGGGCACGGTATAGGGACCATGGAATATATTCTTTATCAGTGTCTTTGACATCTTAAATACAGACATAATACCCTCTATTCTGCTGTTTATGACAGCAATCACATGTTATCCTGTTACCTGCTTTCCACTGTACATCTTAACTTCTACCGCTCGG
This sequence comes from uncultured Clostridium sp., assembly GCA_963523075.1. Classification (GTDB taxonomy): domain Bacteria; phylum Bacillota; class Clostridia; order Lachnospirales; family Lachnospiraceae; genus Lacrimispora. The sequence goes on from CAURBW010000006.1 coordinate 243,913, forward strand.
TACAGCTGATACAGGGATCTATGGTAAGAATCAATATGGGTACGTCTGCCAGCGAACAGTTCTTTAGTGTTTCAAGCAATGCAGGCAAATTGGCAAAGGTGGGGGTACGGACCCTGACCCTGTCCAGAAATTTGGTCCCATTGGCTTTGGTATAATAAACGACCTCACCGCGGGGCTGTTCCAGCCGGATAAACTGTTCTCCATTTGGAGTTCCTTTTACCTTGACATTGATGTCACCGCCAGGAATTAAGTCAATACACTGTCTGATTAAATCAATTGACTGGAACATTTCCTTGATCCGGACCCTGGTTCTCGCGTAGCAGTCACCGCCTTCATTGGTGACCGGCTTAAACTCCAGCCTGCCGTAGGCGCTGTATCCCTGTGTTCTCATATCCATTTCTATTCCGCTTGCCCTCGCCATAGGTCCCACTGCGCCTAAGTCAAAAGCCATCTGCTTTGTCAGGACGCCTACCCCTTTGGTGCGGAGCTTCACTGTGGTATCGTTTATAAAAACGCTGGTTGTCTCTTTTAATTCCTTTTCCATCTCCGTTAAAACAGTCTTGATCTTCATTAAAGTCTCGGAACTGATATCTTTTCTCACTCCTCCGATATCACATACGGAAAATATAACACGTCCGCCTGTTGTCTCTTCGAAAATATCCAGAACCTGCTCCCTTAATTTCCAGGACTGCATAAACAGACTTTCAAATCCAAAAGCATCAGCCAGAAGTCCAAGCCAGAGAAGATGACTGTGAAGCCGTGACAGCTCTGCCCATATTGTGCGCAGAAATTCTCCCCGCTCCGGCACCTCTACATCCATAATACGCTCAATGGACATACAATATCCCATTCCATGCATAAAAGAGCAGATTCCGCAGATCCGTTCCGCAACATAACAGTACTGCTGAAAATCCCTTTTTTCCACCAGCTTTTCCAAGCCTCTGTGAATATATCCAATTCTAGGAATTGCTTCCACAACCGTTTCATCCTCCAGCACCAGATCCAGATGGATCGGCTCCGGAAGAACCGGATGCTGCGGACCAAACGGAACAATCGTCCTGTTTCCCATAAGTAACCTCCATACTGATGCGGCCTGCCGCAGTCAGTTATTCGTTTATGCCAAATGGTGTCTTCACCGGAATTTTATATAGATTATCATTGAAATCCGGCATGATGCCTGTTATTTTTACCCCGAACAACTCCTTTATCTCATTTTCATAGAGAAAAGAATATGGATAAAGAATGCTGATGCTTGGCAGTTCGGTTTTGGTATCTGTGATCAGCCGAATGTTTTGCAGTTCATAATCTTTATCAAAGGAATAGGTTAATTCCATTCCATCTTTATTCGTGCAGGTGATTGCTGCCAGCCGGTAACCATCATTTTTTATTTTCATAATCTCCGTCAGCAGATCATTCGCGGAGATTTCTCTTAATATTTGTTCTTTCATTTTTCTCCAATCCGCTTTTTCGGCATAGCCTTTTTCTTTTCTTCCAGAATATCAAGGGCTTTCACCACACCGTCAATAATTGATTCCGGGCGTGCCGCACATCCCGGCACATATACATCCACTGGAATTACCTTATCAACTCCACCTGCTACGTTATAGCATTCTGCAAAGATGCCGCCGGAGGTTGCGCAGATTCCAACTGCTACCACAGCTTTTGGTTCCGGCATCTGCTCATAGAGCTGCTTCACAACCGGAATATTCTGTTCATTGACACTGCCGGTTATCAGTAAGATATCCGCATGTTTGGGATTACCGGTGTTGATAATACCAAAACGTTCCACATCATATAACGGTGTCAGACATGCCAGTACCTCGATATCACAGCCATTGCAGCTTGTGCCGTCATAATGCAGAATCCAGGGTGATTTCTTTACCACATTCACATTCATACGCACTCTCCTCATTTTTCTCAGGGTATTATTTCATAAAGAATGAAAGAATCACCAGATTCACCGTACCCATTACTCCCGTAACAATCCACGCAGAATTAAGCGCATGCTGCCATTTCAGCCTTGCCGCACAGTTATCCACAATAATTTCAAACAGGTACACACCCAGACATGCGGCAGCAGCAATTGCATGACTGCCTGGTGCGGAGGTAGCAAAAAATACATAAACAAGAGATAAAGAAATGATCACCTCATACCAGTGGGTAACCTCAATAACAGCCAGATCCTTTCCGGAATACTCGGTTGTAATGCCCTTGACGATTTCCTGATGTCCATGGTGGGACATACTTAAATCAAAGGGTGATTTTCTCAGTTTAAAGGTCAGAACAAATACCAGTCCGATAAAGACTCCGGGCAGATAAATAATTGATGGTTTGTCAGCCATTACTATATCTTTAATAAAGAAGCTTTTCTCCGCATAATACAGACCGATACAGGTAAGAAGCACCATTGGCTCATAAGCCATGATCTGTAAGAGTTCTCTCTCCGATCCGATAGTGTTATAAGGAGAGTTTGATGCGTAGCCTCCCAGAACAAAAAATACAGATCCCAGCGTCAATGCAAAAATTGCCAGTAAAATATCGCCGCCGGAAAGTATGATAACTGTAGTAAATACGGCAAATACCATTGAAACATACACAAAAAAGCGGTGCATGGAATTGACTTCAATGGACTCTTTCTGCATCAGTTTCAGCACATCATAAAATGGCTGGGCAACCGGGGGACCCTGCCTTCCCTGCATACGGGCTGTGATAACCCGGTCAATACCGGTTAACAGTCCTCCCAGAACAGGTGCAAGAATAATGATCCCCATAATCCTTAGTAAGTTCATCATGCTGCAATCCCTCCAATCAGCAGTATCACTCCCCAAACAAGAATGACAAAAGATAAAATGTCACTAAAGAAGGATAACCGCTTTGTCCCAAAATAGCCGTCCATATACCAGTTCCGAAGTTCAACCTGACGCGTTCCGCCGAAGGCTCCGTAAAAGGTCTCATTGTCCCCTGTATTTTCACCTGCCATGTAAATCGGAACTTTTCTTCTTTTGTCATTCTTATAAACAGGGATAAAGCTGACCGGCAGTATTATCAGCATGCTTAACATATACAGCATCAGCTTAATATCACCTTCCCCAATGGGCATCAAAGCCTGATCATGAAAAACTCCGTTTAAATACGGGATCAGGGCGTATTGGGACACTACAGGGAAAGTAAAGCAGGATACTACCACCAAACCTGCAAGTATGGTAATCGGAATCTCTTCATCCAGGTGAAATTCATTCTCACTTTGCTGCCTCATATTAACTTTTGACACAAGCTTCCCCATCCACTTCGTCCAGTAGAACAACGTTGCCGCGCTGCCATAGGCAAGAATGATAACAATCAGAATATTATTAGAATCAATAAATGCTTTCATTGCAACCCATTTGGAAATCAGCATGCCAAAAGGAGCAAGGAACATTCCGGCAATTCCGATCATCATACACAACGCAAGTTTTCTAGAAACTCCCAGGAGTATATCCATGCTTTCCACATTCCGGTTTCCAATCTGGTGTTCTGCAGAACCAACGGATATAAAGAGCAGGGATTTGGATACTGCATGAAAGATAATCAGCAGAATCGCCGCCCATAAGGATTCCTCCGTCCCGACGCTGGCACAGATAACAATGAGTCCCAGATTTGCCAGTGTGGAATAGGCCAGAACCTTTTTTGCGTCACTCTGGGAGATCGCCATGAAAGAACACGCCAGGAACGTCACTCCTCCCACAAGTGTTACGGTTTTTCCCACCGCTGAGTCGCCAAGAAGAGGGGCCAGCCTGATGATTAAATACACGCCTGCTTTCACCATGGTTGCGGAATGAAGCAAAGCTGATGTGGGGGTAGGCGCCACCATGGCTCCAAGCAGCCAGGAAGAAAACGGCAGCTGAGCCGATTTTGTAAGTGCTGCCAGAGACAGAAGAAATGCCGGAATCATAAGGAATGCATCCGGCTCTCCGGCTGTAAAAACCGACAGTTCCAGCGTATGTCTGCTGATGCCGATGATAATGATTCCGGCAGCAAAAGCAGCTCCGCCTAAAAGGTTAATGAAAAGCGCACGAAACGAATTGTTCCTCGCCTCCTTCGTCTTCGTGTACCCGATAAGCAAATAAGAACAGAAGGTCGTAAGCTCCCAGCAAAAATACATCCAGGTAAGCTGGTTGCTCAGCACAATACCAAACATTGCGGAAAGGAACAAAAACAAAACTGCAAAAAAGAATCCCTTTCGATCCTCATACTCCGTATGGTGAATATGATATGTTTTCATATAACCAACCGCATAAATGCAGATGAGACTGCCTACCACTCCCACAATTACCACCATGACTGCAGTAAGCTTGTCAAAGATAACAGCCTTATCAACTTCAATCTGGCTCTTTACAGTCAGTTCAAAACAGAGCATGGCTGCCGTCTGCAAAAAAGAAAGAATTGAGATGGCATAATTTTTATAACGTATTCCAGTTGCAATAATATAAGCGGCAAGAGCCACTTCCACCGCTGCCATAATGAAATCAATTGCTTTTTCCCAGCGGTATGAATAAGCAATTCCCTTATTGAAAAACAAACAGACAACAATGAGTGTCAAAACTGCTGTTATACCTGCACTCACCCGGACAATCTTGTTCCTTGCTTCATCCTCTCTCACCAAAAATACAACAAATGCCGCAAGCAGAGGAAATAATATCAATACCGTAATCGCGCCCATACATTCATCACCTTACTTTTTTATAATATCTGTCAGGAAAAGCATAAAAAAAATTATTTCAAGTTATTCAAATGCCACAACCCATGATGTCAAATTACATAATTGATCAATTCGTGCTCATTATATCACACGAAAAAGCGTTGTCAATGTTTTGTTATCTGTACAATTTACACAGTTTTAAGAGAAAAATGATAAATATGGAAAACTATTCCAGAAAAAAGAGAAAACTTTCATTTTTGAACAAGTTAAATATTTAACGCATCAAATTCCAACTATTTTCGATGATTCTTTTACGTTTTTTTAACAATTATTCACAAAAAATATACGGTTTATTAATGCAAATTGGGTTCTGGACAGGTAATTCCCGGATATAAAGAAACTGTTAAATTAATGCTGTTATGCTGCATGATATTGGATTTATGCAAATCACATTTTTAACAATAAAAAAGGACGCATATACCTCAGAGCGTCCCATTTTTATCTATTCCAATGTGAGATTTCAATTACAGGAAGGATCCTGGCAGAATTCCCCTCACTTTATAACGTTATCAACGCATCCGTAATATTCGTGAGCCTCTGATACCCATCTTCCGTAATCAGATAATCATCCTCCTGGCGAACCCCGCCGATTCCCGGAATATAAATTCCAGGCTCAATCGTATGGATGACGCCCGGCTTAAGGCGATAGGTACTTTTGTTCCCAATATAGGGATACTCATGAATCTCCAGTCCAAAACTGTGGCCCGGTCCATGAGGAATCGTATAACCGCCATTCTCTACTACGCCAAATATGTTCTGATGCAATTCACTCATGGCCAGTCCCGGTTTCAAGCTCTTTTCCCCTGCATCCTTTGCCCGCCTTACAACATCAAACATCTTATAAAGTTCCGGGGTTTTTGCCTTTCCAACCGCAACCGTACGTGTAATATCGGAACAATACCCATGATAATAAGTTCCAAAGTCAATAGTCACAAAGTCTCCCATTTCTATTTTTCGCGCTGATGCTGTCGCATGGCAGTTGGCCCCGTTATTGGGCCCGGATGCCACAATGGTCTCAAAGCAAAATCCAGAACCGCCGCGGCTGCGAAACTGATATTCCAGTTCATTGGCGATATCAATCTCCGTTACCCCCGGCTTTATAACATCCAGCAATGCATAAAACGAGCGTTCCGAAATACGGCAGGCTTCCTGGATAATTTCGATCTCCTCCGGCGTTTTAACCGCCCGTAAGTCATCCACATAAGATTCTTCTCGTATAAATTTTGTCTGAGGTGCTTTGAGCAGCATATCCTGATAATTATCATAGGAAAGATCTGAACCGAAAAATGCACAATGTGTCAATTGACAATCTGCCACCAGCTGTCCCACCTGCCCAAAATAGTTTAAGCCAGCCCCATAAACTACGACCTCCAGTCCTGTAGTTTCCTGTTCTGCCTGATATGCAAAGCGGGAATCCGTTACAAAATAGCATGTATTCTCCGTCAATAAAAGCACTGCTGTTCCATACTCTCCTGAAAATCCAGTCAGGTATTTTATATCTGTTCCTTTGCTGATTACCAGACCATCTCGTCCATTTCGCTTCATTATATCTAAAACTGTCTGCAAACGTTTATTCATCGCTTTCTCCCTTGTTATTCCTATCCCCAGTTGCTTCCTTATCTTCCAATTGGTTCAACTCCATTCCCTGCGCCAGTCTTTTTCCAAAGAGCGCAACAAACAAACCAACAGCACATACTGTACTGCCTATGACCGTGAAAAATGAAATCTCATGACCTTCCTTGTAAAAGTTTACAATCAGCGTGTTAAATGCTGCTCCTGTTGACATAGACATGCCCCACACCGTCATCATCTGAGTCAAAAATGCTTTTGGCGCCGCTACGGCCGTGATGGAATAGCCTACCGGGCAGGTAAATCCTTCTCCAAGCATCAGCACCGCATAGAACACCAGAATCCAAAGTGCGTTAATTTTGATATCACCCGGGAATGCCACATATAAAAATGCAATGATTAATGCACCTGCCCCCCACAGCATAGTCCCAATTCCCATCTTTGTAGTCCCATAAGGCTGTTTTTTCCCCAGTTTTGTCCATAACATGGTCAGAGTGCTGCCAATAATAACAGCAAAAATAGCAGGTACCGTCTGGAAAGAGGCAGCGGATATTTCCGTTCCGAAAATCACACGATTTACTTTCTCCTCATAAAAGATTGCAAGGATGGAGATTGTCTGAGTCCAGATAAGCAGTGTAATCGCATTGCAGAAAAACGGAGGAATCAGACAAAGCACTTTCTTTTTCTCCCGCTTTTCTGTCTTATGACTGGTATACACATATACAAAATATGCAATCGGGATGATAATCGACGCTGTACTTACTCCATTTGCAAAAGCAGGAACACTTAAAATGCCGGATAGGAACAGCCCTGCAAGTACTGCTATTACAACGATCAGAATCACTGCCATCTTCATAATAAAGGAACGCTTTTTATCATCTGGAAGCGGATCATCCGGCTCAATCCCAATGCTGCCAAAAAACGGCTTGTATGTCACCGCATAAACAATCAGGCTTAAGAGTGAAAGAACTGCACATGCAATAAATGATGCATGATACCCCAATGCAGCCGCAATCGCACCAGAAAGCACCGGCGCTGCTGCGCCAATATTGGAAATTACATAAGTAATGGTATAGGCACTGTCACGTCTCCCATCAGTCTTATCGTAGAATTTTCCAAGCAGCGCATCAAGGCATCTTCCGCCAAACATTGGTCCGATAGCAAGACAGGCCATTGCAATTGCATAACCGGCCACGCCTAGTGGTAATGAAAGGAAAGTAAAACCAATGAGGTTAAATATTCTGGCGACAAACAATGATTTGCGGCATCCCAAAATACGGTCGCATACATAACTTCCCACAATTCCTGTCAACGCAACGGCCCCGGAATACAAAGACAGCAGCTGCGCAGCAATCTGTTTGCTGAATCCAAGGCCTTCCGGCGCATTGGCATACAGATAATAAATCAATACGGCACTCATGCCGTAAGTTGCAAAAGAGTTGCAAAGCTGCATAAAACTCAGGGTGCCTATTCCTTTTGGCTGACCCAAGAATGCGGTCTGTTTCTTTAAAGCTGCATCATTTTCATTCAACATTACGTTCACCCTCCTGGTATAAACTTTATACATGTTTTATTTTTCATTACTTTGCACAACCTTTTCCAGTACCACTTCCTCACGATTAAAATTACGGGCAAATATGTAGCGGCAGTCCCCACCATGAATAAAATCATTCGGTGACGTACTGTCTATATTCATTATTTTAAACATTTGTTCACTATGATGAATATAACTGAATTATACTTTCTCTCATGCATTTTGTCAATAATTTCATAAAAACAAAAACTGACATTGTGCAATAAATACATTTTCTCTTTTTTAACTTTATTTTTTAATTACATTCCTTTTAAAAAATAGGATTTCAAGCTCACTTATTGATTTTTCAGCAGTCAGGTAATTAAAAAAAGCCCTTTTCGGGCCTTTTTTATTACACTATTTTAAAATAAACCTGATACTTTTCATGGCATATCCGGCTTAACGGCACAAAACGAATCCCGGCTTTCTCATATACCAGCGAAAGCTCCCCATCCGGTTTCAACTCATCTTCCAGGTTCTTTGCATGAAATGGAAGTTCCAGAAATGTATCCTCTTCTGTCAGAGCTGCCATCACATACGGACCATACATAATACTGACAAGACCTTTCACGTCCGGCACCTCTTCCAGATATGGCCTGCATTCAAATTCCATAAAAATATGTGTATTTCCTTTGTCACAGGGAACAGTGAAATATCCATGTGCATCTGTCTCTGCCTTTTGCAGTACACCATCTACGGTCAAACTGCTGTTCAACCGGCTCCAGTAAGGTCTGCGGACTTTTAAAACATATCCCATCCTGGAGGCCGCCTCAACTTCAATATGCACCTTGGAAGGCATATCAGTTTCCGTCTCCATCATTAAGGAACCATCTTCCCACTCCAGTACAGAAGGAATGAACAAATTAACAAATATCTCCTGCCCTGCTTTTGCATAGATTGCATCCCCATATTTGAAATGGCTCTCTAATCCGCTTCCATGACAGCAGGAATTCTCATCCTCAAAGTCTTTGTTATATCCCGGTGCCAGGGGCATAAAATAGGTACTTCCGCCCGTAGGTGCGTGTTCACAGGATGCAGCAATGTGATTGTAGAGGGTTCTCTCGTAATAATCTGCATAAGATACATCCGGATGATACTTATAAAGTTCCTGTGTTAATTTCAGCATATTATAAGAAGCGCAGCTCTCCGCCGTATTTTTTGTCAGCTGCCGTCCGATTTTTCCCGGCTCATGGAACATTTCCCCTTCTCCGGTTCCACCAATTACATAGCTATGAGCTTCGGTGACCGCTTTCCAGAAAAACTCTGCGATATCATGATACCTTTTTTCTCCGGTTGCCTCAAAGAGTTTCATACAGCCAGCAATCTGAGGAATGTGCTGGTTTGCATGAACACCGTCCAATACATCCACTTTCTCTTTCAATGGATAAAACAACTGATCATTATCGAAAAATCCCGCTGCCTCCAGGTGGTGTGGTTTCCCGGTATATGCATAAAGTCTTGCCATCGCATCATTCATTCCTCCATATTCTCCGGCTATATACAGGCTCCACATTTTATTGCGCTGCCGGCGGGTGCATGCAGACAGCCGGTTATAAACCCACTCTCCCAGTTCATCCGCCATTTGCATAGCAGTCATATCCTCAATGTACTCATAGCAATCTAAAAGACCGGCCAGAATTTTGTGAAGTGTATAATAAGGTGCCCAGATTTCCGGGTAACGGACATACTGCTCCAATTGATCGAACTGTTCCTCCAGATACGCACTTAAGAAGCCTTTTTTGCAACCGCGGCTGCGTACCAGACTTACCTGGCACTCCCGCAATGACTGCACCATATCATGTGCCTTATCCGCAATTTTTGTGTTCCCTGTAGCATGATAGCAAAGTGCCAGGGCAGAAAGATAATGGCCAGTCGTATGTCCCCGCAGCTTACTGTCCGGTGCATCCCAGCCAATCATCTCCGGTGCCCCTTTTTTATCAAGTCCTGCCGCATCCCGGAAACTGTAAAGCATCTGATCATTATTTACGGAGAGCAGGAATTCTTCAAACCACCCCTGAGCACGATAAAAAAAGCTGCCCACGCTTAACCGTACTTTCCACTTTGGTTTTACCTCAATTTTCGGTTCTTCTTTGACAATTCCCGAATCCATGTCCGCTTTGACCTCGACTTCAGCACAAACAGGAACCTTTGTTCCTGAGATCAGGCCCTTTACATACATTGTTCCTGGTTTTTCACAAAAAACTTCCCCACCTCCGTCCCAGTCTGTCTCATGTGCAATTGTCTTTCCATCCTCGGTATCCACAATTGCCGCACCGGGCAGACAGAGATTACTGCCGGCACAGGCAGCCAGATGCATTGGATGAACCTTTTTAATTATAATCTTATTTTCTTCTTCCAGAACCCTCACTTCGAATTCACGTACAGCCTCCTCCTGTTCAAAACTGATAATTGCTGTCAGTTTCACGATACGAGTCCCCATGCCGAATTTAGGTCTGGTCACCTTTCCATCCGTGCCGATAATCCGGTCGTGTCCGGTCACCCAGCGAATATCCGATCCATTGGTCCCTTTTACAGGAAGCTTCAAATCAAATTCAACAGTCCTTGTGTTTCCAATATATAGCGCTTCCTTATCCATTTCAACGATTTCTCTTGCTGTCATTCTTCTCCCGCCCCAGCATATTCGCTGCATCCTGTTTTCCTTTAACGATTCTTCTGATGAACCCAGATACTGACAGTTTCCATATTGTGGCGGTTATAGATGCGGTGCTGTTTTCGCGCTGCAATATAGATGGAATCACCCTCATTTAAATCATAAACTTCCTTCTCCAGTTCTACGGTCAGAATACCACTCTGTACCATACAGATTTCCGGATAAAGGTGCCTGGATACTGCGCCCTTTTCTTTAGCGCCTGGTTTTATCGTGATTTTTTCATACATCTGGCGGTCATATCCAAAATCGACTTCTTCTACTGTCATCTTCTGCCGGTCATATTCCCAAATCTTCTTTTCATCTTTTCTTATAATGACTTTCCTGCTTTTTTTATCGGTAATCAATTCAACTACATCTGTCTGTAATGCCACCGCAACACGCTGCAGATTATCCACGGTGGGGCTGTTTTTACCTGTTTCCAGATTACTCAGAAAACCGATAGACAGCCCTGTATACTCGGAAAGATCACGCATCGTGTATCCCAATTCTTTTCTTAAAAAACTGATTTTTTCTCCAATATCATCTAAGTTAATTTCATTCATAGATTATTTCTCCATTTTTTTATTGACAATGTATTTATTTGTTTATGAAACATTGCGCACAATTTCATATGTTCCAAAACTGTTAAAAACGGCAATCGCCTCACTTTTTAACAGAAACTCTGTTCGGTACGATTGATAATTTCGTCCTGGAGTTCCTTGCTTAAGTTACGGAAATGATCCGAATAGCCTGCCACCCGGACAATCAGGTCCCGATAATCTGACGGGTTCTGCTGTGCCTTGACCAGTGTCTGACGGTCAATTACGTTAAACTGGATATGATGACCATCCAGATTGAAGTAAGAACGAATCAGATTTGCCATATTATTAAGTCCCTCCTCCCCCGCTACTACTGCAGGCGTAAATTTTTGGTTTAACAGGGTTCCTCCCGTTGATAAATGATCCATTTTGCTGGCAGAACGTATCACCGAAGTCGGTCCATTGATGTCGGCTAACTTCTCCGGGGATATGCCTTCACTGACTGGTTTATGTGCCTTGCGCCCATTGGGTGCAGCCATCATGACCTCGCCAAAATATATATGACAGGTGGTCGGGAGCATATTAATCCTCCACTGTCCATTCCGCATGTTCGGACGCCCTGTTACGGTATCCTTATAGAACTCAAATACGTCCTTCATTATTGCATCCGCATAATCATCATCATTTCCGTACTTCGGTGTTTTACGGGATACGAGATTATAAGTACGAACATTCTTCTCCCCCTCAAAATTTTCTGCCATTGCCTGCATAAGCTCCGCCATGGTGAAGCTGTGGTTGTCATATATATGATATTTGATTGCAGCAAGGGAATCCGTAATTGTACCGATCCCCACCCCCTGCAGATAATTTGTATTATAGCGTGCCCCTCCTGCATTATAATCCCTGCCGCTGGCAATACAGTCATCCGTGATGATTGACAAAAACGGTGCAGGCATATACTTTGCATAGATCCTGGTAATAATATTACTCCCATTCACTTTAATATCGACAAAATACTTCATCTGCTTTTTATAGGCATCATATAACTCTTCATAGGTCTTAAAATCATTCGCATAGCCAAGTTTAAGTCCTAACTGTTTTTTTGCCACCGGGTCATATCCATTGTTCAGCGTGATTTCCAGAATCTTCGGCAGGTTGAAATACCCCTGTAAAATGTAAGCCTCCCGACCGAAAGCACCGGTTTCCACGCAGCCGGAAGTCCCGCCTTTTCGAGCATCCTGAATGGACTTACCTGCATTTAACAGTTCCTGTACAATCGCTTCTGTATTGTAAAATGCCGGCTGTCCCCACCCCTTTCTGGAAATTTCACAGGCTCTTTTTAAAAATTTTGCCGGCGTCTTTCTGGATATCTGAACATTGCTGGAGGGCTGCAGCAGCTTCATCTCATCCATTGTGTCCAAAATCAGATAGGATACCTCGTTGACCCCATCTTCACCGTCCGATGTGATTCCTCCCGTATTGATATTGGCAAAGTCCGTATAGGTGGAAGACTCCTTAAGGGTTATCCCCACCTTAGGCGGCGCAGGCTGGTTGTTGAATTTCACCCACAGGCACTCTAATAGTTCCTTCGCCCCTGCCTTATCCAGTTTTCCTGCTGCCACATCTGCCTTATAAAATGGATTCAGGTGTTGATCCAGACGTCCCGGAGAATAGGCATCCCACGGGTTTAGTTCTGTCGTCACCCCCAAATGAACAAACCAGTACATCTGAATTGCCTGCCAGTACGTCTCCGGCTTATGAGCCGGCACCACATCACAGTTGGCTGCAATCTGAAGTAATTCATCCCTCCGAACCGGATCGTCTTCCTTTTTTGCCATCATCCTGGCCAGCCTGGCATACCGCTCTCCCAAAATGATAATCGCATCACACATGATACTCATGGCCTTTAATTCGTCGCGCTTTTCAAGCGCCTCCGGGTCATTCATAAAATCCAGTGCTGCAATTTCTTTTTTAATGTCTTCCTTATAGTCCAGAAATCCCTTTGCATAGATTTTTTCCGATCCCACTGTATGCCCTGGTCCGCGCTGTTCCATAAATTCCGTAAAAACACCTGCTTCGTAGCAGTTCTTCCACTCACATGACATGGAATTGATGATTTTGCGGCGAATAGAGCGTTTCTCCCAAAAAGGAATGATGACTTCTTTCTGCTTCTTCCTATCCTCATCGCTGACCTTAAAGCAGATTAGTTCACGGTCATTCATTACTCTCATATCTTCCAATGTATGGCAGCACAGTTCCGGAAACGTAGGCGTTGACTGCGGTCCGTTTCCTTTGTCTCCCACAATCAGCTCTCCCTCCTCGATGGTGATGGTCTTGCGGGCGAAAATTTCCATCAACGACAATGCCCGAAGCTCCGGAATCGATACTTCTCCCTCATATTTCTGGTATGCCTCCGTCATAAGTATGGCCCGTTCCATAAAAATATGGGGAACTGTCTCCTCGCTTTGAGCTCTCAATTTTTTAATACGATTATTCATACCCCTGGCTTCCATTACCTAACCTCCTATTTTTACATTGATAAAGCCTTGCTCTTCAAACATCGCTTTGAGCTTCTCCATATGCTCTCCGGAAGGTGAACGGAGTTCACTTGCCAGATATTGTCTTCCCAGCTTTTCATATTTACTGCTTCCTGTATTGTGATACGGCAACAGATTTACCTTAACAATTCCAATTCGTTCTTTCAAATATACAATGATTGTATTGATTGTGTCCTCATCACTGTTTACCGGCTCCACCACTGGAATCCGGATATTGATATCGGCGCAATGATCTGCCAGATATTCCAGATTGGAAAGAATCAGGTCATTGGACTGTCCCATATATTTTATATGCATTCCATTATCCAGGGTCTTGATATCATACAAAAATGTATTCACATAAGGCAGGAGACGCGCAAAATTCCCGGTGGGCGCATAGCCGCAGGTATCTATATTTATGTGGTAATCGCGTTCCTTCAGACACCTGCACAATTCCTCCAGGAAATCCATATCCTGGGTCATGACCTCACCGCCGGAAAGAGTCACGCCTCCGCCGGAATCCTCATAGAAACGGGCATCCTTATCGATAATTTTCATCAGTTCCTGAACCGTGTATTCTGTTCCAACTATTTCGCGGTTATTATAAGGGCAATAATCCAGACAAATTCCACACAGATGACATTTATCAGCATCCGTCACCGCTATTCCTTCCCTGGATATGACGATTGCATCATTGGGACAATATTTTTTGCAATAACCACAGCCCTTGCACAAATCCTGGTTAAACATGAATTCCGGCGTATATTTCTGACTTTCCGGATTATGACACCACCAGCAGTTCAGCATACACCCCTTAAAAAAAACCGTAGTGCGAATTCCGTCTCCATCGTGTACAGAATATTTCTGTATGCTCACAATCAATGGCTTCCTCATACGATTTCTCCCCTCTTATGGTTTATATTTCTATCAGCCGCACTTGTATCTGCGCGTGTCAGGATTTCCGATGTACCCTCTGCGTTTTCATCATCATGAAATTGTGTTCATAATCAAAAAACTATCATATTTCATATTTCTTGTCAATATGTACAGGCTGCAGTGAAACAGCAAATATGATTTTTCTTCTCCAGTGTGAACCTCCACTAATGTAAGTAAGTCTGACTTTGCCTGTTAAAGCGAAAGTCAGACTTACCTGATCCATAATAAGTGAAAGATTTTTCAATTTTCAATCATTATTTTGCATTTTCTTTTGTAAAGACTTTAACATTCGCACCTATTTTCCAGCCTTTAAACAATAAATCCTGGATAAATAGTCTCCCTGAATTTCCTTCGCAATATTTTTAATACCCGATGAATAATCAGATACGCTGATTCCTATATTTACCAGTTCGCCTCCATATCGTTTAAAAGATGTGAGCTTTTCAGCCTCAAGAGCACTGTCCCTGATTTCTTCAACCAAATATTCCGTATCTTCTTCCAATCCCATAAGCTGGATTTTATCGTAACCGCTTTCCGGCTTCTGTAAAATCCTGTAATATGCAAAAATTGCTTCTTTTTTGTCTTCCGATACCACGATCCAGGCAGCCGTGTTATGATCATTTTCAAACGGACTTCTCAATCTGTAAAAATTACCGAACTGAATTAATTTTCTATATTTTTTCATAAACTGAATCTGTTTTTTAATCACCTGTCTTTTATCAGCCTTAAGTTTGGTTATATCAAGCTCATAACCAAATGTACCAAAATAAGCTACGGCTGCACGCATACTTAAAGATTCTTTACGGAATACCTGTTCATTTGGTATGGCTGAGACATGACTTCCTATACTGCAAAGGGGATAGACCATGGAACTGCCGTATTGGATTTTCATTCTTTCTACTGCATCCGTATTATCAGAAGCCCAGGCTTGCGGAGCATAATATAACATTCCGGCATCAAACCTGGCCCCTCCGCTGGCACAGGATTCAAATAAAATTTCAGGAAAATCCTTTCTTAACTTCTCGTATAAAGAATACATTCCCAGTATATATTTATGCCTTGCCTTTCCTTGATATACTTTGTCGCGGTCATTGGAAAACACTTCCGAAAACGATCTGTTTAAATCCCATTTCACATAGGAAACCGAAGCTTCCGACAGAATCTTTTTCATTAGCTGATAAACATATTCAACTACTTCATTCTTAGAAAAATCCAATACATACTGCCCTCTTGCTTTTGATAAATGCCTTCTTCTGTCACCAAATACCCAATCCGGATGCTTTTTAAACAGCTCACTGTCTTCATTCACCATCTCCGGCTCAAACCAGAGTCCAAACTTCATGCCGAGATCATTAATTTTTCTGGCAAGACCTGTAATTCCATCAGGTAACTTTTCTAAATTGGGATACCAGTCTCCAAGAGAAGAATTACTGTCATTCCGCTTTCCGAACCAACCGTCATCCAGCACAAATAATTCCACTCCTGTTTCAGCAGCAGCTTTTGCCAGACCGAGTATTTTTTCTTCATCAAAATCAAAATAGGTCGCTTCCCAATTGTTAATCAATATCGGACGTTCTTTTTCTTTCCAGCAGCCTCTGATCAGACGATCTCTAAATAAATTGTGAAAGGTCAGACTTAATCCGTTTAGTCCTTTTAAAGAATATGCCATAACGACCTCAGGAGTTGTAAAACTCTCTCCCCTGCTTAATGTCCATCTGAATTCATTTGGGTGTATCCCCATAAGCACCCTTACTACATTGAAATTATCAACCTCGACCTGCCCGAGGAAATCCCCGCTGTAAATAAAATTAAACCCTATGGCTTCTCCCGTCTGCTCATTGGTATTTTTTCTTTTCAATACCAGATACGGATTAAACTGATGGCTGGAGCACCCCCGCATACTATAGATCCCTTGTGTTCCATATTCTAAATTCCGTTCACAGACATGGCGTTCTCGTGACCATGCTCCTGCCAGATACAGCATTTTATATTCTTTATCCGGCAAGTCCAGACACATGCTCATAGCAGTCTCAAGGTTTATCCCCTCCTCATGGTCACAATAAAACCTCACATGCCTTGTAATAACCGGTCTGGCTTCATAAATCGTATAACTCAAAACAATCGTACTGTTTATCTGCTCATCTTCAAGCGTTATCTCGAGAGTCACCGCCTCCTTATCATTTTCCACATAAACAGCCGGAAGTCCTGTAAGCTTTTTCTTCCCCTGGAAAATAATATGGCTCCTGTATGTAAAATTCACGATCCGGCTTCCGTCACATGTTTCTATTTCATAGGCAGGGTATCTCATATCTCCGTTGCCATAAGCAGGATATTCCTGCCTGATATGCTCAAGAGAAAAATAGGGATTACCCTCTATTGGGCATGCCTGCATATCTCTGTGTCCACGCTCTGAGAGATACCGGTAATCTTCTTTATCATTTATACGCGTTCCAAAGTAGAGCTGCCCTAACTGCCCATTTTCAAGAATCGTAAATAAATAACTTATTTCATTATTAAACAAATGAAATAAGTTTGTTTTATTATAATATTTTATTGGCATATTTTTTTCCTCTTCCTGTGCTTTACTTTTGAAATGGCATCATGTATCATAAAATATAAAATGAGGTGACAATATGGCTGTAAATAAACCCACATATAACAAAAGTGCTAATTATAAATGCTTACTTGGTCTGGATCATAAAACTTCTGATCTTTACCTTAATTATTGTGGTATAGAATATTGTAAGCCCAATCATAAATACGGGCATATCCCCCGTAAAGAACATTTGATCCATATTGTAACAGACGGTATTGGTTTATTCTGCTTAAACGGTACTGCCTGCCAGGTAAATAAGAACCAGGCGTTCTACATTCCTCCGGATAACGAAGATTATCATTATATATCGGATGGAGTAACTCCCTGGTCTTACATGTGGATCGGTTTTTCCGGTTCAAAATCAAATTCTTATCTGGCGCAGACTGCTTTATCCGTTGCCCATCCCGTATGTACCTTAAACAGCCACGCAGATGACTTATCTTCACTGATTCAGAATTTATTAAATGCAAATTCTCTTACTTATGTCAACGAACTGAAACGCACCGGATATTTATACAGAATCATATCTCTTCTTATATCAGAGAACAAGGATGAAGGCACGGACAAGAACGGAAAGGATGGTCTCCCCTTATCCTATGCACTCTATGCGAAAGAATATATAGACCGTTCCTATGCCGTCACCAGCGTAACGAAAGTTGCTGAAATTCTTGGGATAAGCCGTTCTTGTCTTTATACCAGTTTTAAAAATGCATATAACATCTCTCCCCATGAATATTTGGTTTCGAAGAAGATGAAATCTGCTGCCCGGTTACTTTTAGAGACAGATCTTTCCATTCAAATGATTTCATGGGAAACCGGTTATGCTGACCCTCCCAGTTTTTCAAAGCTTTTTAAAGAAACCTATGGAATGAATCCCACACAATACCGGCAAAAATATAATAAAAAGGAGTTCTGATTATGGCCTTTGATAAGCAAACCGTATTTTACGACTATGAAAGTCTCCTTGAATTTATGTATCTAAACCATGATAATACAGACCTTTATCTGGAGCATTGCGGGATACAGCACTGCCCTCCCGGTCATACATATGGCAGAATACAAAGATTGGAGTACCATCTTCACTTTATTATAAACGGCAGGGGTACTCTCGAATACAAGGGGCACATATACCATTTGTATCGGGGTGATGTATTTGCGATCCCTCCCGGAGCCACTGACTATAAATATTATGCGGATTCAAAAGATCCATGGCATTATGCATGGGTGGCATTCAATGGAACAAAAGCCAGGCAATATATGATGTTGAGCGGTTTTGATAACGCACACATCATCCGCCCGGCATATGTGGAACCTGAAAATTATACCAAACTTATTTATCAGATTTTAGAAGCCAGACATATTACACTGCCAAATGAATTAACAAGACTGGGATACCTATTTGAGATCATATCCCTGCTGATGGAAACCAGCAAATCCCGTTCCGTGACCACCCCCTATGAGTATCCTGCTGAAATCTATGTGGAACGTGCTTTGCATTTTATCGAAAGCCAGTATCAGAATAATATCAATGTAACTGACATCGTGGAACATGTGGGGATTAACCGTTCCTACTTTTCCATCGTTTTCAAACAGCAGATGCAGATATCACCCGTAAAATATCTTCAGGAATTCCGTATCAGCCAGGCCAGACACCTTCTTGAAAGCACCGGACTGAACCTGCATGAAATTGCTCTTCAAGTCGGTTATAAAGACGCTTTCATTCTTTCAAAAATCTTCAAAAAAAGCACAAAATTAAGTCCCAGTCAATATCGGAACCATATATTATAATTTGCCGCCCGACGTAGCGATGCCCTCCATAAACTGTTTCTGGAAAATCAAATATAAAATAATCATTGGTATACATGCTATCACTGACGCTGCCATAAGCTCCGGATAATTTGATGAAAACTGGCCATTCAATTTAGCAAGGGCGGAGGCCAATGGCATTGTATTGTCATTTGTGTTAGCGATAAGCGGCCATAACAGTTCTTTGTATCCGAACAGAGCTGTAAAAATGCTTAGAGCCGTTAAGGAAGACTTTACAAGAGGAAACATCACAAACAAAAATATCTGGCCTAAATTACAGCCGTCCAGTTTTGATGCCTCAAAAAGATCTTTGGGCAAACCCATAAATGCCTGCCGGATAAGGAATATCCCAAAGGCACTTACCAGCCCCGGAAATACAAGAGAAAAAGTGGTATTTAACATATTAATTTTATTAAGCATCAAATACTGCGGTATGATAAATATCTGACCGGGTACCATCATTTGGAACAAGACCAATCCAAACGCGAAATCCTTTCCTTTGAAATTCAATTGTGCAAACGCATACCCCGCCATACTCGAGGTTATGGCTGCGCAAACAATTCTCCAAAAAATCATTAATAAAGTATTTACATAAAGCCTTATAAAATTTATTTTAGTAGATGTATTGATAAATGCGTCCAGTCTCCACATGGAAGGGAATATAATAAACGGATTCATCTGTGTTGATTCTGTCTGTGTTTTAAATGCAGTTAATATCATCCATACAAATGGTACCAGCATAACAATTGCGCCTGCAACCAAAATTATATATTGCAATATATGCCGATTCTTTTCTGTTCTCTGCACGGTCATACCCCCTTTAAAAGCTGTAATGGACCCATTTTTTCTGAGCTTTTATCTGTATCACTGTAATTACCATAATAATACCTAACAATAATACAACTATCGTAGACGCATATCCTTTGTTATTCTCAACAAATGCATATTGATAGAATAAGTAAACCAGTGACTGGGTTTTTGGCAATGCCGGATTCTGTGTCGTGACAAGCATAAAGATAGAATCAAAAACCTGTAAACCTGCAATCACCCTGGTAACCACTACAAAAAACATAGTAGGTGAAATAAGAGGAACCGTGATCTTAAAAAACTGATACATGGCATTGGCTCCATCAATGGAGGCCGCTTCATAATAGTCCCTTGGTATTTCCTGCAATCCTGCTATAAATAAAATCATATTGTATCCAATAATCGACCAGATTCCCACTATAGCAACGGAAATGATCGCAATATCAGGGTCACTGATCCAATTTACCGACGGTATCCCGATAGAATTGAGGATATGATTCAGCAGACCGAATTGAGAATTGTAAAGCCATTTCCAAACCATTGCAACTGCTGCCGGAGCCGCAACCATGGGGATGAAAAATATAGCGCGAAATACGGATCTGCCTATTATTTTCTCATTGAGCATTACCGCTAATACAAGTGCAATAAATATGGAGGCGGGAACTTCAAGCAAAGCATATTTGAATGTATTCCATGTAGCAGACAGTATTCTGGAATCAGAAAATAATCTTTCATAATTCTGTGCTCCTACAAATATATTCCCTCTCCCGAAAGATCCTGTTTTAAAAAAGCTTTGATAGATTGTCTGAAATATCGGAATGATATTAAGTATCAAAAGCCCAGTAATACCAGGCAGTATAAATCCCCAGCCCCAAAAAAATTCCTGCCGTTCACTCTTTGTCATTCTCCTGCTTTTTTTATGCATTTAATGTATACCCCTTTCCGATACCTGGAAGAAACGCACCTTCTCCGACAAAGGAAGGGAGGTATCAGGCACTTCAAGATACCTCCCTGATGAGCAAGCCAATTATTGTTCGTTCGCCAGCGCCTCATTCATAACCTTCGTAAAGTCCAGGCAAATTTCCTCTGCCGTTTTGGAACCATCCCAGAGATTTACCATAGACTGGGTCATAGCCGTATACCATACAGTAGTATTCTTGGAATGAGGATACAATACCGCTCCATCCATCACATCCAGATATGGGGTAAGATCAAATCCAGCCTGGGATTTAGACCATGCATCAGAAATTCCTTCATATGCTGCCATAGTAACACCAAGTTCTGCCTGTTTTTTCTGTGCTTCTTCTGAACCTAAGTATTCAATCAGCTTCCACGCTTCTTCTGTATGCTTTCCCTGTGCGGAGGCAGACCATGCAAGACCGTTATACATGGAACAAGTACCATTCTTCCCTTTAGGAAGAGGAGCAACTGCTGCGTGTTGTTTCAGATACTCATTGTTATTAAGTTCTGAAACCATCCAGGACCCCTGGAATGTCATGGCTACTGTTCCGGCTTCCATAAGTGCTGTCGTATCATTCTCAGCCAGAACTGAATACGAAGGCATTGATCCATCTTTTACGATATTTTCCACCATTTTCATAGCTTCAATTGTTTTTGGATCATCAAAGCCTGATTTCGTCATATCATCACTTATAATTTTCCCGCCATTTGCGTATACCAGGCTATACCATGACTCCTGATCACTGTTTGGCTTCATAGCCAGACCATATTGCGAGCCGTCTGGTTTCGTCAGCTTTTTAGCAATTTCCCTGAAATCTTCCCAGGTCCAGTCAGCCGTTGGATATGGTATTCCTGCCTCATCAAACATATCTTTATTATACCATACTGCAGATGTATCCACGTCTTTGGGAACACCTACCTGTTTTCCACCGGAATTCTGATATAACTTAACAAGATCTTTGGGAAATTTATTTAAATCAATTTTATCACTCTTGCTTATCTGATCTGATAAATCAAGCAATATATCATCATACTGGGCATATGTATTTACCTGGAACGAATGCATCCAGAAAACATCCGGCATATTTCCCCCTGTTGTTGCCGCCTCCAGCATAATCCAATAATCTTTCCATGGAGTAATCTGTATATCACATTTAATCCCCGTCTGTTTCGTAAAATCATCCATAATCTGCTTTAATCCCGGCTCCTGATTTTTATCCCATATAGCAACCGTAAGCGTAGAATCACTTGTATTCTGCTTCGTCTGCTCTTTTCCTTCACTGGTCTCAGCCCCACCGCCTGCTTTAGGTGAAGAGCATGCCGTGAATGAAACAAGAGCCATCAGAACAGCCAGTAACATGGATACAAACCTTCTCCTTTTCATAATAACCTTCTCCTTCTTCTCCTTAATTTTTAACTGAACCATACATTTCTTTTACATTATATCATCAAATCAAATATATAAAATGGTTCCATGTAGTTTCAGTATGTCTGGTTGTTGCATGTTGACAACAAATTTAAATAACAGAAGCAATTAATTGTATCAAATACACAACAAAACCATCTGAATGACTGCAAGCCATTCTTTATCATAACGTTGTTTATTCCAGCCCAATAGTGCAGCATAGAAATCTGCCAACTCGTCTTGATTTGGACAATCCAGAGTAACTGACGCAAAGTTAATTATAGGTTTAGACATAACAGCTCCTCCTGAAACTATAATTTATCTGTCAATAACTCTTTTAAAATAGACATGATATGCTTCATCCGTTACTTTATTAAATGGCTTCATCTTAACTCCGTTGATGAGTAATTCCTGTCCGTTCTGGCGGGATTCAATCATTGTTGGTTCCGGAATCTCTATAAAATCAGTCTCCTCACCGCAATAAGCCATAATATCACGCCCGTATGTGATGGAGAACATGTTATGATTGTCATTGGCCGGACGGATGCCCATCCGCGGTTCGAATTGGACAGTTACTTTATTATTCTGCCATTTCTGTTTCAATATGATGTATTCACCGCTTTCATAAGCTGCCTCAGTACCGTCAACTGCAACGGATTTGACGGCCATCCACGTGGGAACACGGATTTTCAGCGAGAATTCACCGGCTCCTATAACAGAAATACTGATCTGGCTGTCTTCATTGCTCTGCCTGAAAGATACATTCTTCTCCAGCCAGTTCACTGTGCTCGGATAAAATAAATTTACATAGCAAGCGTCATCACTGAAGCTGTA
Source organism: uncultured Clostridium sp. (assembly GCA_963523075.1). Taxonomy (GTDB): domain Bacteria; phylum Bacillota; class Clostridia; order Lachnospirales; family Lachnospiraceae; genus Lacrimispora. The sequence goes on from CAURBW010000006.1 coordinate 266,863, forward strand.
GATATCCTTCTGGAACCGAAGCAGTGTCTCCAGACCCGTGCCATGACAGCAGGTATTTTCGGCCGTATCGAACGTTTTTCTTCCCCCAGGTCCCAGCGGCATAAAGTATGTCGTTCCGCCGTCACACTTATGGCCGGCTGCCGAAAGCAGATGGTTGTGAAGGGTATTTTCATAATATTCAAAATACTCTGTTTTCGGATTCAGATTATACAGCTTTTTTGTCAGCTTCAGCATATTATGGCTGGCGCAGCTCTCTGCCGTTTTACTTGTAAGGAATCCGGAAATTTTATCTGATAATTTAAACATCTCGGTTTCTCCGACTCCTCCGATAGAATATGCATGATGTCTGACAACCATATTCCAGAAGTTTTCGGCAATATGCAGATACGTTTCATTACCGGTCGCCTCATAAATATCCAGGGCTCCGATAATCTGCGGGATATGCTGGTTGGCATGGACACCGTCAAGCGTATCATAGTTATACCTCATGGGAACATACAATTTGTCATTTTCAAAGAGCAGCGCGGTTCTGATATATTTCTTATTTCCGGTTGTCTGGTATAGGCGGATTAATGCCGAAATCATAAAGCCGAATTCTCCGGCTATATAGATGGACCACATTTTCTTGAGCTGCTCCACCGGAAGCCCGCCGAGACGCATATTCACCCAATCACCGATTTTGACCGCCATCTCAAGGGCCTTGGCATTGCCGCCGTATTCATGACAGTCCAAAAGCCCGCTGAGAATTTTTTCCAGGGTGTAATAAGGCGCCCAGATAGTCGGATAAGTGATATATTGCTCCAGCAGGTCAAACTGGGCTTCATTATATGCGCTCAGAAATCCTTTGTGCATACCTTCCGCTTCAAAGGCATCCTGGCATTTGCCCAGTTCCTGAACCAGATAATCAATTTTCTGACGGAAAACTTCATCTTTGGTGGCAAAGTAAGCCAATGAAAAGGCCGATAGGTAATGTCCTGTCGTATGTCCCCGCAGGTTACTTTCCGGTGCATCCCAGCCGGTCATCGGTTTACCTTCACCGGCCGGCAATCCGGAAGCATCACGGAAACTGTAAACCAACTGCTCCATATCCACACGTTTCAGATAAGCAATCATCCGGTCGGAAGCCTCTTTATACAAAGATGGACCTTCCAGAACTGTAGCTTTGGAAACAAGGCCTGCAGGTACTTTTGTAAACTTATGCTCCGGCCGGTATGTAAGGATGGCTCGAACCGGAATATCCGTTCCTTCGACCGTACCGGTAATGACCTGCTTTGGCACATTCGGTTTAAACCTGGTACTCCACTTCACACCGGCCGTGGAATAAGTCTGATTATCCAGCTCAACAACACAGAATTCCGGCAGATGATAAGTCTCATCTATTATTGTATCTTCGATATAGACAGTGCCGATAATATTAGTCATCATAACCTCTTCAAGAACGGTTGCCGCAAACTGTCTGGTTATGCTCTTATTTCCGTGAGCAGCGGTTACTGTCAGCATAACTTCCCTGTTGCCCACACCATGCGTCGGACGTGTTACTTTCCCGTCATGGCCGATAAACAGTATCTCACTGGACTCCCACCGGAACCGGCTGCCTCTTTTACCTTCTTTGGGTAATTTTATGTCTGTATCTACGGTTCCGAGATTGCCAAGATAAATGTCTTCCACATCTTGTGTTAATATGTCCGTATCCATCATATTGTGTTATTCTCCTTTTGTTCTGTCTTATTTTGTTCCTGTTTTAAGCGATGTCTTTAAAAGCCAGTCTTTACCGTCAACCAGGCGGGCGATAACCATGGAAATTGCCGGATCAGACGTTACGTTGATCATTGTGCAAAATGGGTCAGTCAGAGTACCCATAATAACAAGCAGCGGTACTGCCGCAGTGGGAAAACCGAAAGCCGTGCAAATAAACATCTCACCAATAAATCCGCCGCTGGGAATCGTTCCAACGATAATTCCACTGATGATTGCTACAAAAATTGCCAATGCCATGTCCTTTAATTCAAAGACCTGCCCATAAGCGGCAAATAAAAATGCAATTTTCATGATCTGAACACTTACAACACCATTTTTATGTGCGCTTCCGCCTAATGGTATTACAATATCTACAATATCCTTGGGTATGCCCATTTTCTCACTGGAAATAATATTGACAGGGATACAGGCCGTACTGCTGCAGGTCCCCATTGCAGTTGTCAGGGACAGAGGAATATTTCTCCAGTAGGTTTTTACACCTTCTATACCGCCGCCCCAGAATGCATAAAGGGAAGAAGTCAGCAGCAGGTAAAAAATACAGAATACAACATAAATAATGGAAAGTCTGATGATAGAAGTCACGACATTGCTTCCCATCTTTCCAATCATGGAAGCGAAATAACATGCAATGCCCACAGGCGCCAGCTTCATGACAACTCCAACCATTCCGCTGAAAACATCGGTCATACCGTTAAGAAATACCTTTACCGGGGAGCCTTTCTCCTTCAGCATGCTGACTACGGATCCGAACAATATTGTAAAAATAATCAGCGGCAGCATATTTCCTTTTGAAAGCAATTCAGAGAAATCTGAGACTGTCAGCATCCTGACAAGGTTAACATTTGCCTCCAATACCTCCGAATCTCCGCTGATAACAATCGGACCGCTAATCGTAGGGAAAACTAAAACGGTTACCAGAGCAAGCAGTGATGTGATAAACCCTGAAATAACAATTACAGCAAGAAAAATCAGCAGTATTTTTCTCAGCTTGCCAATATTCTCCATATTAGCAATAGAACTTGCAATCGAAAAAAATACAATTGGCACGATCAAACAGAATACCAGATTCAGAAAAATATCTGCAATTGACTGCAATACAACTGCCTTTTCCCCCAGGAAGAGTCCAAGCAAGCCCCCGATGATTACTCCAGACAATAGAATAATCGAAAAACGATAGTTACTTAAAATCTTTTTCATTTTATACGCTCCTTTAGTTTTTGTTATAATGTGATAATAACAAAGTGAAGAAGTGATAAGTATGTCATAAATTTGCACGAAATATAATTATATTCGTTTTTACACTTGCAAATTATTACATAAACTTTCTTAATTAATTACATAATTTTATATCTATAAATATTTAAACATTGAATTATTGGCATTCTTACCGTATAATCTCTATAACGATATTCATTTTTTATTAATTTCACCTATAATAAAATTAGCAGGAGATAATTTATGTATCTGGAATTCATATGTCCGCCGACCCCTAATTTCATCACCGCCGGCAGCACCATATACCGGCCTGGAGATGTCCATGAGCGGCGGATTCTCAAAGAAACCTTTGATTTAATAGTCATGAATGAAGGTACATTGTATATACAGGAAGACGAACGGCAGTATACGCTCAATCCCGGTGACTTTCTGATTCTGATACCCAATCATCTCTCTAAGGGGTTCCGTCCATGCAGCGTTGAAGTACGTTTTAACTGGCTGCATTTTTCATTTTCAGGAGCATTTATGTACCCAAGTGCAGCGAAACACTTAAAAACCCGTCAAATGACGCATAAACAGTATTATAAGCGGGAATCCTCTTCCGTGTTTATTCCCCAGAACGGACATCTGAATCCGGAAACATGTAAACTTATCACCAATGCAATGGACCGCCTCACAGAAGTCAAAATCAACCATTATTATCGGCAGAAACTGTTCCTGAAGTCGAAACTGGGTCTGCTGGAATCCACACAGCTTCTGCTGTACGTGCTGTCCCTGATGGAGAAAAAGGAATTCCAGGACGGGTCCGGGAATCTGTCTGCCCAGATTTACACATATATAGCCACACATTCGAAACAACCATTTTCTTTGGAGGAGATAGCGAAAAAGTTTTCCTATCACAAGGCATATATTATAAAAGTAATGAAAGATACCTATTCCATGACCCCTGCACAGCTGCATGCCCAATTCCGTATGAAAGATGCCAAAATCCTGCTGGAAACCACCGACCTGCCCATCCAGGAAATTGCTGCGGAAGTAGGTTATGCAGATGCTGCCTATTTTTGTAAGCAATTTAAGAAATATGTGAATGCAACTCCGAAAGAATACCGTAACAGGGAACAAATTCAGGAAGACTAAAGTGAATCCAAAGAGCTTAGGGCAGATTGCCATATCAAGGGGGCGACAGCCTGTCTACAACAAACCAATAGGTGGATGAACAAGTTATTTCTTTTATTAGTTGTTGATGTTAACTCAGTATCAAATGGATTGCAAGTCATTTCTGGTTTTATTTTCAGGAGAAGAAACAACAGAAAAAAGAATGAAAAAGGGAGTTACAGAAAGAGTATTTCTCCCCCCTGTAACCCCCGGCAGCTCCAGTTTACCATAGAACCAATTTCCTGTAAATCCCATGGTTCACCATGAACCATGGGGGTAGTCAGTTATCTTTCACTTCTGGCAATGTAGAATCGGTATTCAATTCCCGGTTAGCCTTGTGTCGCAAAATATAGCCCCTGTGTGGCCTTTAAAACTGATGGTGGAACATGTATGCCATTCAAGCAATTAAACACCTCGTTTGGTAAATTAAAAAAGGATGGCTTTCTTCCTTTGTACCTGATAAATATTTGGATTGCTGTTGCCCCCTGTTCGTCTTCCGGTTGCTTTTTCAGAAAAATGTCGCATATAGGCCAGTTTCTAATATTCTCACAGTCGCACAATCGCAACCATTTTTAAAATTTAACACCAGATGAATTTTACTCTATTTTCCTACTAAAACAGAGGTGAACCATGGTAATTAAAATGATGCAGGTTAACGAGCCGGGGTCAAAAACCTCCCCGTCTCGGATTAGGTCAGCCCGCAATGCGGACTGATAGGATTTTACATCGGGGTCAGATTTTAGGCATTGGGGTCGTAACCGGGGTCACACTTGCATGAAATGCCCATTTATGCGAAAGAGTTACGGGGTTATGAATGACTTCAGTAAAATTAATGAAACTATAATCCTTTAGCAATATATTTCTCATCAGCGACTAAATATTGTTATGGTCTCTAAATAGATATATTTTTATAAAGATATATTCAGATCCTTATTCCCTATATTTTCTAAAAATATAAATTCCTCATTAACTATATCCTTTTTCAACTTATATATCTGAACTATACTTAATGGTGGGGCGAATTTTATATTGCTTTTTTTAAATCTATTTTCGAGTATCATATTATATAAATCTTTAATAAAAATAGACCATTCCTTTAACCTATCATTCTTTTCATCTTTATTTTGTAAATACCTTTCTCCATCAGCAGAATAAAAAATCATTAATGCTGTGCTTAAATCACAACAATCTTTATGAAGAATACTTTTAGGTATCTCAAAGCCGCTATCCCAATTATAATTATAAGCATATACATATAGCATTTCAGAATCGTTAATAGTATTTAATTCTTTTAATACATCCTCAATATCCTTATCATATAACATCTGAAGAATAATTTTCTCTTTTTCCTTTTCCATACATACACTTCCTTTACTGAATTCTCCCTAAACTTCGTTGCCATAAATCTATTGATGCTCCCTGGTTCAGATAAAGTAGCAATCCGCTTTGCTGCAGCTTTTTTAAATTACTCTGTAAATCTAGTACTTGTCGTTACAACGTATTAACATCTTGAGTAATATCAATGGCATCTAATTGCATTTTCACAAATTCATTATAAGTGGAATGATATCCTCTATGCCTTGACATTGCACTTATATCGTCTGCCGGGATCCGTAAGAATAAGACATTGGTAGCATCATCTAAATTCATGCCAATTTTTTGCAATACTTGGTGATCTGCCATTTCTGAAGGAATTATATGCTAAGCCTGATATCCGGTCCATTTCGTTGATCTTTTTTGTCCCATAGATTCCATCATATTCTTACCTAGCTTAGTAGAATCACCTCCAGTAACAACACCTTCAGTACCCGGTATTAATCTAGTATTACTTCCACCAGCCCCCTCAGGTGGAGTACTGAGATATCCGACGAACGGTAAAAATCTTTATTCAATTAAAAAAATTATAGCACGTCTTTGTGCTGTTTTTAAATAGAAAAATTACTGTTCTTCTTTCAATACTGGTTCCCGGTATTCCGTCTTATTTTTCATCATTCCGTATACAATGTTCACCAGTCGGCGCATGATACAGACCAGCGCTTGAGACTTTGTCTTTCCTTCGCCGATTTTTCGCATGTAATAATCATAAAATACCGGATGATTGGGCGTTCCGTTATTTGGCTTGGAAACCATTGTTACCGCCAGGAAATAAAACAATCCATGCAACTGGCGGTTTCCCTGTTTGGAACTTTGCTCCTTGCCCTTCCCGGCAGAACTGAACTTTACAGGAGCTACTCCTGCAAATCTTGCCAGCTTATCTGCATTGGGAAACCTTCGAATATCTCCGATTTCTGCAATCAGTTTACTGGCTATGGAAGTTCCAATTCCAGGCATACTGGTCAGTTTATAATCAAAACTAAGCAGGATCTTTTCGATTTCTTTGTCAAGCCCTGCTAATTCTTCTTTTTGATGTTCCAGGTCACGTACCAGACTCGTTGTGATAAAATCTCTGGATTCCTGATATTCCCGAAAGGTATTTCCATCATTCTGTACACAATCCAGAATCAACTCCGCTTTGTCTTTCTTGGAAATGCGAGCTATTTCCTTGAATTCGATTGTTAGGTCTTCTGCCGTTTTTCCCTGCAAATGGACAGAGGACGGATAGGTTTTACAGAAATACATGGCACATTTCCCGTCTATTTCGCTGAAGAACTTACTGCAACTGGGATATGCCATGGATATCTGCTCATGAAGTCCGTTCTTAAAGCGGATTCCGTCTTTGACCAGTAAATCTCTCCGATTCACCAGTTGTGCCAGTGTCCATTCGTTATCTTTGGGCTTTGCCTCTGGCAATGTATGCAATTGGTTAATCAGAACTGTTGCAACACAATACGCATCATACTCATCATTTTTGCGAAGCATGGGTGCACTTTTTCTCTGGTCATAAGCCAGAGCCGGATTAATGTCTTTTACAATGTAACCTTTTTCAATTAGCCAGACAGCTAAACTTCTGCCGTAGCCGTATGCATTCTCCAATCCGTAAATGGGTTCAAGCCCAAGATGATTGGATTTTCTGTTTACCTTTTCTGCCAGCTTTTTAAATTCACTGGGCTTGTTTTCAATGACGACCACCTCTAGCTTCTCATTCCAGCAGTTCACCATCACTGCGGTATGACTTTCCTTATGCAGGTCAATTCCCACATAAAGCAGATTTTCTCTTTTCTGCAATTCTCTCCCTCCAGATCTTGTTTCCAACCGATCAGTTCCTGTACCGGCAACCTCAGATGACAGCGTTAACTCTAAATGAGTCCGCAAGGGGGCGACAGCCTATCTACAACAAACCAATGGTGGTAGGACAAGTTATTTCTTTTATTGGTTGTTGATGTTAACTCTGTATGGAATGGATTGCAAGTCATTTCTGGATTTAGTTTCATGAGAAAGGAACAGCAGAAAAGAACAGAAAAGGGAGTTACAGTAGAAGTATTTTTACCCCCTGTAACCCCCGGCAGCACCATTTTACCATAGATCCAGTTTCCTGTAAATTCATGGTTCACCATGAACCATAGGGTAGATGATTTAGCTAAGTCTATGGTGAAACAGAATCAATAGACCACTTTCGTTTGGCCCTGTGTCGCAAAATATTGCCCCTGTGTGGCCTTTAAAACCAATGGTGGAACAATATATACCATTCAGGCAACAAAACACCTCGTTGGGCAAATTTGAAAAACATAGAATTTTCCTTTTGCGCCTGATAACTGTTTGGATTGCTATTGTCTCCTGTTCGTCTTCCGGTTGCTTTTTCAGAAAAATGTCGCATATAGACCAGTTTTTCATATCCCTCAAGTCGCACAATCGCAACCATTTATAAATTCCTGAACTAGGTAGTTCTCACGTTATTTTACTCCGAAAGCAGAGATGAACCATGGGGTCGAAAATGATGATATCTACAGTGAAAAACGTCTACATGGAGA